>NZ_JAFREM010000038.1 GCF_017377575.1 Candidatus Enterococcus moelleringii
ATTGACGGGGTGCGCACCAGAGCTGCTGTTATGGCTTTTTTATTTAAATTGACCACTTACGCCAAAATTTTACCGCTTGTGCCAAAATGCGTTTTTCCCAAGAAAAATTTGCTAAACTATCAATGTGAGGTGAGGGAGATGGAGAAATTCAACGTTCGATTATCAGTATCTGAAAAATATACGGTTTCAGAAGTAGCAGTGAAAACTTGTGATTTTGATTTTGGTACAGATATGGTGGAGCACATCAACGGTTTTGTTTGTACGCCGGATGTGTTGACCTTGAAAACCATGGACGGCTATGAATTAGTACGACAGGAAAACATTGTTTACGTGGAAGTGCTGCAAAAAGAAATCACGATTTATTTGATTGATGGACAGCTGGTTATGCGCCAGTCTTTGGCGAGTTTGGAAGGGTTGCTGGATGCGTCAAAATTTGTTCGGATTTCAAAATCTACTATTATAAATATAGAAAAATTGCAGCGCTTGGAGATCGCCTTTTCCGGCAATTATTATGGCTTTTTGCAAAATGAGTACAAGGTGGTTATTTCCCGCCGCTATTTTCAGACGTTGAAAGAAAAATTGAATTTTTAGGAGGGGTCAATATGAAGATTATAAAAGCAGGTATTGGCGGCATGCTGGTGGGCAGTTTGATTTTCTTGGTTATGGGATTGTTTTTTGTGGATGAGCAGGTGCGGGCTATGATTATTGGTGTTTTGGTAATGTCGCTGTTGATCGGCATGCTGTCGCGGGTTTATGACAGCAATCTGCCGCTTTTGGCCGCTGCGGCGATTCATTTGTTAGGCAGCTATCTTTTGTTTTTTGCCACGGCGTATTTGTTTAAGTGGTTCCCTTTTGCTATCGGACCGGTGGTTGGCGGCAGTCTAATGTTTATCGCTATTTTTCTGGTCATCTGGACCGGCTACTATTTTGCGGAAAAAAAGCAGATTGAAAAAATGAATAAGCACTTGAAATAGGAGTGAGCTCTGGAGGATTAGTTTCTTTCAGAGCTTTTTTGGGTTTTCGATTGCGCTAGCTTCGGTAACTGTCTACTGGTAAAATAAAAGAGAGAAAACGGTTAAAAATGAGGAGGAGCTGTGATGGAAAGTAAACACGGATTTGAATGGAGCCGGCATCTGATGGATTTTCACTTAGCTGGTTTTGCCTTTCATGATGGGATCGAAATAATCGAAGAGTTAAAAATCGGCAAGCCGGTTACTTTAGTATCGGAGCCGGACAATCCCCACGACCCGCAAGCGGTGGCTATTTTTTACGGCCAGCACAAGATTGGCTATGTACCCAGTGCCAAAAATGAGCTGTTAAGCAAGCTGCTTTATTTTGGCTACAGCGATATTTTTGAAGCGAGAATTCAGTACGTAAATATGGAAAATCATCCGGAACGTCAATTTCGGGTAGTGGTGCGGATCAAGGATGGACGCAAGAAAATTTAAGGAGGAAACACTTTGCCAAATTACAAAGTCGCATTTTTTGATATCGACGGCACACTGGCAGATAACGAACTGCCTAGAGAGCTGGGAATTTATGGTCGGATTCCTGAATCAGCCAAAAAAGCACTAAGCAAACTGAAGGAGCAAGGGATAGAACCGGTGATCGCCTCAGGCCGCAATTACGAAATGATTGCCGATTTTGCACAGCTGTTAGAAGTGGACAGTGCGATTGCTTCCAATGGCACCTTTGTGACGTTTCAAGGAGAAGAAATCGCCAGCCATTATTTGGAGACTGAACTGGTAGCGGAAATGATCGCAAGCTTTCAAGCGGCTGAAGTTGAATTTTTGCTGGAAACGGCTACGGAAATTCTAGAGTATCAAGTCGGTGATCCAGTGCCGGAGAATGTCTTGCAATTTTTATGTCATTGTCCTAAAGATGAGCTGCCGGAATTGGATACTACTCAAGTCATTGCTGAAAAGGTCGCACCAACCGCTTTGAATATTCATTATGCCCACATCTCAAAGGCCAGCGGCATTGAAGAGATTTTGCAGCGGATGAATATTACAGCGGAACAGGCCTTGGCTTTTGGGGATGAAGAAAATGATTTTGCTATGTTTGAAAAAGTTGGTTTTCCGATTGCTATGGGTAACGGCAATGAGGAGCTGAAAGCAAAAGCCAGCTATGTAACGGATACAGTAGGCAATGATGGTATCTGGAAAGCGTGTGTTGAATTAGGATTGTTTGATAGTGAATAAAGGAGATAAGGCACTGGACCAAAAATCCAGTGCCTCTTTTCATGTCCGTCTGAAAAAAGATTACTATAAAGGCATTACGCCATCTCGAATTATCGAGGGGGAGAGCGATTGTAATAAGCATTTGGGAAGGGGAATGCATTACTACAAAACATAGTATAACGTATTTTATAACACGGTTCAACCTTATTATTTATCGAAAGATATATAACTATCGTTATTAAAAAGTCGTCAGTTTTCCTGTTTATTCAGGTAGAAATCATATTTGTACAATCAAACACCAAAATAATAGAATATACAAAAAGACTCATTTGCCAAATAAATTGAACAAACGAATCTTTTTTGTGTAAAGTTGATTCACAAATGTGAAAAAGGCAAAAATATCTCTAAGGGTAGTTATTTAATGCCTAGTATTATTATAACGTATATGAACGAATGATACAACAACTTTATTTTAAACTGTAACTGCACTACGCAAAATTCACTTTACGTTAGCGAGGGGTCTGAATGGAAAAAATCTTGAAAAGCTGCGGAAGGAACGCGGGATTACCCAAGAGGATTTGATTGATGCGATGGAAATGTCCCGGCAGACAATTAGTTCGTTGCAAAATGGCCGTTATAAACCATCTATTACTTTGGTGTTTAAAATTGCTCACTATTTTAATCTGGCAATTGTTCTTTCGTTGGGGGCAGTCTATTTGCTTATTCAGTTTTATGCGATTTATTGGCACTTTCGGTTGGAGAAGAAGCTTTGAAAAAGTTTTGGCTTTCAAAATGGCAGGGTTTTTTTCTGGTGAAATATGCTACACTTATTGAAGGAATACGGGTAAAATAGCCGTCATTCTTAGAAATAGATGATCTTAGTGATCAGCATTTTTCTGCAATTACTTAGTTAAAGGAGGGCGCGATGGATTATTTAAGCATTGATGTTGGGGGAACCTTCATCAAATATAGTTTGGTGGACCGATCGGGAAACCTTTTGTCTGTCAATAAGATTCCAGCACCAGCCACCTTGGATGAATTTTTGGCCGAGATATTTCAGTTAATTTGTAATTTTCGGGATGATATTAAAGGTGTTGGCTTTAGTTTGCCAGGAAAAATTGATACTCAAAAAGGGATCATTTATCACGGCGGTTCGTTGGAATACTTGCATGAGCTGCCGTTAAAAGAGCTGGTTGAAAAAGAATTTGGGATTCCATGCGCGCTTTCTAACGACGGCAAAGCGGCGGCTTTAGCGGAGCTGTGGTTAGGTAATTTGAAAGAGGTTGAGAATGGTGCGGCGGTGGTGCTGGGCACTGGTGTTGGCGGCGGATTGATCTTGAACGGTCAGCTGTTTCAAGGCAGTCATTTCCAAGCCGGGGAGTTGAGCTTTTTAATTAATTATGTGGAGGCGAATAAAGATGAACCGCTGATTGGCGAGCACTCATCAGCTGTTGGTTTTGTGATTAAAGGCTCGAAAATCTTAGGGCTGGATGAACCGGACGGCGAGAGGGTCTTTGTGGCTTTAGAGCACGAGGATCAGCCGGAGCTTTTGGCCTTGTTTGAAGGGTATTGTCAGATCATTGCCCGAATGGTGATCAATTTACAGGCGACATTGGATTTGTCGCGGATTGTTATCGGCGGCGGGATCAGCACGCAAAATCGGTTAATTGAAGAAATCAATCGGCAGTATGCAGATTTGCGGAAAAAACATCGCTTGCTAGGTACCACTTTTGAACCGTTAGAAATCATGGCCTGTCATTTTCGCAGCGAGGCCAACTTGTTAGGTGCGATTTACCAGCTGTTTTTGCAGTTGGATAATGAATAATTAGATGAAAGAGGTAAGGTAATGACAAAATTTCCTAAAGGCTTTTTATGGGGCGGCGCTACAGCCGCAAATCAACTAGAAGGCGGCTATGATCGCGACGGCAAAGGAATTTCGGTAGCCGATGTAATGCCCGGCGGCAAAATTCGTTTCCAAGTGTTAGGCAGCGAAGATTTTGACTGGAGTTTGGATCAGGACAAATACATTTATCCTAACCATCGCGGGATTGAGCATTATGATCGCTTTAAGGAAGATATCGCGTTGTTCGCGGAAATGGGCTTTAAATGCTACCGTTTTTCGATTGCTTGGACGCGGATTTTTCCTAAAGGGGACGAAACAACGCCAAATGAAGCAGGCTTAAAATTCTACGATGCGTTAATTGATGAATGTTTGAAGCATGACATCGAACCTGTCGTAACGATTTCCCATTACGAAATGCCTTTGCATTTAGCTAAAGAATACGGCGGCTGGAAAAATCGTCAGCTGATCGAATTTTACGAGCGTTTTGCTAAAGTTGTTTTGGAAAGATATCAGTCGAAAGTAAAATACTGGATGACCTTCAACGAAATTAATTCCGCATTCCATTTCCCAGCGTTAAGTCAAGGGATGGTGAAAAGCACAGGCGGCGGTGATTTCAAAAATATCGTGCAGGCTTGGCATAATCAATTTGTTGCCAGCAGCAAAGCGGTGAAAATTGGTCACGAATTGAATCCTGATCTACAAATCGGCTGCATGATCATTTACGCAACGACTTATAGTATTGATGCGAATCCAGTGAATCAGCTGGCGACTATGAAGCAAAATCAAGAATTCAACTTCTTCTGTACAGACGTTCAGGTGCGGGGTGAGTACCCAGCCTTTACGGATCGTATGTTGGGCGAACGCGGAGTGGCATTTAGCGATTTAGAGATTACCGATGAAGACTTAGCTTTGATTAAGGAGCATACGGTTGATTATATCGGCTTCAGCTACTACATGTCTTCCGCAGTTACTGTGACTGAAGAAGATGCAGATGAAGTTGCCGGCAACTTGCTGGGCGGCGTACGCAATCCATTCTTGGAAGCTAGCGCATGGGGCTGGCAAATTGATCCAGAAGGTCTGCGCTTAGCCTTAAACGAGCTGTACAATCGATACCAAACACCATTATTTATTGTTGAAAATGGGCTAGGGGCGATTGATGAGGTGAAGGAAGACGGCACCATCGAAGACGATTACCGGATTGATTATCTGCGTCGCCACATTGAAGCGATGGCTGATGCAGTTGCTGACGGCGTTGATTTGATGGGTTACACACCATGGGGCTGTATTGATTTAGTCAGTGCCTCCACCGGTGAAATGAGCAAGCGTTACGGCTTCATCTACGTTGATCTCGATGATGAAGGCAACGGCACCTTGGATCGTTCTAAGAAAAAATCCTTTGATTGGTACAAAGAAGTTATTGCTACCAACGGGGAACAACTATAACATTTGCAAGGCCAGCATTTTGCTGGTCTTTTTTCGTGGGGAAAATGACTGCCGCTGGTTCCCTCTCTCCTAGTAAATAGTAAAAAAAGCTTGTATAATTAAAGGAATATAAAAAAAGGAGGTAGAAAAATGAGGAAAATTAATTTGTGTTTATTGTTTGTTGGTTTATTAGTTATCGGCTCAGGGTGTGGCGGTAATCGCGAGGGTACGGATGCTACTAGCTCCGAAGAAACGACAGCTGTTTCCTCCAAAACAGAAAAGTCTAAAGAAACCGCGGAATCGAGTTCTCTTGAAACCATCGCAGTCAAGCAAGATGTCGCTGCCACAGCCAAGTTTGAATCCAAAGCAACTCTTTTCGGCGAGGGTCAAACTGGGATTCATTATGTCGATTTTTCGCTGGGCATCACAAACCCAACCGACAAGGAAATGACAGTGGATTTGTCGCAGCTGCGCTTGAGTTTTTCAGCTATTATTGAGAATACGGGACCTATTGAAGAAATCGTCTGCTCAGATGGCGAAACAATCACAGTGCAGCCGCAGGAGACTAAATGGATCGAACCCGCTTTTGAAAAAATCGGTAATCAAGTTTTAGGAAATTATGAACTAACCTTAGCTTACGAAGGCACTCCGGTAATGGAACAGGCTGCATTTGATGCAGCGGTTAAAACTGCTTTGGCGGCAGGGGAAATGCAGCTGCCAGATTATGCAACCCAGCCGCTAGTTTTAGAGAACACCACTTGGATAAATACTGAGATGGGTGGTCACCGATGGGGAATCAAGTGGGATGACAAAGGTGAGATTCACCTTTTGCCGATTAATGGCGACTGGGAAGCACTGAAAGCAGACCCGGTTTATCAGGATGTTCAGATAGAAAAAGTCAATAATCAGACGGTGGTTGTCAACTATTTCCAAAAAGATACCGTCATCCACAAAGGAATGATGTATCCATTTCTAATGCGACTTCCGGGAGGTCTAGGTGGAGGGGGCATATGCAATAGAGGGGATGTAGAGCACAAAACCACCTTTGTCTTTTCACCAGACCATAGCAGCGTTACTTCCAGCGAACAAAGACGCTATATGGTGAAATCATTTACCGAGGGCGCACCAGAAGAAGGGGACCAGTTGAATGTTTGGAGTGACTGGCAAGAAATTCCTAATGTCATCTTCACATTCCAAAGAGAATAAGTTGATGGAGGAAAAACAATGCAGAATAAAATTTGTTGTTTGTTACTGATTGTTTCTGGTATTTACTTATCCGCCTGCGCGCCAGAAAATTCAACCAATGATTCTCAAGAGACGGTGGTAAGTTCTTCTGTTGCTGAAGAGTCGACTTCATCAACTGCTGCATCTAGTTCAAGTGATGCAGCTGATCCGGTATGGACTGAAAGCAAAGCGTTAGATTTTTTGAAAAACACAATGAGTAATCCCGAGAATGCCGTTTATAAAATTGATGACTGGTCGGTATATGATGGGCGAGGCGAATGGTCCGTTGTTAACAATGAAGAAAGCAGCATCGCTGTTCATTGGCAATATACTAACGGCGGGGGGGTGACGTATCAGCTGAACCAATTGCCGGATACGGTCGAATTAGTGGTTTTCGGCGGAGCTTTTTATCCCGATAGACCGGATGACAAATATGTGGTCACTCAAGAGGACTTCCGCATTGTCCAGTACACAAATCTGCTTTTAGAAACCACAGAATCAACGAGTTCAACTGAATCAGCTTCAGAAGAAGCAATTGTTTCTGCCATGAACAACTATTACCAGCAAATGTATGGAGATAGTAAGGTTTATGTTCGTCAAAATGGCAGCTCCTATGAAAAAGAAGTTGGGGAATATGGCTGGCAGCCGTTAGTGTTTGATTTCGAGAGTCAGTTTGTCAGCTATAAAGAAGCTCCCTGGGGCGGCTCAACAGCAGTAGGCTGGTGGAAAGAAGAAAATGGGGGAATTGAATTTAGTGTGGATCGATTTTAAAGGGATAAAATACTTCAGGAGGAATCATCATGATTAACAAAGAAGTACAGCTGGAAAATGGGGCGATGCATACGGCATTAGAATCAGTCGTGAAGAATTGAGTGAGCTGGGTGTCTCGGATGTAGAGGCAACTTTTGAATTGATGGCAGAAGCAGGGAAAATGACCCTTACTCCCAAAAAGAAAATGCCAACTACCTTAGAGGAATTGTTCGAAAACTATGATGGGCCACCGCTAGAAAAGTACGAGTGGGATGGCCCGCAAGGAAGAGAATTATTATAATAGCAGAAAACCTCAGCCAGCAGAAATTCTACTGACTGAGGTTTTTTAGTTACCAATCTGTAATTCAGCAATCGAGTAAAGAGCAGCCTCGCCGCTAATTCGTGTTCGTTCACCTAAATAATCGCAGTAAAGGACACCACTGCGTTCGGATGCTTGAAAAGCGGTTAGGTGCGTTTTGCTCAATTTTTTGCTCCACAGGGGAACCAAATGGCAATGACCGCTGCCGCAAACCGGATCTTCGAGAATTCCGATTTTTGGTGCGAAGCTGCGAGATATGCAATCATACTCTGTACCTTTGGCGGTAATGTGGACCAGCATGCCGTCTAGTGTCGCCAGTTTTCCGCTGTTTGGCACGTATTCGGTAACGAATTTTTCTTCAGGGAGCACACAAACTAAATCTCTTCCCATATAAGCTTCTAACGGGCGCACACCTAAGACATTGGCCATCTCATCTGTCACCGCAACTTCCTTCAGATCATAAGAAGGCAAATCCAGCTGATAACGATCGCCGCTTTTTGCCACAATCAATTTTCCGCTTAATGTATCAAAGGTGATAGTTTCAGCACCTGCTTGATAATAATTAAAAAGGACAAACGCGGTAGCTAAAGTTGCATGACCACACAAGTCTATTTCATCGGTGGGCGTGAACCAGCGCAGGTGATACTGATTTTCGCCAGTCGATACGGCAAAGGCCGTTTCTGATAAATTATTTTCTTTGGCGATCGCCTGCAAAAGGTCGTCCTCCAGCCAAGCGTCCAAAATACACACGGCTGCTGGATTGCCTTTAAAAATTACATTAGTGAAGGCATCAACTACATATTGTTTCATCATATTCCTCCTTTTTATCCCTGTGCTAGCGTTTCATCAATCGCTTCCCCTAAACGCTTCATGCCCAGATCAATTTGTTCTGGCGACATGCTGGAATAGTTCAAGCGGAAGGTTCCGGGAACAATCTCGTCGCAATAAAAAGGTTCGCCAGGTACAAAAGCGACATCATTTTTGATGCAGCGATCTGACAGCTTTTGAGTATCAGTAATGCCCGGCACTTCGATCCAAATGAACATACCGCCTTCAGGTTGACTGTAGGTTACTGTTTTTGGAAAATATTTTTGAATGGCTTCCATCATTAAATCTTTGCGTTCTTTGTATAAGGCCGTGATATTTGCGATATGGGCTTCAATATCGTTGTTTTCAAAGAATTTCGCCACGATGTATTGCGACAACGCGTCCGTGTGCAAATCTGCCGATTGCTTCATCACCATGTACTTTTCGATTAATTCTACGGGAGCGACTACCCAGCCTAAACGCAGACCCGGTGCCAAAATTTTGGAAAAAGTACTAGTGTAAACCACATGCCCAGTGGTATCAAAGCTTTTAATTGCTGGCAATGGA
The DNA here is from genome assembly GCF_017377575.1 of Candidatus Enterococcus moelleringii. Classification (GTDB taxonomy): domain Bacteria; phylum Bacillota; class Bacilli; order Lactobacillales; family Enterococcaceae; genus Enterococcus_A; species Enterococcus_A moelleringii. The sequence goes on from NZ_JAFREM010000038.1 coordinate 9,113, forward strand.
GTGCCTTCAAAGCGCACGGCGCCGTATGGATTGTCCTCTAAAACGATGAGATCGTGTTCAGCTGCCAATTGAGCTAATTTTTTCCGGCGATCCAAGGACATGGTACGGCCAGTTGGATTTTGGAAATTGGGAATAGTATACAGCAGCTTAGCATCGGGATGTTCCTGCAAAGCTTTTTCCAGCTGATCCATTTTCATGCCGTTTTCGTCCATTTCGACACTGACTAAGTTGGCACCGTAGGATTTGAAAACATCAAGGGCACACAGGTAGGTTGGTTTCTCTACGATCACTGTGTCGCCTTCGTTTAAGAATATTTTGCTAGTTAAATCAATCACCTGCTGCGAACCGGTGGAAATCATTACTTGTTCAAGGTCGGCCTGAATATCGTCAGTGGACAAGCGTTCTAAGACTACTTTTCGCAGTTCGGGTGTACCTTGTGAGCTGCCATATTGCAGCGCGGTCATGCCTTTTTCCTGAAAGACTTGATTAGCAGCTTCTTGTACCTGCGCTACCGGAAATAGTTCCGGGGCTGGCAGCCCGCCGGCAAAAGAAATGATGTCAGGATTGGCAGCGGCTTTTAATAGATCACCGACAGGATCGGCGTCGGACATGGGTACTTTGGTTGAATAGTGGTAATTCATGGTTACAGCTCCTATCTAATTTTAAAAAAGCGATTACAAAATTAAGTATAATCTATAATTCAAATTTAATGAACCGTTTTTTTGAAATTGTTGGGTAAGGGGAAAAGATGGTGGTGGTGGTCAACTAGAAAATTAAGGAAGCAAGTAGTCGATCTGCTTCCTAATATATTGATATTTCTGAAGACAGCTAAAGTCCTTAAACGCTTAATGCCCTTGCAAATTCAACAAGTACATCAATAGCAGATCTCCCACAACAAAGGACATGTAAAATAAACCTGTCCGCATCCCAAATATCCGCCAGATTCCCAAAATTCCAATGCCGTAAACCACCAGTTCCAAGACTAGCTTGCTCATGCCAGTTAAGCTTAACGATGATTTTGGAGCACCATATTTTGCCCAAACGAGGGTAATAGCGAAAGCCAATAAGCCGAAAAGGAATTTTTCGCCCCAGTATTTTTGGATAAAACTTCCGCTGAAAAGTCCCACCACCGTGATTATTTCCAAAATAAAGCGAATCCCTAAAGTAATTGCTGCTAAGAAAGACATGTGTCCACCAAACCTTCACAAAATTTCTATTCTAAATAAAAAATACCATCCCGCACCAAAAGTGTGGTTTCAGGCTGAGGGTCACTTGCCAAAGTAAATTCAACGTTTCTTTTATCACTTTGTTGATAGAAAGACTGTGCTTGCTGGTAAGATAAACCGCCCTGCATTTTTCGTTTGATTAAACGCTCCTCCAAAATAGCTACATCGGAATACAAAAATATCCGATCGTCACAGTATTCTAGAAGCTGATTCCATGGAGCCTCGTCTAATAGTAAATAATTTCCCTCCAGCAAAATGATTTTTTCTTTAAGCTGCACCTGATCGTGAACTACATCATGGAGCTTACGACTATAAACAGGCCATTTATTATCTTGATAGCGAGCTTCTTTTATTTTTTCCAGCAAGAAGGGCACGTTAAAGGTAGCCGGGTGTCCTTTGAAGTCTTTCATTGGAACAGTTTGACCATCTACCTCCATGAAGTGACTATTGAGATAAGTTTGTTCGTGATGAAAACCATCCAATCCAATCGCCTGAAGGGGAGTGTACTCGGGATCGCTTTTTGCTAGCTGCTCCAAAAACAGGGCTAAGGTGGTTTTGCCGCAACCAGGAGGAGCAGCCAGGAAAACGAAAATCCGCCGATCTTTTTGTTTTTGTAATTCTGTCCATTTTTTTAACAGTGGATAAAAAATCATTTCTACATTTTCTTCGTCAAAAGCTGCCTCAATCACTAAATCGTTGACTGTCAGTTGGTAGTTTTTCATGGATTATTCCTTTCTTTTACTCCGGTAATACCAAAAAAATGATGTTTAGTCCGTAAATAAAGCTTTCCTCGATATCTTGGTGTAGTTGGAACGATTTTTTTCCAGTTAATGAAGAGAAGCCGTGAAGATAACTGCGCACCAGCCGGATAAAATGAATTTGTTCACCTTTCGGCAGATCAAAGCTGGCTAAGATTTTTTGCAGCAAGCCAATGACCTGATTAGAGATTTTATCGGCTTCGGTATTTTCCCAGTAAGACTGTTTTTGGATCAACTCATACTGACCGGGATAATCTACCACAAACTGGCGATAGGCACCAGCCATCGCCAAAAGCGCCTCTTTTTTTTCAACGCCCACACTTGCTAGCAGCAATGTTTGGTAAAAATTCTCCAAGCTGACATAAGCGGCCAATGCCAACAAATTTTCGCGATTTTTAATGTGGTTGTATAAAGAAGGCGTCTTAATACTTAGTATTTCTGCCACCTCTTTTAGACTTACGCCATCAACACCTCGCTCATCCAGAATCAGGATCGCTACTTCGATAATTTCTTCTTTAGTGATTTTCTTCAAGCTGCAACTTCCTTTCGGCTGTTCTAATTGCTGTATGCATATCGGCTGTGGGATTTTCCAGCAGATCACCATGACCAACTGCCAAAAGCTTCGGCTCCAGTTTAACTAATTTTCTAGCACTTTCCAAAGCGGTGGTTGCATCCCAAGTTCCAAAAGCTGGAAAAGGAAAGAGAGGTCGAACGATTCCAGCAACTGCGATACCTCCCCACAATTGAAAAGCGTCTCCGGCAATCATCACGCTATCCTCATTTAGAAACGCTACCGAACCAGGGGTATGACCTGGCGCAGCGATGACTTTTAGCCCAGCAATTTCTTCGCCTGGCTCAAAGGTGAAATCAACGGGGACTTCTGCTTTAGGTACGCCGCCTTTGATTTTCCCAGGGGCTTCAGTTTCAAGTAGACTAAAATCACCCGCTAGCAATTTTTTGTCTCTGGCAGAAATCCCGATTTTTACCTTAGGGAAAACTTCTCGAAACTTTGGCACACCGTTTACATGATCGCCATGAGCATGGGTAAGCAGCAGGGTGCTGACTGATTTTCCAGTCTGCTCTTCAAGCTTTTTAATTTCATTTACAAAACCCTTCATTCCCATATCAAAAACCATCAAACAATCTGATTTTTCGTAAACAAAGCAATTAACCGGAAATATAGCCGACATGAAGGTCAGCTGGTAAAGATTTCTTTTCTTAAGTATTTTCATAGGTAAGCTCCTTAACTAATCGAATTTTCTTTTTTAACTAATCTGATTAGTTTCATTCTACACCTTGTAGTTTGTTTGTCAAACGTCTGTAGAGCAAAATATTATAAAACAGGACAATTCAGTAGTGATAGACCTAGATGCTAAACAAAAAACTTTGTATTACACATGCAGCAAGAAATCAACTGTCTATTTTTTTCAAAAACAAAAAAATCTTTTATTGCTTATTGACATATGAATGAACGTTCATATATAATCAGCTTATACAAATGAACAGATAAACATATGTATTCTTGTTCATTGAACGGAGGGGTTAGTATGGAAAAATCAACAATGGATAGTCACAATCACGAAGAGTGTCGCGGTCACAGCCACGATCATGATCACCACGAGCATCATCACGATCACAGTCATGGTGGTAAATTTACCATCCTTATGTTTTTTGTTGGGGTAGCAGCCTTTGTGGCAGGAGTTATTTTAGAGGGAAGCAATGATCTTTTTGCAAGTATTGCTTTCTTAGTGGCAGTTGTCACCGCTGGACATCATGTTATTCTTGAGGGCATTGGCGATACATTCAAAAATTCTATTTCAGCTAAAAAGTTCCAGCCAAACGTACATTTGTTGATGGCCTTGGCAACTGCCGGAGCAATTGTCATTCGGAATTTTGAAGAAGCTGCTATGTTAATCATCATTTTCGCCGGGGCGCATTTCTTAGAAGCGTATGTTGACGGAAAAAGCCGCAGAGAAATTACCAATTTGTTGAATATGAATCCAACCGAGGCACGGGTTTTATACCCCGATGGGACAACCGAGGTGGTTCCTGTCGATCAAGTAAAAGTCGGGGATATCTTACAAGTATTGAATGGGGATCAAGTACCCACCGATGGTATTATCATTAGTGGATCAACTGCAATTGACGAATCTTCGATTAATGGTGAAAGTATTCCGAGAGAGAAAAATGCTGGCGATGAAGTTTACGGCAGCACGATCAACGGCGCCGGGACCTTTACAATGGAAGTGACGAAAGATAGTTCTGAGACCGTTTTTTCAAAAATACTGCAAATGGTTAATCAATCACAAAAGAGTTTGACCAAAACTGCAACCTTAATTCAGCGACTAGAGCCGAAATACGTCACTATTGTTTTAGTGCTTTTTCCTTTTATTTTATTGGCAGGTCCGTATGTTTTCGGCTGGTCATGGGAATTAAGCTTGTATCGAAGCATGGTTTACTTAATCAGTGTTTCTCCTTGCGCCTTAGCAGCCAGTGCTGTACCTACAACTTTGGCCTCCATATCCAATCTCTCGAAAAAAGGGGTTTTGGTGAAGGGCGGTGCTTATCTTTCGAAATTGCAGGATTTAAAGGCAATCTGCTTTGATAAAACTGGCACCTTGACGCTGGGGAAACCAGTAGTAACGGATTTTTTCTTTGAGGGAGGCTTAGACGAGGCCGAGTTGATCAATTTAGTTGTTGCGATGGAAAAACAATCCAACCATCCGTTAGCGACAGCTATTATAACTAAATTTCCAGATCGCGGCGGGATGGAAATTATTGTTGAAAATGAAGTGGGTCGCGGATTATCTGCCAGCTACAAAGATAAAATCTACCGTATTGGCAAGCCGTCTTCCTTTAACAATGTATCCTTTAACTATAAAAATCGTGCCCAGGATCTTTCTGCTGAAGGGAAAACCGTGGTCTTTTTAGGGGAAAATGAACAGGTTATCGGGCTGATTGCTTTGATGGATGTCCCAAATCAGTATACGAAGGATGCGATAACTTACTTCAAAGAAGCCGGGATACACACGACAATGATCACCGGGGATGCTAAATTAACCGGAGAAGCAGTCGGCAGGCAGGTCGGTGTCGATGAAGTTGCAGCGAACGTTATGCCCGAAGACAAAGCCAGCATCCTGCAGCAACAGCAGGAAACGTACGGTTCAACTGGTATGTTAGGTGATGGAATCAACGATGCCCCGGCCTTAGTTACGGCCGATGTCGGCATTGCCATGGGTGAGGGAACCGATGTGGCGATGGATGTTGCGGATCTAGTGTTAATGAAAAATGATTTGTCGAAATTGGTTTATGCTCACAAATTAAGCAAAAAAATGAATAAAGTCACCTGGCAAAATATTTGGTTCTCAATGTTTGTAGTGGTGGTTTTAGTTGTATTAAATTTTCTCGGCAAAATGGATATTACCTTTGGCGTCATCTTGCATGAAGGAAGTACGATTGTAGTTATTCTAAATGCCTTAAGAATGCTGAGAACACCTAAGAAATTTTTGTAGGAAAATTTGCCAAGGCAAACAAAACCTCTCCTGTCTGTTGTGTTAACTAAGCAGACAGGAGAGGCTTTTTGTGATTATTTACGTTACTCCACGGTAAAAATATCTTCAATCGTCACGTTGAAAACTTTTGCGATATTCCAGGCCAAGACAAGTGAAGGATTGTAACGGCCTTTTTCAAGATTGCCGATGGTTTCTCGTCGGACACCTACTAAATTAGCCAACTCGCTTTGTTTCATATCGTGCTTGGCTCGATATTCTTTGATTCTATTCTTTATCATGCCCAAGTATCCAACCTTCCTTGAATGTGTAATAGCCGATCGAAAGACCATGTACGGCTACCGAAACAGCCCAACCAGAAACAATCCCGTATAAAAGCGCAGAATGTCCGTCATAACTGTTCACAAAGAAATAGATTAAGGTGACGACAGCTGTAACGATCATGCCGCAGTAAAAGGCGAGTGAAGCAGACTTGTCCAAATATTCCTCCAGCATTTCATCGGTTTTGATAAAGAAATATTCAAAATCAACGACAAATGCGAAGAAAGCTAAAAAGGCTCGTTCGTCCGTAAAAATTCCGATAAAGCCTAACAACGAGAGCAGACCCATCAGTCCATGCAGGATGCTTCTTGATTTCATGCGAATTCCTCCTTAGGAATGTGGTGTATATCTATCTTTATAATATAAATATACCACGTAAAGTCCAACAGTACAATGTGTTCTCATTTAACGAAAGAAGTCTTCCCAGCTTAAAAGCACAAAAATAGCGCAATTTGGTTATCCGTGATTTACTAAAAATAAAGCGTTTTTAGGAGGGAATCGGATGAAATGGATGGAGAAGATTCGCAAGCATTGGCTGTTGTTTATGCTGGGGGCATTTTTTATTCCACTGATTGTGGTGCAGCTGGTGTTCAGCGATACGCTGATTGATGTGTTTGATTTTGGCATTACCTGGGATGCCTCGGATATGGTGAGCTATTGTATTTCCTTTATGTCCATGATCGGCACCCTGTTTTTAGGGTTTGCTACTCACCGGCAAGGAGATTTGCTGAACGAGACGGAAAAAAATATGGAGCGCCACACCCACATGCGGGCTTTGAGTGAGCGACAACCTTCGATTTTATTGTTGAACGGGAAAACAGCGGACCATACGGAGGATGTATTGGAGCATAAGGTACAGATGGCCAAGGCGGAATATGATGAGGACCTGTTAGAACTGGAAGATTTTTTGGAGGATGAACCAGACGATGGCTTTTTGGTTCATTTGACGATTGTGAATTCTTCTAAAACTTTTTTGGAAATGCGTTATCTGGTGCTTTCCACTTTTGAAGATTCTCATTACGAAGAGTCCATCAATCATTTTGGCAATGAGGATTTCTATGTGTCGTTGGCGCCGGGGGAGAAGCGAGGATTAGCGCTGGTGATTGATAAAAAGTACAAAGAGCAGCTGCTGGAAAATTATTATCAGTTGTCTTTCGAGATGTACAACAGTATTGGCGAGCGTTATGTAGAGCGGGTGAAGTTTGTCGATACCAATGCCGTATCCAAGCGCAACCAGGAAAGAAATCAGGATGAGTCAATTGATACGGTGGCCTTCAGCTATGAATATTTTATTTATGACTATGACAAAAAAGAATATGAGGAACTATAAGCAAAAGAGAAGGCTGATTTCCAGCACTTCTCTTTTTTCCTACAAGCTGTTTTTCAAAAAGTATTCCTTCGTTAAATAGAATACTCGTCGTCAATAAATTCTACTTTTTTCGCTTCCATCGTTCCCTTCAACCAAGAATGATCAATCGAACCGGAGGCGGCTTCTTTCACTTTGATAGGATCATTGGCAGTGACCGCTTCGGCTTTGTCGATGATGGCAGCAGCATCTTTTCTTGGAATGATCACCACGCCATCAAGATCGCCTAAAACAATATCGCCTGGCATAACGGCCACTCCACCAATGGAGATGGGAACATTTACTTCGCCAGGTCCTTCTTTGTAAGAAGCGACAGGAGTTGATCCGGTGGCATATAGCGGGCATTTTTCGTTGGCTAAGACATTTAAGTCACGAATCGGACCGTCAATGACGATGCCGGCGATTTTTTTGAAGTCGGCCAAATACTTGTACATCATTTCCCCCATCAGCGCCCGGGAACGATCCCCTTCATTGGACATAATGATTACATCGCCTTCTTGAGCCATGCTCATGGCCTGATGGAGCATCAAATTATCTCCCGCCCGAGCCTTTACTGTTAAAGCCACGCCGCACATGTAGCTATCCGGGGAAGATTGCAGTTTGATTTCCGGTGACAAGCCGGAGGTGCGGGACATGCAGTCAGCGACGTCAGCAGTGGGCAGCTTGCTGAAGCGTTGAATTAATTCAGGATCTGGCAGGCTTCGTTTTAAATAAACACGGTTTCCAATGGTCATAATGGTTCCTCCTAGTCAAATCTAGTGATATAGATGATGTCAGCTTGCCATTAGGTAATGGTTAAAGCGTTCATTTTTGTATAGTAATAGTCTACACCAGCCCAATCCATATTAAAACGTTTTCTTTGCTGGATGAAGAGAAAATGCAATCGAAAAACAGAAATCTAAGCTGGGAATCAAAAGTTAAATCGGGAAGTCGACTGAAATAAGTAGTATATTTACAGCGAGAAAAACTGTTTGCTGATTGTTGATCTCCATTGTATTCACTGTCGAAAACCCCTACAATAAAAGAAAAGGGGGATCCTAATGGAGAAAATTCGCTCGATAGACATTATGAATGACAAGAAACTAACTATACGGATCAATATTGTTGCAGTGATACTAATGATCTTCTTTTACATTTTCTTCACAGGCGTAACGGTTTTCTGGCCAACGGGTAATTTTGGACAGTCTTATCAACTGGGAAATATTATCTTCGGTTTACTGCTTTTATTTGCCCTAATTGTAATCCACGAATTGATTCACGGGTTGTTTTTTAAACTTTTTTCACCAACAGGTAAGGTAAAATTCGGTTTTAAAAACGGTATGGCTTATGCCGCTTCACCGGGATCAAAATATACTAAAGGGAAATTTGCTTGGATTTCTGCTGCACCTTTTGTGTTAATTACTTCCTGCTTAACCGCAGCTTATCTGTTAGGGATCATGCCAGCTGGAGCTTACATTCTTTTTGCGGCAACTCATGCTGGCGCCTGTGTTGGGGACTTTTACTGGTGCTTGCTGTTGGTGAAGGCACCACCGAAAACATTGGTGGAGGATACCGAAGTGGGGATCGATCTTTATTTGTAATCAATCAGACTAGAAATACCGCAGACGAAAATCGTTTGCGGTATTTTAGCGTTGAGCTTAATCGTGGATTTTTAAGCCGTTTAACATTTTCACTGTTTCTACTTGGTGATGATCAATAATCGTGCTTTTGCCCGTATCCAAAGCAGCGATTTTTGCCATATCCTCTTGATCCAAGCTGAAATCGTAAAGATCTAAATTTTCTTCCATACGTTCTTTGCGCACAGATTTAGGAATGATGATGACATCACGTTCGATATGCCATCTCAAAACCACTTGGGCTACGGATTTGTTGTGTTTAGCGGCGATTTCTTTCAACACCGCGTGGTTGAAGATGTCATTTTGCGCTTCCGCCAAAGGGCCCCAGGCTTCCATGCGGACACCGTATTCGTCCATTACGGCTTTGGCTGCTTGCTGCTGGTGGAAAGGATGGACTTCGATTTGGTTGACTGCTGGCGTGATTTCGTTGTTTAAAATCAGGTCAACTAAACGATCCGCTTCAAAGTTGGAGACACCGATGGCTCTTAGCTTTCCTTCTTTATACAACTCTTCCATTGCCCGCCATGAACCGTAGTAATCACCAAATGGCTGATGAATCAAATACAGATCAAGATAATCCAACCCTAATTTTTCCAAAGAAGACTCTACGGCTTGTTTGGCAGAGTCGTAGCCTTGATCCTGAACCCATAATTTAGTCGTGATAAACAATTCTTCCCGGGGAATCCCGCATTTTTTGATGGCTGCTCCGACAGCTTCTTCGTTCATGTAGGCTGCAGCGGTATCAATACTGCGATAACCGACAGCTAAAGCATCCAGCACACAGCGTTCGGTCTCCTCAGGTGTTACTTGGAATACCCCGTAGCCTTCTACGGGCATTTCTAGGTCATTATTCAATTTGATCATTTGCATGGGAAAATCCTCCTATTGATTGTCGTATTTTTTGTTGCTACAATGACTTTACCACCTTAGAGCGACTCTAAGTCAACAAGAAAAAGGAGAAAAATTATGTATACAGTCAAGCAAGTGTCTGAACTGCTGGAAATGAATCCTCATACCGTTCGCTTTTACACCGATAACGACTTAATTCCCAATTTAAAACGGGGAAAAAACAATGTTCGGCTATTTGACGAAGAAGCAGTCAACTGGTTAACTGGGGTTAAAGTGCTGCGAGAATGCGGCATGACTTTGGATGCGATTAAGCGTTATGTGGATTTGTGTCTGATTGGAGAAGCGGCCTTGCCAGAGCGGATCGAAATCGTGCGGGAGCAGCAGGCTAGAGTGAATGAAGAAATTGAAAAGCTGCAAAAGTGTTCGGCTTATTTAAGCGACAAACTGGATTTTTACCAACGTTTGCAAACAGGCGAAGAAGAGGTGGATCGGACAGATCCCGGTCAGTGGAGTAAAGAACCTGCCAAAATTGCCAATATATAATAGAAGTATTTTGACAGCTGTCTTACGGGACGGCTGTTTTTTTATAGGATGAAGCAACCGTTACCATATCTTGGCGATAAAATCAATAGAATTTGAGATATTTCCTAAATTGGGTGTGATTTGTCCCGAATTTTGGGACAAAATCTTCCAACTTATAAAAGTTGCGAAAAAGGTATTGTAACCAGTTGATTTGTGGGGTAAATTTTAGGCATCGAAAGATTAAACGAATAAAAACAACTCAAAAGAATCCATAAACAATCAATGTCATTGATGATGATCGAAGCAACTAGACAAGGAGGAAACCCGATGACCAGTCAATTATTTTCTCACCAGCAAATGTTCAAATTGAAGCGCAAGACCATCGAAAAAAGACTATCTTCTTATTGGGAAGAAACGAAGGACGAAAAGCTTACCATTAAATATTTGATAGCCCTTCAGGTGCGGGATCGTATAGGGGAAGAGGATTTTAGCTTTATGCTGGAAGACTTAGTGAAAGAAATCTTCTTGAAGACCAAATCAACTCGGACACTGCGCCGTTATTATTATAAATTCAAAGAATATTTTGACAAAAAAGAGTGGGAAAAGCTGACAGTCAGATTGTTTCCTGCAAAAACCTATACTAGTGAAGATGTTGAAGAATTAGAAGATCAGCTGACAGATGAAATCAATGGAGCGTTTTCTGTCCCCTGACCTATAGCTGCTGCCTTCAGATAAAAAACGGAAAGGAATAGGAATATGCTAAGTTTAGTCACTACTTTCGAGAAAAGCGATGGAAAACCCCAACGCTGGACTGTGAAAAATGTCAACGGCACGAGAAGTGAGGCTGAAATCCAGGCAGATCTGGAAGAACTTGCTGGGTTGAACTTATTCGAAAAAGACGGTGTCGTTTTATTGAAAAAGGTAATTAAGGCCAAAATCGTAGAATCGATTGAGACCGATTTATTTGATCTGACTAAAAAAACGGATGACGAAATAGAAGCGTCAGAGAAGAAACCGAAAAAAGCCGAATTGACTGAGACTAAACCAAAGCAGGTTCCAAAAAAACTTCAAACCGATGAGACGGAGTCTGTCCAAGATCAGACCGCTCTTGATGAAGAGAGTACAGAAAAATCAAAACCAGAAAATCTTAAAAAAACCAGTAAAGGGAAACTTGCTATTACCGGTAAAATTCCGGAAGTTCCTTATGCTGTTCTAAATAAAGAACAAACCTTGAACAAGTTGGGAATTGAAATACCAAAGGGTATGAACATTTCTAAGATGAGTCAGGAAGAATTTTCGACCTTTTTGACGACACGGCTGGCTGAAGGAGCAACTTTTAAAGACGGCAAAGTCGTTGAAAAGTCAAAAGGTAAAAATAGTCCTAGGGGAAAACCTGGGGGAGAACCGAAGAAACCCAACGGTTCACCACCGAAAATGAAGAAAAGGCAGTTGAAAAAGCTGATGAAACAGTTGAAGGATAAGGAAAAAGACGAATAGCGTCTATTCCGATGGATACAAAGAAGCAGTTTTGAGTCTGTTGTATTCGATTGTTGTATCCGCCATCACTGCTTTTCGTAAAATTTGGGAAACGCACTGTCTTTTGAAAAACAAGGTCAAGTTGAAAACACAAATCTTTCTATCCTTCTTACGACATCCTTTGGCTATCCTTGAAATTTGTTTTCACAAAAGACCGGTGTTTTTATAAAAATCACTCCATGACATTGTGCATCATTTGGGGAAGTGGTGCACAATGGTCAATGGAAATCGTTACATCATCATTTATAAAACGAGTCAAAAGCAGCTTTCAACTTTTTCACTAGGCTGTTGTTTGAGGGAATAGTCTTAAAAACGGCAAACTAGTTGATCGGCTGAAAGGTGCAAATCCCCTGCGGGAAACCGTATCTTAACTTAATAAAACACACGGTCTTTTGGCAAAGGAAGTTTGATTTTTTATCTCTATCCTTTTATCCTTTTATCGACGCAAAAATTAACCTATCCTTTACTTGCCGCCAAAAGACTGGTGTTTTATATACATTTTTCAACACTCCTTCGCATTTTGCACCATTTTATTGGTGGTGCAAAATGTACAAAGAAAAAAAAGACAAAAAAACAGACGAGGACTCATTGTAGAGTCGTCGTCTGTTTATGATGAATGGATTAGCCTTCCCGAATCTGTCCGTCACCTTGGATCACAAATTTGGTAGAGGTTAATTCTTCCAATCCCATCGGTCCTCTGGCATGGAGCTTTTGGGTGGAGATTCCGATTTCGGCACCAAAGCCGAACATGAAGCCATCGGTAAAACGGGTAGAGGCATTAATATAAACTGCCGCTGCGTCCACTTGTTTTAAGAAGCGCTGACCAGCTGAATAGCTGTCGGTGACAATTGCTTCAGAGTGGCCGGAGTTGTATTTGTTGATGTGTTGAATCGCTTCATCCAATGAGGAAACGATTTTTACCGCCAGCGTTAAATCCAAATATTCGGTGGACCAGTCTTCTTTCTCAGCCGGTTTGGCTGTTTGAAGGTGCTTCATTGATTTTGGACAAGCATGCAGTTCTACCTGGTTCGCCACTAAAGCTTGCTCTACTTGTGGTAAAAATTCTGCCGCTACGTCTTCATGGATGAGAATCGTCTCGATAGAATTGCAGACAGAAGGGCGCTGTACCTTGGCGTTAATGATAATGTTTTCCGCCATGTCCAGCTGAGCTGCCGCATCTACATACACATGATTGTTGCCGGTTCCTGTCTCGATAACCGGAACAGTGGCATTTTCAGTGATGCGCTTGATTAAAGCCGCACCGCCGCGAGGGATTAGTACGTCTAAGTAATCGTTCGCCTTCATCATTTGATTGGCCACCTCATGAGACGTGTCGTTAACAAACTGTATACAGTTGCGAGGCAAGTCACAGGCTGCTAAAGCTCCTTGCAAGATCGTTACCAGCACTTCGTTGGATAAAAAGGCATCCTTGCCGCCCCGTAAAATCACGGCATTACCGGTTTTGAAGCATAAACTGGCTGCATCAGTGGTGACGTTTGGCCTTGATTCAAAGATAATACCAATCACACCTAAGGGCACCCGCTGGCGTCCGATTAACAGACCGGCTTCGTTGCGCCACATTTTGCTGATTTCACCGATGGGATCAGGCAACTCGATGACTTGCTCGATTCCTTCGGCCATCGCTTCAATTCGTTCATGAGTCAGACGCAGTCGATCCAGCATGATTTCTCTAGTCCCATTAGCTGCGGCGTTTTCCAAATCTTGACGATTGGCCCGCAAAATGCGATTCGTATGCTTTCTCAGCTTGTCAGCCATCACCTGCAGACAGGCATTTTTAGTTTTGGTATCTAATCCGCTTAAGATGGCACTGGCCGCCTTAGCATTTTTTCCTAATTGTTCCATCGTACTACACATATTCGTTCCCCCTGAAAAGTGTTCCGACTTCTTTCCCGTCCAAAATGTCAAAAATAATTCCTGGTGGCTTGCCGTTTGCTAATACCATGGCTCCTTGTGCGTCTAAAACCCGTTTTGCGGCTTTTAATTTGCTGATCATGCCGCCGGTTCCAAATTTGCTTCCGGCTGATTCACCGGCTTGTTCCATAATTTCTTCGGTTATTTCTGTAATGGTGGAATAAAGAACTGCTTTTTTATTTTTGCTGGGATTGTCTGAGTAAAACCCGTCAATATCCGACAGCATAATCAATAAATCAGCGTCCAGCATCTGGCAAACAATCGCGGATAATTCGTCGTTGTCGCCAAATTTGGTAAAATGATCCAGTTCATCAACGGCTACCGCATCGTTTTCGTTGATGATGGGGATAATATTCATACTCAATAATTGCTCCAGCGTGTTGATGGCATTCCTGCGGCTTTCAGGGTAATCGACGATGTCCCGCGTCATCAATACCTGAGCCGTTTGTTGATTGTAAGCTAAAAAGCGCTGGTTATAAAAATGCATTAATTCAGATTGTCCCACTGCAGCAACCGCCTGCTGCTCAGGAATCGTAGTTGGCCGATCAGTCATGCGCAGCTTATCCATGCCCACACCAATCGCCCCTGATGAAACTAAAATAATTTCTTTTCCTTGGTTGTTTAAATCGGTCAGAACAAAAGCCAGCTGATCAATCCCGGAAAAATTAATTTTTCCATTTGGATGAATCAAAGAGCTTGTTCCTATTTTGACTACAATTCTGTCAACGTTTCCTAAAAATTGTCGCATCTTCTTCACCTCAAGTTTTGCCGCAAACTCAAATAAAGCCTTTTGGGAATTGTACCAGATTCTCATCGTAAATTCATCTTTTTTTCATCAAAAACTGAAAATACTTCGGAAAAATTTCTTGAATACCATCACTTTTCTTCAGTATGAAAGTTATCCATTGTGAAAGCTGCTGTGTTTTGATAACCTTGAAGTGTAAGGTTGCCAGCTCTGCTTTTCGCAAGTATTCAGTGTTGGAATAAACGTCGAAAAAGCGATGAACAATTGAGGAACGTGGGACTTAGCAGAATGGTATATGCGGTAAGAATAGAACACCTATTTAAAGTAAAAATTTCCTTATAACGAAGTAGGGGGAGGATAAAATGACAAATCCATTAAATGTTTATTCCGATATCGGCGGATTAAAGCAGGTGATGCTGCACCGGCCCGGACACGAGCTGGAAAATTTGATGCCGGATTATTTAGAATCGCTGCTGTTTGACGATATCCCATTTTTAGAACAGGCTCAAAAAGAACACGACTTTTTTGCCGATACTTTAAGAAATCAAGGTGTTGAGGTTATTTACTTGGAAGATTTGGCAGCTGAAGCGCTGCATTCTGAAGAGGTGAGACAGCAGTTTTTGACTGAGTATTTGAATGAAGCCTATGTGACTGGCGTAGATACTCGCAAAGAGATCGAACAGTATTTTTTATCCATTAAGGATACCCGGGAATTCATTGATCAAACGATGGCGGGGCTGCGGAAGAATCAGTTTACTATTACCCGCAATCAAAACTTGTCGGATATGGTGGAGGACAGCAATCCCTTTTACATCGATCCGATGCCTAATTTGTATTTTACCCGCGATACTTTTTCAATTGTGGGAAAAAGTGTTTCCTTGAATAAGATGTATGCTAAAACCCGGCGTAGGGAGACCTTATACGGCAAATACATTTTCCAGCATCATCCGATGTTCCAGGATGATCCAGTGAAGCTTTTGTATAACCGTACAATGGATACCCGTTTAGAAGGGGGCGATATTCTGGTGTTGACACCAAAAGTGCTGGCCATCGGCATTTCGCAACGGACGGATGTTAACTCCATTGAAAAGCTGGCGAAGAATGTTTTTGACTATGAAGACAGCTTTGAGCACATTTTAGCGTTTAACATTGGCGAAGTCAGGAAGTTCATGCACTTGGACACGGTATTCACCATGGTGGATCACGACAAATTTACGATTCATCCGGAAATTGAAGAAAATTTAGTCGTTTATTCAGTCGCCAAAGAAAGCGGAGTTCCAAAAATCGTGGAAGAAACCGACTCTTTGGAACGGATTCTGTGTCGTTATTTAGAATTACCAGCCGTGGAATTTATTCGCTGTGGCGGCGATGATCTGACGGCAGCGGCCAGAGAGCAGTGGAACGATGGCTCCAATACCTTGGCCATCGGTCCTGGGGAAGTGGTGGTCTACGACCGTAACCCGATTACTAATCAAAAATTGGAAGAAGCCGGTGTTATCTTGCATCGCATTCCCGGCAGTGAACTGGTTCGCGGTCGCGGCGGCCCGCGTTGTATGAGTATGCCGTTTATTAGAGAGGCACTGGATTAGATGGACGTGGTGATCCGAGCTGCTCAGCTGGAGGACCTTTCCCAAATTCGTGAATTTTATCAAGAAGTGACGGCCACCATTGATCCGGCCGTCACTTCTTGGCTTCCAGGGGTGTATCCGTCGCTGAAAACTGCCGAAGCAGCGATTCAAGAAGAAACGTTATTCCTAGCCTTGGTAAGCGGAAAAATTGCCGGTTCAGTGATTCTCAATTACAATTTTGACGAAGAGTACCGGGCGATCCCTTGGGCGAATCCGCTTCTAGCTCCAGAAAAGATTTTAGTTGTCCATACTTTAATGACCAGTCCTACGTTTAGAAGGCAAGGAATCGCTCAGAAGCTGCTGCAATTTGCGATTGTCTTGGCAGAAAAACGAGGCTGTGAAGCGATTCGGTTGGACACTTTTGCGGCGAATCTGCCTGCTCAACACCTGTACCAAAAACTAGGCTTTACGCTGAGGGGTACTGCAGATTTGCCTTCCTGGAATGGTAACGGGATGGACAGTTGCGTTTTCTTTGAACGAGTTACATATAGTTCATAAAAAATGATGAAACAAAGAATAAAGGAAATGTAACCCTTTTGTAAACAAGTCTCTGATATAATGAACAAGATCATTTTTGAGGAAATGATGGAATCTTTTCTGCAGAAAGGGGGATTCGTTTGAGGAAATTTACCGGAATTATTAGTTTGATTTTGATGTTTATGATACCTGCGGCGCTTTACTTTGCCAAAAGCCAAGAGCCGGAAGACAGTGCAGCCGATAATAATTCTGTTTCCAGTGAGTCCGCCAGCAGCAGTACTAGCACTACAATTGAATCAACAACAAGTACGACTTCTGAAAGCACACAAACAACTGCCACGACAGACAGTCAGCCGCCTAAAAGCAAGTTGAATAAACCGTCAGAAGCGAAACCCTATCCTGAGTTAGCACCTGATGATTGGATCGACGTGTCCATTAACGATCAGAAGGTTTATTTCAAACGGGGCGATGAAGTCCTGTATACCATGAATTGTTCCACCGGCTTAGAAGGAGAATCTGCAACACCTCTGGGGGAGTTTGCGATCGAATCCGAACGAGGAGAAACCTTCTACAATCAGGGGAGCGGCGAAGGAGCCAACTATTGGGTTTCCTGGCGGGATCATGGCGTGTATTTATTCCACACCGTGCCGATTGATGAAAATGGCAACTATATTGAAAGTGAAGCCGAGTCTTTAGGAGTGCAAGCAAGCTCCCACGGCTGCATTCGCTTATCGGTTCCCGATGCTAAATGGATTTACGATACCGTTCCAGTAGGGATGCGGGTTGTGGTTAGAGAATAGAATTGTACGCTCTCGATCTGTCAAAAGGTTGAGGGCTTTTTTGTCGCTTAAGAATCGTTGAAATTTTGTGAGAGCTTTGTGATTCTTACATGAAAGAGGTAGTCAACGAAGAAGGTGATGGCAGTGCATTAGTTAGTTGCTTGCTTCTCATTACCAGTTGGTGATGATACCGATGCTGCGTCCGCTGCCAGCTTGCTGGTTCAAGAAAATGGCGATGGAATTGGACTAACCGAATAAGTGGCACAGTGGATCGCCGATGAAGAGCAAGCTGATTCTTATCGTCCGGAGTTGTCTTCAAGTGTGACTGATTGGGACAAGTAAGACGTGATTTATTTGGGATATCCTAACTGGTGGGGAGATTCGCCAATGGCAATGTATACCTTCTTAGAAGAAAATGATTTGTCCGGCAGAACCATTGTTCCTTTCAACACCCATGGCGGCAGTGGGCTTTCTAGTACCGTCAGCACAATTGAAGAGCTGCAGCCCAATGCGACAGTTGCGACCGATGCCTTGAGGATTTCTCGGGCCGAGGTGGCTGATTCGCAAAGCGAGGTTATTGACAGGTTAGGTGAGGTAGTTCCAGAGTAAAAGTTGAATCCACTGTCAAAAGCAGATAAACCTGCCTTTGACAGTGGATATTTTTGTGAATTATTTAAAACGGCAATTCATTATCATCGAAAACATCAGGAACAATATACGGTTCCAACGCTGCTACTTCTTGTGGCAAATGCTTCTTAATCAAAGTGAACCAGAAGATCGGGACTTCATCTGAAAGCATTTGTAACTCCTCAACATCAAATTGTTCATCGACAAATAAAAGCCGCAATGCCTCCAACAGCTCATGAGCATTGGCGTAAGAATGGAACAGCTGAGGGAAAGTCTGAATAACCTTGATCATAAATTTCTCAACTTGACTATGGTGTTCAAAGTCTTCAAAGAATTTGCTTTGCCCCAGCAATCGTTTGGCAAAGTCCTGGTCTGATTCACCACTGGTTCTTTCGGCAGCATAGAAGGGGTGGAAATCGTCATAATCAAACAGATCATCGAAATCGAAATCATCATCATCTTCATAGAGATCAGACAAATAGTCTGAAGCTTCCAGTAAAACAGCATACTCGTAATTAATCTTATCTTTTGCTTTTTTCATCTTAGCGAAGGCTAACTCGTTCACTGGATAAAAAACTAGCGGTGCCGACATATAGTGCTGGCCTACAGGAACGATCAGGGAGATCATTGTAAGCTTATCCTTATTCGCATCCACTAAACCAACGCTGGAGGCAGAAAAGTTCATCGTGTACTCTTTACCATCTTTCAGATCCTGATAAATCACATCGTCATCTTTAACTTTCAATTGAAAAATACTAAAAATATAGTTTTTCGGCCAAGCTGAGACTATTTTCTTTTGGTCAGCCGTGAGTCCCGGCAGCCAGTTGATTGCTTGTCTGAAGCTTCGACTATTTCTCGCCAGTAAATAGTACAAGATTGAAATCTCCAAAAATGCTTGCTTATCCTCTTCTAAAAAAGGGTCAGGATCTATATCAGCACCTACTTCCTCCAAAAATTCAAAATAACCAAAATCCATAGATTTCTGAGAACTTATCACATGATAAGATGTAATGCCGGATAGGGCGACAGAGTATGCGTCTTCGCCCATACCAATCAGCTTTGTTAGCTCTTGTTTTAAATCATTGATGTCAAACCGATCCATGTTGATCAAATCCTTTCCTGTCCTGATAAATAGGCTTTTTTTCAGTGTATCATCAAATCATAAAAATGTAGATAGGTGATTCATAGAAGCTGTCGGGAAATACCAAAGATTTAGAGCTAGGACTTTGATTCTTTTATTGTAAGGAGGTATCACTAGATGTTATAGACGTTGTATAAGGCTCAATCGCCTTAACCTCTTCATTCAACTTCTCACAAATCGCTTCATACCAGTAAGTTACTTCTTCATCCTGACTGCTGGTTAACTCATTAGAACTGGTAAATAAAAGTCGGAAGGCTTCCATCAGTTCAGAATTATCGGGATAGGGATAAAACATTCTCGGGAACTTTTCGATGATTTTTGTCAGTAATTTTTCGGCCTGCTCCCGGTGTTCAAATTCCCGGAAGAAGTCATGCTGGTCGATCAATAGTTTAGCAATCTTTGGATCGGTTTCTCGAGGACCTTCATTCCTTAGCGTAACCCTCGGATTGGTATGAGAGTTGGGATGGAAAAGGGTGTGGCCGACGGGAATATCCTTATGTTTTGAACAATAATAATAATCACTTAACAGCTCCTCTGGATCAAAAAGATAGTCCTCGATTTTTTTGATCTGTTCAATCGCGAAGACATTCAGTGGATAGATGAATGGTGGAGTGGACAGGTAATCCTTTTCCATGGGAACGATCAGCGCGAGGACAGTTGTTTTCTCGCGGTCATCCGCTGTTAAGTCAATGCCAGAGACGGCCGCGTCAATTTGATAGACTTTGTTGGTTCGCACATCTTTATAGGTCAATTTTTCTTTACGACTTTTAACTTCAAATAAACTAAAGACATATTCTTCTGGCCAACTTAGAATTCTTCGCCGTTGTTGTCTAGTCAGCCCGGGCACCCATCGTACGATCTCCGTGAAGTCACCCGTCATTCCTGCATGCTCTAAAAACAAATAATACAAAAGCAGCAAATCAAGGAAGTCAGCTTCTTCTCCCTCATGATCAAGCACGACAGAAAAATCCCACCTTACATCTGCAAAAAAACCAAAGAAATCACTAAAAGTGTATTGGTTATCTATATATCGCGGATCTCTAACAATAGAGAGGAAAACCTTTGCAGCAGCAGATAAAACCACTTTATAGGGATTTTCTCCCTGATCTATTTTTTTAGCATAGTCTTTTTTCAGCTGAGGATACTTCAGGTCAAACTTATTAACTAATTCCACATACATTCATTCCTTTCAACAATCGTAATTATATTACTAGTTTAGCATTTTAGTATGGAATTGTGGATGATAGTTTTGACAAAAAAGAGCTGCCTAATTATCAGGCAGCTCCTCGATGAGACTATTTTAAAAATGCGTTTCGTCAATTTCTATTCTTGCCAGGGCATCATTTAATTGCGCCAGCTCTTCAGGCGACAATGTGACAGCTGCGGCACCAAGGTTTTCCTTTAACCGATGCAATTTTGTCGTTCCTGGTATAGGAATAATGTATGGCTTTTGAGCCAGCTCCCAAGCTAAAACGATTTGCGCAGGAGTTGCTTGCTTCTGGTCGGCCATCCCTCTGATCAGTTCCAGCAGTTTCTGGTTGCGGTCAATCACCTCTGGCTTGAAGCGAGCCATGAAATTGCGAAAGTCGCCTTCCGGAAAGTGTGATTCTTTCGTGTACTTTCCGCTTAAGAAGCCGTTACCGAGAGGACTATAAGCGACAAAAGATATTCCTAGTTCTTCACAAAGGGCAAAAATTTCCTCTTCCGGTTCCCGCCAAACCATCGAGTACTGATTTTCGATGGCTGCCACCGGACAAACCGCATGGGCCCGGCGAATGTAATCAATCGAAGCATTGGAAAGACCCCAGGCGCGAATTTTTCCTTCGGCTATCAATTCCTTCATCACTTGCGCTACTGCTTCTGGCTCCATATTGGGATCGGTGCGATGCTGATAATACAAATTCACGTAATCGGTCTGCAGCCGTTTTAAGGAACCCTCTAGTTGCTGGCGAATTGAATCAGGCTGACTATTCAACACATTTTGCGGATTATCATCAACAATTTCTTGGCCAGTGATACCGAATTTTGTGGCAATCACCACTGAATCCCGCATCTCAGCAAAGGCCGCTCCTAACAATTCTTCATTGGCTTCGCCATAAACTACCGCTGTATCAAAGAAATTACAGCCCAGTTCCACAGCTCGATGCAGCAGCTGCTGCATTTCTTGCCGATCAGCCTGCGGTCCATAAGCGTGATCCATTCCCATAGTACCAAGCCCAATCGCTGAAACTTCAATCCCAGAGTTGCCTAGTTGTCTTTTTTCCATCTTTTACGCCACCATCCTTTTCTTTTTAGTGTAAACCATGGAGTGCGGTCTAAGGCAAGCAAAAAAACCAAGGAAAATAATTCCTTGGTCAGGTCAATGGTTAATAGTTTTTGAAATGATTTTAGTTCTTTCTTACTCAGGAATTTTATCTTTTTTAATTACTTTTGCTAGAATCAGAGAAGTCACAACACATCCAGCGGCCATCACAATTGCATAGATAAACATCATGTTAAAACCAGTTTTACCAGTGTTATTGTCTAACCAGCCGCCGATCATGGTGTACATGAAAATATCTGGCATATAGCCTAAACAAGAAACAATTCCTGAAACCCGGCCAGTTCTTGAAACTGGAATCCCGGCATCATCAATAATCGCAAAGTATTGGCTCCGGATGATATAGATGAAGAACATACCAGCAACAAAGTTTGCTAGAACAATTGAAAGCAAAGCAGTATTTTCTGGCAAGACCAAGAATAAGCCATAAGAAGCAGCTGTTAATACGGCGCCGCCAATGATTACCTTCAGACGTGAACCGATTTTATCAGCAATCAGTCCACCGATAATCCCGCCAAAGGCTTGGATAATATAACGAGCACCACCGAGGTTTGCTCCGCCTGCAACTGATAATCCGTATACATTGATGGCTAATGTGTTGATGTAGCCGAAAATGCCATACAGACTGTAGCCGAAAAATACTATGGCAACTAACAGCCATACTCGAGGAAGAGCTAACTGCTGAAAGGTTCCAATAATTACTTCCTTCAAGGATTCAGCATCCTCTGCCTCTTCGGTATCCTCAATAATAAACCAGTGGAGTATTCCAAGAATAATAACAACAATTGCACAAGTTCGAATTGCCCAGGCCGTACCAAGAATTTCATCAGCGAAACGCCCATAAACCGCGGACATTCCAAATACCAGCAAGGCATTTAATATTCCCCGCAAACCTTCTTGCAGTCCGAACAAACGACCTTGCTCAGAAGAATCCCCCAGCATACGAGTGGCTTTGATCATGGCAGACCAGAAAGTAATGATGGTGGAAACACCCATCAAGACGAAAATCAAACGAGCAGTGTTAAAGGATGGGAAGGTGGAAAACCAAATCCCCAGAACACCTGTCGCCAAGAAAGAAACGGTCAGAAGCTTTCTAGCAGAGAACTTATCGGCAACAATCCCACCAATGAAATAGGAGAAACTGGCCATCGTTGCGTACCCTGAGGAAAGCATCCCCATTTGGGCGTTTGTCAGATTCATTGCTTTTTGAATCGGAACATAAAAGGTCTCTCGAATATAAGGTAATTGAAAAATAATTCCGGCGCCGGCAGCTAAGAGCAATAGCGTGCCATACTTTTTGATAAATGCTTTATTCATAGATAAAGTTACCCCCAGTAAGTGTTTTTTACGTTGTGTTCAGTGCCGCTTAACACCGAAACAATCATATTAGGGCTCTATCTCTCTAGTAACAGGTTTAGTGTAAAGGCTTTCTGTTGAAGTGTCAACGCTTTTGTTATAATAAAACATTCAGAAAATTTTAATCTTAAAGTGGCGATATCGATGAAAAACCCGTATTTATTGGAAATTATAGTATAAAATTTCCGTCTTTGAGATTGCTTAAAATAAGACAAAAAAATTTGGGAAAACAAAAAAAGTTGATCCTCAGCAAGGATCAACCTCCGTTTATTTACTTAATTCGCGAATCACTTCTTCGATAAACATCATGAGAACGGTCCGGGTTTTCTCGTGGGAGTCAAGATGTTCATCTTGGTGTGATTTGGTTAAGTAAATGATATTGCCTTGTTCCAAATTCAAATTGGTGTTCAATTCTTCCATAATCAGAACAGCTTTAGCTTGCCGCTTTTTAGCCTCTTCGAAAAGGGAATCAAATTGTGCAAACTTTCCGGCTACCGAAAAAATCAATAGTAATGTGTTTTCTGTTAATAATCCTGGGATCATGGAGTCTTGTGTTGCTCGGATGACATTTTTATCTACTGTGTAGGTTAACTTGTAGTCAAAATATTCCATGCAAATACTAGTTGGACCATAGCCAAACAAGATTACCTTGTCGTATTTTTTGATCAAATCAGCCACATAGCTCACCGATGCGTTATCGAAATTTTCCATAAACTCCTGAATCCGAGCAAACTCGCTGCTCAGCTTCTTACGCTTCACCAGTTCTTTTCCCGTTAAAAATCGAAAGTATTCCTTATAACCGGAAAAACCGATCTTTTTAACAAACTTGGAAATCTTCGAAGGGGAGACTCCAGTCGCTTCAGCTGCTTCGGTTATCGTCATGTTGGGCTGATTCTGACTCAATTCGCTTAACGTTTGATGAATTTGGGCCTCCAGATCATTTAACCGCTCTAGTTGCAACCGCATTTTCTTCACCGCCTAATCTAAATGATGGACTCAGCATAGCACAAAACCAGTTGTACACGCAATTAATAGTGGAAAATTTTCCTGTAATACTCATATAAAGCTATATTCTAATGAAAATATAAGCAAATTTTAATGCAAAAGCGGATTCAGCTCTCTATACTTGGAAATAGGAAAAGCGCTTGACGAATAAATCATGAATGGAGCTAGTTGAATGAATTCCGATACATTAGTAAAAGAGGCTATTGTTGCCGATGTGAAGAAAATTGTTTCCGAAGATCAAGTCGTTACAGATTATGAGGTATTGTATGATGCTTCATCTGACCGTTATCGTAAATATGCGAAGGCTAAACGGGTATTAGACAATCCAGTGCCAACTGCAGTAGTTTACCCTAAAAACGCAGAAGAAGTCAAAGAACTATTAATGTATGCAAATGAGAACGGTATTAACGTGATTCCGAGAAGCGGCAAGACTGCGACAGAAGGCGGCTTGGAAAACTGGAAAGATTTGGCTTTAGTGATTGACGGCTCTAAGATGAACAAAATCATCAAAATCGATCCTTACAACATGCAGGCAACCGTTGAAGCAGGCGTAAGATTGCAGGACTTAGAAGATGAATTGCGAAAAATCGGCTATACCACCGGTCATTCACCGCAATCAAAACCAGTTGCGCAATACGGCGGACTAGTATCTACGCGTTCAATTGGCCAGTTCTCGACTCTTTACGGTGGAATTGAAGACATGGTTGTCGGCCTAGAATGTGTCTTTCCAAATGGACATATTTCTCGCATCAAGAATGTTTCTCGTCGTGCCGGAGGACCAGACATCCGTCACATCGTCATTGGTAATGAAGGAACCTTATGCTATATCACTGAAGTAACAGTGAAAATTTTCAAATACTATCCAGATAACAATAAATTCTTCGGCTACTTAGTGAATGATGTGGAAACCGGCGTGAAAGTATTACGTGAAGTCATCACTAACGGTTACCGTCCATCAGTTGCTCGGACTTATTCACCAGAAGATGCTCGTCAGCATTTCTACCATTTCTATGAAGACAAATGTGTCTTGATCTTTATGGCAGAAGGTCCGGAAGGCATCGTGGAAGCAACCGGCAAAGGGATTGAAGAAGCCGTTGAAAAATTCAAAGACGGTGTCTATAAAGAAGTCGATAGTCAATTAATCGCCAACTGGTTCAACCAATTAAACTGGACCCAGCAAACGATTGACGATGAAGTGCAAGGTATGATCGACAACGACAAGCACGATGGCTACACCACTGAAGTTTCAGCAGATTGGGAAACTATCACGAAAATCTACAACAACGTAATTGACCGGATTCGCAATGAATACCCACGGGCAAACGATTTAACCATGCTGGGGGGACATTCTTCTCACAGCTACATTAATGGAACGAATATGTACTTTGTTTACAACTACGAGATCAATTGCGAACCAGAGGATGAAATGCGTATCTACCATCATCCAATTCAAGCCATTATTGTAGAAGAAACCTTGAAGCTTGGCGGCTCGATGTGTCACCATCACGGCATTGGTAAATACCGCAACGAATGGACCAAACAAGAGCATCAATCAGCTTACTACATGCTGGAAACTTTAAAAGAAGCCTTTGATCCAAAAGGTATCATGAACTACGGCAACATTTATCCAGTACAAGAAGGCTACAAATATCAAAAGTAGTTTATCTTTCCTGCGAGGGCGGCTTCTCGCCCTCCAGTGAATTTCTCAAAAGATTAGGATGATTCGTTATGAAAATCATTTGTCTCATTAAATATGTTCCCGACACCGATCAGTTTGAATACAATTACGAAACTGACAAAATCAATCGGGAAAAATCTCGACTGATCTTAAATCCTGATGATAAGCAGGCCGTCGCTTGGGCTTTGCAGCAGAAAAAACAGGATGCAGCTGTTTCAGTGGAAATTGTCACGATGGGTCCGATGAAGCTGGAAAAAGAGCTGAAGGATCTGATTCGTCTAGGAGCTGATCGAGGGGTCTTGATTAGTGATCGCCAGTTTGCCGGCAGTGATTCGCTAGCCACCAGTTTGATTCTGGCAAACTACTTACGCACACAGGAATATGATCTGATTTTGACAGGAACCCATACTTTAGATGGCGGAACGGGACATATTGGCCCGCAAGTTGCCGAACTATTGGACCTTAACCAATTTTCAAATATTCGAAAAATTGAAGAGGCGACAAAAGAATACACTATTGTGGAAACGCTTCAGGATAACCGGATTTTCCGCTTAAAAATCCAAAATCCCAGCGTATTAAGTTTGATCCATCAAATGAACTTGCGATTAGGTTTCGTTAGATATGAAAATATCGACAAAAACGTCGATGCTCAATTCTCTCTAGTAACAAACGAAACCCTAAAGCTTTCAGCAGATGTGATTGGCCGCAAAGGTTCGCCCACCAAGGTGTTAAGAAATGTGGTAGCCAAACAAACCCGAGTGATGAATCAAGTCGTTCAGGTGGATGATCAAGGAATTGAAACAGTCGTGGCTTATTTGAAAGAAAAGGGGTACTTGTAATGTTTAAAGCACTCATTTTAGTCGACAATGATTTCATCAATTACTCGATCGATTTAACTGACGCTGCCCAGCGCCTAGCTGGAGAAGAAGAACTTCAGCTGTATGGACTGGGCATTAATTTAGAAAATCAACAAATCAAAGGCTTCGACACACTCATTTGTGTGGAGGAGCCGGCGATTCAAGCAAAGGATAGTCGGGTCATTACGGATATTGTCCAACAAGTTCATCAAAAATACGACTTTGACAGTATCTTCATCCTGGCTACTGATTTTGGCCGGATGGTAGCGCCGAGACTGGCGATGCGCCTGAAAGCTGGACTAGTGGCGGACATTACCGCCATTGAAGTGGACCAGCAAAGCCGCAAGCTGATTCGACCAGCTTTTTCCGGTAATATGCTGGCAAGCATTATTTGTGACACAAAGCCAATCATGGCTAGTGTTCATCCTAATGTTTTTCAGGCCGAAGAGGTGACGAAGCAACCGGAGATAGTCAACTTTTCTGTTGGTCAAATGAAACCGTCAACAATCGAAGTATTAACCGTGACAGAAAACGAAAAGCAGCAAGACATTCGCGAAGCTGAGGTATTAGTTTCAGCAGGTGCTGGGTTCAACGAAGACCTGGATCAGCTGACAGACTTAGCCCACAAATTGAAGGGGACGGTGTCAGCTTCAAAACCAGTTGTGGAACAAAACAGAGCACCGCGAGAAATTCAAGTCGGTCAATCTGGCAAGACCGTAAGCCCTAGCCTCTATTTAGCGTTAGGTATTTACGGCTCCATGCAGCATATTGAAGGACTCAAGAATGTAAAAGATTTAATTTCGGTCAATATCGACCAAGGAGCACCATTAAATTATTTAGCCAACATTATCGTAGTAGGCGATGCGGTTGAATTTGTCGCTAAGTTAAAACACCGGCTAAATTGTTAAAAGCAGGACAAAAAATGGAAAATTGGGGTGACAAAGCTCACTTCAAAATACAAAGAAGAGAAGGTAAGAGAATGGAAATCAAAGACTTTAAGATGGATATGTTTGCAATCAAAGGGAAAAATGCAATTGTTACTGGGGGAAATACTGGACTAGGCCAAGCCTTTTCATTAGCTTTAGCTGAAGCTGGCGCCAACATCTTCATGCCATCTATTATGCCAGATGATGAAGCATTCAATCAAACGCTGCAGGAGCGTGGCGCAAAAACGGTTTATATGCACGCCGACATCACGAAAGATGGTGTTCCTCAAGAAATCATCGAAAAATGTGTGGCCGAATTAGGCTCAGTAGATATTTTAGTCAACTGTGCCGGCATTTGCCCTTGTGACGATGTATTAAGCTATGGTCGCGACAAATGGGACCCAACGATTAATATCAATTTAACGGCTGCTTTTGATATGAGTCATGAAGCAGCTAAAGTAATGATTCCGCAAAAGAGCGGAAAAATCATCAACATCTGTTCTCTATTCTCTTTCTTAGGCGGACAATGGGCACCAGCTTATGCAGCTTCTAAGCATGGTTTAGCTGGGTTAACTAAAGCTTACTGTGATGAATTGGCACAATACAATATACAAGTAAACGGCATTGCACCAGGATACTTCCAAACACCGGTAGCAAAAGCATCAATCGAAGATCCAGAACGCAACAAATGGATTGTGGATCATACACCAGAAGGACGTTGGGGCGATGTAGCTGATTTGATGGGAGCAACTGTCTTCTTGGCATCACAAGCTTCTCACTTTGTTAATGGGCATATTTTAGCTGTAGACGGTGGATTCTTAGTACGTTAATAGACAAATAAAGGCTGGCAGGAGAAAGCTCCTGTCAGCTGGTAAACAAAAATTTAATCAGTGAAGGAGAACTTCATGGAAAAGAAATATATCGTCGGCATTGATGGCGGCAGTCAAAGCACCAAAATTGTCATCTTCGATCTAGAAGGCAACATCGTTGGGGAGGGCAAAGAAAATTTGCGGCCGATGCATTTGGCTGAAGGTGTGGTAGTCGAACATCCGGGAGATGACTTATGGGACTCCCTATGTGTGGCCGCTAAAAAAGCGATGGATCAGTTTGGTGTTAGAAAAGAAAATATTGTCGGCATCGGTTTAGGTTCGATCCGTTGCTGCCGCGTATTAATGAAAAAAGACGGCTCATTGGCACAGCCTGTCATCAGCTGGATGGACAAACGGACAGCCACTCCTTTCGAACACGACAATCCTGAAGTCCAATATGTGACTTCCACTAATGGGTACTTGACGCATCGTTTGACCGGCGAATTCAAGGACAATATCGGTAATCACTTCGGCCAATGGCCAGTGGACTATGAAACGTGGGACTGGTCCACCGATGAAGACGTGCTGAAAAGCTACAATTTGCCAAGAGAAATGCTGCTGGATCCAGTTAAACCGGGAGATGTTTTAGGCTATATTACTAAAGAAGCCAGTGAAAAAACCGGCTTTCCTGAAGGTCTGCCGTTAATTGCCACAACTAGTGATAAAGCAGTAGAAGGCTTAGGGGCCGGACTGATTCGTGATACTACCGCATTCGTTTCACTGGGAACTTACATCAGCAGTATGGTAACTGGTACGGATATGCCTGAAGATGCAACGAGCTATTGGGGTATCATGTCCTCAATTCCCGGAAAATATGCTTATGAAGGCTACGGCATTCGCCGCGGCATGTGGACCGTTTCTTGGTTTAAAGATTTATTAGGCGAAAAAATTACGATTCGCTCTAATTATCAAGGAATCTCAGAAGAAGAATACTTAAACGATCAGGCACAGCACGTCCCAGCCGGCAGTGATGGCCTGATGACAGTCTTAGATTGGTTGGCAAACCCTTGGGAGCCTTACAAACGAGGTGTGATGATCGGCTTTAATGCCCATCATGATTATCGCTATATGTATCGGTCAATTTTAGAAGGTATTGCCTATACTATGAAAAACAATGTCACCAACATGACGGAGGAGCTAGGCAAAACCATTGATGAAGTAATCGTAACTGGTGGTGGATCCAATAGTGATTTGCTGATGCAGATTTTTGCCGATGTCTTTAATTTGCCAGTGAAACGCAATGTGGTGAACGGCAGTGCCAGCGTCGGTGCAGCGATTAATGTTGCGGTGGGCTTAGGTATTTATTCCTCTTATGAAGAAGCGGTAGAGAAGATGGTGAAGGTAAAAGACGTCTTTACACCGATCCCAGAAAATGTTGCGATTTATAAGCGATTAAATGAAGAAGTGTATCAAAGCTTGACGACGCATACCGACAAAGTGTTGGAAAAAACCTTTGCGATTTTGCATCCAGAACAATAGTAAATGTCACCACGTGTAAAAGGACTAAATGCCCTAAAAAGGGCTTTAGCCTTTTTCACGTTTACATAGACGTGGGGAAAAGGGGTAGGTTGATGATTGAATTTATAGCGGTAGAAAAAAGATACGGCGATGCGGCAGCAGCCGTGGAGAAATTAGACTTAACGATTGAGGATAATCAGTTTATTTGTGTGATCGGAACCAGCGGCAGCGGGAAAACCACCTTGTTACGAATGATCAATCGTATGGTGGAGCCTACTAACGGGTCGATCCAAATTAACGGTGAGTATACTACCAGTTTAAATGAAGATGAATTGCGCCGCAAAATCGGTTACGTGATTCAAAATATCGGACTCTTCCCTCATATGAGCATTCGTGAAAATATTATGATCGTTCCCAAATTATTAAAATGGTCAGATAGTCAACGACAAGGTATTGCCGAGCGTTTAATCGAAAAAGTCGAGCTGCCTTTAGAATTCTTAGATCGCAAGCCGAAAAACCTTTCTGGTGGTCAGCAACAGCGCATCGGTGTCATTCGGGCACTGGCAGCTGATCAGGACATTATCTTGATGGATGAACCCTTTGGAGCCCTAGACCCGATTACCCGAGATGCCTTGCAGGAGATGATTAAACGCCTGCAGCAGGAAATGAATAAGACCGTGGTTTTTGTCACGCACGATATGGATGAAGCGCTCAAACTGGCGGACAACATTATCATCATGGATCACGGAAAAGTTGTTCAGTATGACACCCCGGAAGCCATTGTAAAAAATCCAGCCAATGATTTTGTAGAAGAATTACTAGGAAAACGACAGAAACAGACCTATTTTGAAAACGAACTAACTGTGTCTGATTTGATGCACACGCAAGCAGAAGCGATTTCTTTAAGCAAGTCGATCATTGAAGCTATTAGTCAAATGACCGAAAAGAAAGTCGATACGCTGCTGGTAGTAGATGACCAACGGCATTTGAAGGGGTTCATTGATATTAAGGATATTGATCGTAAAATCAATAAAGCCACAAATATTTACGAGATTATGCGCACCGAAACCTCCAGTGTGAACCAAAATGAAAAGCTGGCGGATGTTGTGGACCCGCTATTCAATATGGAACTAAAATATTTACCAGTTGTTGATGACGAAAATCACTTGGTCGGAATCTTGACGCGCTCTTCTTTGGTGTCTTTGATTTACGACCAGTTGAAGTAGGTGAGCAGAATGGAAAATTTTTGGAATCAATACGGTGCCGAGATTTTGTTAAAGTTTTGGGAGCATTTTTATATTTCATTTAGTGCAATTTTGCTGGGGATATTAGTAGCAGTACCCTTAGGAGCCATTTTAACTAGGCTTAAAAAAGGATCGGAAACGATCATTAATGTAGTCGGATTTTTTCAGACCATTCCCTCGCTGGCTTTGCTGTCTATCATGGTACCCTTTTTAGGAATTGGCAAACTGCCGGCAATTGTAGCGTTGTTTTTGTATTCACTTTTGCCGATTCTGCGGAATACTTATGTGGGAATTCAATCGGTGGATGCTACTTATTTAGATGCGGCCAAAGGAATGGGCATGTCCAAATGGCAGCGGCTCTTGCAGGTTGAACTGCAGCTAGCCTCCAGCGTAATCATTTCGGGAATTAAGGTGTCAGCTGTCTATGTGATTTCCTGGACGACCTTGGCATCCTATATTGGAGCTGGTGGTTTAGGCGATTTCATTTTCAATGGACTAACCTTGTATCGAATTGATTTGATTATGATGGGGACCATTCCAATTACTATACTGGCGTTAGTAACTGATGCTTTACTGAAGCTTTTCGAAGTGAAGCTGTCAGTGGATCGAGGGTGAGCGGATGAAAAAGAAAATAGTCGTTTTACTAACCTTTGTTTGTCTGTTTGTGGTTTTTGTTGTGTCCAATTTTTCTGATAAGGATGATACCATTACTGTTTCTGGTGGGGTTACTTCGGAATCCCAAATTTTAGGTAATATTGTCGTGGAGCTGTTGAACCACTATACGGACAATGAGATTGTTTATTTTAATAATTTAGGTTCGGCCAACCTGATGCAAGCGGCAATGGAAAGAGGAGACCTGGATATTGCTCCTACCCGTTATACCGGAACCGATTTGGTGGGTACTTTACATTTGCCAATTGAAAAAGATCCGGACAAGGCGCTAGAAATTGTACAGGATGCTTTTCGAGAACGCTACGATTTCGAATGGTTTCCCAGCTATGGTTTTTCCAATCAATTTACTTTTATGGTTACTCAGGAAACCGCTGAAAAATATCAGCTGAAGAAAGTCAGCGATTTACAGCAACATGCCAGC
This sequence comes from Candidatus Enterococcus moelleringii, assembly GCF_017377575.1. Taxonomy (GTDB): domain Bacteria; phylum Bacillota; class Bacilli; order Lactobacillales; family Enterococcaceae; genus Enterococcus_A; species Enterococcus_A moelleringii. The sequence goes on from NZ_JAFREM010000038.1 coordinate 40,951, forward strand.
CAACTTAGTTTAGGCACTGACCAAACTTGGTATAAACGAGAAGGCGATGGTTATCAAGCCTTCACCGAAGAGTATAGTACAAACTTTCAACGGGTTTATCCGATGCAGATCGGATTATTGTATGATGCTTTAGCAGCTAATGAGTTGGATGTCATATTAGGTTATTCCACTGATGGCCGTGTCGGCAGCTATGATCTGGTGATGTTGGAGGATGACCGGAAATTCTTTCCACCCTACACCTGCAGCTTAGTTGTTTCTGAGCAAACGTTGGCTAAAAATCCTGAGCTTGAGGAGATTTTGGCTAAATTAGAAGATACCATCGATACTGAATTGATGCAGCAGATGAACGATGCCTCTGACAGTCAATTGTTGGAGCCGGCTTTAATTGCTCGTCAATTTTTAGAATCCAACAATTATTTTGAGGAGGAAAGCCCATGATGCAGGATCTGCTGAACTATTTGAGTGATAATTCTTCTTATATTATTACTCAGTTTTTCAATCATATTTATATCTCGATTGTAGGGGTAGTTTTGACCTTTCTGATCGGCTTTCCCATCGGTGTCTTTCTTTCCGATAATAAGAAGGCAGCTTCTTGGGTGATCGGTTTTATCAACGTTGTTCAGACCATTCCGTCAATTGGGATGCTGACGATTTTATTGATCATTATGGGCCTAGGGAAAAATACGGTAATTGCTACGGTAGTACTTTACTCGTTGCTGCCAATCGTCAATAATACTTATGTTGGATTAAATAATGTCGATCCCGTCTATATTGACAGTGCCCGTGGTGTTGGGATGAGCCGTTTTCAAGTCCTATATCTGATTAAGATACCGTTAGCTCTGCCAGTGATTTTAGCAGGTATTCGCAATGCTTTGGTTATTTCTGTCGGAATCACTACCATTGGCTCCTTTGTGGGTGCCGGTGGATTAGGTGACATTATTCTGCGAGGTATCAATATAACCGGCGGAGAACCAATCATCTTTGTCGGAGCAATTTTATGTGCAGTTATTGCTTTGGGTATGGACGGGCTGTTCAATTGGCTGATGAAATAAATCCTATATAATAGAAGAAAATCATTTCAATTTAAAAGTAGTTTATCATTTCCAGCGATAAACTGCTTTTTTTATTTAGCTTATTCGGAAACAACTCATAATAGATTTAATTCAGTGCGCTCTTTTATCCTTGGAAGGGAGTCAATTAAGGCTCGAATGATTTAAGGAACTTGACCAGCCATCGCCCACGCTCAGTTAGTCTCTCTTTATATAAACCGAAAATCGACGACTAAATAATGAGAAAATCAATTTTTCCAACTTAATAGAAGAATTTGATTAAGATAACAATCTTTCAGCCATCTTATTTAGAATAACTACCGTTATTGAAAGCGGGCAGCTGCAAGGATAGTTGTCCGCTTTTTGGTGTGTTTAAAGGGGAGAAAAATAAAGGAACGATCGCTGAAAAACCTTGATATCACCACTTTTTCAATCCCTATCAATTCAGTTGCGACCGGAATTTCGATAAAATTTTATTAGATAGTATCTTAATTAGAATAGTACACATAAATTAACTATAAATAAGCAGATGATGATGCTCCGGCAGCAAACGATTATTTCCAGAAATATCAGCAATCTGATCCCAGGAAAAAATAAAGTGTATTCCACAAAAAAATGCCTGAGCATTATCGCTAGTTCCAACAAAAAATGAAGAAAAGGGTAGAACGATGAGAAAGAAAATAAGCAAACTGATTTTACTGACATTGATATTCGGGTTTACGACACCAATAAGGACACACGCTGCTGAAGAAGGGGAAAGTGCCGGCTTCAGTGTTCGAAAAATTACTCCTGAGGGACAAGAGGTTAATCCGGCCAGTTCCTTTTACGATTTGAAGGTGGCGCCGGGGCAAAAACTGACGATTCAGGCTGAGTTGGCGAATCACAGTGCCGCCAGCAGCCGCATCATGCAAGCGGCCTATGCTTCTTCTACTAATGACAACGGCGAAATCGATTATTCCAACCCGTTAAATGAAGCCGACCAAGACGAAAGCATGGTCATTCCTTTTTCAACGATCGCTACATTAAAAGAAGATAGCCCACTCGTTTTAAAACCAGGAGAAAGAAAAACTATCACGATGGATATTCAAGTTCCCGATGATGCCGTAGATGGTGTGATTTTAGGTTCTTGGTATTTTGAAAAGGAAAATGACCAGCCTGAAACGGAAGATTCCGGCAGCGGGATTGCCATAGATAACCATTTCGCTTACGCCTTGGCAGTGAAGCTGACGGTGAATCAAGAAATTGCTTCCCCTAATTTGAATTTTCTAGGGGCAGCTCCTGAATTGCGGAATCAGGCAATCAAGGCACAAATCCAAAACGACCAGCCAGCCGTTGTTTCTAATCTTTCACTTGAAGGAACGGTCACTCGCAAAGGCGAAGATGAAATACTTTCCAACAGTCAGATAGATAACCGCATCATGGCACCGAATTCCAATTTTTTTGTCACCTTTCCCTTAGAGGCGCAGGAATGGAAAGCTGGCGAGTACACCTTGCGAGTGGATGCAACAACTACAGATGATAAATGGAACGATCAAAGCTGGACATGGGCGGAGGATTTTTCCATTACACCTCAGCAGATACGAGAACTCAAAGAGGCAGAAAATGATCATGCAAAGTCAGCGCCAAATCAAAATTATTTGATCGCAGCCGCAGTAGTTTTAGCAATACTAGCAGGAGTTGGGATTTACCTATACAAAAAAACGGGAAAAAAGAGGGTGAGTAAATGAAACGAGCAAAGGAAATGATGATGAATCAGAGAAGAAGAGGAAATCAAGTGAAGAGTAAGCTACTAACCATCGTTTTAACGATAACTTTAGTCATTTCAGGATTTCTTCCGTCAGTCGTTCATGCCGTCGATGGTACAACGATTGATGAACAGGTCCAGCTCTCATTTGCTGGGGAATCCTTTATGAAAGTAGACGAAGACACGGATATGGTAACGTTAGATGTTCATTATGCGCCTGTTGAACTGGAGCAAGATGATGAAGCAGGCTTAACGGTCCAGTCTGAAAAAACCGACTTGCTGGTAATAAACGTTCCGGCAGGCTTAACCTATACACCACAGGATAATACTAGCCACAGCTTTAATCAAGAAACCAATGAAATTATGCTAGATTTAAGCTATCCAGGTGAACAAGAACCGATTAACTTTGCCATAAATGACGACTCAGCGACTGAAGCGATCGAACTTACCGGCAGCCACTATGTGAATAACGTTTTGGTGGGAGAAACAGTCCCAGTGACGCTGCAAATAGAAGCGGTAGCTGAAGAAGAGGCAGTTGAAGAGGTAGCTGAAGAAGAACAAGCTGATCATGAATCTGTAATGGATGAAGTTCAGGAAGCAGAAGCAGTTGATGAAGACAAGCAAGAAGAGGCTGTTGATCAAGTGAAGCCCGAACCAGATGCAGCCACACTGGCGGCTAATGGGAATTTGGATTTGGGTCTGGCCACAATGAGAAAATTGCCGGTTCAAGCAGTTGAGGACGGACAATACAGCAATGTATCCTATTTTTCAGTCGGGTCATTAGCTGAATGGAACAGAGCACTTACAACAATTAATAATAATCGGCAAGAAATCACTTACCTTGATATAACTAATAGTTTTGCTTTTTCTAATGCGACGAATAATGGGGCTGTCGGTTCGACATATAACGGTTCCTTAACTAGTAATAAAAACAAAAAACTAGTGATAAACGGTAACGGCCACTCATTGGACTTACGACAATACACGCTGCGTTTTGCTGGTGCTGGTCAATGGGATATTGTCCTTCAAAATATATCGGTTCAGAACTCCAATAGTTGGGGTGTCTTTGATGGGTACAATGGGAGTAACAACGGGAATATTTACACTTTCCATAATGTAAGACAGGAAGGTGTGCAGGCATTTGAAGGTTCTCGCGGCCGCGTTATCTTATCAGGTACTAGTGAATTTACTCAATCACCCAACGATACCTATATATCAGCTACTAACGGAGCGGAAGTGAGAGTATCTACGGAATACGGTTCAGGCAACTCTAACATTGCAGCTCGGGAAGTCTATATTAAAGCGGGCTCTAATATCACAATGAAAAACCCAAATTATGGTGCTAACATTGCAGTCTTTCGAAATGGAAATATTTTTATGGAAGAGGGAGCACCCACGACACTGAATCTCGACAATCAAGAATCAAATCCTCGCTGGAATAGCTGGGGAGGAGGCAATGACTATTCTGTTGCTTCCTTAGTTACGATGAATGATAACCCTGGGCCTAGTAGTTCGAACTTCTGGACTGATGAAGAACGTCCGGCTGAGTTAAAAGGATTACAAGGTTCAATTCATATTTCAAAAGAAGCCAAGGTAACGATTAATAATGGATTAGGACGTAAAGACTATGCGGGGGCGATTCAATTGGGACAAGGCGGTGGCAGCCTATCAATCGGAGACCGTGCATCAGTAGATATTAATGTCGAACAAGATATATCAGCTGGTGGCAATAGTTCCACATATGGTATGAGTGGAAACTCACAATTTCCAGTATTCTTATTTAATGGAGCCACAATGGAGCTTGGCGAAGACGCTTCCTTCAACCTAAACGTCGGACGTAGCGTCGATGGCAACACGATTTACCCATCGAGAGGCTCGGCTGTTAAAGTAACCGGCTCACCGAACGAACCTGTGATCAAACTTGGAAAAAACTCGTCATTTTCGGTTTCTTCCACAGCCTATACAAATGGCAACGACGTCATGATCGATTCTGCCAGCAGAAATACTTTTATGCAAATAAATGATCAAGCAACGGTTGATCTTAAATATACCCAACCAACGAATAATTCGTTAATGCGTCTTGGAAACGGTTCTTCATTATCCGTTCCTGACGACTACGTCCATCGAATTCGCCACTGGGATTACGGCAATTTTGATGAAGACACGGATCACCAGTATCAGCCAATAGCTGGAACTACCATTACTTACAACGGTACGAACGTCAGCAATGCGACGACCCGCTTGGACGATGGCTTTTTAGACACCGATCCGCCAGTAGCTCAGCAGCTGCAAAACAACTTTACGTCAAATGCGCAGCGCCTAGCGATTGATGCAGTCGTGTTTAATATTCAATCGATTGAACCTGTTACTAATGAGGAGCAAGACGAATATATTGTTCAAGGAACGGCACAGCCTCCTGGTGGTATGGTGGAAATATTCGGCGGTCAGCTGGATAGTCTGCCGCTAGAAGAACGTCAATTGCTAATAGATAGTGACGGCCGCTATGAATGGCGGGGAAATCTTGACCGACCATTTTACTATGGCGAAAGTATCCGGGCAAGCTACAGCGGACATTCAGAAGTTTATGCTGAAGAGCCGGTAGTCGATGTGACCCGACCAACAGCGGAAGGCCGGACATTGCATATAGTCGAAGGAGAAACGATTCCTGAGGCAGCGGTTTTCCTCACTAGTGTAGAGGATACCAATCCAACAGTAACCGACAAGAGTCAATTTGCTTATCAATTTGAACAAAGCTTGATCCAACCAGGAAGCAGCGCAGTTATTTCCAACGGTTCGCAGCAGCAAACCTACAATGACAGTCTAATCGTTGATGATACCCGCGGCAACTTGTCTGATCCGGTATCAGTATCACTAGTAGTTCATGAAGCAGGAAGTGTTAGCGGCATTCGCGCCAATTCAACCCAGATTCGCTGGAATGAGGTACGGGATTTTGAAGTAGGATCAGTAGAATATGAAGACTATTTAAAACATGCGATGGAAGCACAAGCGCGCATTTTGGTAGATTATCAATTAAAAGATTTAACTGAAGAAATCCAGATTACCAACTTGGCAGAAATTCCTACTGATGTCGGCGGTCCTTATCCGGTAATATTTGAAGTGCCCAGTGAAGAGCTGCAGACCGAAGCTGAACTAAGCATCAAGAGCAATTTGGTCAATCCCCGCAATCCAGCTGAGGGCGATCCTGAGAATCCGGAAAACAACGGGACGGGTGCCACCGGAGAATTGCGGCTGGACTATGTGCCATCGGTCTTTGATTTTGGTGATGTGATGTTCCACTGGAAAGACATGGAGCATAAAAGCTTAGGTGAGGATGATCAATGGGTGCAGGTAGCCGATGACCGCGCTGGCCAGAACGGCTGGGCAGTCAAAGCTTCAGCGACACCATTTGAAGCCGAGGACGATCAATTAGAGGATGCACGGATTGTTTTACCATTTGGCGATCTTTACAATGTAAAAACCAAGGATGCAAAAAATCCAGACGGTTTAGCTGCGACTGGGGAGACACCGCTAAGCTCGGTAGCCACCACCGTTTTCAGCGGAACCGGTGAAAATTCTAAAGGAGAATCCACCTATGTTTGGAAGAAAAATGAGTTGAAGCTTCAGATTCCAGCCGGTCAGGGTAAGACAGGTAAAACCTATCGCTCGGACATCCGTTGGGTAGTCGAAGCCGGAGTAACAAATTAAGACACACAAAAAAGGGTTGGCCCGCGCCAACCCTTTTACTATAGATATTTTTCCAGCACAACTGCAACCCCAGCTTCTTCATTAGATTTGGTTACCTCTTGGGCAATCTCTTTAACTGGTTCCAAGGCATTGTCCATCGCCACGCCCACGCCGCTGACCTTCAGCATTTCGATGTCGTTCTCCTGATCGCCGAAAGCTAAAATTCGTTTGGGGTCAATTTGTAAATAATTGGCTAAGTAGGTGAGGGAGGTTCCTTTATTTACCCCTTCTGCCATAACCTCCAGCCAATGAATATCCGTAAAAACCGAACGAATGCCTGCTTTGTCGAACAGCTTTCTTAACTCTTTAAGCTTTCTTTCATCATTGTCATTAAAGGCTAATTTGAAATAGCTGATGGAACCTTCACGAACTTGATGCAGCAAATCGGCTGCCGAATAGTCGTTAAGGTGAAATTGCGCATAATAGGGACTGTCCACGTCGGCAGGAGCTATATTAAAGGTGATCCGGTCATCCTGTGTCTCGCGGCTGGCTACAATAGTGACGCCCACCTGTTCGGCTAGCTGGAAGGTCTTGGAAATCGTTTCGACGGGGAGGTCAAATCGTTTCAATACAGCAGCAGTCTCGCCACGCTCCACCCGGGCAATGTAAGCACCGTTTGAAGCCAGTACATAGCCATTCATGTTCAATTCGCCGAAGACTTTTTTCACCGAAAGAATCGAACGTCCTGTCGCCAAGACGACCGTACCGCCATGTTGGTTAAAAGCATGCAGGGCTTCTTGGTTTTTTGCGGGAATTTCTCCTGAATGATCCAGTAACGTGCCATCGAGATCGATTGCTGCTAATTTCATTTTTATCCATCCTTTTTAAATAATATTCTATTTTAAGGGTAGACTAATTTTTTCCGTTTGAGAAATGAAACGCTCAATCATTTCAAAAAATCCGTTTTAGAACAATAAGTAAACTTAAATGTTTAAAAAAACTTAAACATTGTTAGACCGCGAAAAAACGTCGATCCGATCATTTTTTTCTGGATTTCGTGACAAAATGATAGGGATAACAAAGCAATTTTTTTGCCAAAAGTGTTATGAGGGGCTAGTCTAGATTATAGAAACAGGATAAAAGAACAAAATATAACAAAGGAGTGACACAATATGTTCCCTAACAAAAACGTGATACCCGTTGTAACTGCATCCGATGAGAACTACGCTCCTTACCTGAGCGTGATGCTTTGCTCTTTATTGGATCATGTATCAAAAGACGTTTCATTGAATATTTATGTAATAGACGATGAAATATCTGAATCCAGTAAAGAAAAATTAGAAGAAACGGTTCAAAACAACTCAAAACAGGCGACGATCCAATACCTGACCGTCGATGGCCAAATATATGAAGACTTTTTAGTCAGTGATCATATTACGACGACTGCCTACTATCGCATTTCGCTGCCAAAAATTTTGAAAAAATACGAGTACCAAAAAGTACTTTACATTGATGCCGACACATTGATCTTAGATGATGTGGCGAAGCTTTATCAAGCGGATTTGCAAGGCAAAACAATTGGAGCGGTTATTGATCCGGGGCAAACCAAAGCATTGGAGCGTCTGGGAATTGATTCAGAGGATTACTATTTTAATTCCGGTGTTATGGTCATTGACATCGAACGCTGGAATGACAATAAAATTACCGAAAAAACTATTGATTTCCTTAAAAATCACAGCGACAAGATTATCTACCACGATCAAGACGCATTAAACGCCGTATTATATGAAGACTGGGCGTCGCTGCATCCACGGTGGAACATGCAGACGTCGCTTATTTTTGACCGTCACCCGGCGCCAACGAAGCAATACGAACAAACATACAAAGAAGGCAATGCAACTCCTGCGATTGTTCACTTTACCGGTCACGACAAGCCTTGGAACACGCTGGAGGATCATCCTTACCAGGACGAGTATATGAACTTGCTGAAGGCAAGTATTTTTGAGAAAGCGGTGAATGCATAATGACACACGAACGAATAACGATTGTTTCCAGCAGCAATGCCGCCTTTGCGCCGCATGTCTCCGCGCTGTTTGTTTCAATCTTAGAAAACTGCAGCAATAAACAAGCATTCTTTGATTTTTACGTGATCGACGACAATATCGACTACAAGAGTAAACAATTGATGCTGGATACCTTGGTGGACTACCAAGCTTCCTTGCATTTTCTAAACATTAACAAAAAATATTTTAAAAACGTAGTGGAAAGTGATCGGATTCCGCAAACGGCTTACTTTAGAATTGCCATCCCGGAACTGTTCCGTGGCAAAGGTGTGGATAAGCTGTTGTACTTGGACTGCGATATGATTGCGGTTACTGATATCCGTGAGCTGTGGGAAACCGACTTAGGCAAATATACGCTAGGTGCAGTTGAGGATGCCGGTTTCCATAACCGTTTAGAATTAATGGACATCGATGCCGATTCGAAATTGTACTTCAATTCAGGTTTGATGTTGATTAACGTCAAAAAATGGCTGGATGAAGATGTGACGAAGCGAGTATTAAGCTACATCCAAAATAATCCGGAAAAATTAAAATTCCACGATCAGGATGCCTTGAACGCGGTTCTGCATGATGAATGGCTGCCGCTGCATCCGCAATGGAATGCGCAAAGCTACATTATGAAAAAAGAAGTGGAGCATCCCAATCCGAAAGGCGAAAAGCTCTTTGAAGAAGCCCGCCAGGAACCTTGTATCATCCATTTCTCTGGTCATGTGAAGCCTTGGAGTGACGAATTTACGTTTCCAACGAAGCGCCATTATCAGCGTTACGCGCGGAAAACCGCTTTTGCTCAAAAGCCAATCTACAAGTCGAATGCGGTTACCTATGTTTCCACTCCTCGCTATGGCAGAGTTGTAAGATAGCATTATTCGTACCTTTGACGGACAGGAACTGCGCAAGCAGGCTGTCAAAAACGAATGTTTTATCTAAATGACGGGTTTATCGAATAGACAGACGAAAGAAAAGTTCGCCGAATCCACAACTGGGAGGAGAAAAATAAATGGAAATTACCGTATCAGATAAAGCAGCTGAAGTTTTGTTAGATAAACTGGGTGACGACAACGCATTTTTATTAGCGCTAAACGAAGAGGTAGAAGGCAGCGAGCTGCGGGAGCATTCTTGTGCCAAAGGCAATCACTTTCAAGTGATTCCGTTGTTTAGCGAGACGGATGTGGAATTGATTCCACTGGAAAACCCAACCTTTAACGTATATACTTCAGAGGATGCAAAAGCTCTGTTATCCGAGCATGTTGAGATGGATTTCAATCCTCGCCTGAACAGTTTTCAAATTATGTGCAACCATCGCTATGTCGACAGCAACATCAAATTGAAAAATTACTTTTTTAGTTAAAAGCAAAAGTGCTATGTTCATGCTTAATTGAAGCATAAGCATAGCTCTTTTGAGTGTAAGAGAAGGAGATTTTGACAAATGCCGCCAATCATATGGGATGACGCAGCCCAACGTCTGCTGTCAAAAGAGATTATTAAGAAAACCCGCCGCCGCTCACTAAAGGAAGCACGGGAAATTGAGCAGCAAATCCTCCAGGAAAGCCGCTTGGTCGGTTCTAGCATCTATACAAAAATGTTTCAGGCTTCTAAGCAGGAACCTAAAGAAAAACTCGCACTTTTGTTAGGCCAACTGGGTGCTCAGATGGAAGAGGGGACGCTGCAGTTACTGGGACCTTATCAAATCGATGCCAACATGCCGCCCCATGGCGAATTTTTAAGGCTATTAGCCAAAACCGTCCAGCAAGCTTATTCCGGTAAAGTTTTAGACGATCCCCAAGTTCACCAATTACGGATGTACTTGGATCGCCACAATATTACCTATATTCGCCAGCTTTTTGGTGGCCAGGGAATCACTGATGAAGCGGCACTGTCTGCTTACGTTCGTGCTTCGAAAAAAAGCGGCGGTTTAGGCGGCCAAAAGCTGATTGCCGAGCGCGCTCGTTTTCACAACAAGTACCAGCACAACTACCAACCCGGCGGCGAAAATCGCAAACGGCTGACCCCGGATTTTCATGGAGAATTTATTTTGGATGAAAATGGTCATTTTGTCAGTCAATGGAATGTGCTGGAATTTGACTCAGCCGGCAAGTTAATCACCGATTTTGACTACTATAGGAAGCGCTGCGGGACTTATACTCAGTGGCACAGCTTTCAGCAACAAATCCTAAACGGCGAATCCTTTAATTATGCCGATCGCAACGATCTGGTGCATCGCCGCTTGGACATTTTGCCGCCAGGTCAGTTGGATCATCCACTGCGGAAAGAAATTGCCAAAGAGTGGAAGAATCCAGCGAACAAAGTGGAGTATCATTGGAAAAAAGCCGACAAACAAAAAGACGGCTATTCCCAAAGAGACCTCATAAAGAAAAGAGCTGGTTGGTTATCTATCTTCCTGCTAATCATTGGTATCGCAAAAAGGAATCTCTTTAGACACAGATAAAGGTCTAAAGAGATTCCTTTTCTTTTGCCTTTTGATAGTAGGTTTTCAATTGGGCAATTTTCGCTTGAACAATCTCCGCATTTTCCTTCGCCTTTTTCAAAGACGTCAGCAGCTGATCACACACGGCAATCAAATCCGCATCCGGCTTTGGCGTGTCCAGTACTTCTTTAATAGAAGGAACTCGTTGCTGATCCAGCGATAGAAGCAAGCGCAAAATCGCCTCAAGAGAATAATTGGCCCCTCGCAAGGTGCGGATGATTTTCAAACGCTTCAAGTCTTCTTCGTTATACATCCGATAACCATTGGCACTGCGCTTGACTGTCAGTAAGCCATTCAACTCCCAATTTCGCAGGGCATCTATAGTGACGCCGAGATATTCAGCAGTCTCACTGCGGGTCAAGGTCTCGGGCGTGGTCACCGTGGTTCCATGAATCAACGCTTCCACGATGGTAATCGACTCATGAGCATTGGCCATTTCTCCATCGACAACCAGTTGATAGTCAGTTAACTCCTGTTTAGCCAAGTCAAAGTCGTCAGCAGCTAAGGCTCGAATCACAGTCCACATCTTCCGCCGCAGTCCAGATTGCAAAATTTCAATTTGAAAAGCCACTCGAGCTAGTCGAATCAGCTGCACATGATAATCCGTGAAGATGCGATACCCATTCGCTGCCCGCTCTGGTTTGGGAATTAGCTTCCATTCTTCATAGCGGCGAATCGTGTTAGGGTGCAGACCCACCAATTTTGCCACTTGGGATGTTGTGTAATGAGTCATGCTGTTCCTCCTGAAGATGTCTTCATTTTCAATAGTATCAAATCCTTTCTTTCTCGGCTACTCTCTGCAAAAAAAACGAAATTTACTTTCCAGCAGTTTTTTTGAAAAAATTTCTCATTAGTAAAAAATTTTTTGAATAAAATGCGTATCTATAAGTAGGGAGGTTTCCCAATGAAAGTCTAGTGGTAATAAGT
>NZ_JAFREM010000039.1 GCF_017377575.1 Candidatus Enterococcus moelleringii
TCTGAGTCACTGTCTGAATCTGAATCGCTGTCTGAATCTGAATCACTGTCTGAATCTGAATCGCTGTCCGAATCTGAGTCACTGTCTGAATCTGAATCGCTGTCCGAATCTGAGTCACTGTCTGAATCTGAGTCACTGTCCGAATCGCTCTCTGGATCATTTTGTGTAAATTTAACTTCAGTATCTCCGTCTAAAGAAGCTACTTCTGGTGCTTTATATCCTTCTGTTTCATCTTCAGGATTGACCCAGTCTAAAGGAGTTCCGCTGCTATCAACTGGTGTGTATCCATCAACATATGGTATTACTTGATCCGGATTTCTCAGTGTTGGATCAGTTTCGTGATTTTCATATTTAATGGGCTCGCGTAGTTCTACTCCGTTCTCATCAACGATTGTATAGCTACCCATTTCTTTATAGACGTATACAACTTCAACTGTACCTGCTGCTCCTACTTTTCCTAAATCACTTGTGCTGCTGGTATCTTGTCCAGTAACCTTAGTCTCTGCTAAATAATAGCCTTCAACTACTTGAGCCTTATCTTCAATATCATTTCCTACGAGGCTTGTCTCTTCAATAGGGTTAACACCCTCTATAGCTACTCCCTGATCGTCAACAAATGAATAGTCAACAGTTGCTTCGTTCTGCACGAGTGTTAGCACAGTATCCACTAAAGGATCAGTTGGTGTTATTGTGGCACCGTTTTGATAAACAGTTCCATTTGCATCTTCTAAATGATAGCCTGCTGGTACACCACTTACTGTAAGATCTGCAACTGAAGTTAAATTTGTATTTACTGTATACCGTCTATCTGCAAGTGCTGTTAGATCATCTGAACCTTTATACGCTGAAATATCATAATCCCAGTTTCCAACTACTTTATAGTGATATTCAACGGTTTGTTCTTCATCACCAGTTATAGTATAGGTATTCATCAAACTCTGATTAGTAAGAATGTAACCATCGTTTCTATAGTTATTAGCAAAAATAGGCAAAGTGCTGCCCGTAGTCCCTTTCAATTCTCTATCTTTTAACAGAGTTTTTTCACCATTTACACCTATTAAGTAATCTTCTACTTTTATAGTTCGTTCTAAGGCTTCGTAAACAAAAGTTACTTGTTCGTTAGTGTCTTTAACAAATGTGTAGTTATAGGTACCATCTCCATTATCAACAAAACCTGTTGGTACATTTTGTACTTCTACAAAATCGTAACCAGCAATTTCTTTTGGTGTAATTATTCCTACAGCGTCAGGAAGACCTTGAGCAATCACCTCGTTTAATTCTATTAAATCACCATCAACAGTTTCATAATTTGCAGTTAAATTGCTAGATCTTTGGACTCCTACTTTTACGGGTGAAGTTTTATATTTTCTTGGAGTAGTAGGTTGTCTTCCCCACGAATCCGAGTAGGTGACTGTCATTTCATGAGGGAAACTATTATCAGAAAAATAGAATCTAGTTCTGTCATTACTAGAAATAGGGTGATTCCTATAAACATAATTTATCGTATCTATTAAATGTTGATCGTCATACTCGATTCCAAATGTCATTTCAAAATACTCAACTGGTGAATTAGCTCCAGAAGAAATATACTCTTGAGAATCTGTTAACTTAAATCCACTTGGTCCGGTTCCGATTTTCCGAGCAGTTGTGTAACTGCCATCGGAATTTTTAACAGTACTATAAGTCTCTCCACTTGACTGTTCCATAATTTCTATAATCTTTTCGTCACTTGCATCTGGTGGTAAATCCACATATTCAGTAGTTACTCCAGCTCTATACATTACCTCAGCTGAGAAAACTGTTCCGTCGCCGCTAGGACTCGGCAAACAAGCTTGAGCGTAAAAATTTCCACTAGCCGTTTCTTCATTCATACCGGTATAATCATATATATCAGCAGCTGAAGCTTCATCGAAAGTAATTCGTTGAATTTGGACTAAGTCTTTATCCTCTGCAGTAATTCTTGTTCCGTCTAAATAGTCTCTCAACAATGAATAGTCACTATAAAGGAATAATGCTCCCAACTGATTTGCTGCTGTTGTGGCGCTACTATCGCGATAAAGAGGACTAGGAGAACCTGGACCCTTAGAATAAGTAGAACTGTACGTCTTGATAGTCTCCCCATTCACAATTAGATTCATTGGCTGAGTTATAAACCTATTACTGCCTTTGTCATACAAGAAAGGAAGACCTATTTTTGAGGTAGATCTGCCTGGAAGAGTTATTTCGAAATTCGTTAAAGAATCAAGTTCCTCAGTAACCGTTATTTCAGCTCCGCCTTCACTCTTTCCATTCAATATTCCTAAACCAGTTATCGTAGTATTCTCAAAGATGTCAAACAATGTTACCAGTCCATCGACCACGATTGGTATTATAATTTTGTCCCCGACTTTTATTTTTTTTGAATTATTATCAATATTTATTTTAAAATATATTCCTGAGTTGAAAACACTACTATTAGAGGTAAGCGGTTGTGGATTGCCGTTTTCATCAATAATATTAATATCATTGACTCCGGTAGGAATTACTATCCCTTCGTCCTGATTAGCCACCCAAGTAGTCGACCCATCCGGATTCTCCGTAGCTCTCGTCTCCGGTCGCTGCACATTATCAACTGAAGCTGGCTGCATATCCGGAGTCATTAGCGCATTATTCACAGCTTCCTCCACCGGATCACTAGCAACAGTAGGTACCTCTCCTTCAGTGGCCCCATCCACAATCTCTGTCTCAGCTGCATTCGCAACCATCCCACTTGCGGGCACAGCAACAGTGCTGACTAGCATGGCTCCTGCTACCCCGCTTTTGACTACCCAATTCTTTTTCACCTTATGCATCCGGTATTTCTTGATTGGCTCATGCCGATACATTAACTTCCTTTTTTTACTCATACGTTTGCTGCTCCCCTTTTTTACTACATTCTTCCCCAATGGAGTGATTTGTTATTCACTATAAAAATACGTATAAAAATTAATCAACCCGCTTAAGAAATGCTCCTGATCATCGATCCGCATCCGGAACTTATCGTGACGGGTGTAAAAACCGTGGACAATTTTGTCTGGTCGTTTCATGAACATCGCCATCTCTGGATGCATGACGCCTTTTTCAATCTCAATGGCGGCTCGCTTGATGGCTACTTGGTGCAGCCGCCAAAAATCAGTTTTTGAGACAAAATTTTTTATCTGACCTGTTTTATAAAAGTCAGATTCTTTCAGCTGATCTGTCATCTTGATGGCTGCCATTAATAATTCCATCAGAGTTGGATAGGCGGTATCTCGATGTTCGATAAAATCCATATTTTCAAAGGCATTTTTTAAGCCGAATTCGTAGTATTTTTGCTCTTTTAGGTATAACAAAATTTCATTGGTAGCGTAGCTCAACCAATGATCGTGGTAACGTTCATAATTTTTAGCCACAAAGCGGTCGAATAATTTCTTCGCCAGTGCCAAGTGCTGTTCATTTTTGGTGATGGCATAGCCTCGCAGAATACTGAAGACTGCTTCACCATCGTAGTAGATGATGTTGAACTTCTTTTTGATTTCTAAATCTTTATCTAGAATATGAGTCGTCTCACCCTTTTCATCCACAAAGTGGCGTTCCATACCTAAGATCAATTGATTAATCGCCGCTTCATATTTGTCATTACCGGTAATCGTCTGGAATTTTGCTAAGGCTAGAACCGCCAAAGCCTGTGCCCCTAATTTCAAGGAAGTACCTGAAGGTGCTTCTTCTTTAATATAGAGAGCCTCCTCGACTTGAAGCGTCAGATTTTCTAATCCCCAGTCCAAGCCTTTTTCCGATTCCTCCAGCTCTTTTTCCTGCTTCAGATATTCCTGCGCTTCCAACAAAGCATACAAGCTGGAAAAGTGTCGGACCGAATTATAGCCCGTCAGCTGATAATCATAGGTAGGATAGTAACCGTAAATAAATTGGCCGGAATCCTGAATCTGTCGTTGCAGAAAATCTGCACCTTGAGTAATTGCGACATCGATATACGGAGGCAAAACCTTGTAATCGACTCCTCGCATTCCCTCCTGATCCTTCTGAACCGATAAGGTTAGCCAGCTGCCTTCTTCCAAATAAAACCCTTGCGTATCAAACACATAAAATTTCCGCTGGGCTATCTTGTTTTTCAATGACTGCTTGTACTTCCGAGTCATGTAGCCATCGATATTCTTTTGATCGAAGGACAGCTCCGGTGAGTTAAAGCCGACTTTGTGATTGACGGAAGGCTTGATCAAGGCATTCCCCATAATTTCCTCTGGCAAAAAGGCAATATTGAACTTCTTATCAAAAGCAATTCCTCGTCGGAAAAAGTTATTTCGTGCTACCACCGACAATTTACGCATGACTTCCAGATAAGTACATTCTTCGATGGATTTCACTATGTCAACTCGAATGTATTTGTTCTTATCATGAGCTGTAGTTAATTCTGACTTCAACCAGTCAATGCAGCCATTGAGATTGGCGGCTCGGATATTCTTGACCATGGCTCGTTCACTGCCGTTTGAAACAGATAAGAATAGATGTCGTTCGGCCGTATCAATCGGCACTTGTTTTAGTAATCTTTCTAACTTGGTTACTAATTGCTCCACTAAAATACTTCTCCTTCTCCAACAAAATAGTACCGATGCTTATCGCCATCGGCCGCGTTTAGGGCACCAGAAATTCTCTTCTAGTGCTAAAAATTAGGAAAGACAACCATTTGGAGCTGTGAAGTGATTACTCCATCAACTCCTTTACCTTTTCCGCTAAAAGCAGGATCTCCTTGAGGGTCTTGTATTCTTTAAAGTCGTACAGAAAGATCACCTTGCGATTGATCTTCTTTTGTAGCGTCAAGTAACGCAGCACGAAAGGATCATAGATTGAAGCAGTCCGTGGCTGTTCTTTCACTTACATAACCTCTTTTTCCGGTTCCAGCACATGCATGGTCGTTAGAACTTCTGGGCGTGCTGATTTCCGCAAGTATTCGTTCTTCTTCGTTAAAGCTTCGATACTATTGGTGTATTCCTGACTAATATCTTGTCTGGTAGCTGTCATCATCCCGGCGAAGGTCTGAACTTCATCGTGAATGTCGGCTTTCAACTGCAATAGTTCCTGATACTTTTGTTCTAACAATGCTTGTCTAGCATCCATGGCAATCCCTCGATCATCCTGCTCTTTTTCCAAAGTGCTGATTTCCAGCTTGGCTTCGAACAATTGCTGCAATCGTTCTTCTTCGGCTTGCTCCAACAAGGTCTTGCTTTTCTGTTGGGCATCCGCCACTAAGGCTTCACTTTTTTGTTGAGCTTCTGCTAGCAAGCTACTTTTTTGCCGTTCGGCAGCAGCCAGAATCTCAGCTTGCTTTCGTTCGGCCTCTTCCATCAAGCGATTGGCCGCTTTTTCGGAAGCTTCCAGAGTCTGCTGGGCGATCCGTTTCATCTTGGGAATGTCCTGGTATTCGATCTCCAGCTTTTGGAATTCATCCCAATGGGCTTTTTGTGCTTTTAGCTGTTGCAGTTCTGCATCAAGCTTTTGGACTTTCTGTTGCAGCTCTTTTTTCTCATTTTCCAGCTGGACACTTGCTAAGTTTTGCCCGGTTCTTTTAGTGCTTAGTTCCTTTTCGAACTTGTCTTTGTCTTCGATTAAGCGGCGAATCCGTTCATCATAGGTTTCGTAATCATCTGCCACATTGCGGAGGAAATCATTGACATCAGCCTGACGGAAGCCGCCTAAAGGATTCTTCTTAAAGGTTAATTGCCGGAGCTCTACTGCTTCAAAATTCATTCATTTGGTTCCTTTCTACGCTTGGATTTGGTGCAGCTTATCAGTAAACGCGGCTTCCCACTCCTGCCACTTCACGTCATTCAGCTTCGCCAGAGCTGCTTTGTAGTCATAGATCAAGGTGTCGCGGAAGTTAACCTCTTCCCGTTTGGCCAGCTCGATTTCCTGTTTGGTTTGCGCCATTTGTTCCGTAAGCAAACGCAATTCGTGCTTGGCTTCCTCCAGCATTGCGGCTTTTTCCTGTTCCAGCTTCATCAATTCCTGTTGGCAGTGCTCCTGAATTTCTTTTTGCTTCTGCTCTGTTTCGGCTAACATCCGACTAACTTCCTGTTGGGCAGCTTGACGATTGGCTTCGGCTTCATGCAGGATTCCTGACTGAACTTCCTTGGCTTCTTTAATGATACGGCCCCTTTCCACGTGGGCTTCTTCGATAATTTTGGCGCCTTCTTTTTCAGCGCTGCGTTCAATTTCTAAGGCCGTTTCCTGAGAAATCAGGATGGCTTCTTGGAAGGTACTGCTACTGGTGGTGGTCACTTTTTCCTGTTCCTTTTCCAGCGAGACCTTCTTCAAGCGCTCTTCCAATTCTTCCATTCGCTTCTTCTGTTCGTGCAGCTCAATAACGTAACGGGATCGCTCCTTGCTCATTTCCTCTTGTTGCTTCGTCTGCTTTTCTGTTAGCCTGTCGATGTCTTCCTGCAAGTCTTCTTTGTCCTGTTCAAAACGACGATAATCCTTGGCTACATAGTGCAGGAAATCATCTACATCGTACTTCCGGTAGCCGGAAAACGACGCCACAGGGAAGGTGGTCTTTTTAATCTGTTCTGAGTCAAATTTCATCCTGTTCCTCCTAGCTCGTTGGTAATGTAATCATTTTTCTAAGGAAAAATGAGTTTGATTCTCGCCACGAGTACCATTCTACTAAGTTCACGTGACAAGATTCTGATCCTAGTTCGCTGACTTCTTTCGCACATTGAAGGACTGCGAAAAGTAGAACTGGCACCTATCTCGTAAATAAGGTAATCATTTAAAACAGCACAGTTCCTGGATCAACTAATCGTTCCACTGCTAACGATGAATCCAGACACAGTTCAAAATGCAAATGGCTGCCGGTACTATTGCCGGTTGAACCAACAAACCCAATTGCTTCACCCTGTTCTACTCTTTGCCCTGGACTTACGGCGTAATTCCGTTGGTGAGCGTATAAAGTAACCTCGCCATTGTCATGCTGGATCGCTACATAATTCCCCCAAGAATAATGTGCTTCGGCGATTAATACCGTTCCAGCTTTACTAGCAAAGATCGGTGTCCCTTCACCTGCAGCTAAGTCAATTCCACGATGGAATTCGCTGCCTCGCATGCCGAATGGACTAGAAACGACAAAATCATTTAATGGTAATAAGTAACCAGATGACGCTACTTGATTGGTCGCTTGCCCTTGAATGACTACTTGCCCTTCTTCCAATGGCTGATCGTATTGAGTAAGATTGTACGTCTCGATCAAACCGTTCAGCTTCTTATTATAAGAAGTGTCTGTCGCATACTTTCCGGTTAGAAAAGCTGTTGCTTCTTCATAATTCTCAGTATTCGATTTCCAGGTTCCCTGATAAAACTCAGGGTTACCGGTGATACCTTCCTTCATCAACTTCGCATAATCGGCAAAGCTGGCTTCGTAATCGTCGTAAGCTCTGAAGCTGGCTTGAATGGTAGTCATGTTTCCACCACCCGTGTCCTCTTGCGTCGCAAAGCTGACGCTCTTGCCTTCGTGTGAACCCTTGATTCCAAACAAGTTATAATGCGGTGCTTGAGCTAACTGACTGCCACCGGAGCCTGATTCCAAGATGGCTTGAGCGATCATGACTGACGCATATAAGTCTTCTTCCTGTCCAATCTTACGAGCTGCTTCACCAATTTCTTCAATGAATTCCGTTGTGGTTAGGTTACGGTCAAAACGGATAGAGCCTCCGCTAACAGTAGTTTGCTGCGGGCCTGTTACTACGACGTTTTCTGGTGAATGAATCACTACTGGTTCTGGTGCTTCTTCTTTCTGATAAATCACCTCATAGGTTGATTCAGAAGCAGGTGCTTCAACTACTGGTTCGGCAGGTTTGATTTCCTCTGCTTTTATTGCTTCTTTTACCGGATCAGGTGTAGGTGTTTCTTCCTCTACTGGATCTGGTGTTGGAGCTGGTTGTTCTTCCTCGCTTGGGTCAGGAGCTGGCGCTGGCTTTTCTTCTTCCTCACTAGGATCTGGTGTTGGTACTGGTACTTCTTCACTTGGATCAGGGGTCGGAGTTTCCTCTTCTACTGGATCAAGTACTGGTTGCTCTTCTGTTTCTTCTACTATAGGGACAGAGGATTCGGTCTTCTCACTGGTTGTTTCCTCTGGTTGTGTGGAATTTATTGTTCCTTCCTTTGTTTGCGGCTCTTCCTTTGCCTCAACTGGTTTAGCAGCCGTCTTAGATTCAAAGGTCAGCGAGCCACTAGTTGGTGCAGTCTCATCGGCAGCCGCCTTGTTTTCAGTTGAAACTGTGCTTTCTGCTGCATGCACCAATACGGAAGTACTGTTTAAAGCGATAGACGCTGAACCTAATAAAGTAGTGGTTCCAATAATTCCTTTCTTTATTTTTGGATGCCTGTTGCGATTTCCTGAACGAAAAATCTCTTGTTCAATTAACCGCTGGTACTTTTGCCTTTTTTTCAATTGATAGTCTCCTCTACCCATTTTTTTTAACGTATATCATTTTTTCTGATCAGGTTATTGCTTGTATATATTTAATATCTTCTATATAGTTTTAATTTAAGGTATTAAAATACCTGATCAAATGATAAGGAGGTGCCAGGTTCATTTAATACGATTTCGCTTATATCAAACGTTAGGCGTTGAACAAGTTCTAATAAAGGTGCTGCTAATTCTGTTAACTCACCCTCAGTTAGATCCTCTTGCTCTTCAACGACTTTGTCTTTGATGTGGTTAATTTGGCTTATCGTACCGGAAACTTGGAATTTCTTTACTGCTAATGAGAAATCCAAGCGAAGCCCAATGGTACTGGTTTGACGTTCTAGTGCTTCTGGCTGCTCTGTCTCCAGGGGAAGAATACTCAGGTTCAATACTTGTTCCGCTGGTTCTTCTTTTAGTCGATCGTAATGAAAGGACTCGACCAGAGGATTGCGTCGAAATATATCCAATGTGTCACCTCCTTAAACAGTTTGTTTAAACTTATTTACTTTTGTTAGGATTTCCTAACTATTAAATGATTCATTTGTCCAGAATTAATTAGATTCTCGGTGTTAGTTTATCTTGATCTAGATTAGACTAGGACAGCACTCAATCCGGCCTATGATATCAAGGTTTCTGAGGTCTTATGACCATTTTTGACGGCTAATAGATAACAGATTCTTTACAATTGTTACAAATATTAAATAACCTCCTGGCATATTTGCTCTTGATTGATGAGAGTTTTGAGTTATATTGGTAAAATTATCTTCGGGAAATAAAAATCACGTGTGGCATCGTTACCACACGCGAGACAAAAAGAACTCTTTCCCGTAAAAAGACCTGCTTACTTTTTGTAAGTTTTATCCAATTGATTGTTCCATCTGTTTTACGACTTCGATTCGCTGTTCTTTCATCGAACCGGTGTACGTATCCAGCGTAATTAAAGCTGAGCTGTGCCCCATTAAGTAGCTGACGTTTTTGACATCTGCTCTACTTTCTACACAACGTGTCGCGAAAGTATGACGCAGTTGATGGAAATGCACATGATCCAAGCCCGCTTTTTCACGAATCTTATGGAAGTGATAAGTCAACAGTCTTGGCTCTAAAGGATTGTCCTTTGTTGAGAAGACAAACTCCCCTACAGATTGCTCTTTATGCTCCAACAAAGCCTCTCTTAAAGCATTACTCATAGGAATTGAGCGGATGGAAGAGGCTGTCTTCGCACTAGTATAAATCAACTCTGTCTTTTGTTCACCGAACACGGAAAAGATCCGTTGGTAGGTGGATTTGACATTGATCTGCCCGTTTTCAAAATCAACATCTGACCAGGCTAGAGCAGCCACTTCGCCAATCCGTAGACCAGCATGCAACGCTAAAAGCGTAGGTAATCCGCGTCCGTTTTTTTCTGCCATAGCCGTTTCTTCTAATTTTTTTTGCTCCTGTTTTGTCAAAGCTTGATTCACTACCTTAATCGCCTTCGGCAGCCTAATTGATGAGAATGGATTGCTATTGATTAACTTCTTTTCAATTGCAGCATTGGCGCATTGCTTAGCAATACGAAAAATAACGTGCATAGTGGAAGGTTTTAAGCCTCTTTGGATCAAATCATCCAACAACTGTTGAGAAGTGGCTTCATTTAGCTCATTCAATGCATAATGACCAAGTACAGCAATAACATAATGACACAGCTTGTGATTGTAATTTGCAAAAGTAGAGTCTTTCACATCAGGTTTAACCGCGTGTAACCAATGAAAACCCCATTCTTCCAAGGAAATACGGGAAGAACCTTGTTCATCCATGATTTTCTGGTACTTCGCCTTAAGTGGATAAAGCTTCCGTTGTACATCCTTCACCGTACGTCCATAAACTGAACGATATATTAATTTTCCATTCGATTTTCTACCTACAGCATACCGTCCTTCCCATCTCTTATCCTTTCGCTTGTAAATATTTTCCCCTCTTCGCATACAACTACATCCCTTCAGATTCAAATATTTTTTGACGGTATTTTTGACGGCTAATAGAATAAACCGCATGATACCGCCGTTTCTAACAATTTTCAAAAATCAGTGATTTTTTCTTTTTATTCATATTGATTATTTTTTTAAAAGATATTGCGTATTTTAATCACCTAATCTATAATTAAAACAGTTAAGAATAATAAAAACGAAAAAAATAGATCAGCTAATCAATAGTCTCGTAGTCTAATCTAGATCAAGATAAATTCCTCTGTAAATTTCTTCAAAATCACTTAACAAATCTTATAAAGAAAAAATCATTCTAGGTCCACGATTGTCTTTCGTGGGCTTTTTTGATTACTTCTTTCCAATTATTTTATTACACTTTATTAAGTTTTCCTAGACATTTTATCATTGAAAACTCTTTTTAATAATCTGGTGTTGTAATACTTGTTTTTAGGTTGTTGTTTTTTATCAAAATCATCAACAATTGTAGTAATCGCTGTGGTATCATTTCTACGTAAACCCAATGCAGAAGAAAAGCTTGTGGGTTGGGGGAAATTTTATAAAAAAGGAGCATTAAAAGATGAAAAACATGACAATCGATGTACCAGAAAAAATGGAGAGAAACACCTTCTTGAATACCAGGGATTGGGACCCCGATTGGTTGGAATATCTGTGTGAAGCTTCACCATTCCTTTCAAGAAGTGGTATCTACCCGATCCACGCGATCTTACCAATTCCAGGCAAAAAGGAGTCCCTTGTTGTTTACGGAGAGGAATCATACTGCCATTCTAACTATAGAACCCTTGCGACCTTGCTGCGGAGTGATTTCGGGTTGTCAGCGGAGCGCTTAGTGCTTAGACTGACCATGGACGAGCTTGGCTGCTTCCAAGAACGCCTTCATCCAATGATTCTTGACTGGGGTGCCCTATTTCCAGTAAAAACACCAAAACATGCAACCTGGTTAAACCCTTTATCCATTTACGAAATTCGCGAAGATGGCCCTGAACGAACCTTCATCAGCATGGCCAGTGGCCCCGGGGTCTGTGTCAAACCCCATAAAGAAACCATCGAAAAATTCGCCGCCAATGCTTTACTGGCCTTGGCCTGCTTAAGACGTGATTTGCATCAACAGACTGACCACGGATCTGTCTATCCTTTAGACTTTATCGAATTACCCAATACCCCTTTTGTGCATACTCTTTGCGAGCACGAAATTCTGCAAACGTTTCCCATTGTGCGCGGAGAGTTTCGTGATCACTACATCAAGAAAGGCTTTATCTTTGACGTACTGGACACCACGAGAGCCAGCGGCCTGGAGCTGTTCGATTATAGGACCCTCCATGACCTATTACTAGAATACAAATAACACTCATACGAAAGCGTTGCGAGACCTGATCCAGGGTCTCGCAACGCTTTTTTTGTCTTCAGAATTCTCCTGTCTACCCCCTACTTCAAAAAAATTCAATGAAATTTTAATTCTTTTTGAAAACAGAATTTAGCCAATTAGAGTTGATTTAACAAGGTTTTCATAGCGTTTTTCACGCTGTTTTCATCAAAACGTGAGTTATAATTTTTTCGAGAGTTATACCTGAAAGCATTTTCTGAAAAGTGTTGATTTGATGGGGTTTTTCATTTTGATCTATGAAAAAAACCGGATATAACTCACTTTTTTAGGATATAACTGCCGTAGCCTTTTTTTGCGGGATTGTTTATATTTTAGTCACCGGCCGGGGCAACACCCACTTAGCAGCAAACAAATAAAACAACAACAGAAAATGGAGGAACCAAACATGAAACAAAATCTAGGAACTAAATTACAAGTATTGATCGAACAAGAAGGCGAAGACAAACAGAAGAAAGTCAATTTCCAAAATGTGATTGATAACCCACCAGAAGCAGATGTCGTTCGATTAGGTGAAATTATGGCGGAGCTGTCTAAATCAGGAAGCAGCTTTGACAGTGTGATCATGACCGTCCAATCACGCATCACTAAAGATCTTACTGAGGGGGCTGAATAATCATGATGACCAATATGAAGAAATTAGTCGTAACCTTTAGAAATGCCATGGGCAAGAGTCAGACCTTAAGCTTTAAAGATCCAGATATGATGAAAACACCGTCACAACTTAAAACCTTGTTAACTGAATTTACCGGTTTGAACCTATTCCGTAAGGACGGCGTCCGTTCCTATGAGACCGTCGTGAGTGCCAAATTTGTCGAAACGATTGAAACACCAGTCTTTGATATGGAAGAAGAAGCGGCAGTGAGAGCGAGAGCTTAAAACCTGCAATACTGAGTCACTGTCTGTAAGAATATCTACCCCGCTCTCATTAGTTACTAGTAAGTGCGCACAGCTATGAGAGCTAGCGGGTGTTCTTTTGCGGCAAGAACACTATTCGTTTATTGCCTTTCTATGTAAATGAAGCCGTTCAGTCGAATGATGCCAGGCTTGAGAACCAGATTATTTTTTGGAAAATTCATTATTCTAACTACGAGGAGAGATCATTATGTCAGAGCAACCCTTCACACCCTATCAGATTTTCAACTTGAAACTTGAGACCATCGAGCAGCGCGTTATGGACTTTTATGAGGAGTCCCGTGACGGCACCACTACCATCAAATTGTTGATTGCGTTACGCGTACGTTATCAACTGGGTGCTGAAGAGTTTGCTCTGGTATTAAAGGATCTAGTCAAATACTTATTTACGCGAACCAAAGCAACCCGTACCATGAAGCATTTCTTTTTTTACTTCCGTGATTACTTCGAGACGTCGGAGTGGAAGCAATTGAATTTACGCCTGTTCCCTGTCCGGAATTTTATTGAGAAGGCCAAGTCAATCGTCCTGTCACCTTTTGCCAAATTCTTTCCGCTTGAAGTATCGACAACCTGACCCGTTACCGCTTTACTGTCCTGTCTCTTACGCAAAAACTAATCGAAAGGAGTAATTTACGTGATTAAACTCGTTAGCCAGTTCCTAAATAGTGTCGGCAAAAGACATACCTTCAGCGTCAAAGATCCTAATACGGACCTGAGCCCGGCGGAAGTCAGAGAATCACTAGATCTGTTAGCCAGCTTAGACATTTTCGAAAAAGACGGCGTGAAGCTGTTCCAAAAACCGATCAACGCGAAATATGTGGAAACCATCGAGACACCAGTCTTTAACGGTGATGAGTATTTCAGCGACGCTAATCAGCCGGTTCGTTTGAATCAAGAGGTCTTGCATGGGGCCGCAGTTAAGCCAGAAGTGGATGAACCGATAGAAGAACAGCCCGCTGAAGAAGTGGATGAAAGCCTGAAGCTAGCAGAATTACAAGCACAAAGCAGCTACCGAGCACTACCAGCAGCACCCCAAGTCTCTCTTAATCAGCCAGAAGAAAGCATAAAAGCAACACCGGAAACACCTAAAGCATTGGAGGAAAAACCTAGAACACCTGGAACCCAGCCTGAAACCGACTCGCATTCTTATAACTTGATTATGGATATGCTGCGGCGCAGGACGCAACGGAAAGCCGAGGAACGACAGAAGAAAAACCTGAATTAATCTGCCCACAAGATTCGCTAGTTTGATCAAAGATTAGCGTAAGTAATCAATCATTTGTCAGGATCATGATCCGTCCGATTGAAGGGGGGTGATGATGTGCATCCCATTATGCAGTATATCGTAGCACCAATCATTGTTGGACTTGTTACCGCGTGGTTCAAGCATTGGTTAGACGATCATGATCCTTGACCTTCGCTGCCTGTGAAGGTGGGCACTTGGCAGGCGGCACTTCGTTCATTGAAAACTGAATAATTAATTGCGGAAATACTAGACTAAAGTTGGGAGCTGGATGATGTCAGTCGTTTAGTAGTTATACGTGGAGATTGAGGATATTGAAAACACCTGCGAAGATGGCGCCCTTCGCAGGTGTGGTTGAATGTTATCATTGCCGAATAGTACATCAACAAGGTTTCACTCGAATGATATATTTATGACTTGCTAGAAATGTATCACTCGGAAAAATGTCTAAGCATGCGGAAAGAACCGAGCTTAACAGATAAGATATTCGTGCTTGAATACCTTAGCGAAGCCATTTTTACGGGTGGGATATGGTGTGTTTAATAGAGTTAAAAATCTCACCTGATCTCCCCAAAGGAATTTCAAGTGAGATTTTAAGTCAATGATGACACTAAAATTTACTACAGCTAACTATTGACCTTTGACTACTTAGGAAATCGTTCTGACGATTTAGGCTTCTTATTTTTCACTTTATTGAAATAAGCCTGATTGCAATGCAATTGCTGCTTCAATATTGTTTTAAACTGATTTTTCCCAATTTCTCCAGAGCTTTTACTGACTCTTGACTGCCACAGTTCCCCATTATCTAATCTTTTTTCGTACCAATTATCCATACCACTTTTACTACTAAGATATTTCCAACCATCATTCTTTAGAAACCGTTCAAGATCTTTCCAACTTGGCATTGATTTTCTCCTTGAACTTTTCTAAATCCATGTCAGCAAACAGTACTACATAAAGAAGATGTGGTTTGGTGTTGGGAGCTTGGTAGTATTTATCTAAATCTGAAAGGTAAATGCTTGAGTAGTCGGATAATGCCTGGCTTAAATCTTCTAGAGTGTCATCGATTGTCATTCCAAATCCGACAATTTGAGGGATTTCTTTGATGTATAACGAATAGTCTTCAGGCTCGCCATCTAATTCTGGAGTAATAGGCAATAATTCAGATAGTTGATTTGTCGAAAAAGTCATATAATCGTTTTTTCTACGATTGATGAAAACTGGCTTTATGATTGCTTCATCGAGAATTTCGGCAAAATTTTTTCTCGCTTCTGTTGCCGGAATCGTTTGTTCCATTTTTCAAAACCTCCCTTGTTAGCATACTAAGTTATAATTTCATATTATTACAAAATGTACGTTTTGTCAATTTGTTGCATTCTATCAAAAAGTGAAAGATACAAACTCGCTATCTACACTTTATATTGGATTGGTTATCAGAGACTTAAGTTATAGTGTCGGTGATTCGTTAAGATAAAATCGTAGATGCATATTCACAATCGCTGTTGGCAAACTTTCCCTTTATCAGGATTATTCTTGAAGCTAGTTTTCTTCTATCAGTTAGTTCACAAATCTCCTTCAGTTTTATAGAGGAAAGCTGTCCCCTTTTCCAAGTAGACAACTAATTTTTTAGCTAATCAGAAATTATTTTTACTTTTTTGGAAATATTTTCCTTCTTTTGCCTATCTTATAGTTGTAAGCAAATTTATTAGCAATTTTTGATAGAGAAGATGGTGCCGTGGTATACTATTGGTGAAATCTTCTCTATCAATGAGAGGATGAAAAAGACAATGGAAAATAAACTGAAAATTCTACCAACATCAGATATGTTATTTAAGAAGTTTATTCCGATATCGGAATAAATTTTTTTATGCCGAGGATTTAGTTATTCCGATATTTGAAAATTATTGTGATTTGTAGACTTTTGTGAAAGTAAACATCGGAATAACCAAACTAGAATAAATTCAACATAACACTGCAATTCTGTCCACTATTCCATTGTCATCAGATAAAAACGATTCCGATACTAACTTTACATCTAGATCATCTTTTAATCTCTGGATCATCATATTCCTTATTTTAACAGGATGTTCTGCGTATTAACTTGATATAGTATCGAAAATGAGGAACTTTTCTTTGAGTGAGGGAGTGCGTTTAAGACCAACGTTCATATTGGTTTAGCTATTTAATTTAGAGCGAGACTTGGAAAAACAGGCAAGTATTATTCCGAGGAATTAGCATTCATTCCTTGTTCTAATGCGCTTTTTTTGTAAACCTCGGAATAACTGATTCCTCGGCATAAAAAAAATCATGTGCTCTAAGGATTCTACCCACATTTTGAAGGCTTTTGTCCGAGACATTTTAGGCAAAGAGTTTAAGATCCTGACGCCAAGAGAGACCTACCACATTGACAGTTACAAGAAGGCATTCGAAGAAGATCCCGAACTGATGCGCACGGAAGTCGATATTTTAGCAGAAACGGAAGACGGTTGTCATGTAACCATTGAGATGCAAGTCCAGCCTCACGATTATTTTATTGAGCGGGCCCTCTTCTATTTAGGAGAAGCCTACCGGAGTTCG
Organism: Candidatus Enterococcus moelleringii; assembly: GCF_017377575.1. GTDB lineage: Bacteria > Bacillota > Bacilli > Lactobacillales > Enterococcaceae > Enterococcus_A > Enterococcus_A moelleringii. The sequence goes on from NZ_JAFREM010000039.1 coordinate 16,575, forward strand.
CTAGGTAATCAGGAGATCGAGGATTTCATCAAGAGCAATAATTATTCTGCTGTGCGCCCTACTTATGGCATTAATATCGTTGATTTTCATTTGTTTGATAAATATGGACCTGCGACTAGAAGGTTTGGCATTCTGGATTTGGACTCACACGAACTATTGCGCTCGACTCAAGGAGACGACCTGATTATTTTATGCTTTTTTAGTTTGAAAAATAAAAACATCGATCGAAGCAGTGCCGCCTATCATTGGCAACATTTTTTTAGAACCGGTGAAGTAGTTGATGACGCCCCTGATTATTTGAAGGAAGCTCAGAAAAAATCGGATTATTACTCGCTTAATGAGGATGCCAGTTCTAC
>NZ_JAFREM010000004.1 GCF_017377575.1 Candidatus Enterococcus moelleringii
GCTATGTTGTTTGCTTCTATATAATAGAAGCGCCCTACACATTTGGTTTGTTTTATTCGTTCAGTTTTCAAAGGTCTACATTTGATATAACGTGATATTTCGTTGTAATGCTCTGTCGCATCAGCAACTTTTATATCATATCAGCTGCCGTTCAAATAGTCAAGAACTTTTTTCATCTTTTTTTCTGAAAAAATGAAACCGTGAATCAGCAACTTACATATCATATCTTGTATTGAATTGTTTGTCAACAAAAAGTTTTTCGATTATTTTCATGAATCGTTTCTTTTTGCAGCAACGTTTTGTATCTTATCATACCCACAGAGAATGTCAACAGCTTTGCTTCATTTTTTCACAAAAAAAGCTGATCTATTTAAATAGACCAGCTAAAGCTTGCTTCTACACCTAAATGATCACTAATTTGCGGTGTGTCTTTTCCATCAAAAAGTGTTCTGTAGGTTTGCGTTTTAAAATATGATTGACTAAAGATATAGTCGATTCGAATACTTGCTTGATTCTCTTGCCAGCCGTCGATTGGTTTTTCGACGGTTCCTTCGCCTTGGCGCACCTTTGCCTGCTGGAAGCTGTCCCGTAATTGCAAGGGACTATTTAGTACAAGGTGGTAACCTTCATCAGCGATATCGGCAGCATTGTTGAAGTCTCCCATGATGATCAACGGCAAGGAAGATTTTGCTAGTTCAGATTCCAGTTGTTTCCATTCATAAGAAAATCCTTCATCTGGTGACAGCCACCAGGAAAAATGGCCATTGGCTATCATTATTTCCTGCTGTTCATAGTGTGTTCTTACTATTACTACGTTTCGTGTGCGGTAATCGGCTGGATCATCATCTTGCGAAATCAGCAGTGCCTGTGGATCAAGAGGGCTTTTGGATAAAATCCCGACGCCCTCATGATAAATGTCGTAGCCGATATGGTTGTACACCCAACTCCAATAGTAGAGACAGCCTAACTCATTCAACCGTTGGATCAGCAAGTACAAGAAATTGTCTTCATGTATTGCTTTTTGATCCAAGGTTGGTTGAAAGTACTTGTCTAGTGAAGCCGCAGGAGCATCTATACGTTGATTGACTTCTTGCAACCCAACGATATCGTAATCATTACCTGCGATTGTTTGAGCAAGCACTTCGATTTGTTTTTCAGCATCTTCTTCCATCCAACTATGCGTATTTAACGTTAACACCTTCATATTGCCCCACCTTTTAACTATCAATACTTCCGATAGCTTCGCCTTTTTTGACCGTTCCAGTTTTATCAAAGTGATAATTTTCTATCATGTCTCCATTAGTGAAGATGACAATCATGGTAGTCAATTTACCAGCAGCTTCAATTGCAGCTAAGTCTACTTGCGCAATAGCTGAACCAGCTTCAATGGTCTGGCCTTCAGTCGCGGTGATTTCAAAAGGTCCGCCTTTTAGGTCAACAGTATCAATCCCCATATGCAATAGGACTTCAATGCCGTCCTCAGTTACCAAGCCAACTGCATGCTTAGTTGGGAATACAGATGAAACTTTCCCAGCAATCGGGCTGACGATTTGACCATTCTCAGGAATAACGGCAAAGCCTTCGCCCATCATTTTTTGTGAGAATACATCATCTTCTACTTGATCAATTGCAATGAGTTGTCCATCTGCTGGTGCTACCAGTTTTGTTTTGATTCCTTTAAAGGCAGCTTTAGGTTTTTCTTCAACCGCTGGCTGATCGTTAACCGCAGCCGTTGGAATTTCGGCACCAGAATCTAATAAGTCTTGAATATCTGATTTCAGAATATCGGCTTTAGGTCCATAAACAGCTTGAACGCCCTTATCCTTTACCAAAAGTCCCATGGCGCCGGCTTTTTTCCATTGCGCTTCATCGCCGACCTTTTGATTGTCGTTGACTGATACCCGCAAACGGGTCATACAAGCATCGACATCGGAAATGTTGCTTGGTCCACCTAGCAAGTTAATGATTTGCACAATTTGAGAATTGGCATCGGCTGTTCCACCAGTACCAGTGCTTGATGCTGCTTCATCGCCATCATTTTCGTAGTTGCCGTTTCTGCCTGGAGTTGCATAATTGAATTTTTTAATCATAAAGTTCGCGATGAAGTAGGTTAATCCCCCAAAGACAATCGTTACAATCACGAAGTTCAAAAAGTCTCCGCCGATACCAGCATTCAACCCCATCGGTAAGCGAGTCAACAATTCGATGTTCCCAAATGAGTGAACCCGTAAATTGATGACATCCGCCATTGCAAAGGCGGCCCCTTGGATTATCGCATAGACACCATACAACGGTGCGGCAACAAACATAAACATGTACTCTAAAGGTTCAGTTACACCAGTTAAGAATACGGCTGCAGCAGCAGATACGTACATGGATTTGTATTGTTTAAGCTTATCTCTATCTACGTTGCGGTACATCGCTAAGGTAAGTCCCATCAGAATACCGGAAGAACCGATCATCTGCCCGACTTTAAAGCGAGCCGGAGTAAATTGTTCCAATACCTGCGTATATTGAGCCGTGTCTCCTGCGCCGCGTAAGTTAACTAAGTCGGTCGCCCAAGCTAACCAAAGCGGGTCTTGGCCGAATACTTGCTGACCTGCTTGTGCACCAGTCAGGATTTCGTACGTTCCGCCAAGTGCCGTGTAGTTGATGGGAATCGTTAACATATGATGCAGCCCAAATGGCAGCAGCAAACGTTCCAATGTGCCAAATAAGAACGGCGCGAGAATCGGTGCGGTATCTTGTGATTCAGCAATCCATTTCCCAAATTCATTAATACCCGTTTGAATCACTGGCCAAACAACAGCCAAGATCAGCGAAACAATCACTGCACGGAAAATTACTACAAATGGTACGAAACGTTTTCCGTTAAAGAAGGTAAGTACTTCTGGAAGTTTGCGGAAATTATAGTATTTGTTGTAGGCAGTTGCCCCGACAAACCCGGCGATAATCCCGACGAAAACCCCCATATTTAAAGCAGGTGCCTCTAACACACTAGTAAAATAGCCATCTACAAGAATTTCTTGTCCAAAAAGTGTCTGAGTGACTGCTTCTGGATTCGCCAACATCTCACTTGTCACACCGAAAACGGCGCCAGTAATACGATTAATCAAAATAAATGCTAAACCGGCCGCGAATGCACCGCCCGCTTTCTCTTTTGCCCAACTGCCACCAATTGCCAAGGCGAATAATAGATGCAAGTTGCCGATGACTGCCCAACCAATATTTTCAATGACACTACCGGTTGTCACTAGCCAGCCTAAATCTGCGCTGATCATTGGCAGCGACTTCCCAATACTGATCATTAATCCGGCAGCTGGCATTACTGCAATAACTACCATTAACGCCTTTCCGAATTTTTGCCAAAACTCAAAACTAAAAATACCCTTGATTCCCTTCATACGTTACCTCTCCTTTGAAAAAATATTAATGCAATCGGTTGCGCTAATTTGCATTATATACCGCAAAAATAAATTTGTAAACTCTTTCAGCATAAATTTATTATTCACCAACTAGCAGTTTCTTGTCAAGATTAACGCTTTCACTTGACTAGCGCAACCGATTGCGTGTATGATTAAAGAAAAGTTGCATTAAGGAGGAAGAACATGAACCAAATTCAACGACTATTTGATATCGACCCTTGGAAAATTCGTACAACAACCTTAGATAAGCAAAACCGCCGCTTACAGGAATCTCTCACTAGTATGGGAAACGGCTATATGGGGCTGCGGGGAAATTTTGAAGAAACCTACAGCGGTGACCACCATAAAGGAACTTATTTAGCAGGGATCTGGTATCCCGATAAAACACGGGTGGGCTGGTGGAAAAATGGTTACCCTGATTATTTCGGCAAAGTCATCAACGCCATCGACTTCCTGCAGATGAACATTTCGATTAATGATGTGGAAGTAGATTTAGCAAAACAGGAACTGGTAGATTTTGATTTAGAATTAAACATGGAAAACGGCGTGCTAACTAGAAGCTTCACGGTGGTTTTAGGGGATGCTAAGGTGCGTTTTACTTTCCAACGCTTCCTAAGTATTGTCAAAAAAGAACTGGCTGTAATCAAAATGACTGCCGAATGTTTATCCGGCGAAGCGAAAATTCAAGTCATTTCCAAACTAGACAACAATGTGCAAAATGAAGACAGCAATTACGAAGAAATGTTCTGGGTTGAAAAAGAACGGGGACATAAAGAAGAAATTAGCTTCTTAACCGCCCAAACGGTTCCTAATAATTTTGGGATTGAACAGTTTTCCATCACTGCCGCAATGAAGCATGTTGGGAATTTAGAAGCTCAAGTTCAACATGATGATACTCTAGAGGTTTCGGAGCAATTCGAATGGCAGCTAGCAACTGGCGAAACTGGTGAAGTCGAGAAACGTGTAGTTGTCGTGACTAGTCGCGATATTCCAGAAGCAAAACAACGGGAAGCCGCAGCTGAACTATTAACAACCTATAACCAGTCTTACGACGAACTATACAAAGAACAAAGTGCTGCTTGGGCAAAACGTTGGGAACTAGCTGATGTTTTGATCGAGGGCGACGACGAAGCGCAGCAAGGCATTCGTTACAATATTTTCCAGCTGTTTTCTACCTATTATGGAGAAGACGAACGGTTGAACATCGGACCCAAAGGCTTTACCGGCGAGAAATACGGCGGTGCTACTTATTGGGACACTGAAGCCTATGCAGTTCCAATGTATTTAGCTTTGGCCAAACCAGAAGTAACGAAAAACTTATTAAAATATCGCCACAATCAATTACCAGAAGCGAAAATCAATGCGCAAAAACAAGGCTTAAAAGGTGCGTTGTATCCAATGGTTACCTTTACCGGAATCGAATGCCACAATGAGTGGGAAATTACCTTTGAAGAAATCCATCGTAACGGAGCCATTGCTTATGCGATTTACAATTATACCAATTACACTGGCGATGACAGCTACTTGCAAAAAGAAGGTTTAGAAGTATTAAGCGAAATTGCCAGATTCTGGGCGGACCGCGTTCACTACTCTAAACGCAATCAAAAATATATGATCCATGGTGTGACCGGGCCAAACGAATACGAAAACAACATTAACAATAACTGGTACACCAATACAATCGCTGCTTGGGTATTGAAATACACCTTAGAAAGCTATTTGAAGCATCAAAGTTCTGCGACTGTTACGATTACGAAAGAAGAACAAGAAAAATGGCAGGACATTATCGAAAATATGTACTTCCCTGAAGATCAGGAGTTAGGCGTATTTGTTCAACATGATACTTTCTTAGATAAAGATCTGATGCATGCCAGCGACTTGGCACCAGAGGATCGTCCACTGAATCAAAAATGGTCTTGGGACAAAATTTTGCGTTCTTGCTTCATCAAGCAAGCCGACGTTTTACAAGGAATTTATTTCTTTAATGATCAGTTCACTTACGAAGAGAAGAAACGCAACTTTGAGTTTTATGAGCCAATGACTGTTCACGAGTCTTCCCTATCCCCTTCCGTTCATGCTGTTTTAGCAGCTGAACTAGGCAAGGAAGAAAAATCGGTAGAGATGTATCAGCGCACGGCTCGTTTAGATTTGGATAATTACAACAATGATACGCAAGACGGCCTGCATATTACTTCAATGACTGGCAGCTGGTTAGCAATCGTTCAAGGCTTTGCGCAAATGAAGACTTTCAACGATACCTTGAGCTTTGCGCCATTCTTACCAAGAAAATGGCAAAAATATGCTTTCCACATTAACTACCGTGGTCGTTTAATTGCGGTAGCAGTGAATGAAGATGAAGTCACTTTAAGTCTTAAGGAAGGTGCGCCAATAGAAGTCACTATGTACGATCAGACTGTCGAACTTGCTGACAAAGTCTCCGTTCCATTGAAGAAGGAGGAATCAGATGTTTAAAGGAGTCCTCTTTGATTTAGATGGTGTCATCACTGATACCGCCGAATACCATTACCAAGCCTGGAAAAAACTCGGCAGTGAAATTGGTATTGTGATTGACCGAACCTTTAATGAACAATTAAAAGGCGTTAGTCGTGAAGACTCCCTCACTCGTATGCTGGAATACGGCGGAAAAACAGGAGTATTCACTTCGGAAGAATTCGCGGAATTAGCCGCTCGCAAAAACAAAAATTATGTTGAAATGATTCAAAAAGTCTCGCCAAATGATGTGTATCCTGGTATTTTAGAACTGTTAAAGGATTTGAAGCAAGCGGAGATTAAGATTTCCCTTGCTTCTGCCAGCAAAAATGGTCCCTTCTTATTGAAGCAAATGGCCTTGACGGACTACTTTGACGGCATCGCTGATCCGGCCAAAGTGAAAGCTGGTAAGCCAGCACCAGATATTTTTATCGAAGCAGCTGAAATTGTCGGCCTGACACCAGAGCAATGTATTGGAATTGAAGATGCCCAAGCAGGGATTGCTGCGATTAAAGCCAGCGGTGCTTTGCCGATTGGCGTAGGTCAAGCGGAACAGCTGGGAGAGGATATTCCGCTAGTTGCTTCTACTAAAGAATTGACGATCGGCTATTTGAAGGATTGCTGGCAGTAAAAATAAAAAAACGAAAGGAGAGAAATTATGACCGTCACAGTTAAAGATGTTGCTAAAAAAGCGGGTGTCTCTCCTTCGACTGTTTCCCGGGTGATCAATGATCATCCCAGTATTTCAGTAGAAACGAAAAAGAAGATCCGCCATATTATGGATGACATGGGCTATTTTCCTAATGTCACCGCCCGCAACTTAGGCAAGCAACGGGCCAATTCCTTAGGTGTGATTTTACCGCCCTTAGATTCCAACGATCGGATCGGGAATCCTTTGTATCTTGAACTGATTAATGCTGTAAATGAAACGGCGCATGAATTTCGCGTGACCACCGCGGTTGCTTCCGCGAAAACGGCTGAAGACTTATTAGAAAATGTTATTCGGATGCACCGCCAAAAACAGGTGGACGGATTTATTCTCACCTACTCTGAAAAGGATGATCCGATTGCTCAGTACTTATTTGAAAATAAGGTTCCTTTTACTTTAATTGGTCGACCGGCGGAAAAAGAATCTGAAATCATTTACGTTGATAATGACAACCAATTACTGGGTAAACAAGCGACGGAATTTTTACTGGAAAAAGGACACAAAAATATTTTGTTTGCTTCCAACGTCAACCAGCAAATTATCTTTTTTGAACGTTACTTTGGTTATCAAGAAGCACTAATGCTGGCAAACTTGCCGACTCATCCGCCGATTACCTTGACTCAGCCGGAAGATTACGCGGCCTTTCCTGAAATTATTGAGGGAACCCAGGCAACGGCTTTGGTAGTGATTGATGATATTTTTGCTTTACGTATGATTCAATTGGCTAATTTATATGGTTATCAGGTGCCGGATGATTTATCGATTATTAGTTTCAATAATTCGATTTTTGCCACCTTGGTCCATCCATATCTAACAACGATCGATATCGATATTTCTGATTTAGGTCGCTTAGGTACGCAAAAACTAATGGAGCAAATCGAAAAACAGCCAAGTAACGGCGTCCAGTTGGTTGTTCCTCATCAACTGATTCAACGAGAAACGGTGATCGAAAATCCTAAGAAACACTAAAATGCGAGGAGCGCAACTTGTGGCTCCTGGCTTTTTTTGGCTATACTGGCACAAATAGAAAGAAGGAACCTTGATGCTGGTAATCGTCTTATGTGCAGCAGTGATTTTACTGTATGCCTGGTATGAAACTTTTTGCTTAAAGGAAAAGCATTTTAGTATAGATAAAGAAAATAACTTAACGATTAACGAAGGAGAAACGGGGAACTTCAAAATTGCCCACATTAGCGATATCCACTTTTCTCGCTTTTATTCGGCGAAGCGTTTTGCCAAGGTTGTCGAAGCTGTCAATCAGCAAGAACCTGATTTGCTGATTTTTACTGGTGATTTAATAGAAGATTTTCGTTATTGGCAAAAAAGAGATTCCGCACCCTTGATTCAGCAATTGAGTGCATTAAAAGCTGACAAAGGCAAATTTGCTATTTTAGGAAATCATGATTATCAGTCTGGCGGCCGTAAACCTGTGGAAGAATTGCTGATTAACAGCGGTTTTGTCCTTTTAGACAATCGCACCCAGCTGGTTGGCGCTCTCAGTTTAACCGGCATGGAAGACAGCCAGGGAGGAAGCCCCGATTATGCACTAACACCTTCTCCGGCTGATTTTTCGATTTTATTGCTCCATGAACCTGATCAAGTGGACCAGGTTCAGTCTTTAAACGCCTATGATTTAGTCTTAGCTGGTCACAGTCACGGTGGACAGCTGCGCCTACCTTTACTCAACTATCGAAATCATGGATCAAAGAGCTACTGGACTGGTATTTATCCCCTTTCTAAGACTGCCATGTTAGTCGTTAATACGGGAATTGGTACAACCGGCCCGCCCCTGCGGTTCCGGGTGAAACCAGAAATTCTCTATTTTCATTTGCAGAATGTCTATGCTTAAAGCTCAAGTATCACAAAACAAGGGCAAAACGGAATTTTAAGTATTATACCTTGTCGTATTCATTAAAAATTATTCCGTTATTTGACCAAAAAAATGATATAATAAAGAAAAAAACGGAAAAGAGGTTGGCTATGAGTGTTCTTTCCCATATGGACAGCATGAAGAAGGATATGTCTGCTGCCGAGAAAAAGATCTATCGTTACATTTGCAAACACAAAGAAAATATTCCCAACATGACAGCTAGTCAAATAGCTGCTGGCGCTGGCTCCAGTGCACCGACTGTTGTTCGTTTTTCGAAAAAAATGGGCTTTAACAGTTTAACAGCTTTTAAAATCAGCTTATCTGCTGAAACCAGACAGCCATTAGAAATTACTGGTTACGAGGATGTGGATCCAAAAGAACCTTTCCAAAGTCTGAAAAATAAATTGGCTAATAATGCCCAATTTACTATCAGCGAAACCACCGAGCTTTTCAATGAGGATACATTCAAAGATGCGTGTAAATTACTTGAATCAAAAGATTTCTGTTTTGTTGCTGGTGTGGGTGCTTCACGTCTAGTTGCTGACGATGTGACACAAAAATGGACTCGTTTAGGCAAAAACATTGTTTACGAAAATGACTATAATCTGCTTTTGCCGCAATTAGTGACTAATGCTAGACAAAGCGTCCTGTTTCTTATTTCCAATTCAGGAAAAACACCTGAACTTATCGCAATTGCTGAAACAGCTAAAGAAATGCGGATTCCGATTATTGTGTTGACACAATTTGGACAAAACCGTTTAGCAAAATTAGCAAATGTTCATCTGCAAACCTCACGTCCGATGGAAGCTGAAGTTCGCAGTGCGGCCACCAATTCAATTATTGCTCAGTTCATCACCATTGATCTATTGTTCTACTTGTACATTAGCCGCAATCAAAAATATGCGAAAAAGATTTTCAGTACCCGCAAAGCGATTGACCAATATCGAGAAAAGTATTTCTAAGAAACGCATCGGAGTTTTTGGTGAAATAACCAGAACTTCGATGCTTTTTTAAAACAACCTTTCTGTAACTTTTTCATCACTAATGACAAAAGTTATATTATTGCGATTTTTGAGGTTATACTCCCCGTCACACATTAACTTCTTTTACTTGCAAAAAAGAAAAGGTATTGACAAAAAACTTTCAATAACGTCCATTATAAGTTAAAAAAATATTTGATTACGGTCCTAAAATTCCCCCATAAAATAAATTTTGTGTAAAAAAATCGATAGTAAGCGTTTTCTTAGTTTAAAAAACCTAATGAATACACTAGAATCTACTATCTTATTTCTTTAATACAAGGTAAACTATAGATATAAAATATAGGATTTACTATTTATACGGAGGGCGAGATTAGCAATGAAAGCAAAGAAAAAAAAACAGTTAAAAGCACAGTTTATAAAAGAATCTCCTTTATTTCAACTAAAAAAAGAAACTCGATCGTTGATAAAAAAGGGAGAAAACCCTTATTTCCTTGCCTTGGACTGTTTGTATCATCGTTATCACTACACACACTTTGGTAAATCGGACAAACAACTGATGGAATTCATGGAACGCTACCTATTGGACTTCCTTGATCCAGCCAGTTATCCGATTAGAGAAGAACAGCTACTGCATGAAATGGCCTATTATCAACAGCTGCTGGAGACCTATTACTTGTTCAAGAATGACTCTGATGCTTTCCAGAAAAGTATTGAGTGGACAGAGGACATCTTTGCTGACCAGCTGGAGACAATTAAACAGTGGCCAGAACGCTTTGTTCTCAGCGTATTTGCTGTGAAGAAAGAGGATCAGGGTTTCTATTTTATCGACGTTAGAAATCAAAAGAAATATTTGATTCAAAATGTTCATGTACAAAATTTAAAGCGCCTAGCTGCTAGAAAATTGCAAGTACTGGCATTGATTGTTCCAATCGGGGAAAACTACATTTCCACTCCCCCAATGATTTGTGAACCGGATCAAATTATTTTAGAAGTCTTCAAAAAGGCTTCGGATGAAAAAGCACCGCTTGATATCATCCAATGGTACACAGGCACTATCCACGACCAGCTGATAGAAGACAATGATTTTGAAGAATTCGACAGGCTGGCTGAATTAGATGCAATGTCCGAAGGTCCCGATTGGGAAGCGATCGAAAGTGAAAACCCACCTTTCTATTCGGCAATGAAAGAGCCCGGGGAAACATCTGAAAGCTTGGCACGAAGAATGCTGGCCCAAGATAAAACCCTGGATGAATTTATTTACAAAGAACAAATGCTGGCCTTTCTTGTTCAAATAATTGATCGATACCCGCAAATGTTTTTTGCCCGTTCAAATGCTTTTTCAATAACTGAAGCGCTGCGGGATGTCTTTACAGATGAAGATATTGACGATGAGCAATTCGAAATCTACAGTAATTTTGCTTCACTTTTCTGGCATAGCTTCTTGGAAGAAAACATGCCTGAGGAAATCAAAAAAATCGAAAAATACCAAGTTTCTAAAGACTACTGGTTTGAACAGTTCATGTCTTATTAGAGACGTTAAAAAGCCAAACTCTTTTTCAATTTTAGAGTTTGGCTTTTTATTGTGGCGCATTGGAAAGGGACCAGCTCAGTTTCCCATGATAAGTGCCTGGTTCTGGTGCAGTATTTTCAAGGTTAAGTGTGGTATTTGTAGAGAGTTTATCACTAAAGGAACCCGTGAATTGACTGCTGCCAGCTTTGCTGAAAGCGAGACTTTGTCCCGATGTCACTTTGCCGTTTAGTAATCCAGCCGCTTCGTCAGATGAAAATGAAATGCTGCCATTCACTTCGGTCTTCCCATCACTAAAAGGCGATAGTTGAACAGATAATGACCAGGGCGATTGTTGCTCTACGTAGCGATTGTCAGTGACCTTTACCGTCAGCTGGTCGTCCCCCATTGAATCTGAATCGCTAGTTGTCGTCCCATTAACTAGTTTGTAACTTGGCTCAGCAACATATTGGCTTAAATCCTTCGATCCAAACTGCAAGTTAGGTATTTCCTCTAACGTCAAATAACCAGAAACAATAATAGTAGCTTGAGCTTTAATATCAGGGTATCCGGGAATCTGCACGGTAATTGTATATTTGCCAACAGCTAAATTCGCTAAGTCAATTCCTTTAGCAATTGGGATGCTGGTAAAAGGCTGATCGTCTGTTGCTGCCTCCACCGCTGCCCCATCATAATTCGTCGTTTGAATGCCCAGATGGACCAACTGCCCTGGAAGCACTTGAATGGGCGCAGTTACCGCTGTATCATCTTTAGTCAAGGCAATTGAAGGGACTTTCCCTGGAACCGGAGCCTGATTGCCAGGCCAGGCTTTTCGATCAAATTGATTGGCTGTTGCCTGATCTAAAGGCAGCTGTGATTTCATCTCAATATCTCCACCAGCAGTGTAGCTGGAGTGCATCACGTCTAATCCACTTTCACCAGCGAAAATATCGCCCATTGGTGCCAGTACCGAACCGTAAAACTTACTGGCAATAATCGAAACCTTCGTTGCATTAGGAAATGAATCAATAATATGACTGCCTAATGCAGCAATTGAAGCGTCACCGGAAACAGTGAAGCTATTGTTCCATCCCCAAGTATAGGCACCCGTATTCTGCCAATTGACGATAATGAAAGGCAAAATGCCGCTGCTGGCTTGTTTGTAGTTCATTTCATAGGCATCGTTGTCGGCTAGTTGCTCTAGGTTAAATACCACAACAGGGGTACTTTTACCGGTATACTGACTCAAATCAATCGTCATCTGATGAACGTTTTTATTACTTGTTCCATTGTTAATGGTTTGCTGCGAAGCTTGAATCGATGCATCAGAGACCGCAACATCTCTACCTTGAGTCAGCGATTGATATTGATTAGCGATACTCTCCAAGTTAACCTTCGTTGTATCCTGCCAGTTGCTGCTGTCAATCTCGTTGTCTTTGAAGCTTTTCAGATCATTGGCTAGGTGTTGAGATTTCTTCTCAGCCGGCACATTTCCTTGATTTACAATAATCTTTTGGTTAGGAAACATTGATGGATTACTTAAGACTGTAGCGAGATTAGCATTAATCCTATTAGTTACTAAACTAATATTTTCCTGGGGATCAGAGACAGCCAGGCCACCCGGCAGATTAGGTGTAAACAAACTTGGCCAACTATTCATAGAATCGATCTCATTAGCCCCCATGAAACCGGTAGTGTCTTGATGTCCCAGTGTAATCGTTCCACCGGCAAAGGCTGTAAACTCAGTCCCAACGCCTAGAGGATAGCTGGGTAATTTGGTTGAATCAAATACAGAAACCGCTGAAGCAGCTTTTATTGCTGGGCTTTGCTGGAGGGGTGCTGGTTCACTGCTGGCGACTGTGGAAGCTTCGGTACTAGTACTGGTATAGGTACTGTCACTCGTACTAGTCGAGGAAGTGCTAGTAGCAGTACTAAAGTCAGTTGTCGCTGATTCTGTAGTACTGGTACTAGCTTCCACTTCTGAAGTTGTCGATCCACTGGTGCTAGTCGAAGTTGATTCTGCCGCAACAGCCAATGGACCACTTAACAGATTGGCCATTAAAATCAAAACTGCTGTTAGAAACACCCTTTTTCTGCTCATGTTATCGACTTCCTTGTTTGCCTTTTCTTTTTCCGTAAGCATAAGTTGCCCCTAAAAGAATGACAACTAAAAGAATAATCAGCAACCACCAGTAATTTTGTTCTGGTAAATCGACTGCTTTTTTATTAATCGCTTTTGCTTCATCGGCTGCTATCGTAAAGTCTCGTTCGAAATGCCATGTTTTGTTGCCAGAGGCAGCATCTAATTTCAACTGGTAGTCACCTGCCTGCAACGGTTGATTGTCCCAACCAACAGCAAAATCATAATTGGAATTTGGTGCCATTTCCTGATTTTCTTTTTTCGTTTCCTTTAGAACCTCTGAATCCCCTTTTTTGTAAATCTTGGCATCGACTGTCATCGCGCCAAAGGCTATTGGTTCAACATTTTGCAAATTAGCGATCACAGCGGTGTGGGAGTCAGCTAAAGCTGGCTTCACATCGTTTAGCTTCAATTCAGGAGTAACCTTTTGATTCTGATCTTCTGTCAGTGAAATGCCTAATACTAAAGCATATTCATTTTTGATGGCTAACGTAGCTTGTTGATCCGATGTTTGCGTTTCTTCAGTTTGATCGACTTCTTTTCCATAAAATCCGCCAGAAATGGTTCCTTTAAAAGAATCAGCTGGTACTTTCACAGTAAAGGTAACATCTTTGCTCTCCTTGGGATTTAGCTGTACCTCTTGTGGTCCAGAAATCAACTCAGAAAGTGTATATTGAGCAGAAGAGTCTTTGCGATAATCGTGCTGGCTGTATTCAATCGTCCCGTTCTGATTCGTAAAAGCAGGATTAGGAGATACTTCTACTTTAATTGCTTGATCTTCTTGGTTAGTCACCCGAACGGTCAGGTCTTCTGTTTGGTTAGGTGCAACCTGCAAATCAAAATAAGTGGCGTCGCTTATTTGATTATCTGGGCGAACTGCCTCTAGGGTAAATCCGGCCCCGGCTGCTTGAGCATTCACAGCTGGTAAAAAGCTAAGTACTACTAACAGCACCGAAATAATCATCCATCTTTTCTTCTTCATCTGACTCTTCCTTTCTAAATACAGTTTCTACGTTCAAACTTGTAAAAAATCGAACGCCTTAAAGCGCCCGATTTATTAAATTATTCTGCTGCTGGTTGTGCTTGTGCAGTTGCTGATAAGGTCCAAGTAAGTGTTGATGTGTACGTACCAGCTTGAATACTTGGGTTTGCTGGAACGTTCAACTCTCCACCTAGTGCAAATATGTTACTGAAAGTACCTTTATCTGGAGCTGCTGTGATAAAGATATTGTCCTTACCATTATCCGTTATATCAGTGGTAACGGGAGGAGTCGTTTCTACCGCAACGCCATTTGATGAATCAGATTTCGCAGTAAGGGTCAATGTGTTGCCTGAAATAGTATCCTTCCCGTTAGAAAATGGTGTCATATTAACAGCCAGCTTCCAGCCATCATGAGAACCGCGGTAATCTGAGACACTTGCTTGGTTATCAGTAATCTTCGTGCCATCCAAAGTTAGCTTTTGATCATCAGTGAAATCTTCAATTGTAGGATTGGTGCCATTTTTTGAAAACTTCAAATCGGAAACCTTATCTAAGGATAGTTTCCCAGCATCAATGGTAAACTCAGCAGTAGAATTTCCTTGTGCTGGTGTGTCACTCGTTGCTGTTCCATTAGTTATTGTAGCTGCTGAAGCTGTTGAAGCAAATCCAGTCCACGCACCTAGAACAATTCCAGTTAGTGTTAGCGTAGCTAAAATCTTTTTCATTATCGTGTTCCTCCTATATAATAGATGTCAAAGTTACTTACAAATAGTACAAAACTTACTACTTATGTTTGCTAATTATAATCGTTCTAAAAAGTTATTCAACGAGTTTGTTTGTACTTTACTGCTTATAAATGCTGGAATACCAGCTATATTAAGCTTCTTTCAATAAAGATAAAATGATTTTTCTGAAAGTGAATCTTTCTTTTCTTTTCATTTTTTCGCTTTATTTTGATAAACTAGTGACATTGTTTGCACTTATACAAAAGGGAAGGGAATAAATTTGTTCAAAAAATACGCTTTTTTAATTTGCATTTTGGTTTTTAGCCTTCTTCCTATTACTGCTCAAGCTCAAGAAGTTGGATTTGGTGCTGCTTCCCTTCTTCCAGAAAATCAGCTAGATAATTCTTCCTATTTTAATTTACTGGTGGACCCTGGTAAGAAACAGCAGCTTCACATTCAACTTAAAAATTTTGAGGACCATCCTAAAACAATCGTGATTACCCCCACGACTGCTTTTACTAACAAGAACGGCCAGCTTGATTATTCAATCAGTCGGCATGTTCCGTTAAGTGGACCGAACTTTCGAGATGTAGTCTCTCCACCACAGAACATTACACTTCAGCCGAAGGAAACAAAAATTGTTACCTTTACTCTTTCTATGCCGAAAGAGTCTTTCTCAGGTCTGCTTTTGGGAGGATTTCACATTCAAGATGAGGCTGAATCTAGCAATAGCAGTTTTCAGCAAGAGTTTTCTTATACTATCGGAGTCATGCTGCGAGCAGAAAAAGCACTCCCTGATCCCCAGCTGCACTTGAACCAAGTGTCTGCAGTAGGCGATCAGCTAGCGGTCCAGTTGGAAAATCCTACCGGTGCTTTGATTAGTCAGTATCGATTGACTGGAACATTGAAAAAAAATAATGGGAAATCAATCGATGTCATTTCTCAAACCATTAGCGCGGCTCCTCAAGATGCGTTTACTTTACTATTAGCTGCTGAAAGTGAGCTGACAAGCGGGAACTATACCTTGCAGTTAAAAATCGCCGGAGAGAAAACCTATCACTTTCAAGAAAAAATTTCGATTGATAAAACAGAGAGTGGTCTGATTATAAAACAGCAACCGAATCCTCTTGTTTACTTATTGGCAGTCGCTGTATTGATTGCTTTACCTCTCTTCATTTTCCAAAGAAGGAGGAAACGACATGTTTGAAGAAATAATGTTTGATTCAGTTGCGCAACTAAAGTTTCGCATTTTTAAAAATTTAGCTGGGCAGCTTCAAGGCAGCTATACCTACAATCAATTAGCTGCTGAAACGAATCTGTCTTATCAACAATTCTATAAGCTAGCTCATGAAATCAATGACGAATTGTTGGCGAACGGTTTACTGCAGGAATCCATTATTGTTCCCAACACCGGTATCGCCACTACAAACTTATCTCTAACGATTGACGAATACCGCTATTTTCTTTTAGAAAACAGCTTACCTTTTCAATTAATGCGGGCCTTGCTGCTGAAACCAGAGCTAGGCTTGGAAGGATTTTGTCAGCAGCAATTTGCCAGCCGATCAACCCTCAGCCGACGAACCCAACCGTTGATCAAGTATTTAAGAAGGTATCAAATAACCATCAATTTTCAGCAATTTAAACTAACCGGTCAGGAAACGGCCATTCGTTTAGTCTTTTTCTATTTTTTCTGGATTGGCTATCGTAATCTTCGCTGGCCTTTTGAAATCTCGAAAGCGGATGCTGAAACTTACGGAGCGCCTTTTCTCAAATTTTCGCCTTTAGAAAAAAACTTCGTCGGCAAGCTGGAGGCAGCCATGTACTCGGCGGTCGCCTTAACAAGGATTAGCCAAAAGAAGATAGTCGCTTACGATCCAGCAATGGATTTTCTGTTTGTCGGTAATAAACGGTATGATCTTGATATTTACGCCGCACTCTTCGATTTATCTCATGAAGAATCTCAAGGCGAAGCGGCTTCTGTTTACTTTTTGACCAACTTTTTACCTTTCTATGAAAGCAAAAGTGATCCAGCTATCCAACAGACGATTACCCTCTTTACTAGAAAATCAAATGTGATCTGGGAATTTGTGGAGGCCTTTCGTGAATTTGTCCTGCATGAATTGCGTATTAATTTAGATGACGAGACGCGAGATTTAATGATGGCGAATCTCGCCAATATTGTATTAGCATTTTACGGCTTTCGGGGACCTTTTCCAAACTTGCCCTATTTAATGAAGAAACCGTCGCCTAAATCAAGCGATACCCTTCTTTTAGAAGAAAAGATCAGTAGCTTTTTATATAAAATCACCGATCAAGCAGAATTTTCGATCTTTCGTCCTTCGATTCAACCACTTATTGCAGTTTTGCGTAACGGCGTTTCCAGCTATTACTATAAACTGGTCAAGGATCAACCACTTAAAGTTGGTGTCGTTGTCGAGTCTAACTTGATGCTGGTCAAGCCGCTGAGTGATTTTTTACTAGGTATCAATTTTATTGAAGCAGAATACTACAAAAAAGAACATACTTACGATTTCATTATCACTACTTTTTCAAAGCTTGAAACTTCGGCTGTAGTTTATCATTGGGATTATAATGAAGGGTATCAGCATATGGGGGCCCTTTATACGGCATTGAGGGAAGCGTATTTGAGGAAAAATCGCTAAAAAGCTGCAAGAATAAAATTATCGAATGGATAATCAAATTCTTGCAGCTTTTTCGTGTCTTCAATAGACTCTTGAAATGTGTAACGTTAAATAGAGCAACTCATCTTGATTTACAGCTGCTTGGATTTCCTCTTCCACATACTCCTTTATTTTTAAAGCAGCATTGAACTCTTTGGGAAACCGTTGTTTAACTGAAGCTAATAGGAATTCATCTTTTTCTGGGAGCTCTTCTTTTCTTATCATGCGAGCAATAAAAAATTGCAAATGGGTAACGAATCTTAAATACAGCATCGATTCCTTGTTCACCTTTTTTTCAGGGAACAAATAACTCAGCAGCGTCAGTATGTCTTTCAACGCTCTGACAGAAAGCATCGTTTCTTCCATATTTGCTTGATCGCTTTGAGCATTCACTATATGAAAAGCAATATTGCCAGCCTCTTCCTCTGAAAGCTCCACATCCAGTTTTTTGTTCAATAATTCAATGGCGTAGCAACCGATCGAGTACTCTTTAGGGTAATATTTTTGAATCTCGATTAACAGTCGATTTTGGAAAATAATCCCCTTTTCACTTCTTTCAATTGCATAATTCAGATGATCAACTAGTGTAAAAAATAAGTTCTTATTCAGTGGTTCATCATACTTAGTATTCGCTTGATCGATAATTTTTTTAACACAAATGATTAACTCATCAGGGACATCCTCAAACAGTTTAATGTAGTCCTTCTTTAGAGAATCGGAAAGTGAATCAAGCTTGAATACTTTTTGAATTTTATCGGCTGGAACTAAATCGCCTTTTTTCATTTGAAAGCCGATGCCTTTTCCCATCAAAACAACTTCTTTGTCATTTTTATCCAGACATAATACCAAGCTATTATTTAATGTTTTAGTTACCCTCATTCGATTCACCTTTTCCTCTAACTCAAACCGTTTTGACTAATTACCTTCTGATACCAGTAAAAGCTTTCTTTTTTTATTCGTTTTAAGGTTTTGAGTTCCTTATCTGTTCGATCAACGTAAATGAAACCATAACGCTTATTGAAGCCTTGGTGTGTACTGACTACATCAATTGCTGACCATGGACAATAACCAATTACATCGACTCCATCAGTTAGTGCTTCTTGAATAACAAAAATATGCTTTTGCAAATAATCAATTCGGTCGTTATCCTGTATTTTTCCGTCTTCGCCAACTGTATCAGGAGCACCGTAGCCATTTTCGGTAATTAAAATGGGCAGTTCATAACGATCATACAGCTTACGCAAGGTCAATCTTAAGCCTGTCGGATCAACTACCCAACCATATGGCGTTTTATCGACATAAGGATTTTCGGCCGCTCGATAGACGCCTTCTTCACCCAGCATAATTTGTTGATCACCAGCTCTAGCTGAAACATCTGATCCATCATTTTTACTTGCTGCAATCGTCGCAGTGGAATAATAATTGATGGCAATAAAATCTGGCTTTCCGGCTGCTAAACACTCAAAATCTCCTGCTTCAATTTTAGGATATATGTCACGATCATTCAAATACTTTTCAAATAAATAATTGTATTTCCCACGAACCGCAGCATCTAAGAATGACCAGCCCCGTAATGTTTCCCAATTATGAGCTGCGATCGCATCCTCTGGATTAGCTGTCGCTTGATACATAGCTGTCAAATTGATGGCTGGGCCAATTTTCCCTTTCATATCCAATTGATGATAAAGAGCAATTGCTTGAGCTTGGGCCAATAAGACATGATGATTAATTTGGAAAAGTTCTTTTTTTGAAGGCAAACTGCCGTCTTTAGGAAGACCAATAGCTCCAGGATGTAAAATCATCGTATTTTGTTCATTGATAGTCAGCCAATAGTTTACCTTGTCGCCATATTCAGCGAATAATACCTTCACGTAATCTAAAAAGCAATCAATTGTTTGACGATTCAACCATCCTCCCTGCTCCTCTAAATGATAGGGCAAATCAAAATGATACATGGTAACAATGGGTTCGATTCCATTTTCTAAACACTCATCAATTACCCGATGATAAAAATTGATTCCTTTTTCATTCGTCTCTCCGGGGTTCTTCCCCATAATACGAGTCCAGGCTATTGAAAAACGAAATGCTTTTAGCCCTAATTCTTTAAAAAGCAAAATGTCTTCTTTATAATGATGGTAAAAATCTGAGGCGACTTCAAAGCCCGCCACATCTTCATCATGCTGATATTCGTCGATAATTGATGGTAGTTTCCCGTCTTCTTGATAGGCACCTTCTGCCTGATAAGCACTGATAGAAGCACCCCACATGAACTGCTCGGGAAATGACGAAAGCTGTTGGTATTGCACAAAAATTCACTCCTTAATTAATGACCATAATTGGTTCGTTCTCAACTGTGTTTCCAGTTGTTTCATCGATTGTCTCGAAGTTTTCACTGTTAGTTACGACTAAAATTACCGTATCATCGTAGCCAGCCTCTTTGATTTGCTTAAAGTCTGCTTCGATTAATTTTTGACCGACAGAAACTTGATCGCCTTCTTTTACAAAAACTTCAAAAGGCTTCCCTTTAAGATTAACAGTGTCGATCCCAATATGAACTAAAATTTCGATTCCTTCTTTTGAACGTAAACCAATCGCATGCTTAGATTCTAACACAGTAATCACTTCACCGTTAATTGGTGAATAAATCGTATCATCTTCAGGCGTAATAGCGACCCCTTTTCCTAATAGCTCTTTTGAAAAAATAGCGTCATTTACTTCTGAAATGGGATAAACAGTTCCCTTTACCGGGCTTTCAATCTTAATTGCTGCATTGCCTGGTTCCTGACCTAACGAATCCTCTTCATCGATGACATCCTCAAAGCCGATTAGGTAGGCAATAATAAACGTTCCAAAAAAGGCAATCAGACAAGTAATAATTGCGTGGACAATATTCATTGGATTCTCTCCGATAAAAGCAGGTAAGGCTGCTAAACCTGGAGAAACAAAGGCATATCTTACCAGTCCGCTCAGTCCCGCATATAATCCGGCAATTGCGCCACCGATCATGGATGCAACCAAGGGTCTTTTTAGTTTCAGTGTTACCCCATAAAGTGAAGGTTCAGTGATACCCATTAAGGCCGTAATCCCTGTAGAAACAGCTAGCTGCTTCAATTGTTTATTCTTCGTTTTAAAGGCTACAGCAAGGGTTGCTCCAGATTGAGCGATATTGGAAGCCAGCATTCCGGGACCGTTGATCATTTCTGAACCGGTGCTGCTTAATTGCATCGTTGCAATCGGCGTCATCGCCCAAGCTGTTCCAGTTACAACAAGGAAAGGCTGCAATCCACCCATTAAAAATGGAATCAACCAAGCCGCTTTCCCATTGATCCATTCAGCCCCCATCGCTACTAAATCATTTAATAAAGTTCCAAATGGTCCAATAACTACTAAAGCCAAAGGTCCCATAATCAGAAAGACTAACATTGGTTTTGTGAAAAACTTGATAAAAGATGGCGAAATACGATCAGCAAATGGCTCTACATATGACATAATCCATACCGTGAAAATAATCGGCAGAACCGAACCTGCATAATCGGCTGCTAATACAGGAATTCCCAAGAAAGAAACCGGATCGCCTGACGAAAATAACTGCGAAATGTTTGGATGAAGTAAAATTCCCGCAACTGTAATCGCCAGAATCGGGCTAACTTCAAACTTGATTGCCGCTCCATAGGCTAACAGAACCGGCATGAAATAGAAGGCAGCATCTGCAATGGTATTCAAAATAATATATGTTTGACTACTGTCTGAAAGTACACCAGTAAGCGTTAATACCGCCAAGATTGCCTTAACCATCCCCGCACCGGTAATCGCCGGAATCATTGGGGTGAAAGTCGTAGAAATGACACTTACTAATCTCGAAATAATCCCTTCTTGGTTTTCAGCTGGTTTCTGTTTTCTTACTGAATCACCTAATTCTTTTTGTATTTCTTTAAAAGCGGCTTGAACTTCATTTCCAATAACTACTTGATATTGTCCACCGCTATCTACGACACTAATTACCCCAGCCGTCTTTTCTAGTGCTTTTGTATCTGCTTTTTTCTTATCTCTTAATTCAAAACGTAACCTCGTAGCACAATGAGTTAAGCTGACTACATTTTCTTTCCCACCAACAAGTGCTAATACTTTTGTTCCTACTTCACGATAGTTCATCCTATTCTCTCCTTTTTAAAAAATAAAAAAGACCAAGCCAAACCATCCCCAAATAAAATTGGAAATTAGTTTGTCTTGGTCTTGCCTGCATAATCAGTAACATGCCAATAACGTTATTTTGCTGTGACTGAATAATAGCATATAATGATAGCGCAATCAATAGGGTAAATGAAAAAATTTAAAGTGAGGTTTAGAAAAATGGTCCAGGTCATTCATTAGGCAGCTATGTATTTATTGGAATGAGGACTCTTCTCTTCTATTCTAAAGCGAACTCTCAACTTTCAAAGCAAGAGCCAAATACCTATACAGATAATTGAAAATTATTCACCCATTCCATCTGTAAATATTTTGACCAATTCCCACATTTTGTCTGATATACTCTGTTTAAGCAGAAGTTTAGCAGACGAGGAGGAATGATCATGCAGTATAAAGGGACATTAATCGCAGTAACTGATATCGAAAAATCGAAGCAATTTTACAGTGAATTATTTGGGTTAAAAATCATTATGGATGCCGGAGCAAATGTCCAAATGTCTGAGGGTATTTTTTTACAGACCATTGATACTTGGCCAGACTTTATCAATCGAAAAAAAGCTGATATTGTCTTAGAAAATAATGCGGTAGAATTATACTTTGAAACTGACGATATCGACAGCTTCATCAAAAAATTAGCAGAGTATAGTGACGTCACCTATCTTCATCCGGTCATAGAACACAGCTGGGGGCAGCGTGCAGTGAGATTCTATGATTTAGATCATCACATCATCGAAGTAGCCGAAAATATTGTGATGGTTGCAAAAAGATTTATCCATTCAGGTCTTTCTGTCGAACAAACAGCAGAGCGCATGGGGGTTGATGTTGAGGTTACTAAAGCAGCATTAAACCAATAAATGGATGTTTTACTGTAAAGAAAAAAGCCTTAAAACGCTGATTTATCAACGTTTTAAGGCTTTTGTACTCTTAACCGACAGACCCCTCCATCTCGAATTGGATCAGGCGATTCAACTCGACTGCATATTCCATCGGCAGTTCTTTCGTAAATGGTTCAACAAAGCCCATTACGATCATTTCAGTTGCTTCTTGTTCGGTGATTCCGCGACTCATCAAGTAATACAATTGTTCTTCAGAAATCTTAGAAACCTTCGCTTCGTGTTCCAAAGAAACATTGCCGTTCATGATTTCATTGTAAGGAATCGTATCGGAACGAGAAATATCATCCATGATGATGGTGTCACACTCGATATGACTGAAGGAGCCTTCGCTATCACGAGTGAAACGAACTGTTCCCCGATAGTCAACCGCGCCGCCATCTTTAGCAATCGATTTAGACACAATTGTGCTAGAAGTATTCGGTGCATTATGAATCATTCGAGCACCGTTATCTAGTACGATATTTTTTCCGGCTACCGCAATCGAAAGCATCGTTCCGCGAGCGCCTTTACCGTTCATGTAGACACTTGGGTATTTCATCGTTACTTTAGAACCTAAGTTGCCATCTACCCATTCCATGGTAGCATTTTCTAGAGCTTGGCCACGTTTGGTTTCCAAGCTGTAGACATTGTTAGACCAGTTTTGGATAGTAGTGTAACGGCAATAGCCGTCTTTTTTAACAAATACTTCCACCACCGCAGCATGCAAGCTGTCTGATGAATAAGTCGGAGCCGTACAGCCTTCAACATAGTTGATGCTGGCACCTTCGTCTACGATAATCAATGTCCGTTCAAACTGACCAGTGTTGGCCGCATTGATTCGGAAGTAAGATTGAATTGGAATATCGGTTTGAACCCCTTTTGGTACATAGATAAAGGTTCCACCTGACCAAGCTGCTGAGTTAAGAGCCGCTAATTTGTTGTCTGTAGGCGGCACTAATGTAGCAAAATATTCCTTAAACAGTTCAGGATATTCTTTCAAAGCCGAATCGGTATCGGTAAAGACGATGCCTAATTTTTCAAACTCATCCTTCATGTTGTGATAAACAACTTCGGATTCGTACTGAGCAGAAGCTCCGGCCAAGTAAGCCCGTTCTGCTTCAGGGATTCCCAAGCGTTCAAAGGTTGTTTTGATTTCATCTGGCACATCTTCCCAGTCACGAGCTGGTTTGTTGCTGGATTTGATATAGTAATTGATTTTGTCGAAATCCAATTCACTTAGATCAGGACCGTATTCCGGCATGTCTAATTTGTAAAAAGTTTCCAAGGACTTCAAGCGGAAGTCTAACATCCACTCGGGTTCTCCTTTAACGCGGGAGATTGCGCGAATGACTTCTTCTGATAAGCCTTCACCAGTAGTAAAGACCGGTTCAACATCATCGTGGAAGCCAAATTGATATTCTTCTTGCATTTCAGGTACGCTCATAGTTCCCGCTCCTATTCTTTATGAAATTGACCCGCTACCGCTTTCCCATCATCGTCCGTCAACGCTCGGCCTAAAGCTTTCCAAGCTAAGGTTGAACATTTGATGCGGGCTGGGAATTTCGCTACGCCGCTAAGCATCGCTGCTTCTCCTAAGGCATCGGTGTCTTCATCAGACAACTGATTGCCTTGAACCATTTGGGCAAAGCTGACAGCTAGGTGTTCTGCTTCTTCAACTGTTTTGCCAATCACGGCATCCGTCATCATGGATGCACTGGCAGTACTGATGGAACAACCGCTGCCGGAAAAGGCAATGTCATTGATGATGCCGTCTTTAACCGACAGCTCCAACTCAATAACATCCCCACAGGTAGGGTTGTTCATTTCGATTGTACGAGTAGATTCATTCAGCTTGCCAAAATGATGCGGGCGAGAAGAATGATCCAAAATTACTTGACGATACAAATTGTCTAATCTAGATAGCGCCATCTTTGAAAAACTCCTTTGTAGCTTCCAGAGCAAAAATTAAGCGATCAGCATCTTCTTTTGTATTATAAAAGTAAAAGCTGGCCCGGGCAGTTGCCGGTAAATGCAAATATTTCATCAATGGTTGGGCACAGTGGTGACCTGCCCGCACAGCAACGCCTTCCATATCAAGAGCGGTTGCCGCATCATGAGGATGTACTTTGTCCAAATTGAAGGCCAATACTCCCGTATGATTTTGCGGATCTTGCGGACCATAAACCGTTAGTCCTTCAATGGCTTGTAGTTTTGGCAAGACATAGGCAACTAATTCCTGCTCATGCTGATGGATTGCATCCATTCCGATAGCATTCAAATAGTCAATCGCTGCACCTAAAGCAATCGCGCCGGCGATATTCGGTGTGCCTGCTTCAAACTTCCAAGGCAATTCTTTCCATGTGCTGTCATACAAATTGACAAAATCGATCATTTCGCCGCCGAACTCCACTGGTTCCATTTGCTCTAAAAGCGGTCTTTTGCCATATAATACACCAATTCCGGTCGGTCCGCACATCTTATGGCCACTAAAAGCAAAGAAATCACAATCTAACGCTTGAACATCAACCTTCATATGCGGAGTGGACTGAGCACCATCAACGATCATAACCGCTTGATTGGCATGAGCCAGATCAGCCAGATCTTTAATTGGATTGATTACACCCAACACATTCGATACATGAGCAATCGAAACAATCGCTGTTTTTTCGTTGATGATCTGCTTAGCCTCTTCCATGTCCAAAAATCCTTCTTCGGTCATAGAAATATAGCGCAGCTTTGCACCTTTGCGATCAGCTAATTGCTGCCAAGGAATAATGTTGGAATGATGCTCCATGAAGGAGATGACAATTTCGTCGCCTTCTTGAACATTGGCATCTCCATAACTGCGAGCCAGCCAGTTTAAACCGGTAGTGGTTCCCCGAGTAAACAAAACCTCTGCTGTCTCTTTGGCATTGATGAAGGCTCGGACTTTTTCCCGGGCACCTTCATATTTTTCCGTTGCTCGTTCCGCTAGCGTATGCACGCCGCGGTGAACATTAGCATTGTCATTTTCATAATAATACTTCAACGCATCCAGCACCTGTTTAGGCTTTTGAGTGGTCGCCGCATTATCAAGATAAACTAACGGTTCGTCATTAACCTCTTGAAATAAAATGGGAAAGTCTTCCCGTACCTTCGAAAAATCCAGCATTATTTTTTCAACTTCCCTTCGATCGTTGCGATCAGTTGGTCTTGGGCAGCTTTGACTGGGATAGCTGTTAACACTGGGCCTAAGAATCCGCGAATTACTAAACGTTCCGCTTCATCCTTGTTCAGACCGCGACTCATTAAATAGAACAAGTCATCAGGATCTACTCGGCCAACACTAGCAGCATGTCCGGCAGTCACTTCGTTTTCTTCAATTAATAAAATTGGGTTGGCATCACCGCGAGATTTTGTCGAAAGCATCAAGACACGGCTTTCTTGTTGGGCATCGGCTCCTTTAGCACCACGTAAAATGTGACCAATCCCATTAAAGGTCAAGGTAGATTTCTCTAAAATAACACCATGCTGCAGGATATGACCAATCGTATGTGAGGCCATATTGGTTACGCGGGTATCAATTCCTTGGATTTGTTTACCGGTACTAATAGCGACAATCTTCACTTCAGAATGAGCGCCGTCACCGATCAGATCAGAATCAAAATCAGCAATAATATTGCCGTCATTCATAATCCCAATTGCCCAATCGATCATTGAGTCTCGCATCAAGTAGCCACGACGATTCATGTAAGTTGCGATGTTATTGCCTAGCGTATCGATGGCTGAGAACTTAATCCGAGCACCTGGCTTAGCAATCACTTCTACTACGATGTTACCAGCTAATTTCTTGGCTTCAGCTCCATGAGATTCAAAACGTTCCAAATAAGAAAATTCACTATTTTCTTCTGCGACGATCAATACGTGTTTAAAGAAATGGGCATCGCTGTTGCCGTTATGGATAAATAAAGATTCCAAGGCTTCTTCGATTACCACATTTTTCGGCACGTATAGAAAGACACCATTGTTCATAAAGGCTGCATGCAAAGCCGTCAAAGAGTTTTCATCCATTGGTACAGCTTTTTGCATGTAGTATTCTTTGACCAATTCAGGGTGTTCTTTCATAGCAGTCATCAAATCAGTGAAAATAACGCCTTTCTCAGTTAATTCAGGAGAAATTTGTTCAAAGACTGTATCATCGCCAGCTTGTACTACCATCGGATTGTCAGCCATTTGATCAAAGTTGGGAACAGTTCCCGCTTCTAATTGACGCTCCGGTTTTACATTATATAAATGCCAACGGGCAAATTTTACTTTTTCAATCACCGGCAACGGCAATTGCTCAATCTTTTCTAAGGCAGAAACCCTTAGGTCGGTCATCCATTGAGGTTCTTCCCATGAAGCAGAGTATGCCTTCACAGCGTCAAGATAATCCATCCAGTTTGTCATTTATCTTGCCTCCTACACTTCTTCTTTGTAATCAATACCTAATTCAGCTGAAATTCCAGCGTAGCCTTCAGATTCAAGACGCTTAGCCAATTCAGAATCACCAGATAAAACAACCTGTCCATCCATCATGATATGCACAAAATCTGGCACGATGTAGTTTAATAGACGTTGGTAATGAGTGATGATCAGTGCGCCAAATTTGTCGCCCCGCATCGCGTTGATTCCTTTTGATACAACCTTCAATGCATCGATATCCAAACCTGAGTCAATTTCATCTAAAATCGCAAAAGTAGGTTCGATCATCAATAATTGAAGAATTTCGTTACGCTTCTTCTCACCACCAGAAAAGCCTTCGTTTAAGTAACGTTCAGCCATTTCTTCCGGCATGTTCAACAATTCCATTTTTGCATCTAATTTCTTCAAGAAAGTCATGACAGAAATTTTGTCGTCTTCGGCACGGCCAGCATTCATAGCAGCCCGCATAAATTCCGCATTACTGATGCCAGGAATTTCACTTGGGTATTGCATTGCTAGGAACAGCCCTAAACGAGCACGTTCGTCGACTTCTAAATCTAATACATTGGTTCCGTCAAACAAGATTTCGCC
The DNA here is from genome assembly GCF_017377575.1 of Candidatus Enterococcus moelleringii. Classification (GTDB taxonomy): domain Bacteria; phylum Bacillota; class Bacilli; order Lactobacillales; family Enterococcaceae; genus Enterococcus_A; species Enterococcus_A moelleringii. Next base: position 27,610 of record NZ_JAFREM010000004.1, read on the forward strand.
TTGAGTAACTTCGTAATTGGGGTTCCCCATAATAGCAGCAGAAAGGGTTGATTTACCAGTTCCGTTTGGTCCCATGATGGCGTGGATTTCTCCCGTTTTCATGGTTAAGTTAACACCTTTTAAAATCTCTTTATCTTCAATGGATACATGCAAATCTTTAATCTCTAAAACAGACATGAATTTCCCTCCAAATTATTTATTCGTTCTCACCTATTTTAGACTAATTGAGAATGTAATTCAAACGAAATCGGCAATTTTATAAAATAAAACGAGCTTTTGTTTAGAATTATTCTCGATTCACTCTGTACTAGCTCAAAAAGCCGTTCACTCCTACTAACTCGGACGGAACTTCGGGCTCATTCAAGAAACTTTCCAGCTGCTTAATCCTAAAAATTATCCTATCTTAAGAATTCCTTAATAATTGGCTTAATAAGCATTTCCCTTGATTTATCAAGGTTTTGAGCACTTTTCAGTCATTTTTATTCAAAAAAGACCACAAAGATTTCACCTGCGACTTAGACAACTTTTTTGACTGCAAAAAAAGAAGAATCCAATCATATCAAGCTTTCATTGAAAACCAAGGTGCACAAGTCGGGGGTAACCTTTCTAAGTCGCATGTGGACTTTTTTCTGGAATTTGTTTATCTTTTAGGCACCAGCTGGAATACATCCGTTACAGAAAATAAAAATGAAAAAAAGGAGCAGATTCATATGCCAAAACAACCATTCACTCCGCAGCAGATTTTCAACCTCAAACTCGAAACACTCAAACAACGTATTTCGGATTTTTACCAAGAAACGCAAGACAGCACGATGACGCTAAAACTAATACTGAGCTTAAGAGTACGTTACCAATTAGGAGCAGAAGAATTCGCCTTAGTATTAAAAGACCTGGTTCGCCAATTATTTTTACACACCAAGGCTACTCGCACCATGAAACGCTATTTTTATTATTTTGCAGAGTATTTCGAAGATGTGGAATGGGCGAAGCTTGGAGTAAAGCTGTTTCCGGTTAGAAAATTTGTTGAAAAGGCCAAGTCTGTGCTTGGTGCACAAATTGCTAGATTCCTGCCAGCAAAAGCCGCCGTCCCTTGAGTCAAAACTTCATCGTCTGTCACTCATAGAATAATTATTGAAAGGAGCCTTTGAGATGATCAGTCTAGTAGGAACTTTCCTGAATAGTGCAGGAAAAAAACACACGCTGAACATTAAGAACCCAGACACCGAAAAAAGTCCAGAAGAAATCAAAGAAGCTTTTGAGCTGTTAAGCAGCTTAGATATTTTTGAAAAAGACGGCATTGACCTGTTTCAAGAAGTCGTCTCGGCAAAATACGTTGAAACGATTGAAACACCGCTTTTTATGGAGGATGAATTTTTCGGAGAGCCCAATAAACCAATTAGTTTGAATCAATCAACTTTGCTTTTGGCTTGGCAAGAGCCTTCGACTGATTTAGCAAATGAAGAAGTGCTGGCAAATTGTCCAGCCCAAGTTGCTTTGCCAGTTGCTAAACAACAAACAGCATTAATCGAAAAAGACACAAAAGAATTGAAACCTGAATTACCGTCGGAGCCAACATCGCTTGATACACCAAGAAAGCCTCCGAACACGATCAAAAAATTATTCAGTCGAAGATTTAGAAAAAAACCGATCCCACAGCAGCAGAAGAATTCGCCAGATCCGCCGATCCCTTAAAGTTAGGGTTACGTTCTTTGATAATCGAATACCGTTTCACATTAGGTTTCCATTCTGGCACTGTCCGGAAAGTGCTGATGCTTTTCTTCTAATGTAAAACAAAAGAACCAGGCACGAAACCTGATTCTTCAGTACAAACATTTTATGTGATGCTGCTTCAGTTTTTCCATTTTTTCTAGCGACAACGGTTGATCCGTTACCACATAGTCGATTTCGTGACAGGCAATAGCTTGATACATGTACTTATGATCCAGTTTGTCTGATGTTGCTAAAACTACCAGCTGATTGCTCTGTCTGCGGAAGGCTTTTTTCATCAACGCTTCACCTTCATGAGTTTCAGTCACACCATGTTCGAAATCCAACCCGCGACAGCCGATAAAAGCCAAATCAGCGTTATAGGTCAAGATGTCGTTGTAAGCTTTTGAACCATTAATCGTAGCCCGCCTGGGTACAATCGAACCGCCAAGTATAGACACGTGAGCTGAAGTAAACTCACTAAGCATTGCTGCGGTAATAACACCATTTGTGATAATCTGAAGACCATCAAACTTGCCTAAATTTTGCACCAAATGCAAGCACGTCGTACTGGAATCGATAAAAATCACCATATCATCTTTGATTAAGGTTTCCGCAACATTGGCAATGTATTGCTTGTTGTCCTCTTCATTGAGCTGTGTCACCTTCATCAAATAAGGCACGTCGATTTTCTTGTTGTCAACAATCATCGCGCCTCCACGGGTTCGGCGGATTAGTCCACTTTTTTCCAGCATGATTAAATCTCTTTTGACCGTCGCTTCACTGTAATTAACCAAATCAATTAAGTCAGCAACTCTGGCAAATTTATGCACTTTGAGATAGTTAACAATCTGCTGCTGACGATCTTCAACAACGCTTAGCATAAAACATTTCCCCTTTGTTTGACATTCAGTTTCATTCTAGTCTTAAAAGAAAAAGAAAGACAATCCCTTATCGAAATCTAAAGGATTGCCCTGAGTTTATTAATTAATACAAATCAGCTTTGCCCACAGTTTGGAGAACGTTCATTTTATGTCTTACCACTTCTTTGACTTTTTCATTAGCTCCTGGGAAAACCTCATTTGGTTCCAGCATATCAGGATTTGCACTTAATATTTCCCGCAAAGCATCAAAGAAAACACTCTTCAAGTCAGAGCTTAAATTCACCTTGGCAACACCATATTTTACAGCTTCACTGACTTCACTATCAGGATTGCCTGAACCACCGTGAAGTACAAACGGAATATCAATGCGCTGGTTTAATTCTTTCAGCAATTCAATATTTAATTTCGGTGTCATGTTTTTAGGATAAAGACCATGAGCTGTTCCGATCGCTACCGCTAATGTGTCAATCCCAGTTTCTTTTACAAAAGTTTCTGCTTGATCAGGATCTGTATAAATAATATTTGCTGATCCACCTTCTGCTGAGCCGTTGTTGCCGATGGTTCCAAGCTCTGCCTCCACTGAAACATTGACATTGTGAGCCAATTCAACCACTTGTTTCGTGATAGCCATATTATCCTCGTACGATTGAGCGGATGCATCGATCATTACCGAAGTATAACCATTGCGGATTGCTCGCATCACATCTTTGACTGTTCCACCATGATCCATATGAATCACAACTGGAACTTTACTATTGTGAGCATAGGCCCGGGCTGATTCGACAAACTCATCATTTAAATAAGCAATTTCGTCTGGATGAATTTCTAAAATGACAGGAGCATTTTGAGCTTCTGCTTCCTCCATGATCGCTTTCATCATGTCGTAGCTGCAAATATTAAACGCCGGCACCGCAAACTTATTTTCCTTAGCAACTTTCAATAAATCCTTCATCGTATACAACATTATACTTCCACCTCATTAGTTAGTTTTTCTTGCGTTGGTTCTTCTGTTAAAACAACAGGTTTTTTTAGCAATCCGACTGATACTGCTGTAACCACTGTTCCAGCAACTAGTGCGAATAAATACATTGGTAAATTATTCATTACATTAGGAATCAACATCACCCAGATACCGCCATGGGGAGCCATTGATGTAACCCCAGCTGCCATGGAAATTCCGGCTGCTGTAGCTGAACCCAACATAAGACTCGGAATTACCCGGAACGGATCAGCAACCGCGAAAGGAATGGCTCCTTCAGTGATATAAGATGCTCCTAAAATCCAACATGACTGACCAGAAGTTCGTTCTTCTTTAGTAAACTTGTTCTTAAACAAGATGGTTGCCAAAGCTAAACCTAATGGTGGTGTCATACCAGCCGCCATACAAGCCGCGATTGGTGCATTAACACCTGCTGACATTAAACCGATAGAAAAAGTCGAGATTGATTTATTAATTGGTCCGCCCATATCAGCTGCCATCATGACGCCAATCAAAAGACCGAACAATAGCCCTGAAGTATTACCTAATCCATTCAACCAAGCAGTTAACGCATCTAATACCCAAGCAATTGGCTGATCAATTAAGAAAACCATTGCTAGACCAACGACTAATATAGAAACTAACGGAACAACGATCAGCTGATAAATAGCAGCCAGCTGTTTTTTGACAGAAATTTTATTTGCCAAGAAGTTAGTAATATACCCAGCTAACAGCCCGCCAATCATACCACCTAAGAAACCTGATCCACCGTTAGCAGCTAATAACCCTGCCACGATACCGGGAGCAAATCCTGGTTTTCCGGCGATCGAACTAGCAATCCCTGCACCTAATGCTGGAACCATCATGGCAAAGGCTGTACCGCCACCGATGGTCGAGAGTGCACCTGCCAGCACATTATAGTCAGCCGATTCAGGATCAGAAGCTGTAATCCCAAACGCAAAACTTAATGCAATGATGATCCCTCCTGCAATAACAAACGGCAGCATGTAATTTACACCATTCATAAAATGATTGTAAATGCCGGATTTTTGTTGATTCGATTCGCCTTGCTCTGAAGTTGAAACCTGCATCGTGCCTTCATTGTTTAGCGCTTCTTCGATCACTTTTTCTGGTTCTTTGATGGCACGTCCAGTTGAAACCCGTTTGACCTTCCGTCCAGCGAAACGAGACAAATCAATATCCTTATCAACGGCTATAATAATGGCATCTGCTGCAGCGATTTCCTCTGAAGTCAATTCGTTTTCAACTTTGGCTCCTTGTGTTTCAAATTTTGCTTGATGTCCTAAATTAGTTGCTGTGACCTCCAATTTTTCAGCCGACATATATGTATGGGCTATACCGGTGGGACAAGCAGTGATTCCTACAATTTTCATGATTATTCCTCCCCATGGATAATTTCCATTACTTCTTCTGAACTGACAGCTTGCTTTAATTGATCTCTGAACGCTTGATTCATTAGCTTTCTTGATAATCCGCTTAAAATATCTAAATGGATATCTGCTGCTTTTTTAGGAACTAAAATGGCAAAAACACATTCGATCGGTTGATCGTCCAAACCTTTGTAGTCTGATATCTGACTGGTATGAACAAAGCAGACAGTCGGTTTTAAAACATGTTTGCTTTTGGCATGTGGAATACCAAATCCATCTTCAATACCCGTTGAAGTCTCTTCCTCACGCTTGTATAAATCTTTTACTACTTTTTTTGCTTTTGTTACACGTCCATTTTCCTCCAACAGCTGACCGAGCCGTTCAAAAAGTGCATCTTTTGAACGAATTGATTCATCAAAAATAACTAAGTCGTTCATCATCAAACTAGCCAAATCCATAAAAACTCACCTCCTAAAGTTATGTTATCGCTTTCGCTTATCTGTGATCACTATAGCACCGTTATCTAAACCGTTCAATAGTTTGAACGTTTTTCGGTTAATAAGTCTTTTGTAGCAGTTTTCGTTCAGTTTGTTTGAACGAAATCGTTCAACGATGTTTTGTTTTTTTATTTCTTGAACGCTATCTTCCATCTTTTTATAAATAACCATAAGAAAGGCTTCGCAAACTCGCCCAGCTTTGGAGCAATAAGACTAAAATTTGGATAAACTGCTCCTCAAGTTTCTCCAAATTTTCGCTTATTGCCGACAAAGTTAGTTTGTGAAGCCGGACATCAGTAGAATTGGTTTAATCAGCTTTCAAATTGTGAATAACTTATACTTTCTTTAAAAAATCAAAAAAATACCCTCAACAATCGGCTAAGCCGGACTGTTAAGGGTATTCGCTAGTTTATGGTTTATTCGGCAACGGGTTTTACTGAGCCGTCCCATTTTTCAAGAATCCAATCTTGAACTTCTTCGCGGTGCAATACTTCCATCAATTTTTGGATGCGTTCGTCGTCTTTATCTTCAGAACGAGTAGCCACGATGTTCACGTAAGGTGAGTTGTCGCTTTCCAAAAGAATTGAATCATTGATTGGGTTCAAGCCAGCGCCATATGCAAAGTTTGCGTTGATAGCTACCAAGTCGCCTTCATCATTGTTGTAAGTAGAAGCCAATAGTTCAGGGTTTACACTGTGGTTAAATTCTAGCTTTTTTGGATTTTCATCAATGTCATCAAACGTAGCTGTTTCGATATCTACACCATCTTTGACAGTGACTAAATCTGCTGCTTCTAAAATCGAAATCACTCGACCCCAGTCAGACTCAGAGTTTGAACAGATAATCGTTGCGCCATCTTCTAAATCTTTAATATCCGTAATTTTCTTAGAGTACAAGCCCATTGGTTCAATATGAACTGCACCTACATCGGCGAAGTCATAATCATTTTCTGATACGGCTTTTTCAAAGAACGGTTTGTGCTGGAAGTAGTTGGCATCCAATTCCTCTTCAGCCAATGATTTGTTTGGCAATACATAGTCATCGAATTTTTTGATTTCTAAATTGATGCCTTCTTCTTCTAAAAGAGGCTTCACATGTTCCAAAATTTCAGCGTGAGGTGTTGGTGATGCTCCCACAACCAATGTATCCGTGCTGGCGCTTCCGCCGCCGCTGCTGTCAGCCGTATTATCGCCGCCGTTTCCACATGCTGCTAAACCAACTGTTACTAATGCAATTGCTGTTAGACCTAATAATTTCTTTTTCATTCTATTTTCCTCCTAATATTTTTATCGTTTATCTGTTTTCTTCGTCAAAAAGTCCCCGACTCCTTGAACGATAAACACAATAATTAAAATGATGACAGTAGCTAAAAGAGTCACGGTATAATTGCCCCGCTGGTAGCCTTCCTGCCAAGCTAATGCTCCCAGCCCGCCGGCACCGATTGCTCCAGCCATCGCCGTAAAGCCGATCATAGTGATGGTTGTCACTGTGATACCTGATACTAACGCTGGCAAGCTTTCTGGAATTAATACTTTATAGATGATTTCAAAATAGCTGGCACCCATGGAATCCGCCGCCTCCAGCACACCGCTGTCGACTTCGCGAAAAGCAATTTCCACGAGACGGGCATAAAATGGCGCCGCTGAAAGAACTAAGGCCGGAATCGCTGCTTTGGCCCCCAACATCGTTCCTACTAATAATTTAGTAAAAGGAATGATCAATACCATCAGAATCATAAATGGTGTGGAACGAAAGATATTCCCAATCACCGATACAATCCCATACAGCAAGCTCTTGCCCCCGGTTTTCTTTCTCCCCAAAGTATAAAGCGCCAAACCTAACAATAATCCGATAACGAAGACCAAAATCATCGAAGAAAAGGTCATGAATAAGGTATCAATGATCGCTTGTTTTAACGTTTCCGGGTCTAGCTGTTCAAAGTTTAGATAGGTTTCACTAAAGCTTTTATCCACGATGAATCACCTCCGCCTCAACATTTTGACTTCTGATAAAAGCTAATGCTTGATCAATTTCTTTTTCAGCACCTGTGATTTGAACGGTTAAGGTACCGAAAGAATTGCCGTCAGCTCGCTCAATATTTCCGTAAACAATACTGATATCAACTTGGAAATTGCGAATCGCTTGGGAAACGACTGGTTCACCGGCATTGTTTTCTAAAAAGTGCAAAGTCACTAAGGTGCCGTTGGGATTCTCTTTTAGAAATTCCTGGACCAATTCAGTCGTATCCGCATTCGGTTCTAACTCCTGTTGGACGAAAAGCTTGGTTACTTCCTGCTGCGGATGACGGAAGACATCTTTGACAAATCCTTCTTCCACAATCTTTCCTTGCTCCATAACGGCTACCTTGTTGCAAATTTTACGAATCACGTTCATCTCGTGAGTGATTAGTACAATTGTTAAACCTAGCTTAGCATTGATATCTGCTAACAAGTCCAACACTTCTTCCGTTGTCTGCGGGTCCAATGCACTCGTGGCTTCATCGCAAAGCAGGATATCCGGATCATTGGCTAAAGCCCTAGCAATCCCAACTCTTTGCTTCTGTCCCCCAGACAGCTGTGCCGGATACGCATCGCCCCGACCTTCCAAGCCAACCAGTTTAATCAGCTCGTCAACCTTTTGTTTTCTTTGCTCTTTTGCCACCCCTGCTAATTCTAAGGGTAATTGAATATTTTCTCTTACGGTACGAGACCATAATAGATTGAAATGCTGGAAGATCATGCCTACCTTTTTACGAAAGTTGCGCAGCTCTGCTCCTTGCATTTTCGCTACATCTTCACCTTTAATTGTTACCTCGCCCTTAGTGGCTGTTTCTAATCCATTCAGCAAACGAACCAGTGTACTTTTTCCGGCACCAGAATAGCCGACAATCCCATACACATCTTTTGGTTCAACTGTCAGATCAACACCGCTTACTGCATGAATCTGACCGGCTTTGCCTGAAAAAGTTTTTTCCACTTGGCGTAATTCGATCAATGCCATTGTTGTCTCCCCCTTGATAAATAAAAAAAGCTCCCGTCTTAAATGTACAAACGTACACTTAGGACGAAAGCTATACTTTCGTGTTACCACCTATGTTTATGAATGCCTCGCGACAATCACCTCATCCAGTACTTGAATGTTGTTCTTCGCATACTGTGGTGCTGTAACGGGCACTCCCGTAACTGACTTACTTACGCTCGTCAATTCTGCTCAAAGACCATCTTCCATCTTATTCTCGTTATCCCTTCTCAGCTTAACGGGACTCTCTTAAAACGTTCATCAGATGTACTCTTCTTTTCATTGCTTTCTCATATGATATGAGTGAATTATAACAAATCTAAATTTTATCTGTCAATTGATTTTAGCAATTTTCTTAAAGTGTTTCGAATTCTTCCACATCAACCTGTCTAAAAGACAGTACCCAAGCATCTAATTCGTCTTCAGTATTCAAAGCTGCTGGATCTTTTTCAGCCTTTTCATTGATGGAAGCAACTACACCTGTCACCGGACTTTTGAACTCACTGACTGCTTTTTCCGCTTCAACTTCTAAAAATGGTTCGCCAGCCTTCACTGTTTGACCAATTTTAGGAAAAGAGACAAATGAAACTTCGCCTAATTCATCTTGTATTTCTTTGGTTAATCCCATACAAAAATCCTTATCGTTATGCAAAACCCATAATCCATCTTTTTTCTTTAAGTGTGCCATTTTATCCGAATACTCCTTTATATGCGTCTTCATTGAAGCCGTTAATGATGAATTTTCCATCTTTGACTATCATTGGTCGTTTCACCAACATGCCGTCGCTAGTCAATATACGACTTGCTTCTTCAATCGTCAAGTCTTTTACTTGATCCTTAAGATTTAGCTCGCGATATTTCATTCCGCTAGTATTAAAGAAGCGGCGCAGCGGAAGATCTGTACTTTCCATCCAGGCTTCAAGCTCCTCAGCTGAGGGAGTTTGACTAACTAAATCAATCGCTTCAAATTCCACCCCTTCTGCTTTCAGCCAAGCCTTGGCTTTTTTGCAGGTGGAACATTTGGGATATTCATAAAATTTATACACGACGGGTCCTCCTAGTTTCCAGCTTCTTCGCAGTTTGATAACGCATTGAAAGAATCAAGCCAATTCCCATCATATTTCCGATGATCGACGAGCCCCCTTGGCTGATAAAAGGCAGCGGGATCCCCGTCAATGGCAAAAGCCCAATATTGGCGCCGATATTTTCAAACACATGGAACAAAATCATCATAATAATGCCCGTTGCGATATAAGCGTAAAATTCATTATTCATATCAAAGCATACACGAATCATGCGATAAATCAATACAAAGTACAGCAGAATCACAAATGCTCCGCCGATAAAACCAAAGTTCTCACCAATCACGCTAAAAATCATATCCGATTCACGAACTGGCACATAAACATTACTAACATTATAACCTGTCCCAAACATGCCGCCTGAGCCGATAGCCATCAACGCATGAGCTAACTGAAAGCTTTGTCCCTGAGGATCATGGAACGGGTCCAGCCAGGAATCAATCCGGGCAAACTGGTAGCTCTTAAAGCCGACATTCGACAAAAGCTCCCGACCAAAGTCAGTCGTTACTAGTAAGATGACCGCAGTCCCAGTAACGGCCACAAGTATAATCGCCGGCACCACAATCAACCAGGAAATCCCTGACATTAAGAACATCCCAGCAAAAATAGCTAAAAACACCAGCATCGTTCCGAAGTCATTTTGCATCTTAACCAAAACCAAAACAGGAATTGTAGCTAAAACCAGCTTGCCGATTAACAGCAGATCCGTTTTCAGCGTGCGTAAACTATTTTTCACGTTATGCCGGGTGATTATCAGCGCCAGCATTAATATATACGCGATTTTCATTAACTCCGAGGGCTGGAAGGTCATCGTTCCAAACCTAAACCAGTTTTTTGATCCCGTGGAAGCCGCTAACGTCGGATCATAATACTCCAGCAGGGCTAGCATAACCGCCAAACCAATGACATACAAAAACGGCGTTAAACGCCACAACCATTTAGCATCCAAATGCATAATAATAACTACTACTAAAGCACCCAATGCATACCATAAGCTCTGCATTGCAATGCCGCGAAAAATATTTGTATCTCTAGGGTCGTGTGTTAACGCCACATAGAGGGAAAGCAAACCAATCAAACAAAGCAGAAAGACCGGCAAAATGACCCCGTAATCAATCCGATTGTCTTTATTTCTTTTAATTGTATCCATGTGTCATCCCTTTTCCAACGATATACTTGCTTATTATAGACGCTTCTAGCTGCGAATAAAAGGCCGCATCCACGACTTTGAAAAAAATTTAGTCTTCTATTTTAATTATTTTCAATTCCTTTAGCAACAGCCAGATTCCCCACTGAATGACCATAAATATCAGGACAAATTGCACTTTTCCAATCGACCAATTCCCGATTAACAAAGATAAGGTTGACACAGGATGCAAAATCAGCTCGATGGAATGAATCCGTTCAAAGCGTCCAATGTAAATAGCGACTCCTGATAAGAATGCCAATAAGGTTAAACTAAACCCAGAATAATTCTTCCCATAAGGAAGCTGTCTAACTATCCCCACTGCTTGACTCATTCCAACTAATACCATGATAAAAATCGGCAGCACCAATAAAAGAAACATCAGCCAATCCGTCGGAACAAGCTGAAACAACCCCTGTGACTGATAAATACTTAAAGCTTCCAAATGAAACAAATCAGTTAGCAGATAAGGCACATTGGGAAAGAACAATAACCACAATCCGCCAAAAAGATAGCGCCAGTTAGTCTGGATACGGGTAAAAAGCAGACCGAACTCAATCGGCAGCCAAGCTAAAAAGACATTCAAGCTCATGAATGAGAACGGGTTTGGATAAGCCGTCATGGCAATAATATAAATGACTATCAGCAGTCGATAAATTACCGGCTTGCTTATTTTGGCTTTCATAACAGACAACCTCCTCTCAATTATTGGTATAAATAAAATCGATAACCTCATTTGACTCAGGTTATCGACTGATTTCACGTTATTCTTAGCGATATTTTTGTTATTTCGAAAATTCTCTGCCCAGTTTTCTGCCCACCTGGACAAAAAATGTAAAACGAACGCCGTCATGAATCAAGGTAAAACCTTGATATGACGGCGTTTTAAGCTAGTGCCAGCTGCAGGGATCGAACCTGTGACCTACGCGTTACGAGTGCGTTGCTCTACCAACTGAGCTAAGCTGGCAATCGATACAAATGAAATTATAGAAAACTTTTAACAAAATGTAAAGCCCAAACATCTGTCAAAAGCGGTTACATGAAAATTTCAACGAAATATGCTATAATGTACTTAAGCTGTAAGATTAAAGGGGGAGCTTTTACATGGCCACATTTGGTAAAATGACAACGCAGATCGACCCTTCAGAAGCAGGAAAAGATTTTCCTGTTCAGACACGTGTAACGTTCACTGTTCGCAATCAGCCCCAAACTGGCGTGATTACTAAGCAGCTGAAAAATGCTGCTGTGGTAGAAATTGATGAGAACACCAAAAACGCTGAATTGATTAATCAGTCCAACGGAGTTGTAGTTATCAACTATAAAGAAATGAAAAAAATTCAGTGATCCGTTTGGATCACTGAATTTTTTTATTTTGTACCAAATAAACGGTCACCCGCATCACCTAAACCAGGAACAATGTAACCATGTTCGTTTAAGCGATCATCTAATGCAGCAGTATAAATGTCTACATCTGGGTGAGCATCCTGTAAAGCTTTAACACCTTCTGGAGCAGCCACTAAGCAGACAAATTTCATGTTTGAAGCGCCGCGTTTTTTCAATGAATCAATCGCCATGATAGCTGATCCGCCAGTTGCCAGCATTGGATCAACGATAAATAATTGACGGCTGTCAATATCTTCTGGCATTTTGAAGAAGTATTCATGAGGCTCTAAGGTCTCTTCATCACGGAATAAGCCGATATGGCCGACTTTAGCAGCCGGAATCAATTCTAAAATTCCATCTACCATCCCAATACCTGCTCGCAGGATTGGCACAATCGCTACTTTTTTACCTGATAATGTTTTTTGGACTGATTTTTGCATTGGTGTTTCAATTTCAATATCTTCTAACGGCATATCACGAGATACTTCATAAGCCATTAAGTTGGCAATCTCACCCACTACTTCACGAAATACTTTCGTTCCGCAGTCCTTGTCCCGGATAATTGTTAATTTGTGTTGAATTAATGGATGATCAATTACTTGAAACTTTCCCATAATGAATAGCTCCTCATCTATATTTTACTCTTATTATAAGGCAAACCTTATTAGAAAACTAGTCATAATACTAGACATTCAAAGGATGTGCATCAGTTAGCTCTAAGATCGCTTTTTTCACTGCATCTAAGCGGCTTTCGTCTTCTCCAGAACGTAACGTTTCCACGATCAGTTCAGCAATTTTCTTCGCATCGTCTGCTTTAAAGCCGCGACTAGTGATGGCTGCTGTACCAATTCGGATACCGCTTGTTTGGAATGGACTCTTGGTTTCAAAAGGAATGGAATTTTTATTGACCGTAATGTGCACGGTATCCAATAAACGTTCCGCCTCTTTACCGGTCATTTCAAAGCCAGTTACATCCAGCAAGATTAAGTGATTGTCGCTTCCCCCTGAGATAACTCGGCTTTCTGGTGCCTGGTTAAAGACCTTCACCATCGCTTGGATATTATCCAATACTTGCTGCTGATAAGTCGTGAAGTCTTCAGACATTGCTTCCTTCAAAGCAATTGCCTTCGCAGCGATCACATGCTCCAACGGACCGCCTTGGATTCCAGGGAATACCGCGCTGTTGATTTTTTTAGCTAATGCTTCATCGTTGGTTAAAATTAACCCGCCTCGTGGACCACGCAATGTTTTGTGTGTAGTTGAAGTAACCACGTCTGCATAAGGAACCGGGTTAGGATGTAAACCTGTAGCAACCAAACCAGCAATGTGAGCCATGTCGACCATTAATTTTGCGCCTACTTCATCAGCAATTTCACGGAAACGGGCAAAATCAATCACACGACTATAGGCACTAGCTCCAGCAATAATCAATTTAGGCTGATGCTTGCGAGCCAAAATACGTACGACTTCATAATCAATCACTTCAGTTGATGGATCAACTCCATAAGCCACAAAGTTGTAGGTTTTCCCGCTAAAGTTCACTGGAGAACCGTGGGTTAAATGACCTCCAGCAGCCAAGTCCATTCCCAAAACCGTATCACCGGCTTCGATTAATGAAAGGTAACCTGCTTGGTTTGCTTGAGAGCCAGAATGTGCTTGAACATTCGCAAATTTTGCACCAAATAATTCTTTGGCACGATCAATGGCTAGATTTTCGACGATATCGACGAATTCACAGCCTCCATAATAACGACGTCCAGGGTAACCTTCTGCGTACTTATTCGTCAAAATGCTGCCTTGTGCTGCTTGAACAGCCTTCGAGACGATATTTTCAGAAGCAATCAGCTCCACATTGTTTTGTTGTCGCTGCTCTTCTTTTGCTATGGCTTCCCATAAATCGGGATCTAGTGCTTGATAATTCAAATCCATCCTCACCTTTCATGATTGTTGTTTCTAGTATACGCAAAGATTGCTCCATAATCGAATGTTTTGGCTAATTTTTTTCAAAATATTTTTGACCAGCGGCTTTTTTTAAGCGATTCATGTAGGCAGCGCCTAATTCACTCTCCTCAAAAACCTGGGTTAAAATGACATCGCTTTGCCCAGCTTCATCCAAAGCTCGCAAGCCGCTGTACAAGCCGCGAGTGGCAGCTTCCACCGTGTCGTCTTCAAAAATATAACGATCTTCAGTCGCAAACTTCTCGCCAACTGCTGGGCCGGCCAACATTCCTACTCGTTGCTGTTCCTGCTGAGCCCATGCGATCGCCTGCTCCCAATCATTTGCCCGTACCATTACAACGGGTGTGTCTGGCGAGTAGTGCTTGTATTTCATACCTGGAGCTTTGGGTGTTTCGCTTTCTTTAACCAAATGCTTGTCCAAAAGCACTTCCGTTTGCAAAACAGCCTCCAGCTGCTCCTTCGTGATAGCCCCTGGCCGCAAAATGACCGGTACTTCTCCACTCAAATCCAGGACTGTTGACTCCACACCAATTTGGGTAGCACCGTCATCTAATATCCCAGCAATTTTTCCTTTTAAATCATGAAAAACATGCTGTGCTGTGGTGGGACTTGGCTTGCCAGAAGTATTTGCACTAGGTCCTACCAGCGGCGCTTCAGTTTTCTTTATCAAATCAATTGTTATTTTATTGTCTGGCATTCTAAAGGCAGCTGTGGATAAGCCACCGGTTACAACGGCACTCAGACTGTTTTTTTTAATTGGAAAAATTAAAGTCAAGGGACCCGGCCAAAAATGCTGAACGATTTTTTCCGTCAAGGGATGATACTTGTCCACAAAGGGTTCGGTCATCTTGAAGTCGGCCACATGAACAATTAGAGGGTTATCGCTGGGACGTCCTTTGACCTGAAAAACCTGCTTGACAGACTCCGGCAAAAGCGCATCAGCGCCCAATCCGTAGACCGTTTCGGTGGGAAAGGCGACTAATTCCCCGCGCTTCAGCAATTCCGCCGCATAGGCCAATTCTTCTGCTTGAAATATTTTTGTTTCCACAGCTTTTCCACAGCTCCTTTTTTACGATTTCCTAATCTATCAGTTACTTATCTAGAGATATCCACGGGCTGTGGATAATGATTTTGTCAAGTGTGCATAACCCTGTTGATAACTTTTCGTCGGCTTTACAGCCTGTTAAATCAATGTTTTTTTATCATAACTATAGCTTAAAAATATTTTATCCCCAATTTTTATTAATCAACATACGATGACCATTCGATCATTTTTAGATAAATCTTTTTTTACCTCAACTTGCTTATCAGGAAAAGCCTGCTGCATCATTTGACGCACCGCTTCCCCCTGCTGAAAACCAATTTCCAACAGCAGCATGCCTTCTGGTTTCAATCGCTGCGGACTTTCCTCGGCAATTTTTTGATAGATCGCCAAACCTTCGTTTTCAGCAAACAAAGCTTGCTTTGGTTCAAAGGTCCGAACACTTTCATCCATTAAGGCCCATTCAGCTGGACTGATATAGGGAGGGTTGCTGATAATAATATCTTGCGGCTCATCAATCGATGATAAAGTATCTCCTAAACGGAAGTCGATCTCTACACCATTTCCACGGGCGTTTTCTTCAGCAACCGCCAAAGCTCCAGCCGAAATATCCACTGCTGTTACTTGCCAGTCTGGACGAGCCAATTTTAAGCTAATAGCAATTGCTCCAGTTCCTGTGCCAATATCCACTACTTTAAGCTTAGTTCCCGGATTCTTTTCCAAACATAACATAACCAGCTCTTCCGTCTCAGGTCGCGGGATCAGGGTGTCTTTCGTCACCTTGAAGCGATGACCTAAAAAGTCGCTGTAGCCTAACATATATTGCGGGGGAAAATGGTTCAACAGCTGTTCCATGTCCCCTTGAAGTACGGCTTCCTCTGCTGGTGATATTTCATCCCGCATGTGCAGCAGCCACTGAGTTTTGTCCCAGCCCTTGCGTTCAAGAAACAAGTACTCAATCCCATAGCCTTCTAAGCCAGCTTCCTCTAAAAAAGAAGAAGCCCTTGAAAGGACTTCTACGTAGGTTTTAGCCATTTTGCAGCTCTTCCAGTTTCTTCGTTTGATCAAATAGAATCAAGGCATCAATGATTTCATCTAATTTTCCAGTTAAAATCTGATCCAATTTTTGGATGGTTAAACCAATGCGGTGATCGGTTACCCGGTTTTGCGGGAAGTTATAGGTACGAATCCGTTCAGAACGGTCTCCGGTACCAACAGCTGACTTCCGACTTGCATCGTATTCAGATTGGGCTTCTTGAGAAATCTTGTCGTACACGCGGGCACGCAAGACCTTCATCGCTTTTTCACGGTTCTTCAACTGTGAACGTTCATCCTGCATCGCTACAACGACTCCGGTTGGAATGTGAGTTAAACGTACAGCAGAAGCCGTCTTATTGACGTGCTGTCCACCAGCTCCTGACGCGTGGTAAATATCGGTACGGATATCTTTTTCAGCAATATCAATTTCAACTTCTTCAGCTTCCGGCATAATAACGACGGTTGCAGTAGAAGTGTGAATGCGACCTTGTGATTCAGTGGAAGGCACCCGTTGTACTCGGTGTGCGCCGCTTTCGTATTTCAATTTCGAAAAGACACTGTCGCCGCTGATCATCATAATGACTTCTTTATAGCCGCCAATTCCCGTAACGTTGGCATCCATAACTTCGGTTTTCCAGCCTTGCGCTTCCGCATAACGTTGGTACATGTTGAACAAGTCCCCGGCAAATAAAGCCGCTTCATCGCCGCCAGCCGCGCCGCGAATTTCCATAATGATGTTTTTGTCATCGTTAGGATCTTTTGGCAATAGCAGAATTTTAATTTCTTCTTCTAAGACTTCTTTTTCTTTTTTCAAGTCAGACAATTCTTCTTTAGCCATTTCAGCCATGTCGGCTTCCAGGCTTTCACCTAGTAATTCCTCGGTGTCTGCGATACCTTCCACTACTTCTTTATAGCGGCGATAAGTTTCAACCGTTTCGCGAATACTCGCTTCTTCTTTAGAAAGTCTCATGAACCGCTGAGTGTCGGTAACGACCTCTGGATCACTAAGTAATTCCCCAAGCTCTTCATAACGATCTTCCATGCTTTGTAACTGATCGTACA
The DNA here is from genome assembly GCF_017377575.1 of Candidatus Enterococcus moelleringii. Lineage (GTDB taxonomy): Bacteria > Bacillota > Bacilli > Lactobacillales > Enterococcaceae > Enterococcus_A > Enterococcus_A moelleringii. The sequence continues at coordinate 44,838 of NZ_JAFREM010000004.1, forward strand.
TTTATTCATCCTCCTTAATTTCCGGGTGCAGGTAATGCTTGCGGCAAACAGGGTAATAGGCTTCATTTCCGCCAATTTGGACCTGATCACCTTCATAAACAGGCTTGCCATCAATAAAATGCAAGTTCATCGTTGCTTTTTTGTGGCAGAACCAGCAAATCGTTTTTAATTCTTCTAATTTATCTGCATACAACAACAGATACTTTGAACCTTCAAACAGTTCATTACGAAAATCATTTTTCAAACCAAAAGCCATCACTGGAATGCCCAGTTCATCAACCACTCGAGCAAACTCGATTACATGATGCTTTAGTAAAAATTGTGATTCGTCCACTAAGATACAAAAAGGCTTATAATCCAGCGCCTTGATCGATTCATAAACATTCGTCTCCGCAAAAATCGGTGTTGCCGGACGTTTTAAACCGATTCGGCTGGCAATCATGCCTACACCGTCCCGGGTGTCTAAACCGCTGGTCATTAAAACCACTGGTTTATTTTGCTCTTCATAATTGTGGGCGACCTTTAGAATTTCAATCGTCTTCCCACTGTTCATTGCGCCATATTTAAAAAAAAGCTGTGCCATCTCTTGTCACCTTTCACTTCATTCCTATCGTATTATAGCCGAAAAGCGGTATTTTTTACAGTCATAATTTCTATTCTCTCCTTATTCTCTAAAGAAGGCGAAAGTTTTCTGGCGAATTTTGGCAATTTTTTAAGAAATTCAGCCTAAAACCAAGAACAAAAGAATTCCTCTTTCTTCTATTTCCAAGCGTGATATACTAGTGATAATTATTTGCTAGAAGGAGTCTGTCATTCCAATGAACTTATCACGTCGCCTGAACTTCTTAAAACGAAGCTTACGCAGGCTAGACAATCGATTTTCATCGATTCAAATTATCGTTTTCTACTATATTATTATGACTCTGCTGTCCTTATTGCTCTTTTACTTACCGGTCTTTCGTCAGCCGAACTCCCATGTTTCCTTTTTGGATATGGTTTTTATGGCAATTTCCACTGTTTCAGTGACTGGATTAACCACCTTTGATATCAATTCGGTGTTTAACGAAACTGGGGTCGTGTTGTTAGAAATCCTGTTCCATGTTGGCGGCTTGGGAATTATGATGATCAGCACCTTCTTTTTTATTGTCTCCAAGCGCCGGATATCCCTGAAACAGCGTCAGCTGATCATGACGGATATGAATCAGCCCCGCTTGAGCGGGGTTGTCTTATTAATCAAAATCACCTTAACGATGCTTTTGTGTACTGAATTGATTTTTGGCACGTTGTTTTCGATTTATTTTTATTTTATGGGGTATTATGCTTCCGTTGGCGAAGCGATTTTTTACGGCTTTTATCAATCCATCTCAGCTGTCACCAACTCAGGCTTTGACGTGACTGGCACGTCGATTATTCCATTAGCCAATGATCATCTGTTTTTGATTGTCATTATGTTTTTGATTTTTATTGGCGGGATCGGTTTTCCGGTGTTGATGGATTTTCACGGCTGGGTAACCCATCGCCGTTCAGCCTCCAAGATTCCTTTTCGCTTCAGCTTGTTTTCAAAAATTGCCTTGTTGGCTTTTGTGGTTTTGTTTGTGGGTGGAACGATTATTATTTGGCTGTTGGAAAAAAATCACAGCTTTAGTGACTTACCATCCTGGGATCAATGGCTCAATTCGGCCTTCTATTCCATGACTACTAGAAATGCCGGTCTGCAAATTCATGATTTGAATCAATTCCAAAACACGACACTGATTATTTTCTCGATGCTGATGTTTATCGGTTGTTCGCCAAGCTCGGTTGGTGGCGGGATTCGAACCACTACCATTGCAATCATCGGTTTGTATTTGTACTCTTTCTTGAAAAATGAAGAAGACATTAATATCTTTAATCGCCGGATTCCCCAAAATGATGTACGAAAATCGGTGGTGGTCTTCATGCTTTCCATGGGGATGTGCTTTTTCAGTATTTTGTTTTTAACAGCCACCGAGGATCATTCGCTGATTTCGATTATTGTGGAAGTGACTTCCGCATTTGGGACAACCGGTTTGTCTTTAGGAATTACTGATGACCTGTCCGCAACCGGAAAAATCATGATTGCCATCTTGATGTTTATCGGCCGAATCGGCATGCTGTATACGCTGCTGCTGTTTGTACCGAAAGAAACTCGTGACTTGGGGTATGAATATCCTGAAGAAAAGATTATTATTGGGTAGGAGCTTTCTAGCTCCTGCTTTTTTTGTAGAATACTTAAGAATAAGAAAAGCTGTTTAAACTTTTTTTTCAAGTATGATAAGATAAACTAAATTTGTTTACAGACATGGAGGATGTGCAATGGGGTTACGAAGTCATCTGGCAATTGCTGCCGGCAAGACCTCCCAATGGGTATTAAAGACATTTTTTAAAGGTGGTTCCAGCTATCCCGGGCAATTGGCCTTGAAGCTTGATCCGCATATTTTAGATACGTTGGCAAAAGACTACAGTGTAGTTGTAGTCACTGGAACAAACGGTAAAACCCTGACTACTGCTTTAACGGTTAATATTTTAAAGCAGGAATTTGATCAAGTGTTGACCAATCCAACCGGTGCCAACATGGCTCAAGGGATTGTTTCCACCTTTTTACAGGCCAAAGGTAAAAAAGGCGTCAAGAAATTCGCGGTACTGGAAATTGATGAAGCCAGCTTAAGCAAGGTAACAGAATATATCAAACCAGAGCTATTCTTGTTCACCAATATTTTCCGAGATCAAATGGATCGCTACGGTGAAATCTATACGACTTACAAAATGATTGTAGAAGGTGCTGCGAAATCGCCGAATGCGCCAATCATTTGTAACGGCGACTCACCGATTTTCAATTCCTTGGATACTGTGAATCCGCGGAAATATTACGGCTTTGACCACTTGCCGGACCAAGAGCAAGAGGCTCATTACAACACCGACGGCTTATTATGCCCAAGATGTCAGCACATTTTGCGTTATCAAATGATTACTTACGCCAACCTTGGCAAGTATTTTTGCCCCAACTGTGGTTTCCACCGCCCTGAGCTGGATTACAAACTAACAAAAATGCTGGACATGGACAATACGTCTTCAGCCTTTGTCATCGACGATCAAGAATACAAGATCGAAGTTGGCGGTATGTACAATGTCTATAACGCCTTGTCCGCAACTGCGGTAGCTGAGCATTTTAATGTTTCACCGAAAAAAATTCGCCAAGGCTTAGGCTACGATGAAAAAGTCTTTGGCCGTCAGGAAGAATTTTCAATTGGTGACAAAAAATGTACCTTAGTTTTAGTCAAAAATCCAGTGGGTCTAAATCAGGTTATCGACATGATCGGGTTAGCGCCTTATCCTTTTTCATTGGTCTCTTTACTGAATGCGAATTATGCAGACGGTATTGATGTCAGCTGGATTTGGGACGGCAATCATGAAGCCTTCGCCGAGATGGATATCCCAGCCGTAATCGCTGGCGGAGATCGTCATACGGATATGGCTTTACGTCTGAAGGTTGCTGGCATTCCAGCGGAACGTTTGACCGAAAAAGAAAACTTAACCGATGTAATCGACGCAATTAAGACAGTTCCAACTGAACATGTTTACATTCTGGCCACTTACACGGCCGTTTTACAGCTGCGTAAGGAACTTGCGCAAAAAGGCTACATTGATGGGGGAATGGATCGTGGCTAATTATCAATTAACAATGGCACACTTATACGGAAACCTTTTGAATACTTACGGTGACAATGGAAATTTGCTGATGTTCCAATATTATGCTAAGCAAATGGGTATTGAATTAACGACTGAAATCGTCAGCATTCACCAAGACTTTGATTCGCAAAAATTCGACTTAGTCTTCATTGGCGGCGGTCAGGATTATGAACAAGTGATTGTCTCCAAAGATATCCAAGACAAAAAAGCCGACTTGACTGAATATATCGAAAACGATGGCGTCATTTTAGCGGTCTGCGGTGGTTACCAATTGTTGGGCCACTATTATATCGGGGCAAATGGTGAAAAGATCAACGGCATTGGCGCGTTGGATCACTACACCTTAAGCCAAGACAATAACCGTTTCATCGGTGACGTTGTCATCCATAACGAAGAGTTCAACGAAACCTACTACGGCTTTGAAAATCACAACGGCCGTACCTTCTTAGGTAAAGATGAGCGACCATTAGGCAAGGTCGTCCAAGGCAAAGGGAACAATGGCGAAGACGAAGGTGAAGGGGTCATTTATAAAAATGTCTATGGCACCTATTTCCACGGACCGATTCTTTCCCGCAACAAAGCATTGGCCGTTAGACTGCTGCATACGGCATTGAAGAATAAATATGGCGAAGACATCGTACTTCCTGAATTACCTGCTGAATAAATTAAAAATGCTTGATCCTCGTTTAATTGAGAATCAAGCATTTTTTTATTTTCCTGGCGTTGAAGCGATAATTTTCATTTCGCCTTCTAATGCCCAAGTTTGAATAGCTGAAGGTAAAATGCAGCTGGAGCCTGGTTGCATTTCATAAGTTTGTCCGTCAACAATCAGGTTGCCGTAGCCTTCCACAACTGTCATCAAAGTATACGCGCCTTCTTTAGTTAGAGAAAGACGACCTGCTACTTCCCATTCGTACACGTTGAAGAAGTCGGTTTTCAAATAGCTGATAATGGAAGACTCGCCGTGTTTGGTTTCTTGTACTTCTAATTCTGGACTAATCGCTGGAACAGTCGTAACATCAACGGATTGCTGAACATGTAATTCCCGTTTGTTTCCTTGTTCGTCTTTGCGGTCATAGTCGTATACACGGTAAGTTGTATCCGAGCTTTGTTGAGTTTCTAAAATCAAAATCCCACGACCAATCGCATGGATGGTTCCACTAGGCACATAGAAAAAGTCGCCTTTTTTAACTGGAATGCGGCGTAACAAACGTTCCCATTGGCCGTTTTCAATCATTTCAGCCAACTCTTCCCGTGTTTGAGCATTGTGGCCATAGACAATTTCTGAACCTGGTTTGGCATCGATAATATACCAGCATTCCGTTTTGCCTAATTCACCTTCGTGCTTCAAGCCATAGGCATCATCGGGATGAACCTGTACTGACAGGTCATCTTCCGCATCCAAAATTTTGGTTAGCAACGGGAAAACGTCCCCTTCGGCATTGCCGAATAGTTCTCGGTGCTCAGCCCAAAGCTTGTCTAACTGCCAACCTTTATAAGGTCCATTCTCAACAACGCTAACGCCGTGAGGGTGTCCGCTGATGGCCCAATCTTCTCCGATACTGTCGTTAGGCAAATCAAAACCAAAGACGGTGTGAAGCTGATTGCCGCCCCAAATCTTTTCTTGAAATACTGGTTTTAAAAATAATGGTTCCACGTCTATTACTCCTCTATTTTTGATATAGTACTGCATGTTCAGACAGATAGGCGGCTAAAATTTCATCCCGCTGACGCACGTATTCTGCGCGGTGATCCTGCGGGTGCACCCGATTCGACAAAAAGAGAAAAGCCGAGTGCTTCACGGGATCCAGCAGCATAAATGCGCCAGTGTAACCTGTATGAAAAAGTAACGGCTGCTGTTGGACCTCATACCTCAAATCCCAGCCAAGACTGCGTCCGCCATTGCCTGTCGGTGTCTGATCAGACAGTAAAAAAGCAATGGTGCTTTCCTGCAAGTAAATCTTACCGTTAACGCTGCCAAAATTCAAATACATTTCGGTAAATTTCTTCAAATCTTTCATGTTGGTGAATAAGCCGGCGTTCCCGGCATGTTCCGCCAGCACCCTAGCTTTCGGGTCGTGAGTAATTCCTCGCAGCACTTCCCCGTTAGACATTTTTTCAGTCGGTACAAACCGTTCATCAATTACCTCTGGCAAAAAACAGCTGTCGCTCATTTCTAACGGTTCAAGAATATGCTGGCGGAAGATAGTGACAACATCTTCTTGATACAATTCCTCCAGCATAAAACCTAGCAGGATCGTACCCGCATCAGTATACTTTACTTGCTTGCCTAAATTTTCTCCCGACTGCAAGGTGAGATAGGCTGCCCGCAGCTCTTGGGCATTCAACTGATCCCGCTGAGGAATATAGGTTTGAATGTCCGAAGTATGAGTCAGCAAATGGCGTAACGTAATGCGCTCATCTTGAAAGTCCGGCAGCAGCTCCTGCAAAGGCTGATCCCACTCAATCTTCTTTTCTTCCCACAGCTTCAGCAGCATTGTTGTTGTGCAGATCACCTTCGTTAAGGAAGCAACATCAAACAACGCATTCTCCTCCATCGGACGAATCACCGGTTCCACCTGTGCCAAACCTAAAGTGGTAGTTTGCTGCTGATCTCCTTCAATAAAGGAATACACAACGCCAGGAAACACACCCTGCTGAAGTTTTTCTTCAATTATTTTTGTTGTCTTTGGGTACATGCATCTTCTCCCGTCAAAAAAACCGCGTTTTCACGCGGCAGTCTACTATTTTAAAACGAACCACCATTCGATGCCTACTGAATCGTAGATAGTGATTAAAGATTGTTTCTTATCAACAAAGAAGTCTTTGCCATTTTCATTTAAATGATCAATCAATGCCAGTAAATCATCCTTGCTGACAATAAATTGCAAGAAATCCAAACCTAAGACTTCATCTGTTGGTTTATCAATGGTTCCACCGCTTGCTTGCGTCAAGCCAACATGGAAGTCGCCACGATTTAAGATGCGCAGTTTCCCGTTTTCTTCTTGGACCTTTAAGCCTAAGATATCAGACAAAAAAGCTTCTTGTTTTTCAACATCGTTAACGTTCAAGTGAACGCGGCCAAAATAAGATTGGTGAATTTTTTTCTTTTCTGTTGCTTCAGCAGCTAAGGCATCCACATCCATACTGTTTGCTTCTTTGGTTGAACTTTTTTCATCTGGTGCATAAAAGACTTCAATTTCGTTGCCTTCAGGATCGACTAATAAAAGCCCTTTTTCTTTGTCGGTCTTTAACGCATCTTCTACCGGATATTCATTCTCCTGTGCCCGAAACGCCACGTTAGCCAACTCTTCCTCATTTGGCACCGCCAAAGAGAATCGTTGCATTTTTTTAATTTCGCCTTGATGATCTATCGCTCTGGGACTTTCTTCTAACCAAAGTAATTCGGTCATTGGTTCTTTGTAGCCTAAGATTGCTAATTCATTTTCTTCCCGCAATAAATGAAAACCGATGATATCCCGGTAAAAATGAATCATCAAATCACGATCTTTCACTCGAACCGCGATAGTTTTAAGTGCTAGATCACCCAAATTGAATTTCCCCATTTTATCTAATCCCTCCATATCATATTAATTCTACCTATAGCAAGGAAATACCGCAAGCGAAAGCCACTAAAAAAAGGGGATTACCGCAAAGTAATCACCCTTTTCAGCATCTTATGCTGCATTTTCTGAAAATTGACTATTATAAAGATCAGCATAGAAGCCGTTTTTCGCCATTAATTCATCGTGATTGCCGGTTTCCACAATGTCTCCGTGGTTCATTACAATGATATTGTCAGCGTCACGAATGGTAGATAAACGGTGTGCTACCACGAAGCTGGTACGGTTTTCCAACAGTCGATTCATCGCTTGTTGAATCAGCACTTCAGTCCGTGTATCGACACTGGAGGTCGCCTCATCGAGAATCAAAACATCCGGATTGGCTAGAAAGGCCCGCGCGATCGTAATCAATTGACGTTGTCCTTGGGAAATGTTGCTGGCATCTTCATTCAATACCGTATCATAACCATTAGGCAGCTTACGAACAAAATCATCCACGTGGGCGGCTTTCGCTGCTCGCATAATTTGCTCTTCAGTGGCATCATCATTACCGTACTTAATATTGTCATAAATACTTCCGGTAAACAGCCAAGTATCCTGCAACACCATCGAGAAGTGAGACCGCAATTCATCTCGACTAATATCTCGAGTGTCAGCACCTTCGTACTTGATGGAGCCGCCACTAACATCATAGAAACGTTCTAGTAAATTGATCATCGTCGTTTTACCAGCCCCAGTCGGACCGACGATGGCCACCATTTCACCCGGATTCACTTTCAAATTGAAATCCTTCATCAATAAGCTGTCTTCGCCGTAACCAAATTGAACGTGTTCGAATTCGACTTTGTAGGGACTGTTTTCTTCTACAGGAATACCAGAAGGTTCGTTGTCCATTTCCGCTTCGTCCAACACTTCAAAAACCCGTTCAGCTGAAGCAACCGTTGATTGAATGGTGTTCATCAAGTTAGCAATTTGCGTGATTGGTTGTGAAAACTGATTGGTATATTGCAAGAAGGCTTGCACATTCCCCAAAGTCATCGTCCCATTGGCCACTTTGATCCCGCCTAGAACCGCCACAAAGACATAGCCTAAGTTCTTAATGAAATTCATCAAAGGCATAATAATCGCTGAAATAAATTGTGCTTGCCAGCCGGCTTTGTATAAAACTTCATTTTCTTTTTCAAAATTCACTTGATCGGCTTTCTCATGATTGAAGGTTTTGACCACCGTATGTCCAGCATACGTTTCTTCCACCTGATTATTCAACAAGCCTAAGCTCTTTTGTTGGCTGGCAAAGAAGCGTTGGGATTTAGGTGCAACGATCATTACTACAATCAAACTTAATGGCACAGTGGCTAATGCTATTAACGTTAGCTGCCAGCTGATGGTCAGCATCATAACCAGTACTCCGACAAAGGTCACGGTACTAGTAATCAGCTGCGTCAAGTTTTGCTGCAGCGTACTGGCGATGTTGTCCATGTCGTTAATTGCCCGCGACATAATATCACCATTGCTGTGAGTATCATAATAAGAAATTGGCACTCGGTTCATTTTTTCTTCTAGATCTCTCCGCAGTTCAAAAACAGTCCGTTGTGAAACCCGGGTCATAATAAACTGTTGGAAGAAACTGAACAAAGCCGAAGCCAAGTACAACCCGATAACAACTAAAATAATCTCGCCAATTCGCTCAAAATTAATCGGGAAGCTGGTAATTTGCTGGCCCATCTGCATTTGCTGATAGCCCTCAGTTACCCCTTTAAATATTTCAGTTGTTGCTTCCCCTAAAATCTTAGGGGTTTGAATTTGAAAGATAACCGAAGTGATTGCTAAGACAAATACCGCAATGATCGCTACCATTCTTTTAGACATGTAGGAAAACAACCGTTTAATGGTTTTCCAAAAGTTTTTAGGTTTCGGTCCCTTAGCGCCCATATTACGGCTGGATCCGCCGCCCATTCTTGGTCCTTGTGCCATTACATGTCCTCCTCTCGCAATTGTGATTGAACAATCTCTTTATAAGTTTCGTTAGATTTCATTAATTCATCATGGGTTCCTTTACCCACAAGTTTTCCTTCGTCGATGACTAGAATAATATCGGCATCCATAACAGTACTTACTCGTTGAGCCACGATGACAACGACACTTTCGGTGATTTCCTTCAGCAAAGCTGCTCGCAATTTAGCGTCTGTTTTGAAATCCAAAGCTGAGAAAGAATCATCAAACACATAAATATCTGCGACTTTCACTAAAGCCCGAGCAATCGCTAAACGCTGACGCTGTCCACCTGAGAAGTTGCCGCCGCCTTGTTCAACGCGACTATCCAAGCCTTTTTCCATTTCACTGACGAAATCTTTGGCTTGCGCAATTTCCAACGCTTTCCAAATGGTTTCATCACTGGCATCCGGCGAACCGTACTGCATATTTTCACGAATCGTTCCAGAAAACAGAACTGCTTTTTGGGGAACAAAGCCGATCATTTCCCGCAAATCAACTTGATTGATCTCACGAGTCGATACACCGTTGATGCGAATCTCGCCTGATTCAATATCCAGCAGACGGGGAATCAGATTGATCAAGGTCGTTTTACCAGAACCCGTTCCACCAATAATCGCTACGGTTTGTCCAGCAGTTGCCGAAAAATCAATATCCTCTAAGGCCAGATGTTCAGCATCTTCGTAACGGAAGTTTACATGGTCGAAGGTTAACGAAGCATTATGCCCATTGACTTCGATTTTTTTAGGTTCAGCTGGATCTAAGATGGTATGCTCTGTTTCCAAGACTTCATTGATCCGGTCAGCTGATGCTTGAGCTCGCGGAACCGTAATAAAGATCATCGACAGCATCATGAAGCTCATCAGAATTTGCATCGCATAAGTCATAAAGGCAATCAAATTCCCAACTTCCAAACTCATATCGGCAATATAGTGACCCCCGAACCAAGTAATGGCAATATTGGTACCACTCATAATCAACGTCATCAGCGGCATCATTAAAGCGACAATCGTATTTACCTTGATGGCTGTGTTGGTATAATCCTTGTTGGCATCATTAAAGCGATTTTCTTCGTATTTCGTTTTATCAAAGGCCCGAATGACCCGAACCCCGGTTAATCCTTCACGGAAAACCAAGTTCAAACGGTCGGTTTTCTTTTGCATGCTTTTAAACAATGGTACGGCGAACATCATAATACCGCCAACAACAACCAGCATAATCGGAATAACCACAAAGAATATTTTAGTTAGCTCCGCGTCCTTTTGATAAGCCAAAATACTGGCACCAACTAACATAATCGGTGCATTGATCATCAAACGGAAAAACATCTGCGTAACCAATTGAACTTGAGTTACGTCATTGGTTGTCCGAGTGATTAGTGACGCTGTCCCGAATTTATCAAACTCATGATTTGAAAAGCTTCCAACTTTTTTGTAAACATCACTCCGCAGGCTTCGCCCTAAGCGTTGTGATTCTCTCGTAGCAAAGTAAGTGTTCCCCACCGCTGCGATAATACTCAAAACTGAAATCCCAATCATGACGAATCCCGTTCGCCAAATGTAGTCAATATCCCCCTTCGCTACCCCGTTATCAATAATATTCGAGGTTAAGGTTGGCAGATACAAATCGGCGATAACTTGGAAAAACATAAATAGGATCGCCAGAAAACCTGCCCAAAGCGGTATTCGTTTTAGTAGTTTAAGCATTTAGTTCCCTTCCTTCTTATAAGTTCCATTTTTCAGCCAGCCTAACGCTGTCTTAAAGTCCTCCACAATCTTCTCAATCGGATAGTCTGGATCACGAGATCGTTCATGATATCCCTTGCCGATGGAAGAAAAAACCGTTGTCATAATTAAATGGAGAAACATGTGTAATTCTGCCTCAGATTGAATCGTCAAATGCGTCCGATTAATGTGTTCTGCCAGCTCCCCTATGAAGCCCTGCCTTGGATGCTTAGCGTGATTCACATGCGCTGGCCCATCTGTTACTTTACGACCAGCCCGATAATCCATATTCAAGAAAAGATTGCGATAGAAATCAGCATCCTCTCCGGTAAAAATGTCCCGCAGCAAAAAAGTAAAATACTGATCAAAGCCTTCAAAAATATCGCCCTCTGCTGCATCAATTGCTTCAATTAATTCATTCGTACGATCCTTCCGCAGGGTTTCATAATAATGGAAATAAAGATCTTCTTTATCCGCAAAATATTGATAAAAGCTCCCTCTAGGAATATCCGCCAACTTCACAATGTCGGCAATCGAAGCCTCCTGCAGGGAATGACGGGAAAATTCAATCTTCGCCGCCTTCATTAAACGCTGCTGTTTTTCAGCCGGTAATCGGAAAAAAGTATCTGTAGGCATCATTTGTCCTCCTCACTAAATCGAAATGACACTCTGTCATATGACACAGTGTCATTATATCATCCTGTGAAAAAGATGCAAGAAAAACGATTCAACGTCTCACAGGTTTCAATCATTATGCGGAGTAATTACTTCTCATCAGCCAGCAGATAAAAAAGCGGATTATTTGACTAAATTTTATTTTAACGAGAAACTACTAGCAAGAATAAGGAGTGATCGCTATGATTCAAGCTTATAAGGAATACTGGAAAAATATCACTGTGATGGACGCACGGGCAAAACGGGGACAATACTGGTGGCCGCAGGTCGTTAACTACTTTGTGCTGTTTTTGTACAGCTGGTTAACCAATCTGCCAAGATACTACGATTTTGCAACTGAATCGATCAAAGAGATGAATATTCGAGTCATCGTCTTTTTAGTTCTATCGTTTCTAATTTGGCTAGCAAACTTTACTGTACGTGCCAGAAGATTGCACGATACAAATAAAAGCAACTGGTGGATACTATTATATATCATCCCGATCATAGGGCCAATTATCATGTTTGTATTGCTGATTCTGCCAAGCTCGGCATTTTCTCGCTGGACCCATAATCAATCGGAACTTTATTAATGACAGCTGTCTACTTGAACCAGGAAAACGTTTCTGGTTCTTTTTTGTGCAGTCTTTTCGGCTTAATTTGTCTAAATTGTGAATCTTTCATTAAAGATACTTATTCTCTTTAAATAAGTATTGCATAGTACTTGCCTTCACAAACGTTCTATATTATTATCGGGACTCAGATTAAAGAAAACGAGGTGGATAAAATCATGAATCTTTCTGTAACTACTCTAGAATTTTTATCCCTTGCAGCTTCCCAAACACTAAATGTGATTGATCTCAGAGATCCCGATTTTTTTGATACAACTGAATTGAAAGGTTTTACCGATGTTATACAAATACCGCTAACTCAACTAGCGAACCAATTTGACCAATTGGATAAAAACAAAACCTATTATCTGTTTAGTCAGTTCGGTGATTATTCTGAAACAATGGCTCAGTATTTACGGGAAAAAGGCTACAAGGTAGTAAATGTTATTGGCGGAGCGACCGCTTTTTCAAGCTATTTAGCTAGCTAAATGAAAAAACAAGTACACCCCCAAAACCTGTTATAGCAGGCTTTGGAGGTGTATTACATTTTATTAGTACTTTTTGTAAGCAAATAAATTGAGAATTTTGCAGTTTTCCGATACTATTAGGTTACATTGCAAGAAAGGGAGTATATTAATGTCAAAAGTACTAGTTGTGAAAGCGCACCCGCTCACAAATGATGATTCACAAACACTTACCGTTTTAGATGCATTTATTTCAACTTATCAATCTGCCCATCCAGAGGACACGATGGAAATCGTTGATCTGTTTCAGGTTAGTCTGCCAGAAATCGATCAAGACCTATTATTAGCTTGGAAAGAACTAAGCCAAGGAAAAGAATATACTGAATTAACCTCTGACCAGCAGGAAAAAGTTCGCTTGTTCAATGATTTCACTGAACAATTTTTAGCTAGCGATAAAATTGTGATTGCCAATGCTTTGTGGAACCTAAACATTCCAACACGTTTAAAAGCCTGGTTTGATACAGTCAATGTTGCCGGCAAAACCTTCAAATATACTGCAGAAGGCCCAGTTGGTTTAACTGAAGGCAAAAAAGCGCTGCATATTCAATCCAGCGGCGGCGTTTATGACGGCAAAGATTTCTCTGCGATGTACGTACGCGAAATGTTGAAATTCGTCGGCATCACTGACTTCTCATCTGTCTACATTGAGGGTGCTGATTATGATCCAAACCAACGAGTTGCGATTGTCGATGCTGCTAAAGATAAAGCGATCGAGATTGCCAAAAACTTTTAGAATAAAAGAGACTTCACAGGCTTCAATTTGTGAAATACTAAACTGAAAAAAGTGGTTAGCAGTACCCCCTCCTTGTAAGGAGCAGGATCTGCTAACCACTTTTTTATTTACGTATCGACTGTTTCTTCCTCAACCTCTTCTTCATTGTACAAATTAGATACACTCTTATACCAATCAAAGACATGGCTGGCAATTACTTTAGCCACTGCATAAAATGGAATCCCCAAGATAATTCCTGCCAAACCGAAGATTTTTCCGGCAGTCAGTAAAACAAACATGATCGTGACGGGATGAATTTCCAATTGACTTCCCAAAACTAATGGCGAGACAATCCGGCCTTCAATCATTTGTTCAATTGCAAAGACAATAATGACCTTCAGCAGCATCACCGGTCCGGTAACAATCGCGATAAAAACCACCGGAATCATTGCCAGAAAAGAACCTAAATAAGGAATCAGGTTTAAAAAGCCGGCTAAGACTCCCAGTAAAATTCCGTAATTCAAGCCAACAATTGAAAAACCCAGCATGAACATAACCGCAACTGCAAAAGCAACGGTCAGCTGACCCCGAATATAGGAAGCCAACTGCTGATTCATCTCTCTTAACACCCGATACGATGGACGACGCATTCTGTTAGGCAAAAAGGAAACCAAGTAAGGCCCTAAACGTTTACCGTCTTTCAATAGAAAGAACAGAATAATCGGCGCCGTAAACAAGGCAATCACAATATTGGTAACCACCGAAACCACACTGCCCAATCCTTGCAAGGTTACTCGGGAAAGGTCTTGGGTCATGTTGGTGATTGTTTCTAAAATCCTTTGAGCACTATTTTCAATGTACTCTTGTACTGGTCGGAAGGACGGGTCTTTAAAGATTTGATCAGCTTTACCCTCAATCGTATCAATATAGCCTGGAAAGCTGTTAACCAGGGACTGAATCTGCTGGCGAATTTCCGGCACGATTACCACGATACCCCAAATCAGCAAGGCCAATACTACAATAAATAGTAAGATGATGCCGTATTGTCGCTTTACTCCCCTTTTCTCCAAGTGATTCACTACTGGATTCATCAAGTAAAAAAGAATCCCCGCTAAAACCATTGGCAAACCTACAATTGCAAAGAATTGTCCCACTGGTTCAAACAAGTAAGAAACCTTAGTAAACACCAGTAAAATTAAAAGTAAGAGTAAAACCACAATCAAGCTCACTACCACTTGATTATTTAAAAACCACTTCCAAAACCAGGAAGTCTTTTCTGTAAATTTCTTTTTATCCAAAGCATTCACTCCTACAAGAAGCTGATTTCCATTCCTACCTCAATGTTGGGTACAACTTCTGGTTCCAAATAAACCCCATTTGCACTTTCGTTTTCACTCGCTTTAAAAAACAATGTAGCATGAGCAATCTCATTTAAGTTTTGATTGGCTAAATGGCCCAGTGCGGTCACATGATAAATCTGATCGCCAAAGTGAATTTCGCTGCCAACCTTCAATTCAATCGGCTGCTGATCTTTCTTACGTTGAACAATTGAATGCATTGCCAGTTCAGGTGTTACGGATTCATCAAAAAGAATCAGAATCGGTTCATCGTTAATTGCCTGTTTTCCAACTTGCATAATCTCTGTTTTTGTCATCATTCACGCTCTTTTCTCGTTTCTTTTTCAATTATATCATAAACTTCCAGCTATCCAAGTCCCCTACATACTGGTAAAATAAAGACAGCAAACAAAGGAGGACACTATGATTAAAAATATTCTTTTAGGAACTTATACCCGCAATAAAAGTGAAGGCATCTATCAAATCCAGCTGGATACCGAAAAAGGTGTGCTGGACAACTTAACTTTAGTCACTAAAGAAACCAGCCCAACCTACTTAACGAAAAGCCAGGCCGGCAATCTTTATTCTGTAACTACCCAAAATGACGAAGGCGGCGCATCCAGCTATGATGCAAAACTGAACTTTTTAAATGCAGTTACTGAAGAAGGCGCACCCCTATGCTACGTAGCCGTGGACGAAGACCGCCAACTGCTTTATGGCGCAAACTATCACAAAGGTGAAGTCAATGTCTATCACATCAAAGAAGACGGCTCTCTAGACGCTGCTGCGGCTGTTTACCATGATGAGGAAACGGGTCCCCACAAAAATCAAAACACCGCTCACGTACATTATACCGATCTAACACCTGACAATCGTTTAGTAGTCTGCGACCTTGGAACTGACCATGTGCAGACTTATGATGTTGACCAATCAGGCAGCTTAACTGAAGTGGCTGCTTATGTCACACAACCAGGCTGCGGGCCTCGTCATCTGGTTTTCCATCCGCAAGAGGATATCGCCTACTTATTTGGTGAATTGGATAATACCGTTGCTGTATTGGCTTATAACAGTGAAGACGGCAGCTTCAGTCTGTTGCAAACTATTTCAACTGTGCCAGATGACTTCACTGGCGAAAGTGCTGGAGCAGCGATTCGTATTTCCAAAGACGGAAAATTCCTGTATGCTTCCAATCGCGGCCACAACTCGATAGTGGTCTATCAAATTTCAGAAGACGGAAAATCATTAGAAACGATTCAATTCATTTCAACTGAAGGTGACGGCCCACGGGACTTTAACTTATCCCCGGAAAATGACTACGTTGTATGCGGCAATCAAAATACCGACAACCTGAGCTTATATCGTCGGGATGCGGCAACCGGCTTATTGGAACTGCTGCAAAAAGATATTTATGCCCCTGAATGTGTTTGCGTCTACTTTGATTAGAAAGGATTTTGCTTAATGGATAAAGAAGAAGTATTGGCACGACTAAGTAAAGATTTAGAAATCCCGCGTTTCGCAGGGAAAATTGAAGACAAAGAATACACCGAAGAAGAATATCAAAAGCTGAAAAATGATCTAAACGACTATTTCGAAAACTATGTGAGAAATATCGAAAACTAATTGATGAAGCTGAGGGAGCAGGTTACACATGCTTCCTCAGCTTTTTTAGGCACAAAAAAACCACCGACTGGGGATCGGTGGAAAAGGAGTAAATATTTTAAGGAGAAAATACTTACGTAATGAAAAGAAAAGGTTGTTTAGGTTATGGATATAATATAACCTAAACAGCCCTCTTTGTATTTAGAATTCAGTTATATTAAAATTAGAAAACACTCGTTATACAAGCCGTCATTTCTTATTTTAGCAAAAGATTCGTAATTTTTTGGATGGTTTTATAAATAGTATCGGTTGCTTGATCCTGCTATTCTTCAGCTGCATCGAAGGCTTCAGCGTTGATTTCCGGCACTAAACTGTCGGTCATTTCCTGACAGCCATCGACATATTGACGATAAGCTTTTTTAAATTTTATGTGATTTCCCATCACTTTTGCTGGCGGCTTCAATAATTCGATTTTTTCAAGATTTAACTGATAAAATTTTGTTCCTTCAGCAAACAGCTGATGAATTTCAGAAACTCTGGCTGCATCTACTTCTTTTTTCTCATCAATAGCGGTACGAATTTCTTCGTAGCTGGGGTGAAGCTTTTCACCCATCTCTTCAGTATCTTTTATGAGTTCATTAATTTTTCCGGCATATAACCCTACATTTGGACGCATACAATCTCTCCTCTAACAATTTTGATTATTAAAAAAAGCTGCCGCAAAGCGACAGCTTTCCTGTAACTATTATACCTTAATTCATCGTTTTGCGTTGGAAGAACTTCACAATCTCTACAATTGGAATAATCGCAAAGGATGCGCCCAGTACAATTCCCCATTGATACATATCAAGGTGAGCTACCCGGAACAGATCGTTCAGTCCTGGAACAACGATGATAACCATCATTAAAGCAAAGGATAGCAAGATTGCCCAGTTGAAGGTCTTGTTGCGGAATGGTCCTACCTTGAAGATCGATTGATGAACCGACTTAACGTTAAAGGCATGGAACAACTGCATCAAGCCTAACGTTGCAAAGGCCATTGTCAACGCATCTGAATGGATTGCATCATAGGTATTATGAACCGGCCATTGAATCGCTGACCAATAAACGAACAACACGGTGGCACCTTCCAAGATCCCTTGGTAAATGATACTAGAGAACACGCCGCCAGAGAACAGGTTGGAATTCCGTCCACGAGGCTTGTGCTTCATCAAATCTTTTTCGGCTGGCTCCATTCCTAGCGCAATCGCTGGGAAAGTATCCGTTACTAAGTTGATCCACAATAAATGAATTGGTAATAACGTATCCCAACCAAATAGTGTCGCTAAGAACAAGGTCAGTACTTCACCTAAGTTGGCTGCCAGCAAGTATTGAACTGATTTTTGAATGTTAGAGAAGACTTTACGGCCTTCTTCAACAGCAACAACGATTGTCGCAAAGTTGTCATCAGCCAGTACCATGTCAGAAGCGCCTTTAGATACTTCCGTACCAGTAATACCCATACCAATACCAATGTCAGCTTGCTTCAAGGCTGGTGCATCATTTACACCGTCACCAGTCATGGCAACTACTTTACCTTCTGTTTGCCAAGCTTTTACAATACGTACTTTATGCTCTGGCGATACCCGAGCATAAACCGAATAGTTCACAACTTTTTCAGCGAATTCTTCATCGCTCATTTCATTTAATTGAGCACCCGTTAAAACAGCCGCGTCATTTCCTTTTTCGACAATGCCTAAACGTACAGCAATCGCTTCAGCGGTATCCTTATGGTCACCAGTGATCATGATTGGGCGAACGCCAGCATCTTTAGCAACACGTACTGCTTCAGCTGCTTCGGCACGTTCAGGGTCAATCATCCCTACAAGTCCAGCAAAGATTAAATCATTTTCGACAATTTCCGATTCCATTTCAGTCGGAATTTGATCCACCATTTTGTAAGCCATACCTAAGACACGCAATGCTTGTTGTGCCATGTCGGTATTGTTAGTTAAAATATCATTCTTTTCTTTTTCGGTCATTGGTACTACCGTATCATTCAGCAATACTTTATTCGCACGAGTTAACAATACATCTGGTGCACCCTTAACAGCTACTAAAAATTTGCCGTCTGCTTGTTCATGAATAGTACTCATTAATTTACGATCGGAATCAAATGGCAGTTCAGCTACTCGAGTTTCTTTTTTCGTTTCTTCCCGAACGTCGAAGCCACGATCTAAACCAAATTGAACCAACGCTGTTTCAGTTGGGTCACCAATCAAAGTACCTTCTTGGCTAAACTTCGTATCATTAGCAAAGTTCATAACTTTAATCGCCATTAGATCATTAGGCATTTCTTCTTTAGCACCAATTTGTTGGTTGTTGACATAAAGCTTTTCAACGGTCATTTGGTTTAAAGTCAAAGTACCGGTTTTATCAGAAGCGATAATATCAGTTGAACCTAAAGTTTCAACTGCTGGCAATTTACGAATTACTGAATTACGCTTCGCCATAACCTGTGTACCTAGAGCTAAAATAATCGTTACAATCGCTGGCAACCCTTCTGGAATCGCTGCTACTGCTAAGGAAATAGATGTTAAGAACATTTCATCCCATGAAGTACCGTTAATCGCAATCCCTACTACAAACATGATTGCCGCAATCACGATAATCGCAATCGTCAAGAATTTACCTAATTGGTTCAAGTTGTTTTTCAATGGTGTTTCGGTTTCATCAGCTTGAGCCAGCATACCGGCAATTTTACCAACTTCGGTATTCATCCCTGTGCTGACTACCACACCGCGGCCGCGACCGTAAGTAACATTACTATTTGAAAAAGCCATATTTACGCGATCGCCGATACCAACATCTTGTTCGTCGATAACGATCATTTCTTTTTCAACTGGCACCGATTCTCCAGTTAAAGCTGCTTCTTCAATTTTCAATGATGCAGCTTCTAATAAACGCAAATCAGCTGGTACCACATCACCGGCTTCCAGCATAACGACATCACCGGGTACTAATTCAGTTGATTTGATTGATTTTACGTGATTGTCCCGCAGCACATTAGCATTAGGAGTAGACATTTCTCTCAGCGCTTCAATTGCTTGTTCAGCCTTCGATTCTTGTAGTACACCCATTACTGCATTAATAATGACAACTGCTAAAATAATGATTGAATCCACTACTTCATGGGAAACAGCGGCTGAGATAATCGCTGCAAAAATCAACACGATGATCATCATGTCCTTGAATTGCTCGAAGAAGCGGACAACCATACTTTTCTTTTCGCCTTCATCTAGCTCATTGGTGCCGTATTCGTCAATACGTTTTTGGGCCTCACTTGAAGACAAACCTTCCTCGGTTGACTGCATCTTAGCTAAGACCGTTTCGGTATCCTCAGCATAAAACGGATGCGACAATTGTTGCTTTTTTTCCTCTGACATGTTCTTCCTCCTTCAATATTCTGCAATACAAGTCTACTCCAGTTCCTAATAAAAAGGAAAAAAAATAGACTTCTGTATGCTTTAAGAACATACATAAGTCTCACTATTTAAGACAACACCAGAAATTTCTTTCTTGTTGGTGGCGTTGCCACAGCTACCGCTGCTAGTTACTCCCTCATGAATTATACAAGATGAATTATACCACGAGGAAGAACTACAATTCAATCGATCACAAGAATTTCTTTTGCGATAAAGGGCTTTCATCCAAACTTTTCGACCAAAAATCCTGATTTGTTCCTTGTTCCATACCCATAATGAACTTTTCCCGAATATCGCCATAATCAGCAGAAAGGGTGGTAACCAATCGTTTTATCTCTTCACGCTTAGTTTTTTTGTCCACGGGACAAGGATTAAACACCACTGGAATCTCTTCACGCTTAACAAAACGAATCACCTGTTTTTCTTCAATATAAATCAGCGGACGAATCAAAGTCACCCCGGTTTTAGTCAAATAGCTTTTTGGTTCAAAGCTGTTTAAGCGACCATGAAAAAGAAAATTCATAAAATAAGTTTCAATAGCATCATCTAAATGATGACCCAAAGCAACCTTTTGACAACCTAATTCTTTTGCGCGATTATACAAAATCCCTCTTCGCAGCTTAGCGCACAAAGAACAAGGAGAGCGTTCCTGGCGAATATCAAATACCACTTTGGCGATATTCGTAGGAACCACCTCCAGCTGATAGCCCAGCTCTTCTACAAACTGCTGCATCGGAGAAATATCACAGCCTTCAAACCCCATGTCTAAAGAGATCGGAACCAATTCGAAATCAAAGCCTAAACGACCTTGACTGCGAATTTTTTCCAATAAGTAAAATAAAGAGGTGCTGTCCTTGCCGCCGCTCATTCCAACAGCTACTTTATCCCCTGGTTCAATCATGCGATGATTCAAAATAGCCCGCCGCATCGGATTGTAATAATTTTGATTATCCTTTTTCTTAAAACTCATAGTTACTCCTCAAAAAAATTTTCTTGCAGGCTGTACTGTTCGCCTGCTGTAACATCATATTGAATCATCTGGTAGTCCTGATAAATTTTTTCCTGCGCCTGATTCAAACGGACCGTTTCGCCCCATTGTCCTGACTGATAATACATCCCTTTTTCAAATGCCGGTATTTCCTCTTGCAAGGCCAGCAGCAGCTGATGAAAACCGGTTGTCTGCAAGCCAGCTTGACTGAATAAGTCCGGCGTGAAATAAAAGGGACTGGTAACGACTCCCTGCTGATCTTGATTTTTCAACTGATGCTTGTTGTCGTATAAGAAAAATTCCGTTTCATGCAAGGTATGACCGGCATTCTCGATTTGAATCGTATCATTGTAAATCCCTGGCAGATGATCCCCCCAGAAAACAACCAAAGTACGCTGGTCCAAGGTATCTAATTTTTCCAGAAATGCTTTTAACGATTGACTTGCGTAATAAATATCCTGCAAATAATTGTTTACCGAACCATTATTGTCGCCAAAGGCTTGGAAGTCATTCACACTGTATTTACCATCATAAGGCATATGGGTCTGCATCGTTACTAAGTGGACAAACTGCGGACTTTTTTGATCCAACAGGTCCCAGATTTCCTCATAAGCCGAGGCATCAGAAATGTATTCATTGTTCTCCTGCTTATCCGTATGCTCCATCGTGTCTTCATCTAAAAATTGATCAAAACCGAAAACATCATAGACATCCTTACGCTTATACATGGAGGTGTTATAGGGATGAATCGCCGTTGTCCGATAGTTTCGTTCCTTTAACAGCGAAACCAGCGAAGGAATCTGCTCCATCTTAGGCACCAGCATCGTATAAGGCGTGGTCATTTGCGGATTAAACGGCTCCATCGAGAAGCTGGTTAAGGCCTCGAACTCGATATTTGCCGTACCGCCGCCATAATTTTGCGAAAGCATCTGACCGCTATACGTTTCATCAGCAATCGAACGATAATCCGCTAATGGATCACCACCATTAATCTGAATCCCTTCTAAACGACTTGGATCAGAAAAACTCTCATTCATGATATAAACAATATTTGGTGTTTCTTCTGAAGTTTCCTGTTTCACCTCAGAATTGTACTTCTCAGTAATTTTTTTAATCGCTTCTCGCGAATAGCCGGCCGGTTCTTCCATTGGCTCCACCCGCAAATTATACAAAAAGCCACCCATAAATCCGGTATTATAGTAATTCATTTGCTGGCTGTAAGGAATCCACAAAGCCGTTTTATTGTAGGCTTTCCGCAGCAAATTATCCGGGTTGTTAAAATGACTGATGTAAACTAATCCCAGCGTACTAATGACCAATGTTGCTAAACGAATAATCTGCTTTCGTTTGGACAATTTCCGGCTTCTGTAAAGACTAAAAATAGTCATAGCTGTTCCTAAAATCAGCAGCAGCAGAAAACCGATAAATAAAGGCCAGCCAACTATATCTCGGATCATGCCAAATTCGCCAACCATTTTTAAGTCATCAGGATAAATCGGTTCAGATCGATACTTCATTTTAAGAAAATCCGCAATGCCGATACCGACAATCAAAAAGGTATAAAATAGGCTGCCGAATAGAAACGATCCCATGATACTCGTTAAAAACAGGTAGAAAATCAGCAGCACCAAACAGCCTAGGAAAAATTTCTCCGTATGCCAAGAAAAAGCAAATTTGAATGCTAAATCAAAGGAAAAATCATTTTGGCCCAGCTGCAAAAACAGATTGGAAGCAATAATCAACAATCCCACAGCTAAAATGCCGCCAATAATTTTGATCAGTTTTTTATGTTTACGTAGTTTATTAATACAAGTCAACTCCTACTAATGCAATCATTGATCATTTTAGCTAGAAATCAACTAAAAGTAAAGCTGACCCTAATGATGAGGATTGTTCAACACTCGAACTCGCTTCATCGCTTCTATTTGTTTCAATTCTTCAGCCGCCTGTTCAAGCACAGTTGAGTCCGTCGCCTCAACATCAATAATCACGTAAATAAATTCCTGTTTGCGGTTACTAATCATATCGACAATCTCCAACTGATGCTTATAAAAGATGCCGATGATTTCCTGCCACATTTTCGGTTGATTCTCGTAATACAAAGTAAAACGCAAATCTCCTCTAAAAGGCAGCTTCGCCGTGGGAAAATTAACCGAATCCTTGACCGTGCCATTTAACAGAAAAGCCTTGAGAGCCTTAGCCGCCGCTTTCCCACTTCCGCTCAGCGCTTCTTCCGTAGTCCCGCCAATATGAGGGAGCTGTAGAATGTTCTTGTGACCTTGCAGCTTTTCTTCCGGGAAATCAGTAATGTAGCCGGCCAGCTGCTCATTTTCCAACGCCTTTAATACAGCAGAACTATCAACAATTTCACCCCGACCAAAATTCAGCACATAAGCAGTCGCTTTCATTTGCTGGAATTCCTGCTCTGATAGTAAATGCTGGGTATTTTCCGATAACGGCAGCAGTACCACAATATAATCGGCTTCCTTCAAGATGGTCTCCAACGAAGCAAATTCCATAATGTCGCTTTCAGGATCATTGCGCGCATAACCTAAAACATCCATCCCCAGCTCATAACAATTTTCCGCTACTAACGAGCCGATCGCTCCAATACCCAAAAGACCGATCGTCTTGCCTTGTAATTCCTGACCGACATAGTCTGAGCGTTTTTCCTCAGCCGTCGTCAAAAGATCATCACTCTTTAACTGCTCCACCATTTCGGCTGCCTGAAAAATCGGCCGGGCCGTTAACAGCAAGCTGGCTAAAACTAATTCCTTTACCGCGTTGGCATTTTGCCCTGGTGTGTTCATAACAATCGTTCCGTTTTGACTAGCTGCTGGCACATCGATGGTATTTACGCCGACACCCGCCCTAGCAATCGCCAACGTATCCGCTTGCAATAAGTCGCCTTCAACTTCACCGCTGCGAACCATTAAGGCGTCGGGTGCCTCATCGGTTAGCTGAAAATGTTTTTCCTCTAGTGCCTTTAACTGATCCTCTTCAAAATCGGCCAATAATTGAATATTATACATTTTCTCACCTCTTTAAAATTTAAAAAAAGAAACTGGAAGTTTTAGTCTCCCAGTTTTCTCAAATTTATTGTTTCCAAAAGTCATCAAAAATTGTAATTGGCAAATGACGCTTATGTTCCGTCTTATTCCACCAGCCCTCAATCGTTTCCCGGGCTTTATCACTGATTTCTTTGCCTTCCAAGTAATCATCAATATCATCGTAAGTGACACCCAATGCTACTTCGTCGGCAATCAATGGTTTGCCGTCTTCTAAATCGGCCGTCGGAGTTTTCAAATAAATTGCTTCTTCCGCGCCTAATTCCTTCAACAGCATTTTACCTTGACGTTTATTCAAACGGAACAGTGGCAAGATATCGGCACCACCGTCGCCATATTTAGTAAAGAAGCCAGTAATATTTTCGGCCGCATGATCGGTACCAATTACCGCACCCTTCATCTCACCGGCAACGCCGTATTGAGTAATCATCCGTTGGCGGGCTTTGATATTGCCTTTGTTAAAGTCGCTAACTGCTACGCCAGTTTCAGCTAGAGCAGCCACTTGCGCATCGACAGCTGGTTTAATATTTACGCGTAAACTAACATCTGGTTTAATGAATTTTAATGCTCGCTGCGCATCTGCTTCATCCGATTGTTCGCCATAAGGTAAACGGACAGCGACGAATTGATAGGAATCATCACCCGTTTCTTTGCGCATCTCTTCCATCGTTAATTGGGCGATACGGCCAGCTAAGGATGAGTCTTGACCGCCGCTAATTCCCAAAACAAAAGTCTTCAAGAACGGATAAGCTTTCAAATAGGCTTTTAAAAAATCGATACTTTTCAAAATTTCAGCCTTTGGATCAATCGTTGGTTTAACGCCTAGTTCCTTAATAATCTCATTTTGTACTGTCATTGTATCGCTCCTTCATTTTTGCCACAGATTTTCGAACTTCATCCATAATTCGATTTTTATGATCCCAGCAATCCTGAGACAAATCAACCGGATATTTTTGCGGATTTAAATCACGCTTGTATTCTTCCCACAATGAATCCAAATTGTCTTTCGCTGTTTGTTTGACCTCTTCAAGCGTTGGTAAGTCATATACTCGTTTACCATCGACAAAAATATCATGCAGAATTGGACGCGCAGTGAAATTGCGAACGGTTTTGTTAATATACGTATATACAGGATGGAACATAAAAATTTCATCCTCCTCGCGAGGATCTTCATCCCACAAGGTTACATAGTCACCTTCAGATTTACCATCAGAATTACGGGTAATCCGCCATACTTGCTTTTTACCTGGCGTAGTCACTTTTTCCGCGTTGCTGGAAAGTTTAATCGTATCGATCATTTCGCCTTCTTCATTTTCAATCGTGACTATCTTGAATACCGCCCCTAAAGCTGGTTGATCATAGGCCGTAATCAATTTCGTACCAACACCCCAAACATCAATTTTGGCATGCTGCATCTTCAAGTTCTGAATCGTGCTCTCGTCTAAATCATTAGAAGCGTAAACCTTAGCATCTGGGAAGCCGGCTTCGTCCAGCTGCTGACGCACACGTTTAGAAATATAAGCCATATCGCCGCTGTCAATTCGCACACCCATGAAATTGATTTTGTCGCCCATTTCCTTCGCCACCCGAATAGCACTAGGAACACCTGAGTTCAACGTATCATAAGTATCAACTAGGAACACACAATCTTTATGGGTTTGTGCATAGGCCTTAAAGGCTTCATAATCATTTCCATACGATTGAACCAACGAGTGCGCATGGGTACCACTGTCAGGAATACCGAAAATTTTGCCTGCCCGGACATTGCTGGTCGCATCTGCTCCGCCAATAAAGGCAGCCCGCGTTCCCCAGATCGCTGCATCCATTTCTTGAGCCCGTCGTGTACCAAATTCTAACAAAGGATCGTCCCCGATTACTGATTTGATTCTAGCTGCTTTGGTTGCGATCAGTGTTTGGAAGTTAACAATATTCAACAGTGCCGTTTCAACAAGCTGACAATGCAGTAAAGGTCCTTCCACCTGGATAATCGGTTCATTGTTAAAAACTAATTCCCCTTCGACAGCAGAACGAACGGTACAAGCAAACTTGAAGTTCCGCAAATACTCGATAAACTCTTCCGGATACTCTTCTACTTCAGCTAAATAGGCTAGATCACTTTCGCTGAAGGTTAACTCTTCCAAATAGTTTACCAAGCGCTCTAGGCCTGCAAAGATGACATACCCATTTTCAAATGGCATATTGCGGAAATAACATTCAAAAACCGCATGCAAATTTGCCCGTCCAGTTTCCCAATATGTTTTCATCATATTGATTTGATACAAATCTGTATGCAGCGTCAAACTGTCATCCTCGTATAGCTTTCTCATAATCAAACTCCCTTTTTTTGTAAATTCAATGGTTCTATTATATCAAAAAAAAGGAAAAGCGTATTGCTTTTCCTCTTTTATCACAAATTCTACTTCACTTTGTACTCGATCATGATGATGTCCTTGTAGTTATGACGTGGTCGAATCCCCGCATCAAGGATCTGTTTTTTATAACCGACGTTTACTTCAACCTCTTTACGATCTACTTTTAGAATACGGTGAATAATCGTATCCACTTCGTCATGTTTTATTTTTCTTTGACGATTCAGCAACAGTAAAGTAATCGTATCAAAGCGATCCAAATAAACAATCTTCGTCCGATCATAGGCAAATAGTTTATATAATTTAATAGCTTGCTGGTTTGCAAAAGTTTGCTTGGACAACTCTGGATACAGCGTCTCAAGATTTACATTGCTGGTAATAGGTGTCTCGATTAGTTTCATCAGTCATCCCTCCCTTTCCCAACTATTGTATCACAAGAATGTGAACAAATTAGTGAAGGGAATTAGTGAAAGAATAAATTTTTCTAAAAAAGCCAGAATTTTCCTTTTTTAAGACTAGCCAGTAAAACTCCAATTTAATAATCTGCGACAAAGAAGCCAGAGACATCGTTTCGTCTCTGGCCTTACTTATTAACTTATTCAGCTACTATTTCTTTTGCACTTTCAGCTGCTAATTTACCAGAAGTTAATGCCCATGCATTATTTGCTCCTGAAGGTGAGTCTGTACCCATTACGCCGCCGACAACTTCTCCGGCTGCATACAGACCTTGAATCGCTTCACCAGCCTTGTTAAGCACTTCTAGGTGATCGTTTGCTACTAATCCACCCATGGTTGTTGCAAAACGTGGTTTTTGTTCGATTAAGTAGTAAGGACCTTCACCAACTGGTTTTTGCAAGAATTCAGATTGACGACCAAATTCTTCGTCAACACCCTTTTCAACAT
Organism: Candidatus Enterococcus moelleringii; assembly: GCF_017377575.1. Lineage (GTDB taxonomy): Bacteria > Bacillota > Bacilli > Lactobacillales > Enterococcaceae > Enterococcus_A > Enterococcus_A moelleringii. The sequence goes on from NZ_JAFREM010000004.1 coordinate 72,054, forward strand.
ATTCGTTATAAAGAGCCACTGTTTCAGCTAAGCTAGTACCAGGCATGCCGGCTTTAGCCGCTAATTCAGTTAATGATTCTGCACGGAAGGCTTTTGGATTACCCATACCGTTGTTAGAAATCCAACGTTCTAAATCTTCATTGGTAATGCCGCCTTCAGCAACTGCTTCAGCGAATTTTCCAAAATGTTCTTGATCCAACAAGATATAAAGCATTTGTGGATTTTGCTCCAATAATTTTTCTAGTACTTCTTTATTGCTGGCACGTTCATTTACAACACGTTTACCATCAATATTTACTAATAAGCCATTTTCTTTCAACACGGCAATGTTCCCGCCGATCGTTGATTTCGCATAGCCTTTAGAGACTTCTACACCATTTGGATAAATTTTACCGTATTCCATCAAGCGAGTATCCGCATCAATACCAGGAGCAGTTGCCATCAGCAAACCATCACCTGTAGAAGATTTCGTACCATAGAACAAGACTTTATTCAACTCTTTGCTTAATAGGTTTGGATTATTTCCGTAACCACCAGTCGTTAAGATAACTGCTTTAGCAGTAATATTGTGGGTTTTACCCGTTTCTTCAACTGCTTTAAGTCCAGTTACTTTGCCGTTATCATCAATGAATAATTCCTCAGCTTTTGTTTGCAAGTAGATTGTTACGTTGCTGTTGTCCAAAGCTTTACGAGCACTTGCAGCAAATCCGTGTCCACCATCTTTGTAAGCCAACTCACGGTTTTTACGGTACTCAGCTAATACATGCAAGCCGCCTTCCATGTCGTAGTCAACGCCCATATATTCATGAACCCAGTCAGTGGTTGGTCCAACGTTTTTAGCTAACAAGGTAACTAGTTCTGGAACGTTTTTGCCACTGCCGTTTTTCATGAAGTCTTCAACCATTAGTTCAACTGAATCATCTGTGACGCCAGCTTCTGCTTGCAGTTTCGAGCCCAATACAACTTGGTTCCCGCCACTGATAGAGATTGCTCCACCAACGAAGCTCATTTTTTCGACTACGATTGTTTTCAGACCTAATTGATCTGCTCTTAAGGCTGCTGAAATACCGGCAGCACCAGAACCAACGATCACTACATCTGCTGTTTCTTCAACCACTTCCTTCGACCATTGAACAGTTGGTTTTGGACGAGCTTTTAAGACTTCAGAGCTTGCGCCGGCTAATTCAACTGCTTCAGCAATTCCGTCGATAACCCCTTGACTAGATGCAGAAGCACCTGAAATTACGTCAACGTTTAATGTTTGACCATCAATGATTTGTTGTGGCAAACGTTCGAATACTTGATCTGATAAACCTTCAGATTCTGCACCAGAATCGATATCAACGCTTTCGATTCGTTCTGTTGAGAAGGTTACTTTCATTTCGATTTCGCTGTTATGTCCTTTAGCCGCAACCGTATAAGTTCCTGGCTTGAACTCTAGTTTCATTTTTTGCAATTCTTTCAAACGCTCGTATTTGCGTTTTTCTTCTTCTGGATCTTTTACCATAACCATTGAGTCCATGAAGTCCCATAGTGGTGTAGGGATTAACAATTCTTTTTGTTTAGCGATGTGAGCATATTCTGGAACAGGTTGACCATCTTTAATCATTTGCACCCAGTTAGGTTCTACTAAGAATCCTTTACCAACTGCTAATAAGTCATAGCCTAGTTGTAAAGCTTCGTCAGCATTTTCACGCTGCAGGATCGCACCTACACCCATAATTGGAATAGTTGCCAATTCAAGTGAACGTTGTGCCAAATATTTAGTAATCAATGGTTCAGGATCATTTGATTCAACGATTGATGGACGAGTATACGCACCCATTGAGAAGTGGAAATAATCCGGCTTCAAGGTTGCTAAAGTATTTAATAAATACATTGTATCTTCAAAACGAATACCTGGTTCTTCTAATTCTTCTGGAGAGAAACGATACCCAACGATAAAGTTTTCCGCGCCTTGTTCTTCAATCACGCGTTGAACTTCCTTCATCACTTCCATTGAGAATAGTGCACGGTTCTCGCGGCTTCCGCCCCATTTGTCTTGACGACGGTTAGAGTGAGGAGAGAAGAATTGTTGCAGCAAGAAGGTATTGGCGCCGTGGATTTCCACACCGTCAAAGCCGGCTTGAATGGCACGACGAGTCGCATCACCAAACAGCGTGATCATTTCTTCAATTTGTTCTTCAGTCATTTCTCTTGGTACAGGAGCACCCGGACGCAATGCAGCAACTGGACTTGCCGAAATCGGTACAGCTCCGCCGTTTAATTCAGGCCACGCCATCCGTCCAGCATGGTAAATCTGCATAATTGCTTGTGAACCTTCACCTTTAATAGCAGACGCTAATTCAGTTAAGCCTGCTACTTTTTTATCTGTATCTACGCCGACTGCCCCTGGGAAGCCGCGCCCTTTATCTTCTACAAAGCAGCTTTCAACGATAACCGCAGCTGCATCTCCTGAACGGAATTTGTAGTAATCAATAATTTGTTGTGTCACTTCCCCATCGTAAAATGCGGATTGTGTAGTCATTGGTGACATAAATAGACGATTCTTGAAAGTAGCACCTGAATTTAATTTGACTGCATCAAATAGACCTCTTGCCATTGTTGTTTTTCCTCCTATAATTCTCTAAATTTATTTTCCTATATATAAGTAAAAAATTTATTCCAATAAAGTAACGGATGCTTTCAGCTTTTCAGAGATGAGTATTTCGTTGTTGCGGGTAATCACTAATCCTTCAACCTGAGGCATTTGGTTTAACCAGTTAAGGATTTTTCGGGATGAGTCGTGAAACAAGATAGTTGTCCAAAATTCTCCGTCCAAAGACTGCTCTGACACAATCGTGAGACTAGCAACATCATTTTCAACCGGATAGCCTGTCTGGGAATCAAATATATGATGGTAATGCGTTTCACCTATTTTTAATACCCGCTCATAAATACCCGAAGTTACGACTGATTGATCGTGATTTTCAATAACAGCAACCAGATTCCCTCGTTCCTTCAGCGGATTTTGAATCCCCACATTCCAAACCCCTTCAGGATTCTTTAACGATGAACCGATTGTCAGGACATTGCCGCCCAAGTCAATAATCCCTGATTGAACACCCTGTGCTTTAAAATAAAGCTTCAATTCATCAGCAAAATACCCTTTCGCCAAAGCGCCTAAATCAATTTCCATTCCCTTTTTCTTTAGGTAGACCGTCTGATTACTATCATTTAAATCAATGTCTTCTAAATCAATAAGGGCTAACCGTTCTTCAATTTCCTTTTTCGTTGGAACACGTGCATCCTGAAATCCAATATGCCATAGCTTAATCAAAGGTCCAATAGCGATATTCAGCTTGGAATGTGAAGAGATTCCCATATCGGACCCTTTTTTTATTAATTCATATAAATCAGGTGCCACTTTGACTGGTTTTATCCCAGCTTGTGCATTAACCTTCATTAAATCTGAATTATTTTGATTTGCGCTATAACGCTGCTGAAAATCCTCAAGCATTTTTTGCGCGTAATCCAATAGCTGCGGGGCTTCTGGATGTTCGATAGATAAGGTAATTACTGTCCCCATCATTTCCAGCACACGGGTCTTTAATGACAATAAAAGACCTCCCTTTTTAAAAGATTGTTATTTTGTGAGCATTGTAGAATAAAATGATACATTCACCTTTAAAATTATAAAAATTTACCAGCTATGCTTCACTATGTATTTACATCCCTTACAAAAGTTTCAGCATTTATTTCCTTTAATGACAGCTACAAAACCTATATGCAAAACGATCCCACCGTTCCATGACCTATTGTAAGAGACAAAAACTATAAAATCTAATACTTTATTTGGATGATATCGATAAAAATAGTTTATCAATCCGCGCGAAAGGTTAACGCTTACACTTTTATGCGGACCGATCATTCGAAAAACTCTTCCTATTAAATAGTAGAAAAAAAGAAACCCTTCATAATTCGAGGGGTTTCCTTAATATATTCTTACGTCCTTTCGATTTAAAGTCACATGACTAATAAATCGAAACAGAAGCTAATAGATAAGCTGAATGATTTAGAAATGCTTTATCCCTTTTGAAGAAAAAGAAAAGGAACCTTGATTTAACAAGATTCCTCAGACTTTCTTACATCATGCCGCCCATCATTGATGGATCCATTGCTGGTGCAGCAGCACCATTTTCAGCTGGTTTGTCAGCAACTACTGCTTCAGTAGTTAACAATAAAGCAGATACAGAAGCTGCATTTTGCAAAGCTGAACGAGTTACTTTAGTTGGGTCAACGATTCCTGTTTCAATCATGTTTACCCATTCGCCAGTTGCAGCATTGAAACCAACGCCTTTTTCTGCGTTTTTCAATTTGTCGATAACAACTGATCCTTCATAACCAGCGTTTTCAGCAATTTGACGAACTGGTTCTTCTAACGCACGAACAACAATGCTGACACCAGTTGCAGCGTCGCCTTCAGCTTCTAATGCCGCAACTTTCTTAATCACATTGACTAAGGCAGTTCCCCCACCAGAAACGATTCCTTCTTCAACTGCTGCACGCGTAGAGTTCAATGCATCCTCAATGCGTAGTTTTAATTCTTTCAGTTCAGTTTCAGTAGCAGCACCAACTTTAACAACTGCAACCCCGCCAGCTAATTTAGCTAAACGTTCTTGTAATTTTTCACGGTCAAAATCAGAAGTTGTTTCGTCAATTTGACGTTTGATTAATTCAACACGTTCTTGCAATTGTTCTTTGTTGCCAGCGCCTTCTACGATTGTAGTGTTGTCTTTATCAACAACCACTTTACCAGCAGAACCTAAGTTTTCAACTGTCGCATCTTTCAATTCTAAACCAAGATCTTCAGTAATCACTGTCGCGCCTGTTAAAACTGCGATATCTTCTAACATTGCTTTACGACGATCGCCAAAGCCAGGAGCTTTAACAGCAACCACGTTGAATGTTCCACGGATTTTGTTCAATACCAATGTTGGCAATGCTTCACCATCTACATCATCAGCGATGATTAACAATGAACGAGATTGTTGCAATACTTGTTCTAACAATGGCAAGATGTCTTGGATGTTAGAGATTTTCTTATCAGTAATTAAGATGTAAGGATTTTCTAAAGCTGCTTCCATTTTATCGTTGTCAGTTACCATGTATTGTGACAAGTAACCACGATCAAATTGCATACCTTCTACTACATCTAATTCAGTATCAATCCCTTTAGATTCTTCAATTGTAATAACGCCGTCGTTGCCAACTTTTTCCATTGCTTCCGCGATTAATTGACCAACTTCTTCGCTGCCAGAAGAAACTGCGGCAACTTGTGCGATAGCATCTTTAGAATCTACTTCTTTAGAAATGCTATGCAATTCTTCAACCGCTGTTTTTGTTGCTAATTCGATTCCGCGGCGGATAACCATTGGGTTTGCACCGGCAGTTACGTTTTTCAAGCCTTCACGAACAATTGCTTGAGTTAGAACAGTGGCAGTAGTTGTACCGTCACCTGCGATATCATTTGTTTTAGAAGCAACTTCAGAAACAAGTTTTGCTCCCATGTTTTCAAAATGATCTTCTAATTCGATATCTTTAGCGATAGTCACACCGTCATTGGTAATCAATGGTGAGCCATAAGATTTTTCTAAAACAACGTTACGACCTTTTGGCCCTAAGGTTACTTTTACTGTATTAGCTAATTTATCAACTCCACGAAGCATTGCTGCCCGTGCGTCTTCTGAAAATTTAATTTCTTTTGTCATAATTTCTCCACCTCAATCTGTTTTATTCTACAATAGCCATAATATCTTTGGCAGAAAGAATCAAATATTCTGTTCCGTCATATTTTACTTCTGTACCAGCATATTTTTCAAACATTACTGTGTCGCCAACCGCTACGGGCATTGGACTTTTTTCACCGTTATCTAACACGTTGCCTTCACCCACAGCTACAACCTTCGCTGTTTGTGGCTTTTCTTTAGCAGCAGAGGCTAAAACAATGCCGCCTACTGTTTTTTCTTCTTCTTGAGCGACTTCAAGAATGACGCGATCACCTAATGGTTTTAACACGATAAATCCCTCCAAATAGTAATGATTATAAAGTCGTTAGCACTCGCAACTTTAGAGTGCTAACTCACAATTCTTATCATACCATTTTTTATGTCTTTTGCAAGTCATACCTTCCCTTTTTTTAAATTTTCTAAAACTAAGATTTGTGAAGATTTATGCTATAATGGCTAACAAATCCGCGACATGGAAAGGAATAGCTATGAGAATAACAAAATACCTTTTTCTAACGATTTTCACTTATGGGATCGTATTGTTTTCCCCGATAATTTTTGCTCCCTTTATCGGTTCAAATGTTCAACAGCTGATTCAGGTTACGACCTATACTTATATTGCTGGTGCTCTCTTACTGCTCTTTTATTGGAGAAAAAGCCAGGCGCTGACCCTTGAGCAAAACAGCCGCAGCTTTTCGTCGACGATTTTGTTTGGCATTGCCGGCATTTTCTTGTCGATGATTCTGCAAATGATTCTGATGCAAATCGAAATCCGGTTAACCAATCAGCCGATAGCTTCACAAAATACCCAAGATATTGTTCAACTAGTTCGGGAAAATTCCGTCTTTATCGTTGCGACTACAGTTGCTGGGCCAATCATGGAAGAAATGGTTTTTAGGCGAGCGATCTTCGGCGGATTAAGCCAAAGATTTGGTTTCCTACTTCCAGCGATCATCAGTTCATTGCTGTTTGCCTTTGCTCATCAAGACGGGCACTACCTGCTGTATAGCGGATTAGGACTATTCTTCTGCTGGTTATTTGCTCACACTGGAAAAATCTGGACATCTATGATTACCCATGTTGGTATGAATTTGGTGGTCATTTTAGCTCAGCTAACGCTTCAATAAATTAACTAAAGACCTAATCTTTGCCTTTTCACAAAATTCCTCCTACACTAAACATAACTAGTTAGGAGGAATTTTTTATGAAATTAGCGATTATCGGTGCAACAGGCCAAGCTGGTTCATTGATTTTGAATGAAGCGTTGGAACGTCAGGTGGATGTAACTGCCATTGTCCGCAGTCCTGAAAAATTGGTGGTGGGCGTTCCTTATATCAAAAAAGATTTGTATGATTTAACTAAGGAGGATCTTACGCCATTTGATGTTGTCGTTGATGCGTTTCGTCCACCATTAGGAAAAGAAGAGCTTCACCAAACCTCATTACAGCATTTGATTGATATACTGTCAGGAACTGACACGCGTTTGCTAGTAGTAGGCGGCGCTTCTTCCCTATATTTAGACGATCAAAAAACACAGCGTATGATTGATGTTTCTGATCCAAAAGCTCCCTATTATCCAACGGCTTATAATATGTACCAAGCCTTCTTGGAACTGCCGAAAACTAAGAACTTGTATTGGGGTTACCTAAGCCCGGCAGCAAACTTTGTTCCAAACGGCCGCCGAACAGGAGAGTATCAGCTTAGTGATGATCGCCTAAAAGCTAACAGCCAAGGTAATAGCGAGATCAGCATGGCTGACTATGCCATTGCTATGGTGGATGAAGCTTTGAAAAATCAACATGCTAATCAACACTTTAGTGTAGTAAGTCTATAAAAAAACAAATGACCGAGCGCCCACTGTACTGACCCCAAATGTTAGTTTTTAGTCTAACATTTGAGCCGTCAATACATCACTCGGTCATTTGCTTATTTAATCTTTAGTTCTTCCAATTGTGCTTTGATCTCGTCTTCACCAGCACCAGCTGACAATAAAGCACTCGCTGTGTAAGCACCTTCGATCATTGCCACATCGAAAAGCTCCACACTCTTATCAGTAAACTCAATTGCCATTTCCAAATTCATCTTTGCACTGCCTAGATCATAAAAGGCCAGCAGCTCATCACTGTCATTCTCTTCAATAGCGGTTAAAATTCGTTCCATCGAAGTGCCCACTGTACCATCTTCTAGTCCACCTGCAGTCGTGATGGAGAGATTAGGTGCCACTTCACAGATCAGCCGTTTTAATCCCTCTGGTATTTCTGACGTATGGGAAACCAAGAGAACCCCTTTAGTCATCAAATACACCTGCTTCTAAAAACGACTCAAAAAGATAAGCCGAAGACATTGCTCCTGGATCGATATGACCAATGGAACGATCACCTACATAGGAAGCACGACCCTTCGTTGCTTTCAAATCCTTAGTTTTTTCTGCTAATTCTTGAAGCACGTCCTTGGTCAATGTACCTTCTTTTAATTGTTCAATAGCTGGGAACCATAAGTCCAGCATTGTTTTTTGACCTTCTGTTGAATCGCCGCGTTTAGCAATACCGGCGGCCGCAGCCGCTAACAATACAGTCGGTTCAGCTGAAGTTTTACTAGCTTTCATCATTTCCATCATAGCTGTTCCGTAAAGCGGACCAGAAGCTCCGCCCACTTTACTAATCAAAGCCATTGCTGCGGCTTTGAATATAGCTGACAAATCTCCATCTAAATTCGCTGCCATCACAGCATCCATGCCGCGTCCCATATTATTTCCATGGTCACCATCACCGATGGGCGTGTCCAGTTCACTCAAATAGTCTTTCTTGGCTTGAATTTTTCCGTTAAACAATTGCAGTGATTCTCTCAAATTTTCAGGTGTAAACATCGTCATCCTCCTATTGCGCGTTGGTTCTGATTAAACAGCTTACCAAGCGATCGTATGAACTGGTTCGTTTAATAAGCGTAAACGTTCTTCATCCAGTTTAATTAATGTTACTGAGGCACCTGCCATATCTAGAGAAGTCATGTAGTTGCCCACTTTAGAGAATCCCACTTCGATACCGTCAGCAGCTAACAACGCTTTGACATCATTAAAGTAGATGAACAGCTCCATTAATGGTGTTGCGCCCATGCCATTGACAAACAAACCATAGCTTTCGCCTTCCTGCCAATTGTATTCGGCTTTCAGCTTGCTTACTACCTCTTCAGCCATTTCACGAGAAGTTTTGATTTTCTCACGACGATAGCCTGGCTCACCATGAATTCCAACACCAAATTCCATCTCGTCATCGTCTAAAACAAATCCAGGTTTACCTACTTCTGGTACAGTTGCTCCAGATAACGCGACACCAATTGTTTTAATGTCCGCTACAAGTGACTTGCCGTAGTCAGCAAGTTCGCTCACGCTCTTACCTTCTCTAGCCATCGCCCCTAAAATCTTATGAACAAGCACTGTGCCGGCAACTCCACGGCGGCCTTGCGTATAGGTACTGTCTTCTACCGCAATATCGTCGTCAACTAAAACAGAAGCAACTTCGATATCTTCCATCTCAGCTAAATCTTTCGCCATGTCGAAATTCATCACATCGCCTGAATAATTTTTAACAATCATCAAGGCACCTTTGCCTTTATCAGAGGCTTTGATTGCTTCGAAAATTTGATCTGGGGTTGGCGAGGTGAAGACTTGCCCGCATACAGCCGAGCTCAACATTCCATCACCGACAAATCCAGCATGGGAAGGTTCATGTCCACTGCCTCCTCCGCTGACTAAAGCAACTTGGTCAAAATCATCAGAACGAGCGACTACCAATGTTTCAGGGACTTGTACTAAATAATCAGGATAAGCGCTTACCAAACCGGCTACCATTTCATCTACAACATCTTGGGGCTGATTAATAATCTTTTTCAATTTGACTCCTCCTTTATTTATCTTGCTTCTTTCATTCTATCACTAAGCCGATTAAACGAGAAGTTGCAAGAAACCATTGAACAATATTGTGCAACTGAACAAAATAAGCCTATAAAATGATTTTACTCATTCTATAGGCTTTATCTTTAGATTGCGAATAATTCAGTTGAGCATTCAGGGTCGGTATCATAAACGTTAAATTGGTAATTAACGCCTAAATCATAACGAGTCAAGGTTTCTTCCATCGTCATATGTGCCAGTTCCTTCATGTTGTTTTCTTTACTTAAATGCCCTAGGTAAATTCGTTTGGTATTATCACCGATAATATCAGTCATTACCAGCGCGCCGTCTTCATTAGACAAATGACCACGATCTCCCAAAATACGCTGCTTTAAGCTCCAAGGGTAAGGACCCATGCGCAGCATTTCCAAATCGTGATTGCTTTCCACCAAGTAGGCATCGGCATTTCGGATCGTTCCTCTTAAGTGATCACTAGCATAACCGGTATCCGTCAACATAACAAAAGAACGACCGTCTTTGTAAAAACGATAGAATTGAGGAGCAGCAGCATCGTGAGACACTCCAAAGCTTTCGATATCCATATCGCCAAAGGTCAATACTTTGCCCATTTCGAAAACCTGTCTTTGTTCAAGAGGCACATTTCCAATCAACGTTGACATTGCCTCCCAGGTTTTTTCATTGGCATACACAGGTAATTTATATTTTCGCGCTAGAACACCCACACCATGAATATGATCACGGTGCTCATGGGTTACTAGAATAGCATCCAAATCTTCCGGCTTGCGATTCACTTCCGCCAGCAATGAGGTTATTTTCTTTCCACTCAATCCAGCATCCACTAGAACCTTCTTTTCAGCACTCTCCAGATACAGTGAGTTTCCTGTACTGCCGCTGGCCAGAACGCTGATTTGAAAGGCGTGATTCATTTCCAACATAAGTGATTGTCCTCTCTTTGTAAAACTGTACTTAGTATACAACCCTTTTTATGGATTTTCCACCTTTGGCACTAAATTATTAGAAATAACCTGGTTGCTGATGGCATTTACTTTTTCTACTTGAACAACTTTATCTGGGTATTCAATTCGCACAAACCAAGCTGGGACATACACATTCTTTTCACCAACTTCAAGCGTACGGAAATAACCTAGATAAATTTCCTGAATGGTCGAACCATTGGGAATATTATTGTTGATATACAGAGTATTCAAAATTTCTTTTTCCGAATACAGATTCATTTTTTCCCGCAACGGCTCGATATCCTTCAGCATGGTTTGAGTATATTTAGTGACCTTCCCTTCGGTACTGTCGACATCCAAGACAACCCTAGACGTTTCATCAATAAAGGGGATATTTTCATAAGATTGTGCTCCGACAATTTTTATTCCCTCATCATCTTTTCGTGAAATGCTTGGAACATACGTGTATTGATCTCCAGAAATAATAAACCGCGAGTCTTTCATCAAATTGTTGAAGCTTTGTTTTCTGTCATCTAAATCAAACTCATTATTGTTATAAGGGGTGTTGTTCAAAACTCTGTTGTCTACAAAAGATGAAGCATAAATATCAGGATAAGCTGCTTCAGACAACTCCTCAAAACCAGATTGTTCAGCACTTAAATAGTAGCCTTCTAAATGTTGATCAGAAATGGTTCCCTTATAATGAATATCATCATTTTGCAAGCGTTGTGTAATATCTTCCCTTTGATTAGAGTTAGTTACCAGACTCTGTTCGTGCTGACTGCTCCAATAGATACTGAATAAGAAAATGTTGATTCCTAAAAAGGCGATAAAGAAAATCCATTCGATTTTGCGAAAATCCACTTAGCTCGCCTCCGTTTCTACGAAGTTTATACGCAGCAACTCATCGAACGTGCGCCATTGACCATTGTATTTTACGTACCATTCCGGGTTTAAGGCCACTACCCGGTACGCACTATTTCCACTATCTACGTCCTCCCAAGTATAGCCGATGATATAGCTTTGAACTTGGCTGATATCTACACCTGCAGCAAGCAGCTGTTCTTCCATCCCGATGGAGCTAGGCAACACAGCTTCTTCCTCAGCCGGGATCGGAACTTGTACCGTATCCATACTAGTTTCAATATCAACGTGACTGGCTTGATTATTTTGAGAAGGATTAATAGATACAATCATTTTCCCTTTAGAAGATTGACTAAAAATCGGATAACCTTCCACAAAGATTCGATAGTATATCATGTTGTCTTGCTGGTCAAAGTAGCGCAAATTGCCTACTGCCGTTCCTAAACGACTAACATAACTGAAGCTTTGGCTATATAAACTTTGATCTGCTAAATCAGTCGGCAATTCTCCAGAAAATCTCACTAAACGATTTTGCTCATCCATCGTTAATTCCTCACGACCACTGACAAAGGACCGTGAATTCTCATCATCTTGTTCCCCTCTAGCTTGTTCCGGATCTTGGAAAAAGGCATTACGGAATAAAGAATAAGACTGAGTAGTCAAAATATAACTGTATTTTTTTAAACGAACGTCATTCTGTGTCTGCATCAAACGAGGAACCAGTTGATTTTCAAGCGTCATTGTTAAGTATCGATCCGTATTTTGATGATAGATATCTTCAATATTTTGAAAATTAGTAGAGATCGATGCTTCATAAACTAAATGTTTCTGGTAATCCAAGAAACGAATCTTTTGACTGTTAAAATCCAATTGTATTTTTCCAAAAGAAATCGATTCTTCATCGTTCAACCCGCTTAAATCCAAGGGAATATCAAATACCTTCACATATTCTGCCAGGGAAAAAGTTCCCTCATAATTTAGCTCCACACCATTTGCCAGTTGGTAATAATTGGCCGACTCTTCTTCTGTGCTCGCCACTATTTCTAACTGACCATAGGTGCTTTCAGTCAAACGAGCCTGCACAGTAGCCAGTAAGTTTTCACTATTGGTTTGAAAATGACCCTCTTCTAAATCCCAAATCCCTCTTAAAGGCAAAAAGGCGTCGGTTGCCTTGGTATAGTTTTGCTCATTGCTTTGCACTTGCGTACTAGAGTCTAAACTTGGCGTACGCCCTGCTGGACTTACCCAAATAGAATAGGTAAAAAACAAGCTTAGCAAAATTAAAAGAGCTAGGAGGGGACGCATTATTTTTCCAGATACTCTCATTCCCACCAATCCTCCTCATAAGGTTCATAAGGTAAGGAGAAGGAGAAGGTTGAACCTTTGCCCTCAACACTTTCAACCCAAATGGATCCTTTATGGGCTTTGATTACTTCTTTGGATATAGCTAAGCCCAAGCCTGTTCCGCCTTGCTTGCGAGCCCGTGCTTTATCCACTCGGTAAAAACGTTCAAAGACTTTTTCCAAATCTTTTTTGGGAATTCCCAAACCTTCATCTGTAATGCTCAATACGATATTATTGTGCGTTTCTAATAGATGAACTGTAATTTTCCCACCGTCTGGCGAATACTTGATGGCATTGTTCATAATATTATCAATCACTTGCATAATTTTATCAGTATCAATTTCTACCCATAAGTCTCGTTCAGTAAAATCACGAATAATCGTATATTTCTTGTTCTGATTGGTTATCATCATGTCAAAGCGATCCAAGACGTAATCAACCAATTCATTGAAATTGACAAATTCCAAATCCAACTGCTGGTTGCCTGAGTCCATTCGCGAAAGGTTCAGCAGATCGTTGATCATACGAATCATCCGGTCAGTTTCCCCTAGAGTAACTTGAATAAATTCAGGAGCAACCTCCTCGTCTTGCCAAGCCCCTTCATCCAAAGCTTCTAAATAACTGCGAACACTCGTTAACGGCGTACGCAATTCATGGGAAACATTTGAAACGAATTGACGGCGTTCTTCAGCTGTCTTTTCTTGTTCGGTAACGTCATGCAAAACAACAACTAACCCGCTGATAAAACCAGACTCTCGCCGAATCATAGCAAAATCGGCTCGCAAAATCATCCGGTCTTCTTCCAGATCAGACTTTGATCGATCCAGTAATAATTCTTCCTGGGCCTCTAATAATTTCCGCAGTGTATATTCTTCTTCTAAATCTAACAGTGTTAAAATCGACTCGCCAATCGCATCTTCATTTTTTACGCCTAATAAAGATAACGCCATTTCGTTAATCGTAATGACTTTCCCACGACGGTCAGTGGCAATTACCCCATCTGTCATGTGGGTTAGGACACTATCCAGCCGATTACGCTCGGCCTCCATAGTATCTTGCGCATCCTCAATCCGATCAGAGAGCTTGTTAAAGGTTTCAGCCAACTGACTCAGCTCGTCATGTCCATGAACCTCGACTTTGTCAGAATAATCCCCTTGGGCAATCTTGATCGCCTGTTGTCGCATTTCTTCAATTGGTTTAGTAATTGAGCGCGCTACTAATAAAGCCACAATCATGGAAATAACTCCGGCAATTAAGGACGCCGTAAAGAAAATGATTGCGGTATCGCTTATTTCGGTATATTTTTGTTCAATATCACTTTTAACATAAAGAGCCCCGAGCACGGCTGAATCGCCTGTCGGGGACTGAATAGGTTGGACATTGATATATACCCGTTTATTACTATCATCATCGAGCGCAACATATTGTTTCATAGAGAAATCATCAATATCGCTGTATTCGTTCTTCTTACCAACAATGGAGTCCTTACGACCCACATCATTAGTTGCCCGTACGATTCCTTTGTCATCAACCACCCACATCTCTTCAATATCTGAAGCACTGTTGTTCTCCAACAACTGTTGGATGTCTTCCCAGCTGGTATCCGTACCTTGCTTTTGCGACATAGTGGTTCCTAACGAGTTCGATAAAATGGACACCCGCTGGTTCATGTCATTGGTAAAGTTGTTGATGGTTTCTTTCTCTAATCCGCGAATGAAGTACGCTCCGATAATTTCAATCGAGATCAATAGAATCAAGATAAACGAGAACGCAATCTTGAAGTTCACTGATTGAAAAAAACGGACTTTATTTTTCATTTAGTTCATTACTCCTGTTCAGGGTTGCGCAGGTAGTAGCCCACACCTCTTCTTGTTACTAGGTAAGTCGGGTGGCTTGGACTGTCTTCAATTTTTTCACGCAAACGGCGAACGGTTACGTCCACTGTCCGTACATCACCAAAATAATCATAGCCCCAAACTGTTTGCAGCAAGTGCTCACGAGTCATCACTTGTCCGATGTGTTTCGCCAAGTAATGCAGCAATTCAAATTCACGGTGAGTTAATTCAATCGTGCCCCCCCGTTTGGTAACCATGTAGGCATCAGGATGAATGGTTAAATCCCCAATCGTTAAATCCCCTTGGGTCATGTCATCTTCCTCTTTCGGTGCTTGGCCGCCACGGCGCAAATTCGCTTTTACCCGAGCAACTAATTCCCGGTTAGAAAAAGGTTTTGTTACGTAATCATCCGCTCCTAATTCTAAACCTAGTACCTTATCAATCTCTGAATCTTTGGCAGTTACCATAATAATTGGCATATCGTGGGTCTTACGAACTTCCCGTGCCACTTCTAACCCGTCTTTTTTCGGCAGCATTAAATCAAGTAAAATCAAATCCGGTTGGACTTCTTCAACTTTTTCCAATGCTTCTTCACCGTCATAAGCGGTAAACACCTCATAACCTTCCTTCGTTAAATTAAATTTAACGATATCTGAAATCGGCTTTTCATCATCTACAACTAAAATTTTCTTCACTAAGAGTCACCTCAAACTTTTTCATCTAAATTTCTATGCTTCCTTATTATACCTTATTTCGAGATGTGTTTCATCCTCTCGAGGTTTTCAGTCCTTTTCTAGGCATTCATTTACGTAAAAATGAAAAAGACCATAAAAAAAGAGAATGCGTATTCCATCTTCTAAACGTCCGAAGACGCCGACAGAATACCATTCTCGTGGGTTTGGCACCCAATGGGCCGTGAGGGGCTCGAACCCGCGACCCGCTGATTAAGAGTCAGCTGCTCTACCAACTGAGCTAACGGCCCAAATAAGCTACTTCAATATGTTAGCACTGGCGATTTAAAAATGCAAGAAGAAAGATGAAAAAAATTGTTAGATAATCATGAGAATAAACCACCTAGTTTCGATAACTACATTGTATAATCACGTTGATTTTGTTAAAATGAATGAGAAGGGAGCTAGACATAGATGGAAGAAAATGCAGAACTGAAGCAATGGGCTCAGTCTTTAAAGGAAGTTCGCTTACCTCGCTGGGAAGAACTTCCGGAATTAGAATTATACATGGATCAAGTAATTACGTTGATTGACCGGTATTTATCCCCAATTATTGAACCTGAGAAGCATCATTTGCTTTCCAGCGCCATGGTAAATAACTATGTAAAACACAAACTAGTTCCGCCACCAGTCAAAAAACGCTACAACAAGAATCATTTAGCCTATTTAATCGCCATTACTTTGATCAAACAAGTGTTAACGATTCCAGACATCAAGCAATTGATTGTCATGCAGTTAACGATTGATGAACCGAAAATGGCTTACAATAATTTTTGTCAAAAGCAAGAAGAATCTCTGCAGTATGTTGCAGAGTTGGTTTTAGCGGAAGAAAATACTTTTTTACCGGTTAGACAAGCTGATTATCGTTACTTGGCAGTCGAAAATGCTGTCGCGTCTTTTGCAAGCAAGCTGCTAGTGGAAAAAATCATTGAATTGGAGAAAACAGATGACTAAAGAAAAAATTGCAATTTTAGTAGATTCAGGAACGGATGCGCCGCAGGAAGTTGTCGATAATGCGCCGATTTTCATGGTTCCTTTACGAATTATTTTTTCAGACAAAGAATTGCTGGACCGTATAGAGGTCAGCTCAGATAATATTTTCCCTCTATTAAAAGAAGAATTGCCAAAAACTTCTTTACCAAACGGGGAAATGATTACGAAAGTCTTTGATGATATTAAAGGCCAAGGATTTACTCATGTAATCATTATTACGATTTCCAGCGGCCTTAGCGGAACCTTCAACGCACTGAGAGTCTTGTCGGAGGATTACGAAGGCTTAACCTTCCATGGAATCGATACAAAAAATATTGGAATAGCAGCCGGTTTCTCAGTTATCTTGGCGGCTGATTTAGTTCAGCAAGGAAAATCATTCGAGGAAGTAATTGCTGGCGTAGAGGCCTGTTTGCCAAAAACAAAAGTTTTCTTCAATGTAGATACCTTGGAGTATTTGCAACGAGGAGGACGGATTGGCTTGGTCGCTTCCCTTCTCGGCAGTGCATTGAAGTTGAAGCCGATTATTTCTTGTAACGATGACGGTATCTATTACACTGTGGCGAAAATTCGCGGCCTGAATAAGAGCTTTGACAAGACCATCCAGATTGTGGATGATTTAATAAAAGGCCACGACCGTTTTAACCTAGCTGTCGCTCATGCGGATGCTATGGAGAATGCCATCAAGATGAAGCAGCGCTTGAAAGAAACTTTTCCAAAGGTGGAAAATATTTATTTTGGCCCTATATCACCAGCCTTGTCAGTGCATACAGGACCAAATACAATTGGAGTAGCAGTTCAGATTTTGGATTAAATTTGGAAAAATGAATGGTTCGGATGCTTTTATTAGCTTCCAAGCCATTCATTTTTTTTGTGTCCAGTGTTTTTGTTAGTTTCAATACTCTAGACAATCAACCATCCAGTGGTAGCTTTTTACCAACAAAACTCTCCAGAATTTTCTCATAATGTTGTCTGCAAAAAATATTTTTGAAAAATTCGATTTCCCACTTTACAATTAGATTTCTTGTGTTACAATTATGTTACAGAAAGATTACAAGGAGTGATTAGAATGAAAAAAGTTGTTTTGTTTAGTTTGTTGGTATTGTTCGTCCCAATTGCCGCATTTGCTGAAACCACCGAGTCTGTCCCTAACGCAACTACTGCCACTAACGCTACTCAAGAGCAGACAATTGACAGTATGCCAGCAGTAGAAGAAACGATAGATTCAGACTTAACGACTAACAGTTCTACGCCTGAAGCTGTCAATGATGATGCAACCACAGCTTCAACTGTCGAAGAAAATAAAGTTCCAGATGAAACGACTGAAGATACAACAAAGGAATCAACTACTGAATCGACTGGAACCAAAGAGTCTGAAACTCCTGAAGTAAAAGATGAAACCAAAGAATCCGAAGAACCTGCTGAAAAAGAAAAGCCTAAAGAGTACACTCCAGCAGTCATTCGTGATTTATTATCAAAAGACAATTATGGAATTGATCAAACAGAATTAGCAGGCTATACAGATCAGCAACTAGCTAGCGCATGGCAACTATTTGAACGATACAATTACGACATCATTGGAATGGACATGGGTACTTATGTAAGAGTTCTGCGGATGGTGCATAAAGATAAAGTGATTTCTTGGGAAGCAACTGAAAAAGCATTAGCCTTCAATCCAAATCTATACACTACCTGCGATGAATTAATTCAAAATGTCGACCAATTGTACAACTATATTCAAGTTCTATACCCTGCTGGTAATGGCTTCGTTGCATTAAGCCATTATTCTAAAGAAGAATTGGTGCATATGTTGAATCATCTAGCACCAGCCCAACAAGATTTGATTAGACAGCACGGCAGCCTATTTGCCGGAGTTGTCAACTGGATTCAAGCTTCTTCACATGGAAATGCACCAATTGATAACGGACCTAGAAAAAATGAAAAATCTGAAAATACAGGTACTCAAAATGTCGTTACTACTACCAAGCCAACACCAGTAACTGCGAAAAAAGCTGAAGTTCAAACGACAGCTCAGAAAGAATATCCAAAAACTGGTGAAAAGACGACTGTTTACTTAACTGTTGCTGGAGGAATTATTATCATCCTAGCAGGTTGTATCCTTGTTTTTAAAAAGAAACGTGCCCACTAGTTAAAAATCCAGCCTTCCAAAATAGAGGGCTGGATTTTTTGACTATTTTTATATTCCTGGATTGTTCCGAATTTCTATGATTGTTCCTTCCGGGGCACGAAGTTTAGTTAACTGGCCATTTTCGACTGTATAGATTTTTTCTTTTTTCACGTAAAGTTCATCTGGGAATTTTTTCTCGCTTAAAAAGGCGGGTAAGTCCTCTACCCACAAGCAAAGATGTGCGATACCTTCTGACACTTGCGGGTCGTGGGTTTCCAATCTATCTTTTCCGGTTTGCAGTTCAATATAAAAATTGGATAATGCCAGCCAAGTATTGTAGCTTCGGCCGTGGAAATTTGGGCTTTCTTGCACTAATTCAAAGCCTAATTTTTGATAAAAGGCTAGTGATTCTTGATACGTATTGGTTTGAATGCAGACATGATGGGCAATCATTTTCTCGCTCCTTATATCGTACTGAAACACGGATCAGTTCAAATCGATCCGTGTTTCTTCTATTATAATAGTTCCTGGTATTTTCGAATATAGACTTTTTTGATGATGGTCACTAGCATTAGATAGCAGACAATCGTAACCATTAGACACACCCAGAAATTAACTGGTAATGCACTTAATCCAAAGCTTCTTCCCAAAGCAGTAAATGGTAAGAATGACCCTACAGCAATCCCTGCTCCTGTTACAACGGTTAAAACAAAGGATGCGCGGCTTTGCAGGAACGGAACTTTTGGTGTCCGTAAGGCATGCAGCACCAAGGTTTGCGTCCATAGAGATTCAACGAACCAGCCAGCATTAAACAAGGCAATGAAAGCAACCTGTTGTGCTGGTGCTAGTGTATGATAGCTGCCACCGATCACTGCAGGACAGATCACAAAATACATTAGCAGGTAGGTGCTAATATCGAACACTGAACTGGTTGGACCCAGCCATACCATAAATTTGCCGATACTAGAGGCTTCCCAGTGTTTTGGTTCATCCAGATACTCTTTATCCATTCGATCCCAGGGAATTGACATGCAAGAAACATCGTAAATTAAATTAAGAATCAGCAGCTGCAGCGGCATCATTGGCAGAAATGGTAAAAAGGTACTGGCAACTAAGACTGAAAACATATTGCCAAAATTTGAGCTGGCTGTTGCTTTAATATACTTCATGATGTTGCCGAAGGTTTCACGGCCAGAAATAATTCCTCGCTCCAAAACCATCAAATCTTTTTCCAGCAAAATCACGTCTGCGGATTCCTTAGCAATATCGACAGCAGTGTCCACCGAAATTCCGACGTCTGAAGCTTTCATGGCTGGTGCATCATTAATACCGTCACCTAGGAAACCAACTGTATGACCATTGTCTCTCAACAGGCGGGTAATTCGGGCCTTTTGTTGTGGATTTAATTTGACAAAAATATTGAAGTCCTCAATTACTTTTGCCAGTTGGATATCCGTCATGCGGGCAATTTCTTCGCCGCTTACTAACACTTCAGCTTCCAATCCGACTTGTTTACAAACGGATTCGGTGACTAACGCATTATCGCCAGTTAAAACTTTGACCCCTACTCCGTGTTTTTTCAAGGCTTCTAAGGCTTGCTTGGTGGTTTCCTTTGGTGGATCTAGGAAAGCTAAATAACCAATCAGCACCATGTCTTGTTCATCTCTAACGGAGAATTCGCCAACGACACTTGGGTTCGTTTTTTGAGCGACGCCTAAAACCCGTAACCCATCTTCGTTTAATTCTTTGACCTTTTCCAAGATTTCTTTGCGAACATCTTCTGTCAATGGAATTACTTCTTTATGAAAATCCACGTAGCTGGAAATGACCAGCATTTCTTCGATTGCCCCTTTTGTGATCATCTGAGTCTTGCCTTGATCATCCTCTACCACTACGCTCATGCGGCGGCGTTCAAAATCAAAAGGAATTTCGTCCACTTTGTGGTATTGAATTTTGTCAGTGTTCAGTGTTTCTTTAGAGGCATCAATAATGGCAATGTCCAACAAGTTTTTCAAGCCGGTTTGATAATAGCTGTTTAGGTAAGCATGACGCAAGACACGGTCGTTTTCTTTGCCTTCGCAATCAAGATGGTATTCTAAAATGATCTTGTCTTGGGTTAAGGTACCGGTTTTGTCGGTGCATAATATATCGATGGCACCAAAATTTTGAATCGAATTTAGATTCTTAATAATCGTTCCTTTTTTCGCCATGCCAGAAGCGCCTTTAACCAAATTAGTAGTCACAATCATTGGCAGCATTTCTGGTGTTAATCCGACAGCTACGGATAGGCCAAACAGACAAGCTTCCATCCAGTCACCTTTTGTGAAGCCGTTGATCACAATTACAGCTGGAGCCATCAAGGACATAAATTTGATCAGCAAGAAGGAGGTTTTTCGAATCCCTAACTCAAAGCTGGTCTTGACCGGTTTGCCAGATAAATCCTTAGCTACGTGGCCAAACAGGGTCCGGTTGCCTGTAGAAACCACTACTCCTTCAGCGGTTCCGCTAATAACGTTGCTGCCCATGAATACTAAGTTTTCGTAGCTGGTTTCGGTGTCGTAACTGATAGTCGTTTGCTGGGCTGTTTTTTCTACTGGATAGCTCTCGCCGGTTAAGGCGGATTGCGAAATAAATAAGTCCTTGGTGCGGGTTAAGCGGATATCGGCTGGAATCATATCTCCGGCGGACAATTTGACGATATCGCCGCAAACGATCTCCTCCATCGGAATTTCGCTGAACCGATTGTTGCGTTTAACCGTGGCGGTCACTTTAACCATTGATTTTAGTTTTTCGGCTGCTTGATTCGATCTAACCGATTGAATCAGGGTCATTGTTCCGCTGATGATTACCATCGTAGAGATGACAATAACACCGAACAGGTCTTTATCTCCAGGTGCTGCTAAAACAAATTCCGTAATAAAAGAAACAATTCCTAATGCAATCAAAACTAAAGTAAACGGTGTAATATAAGCTTTGATGACTTCCATAATAAGTGGTGTCTTTTTGCCATAAGTAATTTTATTGTCGCCGTATTGCTCTCTCAGCATCCCGACCTGGACTTCTGAAAGACCTCTTTTGGGTGTTTTAAAGAAGTCCAAAATATTTTCGACGGTACTTTTTGCCATTTGTTCATAGTTTACAATGGCTGTATTTTTGATTTGTTTTTCCAATTTCTTTACCTTCTTTCCGATCATCGCATACCAGATCACTGTGCCTATCGTAAAGAACACAATATTTTCTAGGATGGTTTCCATAATGTTGCCTCCTTAGGAAGAGACAATGAAAAGAAGGTCCTCAAACGAGTTAGCTGAAAACAAATAGACAATAGTCTGTTGCTGTCAGCGAGTGTTTTTCTTTCCAAAGTCTCTGTTGATGCGAACTACTGTCGTCCATTTGTTTTCATCTCCTTTGATTGTGCTGCTAGTTTTTTCTTAAATACTTTTAGTTCTACTTCATGATCGAAATATGTTTCCAAAAGGCTGTCGTAGCCTAGTTTTTCGTAAAAATGCCACGCTTGCTTGCGGCCGGTTAGAAAGACCAATGTGTAACCTAAGTTGCTTGCTACTTTTTCGGCATAATCGATTAGCTTTCGGCCGATTCCTAGGCCTTGGCAGTTTTGCGATACAGCGACTTGCTTGACCTGAATGATTTCTGAGTTGATGGGATGAAGCAGTAAAGTCGCCACTACTTGTCTATCCATGCAAACAATCAAGTGCAGATCTTCTTTTTCTTTAACGGGTGCATAAATGATTACTGGTTTTCCGGCGCTTTTCATCAGAAGCTCGTTGCGCAGCTGGATTCCTTTCCAGTAATCTTGACTGTTCCAACTAGTCAATGTGAACACTGTTTTACCATGATAGTTCCTCCTCTTTTTGGTGTTTTCTTGGAAAACTGACGCTTGATACGCAAAAAGACCTTTCGCCCAAAACTCAGCGAAAGGTCTGAAATAAGCACACAAAAAAGCCTATTGCGATCTAGTCGTTGAGTTTTGGCACTATACAACGTAAAAAGCAGAGCTTTTAGCTACCTTAAGAAAAGCCTTGTAATCGACAGTTCCTGTTCTACCCATTGGCGTCTCTCGACATTTTTGGGCAGTAGCCTGTGTTTGTATAGGAGCCTCACCTAACAAATCAAGTTATTCGTTTTTCCGAGGTAAGAATACCATCATTGGATTTACCTTGTCAACACTAAAAAAATAAAAGAACAATCGACTAAATAATAACGATCGTTCTTTTATGCAGATATGTTTTTTATTATGTTGCTAAATGAGATTTTTTTATTCCAACTAATTTTTAGTTTTGAAAATCGAGTATCTTTAACACTTAAGCTTATGATACAAATGCTTTACCAGCTAACTCCTGATTTTTGCCAACGTGATATTTTTTTGAAATTTCTGTTCTCCGATAAACTAAGCAAATGAAAATCACACGTTTAAATAACAAATATTTTTATCTAATTTCGATTATCGGCACTTAAATGAGTCGCTGCAAACAGTGCTCGAACGATCAAAGGGGTGATGATTGCTGCCCCGATCATTTCAGCAACCCCATTCGTCAAAATCAAGGTACCTAATACTTTGACTAAACCTGAAGGATTTACCCCATAGGCATTCGCTACGCTGCTGGTGTATAATAAGCCCATGAGTGTCAATACTAAAACCGTATTGGTTAGTGAACCGAAGACAGCTGCAACGACTGTTGCCATGGTTAATTTATGGTACTTTTTGTAAAGCCAAGTGAATAGGACACCAGCTACTAATCCCACCAGTACTCTGGGAACAACCGATATAATCGGGTTAGTAAAAACTAACGTGTCCAGCGGATTGGTTGGCGAAGTGAACGCCCGAACAACGGTAAAGATGCCCCAAACCAGCCCGATAAACATGCCGTCTTTTGTTCCTAATACGACCGCTGCAATAATTACTGTAATATGAATAATGGTTAAGTCGATAACCCCCAACGGAATAAAGCCTAAAAAGGGAACCATGGCCTGAAGCATAATTAAGGCTGTCAGCACGGCACGGATCGTTAACCGGTAAGTTTTATTTTTAGTATTCATTTTTTCACTCCTAAGTCAATTTTCGATGACACGCATGTCATTGGATTGATTATACATAAAAATGACACCTGTGTCATTAATTGGTTACCGAGGTGATGTATGAAACATAATTCGAATGAAGAGCGGAAGCGTCAAAAGCGTGAAGCCATTTTAAAAAGTGCCCGCAAAGTCTTTGCCAAAAAGGGATTAATTGATGTTACTATGAAGGATATTATTGATGCCTGCGGGATTAGCCGTGGTGGGATTTATTTGTACTTTGATTCTGTTGATGAGATTTTTATTGAGACTGTTAAGCAACGAAATAGTCGGAAGTTTGATTCGATTCGTTCTGCTATTAAGGAAAACCAACCTTTTGATGAGCTGCTGGACAGCTACTTTAACAGTCACAAGAAGCGTCTGTTGGATACCATTAATGACAGTATGCTGCGGGCCATGTATGAGTACTATTTTACCCATAAATCCGATGCAGACCGGGAATTCCAACAGGCTCAGATGGGGGCTACTAAACAAACCATCTCTGAAATTTTGGAATTAGGTATTCAACAAGGCGTGCTAGAATCTAAGCCGCTGGATCTGCTGGCGGAAAATTTTATGTTTGTCATTGAAGGATTGAGCGTGTTAGCACTGATCGGTGATATCAGCGAGGCACAAATTGATCGACAATTTTCACTGATGAAATCATTATTACCACGAGTTTAGAAATGCACCTGTCTTTTTACGAGACAGGTGTTTTGTTTTGCCGTTTTGTCTTTACTTTCGCTACTGGAATGCTACACTTGACTTGTGATCTACTGAACATTCAGTAGATCATTGTGAAAAAGGTGGTGGGAAAGATGCAGAAATACATCGATAGATTTACCTGATTATGAGGTCACATTTACTTAGAAGTTTCTAAGAATTATTTGGTATTTCCTGCTCAATGCAGTCTTTCCTATTCCTCCGGTTTAGGATTTTTCACAAAGGAGAAATGAACATGATTTACTTAGACAACTCCGCTACGACACTAAAAAAACCGGCGTCCGTTATTGATGCCGTCACTAAGGCACTGACACAATTAGGAAACTCTGGACGCGGTGTCCACGAGGATTCATTGAAATCATCTGAAGTTATTTTTCAAGCCCGTCATGCTTTGTGCCAACTATTTAATGGCCAGCAAGCACGACAGATAGTCTTTACATCCGGTGCAACTGAGAGCTTGAATTTAGCTATCGAAGGATTACACACTGGGAAAGACCATGTGATTACTACCGCCTTGGAACATAATTCGGTATTACGCCCGCTTTATCGCCTGCAAGAAGAAAAAGGGCTGGAGCTGACCATTATTCCGGCCGATCAGCTAGGAAATTTGGATTATGATGCCTTTGAAGAAGCGGTCCAAGAAAATACGAAATCAATTATTGTTACTCATGCCTCTAATGTTACTGGAAATTTAGTGAATCTAGAGGTGCTTGGTGCTATTTGTCAAAAATATGGTCTGTATTTTATTGTTGATGCTTCACAATCAGCGGGTTTGCTGCCGATTGATGTTCAGGCCTTGAACATCGACGTGCTGTGCTTTACTGGTCACAAAAGTCTTTACGGCCCTCAAGGAACCGGTGGATTATATGTTCAGCCTGGAGTAAACTTGCGTCCTTTAAAGGTTGGCGGCAGCGGCATTGATACCTTTAATCCAAAACACCCGACGATGTTCCCCACGGCCTTAGAGGCAGGAACCTTAAATGGTCATGGAATTGCTGGTTTAGCGGCTGGCGTAGACTATCTTCTAGCGGAGACTCTTGAAAAAATAGGTAAACAAACGAATGATTTGATGCAGCACTTTTATGATGAGGTAACTAAAATTGACAATGTGATTGTCTACGGGGACTTCGCTGCTAAATCGCGCTGTCCAATTGTTTCCATCAATGTTGGGGATCGAGATTCGGCAGAAATTAGTGATTTACTAGCTTATGAGTATGGTATCGCTACTCGCAGCGGTGGTCATTGTGCGCCTTTAATGCATCAAGCGTTGAAAACCACTGATCAAGGAGTGGTTCGTTTTAGTTTTTCCTCCTTTACGACTGATGATGAGATTATGGAAGCCATCTACGCTTTACAAAAAATTAGTCAAAAGGGGTAAATAATATGGAAAGCAAAAAGATGTATGTTGCGGTTGGTTTAGGATTTGGTTTAGTCGCTGCGGCATTAGCTTATTTTGGCAACCCGGCGAACATGGCCATTTGTGTTGCTTGTTTTATTCGTGATATCGCTGGGTCAGCCAAGCTCCACACGGCTCCGCCAGTTCAATATGTACGACCTGAAATTATTGGCATTATTTTTGGCGCCATGCTTATGGCGATTCCGCGAAAAGAATTTGCGGCTAGGAGCGGTTCATCTACAGCTACCCGCTTTTTGCTAGGTTTTGTGATGATGATTGGCGCTTTAGTTTTTCTAGGTTGTCCCTTACGGATGATTTTACGGATGAGCGGCGGAGATTTGAATGCTTACGTTGGCTTGATCGGGTTTGCTGGCGGCGTGTTAACTGGCAGTCTGTTTCTTAAACAAGGCTACTCTTTAGGAAAAGCCAAGGAAACAAAAACGGCCAGCGGATTAATGATTCCGGGATTTTTCCTAGCTTTGTTCGTCTTATTTCTAGCAGTGCCGGCGTTGTTTAGTGTCAGCACTGAAGGACCTGGAAGCTTCCGGGCTCCTATTTTGATCTCATTGGCTGGCGGCTTGATCTTTGGCGGTTTGGCTCAACTATCGGCGATTTGTTTTTCCGGCAGTATTCGTGATATTATTTTGATGAAAAACTTCAATCGAATTACTGGTGTGCTGACCTTGTTTGTAGTTGTGTTGATTTACAACTTGGTGACTGGCAATTTTCATTTAAGTTTTGCTGATCAGCCGATTGCTCATACTGAACATTTATGGAATATTTTAGGCTTGTACGTTGTAGGATTTGCTGGTGTGTTATTAAGCGGCTGCCCGTTGCGACAGTTGATTTTGACCGGGCAAGGTTCATCGGACGCTGGTGTAACGGTTATCGGAATGCTAGTTGGTGCGGCCTTTGCCCATAATTTCGGGTTGGCTTCTTCTGGTGAGGGCACCACCAGCTTCGGCAGAATTGCTGTCATTCTGTGTATTGTTTTATTATTCGTTATTGCGATTACGAATCGTAATAAAAAAGCGAGTGCACTGCGCTAAATTATGAGTAAGGAGGAGTTGACGTGGCAAATGAATGGTTGGTTGTGACCTTCGATACAGAGCATGAGGCTTTGCAGTTTTCTAGCCTTTGCAAAAACGAACAGATTGAGGGTCGCTTGATGCCGATTCCCCGCAAGCTTTCTGCGGGCTGTGGGATTTCCTGGCGTTCTGACTTGGCCTGCGAATCGGCGATCCAAGAATTGGTTCAAAAGCATACGGCTGATCTTTCCTGTGAAGTTCTGCGAGTCACCTTATAAATAGTTGCTTGCGAGTGGTCGTGCTCGCAGGTTTTTTGCCCGATTAAAAAGCGCTGCGAAATATTCGCAACGCTTTTTTCTGATTAACTTAACAGCAGCCCTTGCGGCAAGCTAGTTGACGGGATATTTCGAGGCCGCTTTTTGTTTGTGCTAGACCCGCTAAACCGGTACACCGCAGCTCCGGCGGAATCATGCGTCCTACTTTATCAAAGCTGTCGATGGTCTCATCTAATGGTACCACTACATCGAAGCCGGCGATCGCCATGTTGGCAGCGCCTAAGGCATTCATGCCGCACATCACGTTTTTACCAAGACACGGAACTTCTACTCGAACATCGATTGGGTCACAGACCATCCCAAAAATATTTTGCAAAGCCATCGAGGCGGCGTTGGCAGCCGTTCGGGCCGAGCCGCCCATTAACTGAACTAAGGCGGCGGCAGTCATTCCGGAACCAGATCCGCATTCGGCTTGGCAACCAGCAACTTCGGCTGCGAAGGTGGCATACTCAGCAATAAACACGCCGATCATGCCGGCGGCCAGCATCGCCTTAATGATTTCATCGTTGGACTTGTTGTATTCCTTTGCTACTGCAAAAACCGTTCCCGGCAACGCGCCGCAGGAACCAGCAGTGGGCGCTGCTACAAAGACGTTCATGGAGCTTTTAACTTCCATCATTGCGGTAATGAAAGCAATAATGTCAGCCGTCAGTGTGCCGCCAATCATTTGGGCTTTCTTTTCTTCGATTTTGTAGGATTGATAGCCCAAAATACGGTCTTCGTATTCTGTACCTTGTAGGCCCGTCTCAATCCCCTTACTCATAATAGCAACAATGTCTGCCATTTTATTGTAAACTTCTTCTTCACTAATATTACCGCGAGCACTTTCATACATAGCGGCCATCTGCCACAGCTCCAGCTTCTGCTCCTCAGCAATTTCCAGCATTTCGGCAGCTGTCTTGAAAGGAACCTGTTTTTCTTTTTGCGACATCACTGGCAAGACTGGATCAAAAGCGATCACTTCATCTACTTTGAAAAACTGATTAAATCCTTCGAGGACTTCTTCCGGGATCGGTTCATGAGTTTTAATATTCAAAAATACTCGATCCTGTTCCTCCCGCTGTTCCATTTGGCAAAAACCAGCTACCTGACTTTCTGCGTAGGCAGTAATATCGGCTGATGTCTGTTTCAAAGAGCCTCCATAAATCAAGGTTTCGTAAAATCCGCCTGATATCCGAACCGGTTCGTCTTGAATCAGAATAAACTCAATCATCCCGCCACCGACAGATAGTGCGGTTGCTCTGACCTCTTCGCCTTGATCGCTGCGAATAATCATGCGATAGGTGTTTGGGTGATCGGCTTCATAGGGAACAACGCGAAAATTGATCTCCATGCCGTCAGCTTCCGCTATTTCAATCGATCGCAGTAAATCTTCGTGAGTCGGCTCCATTCCTAACAAGCCACCAACTAAACCAACATCTGAACACTGGCTGACGTAACTGGCAGCTAAAGAACCTTTGGGATCAAAATCGGCTTGAAAGTAAACTATCTTCCCCTTCACCATTTGTCGCAGGGCTTTGCCGACTCGAACAGAAGCGGCAGTATGAGAACTGGAAGGTCCTACCATAACCGGACCTAGCACATCGTTAAAAATACTTGCATATTCTGCCATCTGAATTCCTCCTTCAGCAGTTTATTCCCAGACCGTGCCGACACTCTTTTCAGCTGCTTTATCAAAAATGGCTTTAGCAGTGACTAAATCTTGTGTGCCAATCCCAACGGTTTCGAAAACGATAATCTCGTCATCATTTTCGCGTCCAACTAATTTGCCAAGAATAACTTCACCGATATCACCAGTAAAATCTTCTTTAGTAATGGTTCCTTCTTCTAAGGGAATCAAAATATCGCCAGACTCTGACAACACAGCTTCTTCAGAATCGAAATAAATTTTGTCCGCCCGAGTCAAAATCACCGGATCCATTTCCTGCATGTCATGCTGATAGGCTCCCACACAGCTGACTGTCGCCCCTTGTTTGACTTTGGTTCCGTCAAAAACTGGTTTTTTCGATGGTGTAACGGTAATGATTACGTCCGCATCCTCAATCGCTTCATCCGAACTTTCCGCAGCAACAATCTGTGTGTCGTAACTGCTTAACTCCTGATTCATTCGTTTCACAAATTCTGCGGTTCGTTCCGGATTCCTATCGAAAACCTTGACTTCCTCTAAGTCTCGGGCGCAAATCATTGCCTCCAGCTGGCAAGCGGCTTGTCCGCCGGTTCCGATCAAAGCGCCTTTTTTGGCATCTTTTCTAGCTAAGATATCGAAGGCGGTACCAGAAGCAGCACCAGTTCTTAGTTGAGTAACAAAGGTGCCGTCTAAAACCGAAGTAACTAGTCCGGTTTCCCCATCAATTAGCAAGACCTGGGCCGGTGCTGAGGGCAAACCTTTACTTAGATTGTTAGGAAAGATATTCACCACCTTGATCCCGGCGGCTTTCATAGTAGGTACATACGCCGGCATAAATAGAAACGTTCCGTCTTGATCTTCACTAGCGATTTGGGTACGCAGCGGCACTTCACTTTTTCCAGCAGAAAAAAGAGAAAAAGCTTCCTTCACAGCTTCGATCGCGTCTTTCATGGTAAATACTTCTTGAATATCTTTTTTCGACAATAATAGCATTCCATCCACTCTCCTTTGTTTGTAAACGAGTTCACTAGTTAGAGTATAAGCCATTTATTTGATCCCTGTAAACACCGCGGCAGATATTTCGAAAACAGTCGGGCAAATGGAACCGATCATGGAAATTTAATCTTTTTTTCATAAATCTATTGACTTTGTAAGGAATATTTTATATGCTTTTATCAACAAAAAATTCTGACAATTGATAGGTGAATACCATGACATATACAACTAGCAGCTTCAACAACTTATTATTATAACAGGGACTCTTTAAGAAATTAAAAGAGAGTCCCTATTCGCATTGCATCGAGAAGAAAAAGGTTCTTCTTAGATGGGATGCTTTTTTTATACCTATTTTTTGTCAAAAGGAGCGGATGAAAATGAGAAAGATTCAATTTTTTGACACCACCCTGCGAGATGGTGAACAAACACCCGGCGTTAATTTCAATACAAAGGAAAAAATTCAAATTGCAATGCAGCTGGAAAAATGGGGTATCGACGTGATCGAAGCCGGCTTCCCGATTGCATCACAGGGGGACTTTGAAGCAGTTAAAGCAATTGCTGAAAGTGCTAAACGGATGACCGTCGTTGGTCTGGCACGTTGTCAGAAAAAAGATATTGACCGGGCTTATGAAGCGTTGAAGAATGCCGTGGACCCGCAAATCCATACCTTCCTGGCAACTAGTAATGTGCATATGGAATACAAGCTGAAAATGACTAAAGAAGAAGTCATTGCTTCTATTAAAGAACATGTCGGCTATGCCCGCACGCTTTTTGAAAAAGTTCAGTTCTCACCTGAGGATGCTTCTCGTACCGACCGCGACTTCTTGCTGGAAGCTGTTCAAACAGCGATTGATGCTGGGGCGACCATCATCAATGTACCGGATACGGTTGGTTATTCTAATCCAACTGAATACGGTGGGATTTTCAAGTACTTGATCGAAAACATTAAAAGCGATCAGGAAATCACCTTCTCCTCTCATTGTCACGACGACTTGGGTATGGCAACAGCGAATGCGCTAGCTGCGATTGAAAATGGGGCCAACCGGGTGGAAGGTGCGGTTAACGGAATCGGCGAACGAGCTGGTAACACCGCTTTGGAAGAAGTGGCTTTGGCTCTGCATATTCGTAAAGACTTTTACGGCTGCGAGTCTAACATTGTGTTGAATGAAACCAAACGTACTAGTGACCTAGTTTCTAGATTGTCAGGAATTCCGGTACCAAGGAATAAAGCGATTATCGGTGACAATGCTTACGCTCACGAATCAGGAATTCACCAAGATGGTGTGTTGAAAAATCCAGAAACCTATGAAATCATCACCCCTACTCTGGTGGGCGTCAGCCAAAATTCACTGCCGTTGGGCAAACTATCTGGTCGCCACGCTTTTGTAGAAAAACTGAAAGAGCTGGGTTATCAATTGTCGGAGGAAGAAACCAAAGCAGCCTTCATTCGCTTTAAAGATTTGGCCGACAAGAAGAAACAAATCACCGATCAAGATTTGATTGCTTTGCTGACGGATCAGTCGCGGGAAGAAAGCGAAACCTGCAAACTGGCAAACGTTCAGGTGCAGTACAGCTCAGGCGGTTATCAAGGAGCGATCGTTTCGATTATTGATGCTGAAGGTACTACTAAAGTTGCTTCTAAGATTGGTTCTGGGAGTATTCAAGCGATTTACAATGCCATCGATGAACTGTTCCAGCATGATCCGCAACTAGCTGAGTATGAAATTCAAGCCATTACTGGCGGTGAAGATGCCCAAGCCGAAGTGCGAGTTACGTTAAATGATCGAGAAACCAAGCAAGTCTTCCGGGGAATCGGAATTGATTTTGACGTATTACAGGCTTCAGCGAAAGCTTACATCCAAGCAAGTAATCAAATGAAAGAACAGGAGTAACCAAATGACGAAGAAAATTGTTGCATTAGCCGGCGACGGCATCGGACCAGAAATTATGGCTAGCGGCTTAAAGGTATTAGCTGCTGCCGAAGCATTAACGATAGAAAGTTTTGAAATCGCGGAACAACCCTTTGGCGGAGCAGCGATTGATTTAACTGGTCAACCTTTGCCGGAAACCACCTTGAAAGCCTGCGAAGAAGCCGACGCGATTTTGTTAGGTGCCATTGGCGGACCTAAATGGGAAAAAGGACCAGAAACACCGGAAAGAGGTTTGCTTGCATTACGTAAAGCCTTGAATCTTTTTGCAAATATTCGTCCGGTGACTGTATCGGAGGCCTTGTTGCATCTCTCCCCTTTGAAACCGGAAATTATTAATGGAACGGATTTAGTCATCGTTCGTGAATTGACTAGCGGGATTTACTTTGGCGAACCAAGAGAGCTAGGTTTAGAAGAAGCGTATGACACCAATCGTTATCAAAAATTTGAGATCGAACGGATTTTACGTAAGGGTTTTGAAATTGCCCAAACTCGTGGTAAAAAACTCACTTCAGTGGATAAAGCCAATGTTTTAGCTACTAGCAAATTATGGCGTTCAGTAGCTGAAGAAGTGGCGAAGGATTATCCTGATTGCACGCTGGAGCATCAATATGTTGATTCGGCAGCTATGAAATTGATTCAAGCGCCTAGCAGCTTTGACGTGATTGTCACCGAGAACCTGTTTGGCGACATCCTAAGCGATGAAGCGTCGGTCTTGCCTGGTTCACTAGGCGTTCTGCCAAGTGCCAGCCACAGCTCTGAGGGACCATCACTGTACGAACCGATTCACGGCTCGGCACCAGACATCGCCGGCAAAGGCATTGCTAATCCGATCTCGATGATCTTATCAGTAGCCTTGATGCTGCGTCAGTCCTTCCAGGAAGAAAAAGCGGCCCAAGCGATCGAAGCTGCTTGTGATGCAGTCTTAAACAAAGGCATTTTCACGGGTGATTTAGGCGGTACGGCTTCAACGAACGAATTTACACAAGCTGTTTTAACAGAAATGAAGGGAGCCTAATTATGGCACAAACACTATTTGACAAACTATGGAACCGCCACGTGGTTTACGGCGAAGAAGGAGCTCCTCAACTACTTTATATTGATTTGCATCTGATTCATGAGGTGACTTCTCCTCAAGCTTTTGCTGGGATTCGGGAAGCTGGCCGCCAATTGCGCAGTCCAGAACGCACCTTTGCGACAATGGACCACAACACCCCAACCGTGGATATTTTCAACTTCACGGATTTAATTGCGAAAAAACAAATTGATACTTTGCGGGACAACTGCGAAGAATTTGGCGTAACCCTTTGCGACAACGGCAGCGACCGTCAAGGGATTGTCCATATGGTTGGACCAGAGACTGGTTTGACCCAGCCAGGCAAAACGATTGTCTGCGGGGATTCTCATACCGCTACTCACGGTGCTTTCGGGGCTTTGGCCTTCGGAATTGGTACCAGTGAAGTGGAGCATGTTTTTGCTACCCAATCACTATGGCAAGACAAACCGAAAAACATGGGCGTGAAAGTTAGCGGCGATTTGCCGA
This sequence comes from Candidatus Enterococcus moelleringii, assembly GCF_017377575.1. Lineage (GTDB taxonomy): Bacteria > Bacillota > Bacilli > Lactobacillales > Enterococcaceae > Enterococcus_A > Enterococcus_A moelleringii. Next base: position 105,229 of record NZ_JAFREM010000004.1, read on the forward strand.
AGGGCGTTTACGCGAAAGATATTATTTTGGCTTTGATTGCCAAATACGGCACTGACTTTGGCGTTGGCTATGCGGCAGAATTTTACGGCGACACGATTCGCTCGCTATCAATGGAAGAACGCATGACGATTTGCAACATGTCAATTGAAGGCGGCGCGAAAATCGGCTTGATTGCTCCTGATGAAAAAACTTTTGCTTACGTTGAAGGTCGCGAATATGCGCCGAAGGATATGGAAGCAGCAATTAATGACTGGAAAGAATTGTACACTGACGAAGATGCGAAATACGATACGATTTTGACGCTAGATGCGGATGAATTGGTACCTTTCGTTACTTGGGGAACCAACCCGGAAATGGGTGTGCCAGTTGACGGTACCTTCCCAGAGCCCAAAACCGAAGAATACAAAAAAGCCTATGAATATATGGATTTGAAGCCAGGTCAAAAACCATCAGACATCGAAATTGGTTATGTCTTTATCGGCTCTTGTACCAATGGCCGCCTTTCTGACTTGCAGGAAGCTGCTCGGATCGTTGAAGGCAAGAAGGTTGACGAAAATGTTACTGCGATTGTAGTACCTGGTTCACGTCCGGTACGTAAAGCGGCGGAAAAAATCGGCTTGGACAAGATTTTCAAAGAAGCTGGCTTTGAATGGCGGGAGCCTGGCTGCTCTATGTGTCTAGGAATGAATCCTGACCGTGTGCCGCCTGGTGTTCACTGTGCATCAACGTCTAACCGGAATTTCAAAGGCCGTCAAGGTAAAGACGCTCGGACCCATCTATGCAGTCCGGCAATGGCGGCACTTGCTGCTTTGAACGGGAACTTTGTTGATATTCGCAAGGAGGCAATCTAATGGAGAAATTTACTGTTTATACAGGGACTACGGTTCCTTTTATGCAGGATAATATTGATACCGATCAAATTATTCCGAAAAACTACTTGAAGCAAGTGGATAAAAAGGGCTTCGGCAAGCATTTGTTTGACGAATGGCGCTATTTGGATGATCGTTCATTGAATCCTGACTTTATCTTGAATGCGCCGGAACGCAAAGCGGCAACGATCTTAGTTTCAGGTGAAAACTTCGGTTCAGGATCATCTCGTGAACATGCGGCTTGGGCCTTGCAGGATTATGGCTTCCATGCGGTAATTGCCGGCAGCTACAGCGACATTTTCTATATGAACGCCTTGAAAAATGGCTTGTTGCCAATTCGCATGCCCGAGGATGCGCGGAAAGAATTGAGCGAATTGCCAGCTGATGCGGAAATTACAATTGATTTACCTAATCAGACGATTGTTACACCAACTGCCAGCTACGAATTTCCGATTGATCCAACTTGGAAACATAAATTAGTTAACGGCTTGGATGATATCGCAATTACGCTGGAACATGAAGCGGCAATTACCGCTTACGAAGAAAAAATGCCAAATTACTAAACATAGGTAAATGAAAGCCGGACTCGAAATTTGAGTCCGGTTTTTTTGCCTATAGATTTTGCAGCAAGTCGCTGTTTTCTTCGCACCACTGACTCATCGCTTGATAAACTGGCACAAGTCCTGCCCCTGCCTCCGTCAGCAAATATTCCACTCGCGGGGGAATCTCTGGATACTCGATGCGTTGAATTAATCCACTCTTTTCTAAATCCTTCAATTGAGCAGATAAGACTTTGTGGCTGATCTCTGGTAGAAGTCGTTTTAATTCTCCATAACGCAGCGTATGCTTTTGGCCCAAATGGTAAATGATTTGGATTTTCCATTTGCCGTCAATGACCGATAAGATTTTCTCGAGATTCTCAAATCCATAATCTTCTACTGCGCAATGATGGTTGTTTTCTGTGCCCATCGGCTTACCTCCTGGTTAGTATCTTACTTATTTGTGCGTAATTGTACTTGGTTTCTACCTATTATATACTGAAAAAAATCAGCAAAGGAGAAAACTGCTATGTTAGAATTTTTTTGTTTGGTTGCAGCGATTGGCTTTTTCGTTAATGGACTGCTTCATTTATTATTAATCGTAGGTTTTCCATTGGGTGAATACGTACTCGGCGGCAAACATGTTGTGCTCCCCTATTCCATGAGAATCATTAGCGGGCTGCTTTTTATTGTTTGGAATGGTATTGGAATCTGTTACCTGAATTATGGCGGGTTTCTGCATTTAGTTAAGTTGGAGCGTTTGGATAGAATTGTTATGCTCGCAGCCACTGTCTTTCTGTTTTTTGCGATTTTCTCAAATGCCTTTTTGACCTCTAGTAAAAAGGAACGTTTAGTAATGACTCCCTTTTGTCTAATCACCTTCATCCTCAGCAGCTGCATTCTCTTTCTGCTTTAACCGAAAAAAATGGAACCTTCCTTAGAAAGTCCCATCCTGTTACTAGTTTATAGTTTTTCACCGTTTGATTCGATGACTTGTTTGTACCAGTCGAAGGAATCTTTTTTGTAGCGTTCCATCGTTCCGTTGCCTTCGTTGTCACGATCTACGTAGATCATGCCGTAGCGTTTTTTCATTTCGCCGGTGGTGAAGGATACTAAGTCGATGATGCCCCAAGGTGTGTAGCCTAACAGCTCAACCCCGTCGTAATCCACGGCTTTTTTCAACGCTTCGATATGCTTGGTTAAGTAGTCGATCCGGTTTTGATCGTGAATCGAATGATCCTCTTCCACTTGATCGATGGCGCCAAAGCCGTTTTCTACGATGAACAACGGTAATTGGTAACGATCGTACAAACGATTCATGGTGTAGCGCAAACCTTCAGGATCAATCGCCCAGCCCCAATCGCTGCTTTCGATATACGGATTTTCCACCCCGTTTGGCAGACCGCCGTTGACTACGTTATCCAAATTATTGTTGCTGACATCAGCTTTAACAACGGTTGACATATAGTAGCTGAAGCCGATGTAATCCACGGTACCAGCTTTTAATACTTCCAAGTCTTCGTCGCGAATATCGATTTGATAGCCTTCGCGTTTGAATTCTTTTAACGCGTAGGTTGGGTAATAGCCGCGAACATGCACATCAGCAAAGAAGAAACGTTGGTGCATCGCTTCTTCAGCTGCCATGATGTCAGCTGGGTTACATGAAAAAGGATAAATTGGCACATGAGAAATCATACAGCCGATTTCAAAATCAGGATTGATTTTTTTGCCGGCAATGACTGCTTTCGCACTAGCGACTAATTCGTTGTGAGCCACTTGATACATTACTTCTTTAGCATTTTCGCCTTCTTCAACAATCACACCAGAGTTGGTCCATAGGAAAATCGGGTTGTTAGTGTCCATTTGGTTATTGATTTCGTTGAAGGTCATCCAGTATTTTACTTTGTCTTTGTAACGGTCAAAACAAGTAATGGCAAATTTTTCAAAGAAATCGATCACTTTACGGTTGCGGAAGCCGCCGTATTCGCGAGCCAAGTGTAACGGCAGCTCAAAGTGAGACAAAGTAATAATTGGTTCAATGCCGTTTGCTAATAACTCATCAAACAAATCATCGTAAAATTGCAAACCAGCTTCGTTTGGTGTTTCTTCATCGCCCTTTGGAAAAATACGGGTCCAGGCAATGGACGTACGTAAGCATTTTAAGCCCATTTCCGCGAACATTTTCACGTCGTCTTTATAACGATGATAAAAATCAATCGCTTCATGGTTGGGATAAAATTTTCCTTCTTCAATCGTTTCAGTAATTTCGCGTGGTACTCCGTGAGCACCGGCAGTCATTACATCGATTACGCTTGGGCCTTTGCCGTCTGCGTCCCAGCCGCCTTCAAATTGGTGAGCGGCTAATGCGCCGCCCCATAAAAAGTTCTTATTCATGTTGTTCCTCCAAAGTTTAGTTTAGTTTATTTTCAATACGGCGTCGCCAAAAGATACGCTGCCTAGGTGTTCTTCGGCAACTGATTCATAAGTATTTGTATTAGTAATGATAATTGGGGTAATGGTTGAATAACCGGCTTCTTCAATTGCGGCTAAGTCGATTTCCATTAACACATCGCCTTTTTTGATGGTCTGATCCTGATTGACCTGACAGGTAAATGGTTTACCTTCTAGGTTAACGGTATCTAAACCTACGTGAATTAGTACTTCAATGCCTTCATTTGAAGTTAAACCAATCGCATGTTTTGATGCAAACAAGCTTGTTACTACGCCGTCAAAAGGTGCGTAGACTTTGTTGTCCGTTGGTTTAATGGCAATACCATTCCCCATTGCGCCGCTGGCAAATACTTCATCTGGTACGTCCTTCAAGCTGATGACTTCCCCTTTTAGTGGTGCGCAAATCAAGTGAGAAATTAATGCATTGGGAACAGTACTATCTGTTTCAATTTCTTGATTCATTTTTACATCCTCTTCAATGGTTTCGCCAAAGCCGAAGATTTGAGTTAGGATAACCGGTCCAACGATGGCAATGGCACAACCAATTGCAATTCCGATAAATGAAGTCGGAACACTGCTGTCAATCCCGTTAACAATTGTCAATAAACCTGGTAAACCCGCATAAGCAAAGTAGTAAGGCTGGAAGAAGCTGGCTACGATCGCACCGATTGCTCCTGAAATACAGCCGAAGATAAATGGTTTTTTGAAACGCAAGGTTACCCCATAAATAGCTGGCTCAGTAATCCCAAAGATCCCAGTGATAAAAGCGGATAGAGAAACATTTTTTAATTCTCTGCTTTTCGCCTTTAAGAACACGCCTAGCACTGCACCCACTTGTGCGACTACGGCAATCGTTTGGAAGGCTTGGAATGAATCCCGACCGTACATTTCATAGTTGGCAAGAACCATTGGTGTAATCCCCCAGTGAACCCCGAAGATTACGACTACTTGCCAGAAACCACCGATAACTGCGCCGGCTAATGCTGGAGCAACCGAAACTAAGAAGTTGTAGCCATTTGCAATTGCTGTTGCAGTCATAGATGAGGCTGGACCTAAGACTAAAATAGTTAAAGGAACCATAATCACTATGCATAGTAATGGTGTAAACAATGGTTTAACCACTGCAGGTAAAATCTTTTCGATGCCTTTTTCCAAGTAAGACAATAGCCAAACTAAGATAAGTGGCGGTAAGACAGATGACGTATATGTTGTTTCAGACAATGGAATCCCCATGAAGGCTAAGCTTTGGCCGCCAGCAATTTCAGCTGCCATGGTTGCCCAGTCTGGTGAAACCAATGCCATCGCACAAGCGACCGCGATATACATATTTACTTTAAAATGCTTCGATGCCGTAATGGCAATGAAAATCGGCAAGAAGGTGAACGGCGCCCAGGAAATAAAGCTGAACACACGATACGTATCAGATGTTGCAAAAGCTGGAAAAGCTAAATTAATTAGAATAAGTACACCTTGCAAAATACCAGCTGCTGCTAAAACATAAATGAATGGTGCAAATACCGCTGACATGGTAGCAATAATTCGATTTAGAATGCTTCCCTTTGGTTCCTCTACTCCAGAATCAGTGTCTATGTCTACTAATTGAACAAACGCATCGTACACATCCCCAACATGGGTACCGATGACAATCTGGAATTGACCATTGTTGATCACAACTGAAATGACACCTGGCAGTTGAGAAATTTTTTCCTTCGCGTCCTCTGGAATTTCTGTTAACACCAAACGTAATCTGGTAGCACATCGGGTAACGTTTGCAATCTTGTCTGCACCGATGATATCCAGAATATCTTGGGCTAGTTTCGAATAATCTCTTACTTTACTCATCTTTAACAACCTCCGTTTTTATTGTACACTCATACTATAATTGTGAATGCACAATTTGTCAAGACCTGTAAAATGATATTTTGTTGTGGTATGATGAATAGGAGAAAACAGACGAGGAGATAAATGAATGCTGAAGTATATGGAGATTGCGGCAGATATTGAAAGAAGTATTGTCGAAGAGGATTTGAAGCAAGGAACTAAGCTGCCGAAGTTTGATGAGCTGATTCGTAAATACGGTGTAAGTAAAAGTACAATCGTTAAAGCATTAAATATTTTAGAAGGACGCGGGGCTATCTATCAAATTCAAGGCAGCGGGGTCTTTGTGCGTCGTCGGAATCGTCTTGGCTACATTAATATGATCGAAAATCAAGGCTTCACCACGAATCTGGATCATTTTGATATTACTGCTAAGGTTCTGTCTTTGGAAAAAGTCCTGCCAGATTTGGAAGTTAAAGAGAACTTGAATTGCCAAGAGGGCGAAGAGGTTTATCATGTGAAACGGATTCGCTACATTAATGAACAAATCCTATGTGTCGAGGAATCTTTCTTCAAAAGTGATATTGTGACTTATCTAAATGAGGAAATTGTGATGGGGTCAATTTTTACCTACTTGAATGAAGCATTGAAATTGAATATTGGTTTTTCTGACAAATACTTGCATATGATCAAACTGAACGAAGACAATAGTCCTTTGCTAGATTTAAAACCTGGTGATCCTGGCCTGTTTATTGAAGAATTATTTTACTTGTCTTCAGGAGTCCCTTTTGACTTTTCCCGAACCGTTTATCATTATGAGCATTCCCAATTCTTTGTTCAAAGCAGCAGTTTAAATCATTAAAAAAATCAGCAGGCCGCGTGGTCTGCTGATTTTTTATTATTAGTCAAGTGTTCCAATTTTGTTTAACGGCCAAAACTTCAACTTAGCATTGGCAAAAATTTCCTCTTGATCAATCGGTCCAAGCATGCGACTGTCCTTGGAGTTTTGACGATTGTCCCCCATTACAAAATAGGTTCCCTCCGGCACGGTATATCTGAAATCATCCGTCAACTGAAGGCCATCAGGCATCTCAGCCTTAAACTCATCCAAGTAAGGTTCAGCGATTTCTTCGCCGTTAATGTACAATTGGTCCTCTTCGTAAAGAATCTCTTCACCAGGTAAACCAATCACCCGTTTGATATAATCTCTGTCTTTATCATCCGGTGCATGGAATGAGACAATATCTAGACGGTTAATCTCCCCTACCTTTAAGCCAAAAAGGCGTTCGCTATCTTCTAAATTGGGATTCATCGATGCCCCAACAACTTCAATCGGGGTAAAAATGAAATGACGTGCTAATAAAACGACAGCTAGCGCGCCCACAAAAAAGGCGATATCGGCAAAAGTAATCCAGCTTTTTTTCTTCAATCAACAACCTCCTACGGTGCTTTTTCCCATTATATCAAGAAAGATTCAGAAAAAACAGGTGCTTTTTATTTATTCCCAGCCAAAAGAAGCTAGATTTAAATGTACTTCATATAAGAATGGGCGATACTTGGGAAAATATAAATCAATTCCTCTTGGTCTGGTGCTTTCATTTTGGCGTTCATTATATCCAGCAGTCCGTCCACTGTTTCCACTGCATCATTGCCGACATTGGTTACGCCAACCATGTAGTCTTCTTTGTCGTAAACAAAGGTGATCTTATTGATGTCATCATTCCCCACTTGGTGGAACCAGTCTTTGGCGGCATAGTCGACAGCTGTTACCGTATACTCGTCTGGATTTGCTTGGGTTTCTTCTGGTGTCACACCGGCTGATGCAATTCGCGGTGAAGTAAAGACGTTGTAAGCAATTGGCGGATAAACAATCCCCTCATCCGTATCACCCGTAAATAAATGGGACAAATATTGAGATTCATAAGCGGCCACTGGTGTAATCTTTGGCTGCTTCTTATCTAAAATATCCCCCGTTGCATAAACACCTTTTAGATTGGTTTCCAAATGATCGTTCACCGGAATTCCCTTAATTGGATCAAATTCTAAGCCAATCCCTTCAAAGTTCATGTTTGCGGTTTGCGGAACGCGGCCGGTAGCATCTAACACGTAATCAGTCGTGTGTTGATAGCCTTCTTTACCGTGCAAAACAATGCCTTGATCGGTTTTCTCCGCCGACTCCAATGCGACATCGAATTGGAATTTTACCCCGCGGCGTTTTAAATCCTTCACGACTTCTTCTACATAAGGCTGATGGAAATCTTTCAAAACCTTCGTTCCCCGTAAAATCATCGTAACATCACTGCCGAACGCATTGGCAACCGTCGCAAATTCCATCGCAATATAGCCGCCGCCGATAAAGGTGATTTTTTCCGGCATTTCCTCCAGCACTAAAAAGTCGGTGCTGTCATGGAACAGCTCACTGCCAGGAATGTCTAAGCGATGAGGTAGTTGACCGGTAACAATCACAATTTTGTCTGCGCTATAAGCTGTACCGTCAACTTCGATGGTATGACTGTCCACAAAGGTTCCGCGACCAATAATCGTTTGAACGCCGGCATTTTCCAGCTTTTGCTTATTACTTTCAGCCAAGGAATCGATTACCTCGTGCTTATGGGCCATCAAGTCCGGCCAATTCAAGCTAGGCAGGCTGTCAAAACCGCGCCCCTTCAACTGCTCCACTTGGCGCAGCAGCTCGACTGGACGGTCCAAGGTAATTTTCGCGTTACAACCGCGGTTGGTACACACACCACCAAATAAGCCTTCTTCAATTACCCCAACTTTCAACCCTGCTTTTGCCATAGGAATGGCGCCGTTCCAAGCACCTTGCCCACTGCCAAGAAATAATACATCAAAATCCATCAAATCGCTCCTTCATTTATTTTTTATAAGAAAGGCTTCACGAACTCGCTCAGCTTTGGAGCACCGATTAGGTACTGTTCTACATCAACTCTGCTAAGGCAGTCGTTGTGTATCACAGCAATAAGACTAAAATTTTGATAAACTGCCAAGAAACACAGCGATCGTAGGAGCTGATGTTGATTGGTACCTACTTGGTGCTCTTCAAGTTTCTCAAAATTTTCGCTTATTGCCGACAAAGCTAGTTTGTGAAGCCGGACACCATTATTGGTTTATTCATCTGTCTCTTCTTAATCTTACCACTGAACAGTCTGCGAATCAGACCATTTGCTCATAATCTCCTAGAAAAAAATCCCTCTTGACCTTCCTGTAACTGGAAGCTGTATAATAAGAAGCAACTAAGAAAGAAACGGAGAAGTCGCATGTTAACCATCAGCCAATTTTCAAAAATCGCTCACATTACTACTAAGACTTTGCGTTATTACGATGAAATCCAACTGCTGAAGCCGGCGGAAATTGATCCTCATAACGGCTATCGCTATTACCGCAGCAACCAAATGGCGACGGTTTTTCTAATTCAAAAACTAAGAAGCTATGAGTGTTCTCTGGAAGAAATTAAAAAAATCCTAGTTGATCCAGCTTTGTTAAAATCTACCTTGGAACGAAAACAAGCGGAAATCAGCGAAAAAATGGTCACCTATGCTTCCTTACAAGCCCTGATTGATAAGGATTTAGCCACTTTATCAGATGGCGGCTTATACATGCAGCATCAGGAGAAAATTGAGCGAGTAGACAGCCCGCAAATGACGGTATTTTCCATCCGCCGCATATTGAACGTGCAAGATTTCAGTGAGCTGTTGACGGAGGTTTTCGAAATGATTGCCCAAGAAGGCATGATCCCAGTTGGCCCGCCCTTGTCTATTTATCACAGTCCAGAGTATACGCCCGAACATTATGACATGGAGTTTGCTGTCCCGGTAGCCGAAGCCAACTATAAAACGTATGAATTGGCGCCTCGACCTTGCGCGAAGCTGCATTATAAAGGAAATTATGAACGGTTGACAGAAGTTTATATGCAGTTAAGTCAATGGGTGGAAGAGCAGCAGCTGGAAATAGTCGGTCCGGCGATGGAGTTGTGTGTGACTGATCCTAATACGACTTCACCAGATGAAAATGAAGTCACGATTTATTTGCCGATCGAGTGAAAAAGACCATGACTCAACACGTAGAGTCGTGGTCTTTTAGCGGACATAGAGCGTTACTAAAAATAGCAGAAAAACCAACAGCAGCTCAAATAGCAGATTATTTCTGCGCTTTTTGAAAATGCCGCGATTTTCTTCCATCAGAAAGTTGATAAAGGAAAAGAGCAGAAAAACGACTACTACCAACAGATTCTTAGCAAACGGCGTCCAACGATTTGCTACAGTGAAAATAAGCACCAACCAAAGAAAAAAGATTCCCAGTTTGATATCGATACCTTGTGTTTTAGTCAGCATAGTTAACCCCTTTTTCTACTATTATATAGTAAATTTAAAAGCCGCAGGAGAAATTTTCTCGCTGCGGCTTAGAGCATTATTTTTCTTGTTCATGTTTCACGGGACAGCTGCAATCACACTCTTCACAAGAGCTGCCGTTTTTAATTCTGCGGTAGACGATGACTCCGGCACCGCCGAAAATCAATACGGATAGGACTAAGGTTGCCATTCTTCTTTCACCTCTTTGATGTGTTCAATCGTTACAATCGGCGTACGTTTGGCTGGTCTTCTTACTACGAAGTATACCAGGACTGCCAACAAAGCAACAGCCAGAACCATTCCAAAGCCGATACTTCCACCTTCAAAGATCACATGACCAATTTGATAGATAATGAAGCTGACAACATAAGCCAGTCCGCATTGGTAAGCAATCGCACGAACTGTCCATTTCATATCGCCCATTTCCCGATGAATTGCACCCATTGCCGCAAAACATGGCGCGCACAACAGATTGAAGACTAAGAAGGAATAGCCGGCAATTGGTGTATAAGCCGCTCGTAAAGCCGCCCAAATTTCCACACCGTCTTCAGCAACCTCAGCGTGACGGTACAAAATCCCAAAGGTGCCGATGACATTTTCCTTCGCGACTAAACCAGTAATGGCTGCCACAGCGCCCCGCCAGTCGCCCCAGCCTAATGGCGCGAAGATTGGAGCAATTATTCCACCTAAGAAGGCTAAGATACTATCATTCTCATCCACTGATTGCAGTGAGAAGTTGTAGCTGGAAATAAACCAGATAATGATACTTGAAACAAAGATAATCGTCCCTGCCCGTTTCACGAAGGCTTTACTATGGTCATAGGTATAACGCAAAGTATTGCCGATCCTTGGCATATGGTACAAGGGTAATTCCATAATAAATGGTGCTGGATCGCCGGCGAATAGTTTCGTTTTCTTCAACGCAATCCCCGATAAAACAATCGCACCGATACCGATAAAGTAAGCTGATGGTGCTACCCAGCTGCTGCTAGGGAAAAAGGCACCCGCAATTAAAGCGATGATCGGCAGTTTCGCTGAACAAGGCATGAAGGTCGTTAACATCGCTGTCATGCGACGATCTTTTTCGTTTTCAATTGTTCGACTAGCCATGACCCCAGGGACACCACAACCAGTAGCAATCAACATAGGGATAAAGGATTTGCCAGATAAACCAAATTTACGGAAAATCCGGTCCATTACAAAGGCGATGCGGGCCATATAACCGCAATCCTCTAACAAAGCCAAACATAAGAACAAGACCATTAATTGCGGCAAGAAGCCTAAAACAGCTCCCACTCCGGCAATAATTCCGTCTAAAATCAAGCTTTGCATCCAATCAGCGACATTCCAGGAAGCCAAGGCATTGCCGACAAAATTCGGTACGGCTTCACCAAACAGCACATCGTTGACCCAGTCAGTTCCCATAACGCCGATTGTTTGAATAGAAATGTAGTAAATCAACCACATTACAAAGGCAAAAATCGGTAAGGCCAAGAAACGGTTGGTTACTATCCGGTCGATTTTATCCGACAAGGAAAGCTTGAACTCGTTATTGTCTACCATACACAAGGCTTTCAAGTGAGTAATGAAATCGTAGCGTTCGTTAATAATAATGGTTTCCGCATCATCACCAAAAATTCTTTCGGTAATTTTGACGGTTTCTTCGATCTCTTTTTGTTGAATACTGCTTAAGGCTAATTGGTCCTGGGCCCGAACATCACGTTCAAACAGCTTCACGCTGTTCCAACGGCTGTATTTTTCCAACACGGTATTGCCTAAGATGTTGGCAATTTCACTTAAGGCTGCTTCAACCCGTTTATCATAATGAGGAAAAGTTAGTTCTTCCTGCGGGTTCTTAGCCGCTTCGATGGCTTGCTCAACCGCTTTGTCCAGTCCCCAATTTTTTAGTGCACTGATTCCAATAACTGGAACCCCCAAGGCATAAGACAATTTTTCCAGATTAATCTGTTTGCCGTCTTTTTTAACCAAATCCATCATATTAACCGCCACTACAACCGGAATTCCGGTTTCAATCAGCTGGGTGGTTAAATACAGATTCCGCTCCAAGTTGGTGCCGTCCACAATATTCAAAATAGCATCCGGGATATCGGATAATAAGTAATCCCGCGCCACGACTTCTTCTGGTGAGTAAGGAGATAAGGAATAAATACCCGGCAGGTCATCAATGATGATCTCCTGCTGCTTTTTGTATTTTCCTTCTTTACGCTCGACGGTAACCCCCGGCCAGTTTCCGACAAACTGATTGGTGCCGGTTAAGATGTTAAAAGTACTGGTTTTCCCACTGTTGGGATTTCCCGCTAAAGCAATATGCAATTCTGCCATCTAATTCGCCTCCCTAGCTACAACAACCATTTCAGATTCATTTTTTCGCAAACTTAATTCGTAGCCGCGAACTCGGATTTCCATCGGATCGCCTAAAGGTGCCAGTTTGACCACTTTGACTTCGGTGCCCTTAGTTAAGCCCATATCCATTAAGCGGCGCTTCACGGCTCCAGTGCCATGGACGTTGACAATCTGTCCGGTATCTCCTACTGTCAGCTGGTCCAAGGATACCCAAGCCCGTTGCTCTTCTGTTACCTCATTCACGAGTATTTTCATTAATAAAGACTGATCCAGAGCCACCCGAGCATTATGTAACAAAACAATGCTGTTGTCCCCGGAATGGTTCACTACCGCCACTTTGGTTCCGACAGTCATTCCTAAATCTTGCATCCGTCGTTTTAACTCAGCATCTAACTGAATCGTTTCAATTTGTACAACTTTGTTTAATGGGATCTCTGCTAACGTTGTCATGGCGCCCTCCGTTTGATTTCATTAATAATGATAATCTTTCTCATTTAGAATACAATCATTCCCATGAGAAGTCAATAAAATCTTGAGCATTTCAGTTGACAAATTGAGGATTTTATATTTTCGAAAACCGAAAAATAGTTATTCAAACTTTTTTCGGCTGGTTAAAAAACATTGACTAACATTGTTCTTTGCTTAAAGTCACTATAATCTCTGAAACAAGGCGTTTTCATGATTTTCCAAAAAACACTAATTCTAGTGTATGCACTTTCCAACGGCACAAGATGTAGTATCTTATGATTGACTTTTTCGCTACATCTTTTATACTAAGAAGTGTAGAAAAAAGGAGGCCTTTTTATGGTTAAAGTATATTCGAAAAATAATTGTATGCAGTGCAAAATGACGAAACGTTATTTATCTGACAATAGCATTCCCTTTGAAGAAGTAAATATTGATAACGAGCCAGCGGCGTTGGATTTCTTGAAGGATCAAGGATTTCAAAGTGTTCCCGTAGTCTTCGGCGGCCAATCAGCGATCATCGGTTTTAGACCTGATCAACTAAAAGCCTTAGCTTAACCTGTAAACTTTGCAGTCGAAGGATTGCAAAGTTTATTCTTTTAAAAGAATAAATGCAAGACAATTGATGGACTGATTTTTCATTTGAAGAATTGGTCCAAAACTATGATTAAGGAAAGATGTGACGATATGAGCCTAAAAGATATAGGAGACGTAAGCTACTTTAAACTGAATAATGAAATCAACCGTCCCGTTAATGGACAAATCCCGTTGAATAAAGACAAGGATGCGCTAGATGCCTTCTTTAAGGAAAACGTGGAGCCCAATACCCGCAAGTTTGCGACCGTGGAAGAAAAAATTTCCTACCTATTAAAAGAGGATTATTTAGAGGAAGAATTCATCGCAAATTATTCACCAGCATTTATTGAACGACTTTTTACTTATTTAGATGAACAAAACTTTACCTTTAAATCCTTTATGGCAGCCTACAAGTTTTATTCCCAATATGCCTTGAAGAACAACGAAGGCACTGAATACTTGGAAAGCTACGAAGATCGCGTGGCCTACAATGCGTTGTATTTTGCCAACGGCGACGAAGAATTGGCGATGCGTTTGGCAGATGAAATGATTCACCAACGTTATCAGCCAGCTACCCCATCATTTTTGAATGCCGGCAGAAAACGCCGCGGCGAATTGGTGTCTTGTTTCTTGATTCAAGTAACCGATGACATGAACAGTATCGGCCGTTCGATTAATTCAGCCTTGCAGCTGTCACGTATCGGTGGCGGTGTGGGGATCAACCTATCCAACCTGCGGGAAGCCGGCGCGCCAATTAAAGGGTATGACGGTGCAGCCAGCGGTGTGGTTCCTGTGATGAAATTATTCGAAGACAGCTTCTCTTATTCTAATCAATTAGGCCAACGTCAAGGGGCCGGCGTGGTTTACTTGGATGTGTTCCATCCAGATATTGAAGTCTTCTTATCAGCGAAAAAAGAAAACGCCGACGAAAAAATCCGCGTGAAAACTTTGTCGCTAGGTGTAACGGTGCCCGATAAGTTTTACGAATTGGCCCGTAAAAATGAAGATATGTACTTGTTCAGCCCTTACGGCATCGAACGGGAATACGGCGTGCCTTATTCTTACGTAGATATCACTAAAGAATACGACAACTTAGTCGCTAATCCAAATATTGGCAAGAAAAAAATCCGCGCCCGTGATTTGGAAAATGAATTGTCTAAATTACAACAAGAATCTGGTTATCCTTATATCATCAACATCGATACGGCTAACAAAACCAACCCGATTGACGGAAAAATCGTGATGAGTAACCTGTGTTCCGAAATTTTACAGGTGCAAACTCCTTCAGCGATTAACGATCGTCAAGAATATGACGAATTAGGAACGGATATTTCTTGTAACTTAGGTTCTACTAACATTGTGAACTTGATGGACAGCCCTGACTTCGGTCAATCTGTTCGTACGATGGTTCGCGGTTTGACTTATATTACTGATGCATCAAATATCGATGTCGTTCCTTCAATTCAAAACGGCAACAGCTTGAACCATACGATCGGTTTAGGTGCGATGGGCTTGCACACGTACTTTGCTAAAAACCAGATGATTTACGGTTCAACAGAATCAATTGATTTCACTAACATTTACTTTACCTTGTTGAACTACTGGACTTTAATGGAAAGCAATCAAATTGCCAAAGAACGCAAACAAGTTTTCCATAACTTTGAAAAATCAAAATATGCCGATGGTACGTACTTCGACAAATATGTTTCTGGCGAATTCTTGCCAAAAACCGATAAAGTCAAAGAAATCTTCAAGGACATTTTCGTACCAACTAAAGAAGATTGGGAAGCATTAAAAGCAGCGATTCAAAAAGACGGCTTGTATCACCAAAACCGTTTAGCTGTAGCGCCAAACGGCTCAATTTCTTACATTAACGATACGAGTGCCAGCTTGCACCCGATCACTCGCTTGATTGAAGAGCGTCAAGAAAAGAAAATTGGTAAGATTTACTATCCAGCACCTTACTTGAACAATGAAACCTTGCCTTACTACACTTCGGCTTACGACATGGATATGCGTAAAGTGATTGATGTATATGCAACGGCGCAACAACACATTGACCAAGGCATGAGCTTGACCTTGTTTATGCGTTCTGAAATTCCACGCGGCTTGTACGAATGGAAAAACGAAACCAAACAAACCACCCGGGATTTGAACATTTTGCGTAACTACGCCTTCTACAAAGGCTGCAAATCCATCTACTACGTGCGGACCTTCACCGAAGACGCCGAAGAGATCGGTTCAAACCAATGTGAAAGTTGTGTTATCTAGTGCCATGCCAGTCCTGCTTTTCACAGTTTAGTATTGTAAAAGAGACTGATAATAAATATACCATTCATCCCTTGATGAACATGTCTAGCAGGATGGTATGCGTACGACAATCAGACTGATTTTTCCTAAGAAAAATCAATTCTTTACATGGAGGTAGCTGCCAGTCCTGCTTTTCGCAGTTTATGAAATGTGAAAGCTAGACTCGTTCCTGAACTAATCTCAGCTCATGATGTCTAGCAGGATGGTATGCGTACGACAATCGAACTGATTTTTCGTGGTTTTCGAAAAATCAATTCCTTATTTCCGAGGTAGCTGCCAGTCAGTTCCACAACTAGCAGCACAACATTACGCAAACAACAATCATACATCACGAATCTACAACTAGATTCGTGATGTTTAGCAGTATAAAGCAAGATCAAGGAGGAAACTACATGGCAGAAACTTATTACAAAGCCATTAACTGGAATGAAATTGAAGACGTGATTGATAAATCCACCTGGGAGAAGCTGACGGAGCAATTTTGGTTAGATACTCGAATTCCTTTATCCAATGACTTGGATGACTGGCGGAAATTATCTGATTTGGAAAAAAAAGTGGTAGGCTATGTTTTCGGCGGCTTAACTCTTTTGGATACGGTCCAATCAGAAAGCGGAATGGAGCAGCTGCGGGCGGATGTTCGTACGCCTCATGAAGAAGCGGTCTTGAACAATATTCAATTTATGGAATCCGTCCATGCCAAAAGCTATTCATCTATTTTTAGTACCTTGAATACCAAGGCAGAAATCGATGACATCTTTGAATGGACCAACACCAACGTGTATTTGCAAAAGAAAGCTGAACGCGTGAATGAAATCTACAAAAACGGTACGCCGTTGGAGAAAAAAATCGCTAGTGTGTTTTTAGAAACCTTCCTATTTTATTCTGGGTTCTATACCCCACTGTATTACTTAGGAAACAACAAGCTGGCCAACGTGGCGGAAATTATTAAACTGATCATCCGCGACGAATCGGTTCACGGAACTTATATCGGCTACAAATTCCAACGAGGCTTCAACGAACAACCGGTAGAAGAACAAGAACGTTTGAAGGAATGGATGTACGATTTATTGTATGAATTGTACGAAAACGAAGAACGTTACACCGAAGAATTGTACGATGAAATCGGCTGGACCGAAGAAGTGAAAACCTTCCTGCGTTACAATGCCAACAAAGCATTGATGAACTTAGGGATGGACCCATTATTCCCAGACACAGCTGATGATGTGAACCCGATCGTGATGAACGGGATCTCAACTGGAACCAGCAACCATGATTTCTTCTCCCAAGTTGGGAACGGCTATTTGTTAGGCCAAGTTGAAGCCATGAATGATGATGACTATTTGATTGGTTTGGAATAAGAACAGCTTGTAATTCATTTAAAAAGACATTATGGAAGATGTTGACTATCCTCCATAATGCCTTTTTTTGTTACACATTAATCAGCCGCAGTTTGGTAATATTTTTGTACATAGACAAATCCTCGATGACATCGGTGTAGGACAAGCCTTTTGGTAAATCAATCGTATACACATTGGTGTAGATGCGATAATCATTACGGAAATCCACATTGAAATCGACATTTTCCACTGCGATTTTTTTGTCTTCAAAGTAGTTCATGATAAACTCTTTGGTTTCCTCGCGATGAATGAAGCGAATCTCTAGTTTCTTGATCGCGTGAACCTTG
The DNA here is from genome assembly GCF_017377575.1 of Candidatus Enterococcus moelleringii. Taxonomy (GTDB): domain Bacteria; phylum Bacillota; class Bacilli; order Lactobacillales; family Enterococcaceae; genus Enterococcus_A; species Enterococcus_A moelleringii. Next base: position 122,675 of record NZ_JAFREM010000004.1, read on the forward strand.
ATAATTTTCTTCACCACCGTCAGCGCCAGCATCACCCCGACAAAACTAGCAATCGCAATATCATAGTAGCCCATTCCGATGGCTAAACCTAGACCGGCTCCGGCCCAAATAGAAGCTGCTGTGGTCAAACCAGTAATAGAACGATTAGTAACCAGAATTGTACCAGCACCTAGGAATCCGACACCACTGACAACTTGCGCAATTAAGCGGGCTTCATCTGAGCGAACGACGCCGGCTAAAGAAGGATTTTCGATGGCATAGCGCAAAGAATTGCTGGCGATTTCCGTTTGAATCAAGGCAATGATGGTGGCCCCCATACAAACCAAAATGTGGGTTCGAATGCCGGCCGGTCGATTGCGGTACTCCCGTTCAATCCCGATTGCCCCACCCATCACCATGGCAATTAATAAACGAATCATAATTTCTGTGATAGATAACTCCATATCCATTTTCGATCACCTCTATTTAAGTATAGCACTTCACGTGTGGAAGACTTATTTTGAGGCCTTCAATTGTTCCAATTCTTCCCCGCTTAATTCACGGTAACTGCCTTTGGCTAGATCGTCTGGCAGAGCTAAGCCTCCCATTCGGATTCGTTTCAAATAGGTCACTTCTTTACCGCAAGCCTTCACCATCCGCTTCACCTGATGGAACTTGCCTTCTTTTAAAACAATCCGCACTGTTGAGGTTTGTTTTTCCTCGTCAGTTTCGTCAATCATCAACTCGGCTGGTAAAGTTAGTTCCCCATCCAACTGAATCCCTTTGACGAAAGTCTGCTGGTCCTGTTCATTCATAACTCCCTTAACTTGGGCCAAATATTCCTTCTCCACATGTTTTTTAGGGGATAATAACTCGTGAGCCAGCTGTCCATCATTAGTAATTAACAAAAAGCCTTCGGTGTCCTTGTCCAAGCGCCCCACTGGAAATAAATCTTTGCGATAATCCGCTTCGGCAAACAAATCCATCACCGTTCGATCCTTTTTATCTTCGGTGGCACTTACGACCCCGGCTGGCTTGTTCAATAAATAATAGTAAAATTCTTGATACTTGATCACTTCACCGGCAAAAGTAACCACATCCTTCAAAGGATCAACTTGGGCTTTATCCTTTTTCTCAACCTGGTCGTTGACCGTCACCTGACCCTTTTTAATGTACTGTTTGACTTCTTTGCGGCTGCCAAGGCCGGCTTCGGCTAAATATTTATCTAAACGCATAGGATGCTCCTCGATTTTTTCTTTATTATGCCACAGAAAGTAGTATTATCAAATCGAAAAACCGACTATCAGCGAGATAGTCGGCGCTTGTTTCTTTATTCTGATGCTTGAATCCGGGTAATGACGGTTTCTTTGTTGACTAGGTGAATCGTGGCGGTGGTCAAAATCAGCTGGACTATGACGACTACAGCTATCAGCAGGATTACCTGCAAAAACGGATAACTGTAGGTTCTTATCTGCATAATCCCTTCGGCTTCGATGTATAAAAACACCAGATAACCAATAATACTGCCTAATCCAGCCGCCAGCAGAACAATTCCACCAGCATAAAACATTCCTTCCAGCCGCAGCATCTTCTTCATTTGACCGTTAGACATACCGATTGCCTGCATAATTCCCAGCTCTTTTTTACGACTTAAAATACTGTCAATCGTCGTATTGACTAGATTCATGATTCCCACAATTGCCAGAACCAGCAAGATAGCATAGCCGGCGCCCCGCATCATTAGTGTAGCCGATTCCCACATTTCCAGCGAATCTTCAAAGCTGTCTAATTTGTAAAACTCGCTTTCGGCTTTGATTGCTTCTAGCTGTTCTTTGACTTCCGGCAGCTGAGCTTGATCCGCCTTGATATCTACAGATCTAGTTAAATTATTGTTTGAGAAGCCTTTGATGGTCTCTTCTGATGCCAATAGAGTATTGTAATTATCGAGGCTTTTTGAAAAATCACCACCTGCGACAATCGTCATCTTTTTGACGAAGCTTTCGTTGCCATCGAATATGGTCACATCAACGGTTTCACCAATTTCCAGCTCAGGATAATTATGGGCAATAAACCCACAGGCGATCAAGGTGTTTTTCCCAGCTAATTCTTCATAGGTGACATCACCTTTGAGTAGATTAGCCTGCACTTCATCCATCTGATCTTGAGTGATCCCTCCGATGGAAACTGTCAAAGACTTTCCATCATTTATATCTTTAAAAGTAGAGATTTCTCCATGGATGGTTATATGAGGTTCTACTTGCTCAACGCCGGGAATTGCGGCAATTTGCTGGAGGGTTTCTGGTGTTAATGGATTGTTTTGCTGCAGGTTGTTCCAATCCCGCTCCGGCGCCATCTGATCGCCGCCCCAGGTTTCCAGCTCCAGTCGGAAGTCTTCCGCAATTTCCTGTCGAGCAATATCTTGCGGGTCCATGCAATTGAAGACGGTTGAGACTACCACAAACAAAATCCCGATTAATCCCAGTGAAACAATCGTTATGATGGTTCGTTTTTTATTTCTTGATAAGTTGGCACCTGTTAAGCGCTCAAGGTTTAGATTAATAAACCCTTTGCGTTTTTTGCGTTTGGTTTCATTTTGACCGGTGTAGCGCATGGCTTCAATCGGCATAATTTTGCTAGCTAAGCGCATCGGTCTGAGAGAAGCGATGATCACTGTCAAAAGGGAAATTCCGATACTTAATGCCACAATCCAAGGAACAATCAGCTGAACTTCGCCGTTGGATAATACTTGTCGCATCGTAGTGGTCAGGATATCTCCTCCTAAGTCAAAGGCTTCCACTAATCTTTCGAAGAACAATAAGACGGCTGCACTCCCGATGGTTAAGGCAATCGGAATCGCGATGGCTGCTACCAGCAGGTTTTCCTTTAACACAATTTGCCGCACTTGTCTTTTGGTAGCACCAAGAGCCTTCAGCTTACCGAATTCTTGCACTTTGCTGATTAAGGACACGTAATAAATACTGTAAATCGTTAAAGCGCCGGCGATGGAAATAATGACCACAATGATGGCCATCCCACTATAGAAAGCCGGGTCGGTGTAATTGGCAAACAAATAGTCATCATTCGTCACAATATCACTTTCCAGTACGTCAAAGCTTTTGCCAATTTCTTTGGTGGCCGCTTCAATGCCATCGGTGGTTCGGGCCTCTTCCGGTGTCAGGCGCAGGAGCACACGATAGTCTCGCTGATCGACTGGAATATATTTTTCCATAAAAGGTTTTGATACCATCATAGAGTAGACTCTTTGTTTCACGTTGTTAGAAGTCCCTGTCTCTTCAATCAATCCGGAAATCGTGAAGGTTTGCTCCTCTTCGATCCCCATTCCATTTTTGGTATAAGGTTGAAATGGAAGTGTAACGGTATCTCCGACTTTAGCGTTCTCATAACCGTAGGCTTTTAGTGTCGTCTTCGAAAGGGCGGCCTCATTCTCTTTCACTGGCACCTGCCCATCCTCCATGACGACCTTGTTCAAGTCCGTAGCGTTTCGATCCATATAAAGCATAACTACATATCCGCCATCCAGCATCGACTGACCGACATCTTGCCGCAAGCCGTACGTTTCCAAGGCGGCATGCTGTGCCAGCTGATCTTTTTTCTCCTCTGAGACGCCGCGGAACATGGCGTGAAAGGTTGGGAAAACTTCATTGACGGCCGCGTTTTGGGTATGCACGACACCTAGGCCCATAGTCAGAATCAAAAACACTAACAACGTGGTTAAAATAATGGCAATTCCGGAAAGCAGATTTTTACTGCGGTGATACTTGGTGTTGGCCCAAGCCACCGAATTGATCATTTTCATTTTAGACCACCTGCCCGTCTTCAATATGAATGATGCGGTCAGCTGTTTGGGCAATGCCTTCATCGTGGGTGATCACAATTAAGGTCTGGCCAAATTTCTCAACTGAACTTTTCAGCAGCGTCATAACCTCCAGCTCGGTCTTCGTATCTAAATTTCCGGTTGGTTCATCGGCTAGAACAATCGCCGGCTGTGAGGCAATCGCTCGGGCAATCGCTACCCGCTGCTGCTGACCCCCAGAAAGCATGCTAGGCAAGGCATCTTTTCGATCAAGTAAGCCAATGGTCTTCAGTAAATCTTCTACAAAGGCAACGTTCACCTTACGATTATCCAAGCCAATCGGCAGCACCACATTTTCCCAAACGTTCAAGGAAGGAATCAAATTGTAATTCTGGAAAACAAAACCCACCTTTTGACGACGAAAAACCGCCAGCTGCTCATCCTTCATGCGGTAAATATTTTTGCCTTCCACTAGCACTTCGCCGGCATCCGGGCGATCCAAGCCGCCGATTAAATTCAAGAGAGTACTTTTACCGGAGCCGGACTTGCCGACAATTGCTACGAATTCTCCTTGGTGTACATCTAAATCAACATGGTCTACGGCCTTTACAATTGAATTCCCATCATCGTAATGCTTGACTAAATCTCTAATTCTTAAGATCATGGTCATCTCCCTCTCTCTCTTATCTTACCTTTAGTTTAACGGCTGAACCTTGCAGTTCTCTTTCAAGGAACTTTACAAAATTGTAAGATAAGAAATTAGTGGGCCAAAGGGAAGGTCATCTGGAAGTTGGCACCGGTTGGCTGGCGGTTTTTCACCATGATTGTGCCGCCTTGTTCCTCGACGATTTTTCGAGTTAAATACAAGCCAACCCCTGATCCATCGACAGCTTCACTATTTTTACCACGGTAAAAACGCTGGTAAATTTTGTTCTGTTCCGCCGCAGAAATGCCCGGGCCTTGATCCATAATTTCCACCACGACATAGGTGGTCAAGACTTTTCCAGTCACTTGAATCGTGGTATTTGCAGGCGAATATTTGATGGCATTTTCCAAGACATTGCTGATGGCTTCTAGAGTCCACTTATGATCGATAAAAATATCCGCATCAACGATTTCTGTCAGCTCAATCTCGATGTCCTTTTCGATCGCTTTAATAATGACGCTGTTGATAGCTTCTTTAGTGAGCTCCTTCAGAGAATAGTTTTGCGGATTAATCTGAATCAGATCGGTTTCCATTTGCGAAATTTTGGCTAAGCCATCCAGCATTAAATCTAGTTTGTTGATTTGAATTAAAGCCTGTTCACTAAAATCTTGGCGTTCAGCTGATGAATACTTATCAGAAAGCGCGATGTCCATACTCAGCTTTAAGGAAGCCACGGGTGTTTTTAATTGGTGAGCAATATCGGTAATGCTGGATTTGATTTGACCATCTTCCTGTTGGGTCCGCTGCAAAAGGACCTCGTACTGACTTTTTTCGGTTTGATACTGATCCTCTAAATTGGCCGCTTGTTCCTGCAATTTTCTTTGTTTTCGTAAATTCCAAATGACGAGGCAGATCAACACCAAAAAAGTTCCAACAATAATTAACAGATTGCGCAGAGCGAATCGTTGAATCAACTGTTCAAAACCAGTCTGGCGCGTACTCATGCCATACTTTGCTTCCAATTCATTCCCTCTTGTATAGTCCTGTTCAGTTCCCTCAGCATTAAAGGCCTCGATTAATTGAGGCTCTGCAGTCTCCTGATTTTCTGCCAACCGACCTAACGTTGCGACCCGTTCGTAGTGCAAGGCCTGCTGCATTTTAGCAAGATTCCAGATCACCAAACCGAGGCTGATAAAAATGATTAAGAGAAAAGGCGCGATTATTTTTGCACGTCGTCTACCCATAAATAGCCCACTCCTCTAACAGTTCGGATTTTTTCCTTACCGATTTTTTGCCGCAGCCGGCTGATATTGACGGAAACCGTGTTGCTGTCCACATAGTCTCCTTTGACATCCCAAATATGCTCCAGCAGCTGATCGGAGGAAAGGATCTGTTTCGGATTTTTCATAAAGATCGTCAGTATTTTCAGTTCGGTCTTGCTAAGGGGCAGGGGTTCGTTGTCTAAAGTGACCTTCATTTCGGATAAGGACAGGCTAAGATCATCTGAGACCAGCACGTCACTGTTAGGTTCGGCGATTCGTTTGACTAGCGCATTGATCTTGGAGACCAGCACCATTAGGCTAAAAGGCTTGGTCACATAGTCATCGGCCCCGTGTTCATAGCCGGCCACAATGTCATATTCCTGGTTGTAGCTGGTGAGCATGATAATCATCACGTTAGATTGGCGGCGAATCTCCTGGCAAAATTCCAGCCCGCTGCCATCCGGTAAAGAAATATCACTGATGATTAGGTCGATTTCCAGGGCTTTGAAGGCCGCTTTGGCTGCGGCAATGTCAAAGCAGGACATCACTTCATAGCCTTCTTTCGTCAAACACAGCTTGATCCCTCTATTTAAATTGATGTCGTCTTCCAATAATAAGATTCTTCGCATGGGCGTTCCTCATTTCTCGCGTATGTCTTACTTTAACTTTATCAAGGAATATCCTCACATACAATCTTTATTGGCGTAAAAAAATAGGACTCTCGTTTTGAGAGTCCTAAGAAAATTCTGTTTAAGCTAATTTGCTAGCGGCTGCTTCATCGATGATCACGATTACGTCATCATGCTTTTGCAGGATACTTGCTGGTAGATCTTCGGTCACAGGACCTTCGATCATGCCTTTGATGGCGTCTGCTTTTACTTCGCCAAAAGCCAATAGCAAAATCTTTTTGCTTGGCATGATTGAACCAATACCCATTGAAACGGCAGTAGTAGGTACATCTTCTGCTTTGTCGAAATAAACTTTATTAGCTTCGATAGTTGATTCAGTCAACTCTACAACATGCGTTTTTTCGGTAAATGGCGTACCAGGTTCGTTGAAGCCGATGTGTCCGTTGCGGCCGATTCCTAATACTTGGATATCAATCGGATGCTCCGCAATTACTTCTTCGTAATGCTTGCATTCAGCTTCCAAATCTTCAGCTTTGCCGTTTGGTACAAAGGTTTCTTTGAAAGGTTTTTTATTGAATAAACGATCATTCATGAAGTAGCGGTAGCTTTGTGTATCATCTCCGCCTAAACCTACGTATTCGTCTAAGTTTACAGAAGTCATGTCAGAAAAATCTAAATCACTGCTAGTCATTTCTTGATATAAAGTTTCAGGAGTGCTGCCAGTTGCCAAGCCTAATACCTTCGCTCCGTTAGCCATACCGTCTTTAATTAGTTCAAATGCTTTCTTGCCGCCTTCTTGGGCATCTTTTACGCGAATTACTTCCATGGTAAACGCTCCTTTGTCTATTTGGTATACACCAATTTTACCACCTGCTGATGGAATAAGCAATAGATTTGTCTAGACCAAATATTAAGAATTTGATGAGGAGGAGGGTGTAGCGTAAAAAGTTCTTCGATAACGGTTAGTGGTATGTTTCATGGCAGCTAACTCGAGGTAAGGAATTGATTTTTCGAAGACCACGAAAAATCAGTCTTATTCTCGCGCGCATACCATCACGCTAAACTTTACGAATCCATGCTTAAGCAAAAAATGGATAATTTGCTTTCGTTCTTAATCTTCTGCGAAAAGCGTGACTGGCAGCTAACTCCTTTTAAGGAGTTGATTTTTCCAAAACCCGGAAAAATCAGTCTATTCTCGCGCGCATAACATCACGCTAAACATCCTGTGCCCATGATTAGCGGAAATATTTCGCTTTAGTTTTCACGCTTAATAAACTGTGAAAAGCGTGACTGTTAAAAAAGACCCTGAAAAAATTCAGAGTCTAGGCGTTGTATTCGGCGGTCATTTCGGCGATTAGGGTTTCGTCGGTTAGGCCAGTTACTTCGGCGATTACGGCTTCTACCGCTTTTTCTTTCAGCATGCCTTGCAGCTGCACGCTTTGTTCGTCGTTAGGGTCTTGGTATTTCAAAATCATGGCAACGACTTCTACTAAATGCACATAACCTAAGCCGCGATCTTTCAATTCGCGAATTGGGCGAATGAAGCGTTCGTCGTAGCCTAATTTGCGGATCGGTGTGCGGGCTACGCGATCGATACTGTCAGAAATATGCGGATTTTCAAAACGGCCGACAATTTTGTTGATGTAGGCTTGATGCTGGTCGGCATCAAAGCCCCATTTAGCAATCAATAAACTTCCGGTTTCACCTAAAACAGCCCGTAATTGTTGCAACACGTCATCGTGTCCGATAGCTTCATCAATCGTTTTGTAGCCTGCGTAAGCACCAGTGTAAGCTACTGTCGCATGTCCAGTGTTGACTGAAAACAGTTTGCGTTCGATGTATGGCTCTAGATCTTCTACATAAGACACGTCACTTAAGCGCAGGTCTTTGTTTTTGCATTGGGTTTCGTCTACCACCCACTCGCTGAAAGGTTCTACGGAAACAAACAATGGATCTTCATGATGCTGAATCGGCACAATCCGGTCAACTGCTGCGTTCGGGAAGCCGACGAATTCTTCAACATATGCTAAGTCTTCTTCAGTTAAAAATCCTTCGACTTTTTCAAACAAGAATTGACTGCCGCCAATCATGTTCTCGCAAGCAATCACGTCTAAAGGAGTCGTCACTTTTTCCGCCCGGCGTTTTTGAATACCTTTTGCGATTAATTCTGCGATAAACGGCAACACGTTCGGTCCGATTGCTGTAGTAACAATATCTGCCGCCGCGACTGAATCCACTACAGCTTCGGGATTGTCTTTGTTGTTAATCCCAGTAACGTTATCCACGTGAATCTGCTCTTTTTGTTCGTCGGCTAATTCAATTGTGTATTCGTTGCGTTCCTTCAAAGCATTAATAATTGTTTCGTTGATATCCACGAAATCAATTGAAAAGTCGTTTTTCGCTAAAATTTCGCCGATAAAGCCTCGACCAATATTTCCTGCACCAAAATGAGTTGCCCGCATGCTTATTCTACCTCCTGCAAATACTTAATCATTTCTTCTTTGGTTTGCGCGTCTGCTAATTTTACGACATTTTCCACTTCGGAACAGAAGATCGCAATTTTTTGCAGCAAGTCCAAATGTTCATTCTCCACCCCAGCGATTCCGAAAAGCACCATGGCTACATCTTCGGTATCGTCGTTGCCGAATTGAACGCCTTCAGGTACTTGAACAATCGAGATGCCGCTTTTTTTCACGAAGCGTTTTGCTTCATCGGTACCGTGAGGGATGGCAATAAAATTCCCCATGTATGTCGACACTAGATTGTTGCGTTCGATCATGGCTTCAATGTAGTCTTCTTCGACACAGCCGCTGTCCGCCAATAAGCGTCCGCAGGCGCGAATCGCCTCTTCTTTGTCGGTAAACGACTGATCCATTAAAATCATTTCTGGTTGTAAATCCATTTGTAATTCCTCCTTAGCTTTCTTTTATTTCCTTGATAAACAATGAACTCAACAATTGATAGACAAGCTCATGATTGCCAAATTTGTAAATCTCCGTATTCAAATCACTTTCAATCACCGAACTGCTGATTTTGCCTAAGATCCCTTTTTGCGCTTCCTTCATAGGATCAGGGGCCAGCAGCAGTAAAATCCGGGTCAGCTTGATGCTTTTTTTGTCCATACCTAAAATCGAAAAGGCTTTGTCCAAATCGTAAATGGCGAAAAAGGGTTCCATGACACATTTATTGGCACTGTGGAACAGAGCAAAGTTGGTATTGGGAACGCCAATCGGGGCCACAATGTAGCGGTCAATCACTTTCTGAGTGACATACTCCGCATTTGAAACCACTGTCCCTTCCAGCTCATTGACGATTTTTTCCAGGGTCAGCTCCACCGTTTCCTCTGCCGCAAAGGGTTTTACCTGCAGCTGATTCAACAGATGATTGGCTGTTCGCATCGTTTCATACAGGTCGTCAAAGGTATCGCCGGGTTCCTGCACTAATTCTTCTTGCGCCATGCGCTCGGTTTCTGGACGCAAATCATGAATATAGGCCCGCAGCTCTTGAATTTCTTCATCCAGCAGCAAAGGTGAGATCACCTTATACGGCAAGGTGAATTCTGGTAAAAATAGGGTGGCTAGAATTAGATCATACTGTTTAAAGTTCAAGCGATTCATTTCCGAAATCTTCGCTACTTGAATTTGCTGAATCTCTGGCATGTATTTCTTAATCCGGCTTTCTAAAATCCGGGCTGTTCCAATTCCACTGGAACAAAGGACTAAAACGAACAAGCCTTTGCCTGAGGGATGCCGCTCCAGCGATGTAGCAAAATGAATTACTACATAGCCTAATTCATCATGAGTGAAATTATAATCAGGAAACACTTCAGCCAAGCCATTGGTCACTGCATCAGTCAAGGTACTGTATTTCTCCTGAATCTTTTGCAACAACGGGTTTACCATATTCGGCAAAACCGTCAGACTGCGCTTTAACGCCGCCGACATATGGGTCAACATGTCATTAAACAGCTGCTCATCCTTGCGAAATTCCAACCCGCTGTTTTCGGAAACTACCCGAATCAGCTCCTTGATTTGATAGGACAGCTCTACATCAAAGTGATCAATAAAAATGTTTTGCGGCTTTTTGTAGTTGATCCCTTCCAGCTGATAAGCAAAGAAGCGAACCTCCTGAGCCAGAATTGAATGACCGCAAGTCGTTGCTACCTTGACCATAATCTGACTGGCAATCTGCATGCTTTCTGGTTTCGGACTGCTGTCTTGTTCTTCTTCCACAAACTTTTCTTGACGGATGCGGTCAATCGACAGTGCCAACAAAATCAAAATCCGCTGAAGCTGATTATCGGTGACTTCCTTTACTGAATATTGCGGAATGTGGTAAAGAATATCTCGGGCCAAATACAAACTATGAGGCGTTAATTGCTTTAAGAAAAAATTGTCGGTGACAGCCTCCGTGTCCGGACCTTCCAAATGGTCAATGAACTGGAAAAACTCGTATTCATTGACGCCATTGAAGATCAGGTTGCCTAAAATCTGCCGCTTTTCTTTTTCCCGACCAGCAATTTTTATCCCGCGTCCTTTTAACCGCAGCAGCTGCAGCCGATAATCTTCCAAGCTCTGCTCAATTGCCTGCAAATCAGAAACAATCGTCGAAGTGCTGACTTGAAAATCCAGCGACAGTCCTTCAATCGTCTCCTCTTCGTCCACCATTAACAAGGTAGTAACAATCGCTCCTTGCCGTTGAACATTATCGGTAAACAGCTCTTCTTTATTTTCTTCTATTTCTGTTTTTAATTTGTCTAGGTTAATACTTTCCCCCACGAGACGATAACCGGCACCGCGAGGTTTGATAATTTGAACATCTAACGGTTTGATGGTTTTTTCGATACTGGAAACTTCACGATAAACGGTTCGTTTACTGACGTTCAGTTCTTCTTGCAGCTGCTCCAGCAAGACACCATCTGGATAGGCGATCAATAACGCTAAAATCTTTTTCTCTCGAACCGAAAAATACACAGCTACCTCCTCCAAGATCATAACGGGTAAAAGCAGTGAATACATTCACTGCTTTAAGAGTAATACGATTCTGCAAAAAAGACTACTTATTTTTCAATTGAGCGACAATTTTGTCATATTTTTCGGAGGTAACCATGTCTTCAACCGGTACATGAACGGCACTTGGCGCTTGTTGTTCGGCTTTGACAGTTTCACCTTTGATGGTTACGACCATTGCTGAAGGGGCATCTTTCAGTTCAGTCACTTTGGCAACTGTAACTGGAAGAGCGACATTTTTCTCTTTCAAGGCCTTCTTCATAATAGTTGCACCCATGTTGGCTGACCCCTTGCCTTCTACGTAAGCAAAGACGATATGGTCCACTCGGTCGTAATCGGCTACGCCTTCAACAACGTCATCACTCAACTTTTTTCCGTCCGATTCGGCTGCTGGAGCTTTGCCTAAGCGTTCGACGATTTCATCGTAGCGTGGTGAGTTCATGAAGTTTTCCACTTGAACGTAAGTTGCACTTGGGGCTTTTTGACTCGCCCGATCGTACAATTCTTCTTGAGTAACGATTAAGGCATTTGGATCATCCGTTAAGTTGTTGATAGCTGAATTAGTTACAGGAATATCCACGCCGGCTTTTTTCACCTTGTCTCTTAAGACAGAGGCACCCATAGCACTTGAGCCCATTCCGGCATCACAGGCGAAGATGATTTTATTTACGTTACCAAACATTTCTTGGTTAGAACTTTGAACAGTTGCTGCTCCACCTTTGCTTTGCGATTTAGAGTCTTGAACAGCTGCTTGTGTTGCGGCCAAATCGTCTTCATCACTCTTGTCTGCTTTGATAATCACCATTGCAACTAGGAAGGAAACGATGGTTCCCACGACGATACCTGCGATGTTGGCAAAATATCCGCCCCTAGGTGTCATCGCCAAGATTGCGATAATCGAACCTGGTGAAGCTGCGGCCTGCAAACCAGCACCTAACAATTGGAAAGTGAAGGTTCCGGCAACCCCGCCGGCAATTACTGCTAAGAACAACAAAGGTTTCATCATTACGTATGGGAAGTAAATTTCGTGAATACCACCCAAGAATTGAATAATGATCGCACCTGGTGCTGAAGATTTCGCTGAACCTTTACCAAAGATCGTGAAGGCCAACAAGACTCCTAGACCAGGTCCAGGGTTTGCTTCTAATAAGAATAGAATTGATTTACCAGCTTCCGCCGCTTGATCGGCTCCTAATGGTGTCAAAATACCATGATTGATTGCGTTATTCAGGAAGAGAATTTTCGCAGGTTCGATTAAGACATTTGCTAATGGCAATAGACGCATGTTGATGATGGCTTCTACCCCAGCTGCCATCATATTCGTCAAACCTTCTACTACGGGACCAATTGCATAAAACGCGATAATTGCTAATGCAAAACCAATTAATCCTGCTGAGAAGTTGTTAACCAACATCTCGAAACCAGCTTTAATCTTGTTTTGGAAGACATCATCAAATTTCTTGATACACCAACCGCCTAGTGGACCCATAATCATGGCACCGATAAACATCGGTATCCCAGATCCAACAATGACACCCATCGTCGCGATTGCCCCAACTACGGCACCCCGTTGACCGTGTACTACACTACCACCTGTGTAAGCAATTAATAGTGGCAATAAGTAAGTTAACATCGGCCCGCCGATCGTTGCTAACTGTTCATTTGGCATCCAACCCGTTTCAATAAATAATGCCGTGATAACTCCCCATGCAATAAAGGCTCCGATGTTGGGCATAACCATTCCGGAAAGGTAACTTCCCAGACGCTGAACTTTCGCCTTCAGCCCACTTTTCTGTGCTGTGTTCTCCATGTTCATTTCCTCCTTTAAACTAATAAAAATTATGATTTCGTTTACATGTATATTGTAGCCTGTAACCGGAAGTGCTTACAAGAAATAGTACCTAGGTCTTTGGCACAAAACTTTGTGCCAAGATTGCTGAGCAACATTTTTGACAAGGAAGAAAGGGGTTGCAAGCTTATTGGGGGTGCGGTTTCTGGTTAAAAGAAAAAAGCCGCTGATCTTTTCAGATCAAACGACTTTCGCTATTGAACAATCTCGGCTCTTTTTTCGGCAGCAGCCTTAAGCAGAGTGATATATTCGGTTTTATGATCGGCGATGTAGGTCTCAATGGCCTTTTTCTTTTCAGCCGACCAATCTTTTTCTTCTATTATATTGGCCTGATCATCGACTGCGATGCTGTCTGTATAAGTCCTATTTTTACCAGGAGCATCATGTACTGTAATAGAATTTTGATCTCCTTCGTTTACATGTACCATCAGATCTCCTTTTATCGCAGTTACACCCGGGCGATACTCTGGTAAAGGAATAGGTAACCATCCCACCCTCGTGATAAAGACAGAATATTCAATTTCCCCTTCATTTAAAAGATAGCCATCAGGATAACGTGAATCTTCATCTTCCCGCCAAGAATGAGCGGCCAAATTTTCTCGATACCTATGTTCATCCCAATGCAGCTTTGCTAACGAACTCGCTGGAACGATTACTACTACAGCAATGACTGCTAAAATAATCTTGTAGTATCTGTTCCAACGAAGCTTTTTTGAAAAATTCTTAGTCATTTCTCGATCTCCCCTTAATAACTCATCCAGAGAGATACCAAACAAATCACTGATGGCAACAGTCATTTCCAAATCTGGGTAGTTGCGCCCGACCTCCCAGCTGGAAATTGTCGGCCGCGACACATTCAGCAGTTGTCCTAACTGTTCCTGTGTCCATTCTTTTTTTAAACGCTGTTCTTTAATTTTGTCGCCAATATTCACTGGTATCCACTCCTTGCAATCATTATCTGGGGAACCTGTTTAAAAGGAAAGCTATCTTCTCTATCATACCGTTTTTTCTTGTGATACGATACGTATCATGTTGATATGATAGCATTTTGGGCAAAGAAAAAAACTGACCGCTACCAGCCAGTTTATCGTTTAAAAGTTGATTTAACTCCACGTTTTACTACGTCGAGAAAGCTTAAGGATTGCACCATGTTATTAGGATCAACATATTCACGGATTGCTCGCAGCACTTTTTTTGGTTCCTTTGAAGAAAAAGTAAAGGTCCCATTTTTCTTAGTTCGAATGGCATACCGTGGAATCCATTTGCCTTTAAAAATTACCGAAGCAATCACCTGGTCAACTTCTTCCCAAGGAATTTGAATAAATTTATGAGCATCACGATCATTGAAAAATTCAAAACCCTTATCACCGATCATAATTTTCCCGTAATCGGTCAGCCCCATGTGCGAGGTGGCATTCATGACTAAGTCAACTTTGCTGTTGATTGATTGAACCATTCTTTTTACTCCATCTCCTTTTATTTCACTAGTCATTATACTGGTTTTTCCTAATTTAAGCAAAAACATAAAAGGCCCAGGCATTGCTGCCCAGGCCTAGTTATTCTTACATCAATCCAACTAAGTGAGCAACAATACCCACGATGAATAATCCAAGAATGATAACGATTGGAGAAACTTTTTTCTTTAGCAACCACATACATAGAAGAGTTAAACCTAAACCAGCTAATCCTGGAATTAAGCTGTCTAAGTTATCTTGTAAAGTTGTTACTTGAATATCGCTTAATGAAAGACCAGACGCTTGTTGTTCCAAAGCTGATTTAATACCTTCAGCTCCAGCAGGCAGGCTGCTCCAGTCTATATAAGCACCTTCGTCAAGTTGAACTTCAGAGACAGTTGGAGCAAATCCAACAGATACCCAACGGTTAACTAGTGAGCCCAAGATGAACATCCCTAGAATGGATGCACCTTTTGTGATATCTTGCAATAATCCGCCAGACAAGTCATCAGTGATTTTAGAACCAGCTTTGTAGCCAAATTCTTGCGTGTACCACATAAATGCCATACGGATAGCGTTCCATGCTACGAAGTAAATGATTGGTCCAAGAATGTTACCAGCCATTGCTAGAGAAGCAGCTAACGCACCAAGGATTGGTTTAACAGTGAACCAGAAAACTGGATCCCCGATACCGGCTAAAGGTCCCATCATACCAACCTTAACCCCTTGAATTGCTACATCATCTACAGGAGCGCCATTTGCACGCTCTTCTTCCAGTGCTAATGTTACACCGATAATTGGTGAAGCTACATATGGATGTGTATTGAAGAATTCCAAGTGACGAATCAATGCCGCGGAACGGTCTTCTTTATTAGGATATAATTTCTTGATCGCTGGGATCATTGAGAATGCCCAACCACCATTTTGCATACGTTCATAGTTCCAAGAACCTTGAATAAATGTTGAACGCCACCAAACGGAAATACGATCTTTTTTCGTTAATTTCAATTGCTCTGCCATTTCGTGTTAGCTCCTTTCTTAATAGTTATCAATAATGTCGCCTAGTGGATCACCAGTGTTTGAACCGCCGCCGTTACCTGAACCGCCGCCTTGTTTAGAAAGCGCCAAGTAGATAAGAGCAAGAGATACACCGATTGCACCAAGACCAATAAGAGTAATTTGTGAAATTGTTGCCAATACGAAACCAATTGCGAAGAATGGCCATACTTCTTTAGTAGCCATCATGTTGATAACCATTGCGTAACCAACAGCTACTACCATTCCCCCGCCGATTGCCAAGCCGTCTGTTAACCAAACTGGCATAGATTCTAGCAATCCACGCACTGGACCTTCACCAATAGCTAAGATTAGAGCTGCAGGGATAGCAATACGAACCCCTTGCATAGCAATAGCAACGATGTGCCATAATTCAACTTTTTTAATGTTGCCTTCTCTTGCTGCCGCATCCATTAAATGAACGAACGCTGTTGCAATTGTACGACAAATGATTGTTAGTAGTAGACCAGCAACAGCTAGAGGAACTGCGATTGCGATAGCTGAAGAAACCCCAGCTTGACCTTGTCCACCTAAAACTAAGATAATTGCAGACGCTACTGAAGCCAATGCAGCATCGGGCGCTACAGCGGCACCGATATTTGCCCAACCTAGAGCGATCATTTGTAATGTACCACCAAGAATAAGACATGGCATTAGGTTGCCTGTTACTAAGCCGATTAACGTACATGCGATTACTGGTTGGTGGAAATGGAATTCATCCAAAATACCTTCCATACCAGCTAAGAATGCGACGATAACGACTAATATCACTTGAATAAAGTTTAATTCCATGATTATTAATCCTCCGTTTCTCTGATAATCAAATTATTTTTGTTTGTTTAATTCATCTTGCGCTTTTCTCATGATTTCATTCATGTCGCCTTTTGAATCGTTAGGAACTTTACGTACGTCAAAGCTCAAACCAAGATCTGCAAGTTTCTTGAAGGCATCTAGATCATCTTGACTGAATGCTAAAACTTTATTTGGTTGAACTTTACCTGGTGAGTGAGCCATTGAACCAACGTTGATTGTCTTCAATGGAACGCCACCTTCAACTGCTCTAAGTGCATCTTGAGGGTTTTCAAAAAGCAATAGTGCGCGTTGTCCGCCAAAGTGTTGGTCATCTTTTGCCAATTTAATCATTTGATCAATTGGTACAACGTGAGCCTTAACGCCTGGAGGAGCAGCTTGTTGAATTAATTTCTTACGAAGTTCGTCCTCAGCTACGGTATCAGATACAACGATAATACGTGTAGGTCCAGTAGTTTTTGTCCAAGCAGTTGCTACTTGTCCATGCAACAAACGAGAGTCAATACGTGCCAAAACATAATCGAATGTTCCTGGTGCGCCAGCATTTGAAGGTTGTGCTTCCGCTTGAGCAGCTGCTGCTTCTGCAGGCTCCAGCTCTTCTGGTCTCACCCGTACACCTTCTTTTGCTGTGCCTAAAATATGCTCAGCAATTTCGTGTGCAGTGTTCATTGAGAAACGAGAAGCATATGCTTCAATAACCATTGGCAAGTTCATACCAGCAACGATTGCCCATTTGTCTTTGTGCTCTTCAAACAAGCTGTTGGCTTGGTTGAATGGTGTTCCGCCCCAAAGATCGACTAAGAACAACACTTCATCTTGATCGTCGAAAGATGCAATTGCTTCTTTCATTTTTGCCTTCACGTCATCTGGACCTTCACTTGGCATTAACGTAACAGCTTTTACGTTTTCTTGTTCTCCGAAGATCATCGCTCCAGATTGCAAGATACCATTTGCGAATTCGCCATGACTGGCAATGATAATTCCTACCATCTTTTTACCTCCTACTATTATTGTTACAGTCTAAATAATATGAATAAGTTCTAGGAACCTGTAACCGGATTTTGTGGCAACATCTTTTCTTTTTGAATCTGTTGAATCAAATCATTTTTTCGATCAGAGGGAACTTTGCGAGTTTCTAACTCAATCCCACGATCAGCAAGCTTCATAAAGCATTTTACATCTTCTTCATCCAAAGAAATAAAGTTGGTCACCATCTTCTTGCCTTCCAAAAAGCGCATACCGCCGATATTAATTGAGGTCAACTCGACACCTGCCTCAACAACTTCTAAAACATCCTGCGGAATAGCAAACAAAAGCATTACTTTTAACTGGTCAAACAATTGATCGTGATAAATCTCAACTAATTTTTTCTTCGTAATGACATTTGACTTAATTCCTGGTGGTGCAGCTTGCTTCAATAGAAATTTACGCAATTCGTCATGCGCAACTTCATCACTGACAACGAGGATACGTTCTACGCCCGTAGCTTTGGACCAAACAGTCGCTACTTGTCCATGAATCAAACGATCATCAATCCGAGCCAAGCGGACATCCATTACCATTTGCGTCACCCCCATTTTCTAATTCAACTTATCTAAAGGTTTCGATGTTTCCTGAGTACACAAGCACTCACCTATTATATAAGCAAGTGCCGTGCCAAGATACACTAACCTGTATAAAGCCTTAAACCAAGGGTTTTTAACAATACACAAAAAGCGATACAGTATACTGTATCGCTTTTTGTGTATTGTTATTAGAGTATTTCTTTATGATTCTTTAACAACTGATAGATATAGTATCGTTCTGAATCGGGGAAAGTGACCTTTAATTGGTTTTCCAGGTCATTTAATCCGCGATTCATCGCTGTATTATCGGTTACGTGTTGATACTCTGTCAATGTCGCTTTATCAATATGCAGCGGTTGATTTAAAATTCCCCGTTCAATAGCTCCGGCCATATGCATGACGAAGTTGACCATTAGAGCATAATCCGCAGATTGTCCATCATCGACAATCACAGAATTTGCCAAGCGCCAGACCGGTTCGATGATTTTCTTGGCATTAATGAAGGTATAGCTTTCTTCCATAAATGTAATACACAAAGCCCTGGCCGTTTCATGGGTCAGCTCGACTTCGGCTTGATTTTCTAAATCATTCTCCAACAACAGCTCATCGATGACTTGATCGGCCCGCTGATTGATGAATTTCTCCATTTGGATATATGGCACGCCGATTTTCGGGTCCATAATTCCGGTGGTGGCAATGATTTTGTAATCCTTTTTGAATTCAGGGATTTTTTGGTTGATTTCAGTCACCGACAAGGTCAGGACTTCAATATGATCTAGCTTACGCTGCTTTAACGGCCACTCGATAATTTCCTTTAAGCGTTGGGCCGTACCTTCGCCAGAAGCACAAATGGCTAAGATGGCTTGTTTCCCTTCCACCTTTGGCTCTTCCATTGGCGCTACCTTGCCGTAACCGCGGAAACCTTTCAAAGATTCATACAATTCTTCGATACCGGAACCTAATACACTAGATTTCCGGGCAGCTTCTACCACCAGCGGAGTGGTTACCATATCTAGCGTGCGAATGGCGATGTTGGTTTCCTTTTGCAGCTCATCGTTGAATGATGCCAAGGAACCCATATCCACCAGCAGCAAAACACCGCTGCCTTCTTCCACCTGCAAAACGGCCTCCCGAATTTTTTCAAAGGCGGTCCGGGGGTGCATATCCAACGGCATATCAACAGCCTTCAAATTGGTCACGTCCAACAATTCGCGGACAACCTGAGCCATAGACGTTGCGGTACTGTTACCATGAGCAGCCACCACGACACCGATTCTGCCAGTGGGCTGATCTTCTCTAAGGGAAACCAGCAGCACCGTTAAGTAATAATCTTCGCTTTCAGGAATCAATACTTGGAACTCCTGCTCCACCAGCTGGCGGATTTCTTTGGCGACCTCAAATTCTTTCGGATAATTGGTGGCCATCTCGCGAATATTGGCATTGGTTTCACGGGTTTCCCCTTCATGAATTTTTTTCAAGAAGGAGGAAATGTGCAAGCTCATAGCATACACAAAATTTTGTTGAAAATAGGTATTTAAACGCTCGCTGACTAAAGACGCGATACGGTTGCTGGTTTCAATGACTCGCTTGTCGACAAATTCGGCCAAACGGGTTTCGGTATCAAAGGTAAAGCCGTGATCTTTATAGAATGATTTCAAATGGATATTAATATCGGTAGAGATAAAGTGGTTGATGGTTTCTTGGTCTAACCCTTCCATCTTCAATAAAGCTGCTTTGTCGCCGATAATATCGTATAAGTTATAAGGTAATTCATAGGTATCAGTTCTGATTAGGTTATCGATCTCATTAGGTGTCACGATCATTTTTGGCTCCAAATAAGGAGAAATATCCGTCGTCTTCAAGCGATCAGCGGATAATTGGACCAAACCAGATTTGATCCCGTCGGTTAAATCGTTCAAGGTAATGCTGATTTTATCCTGATTCATGTGCAGCATAAAACCGCGAGCACAAACCAGCTGGACATTTGATTTCAATTGTCCCACATTGCCGTAGGTGACACTGCCAAGCAGGGCCTTCACTACATCTTCGGCTAAGGTAATTTTGCGTTGAATCCGATTGGCTTCCATCGCTACCATCACCCGCACTAAATCGATTTGTTCAGCAGGCGGCCGACTGTTAAAAGGCGGCATTTGAATATTTATCGGAATCCGACGAACAAAGGTATCCAGCAAAGATGAATGGGGATCTTCGGTAGTTGCCCCAGCAATCCGTACGTCCGCGGTATGGTTTTTCCCGGTTTCCCCTAAACGATTGTAGCTGCCGTGGTCCATGAAGTAGAAAATCATTTCCTGGCCTTCAGGCGGCAGGCGGTGAATTTCATCGAGAAACAGCATGCTGCCATCGGCTTGCTTGATTAAGCCTTCTTTGTCGCTGTCGGCTCCGGTAAAGGCGCCTTTGACGTAACCAAATAAATGACTCATCAATAATTCTGGATTATTGGCATAATCGGCACAGTTGAAGACCACTAATTCCCGCTCTGGATCAATTACCTGCTGCGATTGAGCAAATTGAAACATGGCATGAGCGAAAAAGGTTTTCCCCGAACCAGTTGGGCCGGTGATCAAACAGTTTAGGCCCCGCGGCGGATACAAAATCGCTGCTTTGGCTTGGTCAACGGCATTCTTCATACTGCCGGTGGAACCGATAATTCGTGAAAAAACGTCCCCTTGCGGCTTAGCGAGAATCCGCTTCTCAGGACGCTCCACTTTAACGGTGGAAAAGGTTTCTTTGGTCATCTGAGTTAGACTGGATTCCTGAACTTGGGCAAAATAGCGGACTGGTCGTCCATCGGTCTTCTGCAGTGTGCCTTCTTTTACCAACAAATTAAGATCTTTACTGGCATTCGTGCGTTGCAGCAGCAAAGCATCGGCAACTTCTTTGGTTGTGACATGTGAATGGTCGCAAACATATTGGTAGATCCGATCAATTCGTCGTTCCATTTCCCCACCCGCTTTTTCTAAGTGTATCCTTTTCCAAGAAAAAATCTTGAAAAGGTAATCATTTTCTAAAGAAATAATACACTAAATTTTAGACGAATACAAAAGATAACCCTTTTCTTTTAAGTATTCGTAAATTATTGGGAAAACCTTTTTCCCTGTAAAAATCAGGTATTATTCCCATTCTTGAGTCATGACAGCTGGCAATTCATCCGCCGCTAAACAACCTTGTCGGTGGATCGCCGTACAAACTAGTGTATTGTTCAAAGGTAACACACTAATCAGCTATTGTGCAAACTATCACGAGAAAGCTCACTATTCGTACATATAATAGAAGAAACACGTCTTGGAAAGTCGGTTAGTTTGGTGAAAACCGACTTTCGGGCAGTGGTTTGACTAATTATATGGCGGTAAAGAAGGTCATCGCCCCTAGGAAAATGCCCGGCAGGTTAGCTACCACCAACGGCCAATCTTTTTGTTTTTTCAAGGCACCGTAAATCACCCAGCAGGTACAGTTGATCATCGCCACAAAGGGCTGAATCGGACTGCCGGGATTCCCTTCAAGATTGTTCATAATTTGGGGAATATAAGAAACGTACATCAGCACTGATAAAACCGAAGCTGCTCTGCCTAACTGCTGAATTTTATGTTCTTTCTCATTTTGTCTGCTCATTTTTATCATCCTTTAAAAATTTTTATTTCATTAGTATAGCACGGCGAAGAAAAATACTCTGTTTTACTGCCTTTGTCAAAGAGGTCTGAAAAACATAGTGACATTTTGTCACCGTTAGTTTATACTAATTACAAAGAGTGACGAATCGTCACTTTAAATTGGAGGTCTATTTAGAAATGCAATTAGTTTTAGCAATTGTTACTATCACATTGGCATTGGTTTTTTATACGATTGGCGTGTTCGCGGAACGGCGGGCCGGTGAATTAAAGCTGAAGCACTTAGGCTTGTTTGCCTTGGGTCTGGTTTTTGACACTACGGGAACCACGATTATGTCCGGCATCGCCAAAACTGAGCCGGTCACAGGCATCACCTTGCATCAAATCACCGGTGTCTTGGCAATTTTATTGATGGCTTTTCATTTGATTTGGGGCATTTACGTGTATTTTAAAGGCAGCAGCCAAGCAAAACACACCTTTCATCGTTTCAGTCTGGTGGTTTGGCTCTTTTGGCTAGTGCCTTACATTGCAGGAATGGTAGTCGGGATGAAACACTAAAGGAGGAAGAACATGCGAAAATTAGCGCGTACAAGTTTAGTTTACATGATTGTTGGTTTGGTGTTTGGCGTGTATTATCGGGAATTCACAAAATTCACTGATTTTACTGGTGAGACACAGCTGTCGGTGTTGCATACTCATACATTGGTTTTGGGAATGGTGTTCTTTTTGGTTGTTCTGCTGCTGGAAAAGAATTTCGGTCTTAGTCGGCAAAAGCATTTTAACAAATTTTACTTGTTCTTCAATTTAGGATTAGTGGTTACTTTGGGGATGCTGTTGCTTCATGGCACGTTGACGGTGCTGGGTTATCCAGATTCCGCAGCGATTTCCGGGATTGCTGGGATCGGACACATTTTATTGACGATTGGTTTAGGCTTTTTCTTCAATAGTTTGCTGAAGTCTTTGCCGCAAACCTGATTTTTCGCCCTTCATTTAGCTGAAGGGCTTTTTTTCTTTGGCTTGATATGGGCTATAATGGATTTAGAAGATTCAGTGACAAAGGAGGATGCACCTTGCAGGAATTAATGATAGAAATTTTCCAGGCAGCGGAAAAGGAAAAAAAGAATCCGCAGCAATTATTGATTAAGTTAATGGAAGAAGTTGGCGAAGCGTCCCAGGCCCTGCTGGCCAGTCAAAATGCGCCTGGCAGCGAGTACAAGAACTTTACGACGGCGGATGTGAAGGAGGAATTGGTGGATACCTTGTTGGTCACCTTTGCGCTGTTGCATAAACTAGGTACTGACGAGACGGAATTACAAACTCTGTTGGAAACGAAACTGGCGAAATGGCAGGCCAAACAAGATGGCTAAGACGTATTATCCTATTCAGATTCCTTACCTGCTGTCGAAGGAATTTCAGCGTTTTGTTCTTTACCAAGAGGAACAGTTTGCCGGCTTGCAGGAGTTTGTGATTTGTTACTGGCAGATGACTCCATTAACGGATGAACTGCATTCGATTGAAAATATTATCATCGCCGATGGCTGTATTGATTTAGTTGTCGCCTTCGATCAGCAGCAAATCGGTTTTTCCGGCATGCGAGAGACGGATTTTCACTTTACCGTGCCTTCAAATGAGCGCTTCATGGGACTGCGCTTCAAGCCAGGCGCTTTTCACCAGTTGTTTCAGCTGCCGGCAGATCGAGGAATGGATCAGTTTTTGCCTTTTGATACGTTGGACGCGACGTTTAATTGCGAGTATTTTTTTAAGTTGCCTTTTGAGGAAGCGAAGAAATATTTGATTGATTACTGGATTCAGTTTTTGGTTAGCAAACAGGCAGATCGTTATACGCAGCTTTTTGATGCTTTAACGGAGGAATTGCCGGAATCAGCAGCAACATTATACGAAGCACTAGAGCTTAAGGAACGCAGCTGCCAACGGATTTTCCAGGAGAAGTATGCTTTGTCGCCTAAGAAGGTGCTGTCGATTTTGCGTTTTCAAAAAGGATTGCAGGAAATGCTGCATTCGGCAGAGCCGTCAGCGATCAGCTATTATTACGACCAGTCGCATTTTATTCAGGACTTTAAAAAAAATCTGGGCATCACCCCGAAAGAGCTGATCCAGCACTACCGCTAGTGTCGGGTTTTTCCTATAACTG
The DNA here is from genome assembly GCF_017377575.1 of Candidatus Enterococcus moelleringii. Lineage (GTDB taxonomy): Bacteria > Bacillota > Bacilli > Lactobacillales > Enterococcaceae > Enterococcus_A > Enterococcus_A moelleringii. The sequence goes on from NZ_JAFREM010000004.1 coordinate 146,526, forward strand.
GCCACCCCTTTTTCGTACACTTAAGAAAAAGGAGGAATTCTTATGTATCAACAGCTCACCGCCAATTTAATGGTGGAAAGTATTGAAGAAACGTTGGCTTTTTATACGGAAAAATTAGGATTTAGCTTGGTGGCCTCCGTCCCTCACGCAGACGGTTATTTGCAATTTGCGATTGTGGCTAAGGACGGCTTAAACTTGATGTTCCAGGAACGCCGCAATTTTATCGAAGAATATCCAATGCTGGAGGCGTCCGTCACTAAGCCTTCTGTCAGTTTGTTCATTAATGTCTCCGATTTTGATGAATTGTATGACGCGCTAAAATCTGAGGTTACTCTGGCGGCCGATCTTCATAAGACCTTTTATGGGACAAAGGAATTTGCGGTTTTAGATAATACCGGCTACGTGTTGACCTTCGCGGAAAAATAAAAGCAGGACAGAGTTTACATTTTGAATGTAGACCCTGTCCTATTGGTTTATTTAAAGCCCCAACGTTTTTTCAAAAAACCGGATTGCTCTTCGGTTAATTCATCGTATTTCTTTTGCAGCTCGCTATAGTAATTCATCCAATAATTCAAATTATCGGTGACTCGCTGTTTTTCCTCCACCAGCGTTTTTTCCCGCTGCTTCAGCTGCTGGTTTTCCTGCTTCAACTGTTTGTTTTCGATGACCAAGGCCTCAACCACCCGCTCATCCAAAAATGGAATTTCCATCGGCATATCGCCGGATTGGTTGCTGATCATGCGCATCATCCGTTTGTCCTCTAGGCTTAATTGCTGCTGCTGATCTAACAGCTTTTGCATTTTGGCAATGACTTGGTCCTTTTTATCCAGCTGCTCCAAAATAAATTCGCCCACGGTTGGTGTATCTTCACTAGTCTCCGTGTCCTCCACGATGGTTTCACCGTTTAAAATTCGCGGCTGCTTTCGCAGGCGGTGATTGGTCACCATCAAACGAACCACCTTTTCTTGTTCCTCGCTTAGCATAAAAGCACCTTGGTTTTTTGGCGGCACCCTTTCCCCTTCCAGCTGATACAGAATCTTTTTGATTTCCCCTTTGCCGACCTGTAATTCTTCGGCTAATTGTTCCAACGCTTTCCCCATCATTCACTCCCCTAGCCAAAACCCTCTATTTTCACTCCACAATGGACCTGCATTTATCTATCACTTGAATTATAAAACAATCAAATTGCTTTCACAAACCTTAGTAAATCGCGGGAAATGGTGATTTATCAAGGAATTATTAGCAAAAATAAGCGGCTGACTCTTGCTTCTGACAGGAGCAAAAAAAACCTCTAGCGATTTTTCTTGTATTTGATACGGCCGGATTAAATATAGGCCGCCTTTTGTAAGAAAAAGTGAGGAGAAAAAAATTTGAGGAATTGATAGAAAAACAGTGAATTTACTTTCTAGAAACAAAAGTAAATTCACTGTTTGGTTTTTAGTATCCGTTGAAAAATAGTCAGGTGTTCCTTCTACTTAATATTAGACCGCCGTTCCCGCATTTCTTTATCCAGCTGCTTTTGCGCTTGCTTGGAGCCGCGGTCCAGGTCACGGTTTTTCTTGCGGGTATGGTAATCGATAAACAAGCTGTCTAAATCATAGTCGGCGGGATAGAGTTCTTGAGCTGACATTAACAGCTTCACTCGCTGACGAGGGACTTCGCTGATTTCCTCATTGACTAGTACCTCGATTTGAGACGCCCCTTCGTCGTGATAAACCAAACCGATAGCTTCAGTTTCGGTTAATTGCACCCGATCACCTTTTTGGAACAGCGTGATCTCTTTTTCTTTTTTGAACAAGCTTGGTTCTTCGGTTTTTGCGAAGGTTTGTTTGGCGGTACGATAATCCTTTTGATCAATATACTTCTGAGCTTGTTTGATCAGGTCCTTGGACATGTGCATCTTTTTAGCAATCCACAAAGCCTGGCTGTCACCAATTTCGCCCACCTGCAGCTTGTATTTTGGCGTTAAAGTGTCCCGATCAAAGGCCATGGCTGCCGGTACAAAGTCCTCATGAATTTCAGCGAAGCGTTTGATTTCGCCATAATGGGTAGTCGCTACCACTAAGCCGCCTTTTTCGTACATACTTTCCATAATGGCAACCGCCAAAGCCGCTCCTTCATTAGGTTCCGTTCCACTGCCAATTTCGTCTAACAAAATCAGCGTATTGCGTTTCACCTTGTTTAAGATCTGGGCAATGTTGTGCATGTGCCCAGAAAAAGTACTCAAAGCATTTTCCATGTTTTGCTGATCACCGATGTCTACAAACAAATCATCCAGTACCGCGATTTTCGTTCCTGCTTGAGCTGGTATCTGCAAACCGACCATGGTCATTAAAGTCAACAAGCCAACAGTTTTCAAAACAACCGTCTTCCCACCGGCGTTGGCACCGGTGATAACTAAGCCGCGATATTCCTCACCGAGACTGAAATCCAGCGGTACAGCATCTTTAGGTAAGAAGGGATGGCGGCCTTTTTTGATCTGAATTACTTCGGATTTGTTGACGTCAGGTGTGATACCGTTCAAGTCGCGACTGTATTTTGCTCGAGCGAAAATGATGTCAAAGGCGGTAATCGTCTCTAAGGCGAAATCAATGACTTCTTCATTTTCAGCCAGTAAGCCGGTTAATTCTGCCAATACTTGATATTCTTCGGCTGTTTCTTCCGCCTTAAGCATAGCATGGCGTTCGTTTAATTTAGAAACCGTATTCGGTTCGATAAAGGCGGTTTGCCCGTTGCCGGACTGCTCCACAATCGTGCCGGCAATTTTATTTTTGTAGCTGGCTTTAATCGGCACGGTGTAGTGCTCGCCCTTTTTTATGATCAAAGCTTCCTGCAGCATGGTTTTGTTATTGGGGTGCCGCAAAAATTTCAGCAGCTTGTCTTGAATTTCGCTTTCGGTTTCGTTAATTTGCTTGCGCACTCGTCGTAAATTTTTTGAAGCATCGTCACTAACTTTGTGATTATGAATCTTTTGATAGATTTCTTCTTCTACCTCCAACAGCTGCGGCAATGCTTTGGCGTAATTGTACAGCAGCGGCGTCTGGTACTGATTTTTTTCAAAAAATTTGGTGATCATCCGGCTGCTGCGAAGGAAATCGGCGGCCTCTACTAATTCTGGCGGTGCCAGCAGCATACCCTTTTTCACTTGGCTGATCAAATGGTCAATTTGACTCAAGCCCATAAAGGGAACGTGCTGACTACTGTCAATGATCAAGCGGGCTTCCTGGGTTTCTTTTTGCCAAGCCCGCACGGTTGCAAGATTGCTTTGCGGCTGAATTGCTGCGATTCGTTTTTTACTATAATCACCGATGGCTCGGGTTTGGATTTCTTCAATAATGCGATCAAATTGCAAATGGTTGATTGTTTCGTTATTCATTTCTCTCTTCCCTTTCTGAAAAAGAGATACCTGTCCCTAAATAAATTATCCACCTAGAAAAATACAAGCCAGCTCCTTATCGCGGAACTCGCAAAAAAGACGATAGTCATACTATCGTCTTAGAATACACTCATTCTATCTATCGACAGGTATCACTCATATAAGCACACCAAATAAACCTACACGTTTACTGGCTATTCAACTTACTGATTTAGATACCTGTTGCACTCACTAAAAGGTCCCCTTTGTTCTAGGTCTATAATTTATTCTCAAGAACACTATACCAAGGACCTATTATCCTGTCAAATTTCCACTAAAATTTACTCGCTTTTGCCCAATACCATTTACTTTATAGAAAACACCGATTCGGAATCGTTGCGGCCATTTATTTCATTCTGAATACTTACTTTTTGAATTTTTTATTTTTAGAAACCCCGTTAATGCTGAATACATTAACAAAATTATGATTGTTTTCATTTTTTACAAAACTTATCAATTCAAGCATAAAAAATGCAGAAATAACGTATTCGTGATAGGGTTTACAGTGAATAGAGTAGTTTTATCTTGATACATATTCTATTCTGAAATAGTCAAAATTATCACCAATCTGTTACTTTTAATGCTCAACGAACACCCGAGATTAAATATTTCAAAATGATCCCGTGGAAATGTGCCAAAGGAGGTGAAGGCTTGAAAGGAAGGTTGCCAGCGGCCGTACTCTGTATTGGCTGCTTAGGATTTCTGATGGTTTTCCCAGCGAAAGACGCTGCCTTTGCACAAGTGAACTCCGAGGGGGAAATCACACTGGGTGAAAACAATCGCGTGACTGAACCAAAAGAACCCACAAATCCCGCAAAACCTCGACCAGGTGATTCCTACCACCGTCCAACCAACGAAAAAGGCCCTCTCTCGTTGGATGTCGTGCCGCTTGGCTTTTACTTTGGGACTCAGAAAATGTACCATGCGGCCCATACGTATCAAGCGAATGGAACCGACAATCATCTCCAGTACTTGCAGGTCACGGATAATCGCGACGCGACTGTGAATGGCTGGTCATTAAAGGTTCGCCAAGCAGATTATTTACGAGATAGTCAAACCGATTATGAATTGACCGGGGCGACTCTTTACCTGCCTCAGGGCCAACCTAGGAATCAGAACAATCTGGCTGGTTCGGCGGCGAATGCGGACAGTTTACTAACTGCAAGCGTTCCAGTGACAGATCAGGAAGTGACAATTTTCAGTGCACCAAATCGTGAGAATGCTGGCAAAGCGACATCAACCAATTTCTGGCAGGCCAACGATGTAACCCTAAGCATTCCAAGAGATACGGTCCAACCAGGAAACTATTCAACCAAAATTTATTGGATCTTAACAGATGGAGGTCCATCAAACTAACGTAAGGAGAAAAACGATCATGAAAAAAACGAAATTACTAGCTACAGGTTTACTCATTGCTGCAACATTATTAGGAGGCGCCGCATCTACTCTAGCCGCAACTTCTAATGCCACCATTATTCTTGACCAAGGTACCGGTGCCGGAAATCCTAGTGATCCTAATAACCCAAGTCAAGAAAATCCCAATGGTGATGTCATTCCTACCGGCGAGGCAGGTCCATTGATCTTAAAAGTGGTTCCTTACTTTAATTTCGGTGAACAAACTGTCGAACAAACCGGTGGTACTTATAACGATACTGAGGCTAACAACACTTATATTGAAGTACGAGACAATCGGAATGCCGCGGTTGATGGCTGGACGGTCACAGCTTCTAGGACTGAGTTCGCAAATGGCGATGGACAGTTGGAGGCGCGTTTATCTATACCTAGCGGCGTCATCCGCAACAGTAATGCTACCGCCGCTCAAGGTAATACCGCCGGACCGCAAACACAAATCACTAATGGGTCAATTGTCTCTAATACTCCTAGTGATATTCCAGTTGGTCCCACCAATACCTTAAGTGTTTTATCAACAACTCAAGGCAGTAACCAAGTCGGTAAAGCTAATACCACCAGTGCATTGAACCAAGGTTCTACTCGGGCTCAATTGAACGTGGCACCTGGTGATGCCACTGCCGGAACCTTTGCTTCCACCATCACTTGGACTGTCACTGCTGGTGCGGGTGCTTAAAAGCTTCCGTTTGAAACAACGATTTTGTTAGAAAGGATACGAATAAAGTGAAACAGTTGAAAAAGATTTTTACTGTCCTGACCTTCATATTACTGGCTTTGACGCCTGTGATCGCTTCTGCCCAAGACAGCAGCGATCCTGGCGAAGCGGCTGAGTTTAGTGCAACTAAAATTGCGCCCACCTCTCCCCAAGTCGATCCCAACAGTGCGTTTTACGATTTGCTGGTTCAACCAGGAGATGAAGTAACTATTCAGGCTGAATTAACCAATTACAGCGCCGATGAGAATACCATCAAGATGGGAAACTATACCACCTTCACCAATGATAACGGGGAGATCAATTACTCGGCGCCCATGCCAGAAGATCGCCAGGATAAAAGTTTGGAACTGCCTTTCTCATCGATCTCCTCCTTGATGGAAGGCGATACTGTGACACTTGCTCCTGGAGAGAAAAAAGTTGTTTCGATGGGGATCAATATTCCGCAAGAAGCACCAAATGGCGTCATTTTAGGTTCTTGGTATTTTGAAAAACAAGGAACTAACACCGAAGCACCCGATCCGGATCAGGGCGGGGTTCAGATCGATAACCGTTTTGCCTATGCGATGGCAGTCAAGCTGACGGTGCAATCAGAGATCGGCTCACCGAATATGAATCTTCTGAAGGTCGAGCCGGGACTAAACAATTATCAAAAAGTGATCAATGCCCAGGTGCAAAATGATCAGGCAGCCATATTGAGCGAGCTGGCCATTACTGGCGAGATCACTCGCCAAGGCAACGATCGGGTATTGCTGAATCAATCGCTGCAAAATCGGGTTATGGCCCCTAACTCCAACTACAATGTTCCCTTTTTCTATGGCGAACGTCAATTGGAGCCAGGCGACTATACTATGCATTTAAAGGCCACCACCACCGATCCAAAGTGGGAGGAACAAACTTGGGAATGGACCAAAGATTTCACCATTACCCGGGAACAAGCCGATGAAATCAACCAAGCGGCGGTCAACGATCCCGAGCCGGAGCCTAATTATTTAGTCTACGTCTTAATCGGAATCATCCTGTTGCTGCTGTTAATCTTGCTGATTGTTCTCTTCCGTAAAAAACGTAAAAACGATCAATAACAGAGTTCAAGGAGGGAAAGCAATGAAGTCTAAGTCAATCATTATCAGCTGTTTACTAGTGCTAGGCTGCTTCGTTGCTCTTCCTCTTTCTGCTGTTGCCTCCAACGCTGACTCCGAGGTCGCTATTAGATTCTCGGACTGGGCCGACGAGCCTGGGCAAGAACCGACTGAATCTGCTGAGACTCCAGCCGGTGGCGGTGTTTCCGATTCTGGCAAGCACTATCCGCAAACGGGGACACAGCTTACTCAAACCTTGACAGTACTTGGCCTGCTACTAAGCGGCTTTGTACTGTTTGTGATTTATAAAAGAAAGAAGGAGAAAAACAATGAAGAAGAAAGTCACTAAGCTTTTTTTCAGTACCATTTTGATTTTTAGTCTCTTGTTTTCTCCTGCTGCCTTTTATTCCTTTGCCAGTGAAAAGGAACTTCCTGAAGACAACCTGGAGCTTTTACTTAATGGCGAAGCTTCGGCTGAAATCCAGGAGTCCGACACCCAAGTAACCTTGAGCTTCACCTATCAAACACTAGCTCTTTCTACTGAAAATTCTTTGCCGGAACCAACTAAGACGACGGAAGAATTACTACTTGAGCTGCCAAAAGGCGTTTCGTATGAGTCAGAGAAAAATTCTCAGCTAGACTCAGCGATTCAACAAGAGGAGCGAACACTAACGATTGATTTGTCACAGGCGAAAGATCAGTCGGCGGTAGTTTTGACGGTGAACCCTGAAGAGCTGACTGTTTCTTCTGAAATATCTGGCAAGCTGTCTGTTGTTGGTTCAACGGTAGGACAAGCCAGTGCTGAATTAACCAAAAGTACTACTGAAGCTGAAGAGTCGCAAAGTTCAAAAGCAGCTGCCCCAAGCGCAAACGATGCACCTATACAAGAAGTGGCACCGTTAGCTGAAGGCGACCTGGAGTTAGGCATTCCGACACAACGGACCTTGCCAATTGCACCGGTAACGCAAGATCAGTATGCCAATGTCAGCTATTTTGACGTGGGTTCTCGTGCTGAATGGGATGCCGCTTTAACAACAGCCAATAACAATGCCCAAGAAATTACATATATCAATATCACGCAAGACTTCCAGATGTCGGCGGTAACCACCGTTGTCGATGGCGCCCAAATCGCGACAACCACCCGCGCCGATAAGAAGCTGGTGGTGGAAGGCAACGGTCATACAATTGATTTTCGCGATTTAACCATGCGCTTTAATGGCGCCAATTGGGATTTGGTTTTTCAAAACTTGAACGTCTTCAATGCGAATGACTGGGGAATCGCGGATGCTTATAATGTCACCGGCTTTCCTATCATTACCGTTCATAACTATGTACAATACGGAGGCCAAGCCTTTGAAGGCTCTCGGGGCAAGATCATTATTTCCGGCAATACCTCCATGACCAGCAGCAATACTGAGAGCTATGTATCACCGATTGATCAGCAGACGGTGCAAAGCGATCAGCGGTTTGTCGGCGGGAACGGGAGCTCCAATGTTGAGGTGGGTGAAGTTTATATAAAAACCGGCTCTACTATTCGGATGGATAACGGCCGCTACGGCAGCAATTTTAGTGTTGCTACCGGCGGGAATTTCTATATCGAAGACGGAGCACAGACCGAACTTACATTAAGCAATTTGGAACAGCCTCTTAGCCCTAACGGTTGGGGCGGCTATCAAGACTATTCGCCGTCGAACATTTCCATCGTTGCGGGGATTTCTGCCCAGCCGTGGCCAGCTAATTATCGCCCTGCCTCTTTGCAGGGACGGACCAACAGTATTTATTTTGGCGATAATGCTGCTGTCACTATGGAAAACGGCGCTGCCCGCCGGCGTAATGCCGGACTGATTCAATTTATGCTAGGAAATGGCCTCTTTGAGTTAGGCGATAACGCCAGCTTTAACGGCTATATTGCTGAAAATACGGCCGGCGGCGGCTTGTTCTTGTCTCCGATGTTTTTTTCCGGCGGCGGAACGATTGTTTTAGGCGACAATGCCGACTTTAACTTAACTGTGGGTCAACTGCCTGATGCTGTCGGCTCCAATGAATTCGGAACTGTCACTGGCGATGCCATTTATTTCGCTGGATTAGGCAGTATCCAGATTGGGACGGGGGCTGATTTTAGATTGAGAAGTGCCAGCACCACCACTACCGGGCTGATTTTCATGCCGACGGCGCCTTCTTCCATCCAATTAGCTGATCAAGCAACCTTTGATGTCGGCTTCTTGCAACCAGCCGCCAATCCGCTGATTTACCTATTTGGAAACATTCGCGTTCCGCAAACTGGGAATTATGTCCATCAAATCGGGAATTGGACAAGCGGGCAATTCGGCGACACGCCTAGCGAACTTTTCCGGCCATTGGATCAGACTGTTTTGACTTATGCCGGAACGGTTGTTACTGGCAGGCAAACCCAAGTCGCTGCCACCTTTGCCGATAATGGTGTGGTTGGCAGATTTAGTACCGACTTCACTTCGTCTGCTCAGCGTTTGCTGATTCGGCCGCTAGTTCAAGAAGTTGAGTCGATTGACCCGATAACCAATCAGACTCAGAGCGAATATACGGTTACTGGGACGGCACAGCCGCCAGGTGAACCGGTGGAATTATCCGGCGGCCCCTTTGATGATCCATCTTTGACGGCTGCACAAAAGCAGACGGTCATCCAAGATGATGGTACGTATCAATGGCAAGGTGCTTTACCAAGACCCTTTTACTATGGCGATACCATCCGAGCTACTTACGTTCGTGATACCGCCAAGTATGCGGAAACGGCTGTTCAAGACGTGACTGCTCCCACTGGCACTGGCCGAACGGTTCACGTAGCCGAAAATACGATGATTCCCAATGCCGAGACTTTTATCGCAAGTGTTGCCGATACAAATCCGGCCCAAACCGATAAAGCGGCTTTCAATTATCGCTTAGTTAACGGGACGATCGCAGCTGGTACTCCCGCGGCAATTAGCACAGAGGAAGAAACACAAACGTATCAAGATCAAGTCATTATCGATGATACTCGCGGCAATGAATCGGAGCCGGTTGATGTGACTTTGGTGGTTCATCGAGCCGATACCATTAACACGATCCGAGCCAACAATCTGACTCGGCGCTACAGTGATGTCGCCGAATTCGAAGTAGGATCAGCTGGATATGAGTCTTATCTGCTTGGTCAATTGAATGCCACAGCTCAAACTATTGTTGATGGTGAAATCGTTGATTTGACCGCTGAGGTTACGATTGGTAATTTGGCTTCAATTCCGACTGACGTTGGAGGTCCGTATCCGATCCAGCTAGTGGTTCCGGCGACTGCGCAAAACCAGTTGGCTCAAGACCTAACAACCACCGTGAATCTATCGGTGCTTTCTAATATCGTGAATCCCCGCGATCCTTCTTCTAGTGAATTTATAGAAGACCCGGAAAATCAAGGGACCGGCGAAAATGGTGATTTACGTTTGGACTATGTTCCTACCCTGTTTGATTTTGGCGCGGGCGTCATCCAATGGACCGATCGCACCTATTCTGCTCAAGGAACCGACGATCAATGGGTGCAAATTTCCGACAATCGCAACAATGAATCAGGCTGGGAGCTGAAAGCTTCTGCAACACCTTTTGAATCCGGCAGCGATCAACTATTGGGAGCTAGTTTAATCCTACCGCAAGGTGAAATCTACAACCGCAACAGCGGCGGAACGGTTGATCCGACAGGTCTGGTTTCTCAAGGAGCAGTACCTTTAACCACTAGTCCTACCACCCTATTAACTGGTGATGGCGCAAATTCAAAGGATGAATCCACTTATGTTTGGAAGAAAAACCAAGTGCAATTACGGGTACCGCGAGGCCAAGGCCAGGCTGGTGAAACCTACCAGTCCACGATTACTTGGATTGTGGAGGCAGGGGCTGCGAATTAATAAACTGCAAAAAAGCCAAACTACCTTTTTACAGGCAGCTTGGCTTTTTTCGACGTACTTGCTGTGTGGGCAAGCCGCTAAAGAATGAGAATATGTCAAGCAGGTGGTGTACCTAGCTAACATCAGATTTTGGTGTCGTATCCTTGCAGCGCTTCAGAGCCTTCGTCGCTGTTACTGATACGAATCACGTTTTCCATGTTTGAAACAAAGATTTTGCCGTCCCCTGGGTTACCAGTGTGGAGGATGCGTTTCATTTTTTCCACGACTTGGTGAACCGGGATGCTGCTGACTACTACGTCAACCTTCACTTTCGGCAAAAGCTTGGTTGGAACTGGTGAACCACGGTAGTACTCGGTATTGCCTTTTTGAATGCCATGCCCTAATACTTGAGTGACAGTCAGACCTTCGATCCCGATGTCTTCCAAGCCATTTTTCAATTTTTCCAATTTATTTTCGTTAATCACCACTGAAATCGTGGTAATGTCGGTTTTTTCTTTAGCAGCGGACGGTCGTAACCAGTCTTTGGTTGCCGTTGTCGCTGAACTAGTTTCCTCTACTGTGTCTTCTAACTGGATATTCGCCACATTGGTTGCCAATTCTGGGGTTGGATTCAAGAGTGAACCATTGCCAGCAAGAGCATTTTGCGTCACTGTTTGACCACTGCCATCCGTCATATCTGGTGTAATGACAAAGCCGCTGTATGCTGTTGGCAAGCCATGCTCCATCAAATCCATCCCAGCAATTTCTTCCTCTGCTGAAACTCGTAAGCCGACGGTGTGTTTTAATACGGTGAACAATACCGTAGTTGTCGCGCCAACCCAAGCCATCGTAACAAATACGCCGATAAACTGCGTTCCCAAATAACTCAAGCCGCCGCCATACAACAAACCACCTTCTACAGCAAAGACACCAGTCAAAAGAGTACCTAAAGCGCCACATACCCCGTGAACCGCTACGGCACCAACAGGATCATCTACGTGTAATTTGTTATCGATAAATTCAACCGCAAAGACCATCACAATCCCAGCAATCGAACCAATTGCCACTGCACCTGGTGCACTTACCACGTCACAGCCGGCAGTAATCCCGACTAAACCAGCCAACGTACCATTCAAGGTTAAAGATACATCTGGTTTTTTGTACTTAATCCAAGAAACAACCATTGCCGCAATCGTACCGGTAGCTGCTGCAATATTGGTGTTCACTAATACATTTGATGCTAAAATCATCGTGTCGTCACCAGTCATTGAAGTGGTTGAACCACCATTAAAACCAAACCAGCTGAACCAAAGGATAAATACCCCTAAAGCCGCAAAGGTTAAGTTATGCCCTGGAATCGCCTGTGATTTTTTGTCCTTCGTGTATTTCCCAATACGTGGGCCTAAGATCGCTGCCCCAACAAAGGCTGCTACACCACCAACCATATGAACCGCGGTTGATCCGGCAAAATCATGGAAGCCCATTTCAGCTAAGAAGCCGCCGCCCCAGATCCAGTGCCCAGAAATCGGATAGATAAGACCACTAATGATGGCACTGTAGATACAATAAGCAATGAAACTAGTTCGTTCTGCCATCGCTCCCGAAACGATGGTTGCTGCTGTCGCACAGAATACTGTTTGGAACAACAGGAACGTTGGTGTCGGAAGATCAAAGGTCAGTGTTCCTGAAGCGAAAAAGTTAAATCCGCCAAAGATGGCACTGCTTCCGCCAAACATAATGCCAAAACCAATGATCCAATACAAGACCGTTCCGAAACAAAAATCAATCAAGTTCTTCATAATGATGTTGCCGGCGTTTTTCGCTCTAGTGAATCCCGCTTCTACTAAAGTAAAACCTGCCTGCATGAAAAATACCAGAAAAGCTCCTAACAACGTCCAAATTACGTCTACTGATGAATACATCCTACCAACCCTTTCTTTTTTCGTGTAACCTTATCTAACAAATTACCACCAAAAAAGTTATCCGTCAATACTTTATGTTAGATTATATGACACAAATTCCGTTTTTTTCAGCTCAACGCTTTTATTATGTAATATTTAATGACATACATTTGTGATCAGTTACTAAACGCTCCAGCTAAACTCTCTTAAAAATAGCTATTTCTCAAAAAAAATTTTTGCTCATTATTAAATACTGTTTCTTTTGATTAAAATCCCTGGACCTTTAACCTGCTGAATTTTTATATTAATTATTAAAAAAACCAGCTTGCATTTCACATTTTAAATAATTGCTATTTATAGAGACTTTTTTCAACCTGAAAATGACTATTGACCAGAGCAAGCGCTTACGATATATTTATAGCATGATTGATAATTACATAAAAGGAGCAAATATATGACTAAAGTAATCCTACAATTAAAACAATTGAGTGACCTCACTTGCAAGAACCTCGAAAAAAGACTCCAATCCCATTATGAGCTTTACCTTGACGCGGCCTACGTGCTGCAATGTGCCGTGTTTGTGCTGGTACGCAACGCCTTCAGCACTGAAAATTTCTCATGTCTAGCCAAAGAATCGATTTGTACCATCTTATTAGAGCACGATCCCGCTGCTTTGACCTCCGTTCGTCATCTATGCGTTTATTTCCGCTCGTATTTTTCTGACGATGAGTGGAAAAAAGTGAAAGCTCGCCTGTTTAACAACGAGCAAGAATATTTGAAAATAACCGAGGAAACTCGTTTGCATAGCGAAAACCTTCAGCCAATGCTCTACAGCGGCAAACGTGAAGCAGCCGAATTAATGAATATCGTAACCACCTATCGCGATGAGGCCGGCAAAAAACACCGCTGGACCTTAAAAAATGTCGATCCCTGCTATTCTGTTCAAGAGACCACCGAGCTATTGAGCATTTTAAACACCCTTACTATTTTCCAAAAAGAAGACGGCACGCGCCGTTTTACAGAATTGGTTCGCTATGTTTACCATCCAACTACTCCGATTTACGATAGCGAAAGTGAAGAGCAAATCGCCAAAACCCAGGAGCAGCCGGTGGAAGCTCAGAATATTGTCGAAGAAATGAAACCGGTTAATCAAGAACGAACTGAACCCGCACCAACAGAAAAGCAACCAGCAGATACAACAGTCAATACTTCAAGCAAAGGTTCCAACGAACAGGCAAGAACGAAGGCTCAAACAGAAGCTGCACCGTCACCTGATGAAAGCTCGTCACCTGAGCCGGATACAAAACAGCCGCCAAAAGACCCGGACACGCAGAAAAATTCGGACATAAAGGACCAGGTCAAAAACCGACTAATGGGCAATTTACCTGGCTGGCATGGTGAAACGAAAAAGAAAAAGAAGAAAAACAAAAAACCGAAAAATTCCGGAAAGAAAAAGAAGGGGCGCAAGAAGAAATAGCTGCTGATACCAGATTTCAGAAATAAAAAAAGCCGAACGGCCACCTGCGATCGGTAAATCACAGCACGCACACATTCGACTAATTGGCTATCCCTTCCAAAAGGATTTGGAGAACAGGATAAAGATGGGAAATATTTCTAAACGACCTGCCAGCATCACAAAAGACAGGGTTAATTTTGAATAGTTAGACAAAAAGGCAAAGTTTTCCGTCGGGCCGACTGCCTTAAAGCCGGGGCCGACGTTATTGATACAGGTAGCAACTGCCGAAAAAGTTGTTTGGAAATCTAGATTTTCCAGCGATAAAATCAGCAGCGCGACCGCAAAAACTAAAAAGTAGAGCACCAGAAACGAGTGAATATTGTTGAGGGTTTTCGGCGAAACCGCACTTCCTTCAAAATTCACGGTCATGACACTGCGGGAATGCAGCAGCTTTTTGACTTCCTTGACGGCATTTTTAAAGAGCATCAAAATCCGGGAAACCTTGATTCCCCCACCAGTGGATCCTGAGCAGGCGCCGACAAACATTAGCAGCAGCAGAATCGTTTGGGAGAACATCGGCCACAAATCGTAATTGGCGGTGGCAAACCCGGTGGTAGTTATAATAGAAGCAACTTGAAAAACGGCGTAACGAAAGGCTTCTAAATAGGAGTGGTACATGGGCGAAATATTCAAGGTGATTCCGACGGTGGCTAAGGTAATAATCACCAGATAGCCTCGCAGCTCTTCGCTTTTCAGTACCGGCAGAATTTTGCCGATCAAAAAGAAATAGACCAGATTGAAATTGATGCCGAATAAAATCATAAAAAAGGTAATCACGCCATCGATGTAGGCACTGTTGTACAGTCCGATGCCTTCGTTAGTCATGGAAAAGCCGCCAGTTCCAGCCGTGGCAAAGGAATTCAGCACACTGTCAAACAGCGGCATGCCCCCTAGCAGCAGCAAAACAATTTCGATCGCCGTCAACACCGCATAAATGACATACAAAATCCGGGCCGATACCCGGACCTTGGAGACCAGTTTCCCCACCACCGGTCCCGGCATTTCGGCTTTCAAAATATGCATCGAGCGGCCAGAAGCCAAGGGAATAAAGGCTACGGTAAATACCAGTACACCCATACCGCCGACCCAATGGGTAAAGCTGCGCCAAAAGAGACTTGCGCGACTGATGACGTCCAGATCGGTCAAAATCGAGGACCCGGTAGTCGTAAAACCAGAGACCGTTTCAAAAAAAGCATCGACAAATGAAGGGATTTCACCGGAAAAGACTAATGGCAGCGCACCAAAAAAGGAAAGCAGGCACCAGCTGATGCCAACGATGAAGAAGCCTTCTTTAGCATAAATGTTCCGATTTTCTGGCGCCTTCAAGCTTAATAAAGTCCCAACTAAAAAGGTGATGGCAAAAGCAATGCCGTAGGCCGCGACCTCTTCTTCCCCACTGGTTAATGCCACCAGCAGCGGAAGCAGCAGGAAAACCGCCTCAACCTTTAATAATTTACCTAACGTAAACAAAATCATTTTTTTATTCATAATTTCTCGCACTATCTCCTAATGATGTCGTTTAAGCTGCAAATTTTCTTATCAGTGGTGAGAATAACGATGTGATCCTTTAAATAAATCACGGTATCACCCTTAGGAATCACAAAACCCTGTTCACGGGAAATCGCTGCAATCAAAATGTTGTCTTTAAAATTCAAGTCTGCAATGCGTTTATTCACAAAACAAGTATGATCGGTCACCACAAACTCCATCGCTTCGATTTTATCGTTGACTAATTTGTGGAGCGTTTTGACACTGCTGTCGTCATCCTTATTGTTTTTGGCTCGAACGTAACGCAAAATTTGGGTAGCAATAATTCCTTTTGGCGAAATTACGCTGTCAATTTCCAGCTGCTCTAAGACTTGCGAGAAATTCATCCGCGTTACTTTGGCGACGGTCTTTTTCGCATGCATTTGTTTGCCGTACAAAGAAATCACGATATTTTCTTCATCTAATCCCGTCAAAGCCACCAGCGCATCGACATTTTCAATGCCCTCTTCAAGCAGCACTTCTTCTTCACTGCCGTCGGATTCGATAATCATCGTATCTGGTAATTTCCGCGACAGATCCAAACAGCGCTTAGGATTATTTTCGATGATCTTGACTTGAATGTTGTGCTCCGTTAACTGACGGGCCAAATAAAAAGCGATCCGCCCACCGCCAACAATAATAATCCGCTTCGTCTTCTGCTCAAACAAACCAATATCCTGGCAAAAGCGCACCAAATCACGGTGACTCCCCATCACATGAATCCGATCACCCTTAGCCAAAACAAAATCACCATCCGGGATAATCAATTCTTCGCCCCGCTGCACCGCGCAAATCAAGACGTTGGTTTTAGAAATTGTCACTAACCGATACAACGGTACCCCGTTTAGTTTGGTTTTATCGGTTAAACGAAATTCTGCCAGCTCAATTTTCCCACCTACAAAGGTATCTACCTTGAAGGCTGCCGGAAAAAGCAAAATCCGGCGAATCTCATTGGCGGCCTCCAGCTCGGGATTGATAATCATCGACAAGCCCAGCTGATCCCGCATAAAGGAGCGCTGTTTCAAGTAATCTGGATTACGCACCCGGGCGATCGAATTGGCGGCACCCATCTTTTTCGCCATCATTCCCGCCAAAATATTCAATTCATCAGAATCCGTCACGGCAATCACGATATCCGCCTCTGCGACCTCCGCCTCCTGTAAAATGTCAAAAGTCGCGCCATTGCCGGCAATTCCTAAAACGTCGAATTGATTGACGATCTGTTCCACCTTCTCGCCATCCAGATCAATAATCACCACATCATAATCTTCATTGGCCAGTTGCTGCGTCAGTGCCTTGCCTACTTTGCCGGCACCCAAAATGATAATCTTCACGGTTCTCCCCCTACTTTATCTTCCATTTCATTTTAATTCATCCCACTGGGGAATACAACGAAGTGTCGAGACAATCCTTTTATAATTGAGGTTTTATTTGACAGCAGCTTTCATATGTAATTTGCTTTTTCAATTTTTTAGTGTAAAATCCACTGGCTATGCTAAACTTAAATAAAACACTAGGAGCTGACCTATGACCAATATTCTGGAAGTAAAAAATTTAACCAAAGTCTACGAGATTGAAGACACCAGCTACACGGCAATTGATGACCTGAGCTTTTCAGTGAAGAAAGGCGATTTTGTCGCGATTATGGGGGCCTCAGGATCTGGCAAATCAACCCTGCTGAATATTATTTCCACTTTGGACATTGCCAGCTCGGGCATGGTTTTAGTTGGCGACGAAGAACTGTCGCAATTAAAGGAAAAGGAACAAGCCACGTTTCGCAGCCAGCATTTAAGCTTCGTTTTTCAAAATTACAATCTGCTGGCGAATTTGACCCTGCATGAAAATATTGCCCTGGCTCTTACTGTCAAAGGGCATCCGAAAAACGAGATTAATCAACTGGTTTTGGATACTGCTCGGCAACTGGACATTCATGAGCTGCTGCATAAGTTTCCCCATCAGGTTTCCGGCGGTCAACGCCAGCGTTGTGCCTGTGCCCGCGCTTTAGCCACATCACCAGATCTGATTTTGGCTGATGAGCCCACCGGTGCCTTAGACACGCGTTCAGCTAAGCAATTTTTGACCACCTTAAAAGAACTGAACGAAACTAAAGGAACCACGATTTTGCTGGTCACTCATGACGCCATCGCTGCCAGCTATTGCCAACGCATTCTATTCATGCAGGACGGCCGCTTCATTAACGAGCTGACAACTGATCAGCTTTCGCAAAAGGAAACCTTTCAGCTGATCCTGGAAAAAATGGACGCTTTTTTAGGAGATGATGACCATGTATCTTAATTTAACCCTCCGCAACGCCCGCCGTTCACTGAAGGACTATCTGATTTATGTGGTTACCCTGACTGTACTGACGGCGATTATCTGTCTGTCCAACATCGTTTCCACTATTTCGGCTCAGACGGGACTTTCGGGTTCTTCATTGCCTGCGCTGATTTTGCTGATTGCGATCGCCATGCTGGATTATATGAACCAGTTTTTCCTTAAGCAGCGGGCCCAGGAATTAGCCACCTACTCCTTGTTGGGAATCAACAAAGACCGGATCTCCCTCTTAGTTTGTGGAGAATTATTCTTGCTGGGAATGGTTTGCCTGGTCTTAGGCACCGCTTTGGTAGGAAGTTTATTTGCACTGTTCGCCTTCTTTAGCCGCGCTTCTTTATCAATCGAGGTTCCGATCCTAGGCATTTTTGGCCAAAATCTCGGCTATCTGTTGTTAATCGAATTCTTTACGGCCTTGCTGCTAAGAAGAAGAATCAAAAAAGTGCGATTAAGTCAGCTGGTGGATTGGAAGGTTCAGCAAGAGCGCCGTGAAAAACGTTCCCTCCGTTTTTGGAAAAGGTGTTTGGACCTGAATTCGCTTATTACGTTTGGTTTATTCGGGTTAATCTTTTGGGATATTGAAGGACTGGGATTGTCATTAAGCTCGGTCGTCAGTCTGCCGCTAATCCTTAATATTTTCGTCTTTTACAAAACACTGTTTGCCGGACTCAGCCATTATCGGAAGCCGGAAAACGCGGATCTATATACCAACAACCGCTTGGTTCGCATCAGCAAATTATTAAGCAGCCACCGAACAACGGCGGTTCTGTATACGATCTTGTGCCTGTGTCTGATATTCGCCTTTTCATCGCTGATCTTTTCCAGCTTATTGGCCGTCGGAGTCTTTCCAGATTTCTCAGTCGCCGTCTATATGATTTTTCTGCAGCGAATGCTGTGCTTCATCTTTGTCTTTCTTTATTTCACGTTGCTGTCCTTGATCCAAATGATCGACAGCTACCAAACACAGAACGATTTTCGCATTTTGCATTATTTAGGCAAAGATCAGCCAGCCTTGAAAAAGTTTGCGCTAACTGACATCGCCATTCGATTTCTTTTACCAGTTGTTACCTTTGGCGTGACCATCGCTGTGCTTTTGATCGGCTCCTACTTCAGTGATCTTTCAAATCAAGTGACAGAGACCATTTTTGCTTCAGCCAGCAGTTTTCTTGCCCTCTTCATTTTGTTGGGCTGCAGCTTTACCCTGATTTCTTATCGGTTAAACGTGAAGCTGATTGAAAAAGTCCTGCAACCATAAACACCAATAAGCCGGATTCCTTCACTTACTAGGAATCCGGCTTATTTTAGATATATTTTCTGACAGCTGCTTGATAGCAGCGATAACTCTCACCAAAGGTTGCCAGCAGATATTTTTCCTCACCAGCAATCTGGATATGAAAAAGTACTAAAGCAACAATTGCCAGCACAATGTTTATCAAGGTTGGAAATGCCAATGCCACACCAAGGTACAAACAATCAAAGCCCACAAAGGCTGGATTCCGGCTGAACCGATAAATTCCACTTGTAACCAGTTCTGTCTCCTGCTCCTCATCGAAGCCCGCTCGCCAATTATCCTGCATCGTCTTCACTGCGATAATGAAGAATCCCGCTCCCAACAATGCCAGCAGTACACCTAGCCAGCTCAAGGGAAATGAGCTGGGCTCTACGAATATTGGTGACAAAAATTGCAGGATCCCGCCTACCACGGTTACTATCCCCATCAGCAATTCAAAAGCCAACGTCCGCTTGCTCTTCCTGCCCACTCCTAATAAATTCACTTGAACACCTTGTCGTTTCAACAACAACGCTTTTACTAAATAGGCAAGATAAAACAGACACACTAGTCCAAACACCAAAGCTCTTATCAGCATTCCAATCCCTCGCTTTCATATGTTTATCTATTCATATGTTTAACTTTAACTTAGCGAGGTTACTCAGTCAAGGACAATCCAATTTCACTCCACCCCAAAACGATAAAAACGCGTCAATAACGCCGCCATTTCTTCAGGACTTTCCCGAGTTTCCTGCTGAATCCAATAAGCGACCATATTCAAAAAGCCCCCAGCTTTAAAAGCGATTTGATAGTTGTTTTCGTTTTCTACCAGCGGTGCATCTGCAAAAATAGTCGCAAACAGTTCGGTGTATTCCCCATAGCTGTCCAACAAAAATGAAAACAGCTGCTGCTTTTTCAGGACCTTCATCAGTTGGATCTGCTCCTCTAAGAAGTAAAAATGCTGGCAGATAATTTCTTCCTCACCCCGCAACTTCAACTGCTTAATTTTCCCAAAGTGACTAGCTAAAAGCTGCTTGATCCGATAATTCAGGACCTCTTCCTTGGAAGAAAAATGCCGATAAAAGGTACGGCGATCCAGCTGAGCCGCTTCCGCAATCTGCTTAATCGTAATTGTTTCAAAGTTTTCCTTCTCCATCAAGCTCAGTAAAGCTTCGACAAACCACGCTTTGGATTGTTCAATTTGTTTCACTCTTTTCATCTTTGCAGCTCCTGTCACATTTTTTCGACTATGTAGCACTTGGCAAAACCTATTGAATTGCCGATCTTTTCAAGTATATAATCAAACCCAAGATATCACAAACGCAGCAGGAAAGAAGGATTGGATGGAAACAAGAAAACTCGGAACAACCGAACTAGCCTTATCTCCCATCGGCTTAGGTACTTGGCAGTTTTCAGGAGGAAACGGACTAACTTCAAAATTTTGGAATCAGGTGGATTTCCAAACGATGAAAGAAATCCTAAGAATCAGTTTAGAAAACGGCGTCAACTGGGTGGATACCGCCGAAGCCTATGGCAACGGTGAATCAGAACGAGTCATCGGCAGAATCATTCAAGAATTGGAAAGCGAAGGCATGACAGCCCCATATATCGCTGACAAGTGGTGGCCCTTGGCTAGAACGGCTCGCTCAATAACCACAACAATTGACCAACGTCTAGCCCTTTTACAAAAATCAACCATTGATCTCTATCAAATTCACCATCCCACTTCTTTTTCTTCCATCGAAAAGCAAGTAGAGGCGATGTGCGAATTAGTCTACCAGCACAAAATCAGCTATGTCGGTGTCAGCAACTTTTCCCCTAAACAAATGGAAAAAGCTCACCTTTATCTGCAGGATGCCGGAGCCCAACTTGTTTCTAACCAAGTCTGCTACAACCTGGTGAATCGGAAAATCGAACAAAACGGTGTACTTGATACAGCCAAACGACTCGGCATTTCCATTATTGCCTATTCACCTTTGCAGCAAGGCCTGCTGACGGGGAAATTTCATGAACATCCTGAATTAATGCGGCAGCTTTTCTTCCTGCGCAAATATCAATCTGGCATTACCGAGAAAAAGCTGCAGAAAACCCAGCCGCTTATCGACCTCTTGAAGGAACTAGGCGATCAATATGATAAGACTCCAGCTCAAATTGCCCTCAATTGGTTGATCCACTCACACGGCGAAACCGTCTTTGCCATCCCTGGTGCTACTAAACTTCACCATGTGGAGCAGAACATTGGCTCAACTACCTTCAAGCTGAAGCCGGCTGAGCGGGATGCTTTGAGCAGCTGTAAAATTTAGCGCACCAAAAAAGCTCAATCCAAAAATAAGATTGAGCGTCCTATTAGAATCTAAAAGTAATATTTGAACTTTTCATGTAACCAGTCTTTCCAGCATACTTCACTTTAACAGCTTTGTAGCCATATCCGCCGGCAGTTACGCCAATAATGTTGTCTCTTTCCACTTGGAAATACAGAGAATCCTTATCACAGGATGAAGAGGAGTAGAAGCTGGTAAGCCGTTTTTTTGTTTTTGCAGATATTGCATGGTTCCTTTCTTCGGCATTAGGATCCCTGACAATCGGCACACCCCTTTCATCATAGCTGATCGTCATCCCAGCAAAGTCGCTTTCTTTAAACTCATTACTGAACACTTCCGACATCGCTATCTCAAACTCTGCCTTTCTCTCAGCTTCCGTTTGGTAGTACTCTTCAACAGACAGCTCGCCCTCAGGAATACTGATATCGATGCTCCCACCGGTCGCCGCACTAGTGGGGAGGCTAATAGCGGTGCTTCCACCAAGGATCAAAAGCAGACATACAACTAGCCCATCGGCATTAAAAGGCCGCTTTCTAGTCTCAACAATAAAGGAAAGCCGCTGCTGCAACTCGTGTTTTCCGTCAGACAATAACGAAGACAGCATACTTTGTTTCGATTGTCTTCTAACTGTTTCGAGGATAATGTCGGCATATTTGTAGCGTTGGGCCCTGCTTAAATTTTTGGTTACTTCTTCATCACAAGAAATTTCGCACCACTTCGTCATCTGCCGCGCCAAGACATACACCAGTGGATTGAACCAATGAAGCGCCACCGCGAAAATCATTACTCCTCGCAACAGCCAATCCTTTCTCAAGAAATGGATCTCTTCATGCTGAATAATCAGCGCCAATTCTTCCGGTGAATAGTCTACATCCGGCAGCAAAATTGTCGGTTGATCCAACTGAACCAGCATCGGAGTAGTAATACATTTACAGCGAACCGTTTTTAAATCCGTTGAAATATCCAGCTTTGATAACAAATGATCATCCGATTCTATCCAACGATTAAGTGTCCGGGTGAACTCCACGTGCTGCACCACATAATAAATCAGAATCAATGCGGCAACAATCAGCCAGCATGTGAACACTGGATCAACCATTGAATACCACTTGCCGGTTTCCAGTACTGTATTTTCCTGCACTGCTGTCACAATATTTTCTTGGAGAGAAACCGTGTTTGATGGATTTACTGTCCTGCCTATCAAAAAATGCGGCAGCTTCACCCGAAACGGAATTGCAAACCCAAAAAGCAGCGCTACCGAAAGATAGTAAAAGAATCTAGGGGAAAACCTTTGCTGAAAAAAGCGTACCAATACTAAAAACATTGCCATCATCAAACTCATCCCTAGCGAACAACTAAACAACGCTACCATAAAATCAATCATCCCGTTTACTCCTTTCGTCTAACCACTCCTGCAGCTCATCCAGGTCCTGTTCATCCAAGTTTTTCCCTTGGTACATCGCATTCACCAAATTTAAAAGCGAACCTTCATAATGAGACTTCACAAAATTTTGCGCCTCATATTGCAGATAGTCTTCTTCCATAATCAAAGGCGTAAAAAAACGCTGCTTGCCATTTTTCTCCGATCGCAAAAAGCCTCTCTCTTCCAACCGCGATAATAACTTATGGACTGTTTGCAGCTTCCATTCCTTCTTCGTTTCTAATCCCAGCTTTTCTACAATTGTGTTCCCAACAACTGGTATTTCCGAATGCCAAATCACCTTCATTACTTCAAATTCCGCATCCGGCAGCTTTTTTATTTCTACCATTCATACTCACCCCTTCTATTATCGACAAATGTCTAAAACGATTGTATAGCGATCCAACAAGAAAGTCAAAGTTTTTTCCATTAAAAAAAAGCCCACCCGAAGATGGACTTAACTCACTACCCTGAATATTTCACATGCTTTTCCCCATACATTGCATAAACCAATCCAATCAAGAACCCAACTACTGCCGGTAAAATCCAGCCCATACCGATATGGAAAAACGGCAAATACTTTCCAACAAAAGTCAAAAGCGAACTGACAACTGGACTATTAGAAATTCCAGCAGGACTAGCTGCCAACCCATCAAAAATCGCTGGAACGATGGTGAAGGCCGTAGTCATTTGATACACCCCCCGGCGATGCTTAAACAACGGACCTGCAATTGATAATAAAATCAGCGTCATCGCCAACGGATAGACAAACATCAAGACCGGTAAAGATATTTTGATAATATTGGTCAAGCCAACATTGGCAAACAAACACGGCAAGACACTAGCCAAGACAATAAAAAATTGATAGCTGTGTTTCGGAAATAATTCCACGAAGGTTTCCGAAAAAGCCGTTACTAAGCCAATTGCCGTTTTCAAACAAGCCGAAAT
The DNA here is from genome assembly GCF_017377575.1 of Candidatus Enterococcus moelleringii. Lineage (GTDB taxonomy): Bacteria > Bacillota > Bacilli > Lactobacillales > Enterococcaceae > Enterococcus_A > Enterococcus_A moelleringii. The sequence continues at coordinate 170,257 of NZ_JAFREM010000004.1, forward strand.
AACGATCAATGCCAGCAGGACACTACCCGCCGTGCCTAGATACTCATTGGCGATTTGCGCTAGAGCGATTCCGCCATTTTCACTGATGGCAAATTTCCCCAAACTCATCGTTCCCAGGTACGCCAACATGCTGTAGATGATTCCCATCAGAAAAATGCTGATGGCACCAGACTTAATCGTGTCTCTGGTGATTTGATTTGGCTTGATGACACCCATCGATTGAATGGTGGTCACAATAATAATCCCAAACGCCAGCGAAGCCAACGCATCCAGCGTGTTGTAGCCTTCAATAAAGCCTTGAGCAAATGCCGTTGTTTGATACACCGGCTGTACCGCCGTGCCGGCCACCGGCCCCAAAGGACGAGTAAAGCCTAAAAATAGCAGCGCCCCCAACAACAGCAAAAAGATCGGATTTAAGAATTTTCCAACATAATCCAAAATCTTAGTCGGTTTTCGTGAAAAGAACCAAGTTGCTAGAAAGAATACCAAACTAAAGACTGCCAGAGCAATTTTTTGATCCCCGCTGCCGATAAACGGCGCCAACCCAATTTCAAAAGAAGTGGTCGCCAAGCGCGGCAACGCAAAAAACGGACCAATCACCAGATAGATCAAAATAGTGAAAATAAAAGCATATCTCCGATCAATCTTTGAGGCCAGCTCGAAAACTCCCTTACTCTGGGAAATCCCGATCGCAATAACTCCAAGAAAAGGCAAGCCAATCCCGGTAACCAAAAAGCCCAGGTTCGCCATAAACACATTCTCACCAGCGAGCTGCCCCATATTCACAGGAAAGATTAAATTCCCCGCCCCAAAAAATAGACCAAACAACATTGATCCTACATATAAATACTGCTTAAACGAAAGCTTTTTATCCATCAAACCCCTACAATCTATATTATATAATGTGAAGAAATATAGGGTAATAGTACCTAAGCGGATGAAAACTTACAAGTTATTCTTTCCAAATTTTCATTCTTTGTTTAGAATGAGGTGCTTCCATCAAAAATTGAGGGTTTAATGATTGATACGTCTTTTGAAAAAATACATGCAAAAGACGACATTCTTTCAACAAAAAATAAAGGTAAAGCAACTTAACCTAAGTTAAGTTACCCCACCTTTATCTCCCGAGTCTTTTCTCAGCTAACGTATAGACTTCACTGTCTGCTCGCTTACCTACAACTACTATTTCAATAATCTCGATGCCTATTGCAGATTCTCGAAAAATCACTCTCAGCCCTAATTTCTTATGCTTGAGCTTTCGGCAATCTTTCAATTTGCCATGCAATTGTTGACCAGCTGACATTCCACTTTGCTCAATTTTGACGAATGACTTCAGGATTTGATCCTTCTGACTGTTATCTAACCTTGCCAAATCTCTCTTAGACGACTTAGTCAATTTGATTTCATATCTCATTCCCATTCATCCTCAAGTTCAGCTACTCTATCTCGCCAATTATCACCAAAAACCTCTTCCACAGAGTAGTATTTCTCAGTTGAAATTTCAAATGGGATTTTTTTCTTGTTTACGATCTGTTTAAAATACATAGTTATAGCAGTAGTGTAGTCTAAGCCCAACTCATCTAAAACTTTTGAAGTTTCTTCTTTCAGATCTTTGTCTAAATTAACGTTTAATCTCTCTTTAGTTTTCATCAAAGACACCTCTTTCATGCAAATGAATTTATACACCTATTATACACCTTTTGTACTCTCGAATCAATTTCCAGAAGAAATCCAAATCTCCAATCATCCCAAACTGTATACAAAAAAAGACCAAAACCCCAAAGGATTCTGGCCTTATCTTTACTAATTAAGCTTCTGAAGCTACTGGATATACTGATACTTGTTTTTTGTCGCGGCCTTTACGTTCGAAACGTACTACGCCGTCAACTTTCGCATACAAAGTATCATCTCCGCCTCTACCCACGTTTTCGCCTGGGAAGATTCTTGTACCGCGTTGGCGGTAAAGGATTGATCCACCTGTAACAGTTTGACCGTCTGCACGTTTAGCGCCTAAACGTTTAGATTCTGAGTCACGTCCGTTAGAAGTTGAACCGCCACCTTTTTTATGAGCGAAGAATTGCAAATTCATTTTCATCAACATAAGATGCACCTCCTGATTATTGTTTGATTGTTTTTGTTTGGATATACTGATCGTTCTCAAGTTCAATGGCCTGTAAGCCCAACAACAAATTTTCTAATAAAATTTGCGTGATATTGGTTTGCTCCTGAGTCAATCCCGAAACGAGTTCCGCATAAAGGTAACCACCTTCAACTTCATCCGCATCAATGATTGGCTGCGTTCCTGCCAGCGCGTCAATGCCGTTAACGGTACTGATTGCTAGAGCGGAAACACCGGCACAAACGATATCGTGTCCGTATTCACCGGATTGCGCATGGCCAGAGAGTTCAAAAGAAACAATACGACCTGCTTCATTACGTGTGAATGTACCTAGTATCATTCGGCACCTTCTTTCAGCAGTTTACGCTTTGATTGAGTCAATGACAACTTTAGTGTAAGGTTGACGATGACCTTGTTTACGGTGTGAATGTTTTTTAGGTTTGTACTTGAATGTTACGACTTTCTTTTGTTTGCCGTGTTTTTCAACTGTACCTTCAACGATTGCACCTTCAACGATCGGAGCTCCTACTTTCGTAGATTCACCGCCGACTAAAACTACTTGATCAAAAGTGACTTTTTCGCCAGCTTCAACATCTAATTTTTCGATGTAGATTGCTTGACCTTCTTCAACTTTGATTTGTTTGCCGCCTGTTTTGATGATTGCGTACATGCTTGTGGCACCTCCTTATATTTTATACTTAGACTCGCCATCACAAGTGACTTGCGTACTTAAGACTTGCTCTGCGCGGTTGTAGCTGTGGAGTCCACAATTACAACATTCTTAGTTTACTAAAAAAATACTGCCAAGTCAATGATTAAATTATTGACGCGGGGCTAGGTTATTCTTTACTATAGAAAGGCGAGGTGAAATAGATGGAATATCCGGAAAAATTGGTGCAGCTGGTGCAAATTCGTTCAAAAGGAATGCAGCTGGAAGGCTTCGTGGCCGGTCAAGGTCCGAGGCAGCCGAAATTAATGCTGCTGGGGGAAGCTCCTGGTCGCAACGAAGTGGAAAATCACATCCCATTTAGCGGCGCTGCCGGCAAAGAGTTGATACGCGCCATGGCATCCGTTGGTTTGACCCGGGAAAACACTTATATTACCAGCGCTGTTCGCAGTCGTCCATTTAAAGTCGTGCATCGGATCAATCGCAAAACGCAGCAGCCGGAAACCGTTTATCCCAATCGCACACCAACGAAAAAGGAAATTCTAGCTCACACGCCGATTTTTGACTACGAACTGTCTGTGATCGAACCGTCGCTTATCGCCACCTTAGGCAATATCGGCTTACAGCGATTGTTGGGTTCTAAACGGCATATCACCGAGGCCCACGGACAACTTTACCAAGGTCCGGTCCTTGAAATGAACCCGGAACAAAACGGCTATCAATTTTCTCAAAAAGGATACCTGGTCTATCCCTTGTATCACCCGGCGGCGATTTTTTACAATCGCTCACTAACCGAAACCATCGCCGAAGACTGGCAACAGCTCGGCTTATTATTGAAAGAGAGGGAACAACATGCGTAACGAAATGATGCACCGCCCAATTGTGAATCAAGATGTTCTAGATTATATGCGAACTGAACAAAAACAACTAACTGGAAAACTCGGTGAACTGGAGGCCTATGCCCACGAACAAGGCGTCCCTGTCATCCCCCACGAAACCGTGGTCTTTTTGCAATTTCTATTAAAACAAGTAAAAGCTAAAAACGTGTTGGAAATCGGTACCGCCATCGGGTTTTCAGCTAGCTTAATGGCCGAAACCCTAGGTGAAGTTGCCCACATCACTACTATTGATCGCTTCCCAGTGATGATCGAAAAGGCCAAAGCAACCTTTGAAAAAATGGGTCTAACTGATCGCGTAACTTTACTAGAAGGCGAAGCAGCTGACCTGCTGCAAACCTTAGAAGGCCCTTACGACTTCATTTTCATGGACAGTGCCAAATCGAAATACATCACCTTTTTACCAGAATGCCTGCGCTTATTGAAGCCCGGCGGCATTTTAATGGTGGACGATATTTTCCAAGCCGGCACCCTGTTCCATCCAATTGAAGAAACACCAAGAAAAAATCGTGCCATCTACCGCAATTTGAACAAATTTTTGGAAGCTGTCACCAAAGCACCAGACCTGACCTCTTCCCTGCTGCCGTTAGGTGACGGCGTGGCTCTGATTACTAAGGACGAATAGTTCCGGCAATTTTTTTGGGCACTACTTAAAAAATATTATCGTTTGCACTCTGAGGGAAAACAAACCAGTGACGGTGCTGTTCTCTTGGCGCGAAGACTATTCCTACGGCAATTCCAAGAGCTGTCACAAGCTGATTACAGAAGAAAATGCCGTCCAATTGGTCCCTAAATAGCACTTCGTCAAATAAAATAACTAAATAAAGATTGACATTCCAAAGTAGTTTTTCTATAATAGCTAGTGTTGCTAAACTACTTGTGCTAGTAGCTCAGCTGGATAGAGCACTCGCCTTCTAAGCGAGCGGTCGTGGGTTCGAATCCCTCCTGGCACGTATTTTTAACGGATCATGATATACATCAAGTAACAAGAAATTAAGAAACATTGATATAAAGCGGATTTGAGCATACATTCATTAACGAAAAACTTGTGGAATTCTTGTGGAATTCAAGGTTTCGTGGTACAAAAACAGACTAAAAACGTTGCTACAAAGCGGGTTAGGCAGTATTTCAAAAAAACATTTCGTGGGAGCTGATAAGGCTCTCTTTTTTTGTCTAATTTTGAGAAAAAGAAACGAAATAATTGCGTATCTTCTATTGAAGGAAGAAGAAAGATATACCAATGCTCATTTCCCACGATAAAATCAATTACGACTGATGCTCAAATTTTAGTTTTCCCTTTTTTTAATTATTCTATTAATGATACAATAATTAAAAAAAGGAGTGATTTAAGTGAAGGGAGAAACTATTTGTTGGTACTGTGAAACCCCTCTGAATATGCTCAATACTGTAAAACTTATGGACGGTAAAAAGACGTGTGTTGACTGCCACACAATCATTAAGAAAGATCTGGGGTTGAACTTACTTAATTCAAAGAAAATTGCACTTGAAGAAATCAATAATAGGTATGCTGAAATGGGGAGAGATTTAGAATCCGAGTTTGATGCCTTCCGCGCGAAAAAGGAGGATATCAAAAACACTGGTGTCTACATGAAAGTAAATGTCGATATTGTTTCCGGCAGCGCCCCTGCTGCTGTATCTGGTCGAACTACTATTATGCAATTGAATGATAACCGGCTCGTACTTAACCCGAAAAACCCTGAATTCTATTATCTACTGTCCACAGATTTTAATGGCCCGACTTACAAGACAGTATTTGACAGCCACACTTCTGGCGGTTCTACTACAGACTCAGAAACGGACACAGTTAAAAAAGGTAAATCTGGTCGCGTTGCTGCAGGCGCTGTACTTGGAACAGTATTGTTACCTGGTGTTGGTACAGTAGTTGGTGCATATGCCGGCTCGAAAGGCAAAGAAAAGAAGAAAAAGAAGGGTTTGAAGAAAACAAAACACGATAGTAAGACCAGCGAAACTACCCAAGAAATTGAAGTGAAGTCTCTTGCAAAGGTAAATCTCTTGCGGATCTCTGACAATCGTAGAATCACATTAACGATAAACGCTGATACCAAAGACTACAACAATCTGCTTTCCTTACAAACTTACGATCCTGGAGAAACACCATCTGAACCCTTAGCAGCTGCGCCGAAGGAAATATCTGAGCCGGCCAAGCCTATGCAAAGTGTCGTTGCGGAATTAAAGGAATTGAAAGAGTTAGTGGATATGGGGATCTTGACCCAGGAAGAATTCGACGCGAAGAAAAAAGAATTGCTTAATTTATAGAGTGAAGCCCCGGCTATCAGCCAGGGCTATTTTTGATTATATCTTATTCTCGTTTAAGCATCGCTGCATCTCTTTGACGCAATCTGAAACTGAACTGATTTCCCCATCCCCATTCGCTGCTGAAGCGCCGTGAACGTTTTAAGACCAATGTAATCGTTCAGTCACTAGGAGTTTTTGCAAAGCTCTAACAGCATTCGAGCCACAAACGCCAGTTTGTCATGGCAGTCCCTCCTGGCACGTCAAAACATTATACGAGTTAAGAATCTGTTAACGGACTTTTAAGTCTGCTAACAGATTTTTTCGTTTACTCAAAAGTTCACCCCCCGTTTTCCAAACGCTTCTTTCCTGTAGGTTTATCAATTCAGATTGCATAAAGAATTTTAAAACCTATTTGTAGTGAATGTGTTCATTTTCACAATTGAGAAAAGGCTTTCATTTTGATATACTAAAATGGTAAAACTAGTAAGGAGGAGATTTTTTTGAAAAATTATTTGGATTTAACTGGGCGGGTTGCTGTTGTTACAGGTGCATCTTCAGGGTTAGGCCGCGAATATGCGAAAGCTTTAGCAGAAAACGGAGCAAAAGTAGCTGTTATGGCTCGTCGACTTGAACGTTTAGAAGAAGTAAAAAATGAAATTGAAGCCGCAGGTGGAGAATGTCTGCCCGTTCGTTTAGATGTTACTGACGAAGCAGGCGTAGTTGAAGCTGTTCAAAAAGTAGTGGATCATTTTGGCAAAATCGATATCTTAGTCAATAACGCAGGATCGATTCAAGTGACACCATCCGTTGACTTAACCTTAGCCGATTGGCAACAAGTAGTGGATGTCAGCTTAACCGGCTACTTCCTAATGGCTCGCGAAGTCGGCAAAAATATGATCGAAAATAAATACGGTCGGATTATCAACACCGGTTCTATGTTTGGTATCATCGCCGGCATGCAAATGCCGAACTTAGCCTACAATTCAACAAAAGGCGCCGTACCAAACTTCACTCGCAGTCTGGCTCAAGAATGGGCGCAATACAACATTACCGTCAACGCCATCGCACCAGGTATGTTCCCAAGCGAAATGATGGTGGTCGATGAATCAGTGGAACAATTATTACAATTCCGTACACCAATCGGACGTGCTGGAAAAATCGAAGAGCTTCTAGGACAATTATTACTATTTGCTTCTGAAAATTCTTCATATACAACAGGACAAACCATTGCTATTGATGGCGGTTGGACTGCGGTTTAGACAGAATTTAAATTCGTTACTTTAACAAAACAAACACCGGTGGAAGGAAATTAAAACTCCTTCTCCGGTGCTTTTTAGTTTATTTACCTAACTCTCTTACTCATCAAACAAAACAAATTCCCGATACTTACGAGCTAAAATAGCCAAAATGATATTCAAGCCCACCATTGAACTACCCCCGCTAACCACCGGACTTGGCAGATCTGTAATTTCATAATACAGTTGAAAATCGGCAGCCTCGCTCAGAAAGCTTTTCCCAAATGAAGTTATGCTGCAAATGGGAACCTTGTTCATTTCTAAATTTCGAATCGTATTCTTAATCGCAGGTGTGTCGCCGCCCAACGAGGTCACAATCACTAAATCTTCTGCGGTCAACGTGTGACTGATCATTTCAAAATTGGTTTCACCGGAAATCAAAAAGTTCGGTCGGCCAGATAAAAACAAATCATTGGAAAAATCCTTCGTGTAATTGTTTTGGGTAAAGCCAGTGGCATACAGATGCAGCTGGTTTGCCTGTTTAATTTTATCTAACAAAGGTTGGAAATTCGTTTGTTCCGCGTATTGAAACGTCTGATCGATTTCTTTTTTTAACGAAGCAACTAAATCGGTGGGAGCAATGGTACTTTGCATCAGGGACTCCTCAATGGAATACTTCATGTCGGAAAATCCGCGAAACCCTAATTTCTTGGCTAAACGCAGAACCGAGCTTTTGGAAGACAATAAGAGATCCCCTAATTCAACAATCGAAAGCTTGATTACCTCTTGGCGATGGTTGCGGATATAGTAAATCATTTCCTGTTCATTTTCTGACAGCGCCTCATAATTCACTTTAATATGTTGGTCGAAATTCATCAGCACCAGCCCCTCTCTTCTTTAATACTAGAAAAAAACCTGCGAGAAATCAAGGAGATTCTCACAGGCTGACAAAAGCTAGGTTAAATGGTAAACAACTGCTTCATAAGGTCGCAGCGGCATCTCGGCAATCAGCTGAGTTGCTGTGTCTGAATAATTACTAATCAGCAAGGCTGATTCTTTTTCCAACAACTCCTGCGGCACACGGACATTCACCTTGTCTTTACTAAAGGAACAAAGAACTAATAAGGTTTCATCTTGATAAGTTCGCAGATAACTGTAAACCGCCGAATCCTCTTCATTTATTAATTGGTACTCTCCCAATTGAATAATCGGATACTCCTTCCGCAGGGCAATCAATTTTTGATAGTGATAAAAGATCGAATTGGGATCAGCTAATGTCGATTCCACATTAATCCTGCGATTATCTGGTGAATAAGCAATCCATGGCTTGGCCTCAGAAAACCCGCTATTGGCTTCCCCATTCCAAGGCATTGGTGTCCGCGCATTGTCCCGAGACTTCAAATAGACGGCTCTGTTTATATCTTCCGGCGCCTCACCTGCTGCGGTCATTTCTTGATAAAAATAGTTGGTCTCAATATCTTGATACTCGGAAATGTCGGTAAAAGGTACATTTTTCATCCCCAATTCTTCCCCTTGGAAAATAAAAGGTGTCCCCTTCATCATATGCAAAAGCGTCCCCAACATTTTTGCGGATACTTCCCGATACTCACCATCATCGCCAAAACGGGTGACTGCCCGCGGCTGATCATGGTTGCTCCAATATAAAGAATTCCACCCATGAGCTAATTGATTCTGCCATTCCGTCAAGGTGTTGCGCAAATCACTCAATTTGAAGCGAATATCTGAAAATTTGCCAAACTTGCCATAGTCCAAATGCATATGGTCAAAATGGAAAACCATATTTAATTCTTCTCGCTCAGGAAAAGTATAAAGCTGCGCTTGAGTGCTGTTGGTATTGGGAGTCTCCCCCACGGTCATCACATCGTAATGGCTTAAAACTTCTTGATTCATTTCGTGAAGAAATTCATGCACCCGCGGGCCATTTGAAGCACCGGCATAATAGGATTTCGTATAAGCCAAGGTACCTGGTGCATCCGGATATGCCGGATCTTTGCTAATCAAACTAATTACGTCCATGCGGAACCCATCGATCCCCAGCTCAAACCACTTGCGCATCATGTTATAGATTTCCTGACGAACCGTTTCGTTTTCCCAGTTTAAATCAGGCTGTTCCTTGGCAAAGCAGTGAAGATAATACTGATTGCGGCTTTCCACATATTCCCAAGCCGGCCCGCCAAAGGTTGAACCCCAATTATTGGGAGCAGACCCGTCTGGTTTAGGATCTTTCCAGATGTAATAATCAGCATAAGGATTCTCCTGATCTTCTTTAGAGGCCAAAAACCATTTATGCAAATCGCTGGTATGATTAACCACCAAGTCTAAGATAATCCGAATATTTAACTGATGTGCTTGGTCCAATAACTCCTTAAAATCCTCCATCGTGCCATACTGGGGCAGAATCTTTTCATAGTCAGCGATGTCGTACCCATTATCAACCAAAGGCGAATCAAAAATCGGATTCAACCAAATCACATCAATACCTAGCTTAGCTAGATACGGCAGCTTTTCAATAATCCCTTGGAAGTCACCAATACCATCATTGTTGCTGTCTTTAAAGCTTTGAGGATACACTTGATAGACGACACTATTTTTCCACCATTCAGCTGTCATTATTCATCATCCTCATCCATTGTTTGTTCAGCTAAATAATCATTCACATAAACGACCTGCTGCTGGCCCTCTTGAATAGCGCCCCTTAATTGTTCCGGATCGATAGCCGCATCCCCTAATGGAAGCAAGCAAGACATAATTACCGGCAAATTCATCCCAGCAATCAGATGAATATTGGGCTGGGCTAAATATTTGGTAAAGTTTTGATTGACCGAACCTCCCATCAAGTCGGTGAAAATAATTGCTTCATCCGCTTCCGAAACATCTGCTAACGCAGCATCGATTTCTTCGTTGACCGGTGTGTTTGTGGTGTACGCCGCAATTGTGGTAACTTCTCCCACAGTCGGCATAATATATTCCAAAGTATCTTTCATTCCTACAGCCAAGTTGTGGTGGCTGGCTAAAATAATTTTTCGCATAAGCTGCTCCCTTTTTTCAAAATACAAGTACCTATATTTTTATTAAACGCTCAAAACACCAAAGAATGACAAAACTAAAGCTAAGATAATTACGGCAAAGATAATTTGGATCACGGTCATTTTTTTAGATGCAATTAATTTATAAACCGCAATCGTTAGTAGTGCCGGAAGCAGCGCTGGCATAATGCTGTCTAAAATTTCAGATTGAATCGGTAATTCGACTTTCCCAGATTGAAAGACTAACCCGACATTGATTTTAACAACCGATGGAATCAAGGCACCCACTACGGTCAAACCCATGACTGAAGCCGCTTCGGTAAAGACCGATATCTTTTCTCCCAACACCGTCACTAATTTAATTCCCGAAGTGTAGCCAATGGAGAACAATTTGAAGCGGAAGAACAAGAAGAAAATATTCAGCAGTAACCAGATAATCGCCCCAGTCGGATTGCCTTCCAGTCCCATATAAGCCGCAATTGAACCCATGATAGTTGGATACAGAACCCAAACCAACGTATCGCCCACTCCAGCTAAGGGTCCCATCATCCCGGTTTTAAAGTTTTGGACTGCTTCTAAAGAATCCACGCCGTCTTTTTCTTCCATAGCTAAGCTGGCACCTAATAACAAGTTCGCCATCCATGTAGTTGTGTTGAAATATTTAAACTGATTGTTTAAGGAAGCCACATAATCCTCATCATTCGGATGAATTTTGCGCAACGCTTTTTCCAGTCCATAAACAACGGCTGGTCCCTGCTGATTTTCATAGTTGAAAATGTTGCAAGCCATAAACATATAGCGGAAAGCTGCTTGATTAATATCTTTTTTAGTTAGTTTTGTTTCGGGATTATTCATCAAAGTCATCTCCTTCGTCAACGGTGCCGACTTCAGTTGCCACACCTGGGGTACCCTTTTTCATTTCAGTTGTAAAGAAGTAATACGCCAAGGCGAAACCGATAATTGACACACCTAAGATCGGTAAGTTCAGGTAAGCCGCCAAAACGAAACCGATTAATAACATCGTTAGATATTTTTTAACTGGCATTACTTGCAGCAGCAGAGCAATCCCGACAACCGGCAGCATACCGCCGGCAATAGACAAGCCATCCGTAAACCATTCTGGTACAAAATTCAAAATCAAATTGACAATACGATCTCCGAAAATTACACACAAAGCCGTAGGTACTGCGGTTGATAAACCAAAAATGACTGGCCCTAACCATAAAATCCGATTCATCTTTTTAAAGTTCATTTTATTCGCTGCACTTTGCGCCGCATGAGTCACATAAGTGTTCAAGATTTTTGCCAAAACATCCAATTGAATTCCAAGCATTCCCACTGGAACACCGACTGCTAAAGCAACAGCTTTGGCTTCTTCAATATTATTGGTGGTGCGAATCGCCACATAGATACCGACTAAAGCAGCTAGTCCCCAGTTAGGCACCGATGAACCACCGATATTTGCCACACCCAACGCCATCAACTGAAAGGTTCCGCCGATAACCATCGCTGTTGTCATATCTCCCATAATAATTCCTGCAAACAACGCCACCATAATCGGAAACCACGTTGTTACCACCAGACCTTGCTGGTCCCAAACCATCCAAACAGATAGTGCTATGATTAATATTCCTTGAATAATTTCCATCAGATTGTCCCCTTACTATTTAATGTATGTTGCTAAACTTTCTTCTTGATCGCCTGGGACAAAGTGGAAGGTTACCGGAATTCCCATTGCTTCTAATTTTTTCAAGTCATCAATTTCTTTTTGATCCACCGAAACCATCTTTTTCACTGTTTCTTTGCCTTCGCCATCAAAAATGATCCCAATATTAACTTTCGGAATTTTGACACCGCCTTCAGCTAAGCGAATCAGCGTTTCCGGTTCCCGTACAATCATGAAGACGTTGTGACTGTCATACTTGCCTTGGTTAAAATTAATAATCGCTGTCTCAACATCGATAATTGACATGCCGGTACCAGCTGGCTTGCTCATTCGCATCGCTGCCTTTTGCACTTCATCTTTGCAGACTTCGTCGTCAACGACCATTAACCGTTTTGCCTTAGTTGCCCCAGCCCACTGTGTTACGACAATTCCGTGAATTAAACGTTGATCGATTCTTGCTAATACTAGTCCCATATTATTTATCTCCCTTTTTTAAATCCGCTTTTTAGTTAAGCGATTTTTGTTTTTTGTGATCGTTTACAAGTTGAAGTATAGAGCCAAAAACTGCCCGAAACAATAGTTTGAAGCCTTTCTGGGAAACGCCTGTTTTTCTTGGTATAAGTGTCAAACAGGCGGGAAATTTCCCGCAGAAATATCTAGACAGCAAAAAGACACCTCAAAACAGCTCCGCCCCTAAAGACTTCACCGTTTCAAGATGCCCGTTCTACTATTTAATTCCTATTATTCCACACCAAAAAACTTCTTAGCAATCGCTACACTTTCCAGTGCATCCTTGGCATAATAATCCGCACCGACAAACTCCCGATACTCCTCATTTAACACAGCGCCGCCCACCATAAACGAAGCATCCAAGCCGGCATCCTTCACCGCTTGAATCGTCGCCTTCATGTTCTGAACAGTGGTAGTCATCAAGGCACTCAAGCCAACTAACTGAATGTTACCTTCACGAATCCGTTCCACTACTGTTTCGATCGGCACGTCTTTACCTAGATCAATCACATCAAAGCCATAGTTCTCCAAAACCATCTTCACGATATTTTTGCCGATGTCATGGATATCACCTTCAACCGTTGCCAGTAAAATCTTCCCGTGAGACTGACTTTCCTGACCATGAGCATCAAAATAACTCTTCAACACTTCCTGCGAACGCTGAACCGCTTCAGCTGATTGAATCAACTGTGGCAAGAACAGCTCGCCCCGTTCAAATTTCCCGCCCACTTCATCTAAGGCCGGAATGAAGAATTCGTTGACGATCTCTAAAGGTGTTTTGGTTTCCAGCAACTGCTTAGTTAAGGCCGGAGTATCTTCCTTTTGGCCTTTAAGAATCAAAGTTTTTAAATCAGAAGCATCACTTACCTCCTGCTTTTTAGCAGGTTTTGCCTCAGCAACCACATTCATTGCTTGGCTTTTCTCAATATATTCTGCTGCATCATGATCTTGGTTGTAAATCACCTTCAGTGCGCGAACGGTATTCATCAACACTTCTGACAACGGATTTACAATCGGCGTCGTCAGACCTGACGCTACTGCCGATGCTAGAAACGTACTATTCATTAATTCCCGATTTGGCAAGCCAAAAGATACGTTGCTTAATCCAGCCACCGTCAGCACACCCAACCCATCCCGCAACAAACGCAAAGTCTCCAGCGTCACTTGAACCTGCTCTTGTTGGGCCGAAGCCGTCAGTACCAGCGGATCGATCATGACATCTTCTTTAGGAATGCCATATTCCGCCGCCGTCTGCACAATCTTTTCAGCAATCGCCAATCTCGCCTCAGCTGTTTCTGGAATCCCAGTCTCATCTAAGGTCAAACCTAAAACAACCCCGCCATATTTTTTGACAATCGGAAAAATCTCCGCCATGCTTTCGGCTTTACCATTCACCGAGTTGATCAAAGGCTTGCCATTATAGTAACGCGCCCCAGTTTCAATCGCAGCAATATTGGAGCTGTCGATTTGCAGAGGAACCGTCACAATCCCCTGAATTTCTTGGACAGCCTGCTGCATCATGTGACTCTCATCGATTTCTGGCAAGCCCACATTTACATCTAAAATATCCGCGCCAGCCTCTACCTGCTTCAATGCTTCCTTCAACAGATAACTCAACTCATTGTTGCGCAATGCTTCCTTCAAACGCTTCTTCCCAGTAGGATTGATTCGTTCCCCGATGAGGCTCAGTCGGTCGTTCAAAATAACCGCCTGACTGCCAGAAGTTACCGCTGTAACAATCTCCGGCTGACGCTCAACTACAGGTGTGCGATCAATAATCCCCCGTAACTCTTTGATAAACTCAGGCGTAGTTCCGCAGCAGCCGCCCACAATCTGAACACCTTTTTTCACTAAAGTCTCAACCGCTTCCCCATATTCCGCTACCGAAATGCGATAAACCGTCTGACCATCTTCCATTTCAGGCAGGCCTGCATTGGCTTGCACCATCACCGGAATTTTAGCATAGCGCAAAATTGTTTCCACTACTGGTGAAAGTTCTACTGGCCCTAACGAACAGTTCACTCCAACCGCATCAATCCCCAATGATTGCAACGTCAATACTGCCGTCAGCGGATCAGTCCCTACAAACGTCCGACCATCCTCTTGAAAAGTCATGGTACAAAAAATCGGCAGCTTCGTATTTTCCTTCACCGCCAGTACCGCCGCTTTCGTTTCCAATAAATCCGACATGGTTTCTAAAACAACGACATCTGCCCCGGCCTTTTCCGCCACGATCACCTGTTCCGCAAACATCTCATAGGCCAGATCAAAGCTCAAGGTGCCCATCGGTGCCATTAATTGTCCGATCGGACCCATATCATAAGCCACAAATTTCGGCTTAGCTGCTTTTGCCAACTGAATCGCCGCATTAATAATTTCTGGCAATTTATCTTGTTCCAGCTTAGTCCGGTTTGCCTGAAAAGTGTTGGTAGTAATAATATCCGCCCCGGCCGCTACATAGGCCTGATGGATTTCGGTTACGATCTCAGGATGCGTTAAGTTAAAATATTCCGGCTCTAAGCCCACCGGCAGCCCCTTTTTTTGCAGCATCGTGCCCATCGCACCATCAAAAAGCAGTTGTTTTTTCTTTAAAGCCTCTAAAATCTTCATAAATCCCTCCACTTATCTGCGATAGCTGCAGGTTTCCTTCATGGAACAATCACTGCAGCTGATTTTCTTTCTACGCGGCCGCGCCAACTTAGGATCATCAAACAAACCAATAATCGCCGTCACTGATTTTCGCGGAATCATTAACAGACTCTCTGACAAATTCAAACCAATTCGCCGATCAGCTTCCAGCACCGCTAAAAAATCCGGCTGAATATCCAGCGCCAAATCCCCGTACCCCGGACTAAAGCGCCGATTCATGGTCAAGTTCTCCGCTTCAATCGCGTCTTCAATCTCGCACTCCACCACATCACAAATTTTTTCAATATATTCAGTACAGCAAGAATCCAATATCAAACTCTTACTCATCTCAGTCAGTGAGTACTGGCGAATCTTTCGCTCCACATCAATCCCCAAAGTCGCAGCCAACAAAGCTACCTTTTTGGCATACTTCAAATGATTGTAAATCGATTTCCCCTCAAAAACCAAATCCGTCCCAATCACTTCGATTGTCTTCGCCACTTCATTAGGCCGACACTCAAAAATTCGAAAAGTGTAGCGGGGCTTGGCAATTACTTGAACCTCCGCCATTAACTCTTCAATTTCCTGGTCCACCGCTGCAGTCAGCTCCTGCTTGCGGCGATACCCAAGATAGCGCAGAATTTCCTTTTTATCCAGTTCTACCATTACGATCCCCGCAATAAGGACATCGCTTCTTTCGCAACAACCGGACGATTCATGGCATACACATGCACACCGTCCACCCCATGATCCAACAAGTCCTCAATTTGTTTCAGCGAATATTCCAAGCCGGCTTTCCGCAGGTCTTCAATTGAATGTTCATATTTATGGATGATTTTAATCAGCTCCGAAGGCAACGAAGTCCCGCACATGAAGATCATTTTCTCCACCTGACCACGGCTCAAAATCGGCATCACCCCAGCCGAAATCGGTGCAGACACCTGACCGTTCCGAGCATCCTCCATCAAACGATAAAAGACATCATTTTCAAAGAACAGCTGGGAAATAAAGAAGTCTGCGCCGGCATCTTCTTTGGCCTTCAAATGCTCAATATTTTCCACGCCAGCCAACTGGTCAATATGACCTTCCGGATAACAAGCCGCTCCCACCGAAAAATCGGTATTTTCTTTAATAGAAGCAATTAGATCTTTGGCATATAAAAAGTCGGAGGAACAAGTCTCACTATCCGCCGGCAAATCGCCCCGCAGCGCCAAAACATTCTCCACACCGCCGGCTTTGATATCAGCTAACAGCTGTTGGATTTCTTCATTCGTATTAGCAATACAGGACAAATGGTGCAACGGCTCGATCCCGTACTCCTTTTTAATCATGGAAGCCAGCTCCAAGGTTTTATTGTCGGCTCTTGATCCAGCAGCTCCATAAGTCACACTGATGAAGTCTGGTTTAATCCCTTTTAACTCCTCTAAGGTTTGATAAATCGTATCAATCGCCGCTTCTTTCTTCGGCGGAAAAAACTCGAAGGATACAACGGGTTTAGTCTGTTGGTAATAGTCTTTAATTTTCATTGGGCTCTCCTTTTGAATAATTCTTATTTATGAGAATAGCACACAAACCCGATAATTCAAATCTTTTTCCCATCATTTATTAATCTACCATTCATACAGGTTGGTCGATTTGATTAAGTCAAAGAAGAACAGAAATCCCCTAAAAACTTACCGTCACAAAAAAAGCGCTAAAATCAGTATTACAATTTCACCTAAACTAAAAAGAAGAACTTCACTGCCTCAAATCCAGCTAGTGAAATTCTTCTTTTTGTGACTCCACCTGCTCTTCCAACAATCGGTGGCATTTTACTTGATACTTCTTCTGATACAAAACTGTCAAAAAGGTCAATAAAATTGCTAGGCAAAACAGAATCACTTTTATCACGTGCATGAAACGAGTATTGAATAAGAAACCAATGAATGGTAAATAAAAGGCCGGTTTACCGATAAGATTACGAAAATGAACCAAGCCCATCTCCAGTTGTTTTACATTATCGCCCTTTACAGCATAGCCATGAATTCGATCATCTATGGCAACTATTCGACGGGTCTTAATGTTGCGGCCTTGATTTGTATAAAAAGTGATCGCTTCCCCCACTGCGGCCTGCTCATCGTTTCGCTGGACAAATAGGAGACCGCCTTTGCGATAAGCAGGGGCCATCTTATTATCCTCCACAACATAAGGTGTGAGATCCAACAAGTGAGGCATAACAATAATTACAGTTGCCAACAAAAAAAGACAGACGATTGCCACACCGGATACCACAGTTATTTTTTGTAGTAATTCATCTGATCTCCCCCTCATCCTCTCAATCAAACACTCTCGTAAATATCATATCACATTTATCACAGCAGTCACAAAATTAGTTATCTTTATTCTCTTACTTATTTGTATTCCCCTAAGGTTACTGGTGTGATACTATTGTTGTAAATGAAAAAAATACCACTGAAAGATGAGGCATTATTTTATGTCCCTTAAAACGAGGAAAATGCGTTGTAAAAAACGTTTAGCTGCTGAATTATTCCCAGCGATTTCCATTACCATAATAGTAGTTATTTTATTAACGACTATCTGGGCTGTTTACCAAGCGCAAAAAGACGTTAAAAAAACAGATGTTATCGAACTAACCGAAAATTGGATGTTCTTTGTTGAGAACCACTCCGATCAACGAGTCACCGGACCAAATACTCGCAGAATTGAGTTTGTGGATCAGAACGAAGCCTTGATTATGCAGCAATCCCTGTTTCAGACTTTTCAACAGCCTGAACTAATTGTACAGGCCAATCATCAATGGGTGACTATTCTGCTGGATGATCAGCCGCTATATCAATACAAGGAAACTGCTGACCAAGATAATCCTGGACTATTATTTACCCGGATTCGCCTGCCGGCAGATTATCGGCGCAAAACTTTGCGCGTAATTACGTCCAGTCCTTATCAATACTATACTGGTCTGCCTGCGCGAGTATTTTTAGGAGAAACGGCAAAGGTAAAATCCTTCTTTTTACTCAATGCTTATCCGCAGCTGCTGCTTTTATTCATTTGTCTAAGTGTCAGCATCGG
Organism: Candidatus Enterococcus moelleringii; assembly: GCF_017377575.1. Lineage (GTDB taxonomy): Bacteria > Bacillota > Bacilli > Lactobacillales > Enterococcaceae > Enterococcus_A > Enterococcus_A moelleringii. The sequence continues at coordinate 188,371 of NZ_JAFREM010000004.1, forward strand.
CGGAATAGTCCTGCTGGTTAAACAAGAAAACAAAAAGAGAGCACCGCTAGTCCTGTTATGTGTCTTTGCATTATTAGCTGGCTTGCAGGTTCTAGTCAGCACAGTTCCCCTTGTTTGGACCCTTTCGCCAGTGACTCTATCATGGCTGTATAGTGTCAGTGCACAGTTTATTCCGCTAATATTAACTACCTATTATTGGCTGCGCACTTCAAAGTATCGCAAGGGTTATTTCCCAGTCATTGCCAGTCAGTACACGCTTTTAGGCTTTACTATTATTAGCCTGGTGACAAAACAAATGCCGCTGCCGGATGTTTTACAGATTGTCAGCGGATTAAACGTCTTTCTGACTTTGTACACCTCGTTAGTCTCTTTATTAGAAGCAGCTGACGATAATCCCTTTTACATTATTTGTGCACCAGGGATAGTTACAGGAGCGATTATTCACTGCTTCTTTTATCTTCAGCTGTTTATTGGCGCGGCCAATTTAATCGTTAACTGGCCGTTGATTGTCTTTACCGGTCTGGCCGTTTTAATTTTGGGTTATCATTTTTGGGAGATTCAAGTGATTTTGAAAAGACAGGCCAATGAAGAACGGATGGCGGTCCTGTGTGCGGCTTGTTTCGAAGAAAAATTTGCTCAGCTTTATACTTACTTTAGTCGAAAGATTTATGCTGAGAACCAAATCCGCACTTTGCCCATCGGTTTAGTGCTGGCCCAGCTGCAGGCTCATTATCAGAAAGCTTTTGCGGATCATCAAGGAAATTTGAAGTGCGAATTTTCTTTACAAGATCCATCGCAGCTTTTAGAGCAAGATTATTTCCATTTATTGATTCAAGTTTGCGAGAAATTATTAGCCACCAAACAATCTCTTGGCTGTGACGCCGTGCTTACGATTCGTCAAGAAAAAAACGAGTTAATTATTGAAAGTCTGTTGGATTCCGACATAAAGCTCAATGAAATCAACCCTTCAAATCTAAACTTTTATCGGCAGCATTTACGAACTTCAGTTGAAGATAAAAAAGGCCATTACCAACGGTCGGAGCATCAGCTGATTATCCGATTAGCTTACTAAAAAGGAGCCGCAAGCCCAGTTTGATCTGGTTTGCTGCTCCTTTTTGTATTAATAAATCAAACTCAAAAACTCTTCCTTGGTTACATTGCCAAAGTAATGCGTTAGATCAATTTGATCAACAACTGCTTCCAACGCAGCTTTTTCGTACTTAGTACCGACTAATTGATCTTCCACGTCTTTGATTTCCCCAAGTCCGAAGAAATCTCCAAAGATTTTCGCTTCCTTGATTTCTCCATCTGCAACATTTAAACGAACTTCAATTGAGCCAATCGCAAAACGTTGGCGGCGTTCCAAGTTAAATTCTGGGGAACGACCATAGTTCCAGTCCCAGTTGCGGTAATATTCATCAGAAATTTGATTAATGGCTTTCCAATCTTCTTCATTCAGCTCATGAGTTTTCACTTGATCAACACTGTCCACGCCAAAAATTTGCAGCAAGATCGCTTGACGGAATTCTTCCGTGGTCATATCCTGCTTGTCTTCAGGCAAGAATGGTTTAATGTTGGTTACCCGTGAACGGATTGATTTGATGCCTTTTGATTCGATCTTATCTTTGCGAACCTCCAATGCATTCACCACTTCATCCACGTCACTGTCAAACATCAAGGTGCCGTGGGCAAACATGCGGCCATTGGTTGAGTACATGGCGTTGCCTGAGAATTTCTTATCCTCAATCACCAAGTCGTTCCGACCTTTTAATTCAGCACCTTCAACACCTAACTTATGCAAAGCTTCCACAATCGGCTCTGTCAGCTTTTTGAAATCACGGAAGGAATTGCCGTCATCTGGCATGATAAAGCTGAAGTTTAAATTCCCAGTATCGTGATATACCGCACCGCCGCCGCTTAAACGACGAACCACTTTAATGTTGTGCTCTTCCACATACTCTTTATTAATTTCTTGAATCGTATTTTGGTTACGACCGATGATGATGGACGGCTCATTAATATAAAACAATAAAATCGGTTCATCCAACGGCATGTTCCGCAATAGATAGGTTTCAATCGCTAAGTTTACTCGTGGGTCACGTTCTTGATCGTTTGGCACATAAATCATTGAATCATCTCCTAAATAATAAATTGTTTATGAGGTGCCGCCAGCTCCACTGGAATCTCTCCGCTGGCTGCTTGCGCTTGTTGGCGCAATTCTTCTAAATCACCTTGTTGCGGCAAATGAGTCAGCACCAGCTTCTTCACATCAGCATTCTTGGCAAAGGTACCCGATTCCTGCGCAGTGAAATGAGCTTTATGCCGTTCATTGCCGTTAAACAAATACGTATCTGCTAAAAATAGATCCGCATCCTTAGCAAATTCGTTGAAACTTTCCAAATAACCGGAATCCCCAGTAAAGACAAAAACCTTACCAGTTGCATCTTCTACAAAACGCATTGCAAAACACGGTACCGGATGGATGGTTTTCATAAAGGTAACAGTAAACGGCCCAATCTTCAACGCTTCTGCTTCAAAGTATGCTCGTCCTTCTGTTACACCTTCCATCGTCAAATCGTTGAAATGAAAGTCATCTTCCATATGTCCATAAATCGGCAAAATTGGTTTTGGCGTCTGAGTAGGATAGAGCTGCCAGTAGTATTGCAGCACACCTAAATCAGCAATATGATCGTGATGATAATGGGTCAAAATAACCGCATCTAAGTCTAATGGATCAAGTTCTTTTTCCAATTCTACTAACGTCGAACTGCCGGCATCCAGCAACAAATTGAAATCGCCGCTTTGCAGCAGATAACTGGTGGTACCTTGTCCGCCGTATGGGTAGGCTCCTAAACAGCCTAAGACGGTTAATTTCATTAAATCGTCCCCTTCACATCAATTTTTTCTTGCAATGCTTGGTCATAAAAGGCCGCATTCGCTACATTTGCATAAGCCACTGCCCAAAGAACTGGGATAACAAAAAGCAGAATCCCTAAAAGATACCAGCCGATAAATGAAAGCTGCAGTAAAATGTATTGGCCCCAACGATCTTTGATTAAGTCCCACGCCTTCTTGATGCAATCCATCGCGCTTAATTCCGGATAATCAAATTTCAAGTACGCCGCAAAACGGAATAGTCCCGACACAATGCTACTGACAATCGCGTACAGAATGACTGTGATTAAAAACAACAATACAAAGCCGGCACTGGCGAAGCGATCAACCATGGAATAATTTACTGCACCGGTTCCTAAAACTAAACTAATATAAAAACCTAATCCTCCTTGAAGCAGCAGAGGAATGAAGATTACTAGTCCTAAAACATACTGAATGATTGAACCAATCACATTGATGATCAGCAGAGGAACATAGTATTTCCCTTGAAATACCACAAACAACTGGGCAATATCCGCACGTCCGCCACGGGTGACAAACAAACCGACGTAATACATGGCATAGGTGAAGCCAAACAATACAAAGGTGGTAATGACAAATGACATGATGGTTTGGATACTGCCGCTGTTTACCACACCAGTGACGCGATTGACCGCCATTGTCAGTAAGGAACTTAAAAAGAAGATTCCCGCATTCAACCCCCACTGACCCCGCAACCGCTCTTTGGCAATTTTTCGATATTCACTAACTCTCATTTTTTCCATTATTTTGCTCCTAACTCGTATTAAGGTATTAATTTTTCTTACTGAAAAATTAGTTTGATTCTCGTACGTGTACCATTCTTCTAGACAGGTTGTTCCTTGGTTTGTATAGCTTCTTGTACAGCTTGCTCACTAAGTAAAACTGCGTAAAGAAGAACTGGCACCTAACTCTTTTAAGGTATTAATTTTTCTTACTGAAAAATTAGTTTGATTCTCGTACGTGTACCATTCTTCTAGACAGGTTGTTCCTTGGTTTGTATAGCTTCTTGTACAGCTTGCTCACTAAGTTAAACTGCGTAAAGAAGAACTGGCACCTAACTCTTTTTAAGGTATTCATTTTTCCTACAGAAATATTAGTCCGATTTTCGTACGTGTACCATTCTTCTAGTCTGGATAATCCTTATTTTGCATAGTATCTTGTACAGCTTGCTCACTAAGTTAAACTGCGTAAAGAAGAACTGGCACCTAACTCTTTTTAAGGTATTCATTTTTCCTACAGAAAAATTAGTTTGATTTTCGTACGTGTACCATTCTTCTAGACTGAATAAATAGTTTAGTAATCTTTGATTTCAGCTAGCGCATCATGATCTAAACGGGCAACTACTTCGGTAACTAAACGAACCGTATTCAAGTAGTCATCCTCATGAATAATGGTTGTATGAGAATGCAAGTAACGAACTGGAACAGTGATTGCCAATGATGGCACGCCATCCCGAGTCAAGTGCATTTGCCCTGCGTCAGTCCCACCGCCTGCAATAACCGTGTATTGGAATGGAATCTCCAATTCTTCCGCTACTTTGATGACAAAATTCAATAAGCGCTTATGAGGTACCATAGAGGCATCGTAAATCAACACCTGCGGACCTTTGCCTAAAACAGAATCCGCCTCTTTAGGTGTCATACCTGGTGTGTCACCAGCCGTTCCAGTGTCTAATGCAAAAGCGACATCCGGGTTTACTAAGTGCGAGCTGGTTCTAGCTCCCCGCAATCCCACTTCTTCTTGTACGTCGCTGCCGGCAAACAGAACATTGTGGTGCTCCCGTTTTGAAAGATTTTCCAACACTCGCAAAGAAACAGCCGTTCCGATACGATTATCCCAAGCCTTCGCTAATAAGAATTTAGTATCATTCATACGTTGGTATTCAATGTAAGGAGTCACCATGTCTCCGGGTCGAATGCCCCAGCCTTTAGCTTCTTCTTCGCTAGATGCGCCGATATCAATGAACATGTCTTTGATTTCAAAAGGTTTCTTACGAGCTTCCGGCGTTAATACATGAGGTGGTTTTGAACCAATCACGCCATGGATCAGCTTACCGTCCATTGTTTTAATTTCCACCTGCTGCGCCAGCATGACTTGATTCCACCAGCCACCGATGGTTTGGAATTCCAAAAATCCTTTCTCAGTGATTTTAGTTACCATGAAGCCGACTTCATCCAAGTGTCCAGAAATGAAAACTTTCGGTCCCCCACCAGCACCATGTTTGGCAATGACACTGCCTAAACCGTCAAAAAAGATATCATCCGCAAAATCCTTAGCATAGGATTTGAATACTTCTCTTACCTCGTCTTCATTACCGGCAATACCGCGGGCTGAAGTTAAATCAATTAATAGCTGCTCTTCTTTTTGTTCCACGTTGCATCCTCCTTATAACTGCCAATCAATTTCCCAATGAAAATGTGGCCTTGTTTTCACACTTTCCAGTATACCATTGTAAAAAAACTTTGCGTAGTCTAGAAGGTTTTTATTGGTATAATATACGCGAGGTGAAGAAAATGGCACGTTTGTTATCCGTAGAATTAACCATGATGGTGATGATTGAAAATCAAAAAGGACAAATTTTAGTACAAGACCGGCAAAAATCCGACTGGCCCGGCTGGACATTTCCCGGCGGACATGTGGAAGAAAACGAAGGAAGTCTGCAGGCTGCGATTCGCGAAATTAAAGAAGAAACCGGATTGGCAGTTACGCCTTTTTTAAAAGGCGTTGCTGAATGGAATCACTTAAGCACCAGATCCCGTGAGCTGGCCTTTTTATATACAGCTTATACCACTGAGGAGCCTAATACAGAGGCGAATCTTTTCTGGGTAAACAAGTCAGAATTACAAACACATACCTTAGCGGGGACTTTAAACGATTTATTACCCGTATTTTTCGGCGAGGTTCAACATTATTATCAAGAAGATTAAGATTATCTTGCAAAAAGAGTGTATTATATTGGGCTATTTATTGGTAAAATAAGGAAAAATAGAGAGAAGGTAAATTATGCGCGGAATCATCTCTAACGATCAACGAGTCTATCGCTACGAATCCCCTTTTTTGTTGCAGGGAGAAAATGATCTGTCACTAAGTGAACTACGTAATATTTTTATTCGACAATTGACCGGCAATCCTCAAGCAAAATATGTCGCCAACAACTATGCGTTGGAAAAAGATAAGCGCACCATCTCAGTTTGGCGCAAAGACGGCAAAATCTTATCAGACGACGAACAGGCCCGGATTGACCAAGTATTGCCGCGAATTTTTGAGATGTACTAAAAAAGGACCCCGCAAGGCCCTTTCATATGACTTATTTACTGACGAGTTTGACTCGTCAGTTTTTTATTGCTCCACCGCAACGTTCGCTTTCTTTCCAGAAAAACGCAAACCGCCTTTTTCTCTCATAGTAATTAAGTGAATCACTAAGAATACTGCACTAAAAGCTAAAAGAATCAGCGAATGCTGGATAAAGGTCTCTCTAAATGCTTGATTAAAGTTAGTACTATTTCCGATCAATTCATTGTTTTGTACAAACCAGTACGTCGGGAAAAAGGCTGCAATCTTGTTCACCACATCCGGTAAAATATCCCCTTGAACAAATACGCCGCAGATGAAGCAGCTGCCCATAATGTAAACATTACTAATGCCGTTAATCGCTTCACTGCTCTTTAACAGGCTGGCAACCAATATAGAGAAACTGACCATCGTCGAAAAGAAAATCACCGCATTTAGCAAGAAGTAGCCTGTTGCTGCTTCCATCGTGCTTTTAGAAGCAACAAAAACGAAAGCCAAAAAGATAGCCAGACAAGCGATAGAGTAAACTAAACTCCCTACAGAAATCTTTCGGGACAGTTTGCGGCGTGAGACTGGTGAACAGCTGTTGCGATCACGGATTTCTTTACGATTAAAAGCTAAGTTTATTACCGCATAACCACTGAAAATTGTCATGAACAACCCATAGGCTAACAAGTTGTAAATACTCGCCGTAAACATTTGAACTCGTTTTTGATGATAGGTTGCGTCAAAATGAACAGTACCTTCTTGACTTAAGGTATCTTTAGTCAAGTTCAACACTTCCTGCTGATTAGTGCCTGTCAGTTCTTTTTGGAAAGTCTGGTAAGTGTTCAAAAAGTGGTTAATTGTCGTATTCACCAAGGTTTTTGAAAACGTACCTGGTTTGGTTTGACTATCCACCATTACCGTTTTTCCAGCAGCTAAATCCGCACCGAAGTTTGTTGGAATCGTCAAGACATATTCCGCTTCATCAAAGTATAGAGCATCATCCACCCCTTTTTGCGAATTATCTTCTAGCATCACTCGCTCGTGCTGAGTTGTCAGTTGCTCGGTTAAGCTGCGGCTAACAGCTGAATCATCCTGATCGAAGATAACAATTTTCGCTCCTGCCAAGTCCGTATCATTTTCCGTCATTTGACCGGAATAAAAGATCGTAATAATTCCCGTAATTAAGATCCCCATCATCAAAGTTGTCTTGTTTCGTTTTACGATTTCAATAATTGCCTTATAGGTGGTCATATTGAACCTTCCTTTCATAGTAATAACTCAATAACATGAAGACTACCGCAAAACCAGTTAACCAAACCATATTTTGATAAAAGGGCTTCAAGGATTGATAATAGAACAATTGATATAAACTATCACTGATCAAATTAACTAGATTGATTCGTCCTAATAATGGAAGATTTACATTAATCCAGTGCTTCAGAGTTTGAGTTCCCATCATGCCAGCGAAAAAGCTCATGGCCATGGAAACCCCTACCCCAAGGGAAATCTTTTGCTGAAAATTCCATTTTGCAAAGACATTCCCCACTAAAGTACCAAAGGAAAGGGTCGCAACTGAAGCAACCGCATAAACAAGGAAGATATGCAGCCAACGATCGCCAAAATCAACTTGATAAACAAAGCGGAAAACCGCTAAAATCAGCATGCTTTGCAAGTAGAACAACAGGAAGCTGGCTAAAAGATTAGCCGTTGCCACCATCAATTTGTTTTTCGGCATGATGCATAGACGAATCCCATTAGAGGACTGATTGGCCTGCTGGTCATTAGCATTTCTTAAGCCCCACATGAAGCCATACATAATGGCCATCGCCACTAAGGTAAAGAAGTAAAAAGATTTGATACTATAATTGCTGGATTCGTGACTTTCGGTAACAAATTCTGTATCGCTGAAGGTATCTTCGGATAAATCCTGCGGCTGGACACTGCCGGAAGCAAGTAAGGCTTCAAATTCAGCTGTTCGCTGGATATATTGATTTAAGAACTCTTTTAAGACAGTTTGCGGAATCCCGTTTTGGCTGACTGACAGGGATATATCCTCAGGGGTAATCTCATAGTACCCGGCAATCTTATCATCGGCTAGCTGAGCGATCGCTTCCTGCTTGGTCAAACGTTTTTCCCGATAAACCGGTTCGCCATCATTTTCAATCGACGCCAGCACTTCAACAAACCTGTCAGTTTTTTGTTCATCCGTCGAAACAATTCCGACTTCCGTTGTTTCCAAGCTGCCTAAATCATCTAATCCGCTGAATGCCAGATTGAACAACAAGCCTAGAACAACCGGAAACGCAAAGGTCCAGAAAAGCAAGGTGCGATTTTGCAGCAATACTTTTATGCGGTAAATCACTAATCGTAAAAACATACAGCTTTCCTCCTAATCTCTCAGCTCTTTGCCGGTTATTTCCAAAAACACATCATTCAATGTCGCTTCTTCTGTTTGTAAGTTAGCAAAAGGAATACTTTCCTGTTCCAAATAGCTTAACAACGGCAGCATACTTTCCTTCAATTCCTTCGTCCGTAAAACTAGATGCAGCTCATCATAGCTGATATCGAGAACTCCTGGCAGCTCGCTGATTGCTTTTAGTTGGGCTTGAGAAATTTCCGGAACCTCCAATATCACCTTTTCGTTGGTGCGAACCATGTTCTTCAGCTGTTCCTTAGTTCCTTCAGCAATCACCTGTCCCTGATCGATAATCACGATTTGGTTGCAGAGAATTTCTACTTCTTCCATATAATGAGTGGTGTAAACAATTGTCGCACCCTGACGATTCAATTCCTTGATGCTTTCCAAAATCTTGTTACGACTTTGCGGGTCCACCGCCACTGTCGGCTCATCCAGAAAAATCAAATCTGGCTTATGAACGATGCCGCAAGCAATATTCAAGCGTCGTTTCAACCCGCCGCTTAGCTGTTTAGGAAAGAAGCGGCAAAATTCTTCCAGGCCGACTAACGAGATCACTTCATCAACATATTGATTGCGGGTTTTCTTATCATTTACATATAAGCCGCAATAATAATCAATGTTGTCTCTGACTCTTAATTCTTCAAACACCGCAATTTCCTGGGGTACTACGCCAATTTTTTGTTTAATGTTGTATTTTTCTGGGCTCATGTCTTCACCGAAAATTTTGATGCTGCCGCGATCATAAGAAAGCAGGGACAGTATGCAATTAATCGTGGTGGACTTGCCGCTGCCGTTAGGTCCTAACAGTCCTAAAATTTCCCCTTCTCTTACTTGTAAATTTAAATGGTTAATGGCAGTCAAGTCGCCGTAGCGTTTCACTAAGTTTTCAATTTCGATCATCATGAGTAAAAACTCCTTTTCTTTTTCTTATTACATTGACTATAATGGAAAAGAAGCAGAAGAAATAGTGAGGATCTGCTAAACCCAACATGACAAATGTCACATTATCAGGAGGTACACATGACGAAATACATGTATTGGCTAGAATACCTCTTCTTTTTTCTTATTGGAGCATTCTTATTATTCAGTGAAACCTTTCAGCCAGAATATGTCTGGTATATATTAATAGCGATCCTGTTTCTAGCACCGGCCCGCTTACTGTCAGCCGCTTTTGGGACTTGGCTGACCTTTGCTGGTCTGATTGTCATAGGAATTTTGTGGCCCAATATGCTTTTTTTCCAGCCGGCCAGTCTACGAATTATTTGGCGGGAAGCAAAAAAACATGATTGGCTGGTACCTTTTAGTCTACTGATCATTTTATTTCAACCCGCCTTGGCCTTATTTACACGCCTGATCTTAGTCTGCTTAGCTGCTTTTTCATTGTTTTTATGTTTGAAAGAACGAAAATACCTTAGTTTAAGTGATGAATTGCTGCAGCTGAAAGACGACAGCTGGGAAAAACAAGAACTGTTGAAGGAACAAAATGAGGAATTAATGCGAACGCAGGAAACATTTGTCGATTTAGAGGTGGCGGAGGAGCGTAACCGGATCGCCCGCGACATCCATGACAATGTCGGGCACTTGCTTTCCAGTGCCATCATTCAGCTGGGGGCATTAGAAGCAATTAATCAGGATTCGACTATGCAGAAATTGTTGGTCCAGTTGAAGGAAACCATTCATACCGGTATGGACAGCATCCGCCAAAGTGTTCATAACCTGCACAGCGATTCTTTAAACCTGGAAAAGTCCATACAGCTATTGTTGGCGAATTTCCGCTTTTGTCCAGTTATTATAGAAGGAACAATTCCCAGTACACTTGAAAAAGAGCAGGAAAAAGTTGTTCTGGCGATCATCAAAGAATCTTTGTCGAATGTCATGAAACACAGCCAAGCCACCCAAGTACAGCTGATTTTCGACGAATTACCAGCTTTTCACCGCTTGAAAATTCTCGACAACGGCAAGTTTACACCTGAGAATCCTGAAATTTCCAGCGGTATAGGATTAGCTGGCATGCGCCAACGAGTCCAGAAAATTAATGGGCAGCTCCATGTCCATCCTTCTGACCAAGGATTCCAAATCAACATTATTTTACCAAAGGAGGCACCCGATGATACGAGTAGCAGTAGTTGACGATGACTACTTAGTCACAGAATCACTGAAAACTATTTTAGAAGCCAGCGGAGAAATTACCGTCGTTGGCACTGGTCATTCAGCTCCAGAAGCGGTGGTCTTGTTTTTGAAAGAACGACCAGACGTTTTGCTGACCGACATCCGAATGGGGGAAAGTACTGGTATCCAAGCTGCCAAAGAAATCCTGCAGCAGGTTCCTGATGCTGCCATCTTACTATTAACCACCTTTTCTGATGACGAATACATTCGCGAAGCCTTGGACTTAGGGGTCAAAGGCTACTTAATCAAGCAAAACCTGTCCGCGATCGTCCCGGCTATCAAAGCAGTGAACAGCGGACAATCCGTATTTGGTACTGAGATTGTCGGCAAGCTGACAGAAATTTTACAAAATGGTCCAACAAAGAAAGTTCACGATTATCAGCTGTCGGATCGAGAGGAAGCTATTTTGTTAGAGGTGGCTCACGGCAAGAACAATAAAGAGATCGCCGAAGCGCTATTCTTAAGTGAAGGCACTGTGCGAAATTATATCAGTCAGCTGCTGGAAAAATTAGAAGTCCGGGATCGCACCCAGCTGGCGATTTTTTATTATCAAGAGTATCAATAAACTAAAATAGGAATCAGGCAGCTGCGACACTAAAAGCCTTACAATTGGCGGTCGCTATCCATCCTGATTCCTAATTTTTATGAAAGAAAAATAAACTCCGGTAGCGGATCAGTTAATGAGTGAGTGACTTTACTAAACTGGCTGGTTCAGCTACCCTATCATCTTCTTAACCAAAAGCAGAAACATACTCCTCTACAAAAAATTCACTCATGGCTTTGTCGGTTCTCTTAAATTCGGCTTTTTTAAATTAATCCAGCTTTTCTTAAGAAGGCATTCCAGGTCCCGAAGCGGTAGCAAGCCAAGCTCGCGCGCTCAAAATCCTTTACTTTCGGTATTCTCTCTAGTTCAATAGCTCGTTGCTTGATTGCTGCAATCAACTCTTCGTCATTAAGTTGTGCTTTTAGCGGCTCACGTTTGGTAGGCTCCAGTCCCGCTTCCAGTAGAAAGGCGTCCCAACTACCAAAACGGCCGATGACTAACGTACCATACCGGAACTCTTTTGCGCTAGGGCTTCGACCTATTTGAACGGTTCTCTCCTTAACCAATTCAAGCAGCTGCTCGTTGCTGATTTTATAACCCGATTTCACTGGCTTTACTGGCTCTAGAGCTGCACTTTTTAAAAAATCAGCCCATGTTCCGAATCGGCTGGTTGCTAACATACCATGCTTGAATTCATATTTTTTGGGTGTTCGACCTAATTCAAGGGCTCTTTCCTTAACCAAGTCAAGCAACTGTTCATTGCTGATTTTTAATCTTGGCTTCATCGGCTTTACAGGTTCTAGTCCTACGCCTTGCAAAAAGGCGCTCCAGGTTCCAAATCGGCTGGTTACTAATCGACCATGCTTGAATTCATTTCTTTTTGGTGTCCGACCTAACTCGGCTGCTTGGGCTTGAACCATCTCAGTCAACTCCTCATTGCTGATTTTTGGTCCTGGGCTCACTGGCTTTACAGGGGCCAGTCCGGCACTTTTTAAAAAAGTGCCCCAAGTTCCAAATCGGCCGGTTGCTAACACACCATATTGAAACTCTCTTATTGTCGGGGTCCGACCCAACTCGGCTGCTCGGGCTTGAACCCTTTCAATCAATTGCTCGTTAGTGATTTTATAACCGGATCTGCCAGGCTTCAAAAGTTCTAGTCCGGCACTTTTTAAAAAAGCACTCCAGACTCCAAATCGTTTGATTGCTACTGGTGCATGTTCGAACTCTCTTATTGTCGGGGTCCGACCCAGCTCGGCCGCTTGGGCTTGAACACGCTCAATCAATTGTTCGTTGCTGATTTTGACTTTTATTTTCGGATTTTCTTCCGGTGGTTCTATCGGCTCTAAACCCGCACTTTTTAAAAACCTTTCCCAGCTGCGAAATTTATCCTTCGCTAGTTCTGCATACTCGAACTCAATAATGGTTGGTGTGCGATTCAATTCCACCGCTTGGGCTTTGATTAATTGAAGCATCTGGCTATTACTGATTTTAAGAATATTTTTTTCCCTTGAGGCTGGCATCTGTTCCACCGCCTTCAAGAAATTGTACCACCCTCCATAGCGGTTAATCGCTATTTTACAAAAGGGACTTTCTTCCCTCTTCGGCACTCGACCCAATTCTACTGTTTCAGCTCGAATCAATTCAACCAGTCGCTCATTGCTGATTTGAATAAATTTTTCGGGTTTCAACCCAGCAGCTAGTAAAAACTCGACCCAGCTGCCGTATCTGTTGACTGCTAGGGCTCCGTGTTTAAACTCTTTTTTCTTCGGAGGACGCCCCAATTCTGCCGCTTGGGTACGAGCCTTTTCCATCAGCTGATCGTCGCTGATCATCTTCTGGAACTTTTTAGGCTTCGTATTTTTTAAACCCGCGCGATACAAAAAAAATTCCCACCCTCCAAACCGATCACAGGCCGGCTTATTATAAGCAAATTCGTGTTTGTGAGGGGGCCTGTCCAATTCAGCGGCTTGTGCTTGAACCAATTCCATCAGCTGGTTATCACTCGGTGCTTTCTGTTTCTCTCTAGACTTCCCGATTTCCAGACCTGCGCTATCTAAAAAACTTTGCCAGCTGCCAAATCTGTTCGTGGCCGTTGACCCCTGAGCAAATTCATATCTTTTAGGGGTTCGCCCTAATTCAGCAGCTCGAGCTTGCACCAACTCGATTAGCTGTTCATCACTGAATTGTTTTTTTGGTGTTTTGTGTCTTTGGTGTTTTCTGTGTTTCTTCATTTTGGCTGGTTCTAGATTTGCTGCTCGCAAAAAGTCCGACCAACCACCATATCTGTTCGCGGCTGTCGGCCCCTGAACAAACTCATATTTCTTGGGTGTTCGACCTAATTCGGCCGCTCGGGCTTGCACCAACTCGATTAATTGTTTATCGCTAATTTGTTTGTATTTTTTCATTTCTGGTGGTTCTAGCCCTGCAGCCAGCAGAAAGTTTTCCCAACCGCCATATTTTTTTATCACCGCTCTAGACTGAGTAAACTCAATCCGTTTAGGTGTTCGTCCCAACTCGGCGGCTTTAGCTTGAACCAATCGGATTGCTTCTTCATCACTCATCGGAGAATTTCCGCGGTTCTTGGCTTCCAGACCAGCACTGACAAGAAAGTTGTTCCAGCTGCCAAAGCGCCTAATGGCTGTTGCAGCTGTGGCCAGCTCAACATCCTTATGTGCGGGCGATCGGCCTAATTCAGCAGCTTTCTGCTGGATTAAGGCAATCAATTCCTCATTGCTGCTATTTTTAACTCCATTTTCACTCATTTATCAAAGCTCCTTGCTTCTTATAAATTACTTTGAAACTTATTGTTGCCAATACTTAGGCCAGCTGACTTTACAACCTGATGGATCCAACTTTTTATTAACCAGCCTTAGACCGCTGTTTTTAAGCTTACTCTATGTAAACACACTAGTGTTGCAAAGATTTTCTAACTGTTTAAACGCTTGAGTTATGGCTGTTCATGCACAAAAAAGTCCTTTATAATAATCAAGGATGACTTATCCAAGACCAATAAAAAGGACCCAATCATGGATAAGTATAACTCAAAAACGTCATTTCAGAAATGGGTTTCTTAGATAAATCTCGAAAATTTATCTAAAGAAGCTAAGAGAACCATTCAAAACTTCGATTATTACAGTGAAAAACTGGATTTCCGAACAACTATAAAAGTTCTGCCTCATGCCGTATACAAAGAACTGCCCAGTTATCGCGAGATTGGTCGTGCTTTTATGAACAAACGACTGTGCCAAGAAGTCGGCGTTGATGAATTTTGCCACAGTTCCCTTTCCCGAAAGGCCAAGGAGCTGAGTCAAGAAGTCTTGATGGAAATCTTTACTAGTTTAGTTCAGAAAGTTTCTAACTTGAAGCCAAGTGTAAAGACGACAAGCCTTCAAATCATTGATTCGACAACCATTCCTTTGAACAAAACATGGTTTCCGTGGGCGAAATTTCGCAAAACGAAAGCTGGAATTAAGTTGCACTTAAATCTCTGCTATCTGGACAAAAATAATCAATACCCAGAAAGTTTTACGATTACTAACGCGATCGAACCAGACCACCATCAATTTGAATTGTTGGTGGACAAGGCCGAAACAACCTACGTCGTTGATCGAGGCTACTTTGATTACAAATTACTGGATCGATTGCATGAAGATGGCTACTTTTTTGTGACAATAATAAAATCCAACACGAAGATCGCTATTCTTAAGCAAATCGAAGTTGCGAAAACTAAAACCCATGATGGTCGAATCATCAGTGACCAGCAAGTGATTCTTGGCAGTGGTGTCAACCACGTCACCGAGCGCTTCCGGCTTGTTACTCTTTTGACCTACTTAATCAAGATTGAGTTGAATTTGAAAATGACGCTCTTTCAACTAAAAAGATCGTTTCATTATTTGATGTTTGAACCGGTTGAAAAATGGTTTGAACGTCTCCGATCAGATTAACGAGAATCAAACGTTGATTGTCGCACTGCCAACTGAGTACAGTTAGACAAATAATGATTAAAAATTTTTGGAAAATAGTTATCCGCTCGTAAGCATTCGACTTTTTGGAAATTTTAGCAAGAAATAGTTTTCAGATTATTCTGACAACAGCTACGCAACACTAATGACTTTTTATATCTTAATTATCAGGAGGAAGTATATGAAGGACGCCACTTATTGGAGTGACCAAATCAAAAAGAAAAAGATCAGCTTGCCGGAGTATTTAGCCCAACTGGATCAGCAAGTAGCACAAATGAATCCAGCTCTCAATGCTTTAATAGAATGGCCCATTGATGAATTGAAGCAACAGGCCAATAACTTTGCAATAGACGAAAACCGACCCTTTGCTGGAATTCCGATTCCTCTAAAAATGTTAAGCGGACAAGATAAAACTGGCTGGAAATCCACTAGCGGCTCACGATTATTCGCTGACTCGTCAGCTGGCAAAACTTCCAACTTCGTAACAAAATTAGAGGACTTAGGCTTTATATCCGCTGGTCAAACCAATGCACCGGAATTCGGCTTTAAAAATATTACGGATCCAAGCCTTTATGGTCCGGCAAAAAATCCTTGGAACACCGCTTATTCACCTGGTGGTTCCAGCGGCGGTGCAGCAGCGGCTGTAGCCAGCGGACTATTTCCCATTGCTGGGGCTAGTGATGGCGGCGGATCGATTCGGATTCCTGCTTCCTTTTGCGGCTTGATCGGCCTAAAGCCCACTCGAGGAGCGATGCCGACAGGTCCAGGAGGCTGGCGCGGCTGGCAAGGAGCCTCCATTGATTTTGCCTTGACTGTTTCTATGCGGGATACGGAAAAATTATTCTATGCTTTACGGGGAAATGACAAAGCAGCTCCGTATCATCCTCCAAGAGATGAATGGCAGCAGCACGCAATTCCAAAATCATTAAAAATTGCGTATCTGACAGATTCACCGATTGGTACTCCAGTATCAGACGAAGCAATAAAAGCTGTGGAAAGCAGCTTGCAGCAGCTAACCGCCTTAGGTCACGAGGTCACAGAAATTGCTTGGCCTGTCAATGGACAGCAGCTGATTCAAAGTTACTATTTAATGAATGCCGCCGAAACCTCAGCTATGTTTGACGGGATACAACAGCAACTGGATCGATCACTAACTATAGATGATATGGAATTAATGACTTGGGGAATTTATCAATATGGCGAAAAGGTTCCCGTAAAAAAATACGTACAGACCCTAAACCAATGGGATCGCGCTGCAGCCGCTATGGAACAGTTGTTTACAGAATATGATTTATTCTTAATGCCAACTACTGCCTTTTCGGCACCAAGAATTGACGAAGACTTGCAAAGCGACGTCATTCGAGCAGCTTTGACAAATGCTGAAAATCTAAATGAATCTCAGTTAGAGAAAGTTGTTTATGATATGTTCGAGAAAAGCTTAGCTCTTACTCCCTTTACTCAACTGGCCAACTTAACCGGCCAACCTGGGATCAGCCTGCCTACCCATTTGACGACTGAAGGTCTGCCGCTGGGGATTCAATTCATGGCCTCCAAAGGACGAGAAGATTTACTGCTGGCAATTGGACATCAGCTGGAAGACCAGAAATGCTTCGTTTTACCAGAGGCTTATCACAGTTAAATAACTTTAATTTGCTGATGGCATTGCAACAAGCAAAAATCTTTGGTACCCTTTTCATAAGGACAATTGTTGATCCTAACAGTTGTTAGTAAAATAATAGATTGGGGATGGATACATGTTTGATTTAACAGGAAAAGTTGCAGTCGTTACTGGTGCCAGCAGTGGTTTGGGCCGCGATGCTGCCATCGCGTATGCCGAGGCAGGGGCAGATGTTGTCCTACTAGCAAGAAGACTGGAACGTCTAGAAGAAGTTGCTGGAGAGATCAAAGAAATGGGTCGCGACGTTTTAGCGATTAAAATGGATGTAACCGATGAAGAAAGCGTTAAAGCAGGTATTCAACAAGCATTTGATCATTTTGGACACTTGGACATTTTGCTAAACAATGCCGGAATCGCAGTTGGCGGCGGCGTACACCAATTATCTGTTGAAGACTTCGACAAATCAATGGACGTCAACGTCAAAGGTATTTTCTTAGTTAGCAAATATGTAATCCCTCATATGATGGATAACAAATACGGCCGAATCGTAAACGTTGCCTCAATTAATGCTGTTATTGCTGACAAGGCGGATGTCTTCATTCGTCATTCCTATAATGCCAGCAAAGCGGCTGTCTTGGGATTGACTAAAGGAATGGCTGCTTCTTATGGTAAATACAATATTACCGTTAATGCCATTGGACCTGGTTTGTTCGAGTCAGAAATGACTGAAAATACTTTGTTTAAATCAGATGACTTCTTGACCTTGTACAATGGTACCAATCCAATGTGCCGTCCTGGTAAACAGGGTGAATTGAACGGTACAATTATTTACTTCTCTAGTGACGGTGCCAGCTATACAACTGGACAATTTATTGTCATTGATGGCGGAGGAACAATCGTTTAATTTCAAAAAATATGAAAACGCAGGCTGGGGTTATCCCAACCTGCGTTTTTACTATAGTAACAATTTCTTCTGATAGCGATACGTTAAATAGAAGAAAATACTGTAAACAATAAACAAAATCCCGAAAAACAGGTAAACAAACCAGTAATTAGCACTTTCCACTACCTGTGAAAGAACGTAGATAGCAAAGAAGCTATGGATCATTCCTAAAAGTACTGGCGGGAAGAACAGCATTTGATTTTCCCGATAGACTAGCTGCTCCAAACTTTTTTGAGGAATCCCTAAACGGTTTAACAACCGGTAACGCTCCTTTTGTTCACTAGTATCTGACAACTGGCGCAGGCTGACGGTACTGGCCGTGATGATAATAAAGGTCATCACCACAAAGGTAAAGACAAACAGCGACAAGCCAGAACTGCTGCGATTGGCCCGATAAGCCTCCTGATAAGAGGTGTAGTTGCTGCGGTAAGAAGTATACGTATCAGGGTTTTCTTTGCCAAAGTCCCCTTCGAAAACCTCACCGGTCAACTGCTGATTCCGCCAATTCAAGTCAGCCGTAATTGGCGCAATCCAATCAGCCTCAACATTCTTTGCTACTAACTGATTCAAAATGTCTTCTTGTTGATCCGCTACTTCAATTGCGTCAATTTGATAGGTGATTCCTTGGGTATTTTCAAAGGTATCGTCAGTCACCACTAACAAGTTTCGGGCATAACGCAGCGTCGAATCACCTAGATAGTTCGTTTCCAACTGTTGAACAGTCAAATCCCTATCCACCAAATGAACATCCCGACTATAATGCCAATAATCTTTAAAGACCGTTTGAAAAGGCGTCAGCATTACAGCAGACGTTGGACTATTCAAGCTTACTGGAGCCAGATTGGGACTTAGCTTGCGAAACCTTTGATAAGTCGATAGAGCAATTAAATCAATTGGCTCTGGCCGCTCCTCCACCCCTTCGCCAGGAAATTCCAGCTGCTGTAGTCCTCCAACTGTTTTAAACGTCAGGGTTTGATGCTCATAATTTACCTCTTGATCGAGGGTTGGCTGGATTTTTTCAAAGGCTTCGTGATCCATCATTAAGGAAACAGGAGCCTGCTCAGTTACGCCATTCATCTGAATCGAAACCATGGCAGCGGTAGCTCCTAAAAAGGTTAAGGCCAGTCCCAGCAGAATTGTCACTGATCCTAAGAAATTGCGCTCACGATAAGAACGAAACAGACTATCACTGCGAGAAAGTAAACGCAGGTTTTGATAGCCGCTTTTTGTTTTCCGACCATAGTACCAACGCAAGGTAAAGCCATAAAACAAATAGGTTCCCACTACACACATGGAAAAGATACCAATCATGGTATAAAAATTAGCCCCAATGAAACCAGCCCGCTCAATCAAAGCTCGCACGATGCTCAGATAGAACACCGCCGAGGACCAACCAATTAGCAATAGAACAACACCTAATACAGCCAAACCTTTTTGCCAGCCAGCCAGTTGAGAAATCCGACGGCGGGACTCTTTTTCCTTCCGTTTAGCGGATAATTTATAACTGGAAACCAACCAGAATGTTTGAAAAGAGACCAGTCCAAGCATAACTAATAAAACCAAGCCGGTTCCCGTAACAGCACTAGTTGAAAAGAAGAACTTTACCTGTAAAGAAAGATCCATCGCCTTTAACAGCACCATGCTGAAGAGGCGGGAAAACAAAATCCCCAGTAAAATCCCGCTGATAAATGAAAGCAGGCCAATAAACAGCAGCTCAAAAATGAACAGCAAACAGATTTGATAGTACTTCAAGCCGTACAAATGAAAGATCGCAATATCCTCGCGCCGATTCTCAATCAGAAACCGACTGGCACTCAACATGAAGAAGATCAAAATAAAGACAATCATCATATTGCCTAATGCCAGCATCGATATCACATTGCGAGTCGTATCGGCACTGCGCTGCAGTAACTGTTCGTTAGTCATAGTGGCAAAGGAATAAAAAACCATTACTGCAAAGACCATACTAAAGAAAAACAGCAAATACCCTCTAGCCTGTTTCTTAAAGCTCTTCCAGGCCAATCTGATCAGCATTCGTTTTCCCCCCTCCGCCAATTGTTGCTTGCATATCGATGACTTTTTCAAAGAAGGCCTGGCGTGAAGAACGGCGCACAATTTCCGAAAAGAAACGGCCATCTTTAATGAACAATACCCGATTACAGTAGCTGGCCGTATACGGATCGTGGGTAACCATCAAAATAGTGGTATCCTCATGCAAATTAATCTCAGCTAAATAGTGTAAAAAATCTGCCGACGATTTAGAATCCAGCGAGCCGGTTGGTTCATCAGCAAAGATTATTTTCGGCTGGGTAATCAAAGCTCGCGCTGCCGCAGTCCGTTGACGTTGTCCCACCGAAATTTCTTCCGGATAGCGGGACAAAATCCCTTCGATATCCAAAATGCGCGCATAATGGATCAAACGGTGCTGCATCTGCTCATAGGACATTTTCTCTACTGTAAGAGGCAGCAAAATATTATCCGCCACACTCAAGCTATTGATCAAATTAAACTCCTGAAAAATAAAGCCCAGTTTTCCTCGCCGGAAATCAGTCATTTGACTGTCCTTCATCTGAGTGATGTCTTGACCATCAATTTTCACCGTTCCCATTGTGGGTAATAAGATAGTGGATAAGATATTCATCAAGGTTGTCTTCCCTGCACCACTTGGTCCCATGATGCCAACGAATTCTCCTTCCTCAATGGAAAAATTTAGATCACTTAGTACGTTGACTTTGTTTGTTCGAGCCCCATAGCTTTTACTTAGGTGCTGCACATCAATCATTCTCTTCATATTAATTAAGCTTAAAACCGACAAAGCCTGTCAGTATCAGCCTTCCACTTCCTTTGACAAATTATTTGGATATTTCCTCATATCTTTTCTGTTTTATCCTTCCGTTTTATGGTATCATATCTAAGGCGAAATAAGGTGACCGACGACTAATGATTACCTGACAAATTTGTCATCTGGTCAAAAATTGGTCAAATTTTTTTTGCGTTATTTTTCACAAAAACAAAGACGATGGCCTGTAGTTTTCATTGAACTTTTTCATATCAAAGCACACTATATATAGTGTGCTTTTTCTATTTTTGGGCTTTTTCGCCACTATATATCGTTGCAACCTGGCGTAAAATACTATATGATTAGATAGTTGAAACTAACAGGAATGGAGTGGTTGATATGATGGAAATGCGAACCAATGACACCTTAGTCAGCGATGTTCAACCTACTCTCAAGGAAATGAGAGTCATCAAACGCGACGGCCGCCATGTGGCCTTCGATGATCAAAAAATCTATGATGCATTGATCAAAGCAGAGACAAAAATTCATGGCACAATTGATCCTTTAGCTCACGGACGTATCCAATCAATTGTCGAACGTATAGACGCAGAGCTTGCTCAACGGTTTACAGATAATGTAAAAATCTACGAAATTCAAAACATTGTAGAGCACATTTTACTGGAAAGCAATGAATATGAATTAGCAGAGGAATACATTAACTACCGGACGCAACGGGACTTTGCCCGCAGCAAAGCAACAGACATTAACTTTACCATCGGCAAATTGATCAACAAGGATCAATCGGTAGTTAACGAAAATGCCAACAAAGACAGTGATGTCTTCAATACCCAGCGAGATTTGACGGCTGGTATCGTTGGTAAATCCATTGGTTTGAAGATGTTGCCGCCTCACGTGGCGAATGCTCACCAAAAAGGCGACATTCATTACCACGATTTGGATTACCATCCGTACACACCGATGACTAACTGCTGCTTGATTGACTTCAAGGGTATGTTGAACAACGGATTTAAAATCGGGAATGCCGATGTGGAAAGTCCTAAATCAATTCAAACTGCTACCGCGCAAATCTCACAGATTATTGCCAATGTAGCTTCTAGTCAATACGGCGGCTGTTCAGCTGACCGGGTAGACGAATTATTGGCGCCTTTTGCCCGCTTGAATTTCAAAAAGCACATGAAGGATGCTGAAGAATGGATTGAAAATCCAGAACGTCGCGAGGCATACGCTAAACAAAAAACTCGCAAAGATATTTACGATGCGATGCAAAGCTTGGAATATGAAATCAATACCCTGTTCACTTCTAACGGTCAAACACCATTTACTTCACTTGGTTTTGGCCTAGGAACCGACTGGTTTGAACGTGAAATCCAAAAAGCGATTCTGCAAATCCGCATCAACGGTCTGGGAATTGAAAAACGCACTGCGATTTTCCCCAAATTGATTTTCACTTTGCGCCGCGGCGTGAACTTGGAAACTACTGATCCGAACTACGATGTGAAGCAATTAGCTTTGGAATGTGCGACAAAACGCATGTACCCAGATATTTTGAACTACGATAAATTAGTTGAGCTGACTGGCAGCTTTAAAGTGCCAATGGGTTGCCGTTCTTTCTTGCAAGGCTGGAAAGACGAAGACGGAAACGAAATCAATGTTGGCCGCATGAACTTAGGAGTTGTAACTTTGAACCTGCCTCGGATTGCGATGGAAGCGGCTGGCGACCGCAACAAGTTCTGGAGTCTGTTGGAAGAACGTCTGCAAACAGCTAAGGATGCTTTAGTCTTCCGCGTTGAACGCTGTAAAGAAGCAACTCCAGCCAACGCGCCGATCCTTTATCAATACGGTGCATTCGGCAAACGTTTGAAACGCAACGATTCTGTCAACGAATTGTTCAAGAATAAACGTGCGACAATTTCTTTAGGCTACATTGGTTTGTATGAAGCGGCTGCTGCCTTCTTCGGCGGCGACTGGGAGAACGATCCAAAAGCTAAAGAATTTACCTTGGATATCTTGAAAGACTTGAAGCAGCATACTGATGCATGGGGCAACGAATACGGCTACCACTTCAGCGTGTACTCTACACCAAGCGAAAGCTTGACTGACCGCTTCTGCCGTCTGGATTTAGAACGCTTTGGTATTGTGGAAAACATTACGGATAAGGAATACTATACCAATAGCTTCCATTATGATGTCCGCAAGAATCCAACACCGTTTGAAAAACTGGACTTTGAAAAAGATTATCCTAAATACTGCTCAGGCGGATTCATTCATTATTGTGAATACCCTGTGCTGCAGCAAAATCCAACCGCTTTAGAAGCTGTTTGGGATTATGGCTATGACCGTATCGGTTACCTTGGCACTAACACGCCAATCGACAGCTGTTACGAATGCGGCTTTGAAGGAGACTTCAAACCAACCAAACGCGGCTTTGAATGTCCACAATGCGGCAATCATGATCCAAAATCGTGTGATGTCGTGAAACGTACTTGTGGTTACCTAGGCAACCCGCAACAACGCCCAATGGTACACGGTCGTCATAAAGAAATCTCTTCACGCGTTAAACATATGAAATAATCAAGGCTGCACAAAGCTAGACATCGGTAACAGATCAAATACGAATAAACCAAACAGGGATGAGTTTTCTTATCCCTGTTTCTTTAAAGAAATCAGGTGAAACGATTGCGAAATCCACAGCCCAAAGAATGGCTGGCTAGTGAATTAAGCCAACACTATATTGCCGATTACAAAGCCTTCAATTTTGTCGATGGCGAAGGCGTGCGCAACAGTCTGTATGTTAGCGGCTGCCCATTTGCCTGCGAAGGCTGCTTTAATGTAGCGGCGCAAAACTTCCACTATGGCAAAACCTACACTCAAGAATTGGAAGAACAAATTATCAAAGATACCGCCCACGATTATGTTCAGGGAGTTACCTTACTAGGCGGAGAACCTTTCTTAAATACGCAAGTTTGTCTGCAACTGATTGACCGGCTGCATGCTGAGTTTGGGGATACGAAGGATATTTGGTCATGGAGCGGCTATACCTTTGAGGAATTGCTGTTGGACAGTGAGGATAAATTAGAAATGTTGAGTAAAATCGATATTTTAGTTGATGGACGTTTTGACATTAACAAGAAAAATCTAATGCTGCAATTTCGCGGCAGCTCCAACCAACGCATCATCGACGTAAAACAATCCCTTGCTAAAGGAGAAGTCGTAATTTGGGAAAGACTCAACGATTCAGACAAAGCCTTTGAGCAAGTAAAACGAGACAAGCTGATTTAATCAGTGAATACAAACAACCGGCCGTAAGCTTGCGGCCGGTTTGTTTATTGTGACAACAGCAATAATTTGTTTGTAGTGTTCGCATTGCGAATCGTTACATGATTATTGACCGATGAACTGGCGATTTTTGACCAGCGGGCTTTTGAAAAGGTTTTGGCAGGCGCTGACCAGAAAATCACCCGACCATGATGCGTCACCTGTTCATACTCTGGCTTTATTTCCCCAACTGCTTTGTACACTTCTTCTACGCTAACTGATGGAAGGACAAAAATTGCATAGTGAATGGTCTCCTTGTCTTGATCCCACCACTCTGGTGCATGCTTCATGGCTTCTGCTAGTTCTTCGGCAGGAATAATAGCAACTGGAATGTTCAGTGCGAATTTCTCCACGATGGCGGCTTCGCAAATTTTGATCAGTTCGTTTACGTCCTGATTTTCACTGCTGAAAACCACATTCCCACTGTTGATATAAGTCACTACCTCAAAAAAGTCCAGCTCTTCGAACAACTCTTTTAATTGCGGCATTGGAATTTTGTTTCTACCACCTATGTTGATTCCTCGTAAAAGGGCAATATATTTCGCCATAACCACACCTTTACCTTCGTTCTGATTGCTGTTAGTAAGTTCGGTCTTCCCATAAAGGCAACACAATGTTTTCATAAGCCATCGGGTCTAAGTTGGTCAAGGTAATTCCCAACAGCCGGATGCCTTTTTCAATCCCGCCCACATCTTCCCAAATCAAACGGGCCTGAGAAAACAGCTCTTCTTTTTTCACTATGTAATAAGGCAATGTTACCCGCTTGGTTACGGTAGTATAATCTGTGTAGCGAATTTTGACCACGACCGTTTTTCCATGTCGTTGAACTCTTCGCAAAGCACCCTCGACCTTTTCTGCTAATTGACGCAGTTGGGCCAGCACTTCTTCTTCTGTCGTCAGCGCTCGACCATAAGTATGCTCTTTTCCCACCGACTTCCGTTCACGAGTAACCGAAACGGATGAATCATGAATCCCGCGAACCTTCCGATACAAGGAATAACCCATCTTGCCAAATTCCTGAATCAAGAACATTTCACTTTTTTCATATAAATCAGCACCAGTAAAAATTCCCATCTCATTCATCTTCGGTACGGTTTTCTTTCCAACTCCATGAAACTTTTCAATCGGCAGCTGTTTCAAGAAATCTACAGCTTCTTCTGGTGAAATTACCGTTATCCCCCGCGGTTTATGGTTATCAGAAGCCAACTTAGCTAAAAACTTGTTATAGCTGACGCCAGCCGAACAAGTCAACTGCACTGCATCCCAAATATCTCGTTGAATCATCCGAGCTACCTTGATCGCTGAACGAATCCCTTTTTTATTTACCGTAACATCTAAATAAGCCTCATCAATCGAAACCGGCTCGATGACATCGGTATAACGATGGAAGATCTCCCGCACTTCTTTAGAAACGGCATTATATTTTTCGTGATTTCCTGGTTTAAAGACTGCCTGAGGACACAGCTCATACGCCTTTTGCGCACTCATGGCTGAATGGATTCCATATTGGCGGGCCTTGTAATTGGCAGTTGTTACGACCCCTTTGCCGCCTGTGTCTGAGGGGTGTCGAGCAATAACTAACGGATGCTTCGCCAGTTCCGGATCATCTCGCTCTTCCACCGAAGCAAAAAAAGCGTCCATATCAATATGTATAATTTTTCTGGAAGTATCATTTTTTAAGGGAAAATACAGCTCTGCCATCACAGATCACCTGCCTTTACCTCTTCATTATAACCGAACGTGCGTTCAGAGACAAATAAGGAATCGCTTAGGAACAGATGAAGGGAATTTTTCGCTCATTGCCGACAAAGCTAATTTGTGAAACCGGATACCCTTAGAATTGGTTTAATAAGCTTTCTAATGGTGAATAACTTATACTCTCTTTAAATAAAAAAAGCACCTGAAGAAAATTACCTTCAAGTGCTTCTAAGACTGCTTATCGTTCAATTAAATTCACTTTGCGAATCATTAGCTTATCTGTACCACGGGGCAGCTCGTCTACCTCAGCCGTAATTTCAGCATAAATGATCTTGTTGTTCTCCCGACGTCTCAGCTGATAAATGATTTTTCCTGTTTCACCAAGCTCCCGCAATAGTTCGGTCACACCGCCAAAGCCGGTTTTTTTAGTGATAAAGCCCATCGCAACCATCCGTTCATCCAAATGCCGGGCAGAAACGGTTGCTCCTTTAGCTATGGAAGACCGCAAAGCATCCGCAAGTTCTTCAAGCTCTTCTGGTACCGGCAGTTCACGTTCAACTGGCTGGTATTGTTTATCACGCAATTCGGTTAATTCTTCTAATAGTTCTTCGTATTGTTCTTTAGTCAGCATCACGCCCGCAATTTTTTCGCGGTTAAAGACATACACGCCGGTTCCAGCTTTACGCGCCTGCGCAAAAACGTCCATCGGTGATTTCTTTACTTCCGTGATGGAAGATGTGGGAACATCTAACTTCTTCAATTCCATGTCTCTCTTCCCTTCAGCCTCGTTCTATCAATTATAGCATATTAGGGATTTGTAAAGACAGTCTCACTGTTTTAACTTATAAAATAATAAGCAGCTAAGTCAATCAAGTCTTCAAAGGCAAAGTCTTCAATATAGATCGTTCTCTTCTCCGGTTCGACAATAGGTGGCGTTCCTTCGACAATCATTAGATCAAAATTAGTCTGATTTTCATCCATTGCAGGGAAAAAGGCCACCGGATGACTTAATTTAATCGTTTGATTCAGCTGGTAACAAAGCTGATTGACTTCTTCATAAGAACCATCAATTTTGAGACCTAAAGAAAAAGTCGGTTTCGCAACAGAAAACGGATACACTCTTTTTAAAACAGAATACAAAGCTGAAGCCAATTCCTCAACTGGACAATTACATAAAGACGGTATCTCCACTTTAATTCTCCTACAGGCCAAAAGCAACTCCTCAAAGTTTCTCACGTGAGATCGTTTATTGCCGAAATAAGCCGCTGGAACACCCAACCATAAATCTAAAAACAGATAAAAAAAACGTTCCCTTAGTACTTCAGCAGATTGCGGTTCTAATTTCAACGAGTCCATCAAAATAGCCGTAATTCGACCAGCAGTAATATAAAATTCAGTTGTTTGCTTTTTATGCTTTTCATAAAATAGCCTTCGCCGATCCTTGTCTATCATATGGTATTCGAAATACACTATACAGCCAAGTCGAGGGGGAAGTTGCCATTTGATAATAAACTCGGTCAGCGCTGAGCGATCCGGTATGATTTCCAACCACTTTTCTGCTTCTATTTGTATATCAGGAGGAAGCTTCAACTGCTGCCAATAGTTCATGAACTTCTCCTTCGTATATCCTTCCATAAACTCTTGAATATATCTCACCTGCAGCAGCACCAGTAATGCCGTCGAACCTGTAATCAGCTGCTCTCTAGTATGAAGACATAAATTAAAAGGAACTAAGGATCGATTAAGCTGCTTAACAATGTAAAAATTATTACCAAATGGCTCTTGCCACAAAGCCTTGCAGAAAACAGTAAATTGATCGCTGTCCTGAAGAATCTGCTGATAACAAATCCGGTATTCTTTCGGATTCTTCCATACAGCTAACTGTTTTTTCACCTCGATGTCCAACTGGTATTTTTTCCCGAGTTTTTTCAAATGTCTACGCATCGTTTTTTCATTGATGCCTACTTCACTGGCCAGCTCCTCTAGTGAATACGCGCGTTTTTTCAACAAAGCGATAATACCTAAATAAAGGCTAGTCTGTTTTTCAGTTATGCTTCTCCAAAACATGTTTTCACCTCTTGAAATAACCATAGCATAAATAAGAGGGTCCCTCGATTGAACTTACTTTAAATTTTATAAACAAAAAAAATAAAACGTCTGAAAAATTTCAGACGTCTAATAATAAAGCATTTATTGCAACAATTACGGTACTCAATGACATCAAAACCGCACCTACTGCTGGGCTTAATATGATCCCAACCGGAGCCAAAATACCTGCTGCTAATGGGATAGCCACAATATTGTAGCCGGCTCCCCACCATAAGTTTTGAATCATTTTACTGCGGGTCTTCTTAGCCAATTGAATAAATTTTAAAATATCTCCTAAATTGTCGTTGGTCAGAACCACATCGGCTGAATCGATCGCTATATCAGTTCCAGCACCGATTGCCATTCCTATCGTAGCGCGTGCTAATGATGGAGCATCGTTGATTCCATCCCCCACCATCATGACCTTCTTACCTTTTTCCAGATAAGATTTGATGATTTTTTCTTTGTCATCCGGTAATAATTCGCCGTAGAATTCATCCATACCCAGGTAATTTGCCACAGCCTTCGCCGCTTCTTTATTGTCCCCAGTCAGCATCACAGGTTGAATATTTTTGGCCTTCAAATCAGCAATAAAGCTTTTGGCATCATCTTTAATGGTATCTCCCATCGCAAAGAAGGCCGCCAATTGATCGTTTATTAATAGGAAAGAAATCGTGTTGCCTTGTTGTTGATAACGGGTTAATTGATTTTCATCAATACTTAAGCCACGTCTTTCAATTTCCTTTTGGTTGGCTAAAAGAACCTTTTTATCCTCAACCGTTCCTTCAACACCCACCCCGTTAATGGCTTTTACATCGTTGGCTTGGGCCGGCGTAATACGTTCTTTCTTCAAATAATTCATCACACCGATTGCCAACGGGTGGTTGGTTTGCGCTTCTAGGGCGCCAATGTATTTCAAGGCTGTTTCTTTATCTAATGAAGCATCTAGTACTTCTACACCTGTAACGGTGAATTCACCTTTGGTCAAAGTACCGGTTTTATCCAAGAAAATATAGTCCATTTCATTGGCTTGTTCCAAAGCTTGACGATTTTTCAACAGCAAACCATTGCGGGCAGCTAAAGAAGTCGAACGAGCAATCACCAATGGAATAGCCAAACCCAACGCATGGGGACAGGCGATAATGAAGACCGTCACCATCCGATTTAAGGCTTCAGGTAAATCGGCTACGATTAACCAAACGACAAAACTAATAATCCCAGCGGCTAATGCTACATAAAAGAGCCATTTCGCAACTTTATCTGATAAAGATTCCAGTTTGGATTTCTCACTTTGAGCCTGACGTACCATTTTCATAACTTTCGCTAAATAGCCGTCTTCACCAGTACCCGTCACTTCTACTTCAACTGTGCCATTACCGTTGACCGATCCACCGATGACCTTATCGCCGACATTTTTGCTGACACCTTTGGATTCACCAGTTACTGCTGATTCATCAACAGTAGTGGAGCCTTTAATGATGTTTCCATCTGTTGGCATCTTATCGCCTGCTCGTACCAACAGGTGATCGCCGGTTTTAACTTCTTGCAGCTTAACTTCTTTGGTGCTGCCATCTGTCTGCAGCAAGTTTACTTCATCCGGCAATAGCTCTGCCAATTTCTGCAAAGCACTGCTGGCATTAGACACTGCATTCATTTCGATCCAATGACCAAGCAGCATGATGACAATTAAGGTAGCTAACTCCCAGAAAAAATCCATTACATGAGCCTCAGGATTGACGCGGTTGATCACAAAGGAATATAAGCTGTAAATATAGGCCACGCCAATCCCCATTGTAATCAGTGTCATCATGGCTGGGCTCTTGTCCTTCAATTCACTTTTAGCACCTGAAAAGAAGGGTTGCCCACCGTAGAAAAATAAAATCGTCGCTAAAATCAGGACTACCCAATCCGAACCTGGGAAGGTGAATTGGAAGGGCAAATTAATGCCCATCATCGGCGACAACAAAATAATCGGGATCGCTAAAACAAGAGAAATCCAGAACTTCTGCTTGAAATTCCCCATGTGCATCGAATGATCCATCCCTCCCATATCGCCGTGATCGCCATGGTCCATATGCATGTGATCCATATGATCCATGTCCTCCATTGAATGGTTCATTTCATGATGCTCATGATGTTCATGGTGCATTTGTTGTTCCTCTGACTCTTGTTTCATTGCAAATCCCTCCAGCTTTAAATTTTCTTCCGGTTCAAACTCAAGGAATTAATCAAAACACTGACCGAACTAAAGGCCATGGCCGCCCCGGCAATAATCGGATTCAAAAATCCTAATGCTGCAAAAGGGATACCAATTACATTATATAAAAACGCCCAGAAAAGATTTTGTTTAATCTTTTTCAACGTCAGCTTAGATAATTGAATGCTTTGATTAATAGAAGACAAATCACTATTCATCAAGGTCACATCAGCTGTTTCCATAGCAATATCCGTACCGCTGCCCATAGCAATGCCGATATCGGCCAATGCCAGTGCGGGAGCATCGTTGATTCCATCACCTACCATACCAACTAATTCATTGGTTTGATGAAGTTCTTGGACCACTTCTGCTTTATTTTCCGGCAGAACTTCTGCGACGATTTCTTCAGGGGTCAAACCAACCTGCTGACCAATAAAACCAGCTGCTCGTTGATTGTCGCCGGTAACCATCTTGACTTTGATACCGTGATTCTTCAATTCTTGAATTGCCTGCTTAGAGGAAGCTTTGATTTGGTCACTTACCGCAATTCCGGCTAAGACCTGTTGGCTGTCAGCTAAGAACATGACTGTTTTGCCTTCTGCTTCTAAATCCAGCATCTTTTCCCACTCCGCCAATGAAAATCCGCGGGCGGTAATTCCTCGTTTTGAACCGACAAAATACTCTTCACTATTTATTTCACCAACTATTCCCAAACCTGTCAAACTTTCGAACTCGCTGACGGGTAAAAGGTTGGTTTCTTGCTTGCCATAGGCTACGATCGCTTTAGCCAGTGGATGCTCTGATTGGTTTTCCAAGCTGGTTAAAATTGCTAAGGCTTCTGGCGTCTTGCTTTCAAATTCAGTAACAACTGGTTTTCCTTCAGTGATCGTCCCAGTTTTATCCAAAATAATCGTCGTCAAATGGGCGATTTTTTCCAGCGCACCGCCGCCTTTGATTAAGATTCCGTGTTTAGCCCCTAAACCTGTTCCCACCATAATAGCAGTTGGAGTCGCTAGACCTAGAGCACAAGGACAGGCAATCACTAATACTGAAACGCTGTGAACAATCGCCTGCTGCCAATCACCTGTTAGTAACCCAGTTGCGATTAACGTCAGCAATGCCACTCCTAAAACAGTCGGCACAAAGACCTTAGAGATCCGATCGGCAATTTGCTGAATCGGTGCCTTTTGTCCTTGGGCTTCCTCTACCATACGAATAATACGGGAAAGCACTGTCATACTGCCTACCTGAGTCGCTTTTAATTGAATAGTCCCGGTAGTGTTCATAGTTCCGCCGAAAACCGAATCCTCAACTTTTTTATCAATCGGCAAACTTTCCCCTGTCAGCATACTTTCATCAATCGTGGTCTGACCGGAAATAATTAGGCCATCCACTGGAATTTGTTCACCTGGACGCACTAATACAATATCGTCTACCAGCACGTCTTCAATCGGAATCGTCACTTCCTGACCATCCCGCAAAACAGCTGCCGTTTTTGCCTGCAAGGCCATCAGCTGCTTGATTGCTTCGCTGGTTTTGGTTTTCGCTTTTTGCTCCAAATACTTCCCTAATAAGATCAAGGTGATAATCATCCCGCTGCTTTCAAAATAAAGATCGGAATTATTTGGATTGAAAAAGCCGTTGTAAACACTCAAGGCGTACGCCGCCGATGTACCCATCGCAACTAATACATCCATGTTAGGAGCTTTTGTTTTTAACGCATGGTAAGCTCCTTGGTAAAAGCGCCACCCAACCCCAAATTGAACGGGTGTGACTAATAGCAGCTGCACCCAAGGAAGATGGAAGAAATGCACCCAGCCAGCATGACTGCCTAACAGCATCGCAACCATAGCGATCATCAAGGGAGCTGTCAGCACAGCACTGACAATCAAGTCCCGCTTCATCTTTTTCAGATAATTAGCTTTTTCTTCGGCGATTTTTTGCTTGTGCTCGTCATCAAAAATGATGGCGCCGTAGCCGATGTTTTCCACACGTTGGATAATCGCTTCTGAGGTTAAGCTGTCGCCAAACTGAACCGTGGCCTTTTCAGTCGCCAAATTTACGGTAGCTTCCACCACACCAGGTGTTTCCTTCAGCTCTTTTTCCACCCGAGCCGAGCAATTCGCACAGGTCATGCCTGTGATTACATAAGTTTCAACCGTCGCTTCTGACAATTAAACCACCTCAGTATCAAAACCTGCAGCGGTAACTTTTTCCGCGATTTGTTTAGCATCCACTTGTGCTTCGTCGAATTTCACGACGCCTTCATTTTTCTTCAGATTAACTTTTACCTTTTGAATCCCTGGTAATTCATTAACCGCCTTTTCGACTGTTGCTACGCAGTGATTACAGCTCATTCCGTTGATTGCAAATTTTTGTTTCATAGTATCCATTCCTCCATTTTTGTATGTTTTATTTATATCCTTAGCTGGCGTGGTGCTTGCATTCGCACTGACCAGGGATACAGTTGCATTCGATAGTCGCTACGGGTTGTTTCTCGGCTAACTGCTGTTGAATAAAAGCAATATCCTCGTTCGTTAAGTCCGCTTGCTCAATCAGCTCGCCAATCGTATGTCCAATTCGTTTGGCACAAATATGAGAAAACAAATTTTCAGTCGCACTTTGTACCGTTTCGGCTTCGCTAACATTGGGATGATAAATGTATTTCTTACCTTCCTGCTCCGTACGTAAAGCTTCTTTTTTTACTAAACGTCCCAGCAGCGTTTTGATGGTAGCCGGCTTCCAGTCCTTGCTTTCACTTAATACGTCCACAATTTCCTGTGCAGTGGCAGCTTGCAGCGTCCAAACAACGCGCATGATTTCCCACTCGGAATCACTGATCTTTACTGGTTCTAACGTAACAGACATCTCGCTCCTCCTTTCCGATTACATTTGTAATTACAAATACAGTTTACAGTTGTAATTGGAAAAGGTCAAGCAATAACCCCGCACTTTTCCGAACTTTTTTGCAGAAAAAAGACAGCCAAACGAATTTAGCCTCGTTTGACTGTCTAGTCCTCTAATTATTTAATTCTCTATTTCAAACACCGCATCGCATTCAATACAGCTAGTACTGTCACACCTACATCAGCAAAGACAGCAGCGCCCATTGAAGCAATACCTAACGCACCTAGCAGCAGGACAAATACTTTAATACCGATGGCGAACACGATATTTTGTTTAACAATTCGCATCGTTTTGCGGGCAATTTTGATCGCCGTCGGAATTTTCGCTGGCTGATCATCCATAATCACGACATCCGCCGCCTCAATCGCAGCATCACTGCCTAAACCACCCATAGCAATTCCTAAATCAGCTCTTGCAAGAACTGGTGCATCGTTCATGCCGTCACCTACGAAGGCCACTTTTTGATCCAATAGTTTTTCTAACTGCTCTACTTTATCAGCAGGTAACAATTCGCTGTAAACTTTATCGATTCCAATTTCGCTGCCAATCGCTTCAGCGATATTCCGATTATCACCGGTTAGCATCACTGTTTGTTTGATGCCAGCTTGCTTCAACTCAGCCATTGTTTCTGATACGCCTGCTTTCAACTCGTCAGCAATCAGTAAGTAACCCACGTATTGTTGATCGATCGCCACATAAATCACAGTGCCGATTTCATTGACTGGTTCAAATGCCACACCAGCTTGATTCAGCAGCTTAGCATTTCCCACTAAACATTGTTGACCATCCACTATCGCATCGATTCCATAGCCAGCCCGTTCTTCCAACGAAGACACTGGCAACAAAGGCGCTTGATTAGCTTTTAAAATCGATTGCGCAATTGGATGGCTGGAATTTTGTTCAACACTAGCCACACCCTGCAGAAATTTCTCCTGATCCATGGTTGTTTCCATTTTTTGAATAGCAAAAACACCTTTAGTCAGCGTTCCGGTTTTATCAAAAACGACTGTTTCAATTGTTGCTAAGCGTTCAATGTAATTACTGCCTTTGATCAAAATGCCAGCCTTACTTGCTCCACCGATACCACCAAAGAAGCTCAATGGTACTGAAATCACTAACGCACATGGACATGAAATAACTAAGAAGGTCAACGCCCGATAGATCCACATTTGGAAAGGCTCGTTTAATACCATCGGCGGTACTACTGCCAACAATACAGCCAGTCCAACTACGATCGGTGTGTAGTAACGAGCAAAGCTGGTAATAAAGTTCTCAGCTGGTGCTTTTTTGCTGCTGGCATTTTCCACTAAGTCTAAAATTTTGTTTACTGTGGATTGGCCAAAAGTAGTAGTAGTTTTCACCGTCAAGCGGCCGCTTTGGTTCACAAAGCCGCTTAAGATTTCTTCGCCAGCCACTACTTTTCTAGGAACGGATTCTCCGGTAAGAGCCGATGTGTCCACAAAAGATTGTCCATCGATAATTTCACCATCTAAAGGAACTCGTTCGCCAGGATTCACCACGATGGTATCTCCGACTCTGACTTGTTCTGGTGCAACTTTTTCCACTTTTCCATCAATCAGCTGGTTGGCATAATCGGGACGGATTTCCAACAAGGCACTGATAGATTTTCTTGAACGATTCACTGCATAATCCTGGAAGAATTCCCCCACTTGGTAAAAGAGCATGACGCCGACAGCTTCGGGATATTCACCGATCGCTAACGCACCGATCGTCGCCACTGACATCAAAAAGTTCTCATCAAAAACCTGACCCTTTAAGATGTTAGTCGCCGCTGTTTTCAACACATCCCAGCCAATCCATAGATACACGGCTAAGTAAGCTGCAAATTTCCAAGGCATTGCTGGATCAAGCAGTACTAAAGCTACTGTAGCAATAAGCGCTACAAGAATCTGAATAATTTTTCCAGTCTGGTTCTCTTCTTCTTTAGGTGCTGTTAGATCCTTCAACGCAACCTCCGGCTCAAATTGATGCACAGCCTTCTCAGCTTCGTCGCAAATCCGGGGCATTTCTTTTTCCGGCGCTTCAATAATCATCTTAGTAGTCATAAAATCGACATTTGCCCGTTTTACTCCATTGATTCCCTGTACTGCATGCTCAATCTTCGCCGCACAATGGGCACAATCCAAGCCATCCAACCGATAAGTCTTTTCCATGGTTCGTCCCTTCTTCCTATCAACATATGAATACTTCCTCATAACTTATTATATATGATCACATATTCATATGTCAACCACAAAAGAAGAAATCCTTTACATTTTCAGACCTTTTCTTAATGAATAAGAAATCGTCCTGACAGACATGAATTCTTACAAAAAAACTGCCAATCGCTGACAGCTTTTACACACCTTATAAAATAAAATCGCGAATTATAGCCAATATTAACAGATGAGCGGGGTAGTAGCCATAAAATAGATACTTCATCGAACGCCCCCGCAGCCCGTTGTAATTTTTTAACAAAATTGCGCTCAGACCTCCACCAACATAGGCAAACGCCAATTGCGGCAATGAATGCACAATCGCAACAGTCAGCTCTCCACCAGAAACCAAGAACATCAGCGTCATTAAGATGACCGACGGCAATAACGGCACAATATAGCGAGCCCAGTTTCCTCTGACAATGTAATACATTAAGACCATCGGCACACCCACTAAACCCCAATCCATAACTACAGAAAATAGGGTTAAGCCTACAAAGACAAACCAGAACAAGATGCGATTATTCATATGATCATATAGATACAGTGTAATTAGTCCTAAAAGCAGTGTAAACAAAACATTAAATACGAAAGTACCCATCGCCCAAGCAAAAGGCACATAAGAAATAATTGCAAATACCAGCAGCCGCAACCCATAGCGTTTCACATTCGACGTATGCTTGTATCCTTCAACTAATAAATACGCCATGATGGGAAATGTTATTCCCCCGCAAGCATAAAAAAGTGTTCTTACTCCTAACGAAAGCTGTGGAGCAAAGACAATCGCAATATGATCCAAGGTCATACCTACAATTGCCAATAACTTCAGCGTTGCTGCATCCAATCCACCACTAGTACGTGTTTCATCAACCATCTTTCTCACCTTCTTTATACTCTAATTATATCAGTTTTGAGATTTTGCTATATATGAAGATCTTTTTTTAATTTTGCAACACTGCTATACTAAAAGTGAATAAATGAACAAGGAGTGTGGGGAGACAATGACACTAAAAGAAATACGACGAATTAAACTTGTGGGAGATTCTCTGCTGATTGCGTATCTATACTTCCTGCTTTCTACACCTAAGTGGGGACTAGGTTTTTACATCGTTACTTTTGGCTTATTATTGAGTAATATTTTTTTAAGAGATATGCTGCCTAAAGAAAACCAGTTCGGTGGTACCTTCCTAAAAAAAGAAGATAGCTGGCTAGAATTCATTATTGAATGCGTGGCGATATTTGGCATTGCCTGGCTTTTAATCAAAATTAGTTAACCTGTATAGCGAAAAAAACGATCCTAACTCAACAGGATCGCTTCTATATCTATTACTTCCGCAAAATCTTCTCCATTTTCTTTCCCTTAGCCAATTCGTCAATCAGCTTATCCAAGTAACGGATTTCCTGCATCAGCGGCTCTTCAATTTCTTCCACCCGCACACCGCAGATGACACCTTTAATCAATTTTCGATTAGGATTCATGGCTGGGGCTTCAGCAAAAAATGTTCTGAAATCGACCTTTTTTGCCAACTGATCTTCTAAATCTTCTTGACCATAACCAGTCAGCCAGCGGAAAATTTCATCCACTTCAGCTTGTGTGCGCTGCTTTTTCTCTGCCTTCGTGACATAATGCGGATAAACACTGGCTACACTCATACTAAAAATCTTATGCTCCACCATATAATCCTCCTCATTTAAATTTCGGCTGCTCTGCGTTTAGCTTCCACAACGAAGCGATCCATCTGCTGATAAAGTGTCTCTCTGATTTGTTGAACATCGGCCTGCACTAATTGCTTTTCCTTTACTAGCTGTTGCCCATTCACCCAAACATCTGAAATATTGCTGGCATTGGCAGAATAAACCAATGCCGAATAAGGATCAAAAATTGGGAACATGTTCGCTGAGTTAGTTTCTACTATTATAATATCAGCTTTTTTGCCAATCTCCAATGAACCAACTTGATCAAACAACCCTAAGGTTTTGGCACCGCCAACTGTCGCCAAACGAACAATTTCCCGCGCCGGAAAAGCACCGCGATCCGCCAAGTGTGTTTTATGGAAGTTCGCGAACATCCGCATCTGGGTAAACAAATCCAATGTGTTGCCGCTGCTGGGTCCGTCCGTGCCAAGACCCACAGTCAATTGATGTTCCAGCATCCCGCGAACCGGCGCTACACCTTTTGCCGATTTGGTATTTGCTCCAATACAGTGAGCAATCCGCACGTTGTCCCGATATTTTTGTGTCAGCTGCATATCTTCTTCCGTCATAAAAATACAATGAGCCATAATGAATTCTTGATCAAAGTAACCCAATTCCTCCAAGAACGCTACCGGGGTTTGATTATATTGCTCAGCAAACTCTTCCATCTCGTAAGTCATTTCCGAAACGTGCATGGTAATCGGTGCATCGTATTTGCGGCTTAAAGCAACAATGGCTTCCAACGTCTTTTGATCATTAGTGTTTGGTGCATGCGGTGCGATCACTGGGGTAATCATTTCGTGATTCTGCCACTTTTGAATGAAGCTCTCACAGTAAGCTAAAGCTTCCGCTGCATTTTCGGCATCACAGGTAGCCATATCGATAATTGTTTCCCCTAACAAAGCACGAACCTTCATCGCTTCCGCAGCCTGTGCCACTTCATCTTCAAAATAATACATATCGCAAAAAGCTGTTACTCCGCTCAGCAGCATCTCCGCCATCGCATACTCGGCTGAAGCTCGTACTAACTCAGGCGTCATTACCTGCTCTAACGGAAACAGAAAGCGCCTCAAACGATCTGGCACATCATCGCCCAACGAGCGAAAAGGAATCATGCCAGTATGGGTATGAGTATTTATCATTCCCGGAAGCAAAATCCCCTGCTTGCCGTCGATAATTTTGTCGGCTGAAGGCAATGAATCGGACATCTCACCCATCTGACTGATGCGGTTTTCTTCTATTAAAAGATAACCATCCTTATACTCTATCCAATCGGAATCCATCGTCAGGATATGGACATTTTTAATCAGCTGCTTCATTTAACAGAACTCCATCCTCTGGGAAAACCAACGGATAAAAAGTTTGATTTTTCGTATCCATCATGCCTTTATCGGTCACTTTAATCGCGGGTGAAACCGGCAATGATAAGGTAGAGAAAGACATAATTTCGTTCATGTTTTCATAGCCTAAAGCTTGCATCGCTGCCCGAACTTTTTTCAGATCATTGCCTAATTCGATGACAGGTGCTTGCGATAAAATACCACCAATCGGCAGCGGACAAGTCGCCGTTACCTCACCGTCTTCTACAACAACATAGCCACCCTGCATTTCCAACAGCATATGTTGCGCAGCTAAAATCGATGCTTCATCATTCCCCATCACCATTAAATTATGGTGATCGTGGGCCCATGTCGTAGCAATCGCTCCTTTAGCCTTAATTGGCTGATCCATCAACGCATAAGCCACGTTTCCATTAATACCATAACGCTCCATTACTAATAACAAACTGCAATCCGCCGCATCCAAATCAAGAACGCCGTTTACTACCGGAATTTCCTTAACAATCGGTTGAGTAAAGGTGCCAACCACTTGCTTTTGAATGACGTTGCAGCGAACCTGTTCTTTCTCGGTTTGAACCTTCAGCTGAAGATCTTCCTTCGTTAACGAACGACAGCGGACACTCTTTTGATAGTCTGATGGAAATGCTTCTACAACTTCCGGATGATGGAAGCTGTCGCCCTTTTGGAACACTTTTTCTCCTGATTTATAGACAGACGCAATCGTAAAATCTGCCAAATCATCTAGTAAAATGAAATCTGCTACGCGCCCTGGTGCGATCATGCCGCGATCGTTCAAGCTCATACGCCGGGCTGGTGTGTAGGTCGTCATGTATATTGCCTGTTCCATCGGCAACCCATTAGCCACAGCCTTTTTCAGATTTTCATTCAAATGACCTTCCAGCAAATCATCAGCCATCACATCATCGGTAATAATGCAGGCAAAATCGTACAATTGATGCTCGTTAATCACTGCCATATTTTCCGGCGTAATCGATTTATTTTGAAACTGAATAAACAAGCCTGCTTGGATTTTATCCAATAAATGCTCAGGAAATTGATGGGTATGGTCCGACGTGATTCCGCTATACAAGAAATCCGCTAATTCCTGATCATAAATCTTCGGAATATGCCCTTCCAGCGGCATAGTTGGCCGCTCTTTTTTGCACAAAGCAATAATTTCCGCAATCAATGAATCCGGCTCATAAGCAATGCCTTTAAAGTTCATGGCTTCTCCTAAGCAAATCACCCGCGGATCTTGCAGTAATTCCTTAACCTCCGGCAAACCGATCACGCCACCCGTTGTTTCCAATTCCGGCGTAGTGGATGGAACGGAAGAAGGAATCGCATGAAAAATATCCAGTTTAGTCTTCGCGGCCATAAAATGCTTCAAGCCTTCAAGACCAAATACATTCGCCATCTCATGAGCATCCGCCACAACTGTCGTCACACCATAACGTAAAACGGACTCTGAAAAAATAGTTGGTGTAGTCATGGAGCTTTCAATGTGCATATGAATATCCAGCAGTCCCGGAATCATATACTGATTTTCTGCATCAATAATCGTCTCACTAGAAAGCTGCTTCAACTCCTCAGAGCTGATGTAATAAAACTTGTCTCCTTTAATTGCGACGTTCTGTTTAACAAAACTTCGTGTCGGTGTTTGAAACACCTGTGCATTTTTTATGATCTTATCTACTTGCATGATTGATACCTCTAATCCTTCGTTTTCTATCCTTCATTTTAACAAACCAAAACAGGCTTGCCAAAGAGAACTTGGCCTTTTATCAGCATTTAGCCAAAAAGACTTAATTGAAAAGTTAGCCTCTATCTTTTCAACTAAGTCTACATTTTCAAACTATTTTTCTACATTGGTTTTAAGTTTTGATTCAGTCGTTCAATCATCCATGCCAGCCTTTTTTCTCGACCAGCATCGGTCTTGGCATCCAGATAGGCTCGCGTATAAGTTTTTCTCACGGAAAGCGACATGGCCTCAAAGTTAGTAAATGCTGGTTCAGTTCCTTTCAGTAAAGCCGAAACCATAGCAATATCTTCTTCAGTAATAGTTGGGGCTTTCGGTTTGTCCCACTGACCATTCTCTTTAGCTTCCTTAATCTTGCTTCGACCAAAGTCGGTCATAATTCCTTGCTGCTCCAATTTTTCTACCAGTTTTTTGTTCTTCTCCGACCAATTGCTCTTGGCACGGCGGCTGGCAAAATATTTCTTGTAAGAATGTTCATCCAGCTTCTTCATCTGTCCATCGATCCAGCCATAGCATAACGCCTCTTCCAAAGCATCATTGGCTGAAAGTGTTCTGGGTCCACCTTTTTTACCGAATAGCAGCCAAACACCCTCACTCTTGGTGCCATTTTCAGTTAACCAAGTTCGAAAAGCTGCTCTGTCTGAAAATGTTAGAATCTCGTCTTTCATCAATCTCCGCACTCCTTCCCTAACCCCTTCATTATCTTTCATTTTAGCAAAACGCTTCCAGCTTGCCAAAGCGAATTTGTGCAACTAGGCCAAGAAAAAAACAGTTGCAAGCTGCACAACTGTTTTTTCGGAATATTTAGTTATTCATTGTCCGGTTCCATTGGTCGATCCAAGTTGGAAGATTTTCGTTGATCATCTTGAAGTCAACAGCTTCGGCACGGTCAGCAATTGCACCGTACGTTTTGTTTTCTGCTTCTTCTTCAGTCAACTCAACATCTTTGTTAGTTGGACCTTCGTTTAATGATAGAGCTTTAGCTTTTTGTGATTCTTCGCTGATACGGTGGTTCACGAAGGCTAAGGCCAAGTCTTTGTTTTTAGTTTCTTTTGGAACGTTCACTGTATTGTAGTTTGCGTAAGTACCAGATTCTGGAACCACGTATTCAACATTTTCAGCCGCGCCTTTGATAATGTCTACTGCAAAGTCAGCTACTACGGCTACTTCGATTTCACCTGATTGGAACATGTTTGCCAAGTCAGATGATTTAGAATAAGTTTTCACGACATTTGGTTTCAATTCTTCCATTGCTTCGAAAGCTGCTTCGCCATTATCAGAGGCAATGTCCTTGCCGGCATGATCGCTTGCTACGTAAAGCATCAACGGACCTGCAGTTACAGTGATGTCAGGAACAGAGATTTTACCTTTCAAATCTTCACTCCAAAGATCGTCCCAGCTAGTGATTTCTTTTCCGACTTTTTCTTTGTCATAAACGATACCGATACTGTTTACCGCGATTGGTACGCCAGCGCCGCTTTCGAATACTTCTTTGGCACCATCTGTTAAATTAGCCAAATTAGGAACATCTGCTTCAGTAATTTCTAAAAACATATCATCTTGATTACCTTCAGTTGAATTGTTTTGTGCCAATTCAATCACGTCAACGCCTGAGTTAGGATTGTTTTTCAATTTAGTAAAACGATCTGCACTGTTGCCGACTTCCAAAGTAACCTTTGCGTCATTTGCTTTTGAGAATGGATCCATGATATCTTTCTTCACGATATCTTCACTTAAACCAAAAGTTGAAACAACTAATGATTTGCTGCCGGTACTTGCGCTGTTGTCATCTGAACTTCCAGTACTGCCTCCACCATTGTTGGCCGCACTGTTGCCGCACGCTGCCAAAGCCAAACTTGTTACTGCCACCATGCCCAATAAAAATTTCTTCTTCATCCTGTTAGCTCCTTTTATTTTTCTAAAATCACTAATTTTTCAGCAGGGAAACTCAATGAAATGCTGTCCCCTGTTTGAAACACTTGTTGGTCGCTGCCGTTTACCAGCAGCTTGCCTAATGATGACTCTACTTCGTATTGATGGCTCTTGCCTAAGAAGGTACGCACGTTGACTTTCCCTTTAATCGGGCCATCAGCTGTAATTTCAATATCCTCTGGACGAATTGTCGCCGTAGCTTTTTCCGCAGTACCATGGGGCAACGTACTGGAAACGACTGATCCATCCACAGTTGTGTAAGTGCCATCCGTATTCTTCGTTACTTCAAAAAAGTTTTCAAATCCGATGAAATGTGCGACAAATTGTGTTTTTGGCAAACGATAAATGTTTTCTGGTGTATCGTATTGCTCGATGACTCCGCCATTCATAATTGCTACCTTGTCAGAAATTGAGAAACACTCTTCCTGATCGTGAGTAACAAAAACGGTGGTAATTCCTAATTGACGCTGAATTCGTTTGATCTCGATACGCATTGCTACCCGCAATTTCGCATCCAAGTTACTTAATGGTTCATCTAATAATAGCAGCTTTGGTTCAATAATTAGTGCTCGCGCCAAAGCAACCCGTTGACGTTGTCCGCCAGATAATTGTTTCGGATAACGATCCCCTAAATTTTCCAATCCGCAAATTTTTAGCATGTCAGCCACTTTTTGATCCAGCACTTCTTTTTGCTCTTTACGCAGCTTCAAACCGAAGGCCACATTTTCAGCAATTGTTAAATGGGGGAATAACGCATAGCTTTGGAAAACCATGCCGAAATTCCGTTTGTGCACAGGCACCTTCGTCAAATTTTCTTGATCTAAAATAAAATCTCCATCGTTTGGCTGGATTAAGCCG
Source organism: Candidatus Enterococcus moelleringii (assembly GCF_017377575.1). Taxonomy (GTDB): domain Bacteria; phylum Bacillota; class Bacilli; order Lactobacillales; family Enterococcaceae; genus Enterococcus_A; species Enterococcus_A moelleringii. The sequence goes on from NZ_JAFREM010000004.1 coordinate 231,026, forward strand.
GCGATTACTCGCAAGGTGGTGGTTTTACCACAGCCACTGGGACCTAATAAGGAAACTAGTTCGCCCTTTTCCATAGAGATGTTCAAATCTTTTAAAATATCTAGCTTGCCGTCATAGCTGACGCGAATGTCGCTTAATTCTACAAATGACACAATCCTTCGCTCCTCGTTTATTCTAAGTTTACTTGCGGCTATCTCATTAATTCGATTTTCATACGCCTACCATCTGGCTAAACAATCGATGCTAACCCTAACGTCCGTTCAATCAAGAACATTAAACCAATCGTCAGCAGCATCAGCATAACTGAAATCGCTGAAACCGTTGGATCATAGTTATATTCCATATAGCTCAATAATGATGTTGGCAGCATAGTCACGCCCGGTCCAGACAAGAACATCGAAACTGGTACATTATTGAAGGAATTGACAAAAGCTAACATGAATGAGGCAAAAATACCTGACGAAACATTTGGCAAGACGATTTGAACAAAGGCTCTTAATCGCGTACAGCCTAGTGTCCAAGCAACTTCTTCCATTGAATAATCCAATTGCTCCATACTAGAGCCGACTACCCGAATAATGTAAGGTAAGCTAATTAAAAAGTGTCCCATTAATAAACCTTGGAATACTGGCAATCCTAGCGAAACCACGATAAATTGGAACAATGTGTAACCAACGACAATCCCAGGAATCACGGTTGGCGACAAGAAAAAGCTCTTAATCAAGCTGCGTCCCTTCATCGGGAAACGCGCTAAAGCATATGAAGCCGGAACACCTACAAGTAACGCCAAGACGGTCGCCAAGACGCCAATCAGCAAACTTAGCTTGAAGCTTTCCATAATTGAATCGTTAGAAAGAGCATTGGCATACCAATCCAAGGTAAAACCTTGAATCGGAAACTGGATAGCAGCTGCCGTCCCAAAAGAAGTGATGGCAATTAACACCAACGGTAAGAATAAGAATGCGAATACGAGAATCGCAATGATGGTCATTCCTTTTTGTTTACGCATTATCAAACTCTCTCCTGTCCACTTTTTTAGCAATGAAATTCAAGACCTTCATGACAATTAAGGTCGTAACAATCATAATCAAGGCAATCACAGCTACACCATTCCAGTCTCCCAACGTTGCCGCCCGTTGATACAAGAAGGTAGACATCAGCATTTTCTGATTCCCCCCCAATAATTGCGGAGTAGTATAAGCAGTTAAGGTTCCCGTGAAGACTAAAATACTTCCCACAATCGCTCCAGGAATCGACAGAGGCAAAACAATTTTCATGAATGCTGTGAAGGGCGAAGCTCCTAGCGTTTCTGCTGCTTCCAGCATCTCGCCTTCGATATTTTCCATCACACCCACTAAGGTCATCACCATCGTAGGCAAAAATAAATACACCGAGCCGATAATGATGGCAAACTCTGTGTACAGCAGGTTTAGTGGTTGTTCCAGCAAGCCAGTTTTCAGCAATAAGCTGTTCAACACACCATTTTTCCCTAAAATATTGATCCAGGCAAAACTACGGATAACCGAATTGGTCAATAATGGGAATAACGTCATCGCCATCAAAATCCCCCGCCATTTTTTACTTAATCCAGCAATGAAATAAGCAGTGGGAATCCCAAAAATCAATGACACGATTGTAACAATACTTGACACACGGATGGTACGCCAGAAAATCCCCCGGTTGTACTCATCTTGGAAAAAAGATGCATAATTGCTAAGGCCGCCATTTTCAGGCAAAAAGCTAGGAAAAATACTTGCTACTAAAGGAAGGATCAAAAAGAACACCAATAGTACGAATCCAGGTAAAAGGATCAAATAAGGAACATTTTTCTTCATTTTAAACTCCTTGTTCGTTTTTAACATAGCTGTAGTATATACGAATTTTCCGCTAGGAACAATATAAATTTGCGAATTAAAATGCTTTCAGAACTATAATTTCAAAATAATGCAGCAATCTGCGAGATATTGGTCAAAAAAAGAGACCCATTTGTCCCGATAGTTCAATCAATTATTAAGCCATATTGATAATGTTCGTGTTTTGCTTTAAGTCAGAATATTAAGTCAGCTTCACTCTCCATCTTTTTAAAGAACCTTCATTTAGGGAACATTGACTCAGCTTTATAGATCATCTCTCCAGTATTCAAACAACAAACATAACAGCAGTTTTCTATAGCTTCAGAACGTCGAGCACAAACAGCCTATTATGTTGCCTTGGTTTCTGCGCATGTGAATCCGTTCTGACAGTGCAGCCAACCGAATAATCTCGGCGGTAATTCAGTGTTTATTATTAATCTTCCAGTAAAATATCCCCTATACTACGGGCAAATAATAAGAGGTTTGATGCTAATAAGAAAACGATATAATAACAGATTGTTATAGATCATTTGACACCCCAGCAAAAAGATAGCGGATACAGTTTTTTTGTCCCCTTCTATTAAAGAACGGATTCACTTCATAGGTTCCTATAGATTTCAAATTATACTAAGCGAAATGTTATCAAATTTTTAAATTGAATAACAAAAAATAGAATACTCCTTCTGAAACGATTGATAATAGTTATCACTGATGGTTATTATAAAAAACATTGATTGTACTTTTAGAACCCTCTTGACCTATAATTGAGCCAGAAAGGAATGATAGACTTGAAAGAACTAAACTGCAGCATTTATCGAGGCGGTACAAGTAAAGGTGTTTTTTTATTCAAAGAAGAGTTAGAGCAATTATCTGGAAACCAAGACGATAATTTATTAAGCATTATGGGCAGTCCGGATGTCAGGCAAATTGATGGCTTAGGCGGTGCGGTCTCCACAACCAGTAAGGTAGCAATCATTTCCAAAGAAGAGAAAGAAGCATGGGACGTAAATTATACATTTGCCCAAGTAGCGATTGATAAGTCAGTAGTTTCTTATGCAGGCAATTGCGGGAACATTTCTTCGGCGGTCGGTATTTTCGCAATTGAAAGCGATTTAGTCGACATTGCAGATCCAGTAACAACAGTTAAGGTTTACAACACGAATACTAAAAAAGTCATTTTCGAACACATTCCTACACCTGGGGGCAAGTTAACTTATGAAGGAGACTTCCAAATTTCCGGCGTACCTGGTACTGGACTAAAAATTGAGTTAGAATTTATTGACCCGGCTGGTTCCATGACAGGAAAACTTCTGCCAACTGGTAATGCGGTGGATGTTTTATCAGTAGACGGCTTTGGAGAAATCGAAGTATCTATTGTAGATGCAGCCAACCCTCTCGTGTTTGTAGAGGCTGAAAAGGTCGGTTTAAAAGGTAATGAAAGTGCTTCAGAGATCGACAGCAGTCAAGAATTCTTGGACACTTTGGAAAAAATTCGCGGAGAAGCCGCAGTTAAACTGGGCTTTATCAGTGATGTTACCCAAAGTGCCAAAGAGTCACCTGGGGTTCCTAAACTTACTTTAGTCAGTCCTGCTAGTGATTATCAAACAGTCAGCGGAACTGAGGTTAAAGGCGACAGCTATGATTTAGCCGTTCGCATGATGAGTATGCAAAAGGCCCATAAGACGATCGCATTAACTGGGGCATTATGTTCAGCAGCTGCTTGTGCAGTACCAAACACCATTCCTAATCGTCTGTTGAACCAAGGCGAAGCGTTAGCCGAACAAGCGAATTTAACTTTTGGTCATGGTGACGGCTTAATTGAAACAACGATTAATTCTTCAACATCAGCGAAAAACGAAGTGAAGATTCACTCTATTTCTTCCTATAGAACTGCACGAAAAATTTTGACAGGAACTGTATTTTTAAAAGGCAACTAAAAAAAGGAGATGAGTAAGCATGTTAGCATTATTGGGATATTTGATGGTTATTGTTTTTATGATTTTACTGCTTTCTAAGAAAATTTCACCCTTTGCGGGGTTGATTCTTGTACCGCTGGCCTTTGGGTTTATTGTAGCCGGTTATACAGGGCAATCATTTTTAAATGTGTTTGATTGGATTTACGAAGGTTTGTATTACCAAGTTGTTGGTGATGGTGTGAAATCTGGGGTAGCACCGACAATCACTTTGCTGCTGTTTGCGATTTTGTACTTCTCTATCATGCTGGATGTTGGTCTTTTCGATCCATTGAGCAAGGTATTGATTAAATGGGCCAAAGGTGATCCTTTGCGACTATGTCTGGCAACAGCTGCGATCTCCATGATCGTCTCTTTAGATGGTGATGGCACAACGACTGTTTTAATCATCACTGCTGCTGTTTTGTCGCTGTTTAAGAAAATGAAAATGCGTCAGCTGTATCTAGCTGTACTGATTGCTATTCCAAACTCAATCATGAACCTTGTCCCATGGAGCGGTCCGATGGCACGAGCTATGCCGGTGTTGAATATTGGTCCTAAAGAATTTTTCGTTCCATTAATTCCTGGTATGATCGGCGCCATGATCTTAACCGTTTACATGGCTTACTATTACGGAAAGAAAGAACGCGTACGTTTAGGTTGTGTTGATGGTAAAAGTATTATTACTGAATCTGACTTAGAGGCAATTATGGTTTCCTTAGATGATGATCCAGAAAATTTGAAACGTCCGAAACTGCTATTGTTCAACTTTGTTTTAACGGTTTTAATTATGGCTTTGTTAATCTTAGATATCGTCAACGGCGGCATGCTGTTCCTTGTTGGTACCAGTATCGCCCTGATTGTGAACTACAAAGATCCTGGGCTTCAGGCAAAACGACTTACTGCCAATGGTGCTGAAGCACTTGGGCCAGTCAGCCTAGTTTTCGGAGCCGGTGTTATTATGGGTGTGTTAAACGGCAGCGGCATGAGTGCTGGTATTGCTGAACATATCGTGTCTCTTTTACCAGAAAACATGGGCGGCTATATTCCATTACTGTTAGCGCTGATTTCACTGCCGGGATTGTTCTTCCTGCCAAATGATGCCTTCTACTTTGGTATCTTGCCGGTTATCGCGCCAATTGCTTACAGCTTTGGTGCCTCACCTGTCAATATCGGGGTAGCTTCGCTGATTGGACAGGCGGTACGTTTTGCCAGCCCGTTGGTTGCTTTCCTTTATGTATTGGTAGATCGAACCGAAGTAAACTTCGCCGACTACCAAAAGGAATACCTGAAATGGGGTATTCCCAGCTACTTCATTCAATTGATAATCGCAATTTTAACTGGTGCCATTCCTTTGCCTTTCTTAAATTAAGGTTTTGCACAGTTCAATAAAGTCGCGAGTGTACGGTGGCAGCACCCGGTTTTTACGATAGCCGATCAGAACTTCTGAAGCAAACAGACTGGTGTTGGGCTGACTAATAGAAAAGAACAACGGCTGCTCCTTCAGATTTAAGTGGTCCACGTGGTTCTCATAAACAAAGGATATCCCGTATCCGGCCACGGTTAAATTTAGAGCCGTTTCAATGTTCCGCGTATAAAAAACATTTTTAGGTTTCATTTGATAGTACCGAAAAATCTTCTCAGCCATTTGTCCTGTCCGTTGATTAGGAAAATGCAAAATAAAGCGCTGATCCTCGAGGGTTCTTAGATCAAAATACGGATACTTTTCCTGCTCTTTTTCCGGCAGCGAATATCCTTCAAGCAGCCCTTGAGGAACAGCCAATAAAATTTCTTCCTTGCGAACAATTTCGTAGTCCATATTTAAAACACGATCTGGTTTATTCATAATAATGACGTCTGCTTGACCATCTTGAATCTTTTTCTCAAGAGTCACTGAGGCGTCTTCAAACAATTCAATCTGGACGTTCGGGTAAAGGGCATTAAACTTAGGCAAAATTTCCGGCAGCAAATAAGAGCTCCTCAGCAACGGAATGGCTAAGCGGATTTTACCATAGCGCTTTTCCTGCATCGTTTCCAGCGTACTTTGAAAATTGTCTTTTAACTCTAGGATTTTCATCCCGGTTTCGAGATAAACTTCTCCCAACGTTGTTAGAGTAAATTTTTTGCCAATCACTTGAAAAACTTGGAAGCCTAAACGCTCTTCCATATTTTTAATATACATGCTTAAAGAAGGCTGTGTGATGAACAAAAACTCGGCGGCTTTGGTCAAATTTTTGTGTTCTACAATGGCACGAATGTATTCGAAATCCTTTATCTCCATAGATAAACAATCCTTTCCGACAATTTCTACTACTTAAATCATAAAGCATTTTCATTTTTAAACAACACTAAATTACGGAGGCTTCCACATGAAAAAGAAATTAACGATTGAAAATCAGGAATACAGCTACTTTAGTTTAAACGAGCTGAGCCAAAAAACCGGCAGCGACCTTGCTCGTCTGCCTTATTCGATTCGAATATTGCTGGAAAACATCTTACGCCAGCAAACAGCTGAAAGTGAGGAAGCCATCCCCCACTTATTAAACTGGAACCTGCCAGGAGCTGAAAAATCAGAAATCCCCTTTAAACCAGGACGAGTAATTCTGCAAGATTTAACTGGTGGAGCTGCAATTGTCGACTTGGCTTCTCTTCGCAAAGCAGTAAAAGATTTAGGCAAAGATCCTAATGTCATTAATCCGGAAATTCCGGTTGATTTGGTCATTGACCATTCTGTTCAGGTGGATTTTGCTGGATCAACAGCAGCATTTCAAAAAAATGAAGAGTTGGAATTCAAACGCAACATGGAACGCTATCGCTTCTTCAAATGGGCGGAGCAATCCTTTGATTCCTTCCGGGTTGTCCCTCCAGCTACCGGAATTGTCCACCAAGTAAACCTGGAATACTTAGCAGATGTCGTAACCGAACGGGACGCTGGAGAAGAAAAACTGTTATTCCCAGATACTTTAGTAGGAACAGATTCTCATACAACAATGATTAACGCGTTGGGTGTATTAGGTTGGGGTGTCGGCGGGATCGAAGCTGAAGCTGGAATGCTTGGTCAGCCATGTTACTTAACAACACCAGATGTCATTGGGGTTCGTTTAACAGGCCGTCTGAAAAATGGTGCAACTGCTACTGATTTGGCTTTAACTTTGACGAAGATTTTACGAGAAAAAAATGTTGTCGGAAAGTTTGTCGAATACTTCGGCGAAGGTCTGGCTCACTTAACTGTATCGGATCGTTCAGTGGTAGCCAACATGGCACCGGAATATGGCGCAACTTGCGGCTTCTTCCCAATCGATCAAGAAACGTTGAATTACTTGGCCTTTAGCGGAAGAGATGCTGCTCAGCAAGCTGTCATTGAAGCCTACGTAAAAGAAAATCAATTTTACTATGACGCTGAAAATGAAGCGGACTACACTGATGTCATTGAGTTGAACTTATCAGAAATTGAACCTAGTCTGGCTGGACCGAAACGTCCACAGGATTTAGTTCCTTTATCTAAAGTTAAACAAGGCTTCATTGATTCACTTTCGTTGCCTAACGGGAACAGCGGTTATGGTTTGCAACCAGAAGAAGCGCAGAAACAAGCGACTATTCAATACGAAGACGGAACAACTGAGACGATTGAAACGGGTGCGGTCGTTATCGCTTCAATTACCAGCTGTACTAATACCAGCAATCCATTCATTATGTTAAGTGCTGGTTTGTTAGCTAAAAATGCCGTTGAAAAAGGCTTAAAGGTAAAACGCTATGTGAAAACTTCCCTATCTCCTGGTTCAAAAGTGGCTACTCGTTACTTTGAAGATGCTGGCTTGCTGCCTTATTTAGAACAGCTAGGCTTTGACGTGATCGGCTACGGCTGTATGACCTGTGTGGGGAATTCTGGTCCATTAGATCCAGCCATCAGTAAGACGATTCAAGATGAGAACCTATTAGTTTCAGCTGTTCTAAGTGGAAACCGCAACTTTGAAGGTCGGATTCATGCAGACGTAAAAGCGGGCTACTTAGCAGCACCTCATTTGGTGATTGCTTATGCTTTAGCTGGGAATGTCCAGGTTGATTTAACGACTGAAGCACTAGGCTATAATGAAGCGGGCGAATCGATTTACTTGAAGGATATTATGCCTAGCAATGAAGAAGTTGAACAGCTAGTGAGCCAATATGTGAGAACTGACTTGTACAAAGAAGAATACGGCTCAGTGTTCACTTCAAATCAGCATTGGAATGAAATTGAAATCACGCCGACGACAACTTATGAATGGGACCCTGAATCAACTTATATTGCTAACCCACCATACTTTGACGGCTTCGAGTCAGAAATAAAACCAATTCAAGGATTAACTAGACAGCGGGTGTTGGCTAAGTTAGGTGATTCAATTACTACCGATCACCTGTCACCTGTTGGGGCTATTCCTATGAAGTCACCAGCTGGTCTTTATTTAACCGAACACAACGTGCGTCCGCAAGCCTTCAATTCTTATGGCAGTCGTCGCGGAAACCATGAGGTAATGGTACGAGGAACCTTGAACAATATTCGTTTGCGTAATGAACTGGCAGATGGCAAAGAAGGCGGCTATACAAAATACTTGCCAACTGGTGAGATCATGCCGATCTATGATGCCAGCAACAAATACATTGCAGATAACACTGGATTGCTTATCCTGGCTGGCAATGATTACGGTATGGGTTCTTCCCGTGACTGGGCTGCCAAAGGGGTTCATTTATTAGGAGTAAAAACGGTTATTGCTAAGAGCTTTGAACGGATTCACCGTTCCAACTTATTAATGATGGGGGTTCTGCCTTTACAATTCTTGGAAGGTCAAGACGCTGACAGCTTAGGGTTAACTGGTGAAGAAAGCTTTGACTTTGCTATCGACAATGAACTTGAACCAAATTCCCTAGTTCAAGTTCGAGCAACTGATCCTGAAGGCAAGGTTACTGAATTCCAAGCAACTGCTCGTTTTGAATCGCAAACTGAGATTAACTACTACCGTAACAAAGGAATTCTGCCAATGGTTTTACGAAATAAAATCCGCTAAATTTTTATGTGACGAGGAGGACAATGAGTGGAACTTACCTTAATCAAACAGACACCCGATTTTGATATTGCTGAAACTGTCGCCTTAAATTTAGATTTTACCGGTAGAACACCATTGAAAGTTGCTGTTTATACTGCTTTACGAACAACCATTCTTAATGGAGAAATCCCTGCTGGTACCCGCATTAACGAATCGGTTCTTTCTGACAAGGTCAGAATCAGCAGAACAACCCTCCGCTTTGCCTTGCAAAAACTGCACAAGGAGCGGTTGTTGGAGCACTCTCCCGGAAAAGGCATGATCGTAAGGGGCATCACGAGAAAAGATGCTTACGAAATTTTTGCCATTAGAAAATCGCTGGATTGTTTAGCCGCCGTCACGGCTATGTACAAAATGACAGATGAAGAATTTGACGAGTTGGAACAAATCCTCATCCGTATGAGCCGACAACCTGATCGGCTAGCTGAGCTTTTCACTGAATTTAATGAGTTTATTTACGAGAAGAGTCAGATCATTCGGCTAAAGGATACTATGATAAATATCCAAAATTATTTGTCCTACTTCAGAGATTTGTCTGCACATTCCCAGCAAAGAAGAAAAGATGCCATCGAGGACCATCGAAAGATTTTCTGCTGCATGAAACAAAGAAGCGAAAATCAGTTAAAGTTGCAGATTGAGCAGCATTTGGATGCCGCACTGTTATGTATTGTAAAAGAAATGGATGAATTGAACTCCGTTGCATTGTAAATAGTTAGAGCTGGATCGCAAAAAAGCGATCCAGCTCTTTTTTTGTCTGCTTTTCTTAGTACAGATAGGCTTCATGTACTTTATCTATTCATCAAAAAAGCGACTAGATAAAAACATCTAGCCGCTCAGTTAATTCAGTTGTCTTATGGATAAATACGGTTCAGCAAACGTGGGAATGGACTTGATTCTCGGACATGTTCGATGCCTGCAAGGAAAGTAATCGTACGTTCCAATCCAAGACCGAAGCCTGAGTGAGGCACACTGCCGTATTTGCGCAGGTCTAGATACCAAGAATATTCTTCTTCGTCTAAGCCAGCTTCCCGGATTTGTTCCAACAAGTATTCATAATCCGTTGCCCGTTCAGAACCACCAATGATTTCGCCATAACCTTCTGGTGCAATCATGTCCGCACAGATGACCAAATCTTCACGAGTTGGATGTGGTTTCATGTAGAACGGTTTGATCGCTTTTGGATAGTTCAAGATAAAGACTGGACGATCAAAGGAATTAGCGATAAAGGTTTCGTGGGGTGAACCAAAATCATCGCCCCATTCGATATCATCAAAATCGTTTTCCTTTAATAAGGTAACAGCATCATCATAAGAAATCCGTGGGTAAGGCAATTGCGTATAACGTTTCAAGACTTCTTTATCACGGCCTAGAACATCTAGTGAGTATTCACAGTTGTCTAGAACACTTTGAACTAAGTAAGCCACGTATTGCTCTTGCACTTCCAAGCTTTCTTCTTGATGCATGAAGGCCATTTCTGGTTCGATCATCCAGAATTCGATCAAGTGACGACGGGTTTTAGATTTCTCAGCCCGGAAGGTTGGCCCGAATGAGAAAACTTTGCCTAACGCCATTGCCGCAGCTTCCATATACAACTGACCGCTTTGTGACAAGTACGCCTTTTGATCAAAATAGTTGGTTTCAAATAAATCAGTCGTGCCTTCTGGTGCTGATCCAGTTAAGATAGGTGGATCAATTTTGACAAACCCGTTGTTGTTAAAGAATTCATAGGTTGCCCGGATAATTTCATTGCGAATCAACATGATTGCGTGCTGTTGTGATGAACGCAGCCATAAGTGACGATGATCCATTAAGAAATCGACGCCGTGTTCTTTCGGTGTGATTGGATAGTCATGACTTTCGCCAACGACTTCAATTGTTTTGACACCTAACTCATAACCAAATTTGGAGCGGGCATCTTCACGGATTTCTCCCGTTACCCAAATAGAGGTTTCTTGGGTTAAGTCTTTAGCAAGTTGGAAAATTTCTTCGCCGACTTCGTTTTTAACAACAACTGCTTGGAAATAAGCCGTTCCGTCACGAAGCTGCAGGAATGAAATCTTTCCGCTGGAGCGTTTGTTTGCCACCCAAGCACCAATTTTCACGGTCTCGCCAACATGGTTTTTGGCATCAATAATTTGAATCTGTTTCACAATTGTCTCTCCTATCTTTTATCCCGAACCGTCTTTCTTACTTTTGACTATTTTCGATGAAACGTCGGATACGAACCACTGCTTCTTCCAGATCTTCCATACTGCTTGAATAACTCATGCGGACATTTTCTGGTGCGCCGAAGCCTTCACCAGTAACTAGCGCAACATGCTCTTGTTCCAATAGATCGTTGACCCAAGTGGTTACATTGTCGTAGCCGCCCATTTCCATGGCTCCTTTTACGTTAGGGAACAGGTAAAAAGCGCCTTGCGGTTTCTTCAAAGTGACACCTGGTAGAGCAGCCACTTTTGGATAGATGGTATTCAAGCGTTCTTCAAAAGCGATCCGCATTTCTCTAACTGTTGACTGGTCGCCTAACAAAGCCTCGACTGAAGCTACTTGGCTGACAGCCGTTGGGTTGCTGGTAGATTGCGAAACAATATCCGTCATTCCTTTAATAATTTCCGCGTTGCCGATGGCATAGCCAATACGCCAGCCGGTCATAGCGAAGGTTTTAGACACTCCGTTGATGATAATGGTTTGACGGGCAATCTCGTCAGATATCGCCGCCATGTATGGCGCATGTTTGCCATTATAAACCAGACGTGCATAAATATCATCAGAAATGATCAAGACATCATTTTCCACAGCCCATTCGCCAATTGCCCGCAATTCTTTTTCGTTGTAGATCATGCCGGTTGGATTAGATGGCGAGTTTAGCATCAGCGCTTGTGTTTTGTCGGTTAAGGCTGCGTTTAGTTGTTCAACAGTTACCTTATAATCGGTTTCTAGTACAGTCTCTACAAACACTGGCACGCCTTCAGCCAGCTTCACTTGTTCCCCATAGCTGACCCAGTAAGGAGTTGGGATAATTACTTCATCACCCTTATCCAAAATTGTTTGGAATAATGCATATAGAGCAAACTTCGCGCCACTGGTTACGATCACCTGATTTGGCTTCACATCGATCTCATAATCTCTTTTGGTTACTTGAATGATGGCCTCCTTCAATTCAGGAATCCCGCCGGCTGCAGTATAAAAGCTGACTGCTCCGCTTTTAATGGCTTCGATCGCTGCCTGCTCAATATTATCCGGTGTAGTGAAGTCCGGTTCGCCCACGGTCAAGCCAATCACATTGTGTCCTTGTGCTTTCAATTCTCTTACTTTCGCAGTTGCTGCTAATGTTACGGATGGTTCTAGATTCTGAATACGTTTCGATATTTTCATCGTCAATAACTCCCCTACCAAGATTTTTTAACTGACATTTTGTATTTCTTCACCGTTTTCAAAAGAAAACAGGTAATAACTAATAGCACCTTGATCATCCTTGCCGGTAATTTCCCAGACAGGCTGATCCTTGAATTTTCCTAAAGCAGCTTTATCCACCGTAATCTCCGGATGGGCTGCCTGCATCTGCTGAATGACCGCTTCTTCGTTTAAGCCGTCTTTGGCGTCCAGGACTTGGATATTCTCCCCTGACTTTGGAATAATCACCACGATGTCATTACCGGATTGGTCTTTACCAGTCACGGTAAAATAAGTTTCTTCGCGATTAAACCAATAGAAGTTCTCCATTGTCTCCAGGTTGGCATATTGTTTGGCTAAGTCGACTGCTTCTTCTTTCGCTTGCTGCATCGGACGGTTGGAACGGATAAATAATATTGTTCCCGACACAATTATCAGTAGCAAAACAGCCACTAAACCAATGACCCATTTATTTAATTTTGATCGCATTGTATCCAAAAAGCACGACTCCTTTCAGATAAGCCCCATTATACCAAAAGAAAGCCCGTTCCTCACTCATTCTCAACATTTTTGTTAGAACTTAAAAATTCATGGGTCTTTTCAATGATTTCTGGTAAGCTGGCTTCTTCAATCGGCAACTCTTTAGGCAAAGCTTTTCTTAGTCGTTCCCCATAGCCCGCAGTCAAAAAGCGCCGATCCAACAAGATCATAACTCCTTTATCAGTTTCCGAACGGATCAAACGACCCAGTGCCTGCCTCAAACGCAATGCTGTATGCGGTACGGCTTCCTGGAAGAAAGGATTGACTCCTTGCTCTTCTAAATAATCATTGCGAATCTTCACTAATGGGCGCCGCGGATTTTCAAACGGCAAGCGGGTAACTACCATAATTTGCAGCACCTCACCTGGCAAGTCGACACCTTCCCAAAAGCTGTCAGCGCCAAACAGCAGCGCGTCATCAGAGAGTAAAAAGCGTTTCAGCAGTTTTTCACGACTGCCGCCAATTCCTTGGGCTAACACCTCGCGACCTTCATTTAACAAAGGTACCTTCAAGTGATGGTAGACCCGATTTAGAATCTCGTGGGAAGTGAACAGCACTAAAATCGGCCGTTTTTCCGCTCCAGCCAGCTTTCGAATCACATCGGTTAGATACTGGGCGTAACGCTCGGATGAAGTCTCTTGAATCGCAATCCCATCATCTGGTAAGAATAGCCGCGCTTGTTGGGCATAGTCATAAGGACTTGGAATCACCTTCAGCGATGTATCTGGAATTCCCCAGCGTTTTGGAAAATACTGCCGATCGCTGCCGGATTTCAACGTGCCTCCGATATAGAGAATCTGTTCATAGCGTTGGTACCATTTAGTTTCTGGCAGCAGGGACGCAGTCAGATCTTGGAAATGCAAAGTTTGTCCACGTTCATCCAGCCAATGAACATAGCGGGCTTCCCACTGTTCGCAGAAGGCTTCAAAGGCTTCTTGCTGCTGCTGCAGACTCTCAAACCAATCGATGAATTCATTCCAGTAGTTTTGCTGCTGGATGGTAAAGCTTTCTTTATGTGCCATAAAGTAACCTTGGCATCGCTGAGCCAAACTCATCGTATCATCATATAAACGTTCAATCCGCTGAATCAGCTGCTCGCCGGCTAACGACAAAGTATCCATCTGTTCTTTTACGATAATAGTGGACTCTCTAGTGGTCAATCGGGCCAACTCCGTGTACAAATCTAACAGGTCTTCCACTAATTCTTCAGCGATATCCTCTAACAGTTCAATGGCATGCTGCAGGGCTTGATCTTGATTAGCTAGACCTTGCCAGTGTTGGAACGTCTTGGTGTCCTTCAAGCGATTCACTTCTTTTTGTACAGCCAACACATTCAATTGCCGCGTACTCACTCGTTCCAGGACTTTATTTAAATGGTGCGCTTCATCGATAATCAAGTAAGGACTGACTGGCAGCTGGAAGGTTTTCCGCTGATTTTCCTGAGCCAAGAAAGCATGATTGGTAATAATCACGTTGCTTTGCTCCAGCTTGGCCTGGCGATGTCGCAGGAAATCCACTTGATAAAAAGGATTATGCCGCACCAAAGTATCCAATCCTTGATGGCCAACCTCCTGCCAAAACACATGGCGCAGACTAGTCATATTTAATTCGTCAAAATCGCCAGTCTCCGTCTGGGTCAACCAAACCAGTACCGCCATTTGATAAAAAGCATACTGTTTTTGCTCGGTCTCTCTTTGCAGCGTTTGGTAAAAGCGTGCCAAGTCAATGTAATGGCTGCTGCTCTTCATGACAACTGCCTGCAAAGGCTGATGCAATAGCTTGTTCAACACTGGTAAATCATGCCCCAACATCTGCTCCTGCAGTAACAGGGAAACGGTGCTGACAATCAACGGATTTTCCGGTGTTGCCAAGTAACTCATCGGCAAGAGATAGCCCATCGTTTTTCCCAGACCCGTCGCTGCTTCCACCAGCACATTTTTTTCGGTTTTTTTGTTAAAGAAGTCAAAGACCAGATTCATCAGTCGAGACTGTTCTTTACGGAAAGTCAGTTGTCCTTGGTACAACGCTTCCTTCGCTTTTTTTGAGCGGGGGTACGCCTTCTTTTCGTAGTAGATTTCTTCATATAAAGGAACCTTTTTCTTTTTTAAGGCTAGACCGTGCACGACTTCCATGTCTGAAGACAAAGGGATTGGGTGATTTTTCATCTCTTCCGCCAACTCAATCAAATATTCCTGCGTTTGAAAGGCCATATAATCAGACAAACGAATAATTTCTTCCACCGTTACCAGCGGCAGGCTTTTAATCGTTTTCTCGATTTTCATTAACAGCTGCGCAGTAACTTCGGCATCGCTGTCGGCTTGATGAGGATTGTCATGAGTTAAATGAAATTCATTCGCCAGGTCACTCAGCCGAAAACTCAAATTGGTCGGGAAAAAAATCTGGGACAATTCCACTGTGTCAATACCAGGAATCCGCAGCGGAGGCATGCCGCAACGTTCTAATTCGTTACTTAAAAACGGGTAATCAAAAAATATATTATGGGCCACAAAAGTTGTATCAGCTAATAGGTTATAAATCGTTAAGGCTACATCTTCAAAATAAGGGGCTTTACGAACACGCTGGTTAGTAAGGCCGGTTAGATGCTGGATCTGCTTGGAGATCCTCTGATCCGGATTGATATCCGTCGCAAAACGACTGACAATCTTGCCGTCTTCTACTAGAACACAGCCAAATTGAATAATCCGGTCAGTTTTCGGGTCGGTACCGGTGGTTTCGATATCAACAACCGCATAAGTTTTAGTCATATTGCCCCTCCTCCCTATGCATTATAGCTGAATTTCATCCTTTTTAACAACTTTACAAATAAGAAAGCGAATAAATCTCCGTAAAAAAAGAAGTTGCCCTTCCAGCTCAAGTTTGACTCCGCTGGAAAATCTGCTTATCCTAGATAAAAAGACAACACTTTATATAGTGCAGTTTTTTATAGAAAGGAATATTCCCGATGATTATTTTGCTTACTGGTGCCTCCCACACTGGAAAAACGGTAATGGCTCAAAAACTGCTGGAAACCTATCATTATCCTTATCTATCCCTAGATCATTTGAAAATGGGATTGATTCGCAGTCACTATACAACGCTGACACCTGAGGACGACGACCAATTGACGATTTACATGTGGCCGATTGTACGGGAAATCATTAAAACAGCAATTGAGAATCAGCAAAATCTGATAGTTGAAGGCTTGTATATTCCCTTTGACTGGATGCAGGATTTTAGCGTGAAGTATTTAGAAGAGATTCAGTTTTACTGTTTAGTGATGACAGAAAACTATATTCGAAAACAGTTTTCTACTATTAAAATGCATGCCAATGACGTCGAAAAACGATTGGACGATTCAGATTATAATTTGGCGGAAATGATTATGGAAAATGCTGAGAACCTGCGACAATGCCAAAAGCATGGTTATCGCTACATTTTAATCGATGAGCATTATCCCACTACTATTGACCTGTGACGACCAAAAAAAGGATGAAAGCAGCTATTGCTCTCATCCTTTGCTTATTCAACTATTCTACTCGTTTCCGACGTTTCACTAGTACAACAATAATAATCGTTTGAACTAGAATAAAACCGGCAATCAGCAGCATCCACCATGGGAAACTCTGACGTTCAATCGTGACGTCCTGTTCATTAAGGGCACTGGCTTCTTGGCGTTCGATCATGAAGGTTGGGCTGCCGGTCCAGGTTTTGTCACCGGCGTTCGCTGTTATGTTCACCGTGTGCTGACCGTTTTTAAATTCTTTGCCGTCTAGGGGCATTATGTATTTAAATTGAGAAGTCGGCGCCACACTCATTCCTTCTTTTTCACCTGTTAAAAATTCCTCATCCCCTGCTTCAACATTATGTTCAATCTTCAAGTTATGAACATAGGCGGCTTGCGGATTATCAATCGTCAGCTCAATCATATTGCGACCATTTTCCTGCATCGGTTTAGCTGAGACAATCTCCAGCTCTGGCTCCACCGGCGTTTGGTCATTTCTGATTAAGACCGCTGTTTCACGAGAATAAATATTGCGAACGCCTCCCTGAATCTCACCTTCTGGCACCTGTTCAAAATAGAAGCCACCAGCTAATACTCCAGAAAACTCTTCTGCCGGCATTGTGATTTCCGCGGTTACATTGCGCTCTTCTTGCGGAGCTAATTCAATGACAGATTCATCAAAGGTGACCAGCTCTTTAATATTTACTGGCACATTTTCCAGAGTTTCTGCTCTTTTTCCAGAATACTCAATCACTCCTAAATTGTTCGTCACTGCCCGGTTAAAGGACGGCTTGACTTTCAACGGCTGGTCGCTAGCATTTTTGATAGAAATTGTGACGGTTTCATTCCCTTGCGGCGGCAGCTCTAAGTCCAAATAGGATACCTCTGGATTGCTTTGACTTGCTGGCGGATGAACGGTTACCTCAAATACATTCATCGAATCAGCATGGGCTGTACCGCCAACTAAAAAGGCCAATAAAACAACCATTATCCCGAATAGCTTTTTCATTTCTTTACACTTCCTTCATCTTACATCTTATTACGGTGTTTCACTTGGCGCTTCTGACATTACCCAGTTTAACGTTGTATTATATTGCTGAGCAGTTTTTGCGGTATTGGCAGGAATTTCCAGTTCAAATTCAGTTAACGGTAATGAAGTCTCACCTAAACCTTCATTTACTTTTGCTTCTAAAACGATTACGTCTTGGTCGATTGGTAGTTTATGCGTTACATTTTCCTTGCCGATACTACCTAACGTATTCCCTAGGTTGTTGGTGATAGCACCTGTGCTGATGGATAATTCAGCGCTTGCCAATTCGGCGCCGCTTGCGTTTGCAAATTGTGTTTGCTGATTAACTTTTACTGTCCAGCCCTGAGCTATTGCTCGGTTATCACTGATAGATACTGCGCCAGTAGTGTTTGCTCCATCTGTTTGGGCGATTAAATTTTCTTGTTGAGTCGTTTGAATTGCCATAGTACCAAAATCTAAATTTGGAGGAATTTGATTGTTAATATCTCCTTCTGGGTTAAAGCTGATTCCGCCATCGGTATAGCTTACGACTGCGTCTGTACTTGATGCTGCATGTGCAAGGGTGGGGATGCTCGCACCTACTAATCCGATTGTTGCGGCTAATAGCCATTTTGTTGCTTTCATAATATATTCTCCTCTTTGGTTGTCTTCCAGTGTCGGTCAATTTATCAAATGATCACTTGCCTTATTCGTTAGGAGTTTCTGATAAAGTCCATACAAGTGTTGTTTCGTAAGACGTTGCTTCTCTTGGTGTATTCATCGGGACAAACAATTCAGCTCCTCTCAATGGCAATGCAATTGAACCTGAATCCTGTGAACCTCTTAGGGTAAAGACCTTTTGTTGTGCGAAGGGTCTTAAGGTAATTCCTTCAGCAGCATGATTGATAATTTCTCCGTCTTGAAAAGTGGTTTCCAACGGTCCGCTGTATAAGGTTAGGTCCGGGTTTGTTAAATTGGTATTATTGGGACTCGTCCATTGACTAGCTTGGCTAACCTTTATACTCCAATTTTTCTCAATATTGCGTGTGTCCTCTACCTGCACCATTCCCAAACCTTCATCAAGGGAGAAGATTTGATCTTCGGCCGTTTGAATAGGATGGGTGCCAAAATCTAAGTACTTGGGAAGCTGCTCCGTTTCCACACCAAAGCGTTCACCTTCAAAGTAAATCGACGTAACACCAGAGCTGTTTGTCAGTAAATCGATATCAATCGTGGATGATTTGACGACTGACCCATAAAAATGGGCATCCAAATCTTCTGTTACTTGTTCCGGTGGTTGGATGTTGGTGCTGATCGTGACTGTTGTGTCCCCTAAAAGTGAACCATCTGCCAATGCACTGACTAATGAGCCACCGAGATCTAATAATGGGAACAGAGCTTGAATTGCTGTCGTTAGACCAGATTTTAGCGGACCTAACAAGCCGTTGATAGTTCCAGCCAGCAATCCAGAAACTGGGCCTTGCCCCTCAGCACGCAATGCATCTACCGCATTTGATAGATTTTGCAGGATGGTTTTTAGATTTTCAGCTAATACCCGGCCCAAGCCATCGTCGACATTGATAGTCAGTGCTCGACCATCTTCACTAAGGGTCACTGGTACATGAAAGCTCAGACTAGGCAAATCCTGCAGGCTATTTAACAAATCTACTTGCCGATACACCTCATCTAAATTCAAAGTAACTCCAGTCAGAGCCCCTAAAGCTCCGTTTAAGATTCTTACCAGTTCTCCCAATAAGCCATCCAAAGCTGAAAATAGAGTCCTTAACAAGGGAATTCCACGTAGATTGAGGGTCAAATTGGTTTCAATGAGGGCATCGCCGGTTGGCTCAACTGAGCCGGCCAACTCAGGAGGAATGACTAACACGGCTGTCTTGGGACCAGTCAATCCTGCGGAAATACTGCCTAGTCCGCTTCCGCGAATCACAAATTCGACTTCCTGTTGATCGTTTAGCTGCCAGCGATTTTCAGGAGAGGTGCCGCTAGTGTTGTTTGCTTCAATGTTGGAAAGAATTTCTATGTCCAATACAGCTGCTTCTGCCTCTTTTGCTAAATAAATTTGCGAAAGTATCGGCCCCAGTACGGTAAATACCAGCAAAATAGTGACTAAAATTTTTCGCTTAATAAAATAAATTGCATTATTTTTAGCCATCTATCTCCTTATCCTTCCATTATTTCCGCAGATAACAATCGTTCTTTTATTCTTCTAGTATAAAACAATTATTATCTAGTAACAAAAAAAATGCTTACATCTAATAGATGTAAGCATTACAAACACTTTGCCAATCTCATCAACTTCGAGTTAGGTTGAAAAAGCCGAATACTGTTAACCCCGACTTAACTGCTGACCTGATTATGTATAATTTGTCCTTTTTTACGCACAAAAAAAGTCGAGAGCTTAAGCCCTCGACGTAATTGTTAGTTTTAATTAAGCTTTTTCAACGTTTGTAGCTTGAGGTCCACGTTGTCCGTCTTCAACATCAAAAGTAACCGCTTGGCCTTCTTCTAATGTTTTGAATCCGTCGCCTTGGATAGCTGAGAAATGTACGAATACGTCATTTCCGTTTTCTGCTGTAATAAATCCGTAACCTTTTTCTGCGTTAAACCATTTTACTGTACCTTGTTCCATGTTAAACATCCTCCTAGGATAAAAATTAATTTGTAATTACTTGATTGGTGAATAAGGAAGATGTTGTTGGAAACAAGCTTGCCATATATTACCGTACAAAAACTACATTCATAACTATAACACATTTAATTTGAAAACTCTACCATTAACTCTCAAAAAAGCTTTATTTTTTTTAGAATCGTAGGATGGCTAGCAAACTTTTTTCATCTGGTGCGTCCTTTTGATCCAAAACAAAGACCTGTCCGCCGTTTTTAATTACTTGATCGGCAGTTTCATTCAACACCTGACGACGATCGTATTCAGTATCCGGATCATCTCCAAAGCCAGTCACTAAATTAGAGGTAGCAATGAACAAGTGAGACACTCGGCCTTCTTTGGCAGCCTGGACAATGTCTACCAACTGATCAATAAATTTCTTATTCATTAGCGATTGATAGCTGTCAGTTTCTTCAACTGCCAATTCGGCTGATAATTTTTCTGCCCCTTGTTCAATATCCTTGATAGTAATTTGGGCAGGTGATGCCGAAACCGCTGCTTTGTCGGAATAAAATTTGTTTTTCGCGATTTTTTTGAATTGCGTTTGGTTTTCTGGTAAAGCATACAGATAAACCGGCAAGTTTTCTGGATTATCAAGATCGTTTTGCAGGAAGTTGTCAACAGCTTGATAATAGTTTACCCAGTCGATTTCCACTTCTTCGTCTTTAGAATTCACGCCGTGATAAGCTACGCCTTCTTTAGAACCTTGGCTGCTGCCTTGAGAAGAATAATTCAAGTTGCCGCCAGTTAGTTCGTCGCCTAACGCAGTAACAACATCCACCGGCGCACCTTCAGGCAATTCAATTTCTTCCGCCAATTTATTTTTCACTAAGTACAGCTTCATAGAATCGCGATTCAACGCCATTAAATAGTAAGGATAGTTGAATTGTGCATTTTTAATAATTGCCAATAAGTATGGCAAGTCGCTTACATAATATTGGTCGTCTACTTCTATACTCAATCGATGAATGTATAACTCTTCAGCATTCATAATGATCGCAACACTTTTGGTGCCGCTGCGCCAGAAAGATTGATCGGCCAGCAGTCGTTCGATTTTTTCTTGGAATGGTGCAAAGCTTTGATCTGCGTAACGTTTTTCAAAACGCTTTTTCGCTTCTTTTGCAAAGTTCTTGAAGAGCAGCTGATCTTTTTCAACTTCTTGATGTGCCACGTGGGTGTTTAACATGAATGTTATGAACGGACCGTTTGCCTCTTCTGAAGTCAATTCAGCGAGTAATTTTTTACTGATGTTTGCCATAAATGAACCCCTCCTAATAAAATCTTACACCTTTAGTCTAACACAGGGGCAAGTTTACTGAAAGAATCTGCTCTTCCTAAAGGATAGTAAGATTGGCTTCACAAAATTCTTTGATTTTTAGATCCATGATAATTGAGAATAAACAGCTGGTTCTTATAATTTTTTTAAGGATCCTGGATAACTTCTGCCTTTTTTCAAAAACATTGCTTTCGCCATATCTTTCTTTTCACAATCGTTTATTCCTCTAATTCTTTGGTATACCAGTCTTAAACTAAACTGATCCACCCATATCTGAGACTACATTAGCTTTTTCTCATAAATTTCTTAGCAATTAACTAAGCAAGTTTCATGATTTATTGAAGCGTTTCCTTTATGATTACAGTATACCAATTATCCCGAATTGGTTTTTTCATACTTACTCCTACCAAGAGTAAATAACAACCTTCATTTCCACCATAGTGACGGCTATGGTGGTTTTTTTGTGATTGTTCCCGGACTTGGGTTTTGCTACAATGAAGGTAGGATCGGAGGTTTATATGAAAACAGCAGAAGAAATGTACAACTATTGCAAGGACAAGGGCTATTTCTCCGGCTCTGACCGCAATTTCACTTTAAAACTATTCAATGTAATCGCTAACCACTTAAGACCGGATGAGGTTGTCAAGATGTGCTTTATTGGTGTCCACAATCGCAAGTCCCCTACTAAGGACGACGGCTTTTATGGCTATGCGCTGACCAATCATCGGTTTCTAATGGGCCAAAAGCGTTTGCTGGTAGAAGATTTGAAAAGTATCCCTTTAACTAATCTGCAGGATCTCCAACTACAGATGGAGTCTACGACAGCGACTTTAACCATTTACACTTCGGATAATCCAGTGAATATTATGCTGACTTCGCATGAAGCCGAAGATATTGTTGAATCGATTAAGCAGAACTTGGCTGAAGAACCCGCCCCGGTTGAGAAACCGGCAGAATCTTTAAGCAAGGCTGAACAGTTGTTGAAGATGAAAGAATTAATGGACATTGGTATTCTTTCAGAGGAAGAGTTCCAGCAAGTTAAGAAAGACATTTTGCAATAAAAAAGATGAAACCCAGACATAAAGAAGGGTTCGCTGGCATCAAATCCAGCGAACCTTCTTTTTATATTGCCGCTTTACCAGATTCTCTGGTGCGGATGCGGATGACTTCTTCAATCGGATAAACAAAGATTTTCCCGTTGCCGTAATCCTCTGAATGACACAGCTCAATAATCAAATCAATTACACCATCAACTGCTTCGTCATCTAAAACAAAGCTGACATTTACTTTAGGCAATAATGTCGTAATAACTTCTTGACCACGAACGTGGGACTTTTGCCCTTTTTGTGCACCGCAGCCCAGCACTTGAGTGACCGTCATCCCGCTGACTTCCACTTCCCGATCAATCGCTGCTTTTAACTCTTCCAACTTTTCTTGACGAATAATCGCTTCTACTTTTTTCATTCGTATTCCTCCATTTTAAGAATCCAAGCCCATAAAGGTTGGGTAGGCATTTTCATCATGTTCAATTTGATCCAAACCAACTGCTTCTTCATGCTCTGATACGCGAATCGGCATAATGGCTTTGATAAATGAAATAATCAAGAAACTGGCAACAGCTGCGAAAACTAAGGTGATCGCAATACTGGCAAGCTGTGCTAGAAATAAATCAACTGAGCCGTAGATGAGTCCTGTTTTTCCACCTACTGCTGGATCAGCAAATATTCCTGTGACAATCCCGCCAAAGATTCCGCCGACACCATGACAACCAAAGGCATCTAATGCATCATCTAAACCAAGCTTTTGTTTGATCACTGCAATAAAGAAGTAGCAGAATGGACTAACCAAGCCGCCGATTAAGATACTAGACCAAAGAGGAACAAAACCAGCACCTGGAGTAATTGCTACTAGACCAACTACCGCACCAGTACATGCACCAACCACTGTTGGCTTGCCATTGGCTAATTTTTCAATCAGCATCCAAGAAAGCATCCCGCAAGCTGCGGCGGTATTTGTTGTCAACATGGCATGAATGGCTAAACCGTCAGCCGCTAATGCTGAGCCGCCATTGAAGCCGAACCAACCGAACCATAATAGACCGGCACCTAAAACGACAAATGGAACATTATGAGGACGATACTCCGTTAAGTGGTATTCCCTGCGTCGTCCTAATACAATCGCCAATACCAAGCCTGAAATTCCTGAACTAATATGCACGACATTTCCACCGGCAAAATCGATAGAGCCGATTTGATCTAAGAAGCCGCCGCCCCAGACCATATGCGCCATTGGGAAATAAACAATCGGCAACCACAAGGCAATAAATAAGAAAATTGCTGAAAAACGCATTCTGCCTGCGACTGAACCAGTTAAGATTGCTGTCGTAATTAAAGCAAACATCATTTGGAAGAAAGCGAACAGACCTTCAGGTATCCCGTCACCCTCAGTCATCGACACACCATTGAAAAAGGCTTTATCCAAATTCCCGATGAAGCTGCCTTCTCCACTAAACGACAATGTGTAGCCGACTGCGATCCAGATTAGTGAAGCCAAACCCATAGTACAGATAACCATCATCATCGTATTTAAAATATTTTTGCGTCGCTCTAATCCACCATAGAAGAAAGCCAACGCGGGGGTCATTAGAAACACCATTGCTGCACAAACCAAAATAAATCCAATATTCCCTGTCATAACACACACCTCATTCTTTATTATGTTACATATACTAACATGATTCAGAAAAATTTCTAGCTTTTTTCTTCATTTTCTGCAACTTTTTGCTTTTTAGTGACTTTTCGTGTGAGATTTAGTTACATCAGATCCTGGATTTTCCTGAGAATTTGCAGGATGGTTTCAGCAACGAACCGGCTGAAAATCCCGATATATTAGCGGAAATACGATATTATTTTAGACAATAAAAAAAGACTGGATCGCTCCAGCCTATAAATCGTGAAATAATTTGTATACCTCTTGCTTCTTGACTTGATTTCGTTTGGCAACTTCCTTGATGGCTTCTTTAGAAGAGAGTCCTTCTTCTATCAGTTGCTCCACTTGCTCCTTCATGGTTCCTTCTACAATTTCTTCGGCAACTTCGCCGTTAAAGCCGGAAATCAGCAGGCAGCATTCCCCTTTTAGCGGATGTTCACTTACATAATCAATGACTTCTTGGACATCCCCGCGGATATATTCTTCATATAATTTGGTCAGTTCTCGGCAGATCACGACTTGGCGAGCGCCTAAGACTTGCTCCACATTTTTCAAAGTTTCCTTTACCCGATGAGGAGATTCGTAAAAAATCATCGTGGCAGTCTGATTCTTCAGCTGCTCCAGCTCTTTTTTCTGCTGACTTTTTTTTCGTTGCAAAAACCCGTAGAAATAAAAAGGCTGCGGTGAAAGGCCGGAAGCAATTAAAGCCGTCATACCGGCCGTGGCTCCTGGTAAAGATACCACCGGAATATTTTCTGCAATACAGGCGGCTACCAATTCTTGACCAGGGTCGCTAATTGACGGCATGCCGGCATCACTGACTTGGGCAATCATTTGTCCTTCTTTTAAAAGTCTGATCAGCTCCGGAATCCGCTCACGATAATTGTGCTCATGAAAGCTCTTCTGAGGAACATTGATTTCAAAATGGTTCAATAATTTTTGGGTATTACGAGTATCTTCGCTGGCAATCAAGTCAGCTGCCTGCAAGGTTTTCACGGCTCGAAAGGTCATATCGTCTAAATTGCCAATCGGCGTAGGCACAAGGTACAAAGTGCCGCTTTCGTGCTTCCCGTAGCTTCGTTGAATATTCACTGCTTGTCCTCCTTAACACTAATAAAAAACCGGAACTCACCTGTCCCGGTTTACTTGCTTTGTTTGCTTTCGCGATAAATAACGTCGAGGCAGAAGGCGCAAGGCTCATCATGCTCCCGTCTGGACCCGTACAACAGGTTGCAGACATGGAAGCCGTCCTCATAAATTTTTTCCAAATTCATGCGGGAACGCGACAGTTCTTGGCGTTCGTCTGTCACTGGAGACATCTTTTGATTCATTTCACGCACGCGTTCGCGTAAACGTTCATTTTCCATCTCCAAGGTGGCATTTTTCTCGATCAGTTCCAGCAAAGCTTCCTTCATTTCCGCCAATTCGGTTACACTGTGCTGCATTTCCTGTTCTAAATGGTTTAACCCATCATAAAGGGAACGTCTATCCATCATTACGATCACCTGCTTTGGCTGCTTGCAACTCGCTGTAGTCATACTCAACAGCGGTTTCCCGGCCTGGTAAGCGGACCTTGATCACACGGCTCAATAGGTTCAAACCGACAACCCGGCCTTTACCTTCAGGCGTCATAACATCCTTGCCATAATCAGGTAATTCCCGCTTGGCAGCTTCGTATTCGCTGTTTTCGTATTTCAGACAGCACATCAAACGGCCGCACAATCCCGAAATCTTTGTGGGATTCAGAGACAACCCTTGATCCTTGGCCATCTTAATAGAAACTGGAATGAAATCTCCTAAGAAAGTGGAACAGCACAACGGTCGTCCACAAGGGCCGATACCGCCTAAAATCTTCGCTTCATCCCGTACGCCGATTTGGCGCAGTTCGATCCGGGTCCGGAAAACGGAAGCCAGATCCTTAACCAATTCTCGGAAGTCCACCCGGCCGTCCGCGGTAAAATAGAAAATCATTTTGCTGCGGTCGAAGGTATATTCCACATGGATTAATTTCATTTCCAGCTCGTGGGCGCGAATTTTTTCCTTGGCTACTTTAAAAGCAGCTTTGGCATCACGTTCATTTTCCAGCGCTTTTTTTAATTCTTTTTCTGACGCTTTATGCAAGATTGTCTTTAAATCATCGGATAGATCGCTTGGGTCCATGTCCAGTCTCGGGACAGCTACGGTAGCGATCTGATGCGCTTGTTGTGATTCCACTAAAACTTTGTCATTGTAATAGTACTCGTTTTTGCCTGGTGCATAATAATAAATATGACCTGCTTCGCGAAAACGGACACCGACAACTTCAACCATTGGTCTCCCTACTCTCTTTAAAAAAATAACATTAAGCAAAAACGACGTGCAACGTTATTTGTTCTGCAATATTTTGAAAGGATACATTGGCCTCTAGTTTTTGATTGGCTAGTAAAATTTCTTCTAACAGATGATTGTAGAAAGCGACCGCCTGTTGATCTTGCTGAAGCATTTGATTGCGCTTTTCTTTTACATAAAATGCCAGCATCTCAAAGGCTGTCCGCTGCTGCATCTTGTCCTTGAATACTTTTACTAGTTTTTTTTGTACATATATAAAGGCCTGCGGGTCCCGTTTTTCTAGGTAACTATACCATTGAATAACAGTATCCCTAGATTCATTAAACCATTCATCCTTTGATATTTCAACTGCTTTTGTGAAACTATTTGTTAAATTCGTTAAGAGTTTAGCTGATTGGGGAGGGATTTGGGCTTCGTTTTCTAACCGCTGGATTAATTCTTCCACCGATAAGGCTTGAAAATGAATAATTTGACAGCGGGAACGGATGGTTGGCAGGATTTTCCCGACGGCCTGCGTTTCTAGAATAATCATGAAATTGGCTGGCGGTTCTTCCAGAAACTTCAGCAGACTGTTGGCCGAGTTGGCATTCATTTTTTCTGCTTGCTGAATCAGTACCACTTTTTTCGCCGACTCGTACCCGCTTTTTCCCAATTCAACCTGCAATTTACGAATTTGTTCTACTTTGATCGTTTGTCCATCAGGTGCGACTTCGATTACATCGGGATGCTCGTTATTGCTGATTCGTACACAATTATTACAAACTTCACAGGGCATTCCGTCTTTCAGGGCTTGGCAGAACAGGTGCTGAGTGAACCACAAAGCCATTTCCTCTTTACCGGTTCCCAGGTCGCCTTCAAAAAGATAAGCATGGGCTAAACGACCATGCTTAAAGCTGTTCTGCAATTGACGGAACACAACTGGTTGAAGTTGTTGGAGTTTTTCTGCTTCTGTCATCTTAGTATTGATGGAACCCTTCTACCGGCATTACAAACACGGTGGCTCCGCCGACTTCGACTTCCACTGGATAAGGTACTTGTCCATCCAATGAGATATCCAGAGTTACCGGGGTAGTGACATATTGTGTACGTGATTGGCAGGTTTCTTTAATTAAGCCTAATGCTTCTTCCACCCGTTCGTCTTCAATTCCGATGATAAAGGTACTGTTGCCGGCCTTTAAAAATCCTCCGGTCGAAGATAGTTTTGTGGCACGGATGTTGGCGTCGATAAACTCATTGGCTAATCGGTTAGAATCTTTGTCTTGGACAATGGCCATAATTAATTTCATTTTCTACACCTCTCTATTTTTGAAAATACTGGGGGTAACGGGAGACTAATTCGTAAAAACAGTCCTCAATAACTAATTCCAGACGTTTTCGCGCATCAATCTTGATGATTCGTTCTGAATGTTCCTCCGCAAGCTTCAAGTACGCATGGCGCACTCTTTGATGAAACTGCAAACCTTCCGCGTCCAATCGATCGATTTGGTTGGTACGGGTACTCATAATTCGCTGCAATCCGGTATCTGAATCAACGTCTAAATAAAGAGTAACATCAGGCGTCGTACCTTCGATGGCAAATTCATTGATTTGGGCTACTTCCTTCATGCCGATACCGCGACCAGCACCTTGATACGCCAGCGAGCTGTCCACAAAGCGATCACACAAAACAATTTTTCCCTGCTCTAAACCCGGCCAAATTTTTTCAATCAGATGCTGTCTTCTAGCTGCCGCATACAGCAATGCTTCAGTCCGGTCATCCATCCGGTCATTCTGGGGATCCAAAATGACGGAACGAATTTTCTCAGCGATCGGAATGCCGCCGGGTTCGCGGGTTTTCACAATATCCTTCTTCGCTACTTGCTGCAAGAGAGGAAATAATTCCTCAATGACGCTGGTCTTGCCTGCGCCATCTGGTCCTTCAATAGTAATAAATAAGCCGTTCACTCTTCATTTGCCTCCATTAGTTCTATTCTCATTGTACACAAAAACGTCGTGAAAGAAAAACCTACAGTTCACGACGTCCCTCTACTGCTTTTAACAAAGTGACTTCATCTGCGTATTCAATGTCGCTGCCGACGGATAATCCGTGGGCTAAGCGGGTGACTTTTATCCCGGCGGGTTTAATTAAACGGGACAGATACATCGCGGTCGCTTCCCCTTCAGTGGTGGCGTTGGTCGCGATAATCACTTCCTTGACTTCATCATTGTGCAGACGCTTGATTAATGTCGGAAGATTAATATCCTCTGGGCCAGTTCCCTCCATTGGAGATATTACTCCATGAAGCACATGGTACAGTCCATGGTATTCGCGGACTTTTTCCAAAGCCATTACATCCTTTGGTTCTTCTACCACTAAAATCGTACTGCGGTCTCTAGTGGTATCGCGACAGATTTCGCAGGGATCTTCCTCGGTGATATTGCCGCAGACGCTGCAAAAATGCAGGTCCCGCTTCACGCTGATTAGCGAACGGGCAAAATCATTCACCGTTTCGTCCTTCATATCAATCGTAAAGAAGGCCAGGCGGGTTGCCGTTTTTTGGCCAATTCCCGGCAGCTTCATATAACTGTCAATTAATTTCGCAATTGGTTCTGGGTATTGCATGGTCTTCTTCCTTTCAACCGAAAAGCAATTATAGACCAGGTAATCCTTTAGTATACTTACCCATTGTTTGTTCGGTTTCTTGAGTTATTTTAGTTAGTGCATCGTTGACTGCCAAAACAATCATGTCCTGCAGCATTTCTGGATCTTCTGGATCGATTAATTCCGGATTGACTTCGATTGTTTTCATAGTTTTGTCGCCAGTGAAAACGACTTTTACTAAATCGTTAGTAGCACTTCCAGTGAATTCTTTTTCGTTTAGTTCTTCTTGTGCCTTCACCATTTCTTTTTGCATCTTTTGCATTTGTTTCATCATGCCTTGCATGTTGCCCATTCCGCGCATCATAATTCTATTCACTCCAATTTCTTAGTCATTAATTTTTTAAGTTGTGTTGCTCCTATCAAGCTTAACATAAAGCCTGCATGATATTGAGTTATTCGCTTTTGGCTAGTCTGCCTCTATCTTCACTAAATCCCCAAAAAGGCTTTTGGCTTGTTCCACCACTTGATTTTCTTCTGGGATCAGCTCGATTTCGCCGCTGTCATCTACGTCATCGTTGACTTCTGGCTTCAAGTCTTTATGCTGGCTAACGTAGGATTGACGCAAGCGCGGCCAGCTTTCTCGTGTAATAAAGACAAAATCTGGCGAGTAGTCTTTAATCATCATGCCTAAAGAATTAAGCATATTGGTCCGTAATTCCTCGCTGCCGTCAGCCCGTTGACAGACAATCTCGTAATCAAAGGCAATTAACAGCATCCCGGGGCCAGCTGCAACTGGCTCACTGGCTTTAAGCAGGGCTCGTTGCGTCACTGGCAGAGCCATCAACAGATCTTCCCAGACACTGCGAACGTTCAGCAGATGGTCTTTGGTTGCTTCTGAGAGCACTTGATAAACCCGTTCCGTTGGCACTCGATAAGTGCTGGCTGTCTTCTTCGGTGCCTTTTGTTTAGTTTCTTCCGCCTTAGCTGGTCCGGCTGGCCGATCCTTCAGCTGCTTAACTTCCGTCTGCAATTGAACGATTTGACGCTTCAGCTCGATAATATCTTCATTATTCGCAGGTGCCGCCACGGCTGCTGCTCCATCTGCTGGAGCTTGGCTAGTAGTTGGCGGTGCTGCTAATTTTACCGTTGCTACTTCTAAATAGACATTGGCATGATTGGTAAAACGAATCTCATTTTGGGTTTCGCTTAACAGCTTAATCATCCAGTAAAAACGATCCGCTGGCGTCTTATCTGCCAATTCCTTAAAGGTATCAGTTAAGTTCGCGCGATCATTTAATAATTGCGGCGCCTGCTGATACATCAGTAAATCCCGGCAATACAGCAATAAATCTTCAGTCAGACGGCGAGCTTCCTTGCCTTCTGCTAAAATCTTCTCCAGCACCTCTAAGGCAGCACTGACATTTTGCTCCAGGCAGGCTGTGATAAAGGCATCCATCATTTCGGTGGTCAAGCTGCCGGTGACAGCCAAGGCATCCGCTAAAGTGATGGTTTCTTCACTAAAAGAGATTGCCTGATCCAGAATACTCAAGGCATCTCGCATTCCGCCTTCAGCGGCGCGGGCAATTACTTGCAGCGCTTGGTCTTCGTAGGTTAAATTGCTGGCTTCCAAAATGTACTGCATCCGGCCTACGATCGCTTGCACGCCAATGCGCTTGAAATCAAAGCGCTGGGTCCGGGAAATGATCGTTGCTGGAATTTTGTGAGGTTCCGTTGTCGCTAAAATAAAAATCACATGCTCTTTTGGTTCTTCCAACGTCTTCAGTAAGGCATTGAAGGCTCCCGTCGAAAGCATATGAACTTCATCGATAATATATACTTTATATTCAGCAGTCGTTGGTGCGTAGTTCGCCCGATCACGAATAAAGCGAATCTCTTCCACACCGTTGTTGCTGGCCGCATCAATTTCAATGACATCTTCTTGTCGTCCTTCAGTAATCGAGCGGCACATTTCGCACTCGTTGCAGGGCTCCCCGTCGACACTATTAGGACAGTTGATGGCTTTGGCAAAGATTTTGGCCGCACTAGTTTTCCCGGTTCCTCTAGGGCCGGTAAACAAATAGGCATGGGAGGTCTTTTTTTGTTTAATCGCGTTCTTCAACGTTTTGGTTATTGCTTCTTGCCCAACCACATCATCAAAACGCTGCGAACGCCAGACACGATATAGTGCTTGATAGGCCATAGTCACCCTCTTTTCTTTTTAGAGCCTTGTAAGAAAGGCTTCGCAAACTCCGCTCAGCTTTTCTTTCCTTTTAAAATCACCGCTCTCTATTATACGTGATTTCACCTGAAAATACTACCGCAATCCCGATAGTTTACTGAGTCTTAAACTTGATAAAACCTTTATTTCTGCGGCTTCTGGTGCCTATGCTATAATGGAAAAAAGAGATTTCAAGGAGGCTATTTTATGGGACTAATTAAAGCAGCAACAAGCACAGTCGGTGGCGGTTTAGCAGATCAGTGGCTGGAGGTCATCGAACCGGCAGACATGGGCCAAACAACCGTGATGACTAAAGGTGTGGCGGTTCGCCAAGATGATCGTCGCGGCTCCAATAAAAAGGGCACCAAAGACGTAATTACCGATGGTTCAGTGGTTCACGTTTATCCCAATATGATGATGCTGTTGGTTGACGGCGGCAAAGTGATCGATTTCACCGCTGAAGAAGGCTATTACACTGTCAAAAATGATTCTGCTCCATCGATGTTCCAAGGCTCGTTGAAAGAAGCGATTGCTGAGACCTTCGACCGTTTCAAATACGGCGGCGTGACTCCGCAAAAGCAGCAAGTCTACTATATTAATCTGCAAGAAATCAAAGGAATCAAATTTGGCACTCCAACTCCTTTGAACTACTTTGATAATTTCTACAATGCAGAGCTGTTCCTGCGGGCTCATGGTACGTATTCAATTAAGATTACTGATCCAATTTTGTTCTTTGCTAATGCAGTACCTCGCAATCTGGAGCAGGTAGATATTTCGGATATTAACGAACAATATTTACAAGAATTTTTGACTGCTCTACAAGCAACGATTAATCAGCTGTCAGCTAGCGGCGAACGAATTTCTTATGTGCCGTCTAAAAGTATGGAGCTTAGCAAATACATGTCGGACATTTTAGATGACAGCTGGCGGGAATTACGGGGCATGGAAATCGTGGCGGTAGCAGTTGCCAGCATTTCTTATACCGATGATTCCACTGAATTAATTAACATGCGCAATAAAGGTGCGATGCTGGGTGATCCTGGTATCCGTGAAGGCTATGTGCAAGGATCAGTCGCTCGCGGAATGGAAGCAGCCGGCAGCAATGATTCGGGCGCCGGCAATGCCTTCTTCGGAATGGGCATGGGGATGAACACTGGCGGCTCTTACCTGTCGCAGGCTTCTGAAAATAATCAGCAGCAGGCCCAGCAAAAACAAGCACAAGGCGACACTTGGACCTGTCCGAAATGCGGTACCGAAAATACCGGCAAGTTCTGCAGCAACTGCGGCGAGCCGAAACCGGCACCGCAGGCAGCAGCTAATGCACCAAAAATTCAAATGAAATGCAGCGAGTGCGGCGAAGTGGTGGACTTAAGCAATGGCGTACCAAAATTCTGTCCTCACTGCGGCAAACCATTTAAAGGCATACCGCTGGATTAAGGAGGACCTGATATGGCTGATGTATTAACTCACCATTGTCCCAATTGCGGCGGGCCCTTAACCTTTGATCCTAACGATCAGAAGTTTCATTGTGATTACTGTTTAAGTATTTTTACTACTGGAGATATTGAAGAGTTTGAAGCGAAGCATCCGGCTGAGTCAGCTATTTCTGCTGAAGAAAAAGCCGACACGGATGCGATGGATTTGTTCAACTGTCCCAGCTGTGGAGCAGAAATCGTCACTGATGCGACAACGGCAGCCACCTATTGCTATTTTTGCCATAATCCGGTGATTTTAGCGGGGCGCTTGTCGGGAGAATTTTTACCAAATAAAGTTTTGCCTTTTCAAATTGACCGTAAAAAAGCCGAGGAGCAGTTTTTGGCTTGGACCAGTAAAAAACGTTTTATCCCGAAGGACTTTTTCGATAAATCGCAAATTGAAAAGCTGACCGGGGTCTACTTCCCTTATTGGGTGGTGGATGCCCAGACCCGTGGCGAGCTCAGCGGGAAAGGCACGTCTTTACGAGTGTGGATCGTGGGCGACATTGAGTACACGGAAACCAAGGTTTATCAAATTTATCGTAAAGGCAAAGCCACCATTAGCAACTTAGTGAAAAATGCCTTAACTAAAAATGTCCAGCAAAAAATGGTGGAAGCCGTTCAGCCCTTTCCAATTGATCAAGCAGTCGATTTCCATACCGAGTATTTGTCGGGCTTTCAGGCAGAAAAACGGGATATTGAGATTAAAGATATTGCGGAGGATTTGAATCGCGAGTTGCAAGGGTACACTGATGATCTGTTGAGAGATACCGTTTCTGGCTATACTACCTTCAATAAAACCAGCAGTACAGCGACGATTAATCGGCAAAGCAATCATTATATGCTGCTGCCGATGTGGCTAGTGACGTATCACGATGCTGGCGGCAAGGTTTATTACTATGCCATGAATGGCCGGACTGGCAAGGTCAGCGGCATCCTGCCGATTAGCAACCAACGTCTGGGGCTGGTTTCAGCTGGTATCTTTGCAGTAGTGGCGGCTCTCCTGCTGATTGGAGGGTACTTCATATGAGAAAACTAGCTTGGTTTTTCGGACTTTTGTTGTTCTTCCTGCCCATGAATGCTTGGGCAGCAGATGATACCGTAACTGATGAAGCTGGACTTTTTACGCCGGATCAGCAAGTGGAGTTAGGAAGCTTAGCTGATACATTAAATGAAAAAATCAAAGGTGAAACGTTTGTTTTAACTACCAACTCCAATACGGAGGACCCGCAGCTTTTTGCCAACCAGCAATTAAAAGCTCGGGTGGGTGAAGACGGCAACGGCGCGTTGCTTCTATTAGATATGGGACAGCGGGAGCTTTACCTAACCTATTCCGGTAATATGATCGATTTCATTAGTGATCGGCGGCGAGACAATATCTTGGATTCTGTACAAGATGCAATGCAGGATGGCAATTATTATCAAGCCGCGGAAAGCTACTTTACTGAAGCGGCTGAGTATGTGGATGATGGTGTTCCCGGTGGACATTTCCGGATAGACGGTGAAACTGGAGAGGTAACGATTTATAAGGCAATCACCGGTTTGGAAGCCGCGATTGCGATTGGAATTGCCTTGATCGCAGCGATTGCCTTCTTCGTGGTTACTAGGATGCGTTATCAGCTGAAGCTGGGGACTTATCGTTACCCGTATCGTGAGCATGCTCATTTGGAATTAGACGAGCGCAAGGATCAGCTGGTAAATTCCTTTGTTACCACCCGACGAATTCCTAAGCCTTCTAATAACGGCGGCGGTATGGGCGGTGGCGGCAGCACCACCAATTCCAGCGGCGGTGGAACCTTCGGCGGCGGCGGACGCGGCTTTTAATGGCTCATTTTTCGTTTAAAATATCCATCAATAGGAACCAGCATTTTATGCTGATTCCTATTATTTGTGTGAAATTCGCCATTTATGTAACAAAATTATAAAGACTTTCCTTCTTAATGCGTGAGAACCCTTGAATTAAGGGGAATACTTTGCTAGAATTTTAAGGTTAAGAGAAAAAAAGGAGATTGCAGATGCAAAATAAAAGAAAAATTCCCTTATTTTTTGTCGTTTTAGCTCTTTTTATACAAATGTTCACTGCCATTCCGGCACAAGCGGCCGATGATTTTTCCATTAATGCGGAAGCGGCTTTTGCCATTGATGCTGATACGGGAAAAATTTTCTACAATCAAAACGGTGATACAGCTTTAGAAATTGCCTCCATCACCAAATTGATTACTGCTTACATGGTCTTAGATGCTGTGAAACAACAAAAAACGAGCTGGGATGCACAAGTCCCGATTTCAGAATATGCAGCCACAAACAGTACCGACCCAGAATTATCCAACGTTCCTTTGAGTCAAGATCGCACGTATTCCGTTAAAGAATTATACGATGCGGCGGTTATTGAATCTGGCAACGCGGCAGCAATTGCTTTAGCTGAGTTTTTGGCGGGCAACGAGCATACCTTTGTCGATCAAATGCGGCAGCTGGTTACTAGCTGGGGAATCACCGATGCGACAATCGTCAATGCTTCAGGTTTGAACAACTACTTCCTGGGAGATCTTCGTTACCCGGATTCTGGCGAGGACGACGAAAATACCATGTCTGCTCGCAGCGTGGCAATTATTGCCCGTCATCTGATTACCGATTTTCCTGAGTATTTAGACACTTCAAAAGTTGTCACTGCTCAATTCGATCCTGAATCAGAATCACCAGTTGAAATGGAAAACTCCAACCAGATGCTTCCAGGCGCGCCTCTAGGCAAGGAAGGCGTCGACGGCTTGAAAACCGGAACTACCGAAAAAGCCGGTGCTTGTTTTGCCGGAACGATTGAACGAGATGGTCGCCGCGTGATTACCGTCGTTTTAAATGCGACTGATCCAGCCGCTGGTGCTCGCTTTACCGAAACCAGTCGCTTAATGGATTACTGCCTAGACAACTGGCAGCTGCAAACCATTGATTTAGCCAACCATCCAATGTCAGGCAACACTACCTTAAAGGTTGTTGACGGCAAAGAAGATGACGTTCGCTTGAAGAACGATGGCGTTGCGGAATTATGGGTACGTTCAGATATGGATGCAAGCCAAGTAACGGTGGAAACCGAGATGGATGAGACCTTGTTGAACAACGGTGACTTGATTGCTCCGGTGCGTAAAGGTGAAAAACTTGGCGTAACCACCGTCAGCTTGAATCAAGATGACCTAGGCTACCTGGATCCAACCGAAGCACCAAGTGCCAATGTTGTAACCAGCAAAGGCGTGGAAAAAGCCAATATCCTTTTGATTACTTGGCGGAAAATTTTAGCTTTATTCAACTAAACATGCAAAGAACCGAGCAAATCATCGCGATCTGCTCGGTTCTTTTTGTCTTTATTTGATGGTACGGATTGGAAAATACAGCTCAACTTCGCCTTCTGAAAAGCTTGGCAAGTAGTGTTCCTGAACGGCTCCAGCCAGTTCGACGTTTTCTAACGGAAAGACTTGGCCCAACATTAATTGCGTGGCCTCATCCACCCGTTCGGCATCGGTTTTAATAGTTAAGTAAGTCATCATAGGAATTTCCCAGCGAATCCAGCCAACGGGCGGTACAGCTTCCAACGGTACCTGAACGCCTGCTAAGTAACGGCCTTCCTTTTGCCAAGGCTCTAGCCAGTTTTCGCCATCACTCATTAAGCCCCACAAATGCAGCTCACTCATGTCGGTGGCATCGATTAGACCGGCCACTTCTTCAAAATGCTGATTCATCTGATCCCATAATAGCGGCACCCATGAGCTTGACTCTTCTGCCAACCCTCGGCCTTCTTTTCCGATGACGCAAAAATTTGGTGAATGGATGCGATTGATCCCTTTAATGTCCATCATAATTCCTCCTAATTATTCTTTTCTTTCTATGCTTCTTTAGCAAACTTTCCCTCTTAATTTGATATACTGACTATGAAAGAGGTGGTGAGATGTTCATAGCCAGAGATGTTGTTGCACTTATTGTCTATTTAGCAAGTATCATTTTATTAAACGTTTGGATAAGTAAAACGGACCAGGAAGAACGACTGCGAAAAAATTTATTTTTAACCGGTGGACTGTTGTCCCTGTATTGTCTGATTGCCGAAATTCAGCAACGGACCTTTTATCTAGTCATTCCCCTGGGCTTTTATGCTTTGTTTCACTTCTTTTATTTTAGAGACAAGGCGCGGCTGCGTAACGGCTGGTTGTTTAACCTGTTTTTAGTCAGCCTGTTTGTCTATCTAGGAGTCTTGTCTTTCAGCTCGATTTCCTTAATTACTATCGGCATCTTAGGTATTTTAGGTGTCTTTGCCCTTTTAGTTCTTTTATTTGGTTTGTATTCGTTAATTATTTTTCTGCTTTGGAACAGCTATTTGGTTTTTAAGCGAGAGTCGCGATCACTGGCTAATTTGTTAACCTTGATTTTGGCCCTAGGGATCATTATTGCTACGGTGATTCGTAGAGTGGGGCCCGATCTGGTCCCTGGCTGGTCGGAACCGCTCCTGTTTATCCCGACAGCTGTCCTGCTTTATTTGTTTCTGGTGTTTTGGAATTTCTTGTCGATTTCCTTACTTTATCAGTTAAACGATCCAAAGCCGGATCAAGATTATGTGATTGTTTTAGGTGCTGGATTAATCAACGGCGAACGCGTTTCACCACTACTGGCGAAGCGAATTGATCGGGCAATTGCCTTTTACCACATGCAAAGCCGCAAAACCTTGTCGCCGCCGCAACTATTAATGTCTGGCGGTCAAGGTTCCGATGAGAAAGTACCTGAATCCGTCGCCATGAAAAACTATGCGCTGGATCAGGGGATTCCTGATGAAGAAATTCTGATCGAAACTCATTCCACCACAACCTTGGAAAATATGCGTTTCAGCAAAGACATTATGGAGCGAGAGAAACCCGACGGCTACAAGGCCATCTTCGCCTCCAACAATTATCATATTTTCCGCGCCGGCATGTATGCCAAGCAGGTTGGATTGAAGGCGGATGGCATCGGTGCAAAGACCGCCAAGTACTATTTGCCCAATGCGTTTCTACGAGAATTCGTTGCGATACTGGTAATCAAGAAACGGATTCACATCATTATGGGAGTTCTGATTGTACTTGGTTGTATCGCTGTTTCTCTGCTTCAACTATTTGTTGAATGGTATGCTGGCTAAAAGTCCTCCTTGCGAGGGCTTTTTTTAGAACTCTTGATACTCTGCCGGATTTTGATTTTTCAGGCGGCCGTCTGGTTTTGACAGGCCATTAATGATCGCCATTTCTTCGTCGGTCAAGGCAAAGTCAAAAATATCCAGGTTGCCTAATTGTCTCATGGTGCTGGAGGCTTTGGGAATCGGCATGGTGTCCAGTTGAATTTCCCAGCGCAAAATAATCTGTCCGACGTTGCGACCGTATTTATGAGCAATTTCTGACAATACTTCGTTGCTTAAGATCTCGCTGGCCCGACCTAAAGGACTCCAGTCTTGGGTCAAAATACCCCGTTGAGCATTGTAAGCTCGCTGCTCTTCTTGGTTGAAGAAAGGATGCAGCTCAACTTGGTTAATCACTGGCAGCACGCCGGTTTCTTGTTCTAAGCGGTCCAGGTGTTCTGGCAGAAAGTTAGAAACCCCGATTGAACGAACCAAACCAAAACGTTGCGCGTCGATCAAGGCTTGCCATGCTTCTACATAACGATCCTCTAGCGGATTCGGCCAATGAATCAAGTATAGATCATAATAATCCAGACCCGCCCGCAGCAAGGATTCTTGAATTGTTGTAATTGCTTCATCGTAAGCATGATGACGTCCCGGAAGCTTTGAAGCTACCACAATTTCTGAACGAGGAACTTCTGAACGGCGAACCGCTTCACCCACTGCTCCTTCATTTTCATAGTTAAAGGCTGAGTCTAATAAACGATACCCATTGGACAAGGCCTGAACCATCGTGTTGACCCCAGCCAATCCGTTTAACTTATAAGTACCAAAACCTACCTTAGGAACAATTAATCCATCTCTTAACTGATACGTTTCCATTTTCTTCCTCCTTCAATTCTTCTCTTCTTATCATACCCGTTTTTTTCCTGAAAAAGCGAGCAATAGGTATTCTAAATTATAAAAAACTTGCAGCCGTTCGTTTAGTTGCCTGAACAGCTGCAAGGAATGTTAATCGGTACTTTTTTCACCATAAACCTGGGGAATAATTAAATAATCAATCAATGGCACAAAGCAGTTCATAATCAGCAGAATAAAGGTCATTCCTTCTGGCATGGAGGTGAATAAGCGCCAAGCCATCAGCAGCAGACCACAGCTGACCCCATAAATGATTTCCCCCTTTGGTGTGGTAGGTGAAGTGCTGTAATCCGTCGCCATAAAGAAGGCACCCAACATCGTAGCCCCGCCAAAGACATGGGCAAAAACGATCGTCATATCCCCTTTGCCGGCAATCAATGCCACCACCGCTACTGTTGCGATCATACACAAAGGAATGTGCCAGCTGATCACTCGTTTATACAGTAAAAATAAACCGCCTAATAATAGTAAAACAGCTGCCGTTTCCGCATTTTTCCCGGCAATTAATCCGGTTAGACTGTCAATCATCTGACTGCTGGATAAGCTTTCTCCGGCACTAGCGGTCATTAACGGTGTGGCCGAAGAGACCACATCTAATCCATCTAATGAAAAGAAGGGCTGCGGCTGAACATTGGTGGACATCTCTTGGGCAAAAACCAGCCGCAGAACAGCCCGTCCAGTTAAGGCGGGATTCAACAAATTTCGACCGATACCGCCGAATAGTTCCTTAGCTAAAATAATCCCGATTGCTCCACCAACTACGGGGTACCATAATGGCACACTGGCGGGTATACTCATAGCTAAAAGGACCGCCGTTACCACCGCAGAAAAATCCTGCGGCACAGAATGTTTACGAATTTTGAACCAAAGAACTTCGCAAACCACACACGTGACGATGGAAATCACATACAGCAGCAGAGACCGCACACCGAAAAAGAGAATCGAAGCCAGGACGCTGGGCAGCAGGGCTAAAACAACCAGCTTCATGATGCGGTCGGTTTTCTCCCAGAACAATAGATGAGGTGAAGCTTCCATCATAGGATAGCGTTCACTG
Source organism: Candidatus Enterococcus moelleringii (assembly GCF_017377575.1). Classification (GTDB taxonomy): domain Bacteria; phylum Bacillota; class Bacilli; order Lactobacillales; family Enterococcaceae; genus Enterococcus_A; species Enterococcus_A moelleringii. The sequence continues at coordinate 270,717 of NZ_JAFREM010000004.1, forward strand.
CGAAAATCTTCGAAGGGTTGATTTTTTTCCATCATTAGTCCTTCTTCCTCTCTTTGATTATTTTTTGACCCGCGACGATGTGCTCTGCTAAGTGACGGCGGGCCGGACAAATGTAGGTGCAGCAGCCGCAGTTAATGCAGCTTTCTACGTATAGTTTTTCCAGACGGGCCCAGTTTTGCTTCAAATAATTCTTTTCCAATTGATGAGGCAATAGGCCTATCGGACATACATCGACACAACGGGCACATTTGATACAAGGACTTGGGGTCATATCTTCATCGTGATCTTCGTTGATTACGATCAAACCATTGGCTGATTTAGTCAATGAAGCATTTAGGGTGTCTACCGTTTTGCCCATCATAAACCCGCCGGTGATAATTTTCGATGGACGGCCATTAAAGCCGCCGCAAAATTCAATCACCTCTTCGATCATCGTCCCCATCGGGAAATAAACATTTTTTTGCTTCATCACATCGCCAACTACTGAACAAATCCGGTGACTTAACGGAATCCCCGGCTCGATCGCTTCGTAAACCGCCACGGTTGTTGCCACGTTGATAACTAAATAACCCACGTGTCGCGTCGATCCGCCGTAAGGCTCTTCCCGGCCGGTAACGGTCTTAAACAGCATCTCGGTACTCCCTTGAGGATAGATTGAAGGGACTTCTCTCACGGAGAGATTCGGCGTATCTTTGCACCATTCCCGCATTACTTGGATCGCTTCCTGCTTGTCATCCTCGATGGCGATGATGCCTTCCTTGGCGTCCACTGCTTTCATGACCACCTTGCAGCCCTTCAAGAGCTTTTCACCTTGGGTCGCCATCAAAGCAGCATCCGCCATTAACAACGGCTCGCACTCGGCTCCGTTAAAAATACAAGTATGGATCTCTTCTCGCGGATTCAATTTCACATGGCTGGGAAATGTTGCTCCCCCCAGACCTACCACGCCAGCTGCTTCCACCCGTTGAACAATTGTTTCCCGATCCAATGCTTCAATCGGTTCGTGGTGCTCTTCTGCCAGGCGTTCTTCAAAATCATTTTCAATAATTACACAGAGCATTTCTTCTCCTTGCCCCTGGTCAATTTCTTGAATCCCAACGACCTTTCCAGAAACACTGGCATGGGCTCGTGCTCCCAGCCCGCCATCCATTTTGGCAATGGTCTGACCTAAATAAACCTCATCGCCGACTTCAACAATCACTTCCGGTACGCCGCCGATATGCTGCTGGACGGGAATATAAACCTTTTTCGGATAAATTCTTTCTACCCGTTTGTAGTCATCAATTCCTCTTAAATGCAAGGCTTGATCCTTGTGGAGATCGATACCACCCTTAAAATCATGCTTTTCCATCTCATCTCCCCCAATTTTTTCTATAATTTAATTATATCACGAGAAAAAGACGGACAAGTCGCTTGTCCGTCACAATTTCTTTTGAATCAATAAAATCGATCCCAGCACTAATAAGAAGCCCGCCACCTCAAACATCGTCAGCGGCAATTGGAAAACCACAATCGAAAAGACTGTTGCCAGTAGCGGTTCAAAGGCCGTTAAGGTACTGGCCAAGCTGGAGCTGATGTATTGCAGGCTGGACAAATACAAGAGAAAGGCCAAAGCCGTTCCGATAGTCACAACAAAAAAGATCGACACCACCGACGCCGGCGTAATGATTCCATCTGTCTGCCACATCGGCTGCAGCATGTTAGAAAACACGCTGCCAAAGAGCATTCCCCAGCCCACCGTCACAAAACTGCCGTATTTTGCCAATAACCCTCTTGGCTGCAAGGAGTAAAAGGCCAACGAAACCGCTGAGCCGATTCCCCAGACTAAAGCTGCCGAAGAGATAGACAAATTGGTAAACTCGCCTTTGGTGGCAATGAAGACTACTCCTAAAGCCGTCGTGAATAGCAAGCCGATCGTCAACGGCGACGGTACTTTTCGCCGCCTGAAGGACTCGTACAAGATCACAAAGAACGGTCCCGTGTACTGAATAATCGTACCAAAGGAGGCGTTGCTGGCTTCAATTGTTTTGAAATAAGTCAGCTGTACCGCAAACATGCCGAAGACGGAAAAAATAAGCAGTGCTGCTAAATCCTTTTTCGATTTAAAAGGTGCTAGGATATTCTCCTTTTTCCATAGCATGGCGATCGTTAATAAAATAATTCCTGAAAAAAATAAGCGTACCGATACAAGCCAATCCGCCTGAAACTGATACTTGGTGAACAAAGATTGCCCCTGCATGCCTGATATTGCCCAAAACGAAGCTGCCAACGAAGCAAACATAATCCCTTTTCGTTTAATAACCCCCACCTGCTTTCTCAAAAATAGTATAAAGCAAAATTACAGCCGCCGCCATTCTTCTTTTAAATTCACAAAAATTAACAAGCGTGACCAATTTTGTTAGAATGAAGATGCAAGCCCATCGATTGGTGGGAATTCATACTTTAGGAGGCATCATCATGAAAAAAGTTTTATTAACCACTGTTCTGCTGTCGGCGTTGGCCTTGGCAGGCTGTTCCAATCCAGATAACTCAGAACCTGCCGCATCATCCAGCACTTCCAGCACGGTTTCTACTGCCCAAAGCAGCAGTTCAACCAGCAGCTCATCCTCACAAACCAGCGACAGCAGCAGTACGACTGGTTCCACCAGTGCCCAATCAACTGCGGGCTTAGTCGGGTTAGCGATGACGACTGAAGACGCGATCCAGCGTTATCAAGAAGCTTATCCTGATTCGGACATCACCTCAATTTCTTTGGAACGCAAATTGGGCAATCCAATCTACCAAATTGAAGGGGTAGATGATACGAAGGAATATGAGTTAAGTCTGAATGCTGAAACCAATGAAGTGGTGCAGCAGAAAGATGAGAACTTGGATCGTGACGATCAAAATGAACGCCAGGAAGATGCCCTGCAGCTTGACGGGATCTTAAGCGTTGATGAAGTGGCAGACATCGCTCATTCCAATGCTCAAGGTGCGATTGAAGAATTTGAATTAACCAAAGATTTAGGCACCACCTACTGGGAAGTTAAGCTAAAAGAAGGCCGCAACGAAACCGAGCTGAAAATCAATGCTCAAACTTGTGATATTTTAGAGCAAAAGCAAGATGACTAAGAAACGCGCGTAAAATAAGCGAGCCCTTTTTATTTCAAAAAGGACTCGCTTATTTTGTCTTAAAAAGTAAGCGCATCCTTGACGGAATAATAACCAGGCTTTTGTTGGGCCGCATAAGCAGCACAATCACAGGCGCCGCTGGCAAAGCATTTGAAATTGTAGCTATGGTGGCTGATTTCCAAGCGTTCACCGAAGCCGCCGAAGGTTACGCTGTGACTGCTGGGATAGTCTCCCATGCGCATCGAGTGATAACCAATCGTATTTTCCTGCCGCAAACTCTCACCCTCACGACCATACACTGCCATATCGGTTATCTCCTGATCTAACGCTTTGGCGATCACTTCCCCTAATTCCTTCGAAGTGCCGCTAGGGGCATCCTTTTTCCAGCGATCATGCATCTCCACGATTTCTATATCCGTTTCATTGCCAATGGCTGCTGCCGCGATCTCTAACAAGCGGCTCATCACACTGACTAATTTTGAGGTATTAGCCGCATACAGCATCGGAATGGTTTGCCCGGCTTGGCGGAAGTGCTCCATTTCTTCTGGTGAAAAACCGGTGGTGCCGCAAACCAGCGCTTTTTTATGCTGGACCGCTAAGTTTAGTACCGCTAAACTCATTTCTCTGGTGGAAAAATCAATCATCACATCACATTGATCAATGATCGTTTTTAAATCGTCCACTACCGGAACACCTAAATCAGTACCAACACCTGCTGCTCTGCCTAAATCTTCACCGATATAGTCGCGGCCAACAGGTCCTACTCCACCAACTAAGTGCATATCCTCCCGTTCGGCTGCGATCTGAGTGATTAAACGGCCCATTTTCCCCTTTGGTCCTACTACGATTACATTCATGCTTTTCTCCTCGCTTTCATTACTTGCAGTTTACCATGGACTCCGATCAGATCGGCGAAAAATTTCCCTATTTTTGCAGAAGTTATGCCGTCTGAATAAAAAGATGAAAATTTCTGAAAAAATGCTTACGAGAATTTTTTTTCTGTGGTAAGGTAAAAAATGTACCAAGAAAAAGGAGTGGATATTTTGCCAACAAACAAAAAAGAAGGAATTATTTTTACTACATTAATGTGCTTTTTAATGGTTTTGGGGATGAGTGCATACAACTTGCTGATTCACCAACACTTTACTCTTAGCGGTCTATTAATTGGTTTGGTTCCAGGATTTGTCGTAGCATTCATTTTGGATGTATTTGTCGTAGGGGTTTATGCTAAGAAGCTGGCCTTCAAATTACCGATCAACCGTGAGAAGAAATGGCAAGCAATCATTGCAATCTCTTGCTTAATGGTCTTAGGAATGGTTACTTTCATGTCTATGTTCGGTGTTATTATGGAAATCGGCATTACCAGCCATATTTTCTCAGACTACCTAACTGCATGGAGAATGAACTTTATCGCAGCGTTGCCATTACAGCTGTTGATCGTGGGACCATTTTCACGAATGGTTTTACAAAAAGTCCAAATGAACGCAAAAGCTGCCCTTAGCTAAGAGCAGCTTGATCTAAAGCCGTCGCTTGTTGACGGCTTTTTTTATTTCCAGAAAAAGTATAAGGGTTTCACCAGTATCAAGCCGATATCCGGCTTAGCAATATTGTTTTTCCGGCATTAACAACTGAATCGCTTGTTGGGCTAAGGTTAGCGGATCGCTTCCTGTCAGCCGAACCTTCGCACCTTCGGCTTCCATATCTTCTGCTAGAAATCCATAAAATTCCCAGCCAACAGCTAATTTATTGGCATAGGCGCCGATAGGAATTTCGCAGTTGCCGTCCATTTGTCGCAAGAAATAGCGCTCGGCTTCAGCTGCTGCATAGGTGGTTTCATCAGTTAATTGTGCCAACAGCTGCTGCAGCTCCACGTCTTCTTTGCGGCATTCAATCCCTAGAATTCCTTGTCCAACCGCAGGGACACATTCGTCAGGAGTCAAAATATGATAGGCTGGCAGCTGATTAAAATAATTCATCCGCTCCAAGCCGGCACATGCCAGAACCGTGCCATCCATCTTTTCAGTTATCATTTTTTTCAGCCGGGTTTCGATCTTGCCGCGGATTGGCACAATCGCTACATTGGGATACAGCTGGCTGATCTGCTTGTTGCGGCGCATACTGCTGGTGCCAATCACCAGTGGACGTGCTTGCGACAAAATACCCGGTTCTCTTAAAATCAGACAATCATAGGGCATGGCTCGTTTAGGAGTAGCCGCCAAAATCAAATCCTCTGGCAGACACGCCGGTAAATCCTTCAGACTATGCACCGCAAAATCAATTGTCTTTTGCTGCAGATGGTATTCTACTTCCTTCACGAAGACCCCTTTGCCGCCAATTTGCGTCAGCGGCGCATGAGGCATCCGATCCCCCTTAGTAGAAAGACCCACAATCTCGATATCAATTGGATATAATTTTTGTAATTGCTCCACGACCAACTGGGTCTGCTTCATGGCTAATGGACTTTTGCGGGTGCCTACTCTTAAGGTCTTCATTTTATCCCTCTATCTGTTTAGTCTTCTACGATTATAGACGAGCTCTCCGGCTTTTCCAACTCTTTTTGAGTCGACTTCATTCCGACTTTAAAGGCCAAGAAATACATACCTGCTAAAATTACCCCACCGCCAATCAAATTTCCTGACCAGACAAACACCATGTTTTGAACAAATTCGCCAATGGTTGCTCCTCCAGCCAAAATCCCCGCTGCGATAAAAAACATATTAGCAACTACGTGCTGATACCCGGCAATTACAAAGGCCGCCACCGGCAGCAGCGTACCGAACATTTTGCCGATAAAATCGCGAGAGGCCATATTCATATACACGCCGGTACAAACTAAGATATTGCAGGCAATTCCCGATAAGAAGGCCTGTAAAGGTGCATCGGCGGTTTTGGCCTGCGCGACGGCAATTGTTCGTTCCACAAAAGCCCCTTGTAAAGTATTGGAAAAATAGCCGAAGAAAATTGCAACAATCACAGCGCCCAGCAGATTGAACAAGGTAACTAAAAACATATTGCGGGCCCATTGTTTTAAAGTAATTTCTTTAGCGTAGAGGGCCATGCTGACCGCCAGCATATTGCCGGTAACTAGTTCTCCGCCGACTAGTAATAAGCAAATCAAGCCAAAAGGAAAGATCAAGGCCCCCAATAAATTGACCAAGGTTCCCCATTCTTTAGGCATCGATCCCATCGTGCGAATCATTGCCACTCCAGCCAAACCAATAAACACTCCGGCCATGACTCCTAATACTGCTGTCGTTAAAAAGCTGTAATTGGCCTTGGCTTTGCCGCGGGCAATTGCTTCGTCGACTAATTCTTTTGGTGATAATGACATATTCAAAACTCCTTCTTTTTCATTTTTAAAGGAAGGCTCGCCGCTGACTTTTAACTGTCAAAAGTTCAAAGTCAGCGGACCCCGCTCCAACATATGAGATCCTGGCTATACCTCGACAAAAATGTCGTCACCGATAATTTCGACCGGATAAACAGTTAATTGTCCTTCGTCCGGTTCCTGGATCATACCGTCAACTAAGGAAATTTTGTATTCCCGCATGGGTTCATACAGGTATTCCCCCGAAACGATCCCTTCCAAAACTGGTGCATTGGTTAACGGACAATTATCCTCAATAGCAAAAACACGGCCGTCAGTAACTTGAAAGAGGGCGATTTTTTGATCTTCAATGACGACAGAGCGCCCCACTCTTGGCATCAATTTTGATTGTTTCGTTGCTAATACTTTCATCCTATTTCACCGCTCCCACTAGTTCTGGCTTTTCAATCGTGTACATTTTCTCCCGCAAATCAACGTCTTTAATGATTGGTCCCCAAGTATCTGTGCGTCCTTTGGCAGCAATCGTTTTATTCAGCTCTTCCCAAAGTCCTTTACGTTTCTCTTCATCCAATAAGACCGTTTTGACATTCTCAAAGCCCATTCGCGCTACCCACGGAGCTGTCCGTTCACCGTAAATGCCGGTTTCGCGATAGTATTGCAGCATCGCGCCGCACAAATCAATCACTTCATCTTCTGTTTCCACTGTTACCAAGTGCTGGGCTTCAACTAATTCCGTTCCGCCGTTGCCGCCGATCATAATTTGAAAACCGCTGTCTACACCGATGATTCCAAAGTCCTTCACCGCTGATTCCACACAGCTGCGGGGACAACCGGATACGCCGACTTTGAATTTATGGGGGGTGTCGATGTATTCAAAGGTTTCTTCAATGCGAACCCCCAGCTCCATCGTTTTTTGCGTACCGAAGCGGCAGAAGCTTTGGCCGACACAGGTCTTCACTGAGCGGAAAACTTTGCCGTAGGCTTGGGCTGCTACCATGTCCAGTTCTTCCCAAATTTTCGGCAGATCTTCTTTCTTCACGCCGTACAAACCAATTCGTTGTGATCCGGTTACCTTCACTAGCGGCACATCATAGCGCTCAGCCACTTGAGCCAATTGCATTAACTGCTGCGGCGAAGTTTTACCGCCCCGCATTCTTGGCACAACCGAAAAGGTGCCGTCTTTTTGAATATTGGCGTGCATCCGTTCGTTGACCACCCGTGAATCTCTTTCGTCCTCGTGCTCTTCCGGCCAAGCAACGTTCAAATAAAAATTGACGGCTGGACGACATTTTGAGCAGCCTTCTGCATTACGCCAATCTAAGGCTTCAAATACTTCTGAGGTGCTGGTTAAGTGTTTGGCATAAATTTGCGTCACCACTTGGTCGCGATTCAGATCAGTACACCCACAAATCCCCGTAGCTGTCGTTACCGCATCCCCTAATTCGTATTCCAGCAAGGTTTGGATTTGCGGCTTACACTTGCCGCAAGAAGTTCCCGCCTTGGTTACTTTGCCGACTTCCGCCACACTGGACAGGCCTTTTTCCCGAATTGAACGTAAAATTTTGCCTTTTTCAACGCCATTACAGCCGCAGACTGCCTCATCGTCATCCCATTCGAGGACATCTTGGCCCATTCCGGCACCCTCGCCAATTGCCTGCAAGACAGCGATCGACTGCAAATCCTCGATCGTTTGGCCTTTTTTCATCATGTTGTAATAACGGCTGCCATCATCGGTGTCGCCGTATAGGACGATGCCTTGAATTTTTCCGTCCTTCAAGAAGATCTTTTTGTATTTCCGGGAAGCACTGTCAAAGGCTTCGATGCTGTCCATGCCTTCTGTGTTCAAAATATTCCCCGCTGAATACAAGTCTGCTCCAGATACCTTCAAGGAAGTAAAAGTTTTCGATCCTTGATACGCCTTAACCTCTGGCTGATCAGTCAATCTGTCCGCCAAAATCTTGCCTTGCTCAAACAATGGAGCTACCAAGCCGTAGCAAGTTCCGTTATGCTCAACACATTCTCCCACACCATAGATATCCGACAAACTGGTCTCCATGTAGTCATTCACGACAATCCCGCGATTTACTGCTAAACCAATTTCCCGCGCCAATTCAACCGCTGGGCGGATGCCGATGGACATGACGATTAAATCTGTTTCAATCTCTTCCTCGTTGGCAAAGCGCATGCCGGTAACCCGCTGATCCCCTAAGATTTCTTTGGTGCTGTATTCCATTAAGAACTTCAAGCCTTGATCTTCTAATTCCGCCTGTAAAAGCTTGCCGGCTTTTTCATCCAATTGCGTTTCCATCAGCCATTTGGCTAAATGAACCACAGTCACATCCATGCCTTGCTCTTGTAGGCCCTTTGCAGCTTCCAGCCCTAGAAGTCCGCCACCGATAACGACTGCCTTTTTGTATTTTGCAGTTGCTGCCAGCATTTCAGCGGTGTCATCAATCGTTCGGAAAGCCACAACACCTTCTTTGTCGGCACCAGGAATCGGCAGAATAAAGGGATGGGAGCCGGTTGCCATGATCAATTTGTCATAAGGAATGACTTCGCCGGATTCTGTCGTAACGGTTTTTACCTGGGGATCGACTCCAACTGCTGGATTGTTGTTGATCAGTTCAATCTGATTTTCTTCGTACCAGTCCAACGGATTTGTGATGATCTCATCTACGGTCATTTTCTTTTGCAACACATTGGACAGCATGATGCGATTGTAATTGGGATACTCTTCATTTCCGATAATGGTGATTGTGTAGCGCTCCGGATCGCGTTCCAAAATTTCCTCAACGGTGCGAACTCCGGCCATACCATTGCCAATGACAACTAAACGTTCTTTCATTTTCATTCCACCTCGACCTGCTTATTGTTTGTTCATAACATCACAATAAAGGAATTGCCTCAGCTTTTATATTAGGGAATCCCCTATATGTGGGTAAAATGATGCAAAACATTTTAAAAATGGGCTAGAATTTGATCATTGGCCGCTTTTTCCCAAAAGAAAAAGCCGTTAGCTTTTAACTAACGACTTGAGAAACGCCTGAACGGCTGATTTCAATTTTTTGGCGGTTTCTGGTGATTTGCCGCCAGTAGTAATTGCCAGACCGATGTCTTTTTCTTTGACAAAAACCATGTTGAAAAAGTTGCTGCGGCTTTGCTTGGTGGTGTCATTGACTAGTTGTTCAGGAGTTACTTCTTGTAAAATCCTCTGGTTTACCGTTTCGTTGTCGGTACAAATAAACACCATCTGAAATCCTTGCGTGTCCCCCGTTTGAAAAGGTCGTTGGTGCCAGACAATTCGGCCTTCCTCAGCTAATCGCGACAAGTCACTCGTTACAACTGGTGCAATCACTGTAGGTTTTCCACCTTCTTCCACTAAACCTTTGATTTTTCTAGTGGCAATTTTTCCGCCGCCGATCACCAAAACCGACAGCCGACTTAAATGAACTAAAATAGGATACATTAAACTTCACCTAGCCGTTCCTTGATGGCCGCTTCTAAAGCCGGCTGATCCTGTAAAGTGGGCAAGATTTCATCCATCGTTCCTCGCTGCTCACGAATATCATTAGTGATTTTCTTTGCTAAATAGCCCTCTGCTAAAAACAAACGCTGGACAATCAAAGGATCGGGATGCTGCGTTAGAATTTCTTGGTAAAGATGCTCCCCATGATAGTGAGCCGGGTGAACCGCTCGACCCGTGGCAGCCGCAACACGTTGGGCAACCTGGCACAGCTGCTGATAAGGCGCTTCGTAATGAGGTGTGCCATGGGCAATTAGTAATACATCCCCTTTAAGTTCAGCTTGTTCAACTTGCTGAATGAGGTAATCGCTCACTGCCTGAGTCGTGCCCAACGTGTCCAAGATACGATAGGGAAGCTGACCGGCTAGCACTTCATCCGCCCGTTTGGGTAAATCCTCCTTGGCATGAGTCGCTGGGAACAATAAAATCGGTAAAAACACAATTTCCTCCAGCTGTTTTGCTAGTAAAGAATGCATCGCGTCTTCTAAGGTTTGCTGCTCACCTTCTAATAAACCAATTTCATAGGGGCAGGTTAGGTCCTTGGCCGCTTGTTCAATCAGCGCCATATTAGTAGTTGAAAGCTTGTTTTTTCGTCCATGTAAAACAAAGATAATTCCCTTCATCGGTTTTCCTCCTAAAATTCAATCAGGTGATGCTTTAAGCTGTATTGCAGCAAACTGGCATAGCTTTCCAGCTGCAGTTTTTTCCGCACATTGGCTTTGTGCACCTCCACCGTTTTCACCGAAATAAACAGGCGCTCAGCAATTTGCTTATTGTTGTAGCCTAAGGCAATTAACGGCAAAATTTCCTTCTCCCGTTTGGAAAGACTGCCGTATAGCGGGTCCTCTTTTTCCAGCGCGATCTTGCTTAAGGCGTGTTCTGTATAGCCGTCGTAGCATTGCTTGCCTTGATACACTTGGCGGATAGTTTCGATTAAGGTTTCATCGTTTGCTGTCTTTAACAAGAATCCATCGGCTTTGGCTTCCAGGGCTTCACGAACATAGGAACGTTCATCGTGCATGGTCAAAACGATCACCTTTACTTCAGGAAAAGCTTCCTTCAAACGCTTGGTAGTCAACAATCCATTCTCCCCAGGCGGCATGCTGATATCGATTAAAACAAGCTCAATCAGCTGACTTTCCACCGTCATAAACACTTCATGTCCATCAGCGGCGTCAGCGACTACTTCCATATCCGGTTGTGCGTTAATCAAAAAGGCCAGGGCGTTTCTGATCATGGCATGGTCATCAGCGATAAGTATCTTCATGACTGTAACGCCCCCTTCAACGGCACCTGCATCTGGATGACGGTGCCTTGTTCTGGCTGAGAACGAATCACCAACTGACTGCCAATCGCATGGGCCCGCTCCTTCATGTTCACTAAACCAAAGCCGATTTCCTGCTGAGACAGGTCAAAACCGGCACCACGATCTTGAATTCTAACAACTAGCAGCTCTTCACTAAAATCCAAGGCTAAATAAATCACATTCTCCCCAGAATATTTCATGGCATTAGAAACGGCTTCTTGAATAATCCGGTAAATGGCGATTCGTACCGGTTCGGTCAGCGGCTGCGTAGTACCGCTAACTAGCAGTTCAATTTCAAAGCCGGTCATCTCGGTGGTGCGTTCAATAAACTGCTCCAGCGCCTGAATCAAACCGAATTCATCAATTGCCATCGGCCGCAGCTCGCTGGCTAGATCCTTCACTTCGTTAAGCACTTCGGAAAAATGCCGATCTAAAGCTTTCATTTTAACTGGCTGATCGGCTTCGGCAACCCATTTTAAGCCGCGGGTTTCCAGCATCAAGCCGTAAATGCTTTGGGCGATTCCATCGTGCAAGTCTTGCGCAATTTTTTTACGTTCCAGCTCGCGAACATTATTCAAGTATTCAAACAAAGATTCCTTCTTATTTTCGGCGGTCTGGGGTTGAATTTGCAGAGTCAGCTGACCTTCGCTGCTGTCTACTCGGCCCCAAAACTCTTCACTTTCACCTTCTTGTGTTAATAGCACAAAAGGAAAGCCTAATGGAGAAACCTTGCCCTCCAAAGGACACATCAAGCATTCTTCCTTGGTACTGTGCAGCGCACAGCCTTGTCCGCGGCTGATTTCTAAGACGGCTTGCAGATTCAAGCGATAGTTGGCTTCGATTTCTTGAGCCTTCTGAGTTTTAGCGAGTACTTGGTCCTCGCTGTCCAACAGCCAAAGGGCTTCTTGAATCTTCTTGAAAAGGGTCTCATTTAAATGAAGCATCATCTTCACTTCCTTAATAGTTGACTAAGCTCTGCGGCGGCCTGCTCTAACTGCTGACGTTCATCTAAGGTATATTGATGGGCACTCCGATAGCCGCTCATCAAAACGGCTTGAACCTCTACTTGATCCATAACCGGCGCAGCTAAGGCGGTCTGAAGCTTTTCTGTGCGGGCAATTGGGTATTCAATCAGCCGCTCCGGTCGATCGAAAATATGCTCATCCAGCTGCATGCGGGCAGTTTTCCAAACCATACCGGCAATGCCGCGTCCCACCTGCAAGCGGATATTCTTGTAAGCTTCGCTATTGTTGCCTACTACATGCAACCAGCGAATTTCCTTTGGCGCATCCTCTGGTGCAGCGTTCATCGCCACTCCAAAAAAATCGCAGCCCCATCTTTGCTGATACTCTGCCAGCCAGTCGTTTATTGACCCCATACCAACTACTCCAATCCCCTAATTTTTTGTTTGATTACTTGTACTTTGTTACACCTTTCACTACTTTGAAAGCAGTGATTTAGTATCATCATACCAGAAGTTTAGTAAAAGATGCGTGGAAAATTGCGTAAGAATGTTTCTTTGCCAAATTCGATTTTGATCATTATTGCAACATTTTTTTCTTTTCCAACAGGACTCCCACCATTCTTGTTTTTGGCAGTTAGCCCTTGGTTTTGGCGTACTCTGCTGCTGCATTCCTTAGGTTTGAATCATTGCCCAATAGACTTAAAAATATGCTCGGTCTCAGTAGTCAGGTTCTATTTACGATTTGTTGAAGGATGCTTTCGTATGAGCAGCGAAGAGTCGAATATTTCAAGTGAGAAGTAGTTTTAAAAAACATTCTGATGCATTTTGTATAACATTTCACTTTCAATTTTATGTTGCAGATTCACCAAAATGAATTTTCGATTAGAATAAGTGGACAAAAAAATGAAATTAGTGCTTGAATCCAACTAAGCAATCGTTTACAATAAAAATGAATTTTACTTAGTGATGATAAGGAGATATAAAAATATGACTGAAATTTTATTAAAACAACGACAAATCTTCGTCTCCAAACGTGAGACCCTTGAGAAACGCCTTATTCAACACCTGGAAAAGTACCAGGATGAGGCCTACATTATCCAATGTGCGGTAGCTATTATGCTGCGCAATGCGTTGTGTGTAGCTGATTTTTCTTACTTAGCTCAAGAGAAAATTTGCTCCATTCTTTTAAAAAGCCAGAAGCTTGCCTCAGTCCGCCACCTAACTCCTTATTTTGAAAGTTATTTCAGTCAAAAAGATTGGGCGAACGTCAAAGCTAACCTTTTCACCAGCGAAGATGACTACTTAAAAGCCACCGAGAAAACTCGCTTACATATAGACAAATTACTGCCGCTTTTGAACTCAAAGGACTGTACGGTCGACAAGAAGCACAACTTAAAAGCTGCCTTTGAAGATGAAAGCGGTAAACTTCACACCTGGAATCTCAGCAATGTAGTTCGCCGTCTTGATCCGATGGAGACTCATGCCTTGTTGAGTATTTTAGGAGAGCTGACTATTTTCCAAAAGGACGGAGTAAGACGCTTTGTCCGCGTCGTTTGGCTGGATTATGCCGTGGATGAGAAATACCGCTCCTTTGATGTCCGAAAAGAAGATGACCCCTTGTATCAACCAAAAGAGGATGCGGAATCAGAACCCGTGACCGTTCAAGAGTCACCAGAGGAAGTGGCAGGAGTTGAATCGGACGCGCCAACTAACAATTCAACCACAAAAGACGCTGAAGATACTAGTGAAACCCAAGAATCCGACGCTTCTTCGCTTAGTCAAGCGACGCGATCGCTCCTGTCAAACTTCATAAAGAACGATCGCCAAGAAAATGATACTGGCGAAGACGCATCAGCTGAGGAAAATAAGACTCAGCTTGAAAAGAAAACCAGTTTGTCGAAACCCCTCAAAGGCTTTCTGCCCTCTCTGAAGAACAACGGACAGCAGCAATCTGGTAAGAAGGATCGGAAGAAAAATAAGAACAAAGGTAGAGGGAAGAATGGGAAAAAGCGAAAATAGTTTTGCAGACTAAAAAGCCGATAGACACAGTTCTACTTGTGTCCATCGACTGAGGATTTTGGCTTCTTAATTAGAATCGGAAATCCAGCTAGCTTAGCATTTCCATCGCTTTTTCAATTTCCTGCAAGGCTTCTTCGTCTTGCTCCAATGACTGTAGCTCGGTTAAATGCTCCAGCCAGATTGCCGCTTCTTTTTTACCTAAGCGGCCAATTGCCCAAGCAGCGGTTCCCCGGATCACCGGCCGAACGTCTTCTTTAGCTACCTGCAGTAAATCTGGTAAAGCCGAGCGATCGCCTAGATTTGCTAGGGCAATAATTGCATTTCGCTGCAAAGGTTTTTTGCCCCGCCATGAGCCGGCTAAATGACCAAACTGATTTTTGAATTCTTTGTTTGACAGATTAAGCATCGGCTTCAGTTTGGGATAGACAGTGTCAATTTCCGGTTCCATCTCTTCATGAAAATGGAAATCTTTACCTTGATTATAGGGACACACCAGCTGGCAAATATCGCAGCCGTAAATGACATTGCGGATTTTTTTTCGGTATTCATCCGGCATCATGCCTTTGGTTTGGGTTTGATAAGACAGACAACGCTGAGCATTCATGCGGCCATCACCTAATAAAGCCTTCGTAGGACAGCCTTTGATGCAGCGCATGCAGTCGCCGCAGCCAAAAGGAACGGGTTCGTCGACTTCGAATTCGATGTTGGTGACGATTTCTCCTAAATAAACAAAGGAACCAAACTCTTCCGTGATCAATAAGCCGTTGCGGCCGATAAATCCCAGCCCGGCCCGTTGTGCGACTGATACATCAATCAGCTCACCAGTATCCACTTGGGGAGCGAAGCGCCAGCTTTCTTGCTGCTGCAGCGATTCGGCTTCTGTTTGGATGAAAGCAATTAGTTTTTGCAGCCGATCCCGCAAAACATCATGGTAATCAATCCCCCAAGAAGCCCGGGCAAACATGCCCCGCTTTTCGTCCTTGGGTACAGGCTCCTTGGCTTTAGTTGGATAAGCCAGAGCAATCGAGATAATCGTGCGCGGATTTTCAAAGGTTCGTTCAGGATAAATGCGTTCCTCGATCACTGGATGCTCAAAGCCCGAGGTATAGCCCCGCTCTTTTTGTTCATGGAGGGAGGCTTCTAATTCGGTAAAAGGCTCTGCCGTCGCAAAGCCGATTTTATCAATTCCTAAACGCTGACTCTCAGCGATAATTTTTTCTTTCAGGGACATGTTTGTACCACCTTAACTGGTAAAAATTCTGTTTCTGATTTTATTATAGCTGATTACGAAAAAAATAGGTATTCTCCCAGCTGAACCAAGAGAATACCTATTTTGTTATGCTTTTCGTGCTTCCAATTCCTGTTTAATCTGCGGATAAATTCGATCCAGTCGATAGAAGAACATCGTGATGATCGAACCGATAATTAATAGCAAAGGAATGTAGCCGTACATCGCCCGGATCGCCAGTTCTGCCTGCGGACTTTGGGCCGCTGCACCTGGTGTGTAATTTCCCCAAGCCAATAAAGCTCCGGCAATCCCGCCAGATAGTGCTTGAGCAACTTTGCCTAAGAAGCCGTTAATCGCTGAAAGTGATCCTGAAACATTAACGCCAGTTTTCCATTCCCCATAATCCACCGGATCAGCCTGCATAGAGAAGTAAATACTTTCCTTCACACCATAACCAATGGCGGACACCACTGCACCGCCTAATATTACGAAATGGTTTACATTTCCCACTAAAATAATCACGATTCCAATGGCTTGAATAGCTGAAGCTGTCACATAAAGATTGCGCTTACCTAAACGTCTAGCTAAAAAGGGCACGAAGAAATTTGCCACCATAGGAACGATCGACATGATCGTCGCTACCGAAATCGACAACACCTGACTCCCCACTACCACTGTATAATAGTAGACTAACGCACTAGTTTGAATAAAAAAGCCGGTCCACATAAAGACAATGTTCAAGGCAAAAATCAACCACGGTTTATTTTGCTTCAAGCTGTTAAAAATTTCCTTCACTGAGGCTTTTTCCGGCTTCAAGGTAGTCGTTTCCCGCACACTGAAGAAGGTAAAGAAAAACAGCAGACAGCCAATCACTCCAAAAATCGCCATCACAATTCTAAAGCCTAACGCTTGATTGCTCCCGCCAAAGTAATTGACTAACACTAAGGCAGTTGAACTTACCACTGTTGCCCCCATAAAACCGAAGAATTTTCGCGAAGTAGATAGCGCCGTCCGTTCTTCCGTATCATTGGTCAAGCTTGGCAATATCGAAGCCATCGGCACATTCACAATCGTATAGGCTAAAGACAAGCCGAAATAAGTGATATAAGCATAAATCAATTTGCCGTTGGCGGAAATATCCGGCACGCTAAAGCATAAGAAGGCAAACAGGGCGAAGGGAATCGCGCCAAACAGAAAATACGGCCGCGACTTGCCCCAGCGAGTATGAGTATGGTCGATCAAATATCCCACTAAAAGGTCGGTGATGCCATCAACGAAACGGGTCAAAACAAACATCAAACTAATTGCCGAAGCACTCAACTGCATAATATCCGTGTAGAAAAACAATAAATACAAAGAAATCATCTGCCAAATCAAGTTACATGCTAAGTCAGAGACGCCATAACCGATCCGCTGCTGCCATTTTGAAATTGGTTTAGCTGTCTGTGTCTCCATTTTCAACGATTCCATCCTCTTTCCTACTTTCTCCTGTTTTTATGGGTTCGGCTTCCCCTTGGAAAGCCGAACCCTCCTGCTGCTATTAGGCTAAATATTTTTTAATCAAGTAAGCCGGTGTACAGCTCCAAGCATGGCAATAGCTGCTGATGATGGGGCTGCCATATGGTGAGAAGTTTGGTTCTTCTGGCTTGAAGGCTTCCCAGAAAGTATCGGCCCCCATCTCAATCATGGTGCCCCAGTAGTCTTTCATCAACTGAACGGCTGCATCAGATAGGCCGGCCACAAACAATGCTTCTACTACATGATGATACATGTAAGGAGTGGCAATTCCGGTGATCGGGAATTGTTCCGCTACAGTTGTTTCCATGATGGCTTTGTTGGTTTCGTCATCCATCACTTCAGCTAAAACCATCCAGACTTGGCTGGCCACATTCACTTCACCACTAGCTTCAATCACAAATTGTTTTTTCGCTTCATCGTATAGTGCTGTTTTAGCAAAACTTTCCAGTTGGTCGCAAATCGTTTGATAGTCACCCAACTGAACATCGTTCATTTTCTCAGCTAATTGAATGAAGCGTTTCAGCGCATAGATCATGACTGCCTGACCGGCGGTGGCTTTATCAAACTCATTGGACCAATCGATGAAGACTGGCCAATCTTCGGTAAGGACTAAGCGACCTTGCTCATCCACTTGCTGCAAAGCCAGATCAATTTCTTTTTTGGCTGCTGGATATAAATCCAACAACACTTCCTGATCCTGCGTATGCTCGACATAATCAAACAAGATCGTTGCGAAGAATAAGCTGTAATCAAACAAGAAGGTATCGTCCGGCGTCAGCTTCGGTTCTGTAAAGACATTGGCCGGAATCTTGCCCTCTTCTGTCGTCATGCCGCCAAAAAGGTACAGGCAGCGTTTCGTTAACGCTAAGTCATCAAAGGTATGATAATTAGCCAAGGCTTGCAGGCGCAAATCACCAATCCACAAGCGACGATCCCGTTTTGGACCATCTTCAAATACCGTCTGCATACAATCCTGCAAGGTTTTTACCGAAATATTATAAATCGCTTCTAATTCCTTGTCTTGAATAGCTGGTTTTGGCAGCTGCTCCATCGAGACACTGCTTTCGGCGACAAAGGTTGGGTTGCTGAAGCTGGCTTTCCATTTTGGCGATGTGTCAATCACGCTTAATTCAATGTAACGGCAGCTGTAACGACGAGGCATTTCCAAGGTCATTGGCAGCACATCGATATGAACGAACTCTTCTTGAATCCATGAGCGAGATAGCCAGCCGTCATAATCTGCTGATTCAGCCGGAATCTCTGCCGGAATTTCCGCGAACTTCAAGCGCAGATACAACGGTGCGTCCATCGGTGAACCTACTGAATCAATGTCGACTGAAAACTTACCAACATAATGATCGCCAAGATCCAAAACGATTTTTTCGTCACGGCCTAAAGTATAGTCTTCTAAGCGAGCGATATTCTTGTCGCTAACCACTGATTTGAAACCGTTGACACTTTTCTCATCAGCTGTGATTTCCGCAATCGCTGTCGGAGTAACCGTCGTTTGAATTAAATCTGGTGTGTTGTCTTCAGCTTTTGCCAATAATTTTTCGTCGTGGTTCCAAACCACATCATCGTTAATTTGAAATGTAAATGCCATTGTTTTCCCTCCATTAGTGGAGAAGAAACCTCCAAACAGGAGATTTCTTCAATTGTGTGTTAAGCAGTTGCGTCTTTTAATTTTGGTTCTTCGGTGGGTTGATCCCCCACCCCGTGTTTTTTCTGCAGGCGCATCATGATCACGCCAGCAATTGTTGCTAGTAATACAATTCCGGCAAAGCCGTACATTGACGTTTGAATCCGATCAGGTGCTACTAAGAACGGAGTAACGAAGGCGAACAAGCCGCAGCACATCCGAGAGAAGCCGTTAATGAAGCCTTGCAGCGACGCCCGAACTTCTGCTGGGAAGGACTCTTGCGTCCACACTTTGTAGATCGCTTCCCCTGCCAACGGGTTACCGAAGTTGTAGAAGGCAATGGTAATTGCTAGAGCGATAAAGCCTGCTCCGCCGCCGATTAACGCCATGCCCATCATCGCCGCAAACTGAACAAATGCTCCGATGAAGAACGCTTTGTTCCGGAATTTTCCGCCGGCAACCGATGCGAAGACAATCGTTGTTGCTAGAGAAACGACATTCAAGACAATTCCTAAACCAGTGGCTTGGGTTTGGCTTGCACCCGCATTCGTCAACGCATAGGTTTGGAATTGGCCCCAAGTGTTTGCCAACAAGTTCCAGCATACGTAGAAAATCAAGATAGCTGCGAAGAAACCAAGATATTTGTTTTTGTTTTTACCAAACAAGACGGTTTTGAAGGAAACTTCCTGCGTAGAGCTTTGCGTTGCTTTTTGTGCTAACTGACGAGCCGCTCCTTCTTCATGGAATCGTTTGAATTTTTGTGAAAGCGAGCGCCATAACCAAGTGATTAGTGCAAAAGCGAATAAAATACCGAAAACAATTCGTGCTCCTAAGACCCCTTCAATTCCCGAAAGCAGGAAGGAACAGATGTAAGAAATAAAGACCCCGATTTGCCAAAAGATTTGCGTCGATGAAACTAGCTGAGCCGAAGTATTTTCATCCGGTGCATCATGAGACACGACAGTTAAACTAATTGGCAGATCCGCCCCAGAAGCAATCCCCATCACAATCACACCAGCCAGCAGCATTACAAAGCTGTTGGATAAGATACAAACCCCTGCGCC
The DNA here is from genome assembly GCF_017377575.1 of Candidatus Enterococcus moelleringii. Lineage (GTDB taxonomy): Bacteria > Bacillota > Bacilli > Lactobacillales > Enterococcaceae > Enterococcus_A > Enterococcus_A moelleringii. The sequence continues at coordinate 290,417 of NZ_JAFREM010000004.1, forward strand.
GACAGCATAAAACAAATTCAACCAGTTAAAGGATCGGATCAAGCCGAAGCCCTTCGTAATTTGTCCAGCGAATAATGAACCGAAGGCAATGGCGAAGGTTAACCCTCCTGAAATGATCCCGACTTGTCCAGCGGTCAAATCCAGACCTCTTTGCCAAACGGGAATAGTTGCTGACAATCCGACAATACAACCTGAACCTAACATTGAGCCGATACCAGCGGCTGTTGCTAATGGTGAATATTCCTTCACCAATGTTGAGCTTTTTTGTTTACTCACGCTTAAACACTCTCCTTGTTTTTTCGTAGTAGCTATTTATTAACTACTTAGATTGTAAGCGCATCACCACTTTTCAGCCATTGCAAAATCCCACACGTTTCTTATCCATTTCACAGATCAAGACAAAAAAATAGAAGCGCTCTCTATCGAGCGCTTCTATTTACTATTGATTTTTTCTTTTTTCTAAAATGCTTTGTTTCAGCTCTTTTGGCGTCTTTTCCGTGTATTTAGCCAACAATTTGTACAAGGAGGGCACCGTTTCAAAGCCTAACTCATAGGAAATCTCTTCAAATGTCTTATCCGTTTCCTCCATTAATTCCAAGGCAGTTTGGTAACGCAGCGAGTTGATTAATTCCTGAAAAGAGCGGCCGGTTTCCTTCTTTAATTTGTTACTGATATAGTTGGAATTGTAGCCAAAATGCTTGGACAGCTTGGTTAACGTCAAGCTGGCATAATTGGCCTCAATGTAACGCAGGATGTTCAGAATCTCTTCATCCTGCTCGCTGGACTGCTCCAGGCTGTCTTCTTCGATCGCCCGGGTCAACTCGATCATCAACAAGGACAGCCATAGATTCATGGCCCGCATATAATAATTTCCCTTGTTAAAGTATTCCAGCATCATCCGGCGGACAATCCCCTTCACCTCTTGGTTGTTCCCGCAATGAAAATGGATAAAGTCGTCATGGCTGCCGTAGTCATTGGAGGCATTCATCAAGAATTCATTTACCAGGCCATTGGATTTCACCATGTTGACGACAATTTCAGTAGTGATGGAGTCCCCCTTCAGCAGGATGTTAATTAAAATATCGTCCTCAGCCAAGGCATCAATTCGTTGAACAATGTCCTTGTCCATCAGCAAAATTTCGCCTTCTTGCAGCTCGATCCGCTTGTCATTAACATACTGCACGCAGCTGCCGGATAGCATGTAGTTAAACTCCACAAACTCATGGGTATGGGCCGGCATTTCGGAATAGCGATGGTGCTTGTTAATAAAGATGTTACCCTCCTTAAAGAAGGATTTCCCCGGCATCTTAGGAATCGCTTCTTCCTCATAAGGCAAATGCTGATCGTTGACATTATAGCCTTCAATCCGCTGCTCCTGTTCGATTTCATTTTCCGCCCACAGCTGTTTTTTCAGCTCATTAAAGTCCATAGCATCCCCCTGCTTTCTCGCCTTTATTATAGCAGAAGCCCCACCCTAGCACTAAACCCAATCCAGCCCACAATAAGAAAGGCTTCGCAAACTCGCTCAGCTTTGGAGCAATAAGACTAAAATTTTGATAAACTGCTCCTCAAGTTTCTCAAAATTTTTGCTTATTGCCGACAAAGCTAGTTTGTGAAGCCGGACACCATTAGAATTGGTTTAATAAGCTTTCTAATTGTGAATATCTTATACTTTCTTTAAAAGTCAAAAAAAAGAAGAAACAGCTGTCAGAGGTGACTGTTTCTTCTTTTTCTATCTAACTCTTATATAAGGAGGACACAAATTTAAGGAATATCAATTGCTACTTGAACCGTTTGAAGCGGAACATCGTAGAATTTATCTTCTCTGCGGCCAAGGAAATCTTTGGCCTGTTGTGGGAATAAAGCGTACATTAGTACATCTTCTTCTGATTTAGCGTACTCTTTGATTTCCTCTTGGAAACCAGGAAGCTGAGGTTCAATTAAATCAGCAGGACGTACAGTTACTACTTCTTCGTCCCCAATAATTTTTTCTTGGATTGCTGCATCAATCGGCGCTGGGGGGCGACCGTATAATCCGCGAACATAATCCTTAATCTCAGATGGAACCAATTTGTAGCGTTCTTTTGAGATCACGTTCATTAGTGATTGAGTACCAACCATTTGCGACAAAGGAGTCACAAGCGGCGGATAACCTAAATCAGCCCGAACTTTTGGTACTTCGCTTAACACTTCTTCGTACTTGTCTTGCATGCCTTGCTCAGTTAACTGGCTAAGCAGATTGGACAACATGCCGCCAGGTACTTGATAGATCAAGGTTTTTGGTTCGATATCTTTAATTTTTGGATTCAAAATGCCTTCTTCTCTGAAACGGTCGCGAATCGGATTAAAGTAATCAGCAATTTCACTGACCTTATCCATCTTCAAACCAGTATCAAAGCCCATTTCTTCCAACGCTAAAGCCATTGATTCCGTTGCCGGCTGGCTAGTCCCACTAGAGAAAGAAGAAATCGCTGTATCGATAATATCCGCACCAGCTTCTGCGACTTTCAGATAAGTCATTTCAGAAATTCCGCTAGTTGCATGAGTATGCACTTCTAAAGGCAGGTCAATTCCGTCTTTGATACGGGTAACTAGTTCAAAACCAGTTTGCGGCGTTAATACGCCGGCCATATCTTTGATACAGATAGAATCAGCACCCATAGCTGCCATTTCTTTCGCCAGCTTAACAAAATAATCCACTGTATGGATATCACTGGTTGTATAAGAAATCGCTGTTTGGCAATGTCCGCCAGCTTCTTTAGCCGCGGTAACTGCCGTTTTTAAATTACGGGTATCATTCAAGGCATCAAATACCCGAATAATATCAATCCCATTTTTGATCGATTTTTCAACAAATTCACGAACAACATCATCAGAGTAGTTTTTGTACCCTAATAAGTTTTGTCCACGTAATAACATTTGTAATTTCGTATTTTTTACTTCTTTACGGATTAAACGCAGTCTTTCCCATGGGTCTTCGTTTAAGAAACGAATACATGAGTCAAAGGTTGCGCCTCCCCACATTTCTAGTGCATGGTAGCCTGCTTCATCTAAAGTTTTTAAAATTGGCAGCATATCGGCAGTCGGCATGCGAGTTGCGATTTGGCTTTGCTGACCATCGCGTAAAACCGTTTCTGTAAACTGGATCTTTTTAGCCATTTTTCAGCTCCTCTTCCTTTTCAACAATCTGGGCAATTGCTTGGTGCATCTCTGAAATTGAATGTGTTCTTGCCCGACCGCATTCTTTTGCATTTTTATCGCAAATAAAGCAGCGACGCGGTGCAACTCCGAGAGCTTCCCGACTGATACTTTTTATTTCTTCTGCTTCCTGCCAAAGAACATCTAAGTCTACTAATCGTCCATAAGGATGTGTTTCTTCAATTTGGACCATCTTCGCCTTTAGTTCTTCGGGCTTCATTGGCAGCAGCAAGTAATATTCAAGACCAGTATTCTTTTCCCAATAAAGATTTGCATTAGGCGAAATGCCTGTTAGCTCCTGCTCAATGGCTTCAGTGATCGTCTTGAAGATTTCTTCTAGCTTCATAGAGGTCTTAACTGAACCTGGTATATTCATCGTAGCGCAAAGCAGTGTGCTTTGGGTGTCAGCATGCAGTAGTTCCTTTTGCATAGCTGCGCGTTCTTCACGACTTTCAAGCATTTCTTCTAACGTAATTTCTGGCCCGTCAAATAAATCTTTAGACGTTTTTGACAACATCAATAATCGTCCCATCCCGGTATTCGATTAGCGCTACGACTTTATCTCCGTATTCGATAGGCTCGGGATTCCCAACGATACTGTAAGCTTTTTCTTTTAATTCTTCGATGGTGAATTGCGGCACGTCTAATTCTTTGAAATGATCAATTAAATCTTGACGTTTCGGATTGATAGCAATCCCTACTTCAGTAATTACTACATCAATACTGTCGCCAGGAGTAATCACTGTGTTTACTTCATCAACGATTGTTGGAATTCTTCCGCGAACCAATGGTGAAATAACTAAGCTCATTTTACAAGCCATACTTGTATCAGAGTGTCCGCCAGATGCGCCGCGGATAATTCCGTCTGAACCGGTCATTACATTCACGTTAAAGTTGGTATCAATTTCCAAAGCCGATAAAATTGCGGTATCCAGCTGATTGATAAATGATCCCTTGCTTAATGGTGAAGCATACATATTAGCATCAATTTCATAATGCTGCGCATTTTTACCTAAAGAAATCGCTGATGGATGATCGAAATCTTGCACGTCGATGATCTTTCCAACTAAGCCTTCTTCTAACAATTCAACCATGGCATTAGTAATTCCGCCTAGTGCAAAGCTGGCTTTAATGTCATCTTTGATCATAGCTTCCCGCAAGAAACGAGAAACAGCTAGTGAAGCTCCGCCGGTTCCAGTTTGGAAAGAAAAACCATCTTTATAGTAAGGAGAACCAGTAATTACTTTGGCTGCATATTCAGCAATCAATAATTCTTTCGGGTTCTTGGTAAAACGAGTCGCACCTTTCGCAATCCCTTTAGGATCACCAATTGCATCTACTTCAACCACGAAATCGACATCCGTTTGCGGAATGCTGATTGGTGTATTCGGGAAGGGCACTAAAGTATCAGTAATGATTACTACTTGGTCAGCATATTTTGCATCTACCATTGCGTAACCTAAAGAACCACAAGTAGCCTTACCAACTGTTCCATTGGCATTGCCGTACTCATCCGAGCTTGGTGCACCTAAAAAGGCAACATCAATGTGAATGTCCCCAGCCGAAACTGCGCGAGCACGTCCACCATGAGAACGAATGACTACTGGATTTTCCATGATTCCTTTAGAAATAGCTGCCCCAACTTTATCCCGCAAACCACTGGAAGTAATGTTGGTAACTACGCCGTTTTTAATGTGTTTAATTAACGGTTCGTGCACATTGGCAATCGAACTTGGTGCAATCGACAGATTTTTAATGCCCATGTCCGCAATTTCCTGCATCACCATGTTCATCACGAAGTCGCCTTCACGGAAATGATGGTGGAAAGAAATCGTCATGCCATCTTTCAAACCAGTTTTTTCAATTGCTTCTCTTAAGCTGCCGACTAATTTTTGATCCCGCGGACGCTTAGGCTGGATGTGACGGCTAGCTTCTTGATAGGTGTTGATATTAGCAAGTTCACCTTCGTATACGTTGTATTGATCAGCAAATGCCTGAGGAATATCACGATTAACCTTATTCATTACCATAATTAAATATCCTCCTCGGTTATTAGTTTCGCCGCTTTAGCTAAAGCAATTACTCGTTCAGCCCGTTCAACGATTGGTTTATCAATCATCTTGCCGTTCAAGGAAATAACGCCAGAGCCTTTTGATTCTGCTTCGCGGATTGCCCAAATAACTTCTTTCGCGTTCTGAATTTCTTTTTCAGTTGGTGCATAGATCTTATTAACTAACGGAATTTGACGCGGGTTGATGACTGATTTTCCATCAAAGCCAAGTTGTTTGATTAAACGAACTTCGTTTTGGAAGCCTTCAGTATTTTCCACATCAGAATAAACTGTATCGATCGCTGCGATTCCAGCTGCACGAGCAGCGTGTAGGATCATGCTGCGGGCAAAGAATAGCTCTTGTCCATCAGGATAACGACGTGTTTTCATGTTGGTTACGTAATCTTCGGCTCCTAAAGCGATACCAATTAGACGGTCTGAAGCTTTTGCAATCTCCCGAGCATTTAATGTGCCCTCAGCCGATTCAATTGCCGCCATCATTTTAGTCGTACCTACTTCAATGCCGTTGTCTTTTTCAACTTGGGTGATCACTTCATCCACATCAACAATATCTTGAGCTGTTTCCGTTTTTGGCAAGCGGATTACATTTACACCGGCTAATACCATTGCTTCGATATCCAAAGCGCCGACTGTATCCAAACCGTTAATACGAACCACTGTTTCAACTTGACTATAATCAAAAGTCTTCAAAGCAAAATGGACCAATGTCCGAGAAGAATCTTTTTCTTTCAAAGAGACAGCATCCTCTAAGTCAAACATAATCGAATCTGCTCCGTATAGTGGTGCATCTCTTAGCATTGCAGCATTTGCACCTGGTACAAACATCATTGTTCTTCTTAAACGTTCCATGAGTCGATCTCCTTCCAATTGTAGTCAGCTTTGTCAGCAGCCCGATAAGCTGCAGTTACAGTTCTGGCTTGAACAGTACAATCCAATGCACCTTTGTCTACAGCAACTACTTTAGCTGAAGTGATCTCCAATTTTTCCAATGTTTCTTTGATTACTTTACGGATTTGGTCACCAAATTGTTTTTCGACACTGCTGTCTAATTCAATTTCGATCTTTCCGCCATCACTTGGGTCCAATGTAATCATAATGTCGCTTGATTCTACTGTGCCTGCTACAGCGCTCTTAGTAATTTCCACTTAACTCCACCTCTATTTTCTTTATTTTTTTCAAATAGTCATAGGTTGTTTTCGGAATAAGATGAGCGAGCAATTGGCCATCTTTTTCCTTTAAGGCCTTGCGAACATTCGTTGCACTGATTGCAACGCCTTCAACTTCTTTACGGGGAACAATTTCTAAGGTTAACTCATCACCAAACACTTGTTGCAGTGAACGATTGTAAACCTCTGTTACCGGCGAAAATGGTTCCTCCCCTACGAAACGAGAACGAATATTCAAAATCGGGGCAATTTTTTCTTTAAACAATTGCGCATCGACTGACGCCTGGGTCTTCGAAACATCTAATGGTGCATGCTCTTTTAAGAAATACGTTGGAAATGTCGCCGTTGATACCATGTAATCACGACTTGGCAGTACGGTAACATTCGGCAAATGACTAACCCCTAATTTCACCATGTTGATCCGGTCTTCGGTGGAAAACTCAGAGCGATTTTCCGATAAGACAAAGACATAAACATGATCACTTTTAGCTGATGCCATTTCCACTAAAAACTGATGCCCTTTGGTAAACGGATTAGCATTCATCACGATGCTGCTGGCAACACCTTCGTGCTTGTGCTCTTCCAGCAGCTCCTGATAATCGTAAATGTTGGGTGAGCCTTGCTCGGTAAAGAGCACCGACTCATTTTCAACAATTGTATGGAACCCTAGTGAATGAAAAATTTTCGCTTCACTAGGTTTGGTGTACAAGAAATAATGAGTTTCATCTTTTTCTCGCATCCGTTCCATTAAATGGATCATGATTTGAGTTAATAAGTTTTCTGACTGATATTCTTTGTCTACAGCTAAGCATTTGATGATGTTCTTTTCATAAGAACCGGAAGCAATCAACACGCCTTCATTAAGAACACCGACAGTATATTCGGTGCTCTCTTTGGAGCTTAATCCTGAACGTTCCATCAGTTTGGCCCACTGCTGAAACATTTTCTTATCCTTATCTAACCAGATTCTTTTTAATTCAAACATTGTAAGATCCCTTCTTTATTTTTTGACTGGGAACATCTTTGCTAGCATTTGAGAGGCAAGGTAAATGATCAAAATAACGACGAACACGCCGCCCCATCCAAATACCAATAATTCTAATGCGGTTAATAAATCAGCTGACATCTTTTTCTCCTTCCTAAACTAACAAGGCTAACAACAGACCGCCGGCAATAACTGAAGCAATCTGACCAGAAACGTTCGCTCCAGCAGCGTGCATCAAGATAAAGTTTTGAGGATCTTCTTCAGTAGCCATCTTTTGGATAACCCGACTAGACATTGGGAAAGCTGAGATACCAGCTGCACCAATCATTGGATTGATTTTTTCTTTACGGAACAGGTTCAGGAATTTAGCGAATAGTACGCCACCCACTGAATCCATTACGAAGGCAACTAATCCTAGTCCGATAACCATCAAGGTGTCAACTTGCAAGAACTCTGCGAATTGCATCTTAACTGAAATTGAAAGACCTAGTAAAATACTGATGATGTTTACTAACTCGTTTTGAGCAGTTAGTGACAGACGCTCTAACACGCCACATTCTCTCAGCAAGTTCCCGAACATTAGGAAACCAACCAATGGCAAGGATACCGGTGCAATCAAACCAGCTACGACTGAAATGACCACTGGGAACAAGATTTTCGCTGTTTGTGAAATTTCACCAGCGCGGTAGCTCATTTTGATCTGACGTTCTTTCTTAGTAGTAACTGCTTTAATCGCTACAGGCTGGATAATTGGAACCAAGGCCATGTAAGAGTAAGCCGCTACCATGATTGCCCCCATGTACTTAGAGTTCAAGGTGTTGGCAACGAAGATCGATGTCGGACCATCGGCAGCACCGATAATTCCGATTGACGCCGCATCGTTAATGTCAAAGCCTAGCAAGACAGCTACGATGATGGTAAAGAAAATTCCGAATTGAGCCGCAGCTCCAAACAACAATAGAAACGGATTTTGCAGCAATGGACCAAAGTCGATCATTGCGCCAATCCCAATAAACAATAGCAACGGGAATAATTCAGTACTAATCCCAAAATCAAACAACACCTGAAACGGTCCAGGCTCTCCTGCAGCACTCAATACCCCTGAATTAGGGAAATTGACTAAAATTGTTCCTAATCCCATCGGTACCAGCAAGGTTGGTTCGTACTCTTTTTTGATACCCAAGTACATCAGCACGCCACCGATGATCATCATTACAATCCGGCCTGGCTCTTGGCCCATGCCGATAACTCCTTCAATCAATGTTTCCAAAAAATTTCACTTCCTCTTTCTACTATTTAAAAACTCTTTTTATCCAACAGTGATTAAAGCTTCTCCTGGGTTAACTACTTGACCTTGTGTTACGTGAATTCCAGTAACAGTTCCGTCGTTGTTCGCAACAATTTCGTTTTCCATTTTCATTGCTTCTAAAATCATTAATGGTTGGTTTTGTTTCACTGCATCGCCTTGGTTTACTAAAATTTTCAAAATAGTTCCTGGCATTGGAGCAGTTAATGCATCAGCTCCTGCTGAAACTGCGGCAGCCGGTGCTGCTGGTGCGGGTGCTGCTTCTGGCGCTGGAGCCGGTGCTGCTTCAGCTTGTACTGGTGCGGCAACAGGTGCCGGAGCGACTGGTGCAGGCTGCGGTACGCCACCGATTTCTTCCATTTCAACTAAGTATTCTTTTCCATCAATTGCGATCTTAAACTTGCGTAACATGATCTTCCTCCTATTTTCTCTTAGATAATTTCCTTATGCTCAGCTGACTTTCTTCATTACTGCCAGCCGCAAGACTTGCAGCAATCACGGATACCAACTGTGCCTCAGGATTGCGCTGCATAATTTTTTTAACAACAAACTGACTTTCCGGTTGATCCCCCGTGGCAATGGCAGTAGCAATCAGACTCACCAATTCATATTCACTGGCATCTGTCTCAATAAAAGCTGGTAGTTCTTCCCACTCATCGTTATCTTTCTCTTGGACACTTTCTATAGAAGCTTCGACAGCAACTTGGCTTTCATCGCTGTCTTGTGTCCTTTTAAAAAACTTATCGAATATAGACACGGCAATCTCCTTTCTGACATTTCTTTGCTTAAGCTAAGAGTAAATGATTTTCTCCCCTGTTGGGTAGTGCAAACTTGTCGAATATTGTTCTTTCATTGTTCCTTGCAGCGAAAAAAACTAGCCAAACGCCCAGAAACCTTGATAAATCAACGTTTTCGAGCCGTTAAGATTCTATTAATATCTTGTTAAGCAATCAGTAAGAGTTCGAGATGACAATTGTCTTTTTACTGTTCTTTTTGCCTGTTACCCCTTTTTTGTTGATTGTGAATTGATTATCATTAGACCCGTAAAGCGATTTCAGTTTTGTCAAAAAAATAACGTCCAGGATATTGCAATTGAATTATTTCAGATATTATCGACAGAATCTGTCACCGCTTACAAAAAAAGAGGGTTATCGTTTCATTATGAGAAAGGAAGGGAATTTATGTTATTAACAGTACTATCTTACTTAATGATTATCGTATTTATGTTCGTAATCATGAAAAAGAAAATGTCTCCATTTACATCACTGGTAATTATCCCATTGATCTTTACCTTGATTGCCATGGCGGCAGGGGTAGCGGAAAAAGGAAATATCGGAGAATTTGTATTAGAAGGGATTAGCACCACCTCCACTACAGGGATTATGTTGCTTTTTGCTATTTTATATTTCTCTATTATGTTGGATGCTGGTTTGTTCGATCCAGTTACTAAGAAAATGATTCACTTTGCTAAAGGCGATCCAATGAAAGTATTGATCGCAACATCAGTTGTAGCTGCTGCCGTATCATTAAACGGTGACGGAACAACCACAACATTGATTTGTTGTTCAGCTTTTATTCCTATTTATAAGAAACTAAATATGAAAATGATGAACTTGGGTGTTTTGGTTATCCTGCAAAATACCATCATGAACTTATTGCCATGGGGCGGACCTACAGCTCGGGCAATGGCAGTATTAGAAGTAGACGCAGACATCTTGAGCTACCTAGCTCCTGGTATGGTTCTTTCATTACTTTATGTCATCTTGTTCGTTGCTCGTCGTATGGGTAAACAAGAACGTGCTCGCTTAGGTGTTACCGAATTATCAGATGCTGAAATTGAAGAAATGACAACTGTTACTGATCCAGAAACTTTGGAAATCCGTCGTCCGAAAAACTTCATTTTCAATGGAATCTTGACTATCGGCTTGATCGCTTGGCTAGTTGCCGGATCATTCTATGAGCCAATCGGTCTTCCTCCATTATTGTTGTTCTTAGTTGGTACATGTATTGCTTTAATGGTAAACTACCCAGTGTTGAAACATCAATCAGCACGTATCGGCGCAAACGGCGGCGATGCAGTACAAGTAGTTATCCTAGTATTCGCAGCCGGCGTATTCATGGGCTTGTTCCAAGGTTCAGGTATGGCTACTGCACTAGCTAACAGCTTTACAACTATTATTCCAAAACAATTGGCAGGCTTCTGGGGACTGGTTATTGCCCTTATCTCGGCACCAGGTACCTTCTTCATCTCCAATGATGGCTTCTACTTCGGCGTGTTGCCAGTATTAGCAGAAGCAGGTCGTTCTTACGGCTTCACAAATATGCAAATGGCGTTAGCTTCACTAATGGGACAAGCGTTCCACTTATTGAGTCCGTTAGTGGCATTCATTTACTTGCTGTTGCGTCTAACTGGACTAGACATGGGTCAATGGCAAAAAGAATCAGCCAAATACGCACTAGGTATTTTCGTAATCTTCATTGTTACCCTTGTACTATTTGGTTATATGCCGCTTTACATCCCTCAATAAAAAAAGCAAAGCTAGCAAGGTCATTTATTGGCCTTGCTTTTACTTTTTTTACCCGTATTTAAAAAGGAGAAAACATTATGAGCCCTTATGTAGATGCAATTCGAAAAAATTTGGATCTGACACAAAACAAGACGTTAAAAGTTCTGATATATGAGGCTTTCAAAAAAACCATCATCCTGGGAGAAATCCCGGCTGGTTCCCGCATCAATGAAAAAGAATTTTCTGAAGTACTGAACATCAGCCGTACCCCGATTCGCTACGCCATGACTCAGCTGGTGAATGAGCAGCTGGTGGAGCACGTTCCCCGTGTAGGCGTTGTAGTCAAGGGCATCAGCATCAAGGATGCCTATGAAATCTACGATATTCGCAAATCGCTGGATACCTTGGCGACGATTAAAGCCATGGAAAGCATGACCGAAGAAGACTTCGCTGAGCTAAAAGCCTTGCTGGAGCACGGTGAACAGCTAAATAAAGAAAACAAGGTGGATGAAGTCCTGAAGAACTTCTCTGACTTTAATGCTTTTATTTATGAAAAAAGCCAAATGCCTCGCTTAAAATCAATTGTACTTAATTTGCAGGCCTATCTGGTTTATTTCCGGGACATCGCCATTCGTTCCTCAGATCGCCGCGTGCTGGCCTTGGATGAGCATTGGCTGATTTACCGCGGCATGCGCACCAACAATGTTGAACAAATTACCTTAATTACCCATGAGCATTTAGAACGCTCGTTGCAGTTTATTTTGAAGGAAATGGAGCGGCGAAAAATTGACTGATTTAGCTTCATCCATCGTTCACTACGCCGAAGAAGCACTGTGGCAGGAGGTTTCCTTAACCCCCAAGCCGGGCTTAGTGGATCAAAAGACGAACGGAGCCCATGATGACATGGACTTTTCTACCTTTGAAAAAAGTATTGACAGCTTAGCCCCTTTTTTTCAAGAATATTACCAGTTAGGGTATCAGCATACTGGGGACTTAATCAGTCTCTTTGACCAGCTGCGCCAGGCAGGAAGCCGGGCCGAAAAAGCGATGCTGACCGCCACTAACGGTATCAACACCCATAAAGGGGCCAACTTTTCCTTTGCGGTTCTACTAGGTGCTACTGGAAAATATGTCCAACAAAACAAACAGCTGACTCTACCCTTTTCACCCCAAGATACTCAGGCGATTTTACAGCTGGCAGGTGACTTGACGAAGCATTTGGTTCAACAAGATTTTGATCGACTTCATGAGAAAAAGCAGCTGACCTATGGTGAACGGTTGTATTTGGAAAAAGGCATTACCGGTATTCGCGGAGAAGCGGCTGAAGGCTACCCTAGCCTAGCAGATCATCTGCTGCCATTTTTACGTGCTGGCAAAGAGGAAGAAACTCATCTGCTGCTTTTACGCAGCTTGGTGTATTTAATGAGTGAAATTGAGGACAACAACCTCCTGCATCGCGGCGGTTTTGAAGGGCTGCTGCTGGTTCAAGAGGAGTGCAAAAAAATTCATCAAGCAAATCTTTCTGAAGAAGACTTGCTCAATGAACTGATTTCTTATGATATACTATTAACCAAGCGCCACCTAAGTCCTGGTGGAGCCGCTGATTTACTGGCTTTAGGTATTTATTTTGCTCTGCTGGAAGGCTTGTTTCACTCCCCTTCAGGCAAAAAAGTATAACCTAAGCCCCAAATCGTCTTGATATATTTGGCGTTTTTCGGATCATCCTCAATCTTGTTACGCAAATGATTGATAAAGACCATGATGGTATTGGCGTCTAATTCGCCACCGCCCCAAACGCTATGATAAATTTGTTCCTTTGTAAATACCTGGTCGGGATTTTCCATAAAAAACTGTATTAACTTGATTTCTTTTGAAGACAGCTTAATCGGCTGGTCTTTTTTAAATAGCTGATAGCGGCTTTTGTCGAAGCGAAAATCACCTTCGATAATCTCGTTGGTGTTCTCTACTGTTTTATGATTTCTAAGTACTTTTCCCCGGTTCAGGGTTGCTACCACTTGGGCCTTTAACAGATTAGGCAAAAACGGCTTCGTCATGTAATAATCAGCCCCGACCTCCAGACCATTGATGATATCTTCCTCATTCTTTTTACCGCTAAGGAAAATGATCGGAACAACCATATCCTGCTCACGAATCAGCTGAGCCAGGTGATAGCCATCGTTTTCATGCTCTAGGCTGATATCTAAAATGAAGAGGTCGAATGTTACCCGACTCATAATATCAAGTGTCTTTTCTACCGATTCACTTTGATAAATTAGAATACCTGTTGATTGCAGTGATTTCCAGATTAGCCGCCGAATAGCTGGATCATCATCTACAACCAAAATCTTTTCGTTTCTCACAATCGTTCCTCCTGTTAGTTGACTTGTTACCTTATTTACGGAAAGGATCATTTATGAACAAACCTTCAAATAAATGGTTGAGTATTAGTCTGATCAGTATACTTCTTTTAACGATCATTGGGATTGTCGTGACGGCGACTACCTATCGTAATACTCAAAGACATGCCTTGAAAATGGGGTCTGATCAGCTTGTTAAAATAAACGATCTTGCAATCAATATTTTAAAACTTGAGATTGAAACCTACTCCCTGTCACTGGAGGACTATGCCTCAAATGTATTTATAGATGATACACCTCTAAGATTAACGCAAACCGAGCAGCTTGAAAAGAGCTTAAATAAAAGAGCAGCCGCAATCGATGGGCTTTTTTTGCTGGATACGCAAGGAAATCTGCTGAGCGGTATGGCCCTAGACGATCGCCAACTGACATCCCAGACAGAACTGCCGGCTTACATAAAAAAGGACCGGTACTTCGCTGAAGCGCTGGAAGGCAATGTCCATCAAAATGGTGACAGCTATTTTGAGGACAGTCGCTCCTATTTGAATCTTTACCGCCCCATCACAGACAATGAAAATCAGGCGATTGCTCTCTTGGTAATGCCTTTGGATTTAGAAAAGCTTTATTTGTCTACCCTTTCTTCAACTGAAGATAAGTTTAACGGCTACACCATGATCAAGGATCAGGACATGAAGGTGGTTATGCATCCCTCCAGCGAGCAAATCAGCTGGTCGATTATTGAAGACCGCCAAAGACAATACCCTGATTTTGATTACACGGACTTGGAACGCCTGGAGAAAACCCAGCTGGCCAACCTTGAAGGAACCATGAGCTATTATTCCTATTGGTGGGATCAACCAAATCCGCCCCGCGTCTTAAAGCTGGCCGCCTACGAATGGATCAACATTGGCGAAGCCAGATGGGTAGTAGCCACCAACTTAGACTTTTACGAGCAAAACGGCAATGCCCTGCAAGAAAGTATGATCATTCTTGGCTTGCTGGGAATCTTACTGGCGGTAATCTTCATGATGGCCATCAGCATGCGCAACTACGCCCGCCGTAACCAAAGCTACATGGAAAACCTGCGGCTGTTGGAACGGCAAAAATTGATGGACGAACGGCATTCCTTGGAAAAAAGCATGCTTCAAGAATCCAAGCTGGAAACCATTGGCTTATTAACCACTTCCATTGTTCATGATATGAATAATTTCTTGACACCGATGATCGGCAATCTGCAATTAATGATTGACGAACATAAAGACAATGAAGAACTGGTTACTGATTTGCAGGAAGTTTACCACGCCGCTCAGCGAGGACAAAAGCTTTCCTCCAATGTTCTAAGATTTTCCAAGGTTGCTTCCAATACAAAAGAAAAAGTAAATATCACTGCCGCTGTTTCAGAAGCGATTGAAACAATGCAGATTCTGATTCCTAGAACTGTTAAGCTGCGCTTTGAAGAGCACACCACCGGATTTAGCTACTTTGAAAAAGAAGAGCTGCATGTCATCTTGTATAACTTGTTAACCAATGCCTACCAGGCCCGCCAGATCAATACCGAAATCAGTGTACTGGTCAAACAAGCCAATGAGTATGAGGTCAAGCAATTTCAGGAACACTCCGTTGTCTATCGTGATAAGCAGTTCGCACTGATTCAAATTACCGATAACGGTCCCGGTATTCCTAAAGAAATCGAAGACAAAATATTTACACCCTTCTTTACAACCAAAACAGCCAGCGGCGGAACCGGCTTAGGCCTGTTCATTGTCTCTTCTATCGTTAAAAAGAACGATTGGCCGCTTTCAGTTAAAAGCTCCAGTGCCGGCACTTCTTTTGTGATTGCGATTCCTTTACTAAAAGAAGACACAGACAGCTAGCAGCTTAGCCTTTTACAATTCCTCTTCTCCGGATTTGTGGAAGGCTTTTATCTTTTCCAGCAAAACTAAAACTAAAACCAAAACTAAAATGGCAATTGATAAGAACAAGGACTCGACACCGTCCCCTTGCGCTAAAAGCAGCTCCCGCAAAATAGCCGTAATACTGATTAAAATTAAATAGCGAACCGGAATGTGATGCCCTTCCTTCACGTAACGCAGCAGCATCAAAATAATTTCCAGCAAAATGAATAAGGTGGCCACTTCTTCGATTAAAACTGACAGCTCCTCCATCGTCGCCAACGGGATAACATGGGTGATAATCGTAAAGATCGCTTCCCCCATGACTACCAAAACAACAATAATCAAAAGGCCCAGCAACACATCAATAACTGAACTGACTAACTTCTCAAAAACATTATATTTATTCCCCAAAGACTGCCTCCCTCTTTTTCTTTCATTATAACTAAAATTTTCCACTAACACAGGAGAAAAACACGAAAAAGACAAAAACCTCTCTTTCATTGGGAATTCCTTATGCAAATTAAAAAAATTGATTATTTACATACGGATAATTCCATAAAACCGCCATTATTTGACTATAAAATTAAAAAACTGCAGACCCGAAAGTCTACAGTTCTTATCATTATTCCATATTTTGTGGATCATCACTGCCGCCGCCAGTTCCCTGCTGCTGATTATTGGGGAAGCTGTTAGGAGCGGAGCCTAAATTACCTAAGCTGATATCAATCGACACTGTATGCTCCAGCGGCAAATAGACACTATGAGTACTCATACCTACCACCGTACCTTTAGGTTGATCGGAATCAACGTGGCGAATCACATAATTGATATTGGCACCTTTAGACTGAAACTCATCATAA
Organism: Candidatus Enterococcus moelleringii; assembly: GCF_017377575.1. Lineage (GTDB taxonomy): Bacteria > Bacillota > Bacilli > Lactobacillales > Enterococcaceae > Enterococcus_A > Enterococcus_A moelleringii. The sequence goes on from NZ_JAFREM010000004.1 coordinate 306,762, forward strand.
AAGTATTTCTGCAAATCCCCTTCAAGGGTATTGCCTCTTAAATCCTTTAAGTACGGTTGTCCCAAGGAATAAAGTACCTGAACCTTCAGCTCATCCTTGGCATTTAACACTGTACCTGCTGCCACACTTTGGGAGACTAGCTGACCATAAGGCAGATCGTTAGTATAGACACCCTTGGCCTGAACTTGCACGCCATCTACTGCGTTCGCAGCATCCTCCAAGGTATAGTCAGCAAAGTTCGGAATCGTAAAACCTTTGCCTAAAGAAACCACCACTGTCATGGCATCCTTCTTGGCAACTTTCTCATTGGCTGCAATGTTTTGGGAAATCACACTATCAGCCGGAATATCGTTGGAGGTAGCTTCCTCATAAGTCATGGCGATCTCGTTGTTGCGGGCCCATGTTTCAACTTCGCTGCGGTTTTTTCGCCCAAAGTCAGGAACGGTAATATCCTTTTTGTAGGTCTCTTTACCTTTTGAATAGAAAACCTTCGCCGCATCTTTGCGACGATAGTTCTGCTGGGTAACTTCAGCATTGGCAATTTCAAAGCGCAGCTGTTTGCCTTTTTCGACTTCATCACTATACTCTTCGATTAAGGAAAGATTGGTGGCTTTGTTTTCCTCAATCCAATTTTCCGCTTCCTGTTTACTCATAGCAGAAAAATCCGGCAGTTTGATTTGTTGATCAGGATCCGGACCTTTACTGCTGGTTAAGCGAATCGTATCGCCCTTTTTCACTCGGTTGCCGGCTTTGACAGACTGCTTTAAGACAGTATTGGCTGCTTTATCCAGTGAATACTCCTGTTCTGTCTCCACTTGCAGCTTATTTTCCGTCGCCCAGACCCGCGCCTCCGACAATTCTTTATCAGTGAAATTCGGCATTTTTACATGGCTCATTTGATAATAAACCACCAAGCTTAGAAACACTAAAGCCATCACGCCTATGATAATCAAACGTTTTTTCCGTTTCTGCTTGCCTTGGTAGCTTTCATCCACTTCGGTGAGCTCCGTTTTTTGCCGACGACTTTCGGTTCGTTGCGTTTCAGATACTTCAACCGCTGGCTCCGGTTCAAGGGATTTCTCCTCAGGCTGTTCAGCTGGTTGTCTTTTGACTGGCGGTTCCTCACGCTCTTTTTTATAATTGTCTTTGTTGAAATTCGATAAAAAATCACTCATATGCAACCAGCTCGCCTTGTTTTAAATAGAAGGTTTTATCCGATTGCTTGGCAATTTCCTTGGAGTGAGTCACCACGATCACACACTTGTTGTGGGTGAAGGCCAAATCTCGAAAAATATCGACAATTTCCTGTTCCATCTCCTCGTCCAAATTCCCGGTGGGCTCATCGGCTAAAATGATATCCACATTCGTCGACAGCGCCCGGGCAATCGCTACCCGCTGCTGCTCCCCACCAGAAAGCTGAGTTACCAAACGATCAGCTTTGGTTTTGGTAATGCCGATGTAGTCCAACAGATTATAGGCAACTGCCTTTTGTTCCTTCGGCAGAGTGTTATCGGTAATGTTCATGGCCACCAGCACATTTTCCAAGGCCGTCAAATAAGGCACCAAATTGTAATTCTGGAAAATAATGCTGATGTCGTCGCGTCGGTATTCTTCATAGCCGATACTGCGAATATTTTGATCGCGATACAGAATTTGCCCTTCCTTTGGTTCATCTAAAGCACTGATCAGTGACAAAAAGGTCGTTTTGCCGGAACCTGATTCTCCTAAGATGGTGTAAAACTGACCTTGTTCAAAGTTGATGGAGGTATCCTTTAAGATGATCCGTTTTTGATCTCCATCTTGATAAAAGTAGCTGACGTTTTTGGCTTGTAAAATAGTCATGGTATTCTCCTCCTACATCATAATCTTCTTGGGATTCAAGCGCATCACATACGTCAGCGGTAAAACGGCTGCAAAAAGTACGGTGGCAATCCCAGCAATCAGGAACGTTACAATGTAGCTAAGAGAGAAGGTGACTTCATAATTGCTGATTACATCATCGGTTGTCAACGTTGGTCCTAAGCTTTGGCCGCCAAATACCATCATCTGGCTGGCAGAATTTTTCGCCTCGACTAACGCGTCACTGGAGACTAGCGCTTCCGAAATCATTTTTCCTAAAAGATTACCGGTCACCAAGGATAAACACATAGCAACTAAGCTGATCAGCACTAATTCCAAAACGACCTGCTTCATAATCCGCTGGCGCTTTTCACCTAGCGATAAATAAATGCCCCATTCGTGCTTGCGATCTCGTAAAAAGAGCACCACAACTAACGAAATAATCAACAAGGAAGCCGCGATGGCCAAAACAACTACATACCCCGAGATGGTGGACAGCTTCTTCACACTGCCCCCAACTTTATCAAATTCATCAGTCGAAGCAGTCGCTTTATAGCCCTCCGGCAGTAAAGCGCTCATTTCTTCCTTGAAGGCGTCCACATCATCTGGCGATTTCAAGTTGTAAATCGGCGTGATTCGGTCTGAGTTGTCGGCATCCTCAAAAGCTGCTGGATCCAGCTCTTTGCCTTTTTCAAACTCCGCCTGGTTAATCGATTGAACCAATTTATTGGACATATAAACCGTATTGAATTGGTCCATTTCCATAAACTGCTGCTCAATTCCACCGCCTTTGCCGTCTTCTTTCTTTTCCTCCAACTTGACTGGTTCAAACAAGCCGACAATTTTTACCGAATGTTTCAACGCTTCTTGAGATTCTGTGCTGCCGTCCTCCTTTTGTGAAACCACAGTTGTATCTAAAACCATTTGATCTCCGACACTTAAGCCATTTTCATCGGCAACTTTTTTTGAGATGACCGCCACTGGCTGACCGCTGTCTAACTCTTCCTTAGACGGCATCTTGCCATCTACCAATTTGATTTTTTTATTGCTGAAATCAGCCGGCTCCGTTTTATTGGTGCCCTTCAGTGTCAGTACATTCATACTGCCGTTGACACTAACTGAACTATTGTTATTCTCCTCAAGCTGATAGCTTTTAAAATCACCTAAGGTTAAATAGCCGGAATAGCTGTAGTCGTAGTCCTTTACATACCGAGATTTGCCAATTTCTTTGACCGTCTCTTCCTTCAAGGGATCAGGTGCCTGCATCGCGGCCATCGAATCACTCTCTTCCATCAGCTTATCGAAATCAACTTCAGCAGTGACGGTTGCCCCTAGCTGCTGCTTCATTTTTTTCTCGACGTTTCCGGTGGATTGCTGAATGGCGATAGCGCCGGCGATGACATTTCCTAAAACAAAAATCACGGCAAAAAGAATCAACGATTTGCCTTTGCGACGGCTGACACTGTACCATGCTCGATTCCAATAACTCATATTTTATGTCCTTTCGATCAAAGAACAGTGTTTACGTGCTAATCAATTTGCTGTTCTTTGATAAATAATAGTTTTCCACCATTCAACCCCCAGAGTTCATCAGCAAATTTGATTGTTTGTTTTCCTTGCGAAGCCATAATCAGGCATTTTTCTTTTTTACGACAAAAATCAGTCAGCTTTTGCAGCAGTTCTGTCTCCAGCCATTCCGAAAAAACCTGCTCCGGCTCATCGATTAACACCAGTTTTGATCCACTAGCCATAATCTTGGCGTAGTGTACCAGCTGCTGCTCTTTTTTTGAAAGCTTAGTGATCGATGTCTTGATTTGCTTGGGTGTAAGACCGGTTGCCAAAAGAATCCCCTTCAGCTCACTGCTTTTCACAGGTTGTCCTGCCAATAGTGCCGCAAGCTCCAAATTCGCAAGCGGTGTGTCATTCACCAAATTCCCGCTTTCAAACAGGCACAATACATTTTCAGCTCGATAAGCTTCCCGATCGATTGTAGCCAAATCGGATTCGTCAAAATAAATCGCGCCAGATGTGACCACTTCAAGGCCTGCCATTAATGATAAGAGCGTACTTTTCCCTGACTGTGGTCCGCCTAAAATATGGTAGACCTTCCCTGGCAGAAATTTGGCCGAAGCTTGATTGATAATCCCGATCCTTGGCTTGTTCTTTTCATAGCTGACATTTTCTACAACTAGTCGTCTCATTTCTTTGAATACCTCCCTAAACGGAAAGAATAATGGCCAAAAACATACAACAGACGATTCGTTAAGATTGTAATTAATAGTAGAAAACTCGCTAGATAAACCCCCAGCATCAGCTTAGCTTCACTGCTTGCCAACACTAACTGATGCAGCTGTGCTTTATTAATCACAGCCTGCTTCAAGTCAAGCAAAGGAAAATGTTCCCCACTAGCTTGGGCCAAACGATCCATCCATTTTTGCACCACTGCTCCGCTGAAAAAGCTGGCTGCGGCAATCGCTAAAAACCAACTAATCATGGCAATCAGCGAGACCTCCAACAAATTGCTGGAAACCAAATACTTCGGCCGAATTCCCATTAAGCGCAGCGCGTAAGTATCCGATCGCCGCTGCTTGAAGAGCGGCCAATAACCTGCCCCCATCAAGAACAAGGTAACCAATCCACCTACCAGCGTTCCATTCAACCAGAATTCGTTGCGGTTGCTGAAGGTTTCAAACCCCTGTATGAAAAGCTGCCCGCTTTGCAGTTGATAATTATTAAAGGCCGACATTTGCTTCAAGTCTTGACGTAAGTCAGCTACATGTTTCGACTGATTCAATTGCAGCGTCAATGTTAAGAATGATTCTTCAGCAGCTTCATCCAAGTACTCGAAGGTTGCTAAATTTACAAAAAGTCCGCCGAATATCTCTTGCTGGCTTTCCTCTGCTGAATCTACAATGCCGACGATTTTCAGCTTTTTATCGCCGATAGTCAACACATCCTCAAGCTTTAAGTGATAAGCCTCGGCAAATTCTTTTGTCACTAGACAGGTTCCCTGTTCCAGCGGTAATGTCCCCTCAAGTTCATCTCCAGCTCCTTCACCGAAAAACTTATCCAAGGACACGTCATCTAGAACAGTCAATCCTGTTCGTGCGTCATCCGCCGAACTGACAATGGTTGAATCCGAGTAAGTGATCGTTCCTTGGGTCTCAAGAAAATTTGCTGGATCAAGATTGTCGATCACTACTGCCGCATAACCTGACAGGTGACTCTTTTTGACATAAGGCAACTGCTTCAACGCTTGATAATCCGCTTCTTTCAAATTTGCTGCATGCTTGTCCGCCTGATAATCCGGCTCAATCTTTACAATGGTATCCGTCTGCTTTTTCAATTCTGCCAGCGAGTAATCCGTTGCAGTGTACACCTGCAGCAGGAAAAAGAAGCCCATCAGAAAGAAAAAGAAAAGTAAACCAATCAACAGATCATTTCCTGTATTGCGTTTTAGATTTAGCCAAGCATGTTTGATGATGATCCTCACTTTTTCTCCTCCACTTCTGTATACTAGCAAACCAATTGTTAACTCTGTGTTAACTACTCCACACTAGGAAAAGTCAAATAGAAGGTTGACCCCTGCTGTTCTTCACTTTCCAAATAAACAAAGCCCTGACAAAGACTGCAGACATGCATTACCACCGACAGTCCAATCCCGTAGCCATCCTGCTTCAGACCTTGAATCCGATAACGATGAGAAAAAATTTCCGACTGCCTTTTTTGCGGAATGCCCGAACCTTGATCTGCCACCTTTAACAAAATACTGCCTTTTTGATTCTCTACTGAGACATGAATCGGTTTTCCTTCCCCGTACTTAATCGCATTATCCACCAGATTCGAGATTGCCCGATAAATCCAACGATCCTTGCCGTAAATCAACGCTGGCTGTTCCTCATCAAAATTAAAATCCAGCTGCGGATAATTCTTTTTGTACAAATCACAGACTTCGGCCCCAATCATCGCCACGTCCACCAGCTCATCCGTCAGATCTCCTTGATTATTGGATAAGGTTAAAATATCATCGATGCTGTCAGTCAGCCGATCCAATACCTGAAGATTGGCAGATTCCGCCGCCTCCAGCTCAAGATTAGTACGTAAAATCGCAATCGCATTTTTTTGCTCATGAGTCAAATAACTGTTCAAGCGCTTGTAATCACTGAGATGCCCATCAAATTTCTGTTTCAAATTAACGAAAGCACTGGAGACAGCTTCGTCCTTGACGCTGCCGGTACTCAGCTGCTCAATAAAATTTAGATCATGGGTAATCGCCAACACCTGTCCTTGATAAATCCGTTTCAACACTGCCCACAACAAAAAGGTCAGCAGCAGAATAATGCTGCAAACCACCAAAGCCACCGTCGGCAAATATTTAAAATACTCATTCATATACAAATTATCCAGCGTTTCACTGGAGACCGCCTGACCCATGATATCAAAATCAGCCGCCGAAGAAACTTCTACATTGGCCTGTTGAATATTTTGCACCAAAAAAGTGTCGCCTAAAGAACTCGCGACATTCATTTGCAAAATATTGCTGCGCATCAAAACAAAGCTGACAATCAAAACACCGGTTACTAATAAGGAAAAGGCCAGCATCGCCAAGGTCATCTTAAAATTCAATCGCATAATTGATACCCCTTCGCCCGAATATTTTTCAACAATTCTTTTCCCGCCGTGTCAGCCAGCTTCTTTTTCAAACGAGCCATATGCACCCGCAGCACTGAAGAAAACGGATCAAAATCTTCGTCATAAACCAGCTCCGCAATCTTCGCCACCGAAACAATCGCCGGATAATTCTCCGCAATACACAGCAAAATATCAAATTCCTTCGGCTTCAGTTCAATCGATTCAGCGCCATACATCACCTGACGACACACCGGATTCACCACCAGCTCACCAACCGTAATCTGGGGTGTCGTCCGCCCATGAAACCGGCGAATAATCGCCCTCAGCCGCGCCGTCAGCTCCAGCAGCTCAAAGGGTTTTACCAGATAATCATCCGCTCCAAAATCCAAGCCCTTCGCCCGCTCCTGAATTTCATCCCGGGCGGTGATAATAATAATTGGCGTCTCCACCGCCGATTCCCGCAAAAAATTCAAGATCGCCAAGCCATCCTTGTCTGGCAAATTCAAATCCAATAAAATCGCATCATACAAATTCACAAAGGCCTTCTCTTCACCAACCGCTCCGGTATAGGCCGCATCCACCGAAATGTTCTCCCGTTCCAGTCCCGTCTTTACCGTATTGGCTAGCTCGATATTATCCTCAATTATTAAGACTCTCATTGCCCAACTCCCTTTCCACGTTCCTGTCCGTCACTTCTGTCTAAAATAGTAGCGGAAGTTTTCCCTTAGGCTGTGGATTTTTATTGAAGAATTTGTGAATATGCTTTTTAAACAAATAAATATCCCCTGAAAAAGTCGCGTTAACTTTTCCAGGGGATAAGTACTTCATTTAGTTAAATAAACTCACTTACTGTCTCTGTCAATAATTCATGATCCTCATCATGCTTCAAGCCGGAAACACAAATCGCTCCACGAACTTTACCATCAATAATAAGCGGAAAACCTCCGCCGCAAACCGCGTACCGCTCATCATCAATCCACTCACTGTATTCATCTTGATGGAAAAATACGTAAAGGGAAGAGTGACCACTTTCTAAAACGGTTTTCTCCTTCCGTTTCAGCCAGTTGCTCTCATTTTTGCCGTCCATCAGGTACTGAAAAATCACTAAATCATCTAAAAGAATCCGCACACCCACCGGCTTTAGTTTTCTTTCCTGCACCTTTTCAATAATTCGTTGAGCGATTTGGTAACCAAGCTCATGAGTGAACTCGGTAAAAACCACTTCTTTTTCATCTTGAATTACGCGTTCTTTATCCATTAATTTGCCTCCTTTTTTTAAAACAAAAGCCAATAGACGCTGCTATTCACAACGCCCATTGACCTAGTATTCTTAAGAATGTAATTTGCTGTCTCTTGCTAAAGCTAGACAGCCGATCGTTCCAGCATTATCACCTAGTTCTGGTGTCACAATGTATTCTTCCAATTTGGGTGTTTTCACGTAACCGTTCATTAATTCATCGAAAGCCTTATAGACTTTGCCCAGCAATTGTTTTTGCTTCATTACACCGCCGCCCAAAATGATTTTGTCCGGTGAAAGCATCAATGTCGTGTTGTAGGCACATTGCGCCAAATAATAGGCTTCGATATCCCAGTTTGGATCGTCTTCGGCTAATTCTTGGCCTTTTTTGCCTGCCCGTTTTTCGATGGCTGGTCCAGCTGCCATCCCTTCCAAGCAAGTTTTATGGAATGGGCAGTTGCCTTCAAAGGAATCGTCTGGATGATTGCGCACCAGCATGTGGCCCATTTCCGGATGACTAAAGCCTTCCACAAATACACCATCCTGCAACGCTCCGCCGCCAATACCTGTGCCGACTGTATAGTAAACCACGCTAGAGAATCCTTGACCTGCCCCAGCGATGTATTCGCCATAACAAGCCGCGTTCACGTCAGTCGTCCAAGCCATCGGTACATCAAAAACTTCTTTTAAGGTCCCAACAAAATCATAGTTTTGCCAAGCCAATTTTGGTGTAGAAGTAATATAACCGTACGTAGGTGAGTCACGGTGAATATCAATTGGACCAAAGGACCCGATCCCGATACTTTCCAATTCATTTTGATATTTTTTGAAGAACTCAATTACCAGCTTCATCGTTTCTTCTGGCGTCGTGGTGGGAAAACTCACCCGTTCCTTAATATTAAAATCTCCATCGCCGATTGCACAGACAAATTTCGTTCCGCCTGCTTCGATTGATCCATATACCATGTTATCGCTCCCTCACTCTTTTTAGAGATTCTTTTATTCATGATAGCAGTAATTAACAGAAATTTCAGCTATAAAAACGGCCGACTTGCTGAAATTGATAGGTTCTAAACCCGCTACTCCGCATAAACGCTTTTTCATCTTCATCATACAACCGTCTCCTTACATTGTCAAACGTTAATCAAAAATCAATCTTTTTCTCCCTTAACAACCATTTATATACCTATATTATAAGACTAACACCAAATGATATACGTTTGACATTTATTGATTTGTACAGTATCTTTATAGCGAGGAATACGTTTTCTAAAAAGGGGAAATTACTAATGAATACTATTAAAGAATGGACCGATGAATTGCGCTACACGCCTTACCATCAATGGGACCAACAATATCAAAAACAATTAATCAAGACAGTTCGCAACTCACCATGGCATTTGAATTATCATATTCAGCCAGAAAGCGGTTTGCTGAATGATCCCAACGGCTTTTCCTATTTTAATGGGAAATGGTATTTGTTCTATCAAGCCTACCCAATGGGGGCAGTTCATGGCGTCAAATCCTGGTATCAACTAACTTCAGAAAATTTAATAGACTGGCAGCCAGAGGGTTTTGCCCTTCTACCAGATTCTTCCTATGACAGCCACGGCGTCTACTCTGGTTCAGGCATTGTGGTAGATGACGAGTTAGTATTGGCTTATACCGGAAATGTTCGGGACGAAAACTGGCAGCGACAATCTTACCAGATGCTGGCTTACATGAACCAGCAAGGAGAAATTACTAAGTCTGATCAACCATTTATCCCCACACCACCAAAGGGATATACTCATGAATTCCGGGATCCACAAGTCTTTACTTATGGCGGCGACTACTGGGTGTTGATCGGTGCTCAAAGAGAAAACTTAGAAGGTGTAGTTTTGGCTTATGCTGGAGAAAGTCTGGAAGCTCTTGAATTTAAAGGTGAGCTGAACTTTACCGATCAATCAATGGGCTTTATGGTAGAATGCCCTAACTTAGTGTTTATTGATGGTACGCCGGTTTTACTATTTTGTCCGCAAGGTTTAGATTCAAAACTCAATCCCTATCAAAATATTTATCCGAATACTTATATTACGGCTGATACTTTCGACACTGAACAGTTGGCCTTAACAAATCCAAGCCAGCTGCAAAATCTCGACGAAGGCTTCGATGTCTATGCCACCCAAGCCTTTAATGCTCCCGATGGTCGTGCTTTGGCAGTCAGCTGGATCGGCTTGCCGGAAATTGAATACCCTAGTGACCAAGAAGGTTGGGCACATTGCTTAAGTATCATCAAAGAACTGAAGCTGAAAAATGGTCAGTTGTACCAAGTACCCGTAGCAGAACAAGCTGAGTTGCGCCAAGAGGAGCAAGCTTTAGCTGGAACATTAAGTCCGCAAGCTGCTCCTTTACTTGAAGAAACAGACAATAGTTACGAAATCATGTTAGATCTTTCCGCGGATAGTCAAGGCAAGCTGCACCTGTTTGCCGACAAGGAATTGAATCACTCATTGGTGATCGATTTTGATGCAAAAAATGGTATGATTAAGGTAGATCGCTCAAACGCCGGGATCAGCTTTGCTGAAGGATATGGAACCACTCGCAGTTTTTCTATCGAAAAGCAGCAGGCTCTTAATTTACGCATCTTCGTAGATCATTCCGTCTGCGAAATCTTTATCAATGATGGTCAAAAAGTAGCAACTGCTCGGGTATTCCCACAAGAAGGTGAAACTGGCCTGTTTATTGAAGGAAGTAATGGAACCTATTCCGGCAGCTATTGGCGTTTGCGCAAAATGAAAAACAAATAAGGAGCACAAACAATGGCAATCAAATTAACCGATGTCGCCAAAAAAGCCGGTGTTTCCCCCACTACCGTTTCGCGCGTCATTAACAATTACGGCTCCCTTAGCCAAAAAACGATTGATAAGGTCCACGCGGCCATGAAGGAATTGAATTATCAGCCTAATTCACTGGCCCGTTCGCTGCAAGGAAAAAATACCCAGCTGATTGGGCTCATTTTCCCAACAGTTTCCAATCCTTTTTTTGGTGAGTTAGTGGATAAGCTAGAGGCCACCTTATTTGAGCAAGGCTACAAGACGATTCTTTGCAACAGTGCCAACAACAAAGAAAAGGAACGGGCCTATATCAACATGCTGTCCGCCAACCGAGTGGATGGTATTATCGCCGGTGCCCACAATTTAGGGATTAAGGAATACGAAGACATCGGCCTGCCGATTGTTTCCTTTGACCGTTATTTGTCAGAAAGTATCCCTATCATCGGTAGTGATAACTATCGCGGCGGTTATTTAGCCGCAGAGAATCTCTATTTACGGGGCTGTCGTAAAATTGGTATTCTCACTGGTAGTCTGAAATCAAATTCGCCAACTAATGGCCGGTTGGAAGGCTACGAAAAACTGCTGCAGGAAAAACTGCTGGAGCCCCGCGTGTTCACTATTGACTCCCGCGCCAGCTCGATGGCTTTAAAAACTTTGGAAATTAAACGGATACTGGAAAACGAAGATTTGGACAGTCTTTTTTGTACCGACGATCTAACCGCTATTTTGGTTTACAACATTTGCCAGGAAATGCAGATTTCGATTCCAGATGATTTGAAGCTGATTGGCTATGATGGCACCAAATTTGTCCAAAATTATTTCCCGCAGCTCTCCACAATCGCTCAGCCGATTTCTGATTTTGCTGATTTATTAGTGGATTTGCTGATTCAACGCATTACCCATCCCGACAAAAAACTGGAACAGCATTATGTTTTGCCGGTGAAATTGATTCAAGGAAGAACGACCTAAAAAACGGACTCAACTGCGAGTCCGTTTCTTTGTTCTAAAAATGTCCATAATAAGGTCGCTGAACTACCGCCGTATACACCCAATTAATCAAGGTAATGAAATCAAATACTGCTAACCCTGTCGCCTGCTGAATCGCACAAGCATATGGCGGCAGGTCGCTGCATTCCAGCAACACCGCACCAATCGCTGGATTTTCCGCCAACTGCTGTTTGACGGTAGCAACTAAATCATCGGTTAATCGTTGATTGTCCAACTTCGTTTTCCCCCAGCGAATCGGCGCGAAGCTTTCCAAAGAACCAATTTCGCAAATCACACAGTCAGCTAAGTCAGCGCCAGATTGCTGGAAAAATTCCGGCGTAATATCTTCGCCACTGGCTACCAGCGTCAAAATTTTCTGAGTTTTTTTCAAGCTCAGCTTGATCAAAGGGATCTGGCTGATACTAGATAAAAATACCGGAATATCCACTGTATCGGCTACCACCTGTTGGAAATGACCAAAATAACCGCAAGCCCCTACGATCGCCCGAACACCACGACTTTCTAATTTCTTTGCCGCCGCAATTATTTGCTCTTCAATCTCACCAGCTCCAGCAAAAAGCTGTTCAATCTCAAACTCTACCACTTCATACAAAACTGGAAACGAAAAAGTGGTGGCATTGGCTACATTTCCCGGCAGTTTCGGATACTTCAAATCCACCGCAATAATCCCTATCGCATAACCAGCAAACGGCGTCGCTGGAACTTGATGAATCCCCTGCAAATCCTGCTGGTTGTTCAAAGTACCTTTCCAATCCATAGTCAAGACCTCCCCTACAGCTTGCCAGTTTCTAAGTAGTCCAATAACTCCGCCTTCTCTAAATGACCAATACCCAGATCATCCAAGGTCAAGCCTTCCTTCAAGAAATCACGACCTGTCATTACAGAAGCCAAAGTGATCATACTGTCAATAACCTTAGTTTCCACGCCGAATTTTTTGCCCAGCTCATGATAAATATGGCAGCCTACCGGAATATCCTCTGTAATATAGCGATCTTGAATACTAAAAGGTCCAGTACCAATCGCCATTTCATACTGCTCATCAAAAGGTACAATACAGTCGTCACCCATATATTCAGGCCCTAAGATACTGGTGCGAGACAGAAAATTCTTTTTCGGGAAACGTTGCAGATCCACACCAATTGCTTCAGCCAAGGCAACTTCTTCTAAGTAAAAGGCATATTGCACTTCGGAAATCGATTCGCAGTAGGCATGAGAATAAATCGAATAAGTCGATTTGTCATTGCCGCCAAAAACCCGACCCCAGTTTTCCATCACGCCAACCCCAAGAATCGTTCCTGGACAATGCAGCACAGGGTTTACATTACTAAACCCAATATCCAAAACTGTTTTCCCACTGGTTGGTCCATCGCCTTCAGTAATCGCATCAAAGCAGCCCAGCTGTTTAGTGCTTTCCAAAAAGACTTCTTGATCAGTAGAAGGCAAGCTGGCACCTCGCAAAGTAATCGCCCGATAAATCAAGCCGATTTCAGAAGTCATCACGCCGCCCTCTTTGACTACCCGCGCGCCATAAGGAGCACTGGACCAGCCGCCGATCACCACTTTTTTGGTGCAATTGTTTTCCCGCATTTTTTTACGCAATTTCAGCGAGCCAAAATTATCGGGAATAATATGGATAATCATCCCATCCTCTAACACTGGAACCAGCTCTTCAAAGAAAGCATCATGAGCAATTGAAGGCACTGCTACGATAATCAGCTGACAGCCTTTGACACATTCGGCTACATTGTCGGTAATTTTTTCAAACTTGGCATTGCCGGAACGTTTGAAGCCGTATTTGCTGTTTTGTTTCCCAGTCAAATTAATCCCAGTCCGTTCCACCGTTCCTAAGGTTGTTTCAAAAAATCCAGGTAAATCACAAATATTTACTTTGTTGCCCCCTAATACACAATCCGCTGCCACGGCTTTCCCAGCCGCTCCGCCACCTAAAACTGCTACCGTCGTTTGCGGTACATTTTCTTTCAAAACCATTCGCTCCACTCCTTTTTTAAATAAAAAAACGCCCCTGATTTGCATACGAAATGCTAAACCAAGGACGATTACAAACTAAGTATCGTGGTACCACCTTTTTTTGCTTGCAGATACAAGCCTCACAGCTACAGAAAAAATTATCGATAGCTTGTCGCGATATCGGGCGAACCCGCAGCACTTAAAGATTCCTCCCTCAGTGTCTGATGCTCAAAGACCATCTTCATGCCAGTTTGACTATCTCTTTTCACCTACCAGAGACTCTCTAGAAATCGTGCCAGCACTACTCTTCTTCTCAACGCATACTATTAAAATAAGATTAGTAATTACCTAGTATCTTATAATTATTGAAGACATCTGTCAATGCTTTTCCAAATACTCCAGCACAATTCGCAAATCTTTTCCCCGTTTGACCACGCCCGCTGGAACTTTCTCTACATCTAATTCAAAATTTGAATCAGGAACCATTAACACAGGCAACCCAGCATTTTCAGCGGCCTGGCTTCCGGTAATCGAATCCTCTACAGCTACACCTTCACCCGCAGAAAAACCTGCTCGTCTTAAGGCCTCCAAATACAAATCAGGTGCCGGCTTTAATTTCTCAACCTCATCACCAAAAACTGGATGATCAATATACTGCAAAAAACCTAATGTTTCCAATACATTTCTAGCTCGTTCACCCATAGTCGAAGTTGCTAAGGCGACTGTATAATTTTCTTTAGCAGCCTGTAATGCTTCTTTGGCATAAGGCTTAGCCTCAACCCGTCCGGCTTCCAATTCCTGATAGAAATAATTTTCCCGAGTTTTTCGTATTTCTTGAACCAGCTGCGGGTCATTGGTCAGTTCAACTAAGGCGTTAGTGGTTTCATGGTATCCTTTACCCACCCAACCTTGAAACATGTGTTCTGGCAAATCAACTCCGTGCTGCTTAGTGGCATATTGCCACCCATCCCGATACACTCTCTCGGTATCTACTAATAAACCATCCATATCAAAGATGACGATTTTAAGCTTGCTTTGGCTCATCCGAGCGCCTCCTATCAACTTTACTTCACAGTGCTCCTTAACATTCTGACGCTTTTTCGCTGAATTTGCAATCATCAATTAACGAAGCTGCCTTATGCCAAAGAAAAAACGAACCTGATCTTATGACCCGGTTCGTCTGATTAGCTTACCTATACGTTCAAATTAAAAAACCAAGGCCAGATCATTTATCTGATCCGGCCTTGGTTATTTGTTTAATTATTCAACACGTGGTTTTTCTTCGTCTTCTTTTTCTTTATCTTTTTCTTCTTTGTCATCAGCGTTTTCTTCGCGTTTTTCATCTACGAATTTCTTTGCATCGTCCGCTTGTTCAGAAGCTTTGTCTTGCAAGGTTTCTTTATCTTTTTCGTGTTCTTCTTTGGTCTTGATGTCTACGACTTTCAAGTTGACTTCGATGACTTCAAGTCCAGTCATTTGTTTAACTTCTTTAGCAACAACTTGTTTTAAGTTTTTGAAGATTTCTTGGATATCTTTGCCGAATTCGACAACTACGTCCATGTCAATTGCTACTTGTTTTTTGCCAACTTCAGTTTCAATGCCGGCAGTGTCGTCTGCATTGTTGCTGATTTTCTTCGCTGTATTTGAGAAGAAGCCTCCGTCTACATTTAGTAAACCATCAACGCTGTCTAATGCAACAGCAATAATTTTTTTGATGACTGAATCGTCGTATTCTACTTCACCGCGGATTTTTTCGATATCTTGATCGTCTGCTGAATTTTCTGCTTTCTTGTCAGCTTCTTTGTTTTCTGTTTTTTTGTTTACGTCTTTGTTTTCTTGGGTCATTTCCTCTTTTTTCATCTCTTCTTTGCTCATGTCCTTCTCTTCTTTCTTGTTGTCTGATTGTTCTTCTTTTTTATCTTGTTCTTCTTTTTTGGCTTCAACTGCTTTTTCTTTCTGTGCTGTTTTGCCGTCTGAATCTTTCTTAGTTTCTTGGT
Source organism: Candidatus Enterococcus moelleringii (assembly GCF_017377575.1). GTDB lineage: Bacteria > Bacillota > Bacilli > Lactobacillales > Enterococcaceae > Enterococcus_A > Enterococcus_A moelleringii. Next base: position 322,259 of record NZ_JAFREM010000004.1, read on the forward strand.
CACCTTTTACATCAGGTGTTTTAGCTTTTTGGTCTGCTACTTTGTTGTCGTCTTTTTTGATGTCTTCTGAATTTCCGCCGGCCGCATCGTGTGCTTCTTTGACACTTTCGGTAACTTCTTTCTTCATCTCTTTATCTACTAGATTTTGAATTTCCATTCTTCTTCCTCCTTTTTTCTTATATATTAAGCATAGAGGATAAAGTGAAATTTTCAAAATAAAACGCTTGGTTTGCATCAACCAAGCGTTTTTCTTTGTGAAATTATGACGATTTTAGTCGGCATATTTTTCCAGTTGTTTTTCGGGAATGAACCACAAGAGCAGCATCACACCGTTAATTCCAATCACCAGTAATGGATGAATCAACCAGCCAGCTAATAAAGCTATTACGTTCAATCCGATGGTGGTCCACATTTTTGTATAATGGCTAAATAATCTGCCGATAGCTGAATCCTTGCCATTGCAGCGGACTAAAGCTAGTCCCAAAAGATAGTAAGCGACATCGGCACCTAAAATAACTAACCCGTAAAAAAGCTGCGGTACTAATGAGGTGGGATAATCAGTTACCCAAACGGTCACATAGGGAAATAGGGTCATCATTAAGATCAATAAATTGTTCATCCATAGAACCAATCCGTCGACTTTTTTTACCATATGAAACAGGTGATGGTGATTGTTCCAATAAATTGCCAGCGAGATAAAGCTGACCAAATAAATAATGAACTGATGCGCGTTACCTTCAAAAGCCAAGAAGGTATCTCCGTTCGGTTCATGTAATTCCAATACTAGTAAAGTCATAACAATAGCAATGACAGCGTCGGTAAAGGCTTCAATTCGATTTTTTGGCATAAGACTGCCCTCCTTATCTTTCAACTTGAGTCTACTATATGTTGGCCCAAAAGTCTGGTTTGAAGCCTTTTATAGAAAAAAAGGCCTCTGTAAAAATACAGAAGTCTACTTTAAAAATCTATTTTAAAATATCGATCAATTCTTTTTTTGCGGCTGCTGAAGCAGGTAAGTAGCTAAAGCATACGCCAATTAAAACGGAAGTTCCTACTGAAATCAGCACTGTGGTTAAATCCGGCCGCACCGAAAATGGCAGCGCCAAGGAAGCAGCATAGGCGATTAGAATTCCTAATATATAGCCGATCACGCCGCCGCTTAAGGTCAGGACGATCCCTTCAAAAAGAAACTGCTGCTTAATCGATTTGGCATTTGCGCCTAATGCCCGGCGAATCCCGATTTCTTTCGTCCGTTCTGAAACAGAAATGTACATCATGTTCATCACGCCAACACCGGCAATAAATAACGAAATAGCTGCCACAGCACCGATGAACATAGTCATTTGATCCAAGGTAGAACCTAGCTGCTTGATCTCAGAAGCGGGATCATAGGCTTGGTATTCTCCTTGTTGACGACTCTCGCCGTTAACATTCAACTGCTTAAGCACCTTGCTCATTGCAGCAGCTTGATCCGCTTGCGGTGTAAATTTGATAGCTAGCGTCGAATGGTCTTCCTTTTTCCCAAAATAGCGAGTGTAAGTCTTTTTTGGGAAAAAGGCTAAGGGTTCATAGTTTTGCAGGCCGATTTCTCCTGATGTATTAGTGGAGACGCCCACAACGGTAAAAACTTGGCCTTTCAGCTCGAAGCCTTTTCCCATCGCATTTTCAGCAGAACCGTAAACCTGCTTAGCGACTGCTTCATCCAACACGACTACTTTATTTAAACCGTCATTATCGGCCAAGTTTAGCTGACGACCAGTTATTATCGGCAATGATGTTTGATCCGTTGCTTTAACAGTCATGGTGAATTTTGTGTTTTTGTCATAAAAGTCGACGCTTGGGTTGCCGTCGGTTTTCATGGCTTTATAGTAGCTGACGTCCTTCACTTCAGGCAGGTTGGCAACCATGCTTTTGTCGGTCTGAGAAATCCCCGTCTCATCAGTAAGCATATTATCAAAATCATTGTACTTGATATTGATGTATTGGGTTTGGCCGCTTTCGTCTACTCCCGCTGTGGTGGACAAAATATTTCGCTTGAAGCCATTACCTAACGCGACAATTGTAATAACAGCTGCGATTCCGATGATAATTCCGAACATCGTCAACAAGCTGCGGCGTTTGTTCTTGAAAATCGAACGAAAGGCGGTGCGCCAAAGAATATATTTTCTCATGCCTGCAGCACCTCCTCTACCATTTTGCCGTCTCTGATTTTTAACAAGCGGTCGCAATAAATGACGGTTTCTGGATCATGGGTGACTAAAATAATCGTCACTCCTTCTTCGTTCAGCTGCTTAAACAACTGCATGATTTCATCTGTTGTGTGGGTATCTAATGCCCCAGTTGGTTCATCCGCAATAATGAAGCTAGGTTGATTGATCAAGGCACGGGCGATTGCTACTCGCTGCTGTTGACCTCCGGATAATTGTTTGGGAAGCTGGTTCAACTTATCGGCTAAGCCCACTCTTGCCAAGGCAGCTTTCACCTTTTTCTGAGTTTCGTTGTGTTTAGCTCCATTGTATAGAAGCGGCAGCTCGACATTTTCAGCTACAGTCAAATTTTCGATTAGACTGAAATTTTGGAAAACAAAGCCTACCGATTGATTGCGGATTTCTGATAATTCTTCATCCTTGAAATCAGCAATCTCACGGCCTTTAAAATAGTACTGACCATCAAAGCTGCGATCGATAAAGCCCAGCAAGTTGATCAACGTAGATTTGCCTGAGCCGGATGGTCCCATGATCGCTACAAATTCCCCAGCATCGATGGAAAAGTTAATATCTTCCAAAACATTTAGCTTGGTTCCCCCGGTTTCGTAAGATTTATAAATATGTTCCAATTTAATCATTTGCACTCACCTGAATTGTTTCCCCGTCCTTTAAAGTACTGTCGGGATTTTCGATAATTTGATCTTTGGCCTTCAGCCCGGCAGTTACCACCTTGCGTCCGCCAATGTCTTGCGTTTGAATTTCGGTTTGTTTTACTTTGCCGCTGGTGTACTTGTAGACATATTGCTTATCGCCTTTTTTCATAACTGCAGCATCTGGGATCAATAATTGATCTTGTTTTAAGGTAATCACTGAAGACAGATCGTCCGCCCAAGGGAAATCTCCTTCTACGATAAATTCGTAAGAAGCCTCATTGTTGCTGTCGCTGCTGGCCGGAATGGCACTAGAAGCGATGCTTTTAATTTTTCCCTTGGCTTGTTTGTTATCGCCAATCGTTGACACTTGAACACTTTGACCAGGTACTAATTTGTCCAAATCGTATTCTGTGACGGTTCCCTTGATTTGTTTTCCTTTGCTGGAAACCGTAACTACTGGAACCTCTGGTGAAGCTTTGCCTTTTTCATCAACTGAAGCAATTCCGTCGATTTCAGCATTCACCGTGGTTGAAGCCTGCGCCTGCTGATTAGCCAATACATCTTTAGCTGCTTGTGCATCTTCGTAGGCACCTTGAACGGCAAAACGCGCTTGACTTAACTGATCACTGGCTGATTGCAATTCAGCCTCCTGCTGTTTCAATTGTTCATTAAGTGCTGCTTTTTCTTCTGGATCTTGAGCCGCAGCAATTTTTCTGTGGGTATCATTGACTTGATTGGTTATGGTCTGAACTTGACGTTCGCCTGAGGCAACGGTTTGTTCTGCCTGCGAAGCGTCCAGGTTACTTTTGTTAATCGCATGCTGCTGGGTAACTAACTCATTTTGTGCCGTGTCATTTTGATATTCGATTAAAGGAGTTCCAGTGGTCACTTCTTGTCCGTTAGTAACTGGAATATTTTGAATCACGCCTTTGGTGCTATCTAAAAAATACAGCTGCTTTTGAATCGGTTCGACCTTGCCTTTAAGCTGTAAAGGATCTGCTGTTTTTACTGTATATGCGCTATATTGCGGCTCCACTTTTCTGGAGCTTAATGCTAAAACTCCAACTCCTGCAATGACTAAGCCAGCTAGACCGGCGATAATGATTTTTTTCTTTTTCTTCATGTTCTGCCTCCAAAATAACTTTCTGGACTCAGTCTATAGCAGATGCCGTTTTCCCGACATCGAATCAGGTTTAAACGAACTAACAAAATAGTAAGGTGGACGCAATACGATATTAGGCAATTTGCACAATAAAAAAGACACCTAGAACCCTTTAAATTAAGGGCGCTAGGTGTCGCAAACAAGTTAAGCAGCTGAACTGGCCAGCAATGCAATCAATCTTCCCTGCTGTTCTTCTGTCAAATGAAGGGCGTAAGCCTCAATAATATCATGCTTTTGATCCTCATCGAATTCATCAAGAGTGGCTTCAATTTGCTGATACAGCAGCTCAAATTCTTCATCCGACAATATCTCTGGGTCGGTGTAAGCTGACAGATTATTAGTTGTACTTTGATTCATTTCCTGGAAGAAATTATTCAGCTCTTCTTCAGAAACAATGTCTTTTTCTTTTGGCAGTTTAATTGCTTTATCCTTTTTACTAGGAGTGAACTTCAGCTTCATCGTCATTTCTTGTTCATCATCGCTGATTTTAATTGTGCAATTCGTCTTCTTAGTCTTTTTGTTGATACTCATAGTGATTTTAGTATTTTCCAAGCTTGTCTTGGTATCTTCACTTAAATCGCGGTCCTCAGCAATTTTCACTAAATCAGCGCTAGTGAAGGTATGAGAAACGGTATCTCCATCAGCTTTGAAGCTTTCCTCTTTAGCATCTTCCAGCAGCTTCGTCATTTTGCTGCTCATTTCTTCGGCGTCAGCTGAGCTGTCAGTGTCTTCTCCGGCTTCTTCCACCAGCTCATCTGTGTCAACTTCGATATATTTTCCGGCTAACTTTTCTATCTGAGTTTGATCGGCTTCAATGGGAACCCCAAAGCTGTCCATCAAGGCAAACATGCCATCCACAAAGGAAGTTGAAACGTAGAACTTTTCCTCGTTGCCGACTATGTTTAGCGGCATCTCTGTTCCGAAGACTTCCACCGCTGCATTAAAACTAAAGCTGCTGTCTTTTTCATTAAATTGATAATCACCCTGGGAGGTCATATTCTTTAAGCTGTCGTTCAAAATCTGTGCCCAGGCTGCCCCGCTGGTTTGATTCATCTTAAAATCAGTAATTGTAGCCTCAAATTTTCCCGCATTGTATTCCCCAGTTCCTAATGAATCATAGGAAGCAATAAATTCCTCTTTGGGACTTTTACTACAGGCTCCCAGAACTAAAATTATTACTAACAATACCACTAATTTAACCCTTTTCATTTTCTTCTCCTCCAAAAAATTCGTTTAATGTTTGATTGAATCGATTAATTTACCAGCCCCACACCTGAGATTAATCATTCATCACTCTATAGTATACCTGTATTTATAACATATTCAACAGTAATTTAAACTATATTTACGCGGTATACCTTTCTAAAAATAATTATTATATTTATATTAACGTTGATTATCTCTATGTATTCTAAAACATTTTTGATGATAATCTTTTATCGAATCTTGCTTGTTTTCCTCTTCAACAAATACTTTTGATTATTTATCCCAAAATCAGCGAGATTTTTTACCATTCTCTACTAGAAGATGTGAGAATTTTTTCTGGATTAGAAATTAGAAAAGCCCGCTCAACGTTTTTTCGTTGAACGGGCTTTGGTCAATAGGCAAAATTTATTACTGTTGTACGATGGTGCCGCTTTTTCCGACAACAGCTTCAGAGGCTTGTTCCAATGAAGCGATAATTGATTTGCGGCCGGCTTTTGATTCAGCAAAGTCAATTGCTGCTTCAACTTTCGGCAGCATGCTTCCTGGAGCAAACTGATCTTCTGTAATATACTCTTTCATTTTTTCAACCGTTGTATCTACTAAAGCTTCTTGGTTTTCTTTACCAAAGTTAACAAAGACGTGATCTACTGCGGTTAAGATAATGAAGATATCCGCATCGATCAATGCTGCCATTTTAGACGCAGCAAAGTCTTTATCAATTACAGCATCTACGCCCTCATAGCGTTTGCCGCGATAAACAACCGGGATACCTCCTCCACCACAGGCAATTACGACTTGGCCAGCATCAACTAAGGTTTGCAGGCTGACTTTTTCGTAAATGTCCATTGGTTTTGGTGAAGGAACCACTCGACGCCACCCACGTCCAGCATCTTCCTTATAAACATCACCAGTTTCTTCCATAATTTTCTTGGCAGCTGCTTCATCGTAGTAGCCGCCGATTGGTTTTGTTGGGTTTTCAAAAGCAGGATCTTTTGGATCAACCACAACTTGAGTAAGCATCGATACAACCGGAACATCATTCAAACCGCGAGCCACTAGTTCTTCGTCAATCGCTTGTTGTAAATGATAACCGATGTAGCCTTGGCTCATCGCAGTACATTCTGGGAAAGGCATTAATTTTTCTGGATCGTCGCCACTGGCATTTTCAAAAGCCAAACGGATTTGCCCCACTTGCGGTCCGTTTCCGTGAGCGATAACCACATGGTGACCGCCAATAATTAAATCGGCAATCGATTTGGCTGCCAGCTCGGCTTTGGTTAATTGTTCGTTGGCTGAATTGCCTAGTGCGTTACCGCCTAAAGCAATGACAATTTTTGACATAGGAACCCTCATTTCTGCTTGATAGAGATTCCGGCTATCTTTAACAGATAGCCGGATCAGTTATTAGCGTTTTGGTTGTTGTTGAGTGATACAGTGGATGTTTCCGCCGCCATAAACAACTTCTACTGTATTGACACCCACGATTTCTTTGCCTGGGAACATTTCTTTGACTTGTTCCAAAGCCAAAGCGTCATTTTCGTCGCCATATTGTGGAACGATGACACCGTCGTTCGTGATCAAGAAGTTCATGTAAGAAGCGATACAGATGTCGCCGTCTTCACGAGGCATAGTTCCTTCAACATAATCAATCTTGAAGTTGCCGTCGATAGTAACGGTTTCAACTGGGCAGCAAAGTTTGTGTACTTTTAATTTGCGGCCTTTGGCATCAGTCATTTCAGACAAGCGTTTGTACGCATCTTGCGCTGCTTCGTAGAACGGGCTGCTTTCATCTTCAGTGTAGATACATGCCACTTCACCTGGTGCAACGAAGCAAGCTACGTCATCAATGTGTCCATTGGTTTCTTCAGGGTCAATTCCGTCTTTCACCCAAAGAACTTTTTCACAGTTTAAGTAGTCGCATAGCATTTTTTCGATTTCTTCGCGAGACATATGCGGGTTGCGTCCTTCACTTAATAGACACATTTCAGTTGTCATGACTGTTCCTTCGCCATCCACGTGGAATGATCCACCTTCTAATACGAAGCCTGGCGTACGGTAAGAATCAACATGTTCGATTTCACAAACCTTTTGAGCAACTAAATCATCTTGATCCCATGGGAAGTACAGGCCATCAACTAATCCGCCCCAAGCATTGAATTCCCAGTCAGCAGCACGTAATTCACCTTTATCATTGATTAAGAAGGTTGGACCGCAGTCACGGATCCACGCATCGTTATTAGACATTTCATAAACAGTAATTTCTGGTGGTAATTGACGACGACAGTTTTGGAATTGCTGCTGAGATACTACCACGTTCATTGGAGTGAAGCGGCTGATTGCTTTAGCAACCTCAGTAAAGGCTTCTTGTACTGGTTTGCCTCCGTCACGCCAGTTATCTGGACGTTCAGGCCAAATCATCCATACTTTTTCCTGTGGTGCATATTCTGCGGGCATTCTAAACCCGTCTTGTTTCGGTGTTGTCTTCTCGATTCTTTTCGCCATGATTATCGGCTCCTTCTTTTGTTATTTTTTTGAAAATAATGATTCCTTCACCAAATAGAATAAACACGATTGCTCCGATGGTAATCGGCAGCTGCTCCGTTAATGATGCAGCATCAAACTGCAGCGGGATCGCTGTGAAGACTAATGAAATAAGGATCATCAGCATAGGGGCAATCACTAAAACTTTCAAAAATCCGTTTCCGCCGCCCACTTTAAATGGTCGTGGAGTATCAGGATCAATTTGACGTAATTTGTAAAACGCTGGAAATACAGGTACATAAGATAGTAGGAACATTACCAAGTTCAAGGAGAAGAACGCCCAGAATAAATCTTGATTTGGTAAAATTGGTGCAATGACAACCACTACTGATGCGACGATTCCGTTCATCAAAGCAGTACCAATTGGCATTTCATTTTTCTTGCTGCGTTTACCAAAGAATTTTGGCATGTCGCCATTTTCAGCCGCGTAACAAGCCGTGTTGTTTACCCCTAGTGACCATGAGATCATATTCCCGAATAGTGTTAATAGGAAGAAGAAGGCCATCAAGATAATAAACCAGCCGTCAGTTGAGCCAGTCAATAGTTTGAAGCTGTCCATCATCCCGCTGCCAGTACTGATTTGGTCAGTTGGGATAGCTACCCCGATACCAAAGGCAGAGAAGATGTAAATAGCGGCAATTACGATTCCGGCAGCCACGATGGACTGTGGAATTTGTTTCTTAGGGTTTTCCATGTCATCTGCAAAGGTACAGATAACTTCAAAGCCAAGTAAGTTGAAAATAATTACAGAGATAAATGATAAGCTGTTCAAATCAAATGAAGGCAGCATCGATTGAACGGTAAATTCGTTGGCCATTCCGCGAGTAAAGGCTACATACAGACCTAATCCACCAATCAATACAGCTAAGATCATTTTGATAACGGCTGCGCCATTCAAAATCCAAACACTGTCAGCAACCGGATAAAAACTAATCCACACAACGATCCAAATAAAGGCTAGTTGAATTAAAATCGCTGGAATCGTTGGGAAATTAATTCCGGTAATTGTCGTTAACAGCTCGGGACACATAACGGCTAATGATGCCAACCATAGTGGGAAGTTAATCCAATAATACCAAGAAACACGAGCTCCCCAACGGTGACCATAGGCTTTCGTTACCCAGTCATAAATACCGCCATCGCCAATATAAGTTGTTCCTAATTCGGATGAAATTAGTCCATAAGGTAATAAGAAGGCAATTAACAGGAAGATCCACCAGAAGAACTGGGAATTCCCAATTGCCGCAACGGGTGCAGCGGCTTCCGCTACGAATACCACACAGATAACGGAAAGAATGGCACTCATCAAGCTAAATTTTTTCTTTTGTTCCATTTTTCTCTTCCTTTCTATAATGGAAGGAATGGTTGAGGCAGATGCCTCAACCATCTGATGGAAATAAGTCTTAGCTGATTAAATAAGCAGAGTTATTTCCATTCCTACGCTGTTTTACAGTGGTTTTTTCAAGAATAATTCTAGTTCTGCTTTTGCTTTAGCAGTATCAGCTACATCGATTGGGTTCTTTTCTGCGTAATCGTTCATCAAGTAAACTAGCAAGCCGCGAATGGAAGTCAAACGATTTTCCGCTTCGTCGAAACAGATTGAGTTAGCGCCGTCCATTACTTCGTCCGTTACTTCTTCGCCGCGAGTTGCAGGCAAGCAGTGCATGAATTTCGCATTTTTACCAGCTTTGTCCATTAATTTTTGGTTTACTTGGTATTTAGGATAGAAGACATTCATCCGTTCTTCTTCAGATAATTCTGCTTCATATAAACCGTACCATACATCTGTGTAGACGAAGTCAGCGCCGACAATTGCTTCGATATCGTCAGTTACCGTGTAAGTTCCGCCTGATACTTTGCAGTTTGCTTCTAATTTTGCTCTGTGGTCTTCGTTTAATTGGAAGCCTTCTGGTCCGAATTGAACAAAGTCCATACCAATTTTAGTTGTCACTAAACCTAATGAGAAACATACTTGTGTTGCATCGCCGATGAAGGCTACTTTACAATCTTCAATTTTCTTGCCTTCTGGTAAATGTTCTACCATAGTAGTTAAATCGCCGACTTCTTGAGTTGGGTGATTGTAGTCTGACATTCCGTTAATAACTGGGATAGTTGCGTTAGTTGCCAAGTCGTCTACATTATGATGACGTTCTACCCGAGCCATTAAGATATCTACTAAACGAGAAAGTACTCGGCTAGTATCTTCAATTGTTTCGTGTCCACCTAGTTGAATTTGTCCTGGTGCTAAATATTGAGCATGTCCACCTAATTGAGTCATTGCTGTTTCAAATGAAACCCGAGTACGAGTAGATGATTGCTGGAAGATCATTCCTAAAGTTTTGTCTTTCAATAGAGGTGGATAAAAGCCGCTCTTAATTGCCTTCTTGATTTTCAATGATAAATCAACGATGTATAAGATTTCCTCCTTAGTATAGTTTTCTGTAGTAATAAAGTCGCGTTTTGCCATGATGATTCCTCCTAATTTGTTTTTCGTTTGCTTTGCACCCATAATGTACCAATTAATGTAAGGGTTTACGATAATCTAAAAGTTGTAAACGCTATCACCTTTAAAAACGCCGGTATAGAGCGGGTTTATCGTCAATCTAAACCGCTTACGAGACAAAGTTTAGAAAAGTTTAGAGGATGGTTTACTCAAATATATTCAAAACCTTCTGAAAAAAATGCTATAATTATTACGGGAAACAAAATGAACCATTCAAAGTGCCAGATTTTTTCCGGAAGGGGTTTCATTGATGATTGCAGTTTTTATATACAATATCATTCTGATTGTTTTATACACCATCACCATGTCCATTTCGCTGATCTTCTACCTAAGAGAAAAGCGCAAAGTTTTTCTAGCTTTTTCGGTCTATTTAGCTTTTTTCATTTTTGATAATGTCATTATTTACATGACCGAATTTTTTAACACCTTTGCCCATCAATACAATCAAACCTTTATGAGTATTCCGGCAGCCAAGACCATTATTTTTGTAGTGAATGCGTTTTGCTCCCTCTGGATTGTCCGATTGTTAGCTAAGGATAAAATGAAGCCGTACCAAAATGGTATACTGATTCTGTTGGCGGTTTGGATGCTCTCAACTCCCTTGTTAGCGAATTCGGCTTTTAAGGTCTGGCTGTATTATCTGCCAAATCAGCTTTTCCTGTTTTATCTTGGCGGTTATGCCTGGTACAATTACAAGAAAGCTTTGGATATTTCGCCGATGGCCAAAAAGTATCTAAAACGAATCGGTCTGTTAGCGATGATTTTCAGTGTTGCGATCTTGTGTGAAGATACCTTTGTCATCTTCAATGTGGATCAATACTCCTCGCTAACCGTAAAAATCTTTAATCGAAATCTTTGCGAAGATATCTTTTCCATTTTAGCCTGCCTGATAGGGCTAAACTATTTCTTGCGCAGCCACTCGCAACAGCCGGCTGAAGAAGTAGCCGCGGAAGTTCAGCAGGAACGCTGCTTTGAGCAATTTTGTCAGACTTACCAGTTCACCCAGCGAGAAATGGAGATTTTCCGTTTACTGCTGGAGCATAAGCAAAATCAGGAAATCGCTGATGAGCTGTTTCTATCGGTTGGTACAGTCAAGACCCACGTACACAATATCTTTATTAAATTGGACATCAAAAAACGAACTCAGATCCAAGCTTTATACGAGCAGTATAAATTAGATCTCAAAACCAATCTGCTAGAAAGCTGATCACTCAGTTTTCTAGCTTTTTTGTTTATTCTGCTTCGCTAGATTTTTTCTGCCGGAACGGCTTTCTTCCTATATAATAGAATTAACTAGAAAAAAGAGGACCTGCTTATGGACATTCAAAAACTTGAGACCTTTATTCAACTGGCTCACTACTTAAATTATTCCCAGGTAGCGGAACAAACTTATACCACGCAAGGAAATATCTCCAAACATATTTTGGCGCTGGAAAAAGAGCTGGGGATTCATTTGTTCAACCGCTCCAAACGGCAAATTGCCTTGACGGAAGCGGGAAATGATTTATTGCCCCATGCCCAAGCGATTGTTCAGCAAGCAGCAGTTATGCAGGAAAAAGCGGCGGCCATCAGCCAGAAAAATCAGCAATTTCTAACAATTTATACGATCCCGACTTTGATTAATTATCCGGCGTTGGAAAAAATCGCGGCTTTTCGCCGGGAAAATCCGAATGTGCTGCTGCAATTGAAGGAAACAGAAAACCAAGCCTTGTCTTCGATTGATTTTTTAGACGAGCACAGTCTCTTTTTCACCCGTTTATTCCAGCTGCCTGAGCATTCTTTTGACTACAAGATTGTTGATGAAGATCGTTTTGTCGCAGTACTGCCGAAATCGCATCCTTTGGCTGGCGAAAAGCAGCTGGCTTTGGAGATGTTGAACCAGGAAGTCTTCTTATTATTAGGTCAGGAAACTGGACTTTTATCGCCAATTCATCAACTTTGTCAGCAAGCCGGTTTTGTTCCGAAAAATAATTATGGCGGCTCAAGGATTGACTTGATCTTAAATATGGTTGCCAGCGGACTAGGCATTTCTTTATTGATGGAAAAAACGATTCAAGATAAATTGCCGGAAAATGTTACCTACGTCCCTATTACCCCTAACAAAGTCAGTCAGCTTTGTTTTGTTCGCAAAAAAGGGACACATAGTTCTATCAACGATGCTTTCTGGCAGTCAATTACCTGCTGATCGTTAAGAAGTATTCCGTCTTGGAATGCTTCTTTTTAAAATACGATTTGTATTCCGCTCCCAATGGCGACTACAATAGAATAGAAGCGTTTTATTTGAAGGAGGAACTTTAATGAGCCAAGAAGAATTGTATGATTTGCGAAAAGTATTGGAAGAATTGAAAGAAGAACCAGGTGCCTACCATGAGACAGATGTAGAAATTGATCCCGAATCTGAGTTAGCCGGCGTCTACCGCTACATTGGATCTGGCGGTACCGTTATGCGCCCAACCCAAGAAGGCCCGACTATGATGTTTAACAATATCAAAGGCTTCCCGGGAAAACGAGTAACGATCGGAATCATCGCCAGCCGCAAACGCGTGGGGAAAATTTTAAACTACGATTACCGTTACTTAGGCAAATTATTGAAGGAATCGGTGGCAAATCCGATTGAACCCGTGAAGGTTTCGCGGGAAGAAGCGCCTGCTCAAGAAGTCGTTCACTTAGCAACCGATGAAGGCTTCGACATTCGTAAAATTTTGCCGGCACCTACCAATACTCCGCTGGATGCTGGTCCATATATTACCATGGGGGTTGTTTTAGGTTCCGATCCTGATAAAACCATGAGTGATGTGACGATTCACCGGATGGTTTTAGAAGATGAAGACACTATCGGCATGTACGTAATGCCTGGCGGTCGCCATATTGGACACTTCCAGGAACAATACGAAAAACTAAATAAACCAATGCCGATCACCATCAACATCGGACTTGATCCGGCGATTTCCATCGGCACCACCTTTGAACCGCCAACTACTCCACTTGGGTACAACGAGCTGTGGATTGCTGGGGCTTTGAGAAACCAACCGGTGCAATTAGTCGACAGCCTAACTGTTGATGAAGTCGGAATTGCTCGTTCTGAATTTATTATTGAAGCCGAGATTTTACCTAATGAACGGATGCAGGAAGATCTGCATTCGAATACTGGGCACGCGATGCCGGAATTTCCTGGCTACAATGGCGATGCGAATCCAGCCGTAAATGTGGTCAAGGTGAAAGCCATCACTCACCGCAAGGACAATCCGATTATGCAAACCACCATCGGACCAAGTGAAGAGCATGTTTCTATGGCGGGCATCCCAACCGAAGCCAGCATTTTAGATTTAGTGGACAAAGCGATTCCAGGAAAAGTCGTCAATGTCTACAATCCTCCAGCTGGTGGCGGCAAACTGATGAGTATTCTGCAAATTCGCAAAGAACGGGAAGCCGACGAAGGGATTCAACGGCAAGCCGCGATTTTAGCCCTGTCTGCCTTTAAAGAATTAAAAACCGTAATTTTAGTTGATGATGATGTAGATATTTTCGATATGAACGACGTGATGTGGACTTTGAACACCCGCTTCCAAGGTGATAAGGACATCATTGTTTTACCAGGCATGCGGAATCATCCATTGGACCCTTCGGAAATTCCGGAATACAATCCAGGCGTGATTCGTTTTCGCGGCATGAGTGCGAAAACCATTTTGGACGGCACAGTACCTTTTGATTTGAAGGATAAATTTGTCCGGGCCCAGTTTATGGAAGTTCCTGACTGGGAAAAATATTTGAAGTAGGAAAGTAGTGACCCAATTTGAAGAAAAGACGAATTGTCATCGGAATCACTGGAGCTTCAGGAACAATTTATGCTCTGGATCTGTTAAAGGAATTAAAGAACTATCCAGAAATTGAAACCCACGGGGTGATCAGCGACTGGGCCAAAGAAAATTTGAAAATCGAAACCGACATGACGTTGGCGGAGGTTTATGATTTGCTAGACTATCACTACTCAGTAAAAGATTTAGGGGCATCGATTGCCAGCGGTTCCTTTTTAGTGGACGCAATGGTAATTGTTCCCACCAGCATGCGGACAGTCGGGGCGATTGCGATGGGTTTAGCTGATAATCTGATTACACGGGCTGCCGATGTGACGTTGAAGGAACAACGGAAACTGATCTTAGTCCCACGGGAAACGCCGTTGCATGCGATTCATCTGGAAAATCTGACCAAGCTGGCCAAAATGGGCGTCCAAATTATCCCACCGATTCCGGCCTTTTACAATCAGCCCCAAACGATTCAAGATTTGGTGCACCATCAAACCATGAAGCTGTTGGACGCCTTGAAGATTGAAAATAATTTGTCGGGACGTTGGAAGGATGAATAGCAGAGAATCGAAACAGGTGAAAGTTGCAGCAGTTGGCTTTACCATGTCTGCCGAAGCGCAGCAAATTGGTTCTGACCTTTTTATTACCTTAGTCGGCGGTGACACACCTCATATCGGTACAGTCACTACCTGGTCCAGCAAGCAAACCAAAGAAACGATTCGCTTTGAAAGTCACAGCGGTCGTTTCCACAAGGATGATGTGTTGGCCGAGAAAATACTGGAAATAATCGCTCCCTATCTTCCAGGTAATTGCGTTATCACTTCTGGCGTGCACGTCAATGGCATCACCCAAGAACAGATCAAGGCTTCCTTTGAAATGGCTGCGGATCTGGGCCGACAATTAGCTGATTGGCTGAAGGAAACACCCTTTACCTTTGAAGCACCCATCTACAAAAAAAAGGAATAAGCTGCATCCTGCTCTCCATTGTTTTGACTTTGGGGAGCAGGACTGCTTATTCCTTTTTTTAGTTGTTTGCGGGAAAGACCATTAAATTCCAACGCTTCAATTCGTAACGGTAATAACCACCCTTAATAATCGGGTCTTCATCAGAAATTTGCTTAGCCTCTTCCAGGTCCTTCGCTTCAAACAAAATCATCGCTCTATCCACTTCTTCCGTTTCCATATCGCCAAACACTCCAGCTAAGAGATAACGTTCATTTGCGGTCTGTTGCAGATAATCCATCGAGGCCATCGCTTCTGCTTCACTAACCACTCGATCATCCAGTTTGTAATCGGTTCTTACGTACAAAACACTTGCTTCATTCAACATCACTTTACCCCCACAAATAATTATTTTCTTTATCGGCCACCTGCAAAGCCTTCAATTTGTATTTTGCATACCCGCCAACCACCAACGGTTCTTGCTTACAAAGTTCTTCCGCTTCTTCGTAGCTGTCAGTCTTCAACAGCAGCATGCCGGCAACACCCGGATACCCTTTAAAAACGCCGCAAAATTCTAACTTGCCTGCTTCATCCAGTTTTCGCAGATTTTCCACATGCTTTTCAACCTCCACCTTCGTTAAACGATTGTAGGTTTTAGTTTTTTCAATGAACATGGCGTAGACCCATTTACTCATGCTTTTCAACTCCCTCTTCCTTTTGATAGAGACCAGCAATTTCCAGCACCCGTTCCTTCAAGGCGACACGTGCTGATTCTGGTTCCAAAACTTCCACCTGCTTGCCAAAAGAAAGCAAATAATGAATCATCCAGTTATTCAACTCGGCTTGAAATTCCACTACATAGCTGCCATCTTTTTGGGCCACCAATTGCTCTGCTGAAAATTCATCATATAAACGATGAGCAGCTTCCGGAGAAAATTTCAGCTTCAAAACTGGCAAATGATCTGTCGACTGCTGCGATTTCAAGGAGTAATCCTTGGGCAGCTCCCGATCAAAGATTTTTTCTTTTACCTGCATGCCCCTGATTCTCGAAAGACGAAAAATTCTGATTTCCCGCTTCGTTTGACAATAGCCCACGATATACCAAGCATGAGATTTGAATACTAAGCGCAACGGCTCCACCTGGCGTTCCGATTTTTGCAGCTCTGAATTGAAATACTCAAAGGCAATCACCTGTTTGTTTAGAATTGCCTCTTGCAAATCCGAAATCTTAATTTTTTCGCTGTCGTCACTGCCCCAGAAAGAAAAGTCTACTTCCAACCATTTTGGCTGCAAGGCTTCTCTGAATACTGCGCCAATCTTTCTCAGGGCTAGCTCACTATTAGGAAACTTAGTAGCCTGCAGGATTTGCAGTCCTTGATAAATGTTTTGCTGCTCCTCTTTAGTTAGCAAAGATCGATCCACTGTGTAGCCGTCCAACAAGGAAATTCCGCCACCCGTTCCCTTCGTCGACAAGATCGGAATCCCAGCAAGGGTTAACGTGTTCACATCTCGATAAATCGTTCGTGTCGACACACCGAAATACACTGCCAGTTCTTTAGCAGTCACCTGTTTGTGATCAATTAAATAAAAAATCATTTGAATTAAGCGCTCGATTTGCATATCTCTGCTCCTTGTAAAAAATCATAGCATAGCTAATATGACAACTAGCTGTCCCATTTGTTTTTTGACATAGAAAAAGAAATAGAGCTGCCCCTATTTCTTTTTCGTTTATTTATTTTTCAGTTTTGGATCTAGATAATCCCTCAGCCCATCACCAACAAAGTTCGCGCCAATAGACATAGAGAAGATCGCTAGTCCTGGGAAAGTGGACATCCACCAGTAGTTCATGTTGTTCACCCCGTCAGAAACCATCGAGCCCCATTCCGGTGTCGGCGGTTGGGTCCCAAGGCCTAAGAAACTCAAGCCAGAGAAAGTCACAATCGCATTTCCGATATCCAAGGTGGCCATAACCAACAAAGAACCTAGTGCATTGGGCACAAT
Organism: Candidatus Enterococcus moelleringii; assembly: GCF_017377575.1. GTDB lineage: Bacteria > Bacillota > Bacilli > Lactobacillales > Enterococcaceae > Enterococcus_A > Enterococcus_A moelleringii. Next base: position 339,277 of record NZ_JAFREM010000004.1, read on the forward strand.
TTCTTTGACTAAAATCCGTAAATGGCTGGCTCCTAAAACCCGTGAAGCGACGATGTATTCATTTTCCTTCAAGGTGATCACCAAACTACGCATCAGCCGCGCGTAGTTGGGCCACCAAATAATGGTCATGGCAAATACCGAGTTGGAAATACTTGGCCCTAAAGCCGAAGCAATCACCATCGCCAAAATCAGCGGCGGGAAGGCATTGATCAATTCAGCTACCCGCATCATGATATCATCCACTATGCCGCCAACGTAGCCGGCGATTCCGCCATAAATTGTTCCCACGACAATCGTAATACAGACGGTCACCAGTCCGGCCGCAATCGATACACGACTACCTACCAAAACCCGGGAAAACACATCGCGTCCTAATTCATCCGTTCCTAGAAAATGCCCTGACCCTGGTGCTTGAAAACGGGCGGTCATATCTTGAGCAATCGGATTTTGTGGGACTAAATAAGGTGACAGCAAAGCTGCCAGCATCCAGCCGATACAAATGACAATTCCTAGTTTAAATAGAAAGTTTTTTTGTTTTAAAAATCGTTTCATCAGCTGTACCTCACTCTCGGATCGATCACCCCATAAAGGATATCGATCAAAAGATTGAGGATGACATTGATCATGGCAATTAACAAGGAAACCCCGCAAATTGCCGGGAAATCCAAGGTAGTTGCTGACAGATAAGCATATTGACCAATCCCTGGCCAAGAGAAAATTTTCTCCACAAACACCATTCCACCCAGCAAATTACTAAAGCCCATACCCATAACCGTGATCACAGGAATCAGAGCATTCCCTAACGCATGACGCAGAATAATCCGTCCTTGCGATAAGCCTTTTGCCTTAGCTGTACGAATGTAATCCATCGAAGTCACTTCTAATAAATTCGAGCGGGTTTGCCTTGAAATCAAGCCCATCGTAAAGAAGCCTAAAACGATCGCCGGTAAAATCAGGTGGGAGAGGGCATCACTTACTAATGCCCAATCCCCACTGACAATTCCATCTAATACATACAATCCCGTCCCACCACTTGGCGCAGACATTCGCGAATTAATCCGTCCGCCGCCTGGGAACAAGTGCCATTTCGAATAAAAGAGCAAAAGCATCACCAGAGCGAACCAGAAATTCGGAATAGAAACCCCGCTGATGGAGATCGTTCGAACGGCATAATCCAATGGTTTATTCCGATAAACCGCTGATAATACCCCAAAAGTAATCCCAAACAGGACCGCAATCAGCATCGCCATAACCGACAGCTCCAAAGTTGCCGGGAAGAACTGCTTCAAATCACTTAGTACCGGATTTCCGGTACGGATCGATGTCCCCAAATCACCTCTAAGCAGATTACCCAGATAGATAAAGTACTGCTGCATCAGCGGCTTGTCCAATCCCCATCTCGCCCGGTAGGCCGCCACGGCTTCAGGATCACTCATTGCGTGGGTACTCATGTTTGATGCGATTGGATCACTGGGAACCAAATGGGAGATCATAAATACCAAGAAGGAAATCCCAACGATCAAAAAGCAGACAAACACTAAGCGCCGCAATAAAAACCTTGCCATATTCCTCATGTGATTTTGCTCCTTGCGTCTAAATTAGTTGATCGTTACATCTTGGAAGCTGATTTTTTGTACTTCATAGTAATTCACATCATCTAAATTGCTGCGGTAAGCCAGTACTTTTGGATGTTGAACCAAAAGAGCATACGGCATATCATGAGTAATTAATTCTTGTAATTCTTTAGAAGCAGCTGACCGTTTGTCTTCGTCCGATTCTGTTTGAATTGTTGTTTGCAGCTCGCCAATCTTGCCGTCAGATGGATCTTGCCAGTTTGCACGTTCTCCAATAGTTTCTCCTGGTAAGAAGGCTAACTGATTGTTAATGTCCATGTAATCTGGATGCCAATGCATTAATAAGAAGCTTTCTTTTCCTTCACGGTAAGAGTCGATTACTACACCGATTTCAGAAGTTTCAATTTCCGCATTGATACCGATTTTGCTTAGGTCATCTTTGATCTTTTGACCGATTGTGGTCCAAGACATACCTTCTGTATCAAAGTTGGCTACAGTGAACTTCACGTCAAAGCCGTCTGCAAAGCCAGCTTCTTCCATCAATTTCTTCGCTTCGTCTAAATCCATAAAGTCGGTTTCTTTTTCCAATGCTCCAGTAAAACCTTGCGGTACAATATTCAATGGTAAGACTGCTTTGTCACCACAAATTTCCAACAATTCCTTGTAGTTGATCGCCAAACGAACAGCCTCTTGAACTTTTGGATCAGCCATCGGTCCACCGACTTCTGGATCATCATTCATTAATAAGAAAGTCGTGGATGTTCCAGTATAATTACTTAATTCAACCCCGTCTTGACCTTCCAATTGCGAGGCATTATCCACCCCAATACCTAAAGCAATATCAATGTCGCCCTGCTTCAAGTTTTGGATTTGGGTATTTACGTCTGGAATTTCTTTACAGATAACTTTGTCGTTCTTCACTTCGCCCCAATATTCTTCGTTGCGATCTAAAACAACTTCTACATTTTGTTTCCATTCGCTTAAGACATAAGCACCAGAACCAGCTGAATTTTGGTTTAACCATTCTTCGGCTGTATCAGTAGTGGCTGCATCTTCCGCATCGGTTCCACCATGCTCTTTAACCACTTCGGAATCAAGAACCGCAAATGCGTTGTTGGCCAGCTTTACTAGGAAGCTTGCATCGGGTTCATTCAAGGTGATCACTACGGTATAATCCTCTGGTGTTTCGACGCTTTTCACATTTTCAGTTATAGGAGTAGTATTACTCTTCAAGTTCATTGTCCGATTAATACTAAAGGCCACGTCTTTAGAAGTTAAATCATTACCGCTGGAGAATTTTACGCCTTCTTTCAATTTAAAGGTATAAACGGTTTGAGTATCATCCAACTCATGATCTTCTGCTAATGAAGGCTCGGGAGTAGATGTGTCATAGGTGCGATATAGATTGTCATAAAGAGCATAATAAATCATGTTGCCGTACACTTCGTAACCGTGCGCCGGGTCCAAGGTCTTCAAGTCAGAATCCATTCCGACAATTAACGTGTTGTCGCCACCGCCGCTGCCGCCGCTAGCACCTCCGCCAGAGTCATCGGTTTCTCCCCCGCCGCCACATGCTGTTAACATCAATACCAACGCGCTTAATAATCCTAATGCGACTTTACGATGTTTTTTCATTTTTCGTTTCCTCCCTCAGTGTTTGGTTGTTTACATAAATGACAAGCCACAAAGTGATTGTCTTTTACTTCAATTAATGCAGGATTCTCTGCTTCGCAAACCGGCATCGCATACGGACAGCGGGTGTGAAACTTGCAGCCTTTTGGAGGATTAGACGGACTAGGTACATCCCCCTTCAACACAATCCGATCTTTCTTTATCTGATCAATCGTTGGCGCAGCCGAAATCAAAGCCTGCGTATACGGATGCAAGGTGTCTTCATACAAGGCATTCTTATCTGCCAATTCAACAATATTTCCCAAGTACATCACAGCGATCCGATCGCACATATGATACACAACCCCTAAATCATGGGAAATAAAGAGATAGGTCAAATTCATTTTTTCCTGCAGCTCTTCCAATAAATTGATCACCTGGGCCTGAATCGATACGTCCAAGGCCGAAACTGGCTCATCACAAATAATAATTTCTGGCTCCAAAGCCAACGCCCGGGCAATCCCGATCCGCTGCTTCTGACCTCCCGACATTTCATGGGGATAGCGGTGCTTGTATTCTGGAGCTAAGCCCACCATCGTTAGCAGCTCATCAATTTTTTGATCGATTTCTTGTTTGGACATGTCTTTTTTATGATGGATCTTGTAAGGCTCGGCTAAAATTGCCCCGATCCGATTTCTTGGATTCAAGCAAGCCGATGGATCTTGAAATACCAGCTGAACTCTTGAACCAAATTCAACCTTCTCTTTGCGACTCTTTAGCTTAGTAACATCCAGGCCTTCAATATAAATGGTGCCGTCTGTAATCGGGAATAAATTCAGCAAAGTCTTGCCTAAGGTACTTTTCCCACAGCCGCTTTCACCAACTAAACCAAATGTTTCTCCTTTTTGAATGGTAAAGGAGACATCATCCACTGCCTTCAAGATTCCTTTTTGGCCTTTACTGTCACGGATATCAAAGTATTTTTTCACGTTTTCCAATACGACAATTGGTTTTTGTGCTTCCATCTTATGGGTTCACCTCAGCTTCCTCTGCAGAAGAGTATTTAAAGCAGCGAACTTTGCGGCCCGCGGCAATTTCCGATAAGGCCGGCCGTTTCTCCTTGCAAATGTCCATCGCATAAGGACATCTTGGGTGAAAACTGCAGCCTTTTGGCATATCATCCAATCGCGGCACGACCCCGTCAATGCTGTTTAACGGTTCTTTTTGGGTTTGCATTTTTGGTATGGCAGCGATCAAGCCTTCCGTATAGGGATGCTTCGGTTCATCTAAAATTTCGCGAATGCTCCCTTGCTCCACAATTTTGCCGGTATACATCACGACAACTCGGTCACAGACCTCTGAAACGACGCCTAAATCATGGGTAATCATAATGATCCCCATTTTTAGTTTTCCTCTCAAGTCCTTTAACAGCTCTAAAATTTGGGCCTGAATCGTCACATCCAAAGCCGTCGTTGGCTCATCGGCAATCAGCAGCTGCGGATCACAGGCCAGAGCCATCGCGATCATAATCCGCTGGCGCATCCCGCCAGACATCTGATGGGGATACTCGTTAAAGCGCTGCTCTGGTGCCGGAATCCCTACCAGCTCCAGCAACTCAATCGCCTTCGCTTTGGCATCTTCTTTACTGATTTTTTCATGAATCAGCATCGATTCCATGATTTGTTTCCCGCATTTGTGCAGCGGATTTAAGGAAGTCATGGGCTCCTGAAAGATCATTGCCAGCTGATTGCCGCGATAATGCTGCTTTTCTCTTTCTGGCATGTTGATTAAATCTTTCCCTTTAAATAGGGCCTGACCAGTCACTGAAGAGGTATCGGCATCTAATAAACCCATGATGCTCAGAGAAGTCACACTCTTCCCGCTCCCACTTTCCCCTACAATCCCCAGTGTTTCGTTTGTATTTAATTGAAGGTCCAAATTATCGATAGCGGTGACTGTTCCGTTATAGGTTTTAAACCTTACAGTCAGCTGCTCTACACGTAACAATTCTTCTTCCATAAAATAATTGTCTCCCCACACACTTCATTCTTTAATTTACCATTAGATATGTATCCGTTTTCTAATAGTTTAAAAAGACAGACTATTCACACAATTCTTTGTTAACTAATTATAACAGTCCAAAAAACGTTGTCAAGACAGCTTTGTGTTCAGATAAACAAGTGCACTTATTTTCAATAACGGGTGTTTAGTGTTTTCAAAACGATTAGATTTCGGTTAGCTGTTTGTGAAAAATACCATTAACTAGTCAATTTTTCTTTCATAAGGAAGTTAACTCATCTGACAAATGCTATTTAAAATAACAAAAAAGCATCTATAAAAGATGCTTTTTTCCTAATCTAACTGAATGGGTGTTGCGTTTTCATTGAGGATTTTATTTAATCCTTTGATATTTTCGCGTCCTTGTGTCCGCAGCCACTCTTTTGCAGCTTCTTTGCCTTGAACAACGTAAGGCTCTACTCCGTTGGCCCAGGTTGCTCTACCACAGAGAACACCGTTAAAGGTTGAACCGCTGTTTTTGGCAAAGCGCAGGGTTTCTTGGAACAAGTCGGCACTTACTCCAGCACTCAAAAAGATAAAGGGCAGGTTCGTTGCTTCTGACTGTTCTTTGAAGTAAGCCGCGGCTTGCTCTTTCGTGTAAACGGGCTCTTCATCAGTATAGCCTTCTACATAGTTCATATTCACGGGTACTTCGCCTTTCAAGACATCCACTCCATAGCGGGCATTTGAAAATTCCTTCATCATGTCGATCACTTTATGAGGTTTTACTTGGGCATACTCCCTGGAGCTGCTGTCAGCATTTTGCGCATCGTAGGAAACCAGTTCTAAAAAGAAGGGTAATTCTTCGGCTGCGCATTCAGAGCCAATCCGTTCCATAAAGACTTTTTTCTGTTCATTAATTTCTTGGGCTTCATCGACATCATAGTAAAGTAAAAACTTGCAAGCATCCGCCCCGGCTTCTTTCAAGCGTTTCACTGACCAAACAGAAAGAATATCCGGCAAGCGTCCTGGTGTCGAAGCATCATAGCCGGTCTTTTCATATGCCAGCAGCAAACCAGCATTAGCATCACGACTCTCTGCAGCCGGCAGGCCATATTCTGGATCTAACAAAATAGCTGAAGCATAAGGGGTTAACTCTTGCGAAACCAACTGCTTGAACTCAATAATTTCTTCGTCTGTGGCATCAGAGCCTTTAGACTTTGCGATCATCTTTTTCAAAGCACCTCGTTGATCAATGGCTAAAGCGCCAATGATTCCTTGATCATTGCTTATCTGTTTTAAGTAGTCTCTTTTCGTTGTTTTCATAATTTTCCTGCTTTCTAAAATTTTGTTAGTTGAATTTGCTGGGAAAGCTTTTGATAGTTTGCCAAATTGACTGCCCCAGTTGTTTGCTCTTGAGCATTTAACATCCCCAACGTATTACCTTTCTTCAGCAATTCTTCATCTGTTGCCTTTTCTGCAATGGCCGCAGCGAATCCGGCGATCGTCGAATCACCTGAACCCACCGGATTAACTACGGAAATTTTAGGGATTGTCACTTGATAAAACGTGTCGTGATGTTTTGCGATTGCCCCGTGAGCGCCTAACGAAACGACTACCCATTCAATTCCAGCAAACAATTCCGTGGCAAGAGCTGCTTTGATACTTGCTTGATTTTCCATCGGTTGACCGATTAAGTCAGACAGCTCTTCCCGATTAGGCTTGATCAAATATGGTTTGTAGGGATTTTCCAATACTTGCTTCAGGGCTTCGCCAGAACAATCCAACACAGCTGGCTTGTTCGCTTGGTTACAGCGTTTAATGATTTCAACGTAGAAATCCTTAGGCAATCCTTGCGGCAAACTGCCGGAAATCGTCAGGACATCGGCCTGCTTGATTAAGTCATCCAGCTGCTGCAGAAAGCCCTCAGCTTCTTCCGCAGAAATGACCGGTCCGCTTTCCAGAATTTCGGTTTGATTGCCTTCATGTAAAATGGCAATACAATTTCTTGTGTTTCCGGCAATTGGTGCGAATCGTTGATCAATCCCTGCGGCGGCTAATTCGGCTTTGATTCCTTCGCCAATGTAGCCTCCCAATAATCCACTGGCTGTTACTTCGTGGCCTAATTGCTTTAATACGCGAGTCACATTCAAACCCTTGCCGCCAGCTGTTTTGCTGACATTGCTTAGCCGATTCACCGTATCCAGCTGAAAGGTTTCCAACGGATACGAAATATCAATCGATGGATTCATCGTAATGGTTACAATCATTTTTAGTCTCCCTAGTCGTGGTATTCTCCCCGATCCCATTTTTCAATAAACTCATCGAAAAAGTTTTCAGAGAACTGTTCTTTAGCCGCTTTTTCGACGTGATCAATTTTCGCGATCCATGCTTTATTGGTTTCGTCTTCTTTGTATTCTGCTTTAATAAAAGCTTCGATAATGTCGCAAATCAAAAACTCGCCGGTAATCCGGGCGCCAAACCCAATCACGTTGGCATTTAACTGTTCTTTAGAATAAATTGCTGTTGTCATGTCCCGGACCAGTGCCCCGCGCACACCCGGAACCTTGTTTACCGCATTGTTGATACCTACACCGGTTCCACACAGGCAAACGCCTAAATCTGCTTCGCCACTTACCACAGCTTCCCCAACTTTTTTACCAAAAATAGGATAATGGGTTCGGGTAAAATCATAGGTTCCGACATCTACTACCTCATGTCCTTTTGATTTCAAGAAATCTGATACAGCAATTTTCGTATCAGTAACAATATGGTCGCATCCTAGTGCAATTTTCATTATTTTTCCGTCCTCTCCTAAGCCATTTTATTGAGCATGTCTACCCGAACCTGATGACGTCCGCCATCGTAATCCGCTGCCAAAAAATCTTTTGCAATATTTAACGCCAGCTCACTGCCAACTATTTTTGATCCTAGGGTAATCATGCGTGAATTGTTGTGCTCCCTGGTCATATAAGCCGTACGCTCGTCAGAAACTTCTGCTGCCACCATGCCTTTGACTTTGACTGCTGTCATAAAGCTGCCAGCACCATAACCGTCAATCGCAATTCCTAAGCTGTCTTCATTTTGTAAAAGGTCTTGGGCAATTGCTAAAGTCGACTCCACAAAATCTTTAGCCGCTTCTTCACTTTTATCGACTACCTCGTGGCCTTCCTTACTCAAATTTTCTTTAATAAATTCCTTTAGCGCCATTCCCTCTTGATCTGATCCAATTACTACGCGCATTGCTGTTTCCTCCTTTATAGAATTAATTAATGATGGTCGTGTATTGTTGATAGTTGTTTTTCACCTCATCTGGCAGGGTGTAATCTGTAAATAAGGCATCTGCTTTCTGCAAATCGTAGAAGTTATAAAAGTCGCTGCGATTGAATTTATTGGCATCAGCTACCAAGAATTTCTTTTGGGCGTTATCCAAAACAATCTGCTGCAAAGTTCCTTCTTCAATACTAAAATTGGATACTATATCCTGCTGAATCCCATTGGCACCGATAAAAGCTTTTTGAATGCTGATTTTTTGTACAATTTCGTGAGCCATCGTACCTACAAATGCTCCGGTTATTTCCCGATACAAACCACCCACTAAGTACAGTTCAAACGAATGCTGCTCATTTAATAGTTGAAACACTGGAAGACTATTGGTTACAATTCTTACTTTTTTGTCTGCTAAGTAGCGCGTCATCAATTCAATCGTTGTTCCTGATCCCAGAAAAATAGTATCGCCTTCTTCGATCCATTCGACTGCTTTTTGAGCGATGTATTTTTTCTCGTCCGTATGGATATTCTTTTTCTCTGTGTGTGACAATTCATTGACTGTTCCCATTCCCCCTCCTTCTTCATATCCCAAACTTTGGACTCCACCGCGAATACGGACTACTTTTTCCTTTTGAGCCAGTTCATCCAAGTCTCTACGGACAGTCATATCAGAAACTGCCAGTTTATTTTTGATAAACTGGACGGTTACTACCCCATAGTGATTGCACATTTCGATAATTGATCGATGACGTTCATTCTTCAGCATATAGTCTTACCTCCACCACCATAATAAAACACAAACAAACATTTTTCAACTCTTTTTGTTCGATTTAGTTTGTTTTTCAGTTGACATACTGTTTGGAAGCGTTTATACTCAAGGTGTATTCAACATAAACAAACATTTTTTTGAGGAGGTTTACAAATGACATCGCTTTTTAACAGGGAAACGGTATACGTCACTGACAAAACGTCCCCCACCGAAGTATTTGAAGAAGTTTATTTGGATCTATTAAAGAAGAAGCTGGTTACCAATGAATTTCTCACTAGTCTTTTGGAAAGGGAGCAACACTATCCAACGGGATTAGATCTCACGCCGGTTGATGGTGATTTGCCGAATATTGCAATCCCTCATACAGAGAGTGATTTTGTACGAACCACCCGAATTATTCCGATTCGGTTGCAAACACCACTTACGTTTCACAATATGATTACACCTGACGATCAATTAAGTGTGTCCTTTCTTTTTATGATCCTGAATGAAAACGGCGAAGAGCAGGCAGGATTATTAGCTGACATCATGGATTTCATTAACGCAACAGAAAAACCAGCTTTGTTATCATTTTTATCTTCGAATAGTCCCGAAGAAATCTATCAATTTTTGGAAAAAAATTTTAAAGGAGAGAAAAACAATGATTAAAATTTTAGCAGCATGCGGTGCCGGAGTGAATTCAAGCCATCAAATTAAAAGCGCCTTGGAAAACGAACTAAAAAATCGGGGGTATCAAGTAACTTGCGATGCGGTCATGATTAAGGATATTAATGAAGACATGTTGTCTCACTACGATATTTTTGCTCAAATTGCCAATACTGACTTAGGTTTTGATATTCATATCCCAGTTGTCGATGCTGGTGCGATTCTTTACCGGATTCCCGCAATGGCTGAACCGGTTTATGAACATATGGAAGCTGCCATCAAGTCAGTCAGCAAATAATATTTGTTCCGTGTAGGAGGGACCATTAAATGAGTACAATTATTGATTTAGCTAATACTATTTTTCAGCCCCTGATTAACCTAGGGGCTGCTCCACTAATGACCATCGTACTAACGATCATTGCACTATTTTTCAAGGTTAAACCAACTCGTGCCCTCGAAGGCGGGTTGAAACTCGGGATCGCATTAACCGGTATCGGAGCTATTATTGGGATTCTAACTACTGCTTTTTCAGGTGCAATGGCCGATTTTGTTCAACGTACCGGAATTTCGCTAAATATCACCGACGTCGGCTGGGCACCCCTAGCAACTATTACTTGGGGCTCACCTTATACGCTGTACTTCTTATTAGTCATGGTGATTGTCAATGTCATCATGTTGGCATTGAACAAAACAAACACATTAGATGTAGATATTTTTGATATTTGGCATCTTTCAATTGTGGGATTGTTCGCTATTTTCTGCGGTGCCAATTTATTGGTTGCTTCTGCTTTAGTCATTTTTATTGGTATTTTGAAGATCATCAATTCGGATTTAATGAAGCCAACATTTAATGATTTACTAAATGCACCGGATGAAAATCCGATGACGACTACCCATATGAACTATATGGTGAATCCGATCATCATGGTCTTCGACAAGATTTTTGATAAGATTTTCCCTTGGTTGGACAAATACGATTTCGATGCTGCTAAATTGAACAATAAAATAGGTTTCTGGGGTTCGAAATTTGCTATCGGGATTTATTTGGGGATTTTTGTTGGCTTGCTAGCCGGTCAAACACCTACCGAAATCTTTTCATTAGCCTTTACTGCAGCCGTCTGTTTGGAATTATTCTCTTTGATTGGTGCTTGGTTTATTGCAGCTGTAGAACCTTTATCACAAGGGATCACTGATTTTGCCAACAAACACTTGAAAGGTCGGACAATCAATATTGGTTTGGATTGGCCCTTCTTGGCAGGTCGCGCAGAAATTTGGGCAGCAGCAAACGTATTAGCACCAATCATGTTGCTGGAAGCAATCATTTTACCTGGGAACAAGCTTTTACCTCTAGGCGGGATCATCGCCATGGGTGTTACACCGGCTTTACTAGTTGTCACTCGTGGTAAATTAATTCGGATGATCGTCATTGGTGCGATTGAACTTCCGCTATTCTTATGGTCAGGAACGTTAATTGCTCCATTCGTAACCGAAACTGCTAAAAAAGTTGGAGCTTTCCCCGCTGGATTAAGCGAAAATGCCTTGATCTCACACACAACAATGGAAGGGCCAATTGAAAAATTCTTAGGCTATCTTGTTGGTAATGCTTCACAAGGTCAAATTGAATTTATTTTGTATGCCGCTTTAGCCTTAGCTGCTTATCTGCTGATCTTCGTCTGGTATGCAAGAGAAATGAAGAAACGCAATGCCATTTACGCTGAGAAAAAAGCTTAATACTAAAAAAGCCAGAAATCAGATGTCGTTCTGATTTCTGGCTTTTGCGTTGGTGTCCATGATTCTATTCGGCTAAAAGGACTTCTTCCTTTTCAATTTTGGTATAGGTTTCGCAATCATCCTTGTTAGTAATAACCGCCGTGACATCTTTTAAGTGGTAATAAGAATAAAAGTCATTTTGGCCAATTTTAGAATGATCGGCTAAAAGATACTTTTCAACCGAGTTATTCAAGGCGATCGCTTGGGTCTGTCCTTCTTCAAAAGTGGAGGTCATGATATCCTGCTCGTTTAGTGCATTACAGCTGAAAAAAGCTTTGTGGAAATGCATGTCCATTAGATTCTTGTTAGTAATTTCGCCATAAAATGCTTGGGTGGTACTGCGCATTTCTCCACCCAATAAATAGACTTTCCGTAAACTATTTTCTTCACTTATTTGCTGGAATACTGGCCAACAGTTAGTTACAATTCGTACTGATTGCAAAGTGATCAACTCGGCCAACAGTTCAATTGTTGTCCCTGGGCCTAAAAAGATTGTTTCGTTCTCGTGGATCAATTCCACAGCCTTGCGGGCAATCATCTGTTTTTCATCAATGTTCACAATTTGCTTTTCACGATGGGTTAATTCGTGACTGCGAATGAAATTCTTCAGCCGTGCTCCTCCGTGGACTCGTTCCAATAGTCCCTGTCCTTCTAATTCATCCAGATCACGCCGAGCAGTCATATCAGATATGGACAGCTGTTTAATCATGTCACTAACCTTCACTGTACCGTTTTCCTCCAACAAGCCCATGATGGCCCTTTGTCGTTCGTCCTTTAACAACGGGTTCACCCCCCTAAATTTTATCAATAAATTTGTTTGTTTCTATAATAACAGGAATTCGCCAATTACACATTCATCTTTTTTGAATTCAATACAAAAATAGATGAGCTTCCAATTTTAGCTAATAAGGTATAAAATAAGACGAACTTTCTGGTATAAGAAACGAGGTTAAGCCATGCGAACCAAAATCACATTCAACCACCATCAAAATACCTGGATTAATCTAACTACTGAAGATAAAGACGAAGTCCGGCAGCTTTATACCGAATACCAAATCGACCAAGAGGTTGTTGAGTACTCGCTGGACCAAAATGAACGAGCCCATCTGGATTATGATAAGTCGGCCCAAACGCTGGTGTTGATTTACAATGTGCCTAATCGGTTAAAAATTGATAATCACTACGAAACGATTCCTATGACCTTCATTGTGAAGGATCGGACATTAATTACTGTGACCAATAAACGAAACCAATATCTGTTTTTTGAGATGCAGAATTCGCTTGAGAAATTTCCGACACTAACCATTTTCGAATTTTTATTTACCAGTCTCTTCCTTATTAGCGACGCCTATTTCCCCCTTGTGGAAGAAATGAATCGAGAACGTACTAAGGTCAGCAATAAATTGAAGGAGAAAGCCACTAAGCAGAATTTACTAGCTTTGTCTGACTTAGAGACCGGGATCGTCTTTTTTATCTCCGCTTCTAAGCAAAATGTGGTTCTTTTAGAACAGTTAAAGGCTCATACGATTTATAAGCAGCTAAGCGATTCAGAAAAGGAACAACTGGACGATGCTCTGATTGAGGCCAGACAATTAGTTGAAATGACTAAACTGTCTTCCGAAATTTTGCGTCAACTGTCTAGTACCTATAACAACGTGTTGAACAATAATTTGAACGACACCATGAGAATCTTAACGGTCTTATCGGTGTTGCTGACGATTCCTACGATTATTTCGGGATTTTTCGGAATGAATATGCCGCTGCCTTTAGAGAACAATACTTCTGGCTGGCTTATTACTATCCTCATCAGTATTGTTCTTTGGTTGGGACTCTCCTTTATTTTCCGCAAACTCATTAAACGATAAAATTTAATCCATCGGCTTTCTATCCGACAGCTGATGGATTTTTTTCCTTTAGCTAAAATGTATAAACTTTTTCAAAATGAATAAAAGCGGCTTTGTAAGGGGAATCACCAGAAGTAATCTTGATTGCCAGATCAAATGATTTTGATCAGTCTTTGTAATTTTATAAAGGGTCTCCATATATATAGGAAGAAACTGATCAGAATTCATTTTCATTTTTTATTCGGTACAGCATTTTATTATGAAGAATAGTGACAAAATCAACTAAATCAGTTTTTTCGATTCTTAAGAATTTTTTGATTGTTTCTAATATCACATTACTCATTAGTTATATAAGTTAAGCAAGCCACCTTTATGAAACCCTTTCAATTAGCACTTTATAGCCAAAAGGCGACCTGAAATTATAATGTTTTCAGGTTCTTTTAATTTAGATTACAAATTAGAACAACTCTTTTTTAGCCGTTTATTTAATTCAAAAATTTCACAAATGGTAAACTTTCCTGTAACGTAGTGTGTGTAAGATATTTCTAGTTATTTATATAAATATTTTTTCACCTATTAGAAAGGCAGGATGTTAAATGATTAAACTGTATATTTCCCCAAGTTGTACTTCATGTAGAAAAGCGAGAGCGTGGTTACAAGAGAAAGGTCTTCCATTTGAAGAACGTAATATTTTCTCAGACCCATTGAATGCTGAAGAAATTAAAGAGATACTTTCCTTAACTGAAGCCGGTACAGAAGAAATTATTTCAACTCGCTCAAAAATCTACGAAAAATTAAACATTGATTTTGACAGACTATCAACAAATGAACTAATTGCTCTAATTGAAAAGTACCCAGGTCTATTGCGCCGTCCGATTATTTTAGATTCATTGCGCTTGCAAGTTGGTTACAACGAAGATGAGATTCACCAATTCATCCCGCGTAAAATCCGTCGTACTGCGGCAAAAGAAATGGCAAAAATGTTGGTATTTATGGAATTAGAAAAACAAAGCTTAGCCTAAATCCTAACAACATATATCCCTCAACGCAAAAAAGCTGCGAAAACGCAGCTTTTTTGTTGTTTATTTTGTTGGAAACTCATTACGAATCGTGTAATCAAAGGCACCTAAGGCCGCTGTAGCACCCGATCCCATCGAGATGATGATCTGCTTGTAGGCACTGTCAGTACAGTCCCCTGCCGCAAAAATACCCTCTACATTGGTCGCTCCGTGCTTATCAACTAAGATTTCACCACGATCAGTCAATGCAACAGAATCCTTCAACCATTCCGTGTTTGGCATTAAGCCAATTAGAATGAAGACTCCTTCAACTGACAAGGTATGCTCTTGATTGGTTTCACGGTCCGTATAGGTAAGTGCTTCGACATGGCTAGAGCCAGTGATTTCTTTTGTCGCAGCGTTTGTGATCACTGTTACGTTGTCCAGTTGATACAATTTATCCTGCAAGACTTTATCAGCTTTTAACTCAGGCAAGAATTCCACTACATAAACATGCTTAGATAAACCTGCTAAGTCGATTGCTGCTTCAATCCCAGAGTTACCGCCGCCAACTACTGCTACGTCTTTGCCTTTAAACAATGGACCATCACAGTGAGGACAGTAAGCAATTCCTTTATTCTTGAATTCTTTTTCACCAGGTACGTTGATTGCACGCCAACGAGCTCCGGTAGAAAGAATCGCGGTTTTTGATTTCAATTGTGCGCCGTTTTCCAGTTCAACTTCGATCCACTCACTCTTGCGGATGGCTTTTGCCCGTTGACCTTTCATAATATCAACGCCGTATTGGTTCACATGTTCTTCCACTTGACGCATCAATTGTGGGCCTTCAACATAAGGAGTACCGATGACATTTTCAATTCCTAATGTCTCAAGTACTTGTCCGCCAAAGGTTTCAACCACCATACCAGTTTTAATTCCTTTACGGGCAGCATAGATCGCTGCACTAGCTCCAGCAGGACCGCCGCCAACAACCAACACATCAAACGGTTCTTTTTCTGCAAACTCTTCTGCATCCATTGGTCCGGCAACCTTTTCGATCAATTGCTCGATGGTTGTACGGCCGCTGCTGAACTCTTCACCATTTAGGAAAACGGTTGGAACAGCCATGACTTCTTTTTCATCGACTTCTTTTTGGAACATGCCGCCTTCAATCATGGTGTGGGAAATCTTTGGATTCACTACAGACATGATGTTTAAGGCTTGAACTACGTCAGGACAGTTGTGACAAGTTAAGCTGACGTACGTTTCAAAATGCAAGTCTTTGTCGATAGTCTTGATTTGGTTAATGATTTTGTCATCTACTTTTGGTGCTCGTCCGCTAACCTGCAGCAAAGCTAAAATAAATGAAGTGAACTCATGTCCCATAGGCAGACCGGCAAAAGCGATACCGCTTTTTTCTGTGCCGGATTGATTAATTTCAAAGCTTGGTGTGCGAGATAGATTCGCTTTTTCCACCGTGATACGCGGTGTCATTTCAGCAACTTCCGTCAAAAAGTCAGAAACCTTAGTTGAGTTTTCGTCCTCTGACAAGCTTGCTGTGAAAACCACGTCTGATTCTAATAGTTCTAAATATTGTTTTAGCTGTGCTTTCGTTTCATTATCTAACATGCGCCGCTCCTTAAATTTTGCCAACTAGGTCGAAGCTTGGTTTCAATGTTTCGCCGTCTTCTTTCCATTTTGCAGGACATACTTCACCTGGATGGGTGCGTACATATTGCGCTGCGCGGATTTTGTCCACTAAAGTACTTGCATCACGGCCAATACCGTCTGCATTGATTTCCATTGCTTGGACAATGCCGTCTGGATCAATGATGAATGTACCGCGTTGTGCTAAACCAGCTTCTTCATCTAATACATCAAAAATGCGTGAAATTTGATGAGAAGGATCACCAATCATTGTGTACTCAATTTTGCCAATCGCATCTGAAGTATCGTGCCAAGCTTTGTGAGTAAAGTGCGTATCAGTTGAACAAGAGTAAACTTCCACACCTAATTCTTTCAATTTTCCGTATTGTTCTTGTAAATCTTCTAATTCAGTTGGGCAGACAAAGGTGAAATCGGCCGGGTAAAAACATAAAACACTCCATTTGCCAGAAAAATTCTCATGTGAAACCTCGATAAATTCTCCTTGATGATACGCGTTTGCTTGAAACTCTTCAACTTGCTTTCCAATTAATGACATAGGTAAATTCCTCCTGTTTTTATATTGAGAATAGCTTCCCTTAATTGAAAAAACCGACTGAAAAAACGGCACATACTAAGTTTACTGCTCTCATTTATTTATAATCATTATAAACAGAAACTCATTCTTTTGCAAACACTTTTTTGTGATTTTTTGACGAATAATTGCAAAAAACCGGATGATTCCTTTACCATCAAGGGTATAGGCCAATCATCCGGTTGACTATTTTTCTTGAAATTTTCGATCAGTGCTTTTTTGCTGACAGAAAAAGATGGTCTTTCGTTTTCTAGCTAAACTGCTGATAAATAAATTGTTGAATCCGCTGAATCGACTTTTTACTGGGGAATATTTCCCAGTAAAGGGTTGCTTCGGGATTGAAGCTCAAATTCTCGTAAATACGATCCGCGATCACTAAGTCCGTGTCTTTTTCAATGGTACTGGTGACTTGAATATCCATATCCAGCCGCTGGAAAACATTGCGCTTGATGACCTCCATATACTCATCGCCAAAGACCGATAGGACACAAATTGAAAGTTTTTGCGCTTCCTTTTCTACTTCTATGTACTGACAAATTAGAAATTTGTAGCTGGTCAGCAGAAAGTCGCGATTTTTTTGCAGCGAGGGTTCCATTTTACACAGTTGGTCAAACATCAACTGGACCTTGGCATCGAAGTTTGAATTGGTAAACAGAGCAGCACCTAGGTCAATTTCCATCAACACTCCCGATCCATGAAAAGTAAGAGCTTTGACATGCTTATGCATAAGGTTGGCATAAAGCAGACCGTAATCTTTTGCCGAAGGATAGACAGAAAATTGTTGATAGAATTCTGTCATCCACTGATTGGTCAGAGCACCGGCTCTCAACTCATGGGTTTGGCAATAAAACAGCATGTCGCCGATATTGTTGTTATCGGAGAGATGGTATTCTTGAGAAAATAGGACTATATAGGCATAGGCGAGTTCGGCTCTTACTTGAGTGTCATCCTTGAGCTGGAAAAATAGTTTGAACAAGGGTTCCACTTTCTTGCAAAGGCCAGCAAAATGACGGCTATCCTTCAACATCTCATGATCTAGTATGGCCGGATCAACGTAGTTTTTTTGCAAAATCCGGGTGATAATTACCCCTAAATCGTTGGCTACCTTTTGCTTTTCGACAATCCCCAGTCTCCGACCTCGGATCTTTTCCACGTATTTAATTGAACGTTCGATGATCTTTTTGTTCACTCGGGGGAATGGCCAGGAAACACCACTGCTGGAGTGCCAAAAGAATTCAGTATAAAAGAAACGGATTTGGTGTTCACTGCCGTGCAGCTGACCACGACTATTGGTACTAAAAGTTAAGTCAAACTGTTGAAGCGTCTCGTTTAGGGCCAGCATCTTTTTATACAATGAATTATAGGAGAGAAAATGTTCTTCAGCGAAATCCTTCAATCGTATCTCACCTTTGTTAAACAGCTCGATCATGGCTTGATACTGAACACTTTGACTTAAATAGTTAAGCAATATGCGATGAAGAGAAAAATTTTCTTTAGCGTTAAAATAGATAGTATTGCGTTCTTTGACAATGACGGGCGCGACTATTCCCCAGTCAGAGAAGTCTGCCTGAATGGTTTCAATCGCTTGAGCGGCTGTTCCGCGAGCAACCTGAAGGTACTGGGCCAGCTCATCCAGACTAACTTTTTCTTTGTTGTTCAATAGAGTCAGTATATCCACCTTGCGGCATACATTCACATCAAGAAACTTTTTCATTTCAGAACTCTCTTCAGCTATTGATTGAAGTAAGTATAGGTAAAAACCATCTGGTTTGAAAATGATAATGGTTCTAATTTGCAAATTTTATGAAAAATATAGTATTTTCTGCAAAATAGTTACTTGCTAATTTCCCTTGGCTTTCGTCAAAAAAGTATCCAGCAAAAACTTCCTGCAGGATACTTTAATTGTTTATTGCTCTTTAGCTGCTGCCTGCAAGGCTTTTTCAATCACCTGATGCATACAAAATAGCGACACATTCCCAAGCGACCACCAAAGATTACCTGTTGATCCTGATCGGCTAAAGTATTGAGGTCATGAAATTACTCTCTTTCAAACCCGCTTTTACGATAATTGACCACAAATAAACACGAAATCACCAGCAGCTCCACAATTAACACCAGCCAGCTTTGAATTGAAAGGCCCTGGTTGCTACCTTCAGCAAAAGCCGACACCATATTACCGACAATGCCGGTGTATAGAAACCCGCTGATATTTTGAAAACTATCAGCTAGATTGCCAAACATCGGAACCAGCATTAAGACTAAGATAAATACCGCACATAAATTGCTGGAGGCCATTTGATTTTTGGCAAATAGGCCAATCAACATTCCCAGTACACAGCTGGTTAAACTGGCCAGTGAAGTTACAAAAAGGTACAAACCTAGATTCAGCTGGCTCATGTCAATCCCGCATAAAAACAAGATCAGCAGATTGATCACCACCGAAACGGCAAATGAAGGGATCACCGAGCTGACAAAATATTCTCCCCCGTTCACCGAAGATGTCATCAGGGTTCGCAGCGTGCTTTTCTCTTTGTCTTTTGCCAGCATCGTGGCCGGCATCATCATAGATACACTAGTTAGATTCATCAATAGACCTAAATTTAGAACCAACGCCAGCATCATTGGCGGCATCGCTTCACCATCTAAAATATTTTGATAAAGAAAACGCATCAACAACGTCAACAGCGGCACCATGCTAGCGGTGATTAGAAAGGTTTTGTTGCGGAATAATTCCTTGAACTTGAATCTGGTTAAAACAACAATTTTACTGATGGACAGACTCATTAGTTTAATCCCCTTCCAGTTACGGTTAGAAAGACACTTTCCAAGGTTGGTTCACAGGTGTGGATGGATTCTACCACATCCCTGGTTAGCCAATCACTCAGCTTTTTCGTATTTTCCTCGGTGTGAGCCAAGGTCACTTCTTCTCTAGTATTTAGTAACACTCGGTATTTCTTCTCAGAATTGTAGCGCAGGCAAATTTCCTGCGGGGTGCCGAATTCCACAATCTTGCCGTCATTCAATAAGGCCACATGGTCGCATAGCTTCGCAGCTTCCTCCATGTTGTGGGTGGTTAAGAAAATCCCCATCCCGGCTTCCTTTAATTCCAGCAGCAGGCGGTGAATTTCCCGAGCAGTGGTAGGATCGAGTCCGGAAGTTGGTTCATCCAAAAATAAAACCTTCGGCTGATGCAAGACTGCGCGGGCTAAAATCAAGCGCTGTTCTTGGCCTTTGGATAATTTTCCAGCTAACTGTTTTTTCTGTTCGGTTAGTCCAACTCGATCCAGCAACTCCTCGATCCGTTCTTTAGGCACCTGCAGCAATTGAGCAAACAGCAGCAGATTCTCGTAGACGCTGAATTCTTCATAGATTCCGCTGGCATCGGTGACAATCCCGATTTTCTCATAAATTTTCTCGTTGAGCTTGCGAGTATCGCTGCCTAAAATGAAGGCTTCGCCGGAGCTTTGGATCATTTGCCCAGTGATGATTTTAATCGTAGTTGTCTTGCCGGCCCCTGATGGTCCTAAGAATCCTAATATTTCACCGGCCGCCAGGGTCATGTTGATATCTTTTAGGGCGTGGTTATTAATAAACACTTTTGAGATATGTCTGAGTTTTAATAGTTCTTCTTTCATCAGGCGTCCTCCGTTCATAGTTAAACTAACTATAAAGAGCCAGGAGCTGAAATTGTTCGTTGCGTCCAAAAAAGACCGAAACCTGTCTTTTTTGGCAAGGCTTCGATCTTTAAATGAGTTTAAAGGTCATCAATTGAATGAACTCTTGTTTTTCTACCCGAGTTTCTAACCAGACATCCGGGTAACGATGGGTAATTTCTTTTAAGTTGGCTAAGCCTAGGCCACGATTTTTTCCCTTAGTAGAATAGCCGTCGGTCCAGATCCGCTGCAAGTCCACCGACTGGCTGACGGGATTTTTCACCATGAAGGTCAGCTTGCCATTTTCCTTTAAGAGAACAATTGTCACTTGTCTTTGATGTTCATTGGCAGCAGCTTCGATGGCATTATCCAGCAGGATGCCACCGCAACGAAGCAAGTCAGAAATTTCCATTGGCACTTTTTTGACGGGTTCCATGACTTCAATGATTAGCTGAACATTGACTTTTTCCGCCTGCATCGCTTTAGCCATCAGCAAAGTTTTCAGCTCGATGACTTCGATGTTGGTCAACTGGTTCATTTGCTGCAAATCAAGCCGGATTTCTTTATCCATCTGCAGCATTTTGGTACTGATATAGGCTTGGGCATCGGCTACATCGCCGGATTCCATTTTGGCATAGAGTCCAGTGGCGACGTTTTTGTAGTCATGATGGATTTTCCGCAGATCCAGTTGAATTGCTTCTAATTTTTGCAAATAGACTTGCTGCTGCAACACCAATGCCTCTGATTCCCGCAGCCGCTGTTCCCGCAAGTATTCTCTGAGTAAAAAGACATAGACCGCGATTACCGCAACATAGCTGGCTGCATAAAGTGCGATCTGAAAACCAGAAAGAGTATTCAAAAAAACAATAGAGTTGATTAGCTCGATCGCTACATTCAGCAAACTGACTACCATAGCAATGGTTAAGGCCAGCTTAGGAAAACGGGCAATCTTGCCTAGTACGAAGAATACCCTGGTTTTTGATAGCAGGAGAAAAATCACCAGCATGATCGAATAAGTTAGCAGGTTTCCTAATCTAGTTGTCGCTGGTCCTGAAACAAACAGGCCTAGAATAGCGGTAACGATCTTCTGGATTGGCAAAAGAACGATGGTGTTGAACATGGCCAAGAAAAAAATCACTCGCCAGTCTACCACTTTGAAGATATACCGATGTAGTAACAGCGACAAGGCCGTATCTACGACAGCATGGAAAACCAGATAAGCCCCCAGTGGCATGTTCTGGGTAAAAAAAGCTAATAAAGCTAGGACCAAAGCCATCCCGGCATACATCAACCAAGTAAAGCTTCTTTTTCTTTTTTCTTTCGTGACTAGATAGACCATCACATACTCTAAGACGAATATGATCAAAAATATCAGAAACAAGAAAGCAATTCTAGTTAATTCGTCCTTCATCGTGCATTCTCCTCAAATAGTTCCTTCAACAACTTCCGGCCACCCCTGGACATCAAACAAACTGAACCATTTTCCATAATCACCGTATTATCAGAATAGTGGATTTGCTGGATTTTGCTTTTTTGCACCAAGTAGGAACGGTGAATTTTGATAAAATCCTCCGAAAGCTCCTGCTCAATCTTCTTTAACTCGCCGCGAAATTCCAACAAGCGGGTTTCGCTATGCAAGACAACTCGATGCGCTCCGACTGTTTCAAAAAACAAAATACTTTCCAAAGGCAGCTGATAGCTGGCGTCGGCCACTTTTACTGTGTAATAGCGTTGATTGTCGCCCACTTCTTTGGTCAATAAATGATGAATTTCCTGCAGACATTCCATCAGTTGTTCATTTAGTTTTTCAGGAACATCCTTGTACAAATAGCTCATGGCTTCCAAACGATATTTAAAGGTTTCAAAAATCAGTTCTTCATGGGTGGTGACAAAAATCAAAAAGCCCCGCGTGTCCAGTTCGCGAATTTCTTTGGCTAAGGAAAAGCCGTTATATGTATCATGCTTCAGATCAACGTCGAAAAAGTAAACGGCACGCATCGTGTGGCTCTGGCGATGCTCCAGTACTTCCAATGGATCACCGGTCACTAGGACAATCTCCATATCATAGGCATTAATCATAATTAAGTTGGAAATGATTTTTTCTAAGTACTCTCGGGTTTCTTTTACGTCGTCACAAATATAAATCGGTACCATGCTCCAACCACTTTCCATCAATAATTTATCTAATTTTAGCATTACTGACTCACGTAATCCACAGGAATTTTTAATCTTACACTTTGTTTGTGAAAAAAATAACTTGACCCAACAGCTGACTATTCCGCTGCCCGATCAAGTATGTTGAATTTCTTATTCGTAAGACTGGCACCAGCTGCTAGAATCAGCATCAGAATCCCTTCACCGATAAATAAGCCTTGCTGATTTAACACTGGAAGCAGCTGTTGGAAAACGGCAATGGTAATCGGCGCAAAGGCTGCCCCTAAATTGAAAGCCATCAGCAGAATTGACGTACTTTTTTCCGCATTGTCAGATTGCTGGTTCACTTCATTGAACAGATAAGGAATGAAGGTACGGAAGGCCAAACCGCAAAGGACCGCAGCAATCGAAGCTACGATGATGTTTGGCGCAAAAGCTGTTAGAAACATGGATGCGGCCAAGCCTACAAAGGCTAATGACAGCGTCCATTTTTTTGTGACAATCACCAAACGGCCGAAAAGAATCCCGGCCAGCATCGCACCTAATCCGACTAATGCAATTAGGTTGCTGCCGGCAGTTGCACCACCAATGCCCTTGTCTAATAGAAGCGACGTGATTTTCACCGTTACAGACATATAGACGGTCACTACTAAAATCAGCAGCCCGACATAGCCCCAAACGGCACGGCTGATTTTTTCTTTAGGAGCTGTCGGATTTTTTTCAGGCATTTTCGGCTTAACGGCCGGTACGAAAAGTGAAAATAGCAGCAACACCGGCAAAGCAATGCCATAGGCTAAAAAGGATATTCGCCAATTCATGATCAGCAGCTGTCCTACCGAGAAAGTAATCAGCATCCCGCCAATTCCTTCAAAGGAGCTTTGCAAGCCAATCACTGTTGCCAGTTCTCTGTTTTTATACAGGTTTCCAGCCAATGAATACAACAGCGGATTGAACAAACCAATTCCAATACCGAAGAAAACACGACTAAGAAAAAGCAGTAAAAATGATTGCGTAAATACTGGTAAAATTCCAGCAATAAATACAAGGAAAATCCCCAGTTGAACGGTTTGCTTGTAGCCGATTTTGCGGGCAATTTTATGACTGACCAGAATCGTTAAGATAATAAAAAGTGACGGAATGGTGGTTAGCAGCTCGATTAAGGTGCCATTGACGGTAGGATAGCTTTCCATGATGGCCGGGATATTTCCAGCAATTGCTCCGCCGGATACTACCAGCAGCGAGACTGATAGTAATGCTGTTTTAGTTAATTTATGCATGATTCCTCCTAAAGCTTACTATTGATTATATTGCATAGAAAAATGCGGCACCGAAGCGCCACATTTTCTAAATTTATTCACCAAAAATTTCTTTGGCCATGTTGAAGGCTGACCAAGCTTTCGGCCATCCAGCATAAAAAGCGATGTGAGTAATTAATTCTACGATTTCGTCTTTGGTTACGCCGTTTTGTTTGGCAATATTCAAGTGTGCTTCTAGTTGGGGAGCACCCATTGCTAGTAACGCGGAACAAGTAATCATGCTGCGGTCGTGAGCCGATAGTTGATCTTCCCGATCCCAAACTTCTCCGAATAATACATCATCGTTTAATGCTGCAAATTGTGGTGCGAATTCCCCTAAGTTGTCTCTTCCTGCTGTTTGTTTTGCCATGATTATTTTCCTCCTTCAAGTTGGTCGTAAATTTCGTCAGTTACTGGTTCCAACCATTCTGGTCTGCCAGCTGTAATAGCGATGTGTTCAAACCAGCTGTCTTTAGCCGCACCATGCCAATGTTTTACACCACCGTGGGTAACGATTACGTCGCCCGCTGTTAAGAATTGGGCCGATTTGCCGTCTTCTTGGTACCAGCCTTCGCCGCCGGTTACCAATAACAATTGAAAGCCGTCATGATGAATGTGCCAGTTGTTGCGGCAGCCGGGTTCAAAGGTCACGTTGCCCACCCCTACATTAACCTCTGGATCAGCAATTAGTGTTTTTAAATAGCTTTGGCCTACAAAATATTGAGCATAGGCGTCGTTTGTTTCTCCGATAGGAAAGATAACTCCATTTTTTACTTCTTCGTGTTTTGCCATTATAAATTCCTCCATTATTTTTCGTTTATTAGCCAGTTGTTGATGGCTTTGTCAGCTCGATCGACGCGAGAACCGCGAATCGGCAAACCTGTTTCGATAGTTGCTTGCGGACATAATTTTTGCAGCTCTTGAACACTGCTGCCCATCCCGCTGCCTTCGTGGGTACAAAATGGATGGATGGTTTTGCCGGTCCAATCGTTGGCTTTTAGAAAAGAAACAACGATTTGCGGCAGACCACCCCACCAGTTGGGATAGCCTAAAAAGATCGTCTGATAACGACTTAAGTCTAAGTCTTCAACTGTATACTCGACTGTTAGCTGCTGCTGGTGTTCTGCTTCCGCCAGTTTGGTGGTCTCTTGATAATTATTGGGATACGGGATCACTGGGGTGATTTCGAATGCTGGACAATTTAATTCGTCTGCGATTTTTTTAGCGGCTGCTTCTGTGTTGCCTACGGTCAGCTCTTGAATACTTCCGCCAACAAAGTTCTCCCCTTTGCGGGAAAAATAGATGACTGCTTTCATGGTGCACCTCCTTTTTGAGAAAGGCTTCGCAAATTTGTTCGATTTGCGAAGCCAGACACTAGTACTGTAGCTATAACGCTTATTCAATTGCGAAAACTTATATTTTTAATCATTGTAAAAAGCTGTAAGATGATAAGTTCATCCTACAGCTTAGTGAGGTATTCGTCTAATGCTTATTGAATCATAGTCCTATGCCTGGAAGGCATGTTTGAAGCGTTGGATCAGCTCTTCCACCACTGGAGTATGAATTCGGCGCTTCCAGACCAGCACACAATGAGTTTTCAATTCAGGCTCTAAGGGGACAAACTTGAACTGTTCCGTGTTGCGGTAGGCGGTGGCCCCTTCGATGGCTAAAGCGGAACCGACGCGATTTTCCACTAAAGAAAAAATGTTAAAAATCAGATTATAGGTACCAACGACATTCAGTTCTTCAAAGGGAGAGCCCAACCAATTAGCAATCAATTCCTGGACCTCCTTGCGATTGGAGCTTAACACGGGAATTCCTTTTAAATCAGCTGGTGCAAGGGTCTCCTTCTGGGCTAAAAAGGTCTCTTTGGAAACCAGCAAGCCCCAGCGTTCTTGCCGGGGAAGCACCAAGTAGTCGTAAGTACTCATATCGATGGGCTCCAGTAAAAGCGCCAAGTCCAAAATTCCTTTGTCTAAACGATCCAAAATATCGTCGCTGGTTCCTGTTACCAGATTAAAGCGCACCTGGGGATAATCGCTGATTAATTCTTCGATCATCATAGATAATGTGTCGGAATTGTCCGCCTCCACACAGCCGATGGTGAAGGTGCCGCTTAGCTGCTTCTTCTTTTGATCCAAAAAAGCCTGGTCCAGCTTATCGTTTAACATCAGAATTTCTTCTGCCCGCTCTTTTAAAAAGATCCCGTCTTCGGTTAAGGAAAGCTGATTGCGCTCCCGATGAAATAGGGGCACACCCGTGGATTCCTCCAGCTCCTTCATTTGGCGACTCAAGGTAGGCTGGGTGATATTTAACAGCTTAGCCGCCTTTGATATATTTTTTTCTTCTGCTACTGTCCAAAAATAGCGCAACAATCGAATTTCCATACTCCGCCTCTTTTCGTGTTTCTACTATTATATAGTAGCACGAATTACTTAGATCGCACCCACAACTTGGTGAGGTAAATAAGGTTCTTCCAGGTATTGTACTTCTTCAGCAGTCAGCTTTAATTCCAGCGCCGGTAATGCATCCAGCAGATGGCTTTCTTTGGTGGCACCGATGATTGGTGCCACCACTGCTTCTTTTTGCAGCAGCCAGGCTAAAGCCACTTGGGCCCGTTTGACCTGACGTTTTTCAGCAATTTCTGCCACTCGTTCCACAATCAACTTGTCTTGGTCAGCAGTCTTATCGTATTTTGATTTAGCGACAGTATCGGTTAAGAAACGTTTGGTAGTGGCTTCCCAATCACGAGTCAAACGTCCGGCAGCTAAGGGGCTATAAGGCGTCACCGCAACCTTTTGATCTTCACATAGCGGCAGCATTTCCCGTTCTTCTTCCCGATACAACAAATTCAAGTGATTTTGCATGGAAACAAATTTGGTCCAGCCGTTTTTGTCAGCGACAGCCTGCGCTTTAGCGAACTGCCAAGCGTACATGGCTGACGCGCCGATATAGCGAACCTTGCCGGATTTGACTAGATCGTGAAGAGCCTCCATTGTTTCTTCAATCGGGGTGTTGTAGTCCCAGCGATGAATGATGTATAAATCTACGTAGTCCATTTGCAGGCGCTCTAAGCTTTGATCGATTTCGTGGAAAATAGCTTTCCGTGACAAACCGCCGCTGTTTGGTGTCTTTTTCATGGTGGAAAATAGTTTCGTTGCTACTACGATTTCGTCACGGTTGGCGTATTCCTTCAAAACTGTTCCTAAAATCTGTTCACTCTCGCCGTAGGAATAAATATTGGCAGTATCGAAAAAGTTAATGCCTAAATCCAAGGCTTTTTTGATCACGGGACGGCTTTCGTCTTCTTGCAGAACCCATTCGTGGAAGCCGCTGTTGGGATCACCAAAGCCCATCGTACCTAAACAAAGCTGGGAAACCTCCATACCGGTATTGCCAAATTTTACGTAGTCCATGTACATTCCTCTTTTCTTTTGATAAGCCTAGTCTACGCCTTCGAGTGAACTCTAAGTCAATAGAAAAAATCTATACTCGGTAAGAGTTTGTCCTTCCACCGAGTATAGATTCCTTTAACCGACTGCTTGTTTTTCAGGTATTGCTAAGTTTTCACTAGTTAAATCTTCACCATTGGTTTCAATGACTTTTTTGTACCAGTAGAAGGATTTTTTCTTGGTACGTTCTAAGGTACCGTTGCCTTCATCGTCGCAATCCACATGGATAAAGCCGTAGCGTTTGCTCATTTGCCCGGTGCTGGCAGCGACTAGATCGACACAGCCCCAAGTAGTGTAGCCTAACAGTTCGATTCCGTCGATTTCCACCGCGTCTGTGAAGGCTTCAATGTGCTGACGCAGGTAGTCAATCCGGTATTCATCGTCCACAAAGCCGTTTTCGTCCGGCTGATCCACCGCTCCTAAGCCGTTTTCCACGATAAATAAGGGTTTTTGGTAGCGATCGTACATTTGGTTCAAGGCGTTTCTTAGTCCCATCGGATCAATTTGCCAGCCCCATTCGCTGGAAGCCAGGTTCGGGTTCTTGATGGTGGCAAAAACGTTGCCGGTGGTTTGTTCATAATCCTCGGAGTGGGCACTGACTGTCCGAGAAGAATAGTAAGAGAAGGACACAAAGTCCACTGGTGCAGAGGCCAAGGCTTCCACATCCTCTGGCTCGTTCACAATGTTCAAGCCCTCCCGCTCAAATTTCTTCAAGGCATAATTCGGGTATTTCCCACGAGCCTGCACATCGATGAAGAAATAGCCTTCTCGATCCCGGTCGATCGCTTCTTTGTAGTCTTCCGGACGACAGGTATATGGATAGTGATTCCCGCCAGCCAGCATACAGCCTACTTGATTTTTCGGATCGATCTCATGAGCCAGTTTGGTGGCGATAGCACTAGCCACCAGCTGATGATGAGCTGCTTGATACTTCACTTCTTCGTGATTTTCCCCTTCTTCAAAGACAATCCCACCGCCGACAAAGGGCTGATGCAGTAAAATATTGATTTCGTTGATGGTCAACCAATAGTTAACTAAGCCCTTGTAGCGTTTCAAAACAGTCTCGGCATAGCGAGCGTAAAAATCAATCATCTTGCGGTTGCGCCAAGAGCCGTATTCCTTGATTAAATGCAGTGGCACATCAAAATGGGCGATAGTCACTAAGGGTTCTATGTTGTATTTCCGCAGCTCTTTGAAAATCTCTTCGTAAAAGGCCAAGCCCGCTTCGTTGGGCTCTTGATCATCGCCGTTTGGAAAAATCCGCGACCAAGACAACGACATGCGATACACCTTGAAGCCCATTTCAGCAAAGAGCTTGATGTCTTCCATGTAACGGTGGTACATATCGATGGAGCGTTTGGCAGGATAGAAATAATCATCCTGCCACTCTAACATTTTCATTGTGCCGGCTGCGATTTTTTTACGATCTGGACCGCAAGGCAGCACGTCAATATTGGCTAACCCTCGGCCGCCTTCTAATACGCCACCTTCTACTTGGTTGGCAGCAGTGGCGCCGCCCCACAAAAAGTTATCTGGTAATCCCATAGTTTTTTCGCTCCTCTATACTTGAATCGTTAACATGACGTTGTCGATATTTTTCAATCCTAAGCTGTCTAATTTTACTTCTTTATAGTTGGCGGTATTAGTTACTACTACCGGTGTTTGGGTAGTGTAGCCTTCTGCCCGAATCTTGTCTAAGTCAAAGGTTAGCAATGTTTGTCCGCGAGTTACTTTGTCTCCTTGGGCAACTAACGCGTCAAAATATTTACCGTTTAGTTCTACCGTGTTTAACCCTACGTGAATCAATAGTTCCACGCCATTTTCGCAGCGTAGTCCAATCGCATGTTTCGTTGGGAACAGGCTGACCACTTCCCCGTCAAATGGTGCAACAATTTTTCCTTCTGTTGGTTCAAAGGCAACCCCTTGGCCCAGCATGCCAGTTGAGAAGGCTTCGTCTGTTACTTCAGCCAATGGCATCATTTCCCCGTTGATGGGACTGTTGATTAAAATTGAATCTACTTCAATCACTGAATTGGTAGTTTTTTCTTGAACTTCTTCTTTTTCAAAACGCAGGCTTAACAAGTATGTGGCAATCGCTGTCGTAATCATGGTAATGGCAATCGCGATCAGGATGTTGATCAAGTTAGAGATATCTTCACCAATGTACAGTGGAATCGCTGGTAAACCAGATGATCCGGTGGCAAAACGAGACGCTCCGCTGACTCCGGCGTACAATCCGCCTAATCCCCCACCAATCATGGTTCCGATCAAGGGATATTTCTTCGGTAAAGCAACCCCGTATAAGGCTGGTTCCGTAATTCCCATTAAAGCTGTAATTCCGGCAGAAACTGCCACTTGCTGTTCTTTTTGGACTTTGGTTCTGCGGCTGGCAACTAACGATGCAACACCGGTAGCAATGTTTGAAACCATCGCACCAGGTCCAAAGATATTGGCATAACCGACAGAAGTTAATTGAATGACATCCAACGGTCCAATACTTGTATGAATTCCGAACATTACCATCACTGGTAATAATGTTCCCACAATCACGGCTGGTGCCCATGGCGCAACTGTGCGGATGCCGTTAAAGCCGGCAGCGATAAATTCACCAACATATGAGCCTAATGGTCCCACAGCAACTAATGCCACGATCCCGGTTAACAGGATGGTAAACATCGGTACAAAGACAATCTTCACGGCATTTGGAATGATGCGGTTGAAAAATTTTTCAATAAAGGACTGGACAATGACAATCAATAGAATCGGAATCACACTGGCGCCATATCCCACTAAACGAACTGGCATTGCGAATAATTCCACTGGATTGCCTTCCGCGATCAAGGCTGCGAAGTTGGGATGCAGCAGCACGCCGGCTAAGGCCATCGCTAAGTAAGGGTTACATTTTAATTTTCGAGCAGCTGTATTAGCTAGGAAAAAGGGCAAGAAATAGAACACCGCGTCTGCCATAAAATTAACAATATAGTAGGTTTGACTTTCGTTAGAAACTAGATTGAATAATACTAGTAGAGCCAAAAGTGCCTTGATCATCCCGGCACCACTCATGGCGGGAATAATCGGACTAAAGGAGGTCGAAATAAATTCAATTCCTAAGGTCAACAGATTTTTCTTTTTGCCATCACCGGTATCGGCAACTTCTTCAAGTTCTCCTAATTGGGCTTTGACATCTTCATAGACTTCACTGACATGAGTACCAATAACTACTTGGAATTGGCCGCCGCTGTCGATGACGCCTGCGACACCATCCAGCTGCCCAAGTTGATCCTTGGCTGCTTTGTTTGTGTCCACTAAGTCAAATCGCAAGCGTGTTTGACAATGAATCAGATTTTTTACATTTGCTTTACCACCAACAAGCTCGATAATTTCTTTTGCTAATTTTTCGTATTTACCGGACATTTCTTTCACTCCTTATGATTTCCCGCGCGCTTCGTACTCTTAATATACGGGTAGGGGTATCCGCTTTCAATGATTTCGGTAGAACCTGGTCCATAGTTTCACCTTTTACTTTATTTGCCATCGATTTAGTGAAACTATTTGAAACTTTTTTGCTATACTAGCCTTAATAAGGAAGTTTGAAAGGAGGCGTTGGCCATGAAGCTGTTGCAAAAGATTGAAGAATATACCATTACCCAAAAGGATTCCAAGCAGCAGATTGCTGAGCTGCTGCTGGAGCATAAGAACGAGATTCAAAGCTATTCGATGGAGAAAATTGCCAAAGAATCCTTCTCCTCCAAGTCAGCTTTGGTGCGTTTTGGCAAATCGCTCGGCTTTGCCGGCTGGAAGGATTTTTTCCAAGCTTTAATCGAAGAAATTCATTATGAAGAAAAGCATTATTCCGATATTGATCCCAATCTGCCCTTTAATCAGGAGGATTCCTATAGCGAGATCATTCAAAAAATCGCCACGATTCAAATCGAGAGTATTCAAGATACCGCGGACCGAATTGATGTGAATGTCCTAGACGAAGCAGTGACTATTTTACTGAAGGCGCAACGGGTGGTTTTACTAGGAGTTAGTCCCAATAATTTGCTGGGAGAAGTTTTTCGCCGTAAGATGGCCACGCTGGGCCGCAGCATTGAAGTGATTCAAAGCGGGGAAATCGGCATGATCTCCCATTCTTTGACGAAAAAGGATGCGGCGATTATTGTTTCTTATTCGGGAAATGATGCCGGTCGGGAGCCGATGCGGTTTATTTCGTTAATGAAGAAGAACGGGGTAATGCTGATTGGCTTAACTAGTGAGGGGGACAATTATATTCGTAAGGTGATTCCCACCGTCTTGACGATTTCTTCCCGGGAACGGCTTTTTAAGAAAATCAGCAACTTCTCTACCGAAGAGTCGATTCTCTTCCTATTAAATATTTTGTATGCCGGGTATTTCTCGAAGAATTATATTCGCAATTATACCTTTAAGGTAGGAAATTCGATTGCTTTGGAGGAAACGCGGAAGATTAGTCAGTTTGATTTGAAGGAATAATTAAGAAAGCGAAGCTGAGGATTTGTTGAAATCCCTCCGCTTCGCTTTTTATGACCCATTTACTCTTCAACGATCTGAATCTTTAATTCAACCGCATCATTCAGCTTGTAGCCTTTGCCATGGACGCTATAGAAAATGTCTTCGATGTTTAGGGTGTCGCTAATCTTTTTCTTCATGCGAAACAGGTAATATCGGATTTTTTGCGAGTCACGTTTTCCACGAAACTCCTCTTCCTTCCAGATTTCTTCGTTTAAGGTGACTGGTGAGACAAAGGCTGCCTTTTCGCGGCGAACAAACAGTTTGATTAGAATCATCAATTCCTTCGCGCTGAGTTCCACTGAATTTCTGCCGCAGACTAAGGTGCAATTTTCAATTGTTAGTAATAATAGCTTTTTCGTTTCCAAACAGACACCTCCCCTTTTTAAATACCATATGTTATATAATGATTATATCCTCTCAATCCTAAATATAGCGGTTTTGAATAGTCCGCAACAAAAAAAGTGCTTTAGCGCACTTTTTCAGTAAGTTGTATTCAATTGTCAGAAAATTGTTTTTACTAAGCTAGACTTCGCGTGCCAAAGTAGGTAGTGGATATTTTCGTCGCCAAGTGCCCCCATTTCGAGGCGCTTTTGTACTGATTTTTTCCTTCGAAGTGCTGAATCATCAGCTTGCAGACGTCCATCGCCTGGAAGGGATTGGCAGCAATCCGGCTTTCTTCTTCAAAGTATTGCTCACTCAAGCATTCTACCACTGCTTGATTTTCTTCCTTGGCATTTAACAAAATCAAGTAAAATTGCCGATTGGGCAAATCTTCGCTAGTTAAGGGGTACTCCTCAGCTAACGAGGCGACCTGCTTGGCCTCTTCAGTCTTGCCAAAATTAAGCAAGGAAGCGGCCATGGTGTAAATGTAAGGTACCACATTCAACATAAAGCAATGGTTGGCGGCATTTCGTTTGATTGTGGCAATGATTGATTTCTTTTCCGGCGTAATCTTATCGGTATAGGCGAAAAGCAGAATCTTGCTGATCAATTCCAAGACGGCTTTCGATTGTTTTTCCGTCTTCGGCTGCTGGATATTTTTTTCTAAGAAATGGGCCGCCTCATCGATAAAGCCATAATAGATCATACACTTGCCGTAAAGGTAATTCCAGGCCACCAGAAAGTTTTCTGGATTCTCCAACTGATCAATCTCACTTTTAATTTCCGTCAAGGTCCGCAGCAAATCGGCTCTAACACCACGATTCCATTGAATCATACTCCGTCTTAATAGCATACAGACTCTTTCTTCCTGCTCATCGGATTTTATCAGGTCTATGTAGCGATTCGCATACTTCTCGGCTTCGTCGAATTGCTTCTTATTCAGCGCATTCATTAATAGGTAAAATAAAGCAGCTCTTCTAAGTTCACTATCCAAGCTCTCGTTCAAATAGATAGTATGTAAAAACTCCATGATTTCCTTTTGCTTCTTCTTTCTAGTAAAGGTTGTTAAAGAGTGAGCAAAAATATCGCTGGCTAAGTATTGCTGAGGCGTTAGCGTTTTTTCCTTTTGAATGCGGCGAATCAAAGCAATCTTGTCAAAATCTTCTTCGCTGACTATTTGCTTTATCCAAGGATAGAAGCATTCGCTGTCGACTTTTTCTACTTCAGAAAAATGAGTTGGTAGATTAAAAATCTCCGACACCCAAATCTCGATTTCAATCGACGGCTTTCTTCTGCCTTTTTCAATGTTCGATAAATGAGACACGGTAATGTGCATTCGTTTGGCTAAGGCATTCATTGACCAGCCGGCCATTAAGCGTTTCCATCTAATTATCCGTCCAATCATACGACCCTCTCCCTGATATATTTTTTCCTATACTTTAATTTTAGGGGAGAAAAAATGATTTTACGAATGATATGCACTCTGCTCTTTTTACCTAATTTTAATTTTAAGCCAATTTCCACTGAAAAATCCCCTGCTAAACATTAGTTATTACCGTTCATTTAAGCCACACGCTTACTATTCGTAAGGCATTTTCGCACGATTCATTGACCTTTTTATTTGATTAAATTATGATGGTCTAAACATGAATAAAATCTAACTAAGTGATTCGGTTGTTTTTGCTGCCGATGATTTGAAGATGCTAGAATTTATCACAGGATTTGGTCATACCGCAGCTTGAAGAGCTCGGTAGTGCGTTAGCAAAAAGAAAGCGGGGAGAAAAATGAAGGTTATTTTGAATGGTCAATTGGTGGATCGCAATGAAGCAAAGGTAGATATCGAAGACCGCGGGTATCAATTTGGTGATGGGATTTACGAAGGATTTCGCGTTTACCACCGTAAAATATTTACCCTTGATGAGCACCTTCAGCGGCTATTTCGCAGTGCAGAACTAATTGATATGACGATTCCTTATACGCAGGAAGAACTGGCAACCCAGCTGTATGACCTGATCGAAGCCAATCAATTGGATAGCGGCATGCTTTATTTGCAGATTTCTCGTGGTACACAGCCACCGCGCAATCATGTGTATTTGTCGGAAACCAAAGCAGTGATGATGGCGACTACCTTGGTGGGACCTCGTGATCCGGCGACTTTTGAAAAAGGCATCACCGCTGTCACAGCAGTCGATGATCGCTGGCTGCATTGCGATATCAAGAGCTTGAATTTGCTGGGCAACATCATGGCGAAAAATCAGGCAGCAAAAGTTGGTGCTGACGAAGCGATTTTGTATCGGGATGAAGATCACGTGACAGAGTGCTCCCACTCCAATGTGTCGATTGTAAAAGATGGCGTTCTCATTACTCATCCGGCAGACAACTTGATCCTAAACGGGATTACCCGACAAACCATTTTGAAGCTGGCAAGAGAAAATGACATTCCGGTAGAAGAACGGGTTTTCACCGTTGAAGAATTGAAAAATGCCGATGAAGTGATTGTTTCCAGTATTATGGCAGAAGTTACTCCGGTTACCGCCATTGATGGAAAAACGATTGGCGATGGCAAACGTGGTCCTATTTCGGCTAAGCTGGAGGAATACTTCACAGCTGAAATCGAAAAGAATTGCGGTATAACACTATAAAAAATTGTTCACTCAGCCGCTGATTTGGCCGAGTGAACTTTTTTTATTTTAGAAACTCATGAATAGCGGTTTGGTTAGGTTCCAACTCCAGCTCCAAGACGCTGCCAGAAGGAGTATCATCGTTGTAATCCCAGCTGCCTGCTACTGGGATCGATAAAGTTTTAATTGGTTTTTGATCTCCTTTGATAAAATCCATTCCACAAGCGATTAGGACTTTGTTGGGTAAATTTGTTTCGATGCTGCCTAGCAGTTTGCCGATGGTTTTAGGCAATTTAACTAAGGTGGTTACCTCTTTGGCCTGCTGGCTCAAGGCTTCTACCACCTGCTGCTGGCGTTTGATCCGGCCAAAATCGCCTTCACCGTCTCCACGATAGCGGGCATATTGCAGCAAGGTGTTGCCGTCCATTTGCTGCTTACCGGTCTGAATTTCCACACCGTCTAACTCGAAGGACTCCTGGGCGTCGATGGTTACACCTTTGGGGAAAAGTTCATTGATACAATCGACAAAATTGTCGAAGGTCATACTAAGATAGTAAGGCGGCTCTACCTCTAGATTGTTCTTCAAAGTCTGCTGCAACAGCGGAATGCCGCCGTAAAAATAAGCGGCGTTGATTTTGTCCAGATCATAGCCGGGAATATCCACGTAGGAGTCCCGCATGATGGAAATCAGCTTAGGCTGTTTAGTTTCCCGATTGTATTGACCAATCATTAAGCTGTCCGATCGACCACTTTCTTCATCCGGCCGGGCATCTGAGCCGACTAGCACGACATTGATCACCTCTGGTACACCTTCAGGTACTGGCAAAGCTGACGAATTTTTAGTCTGATTGGTTTGCGGCTTTTCAGCTGAAAAACCGTTGAGGAACTCAAAGGAAGTAAAGCCTATTGCGGCCACTATTAAGGTCAAAACTAGAATTACCGCTGTCTGTCGTTTATTCATTTTTTGTTTCCTTTCTATTGAAGGGAAACTCTCGCTTGAAAATTCGCAAGCTGTTGGTTATGATAATTCAAGCTGAGAGTTTCTCAGTTTATACGTTTTATTTTCGGGTCGAATGAGCTGCAACTCTTCGGCCCGCTTTTTTCCATGCCTAAAACAATTCCTAATCCAAAACATCCGGTAATCAACGAGGTCCCGCCTTGACTCAAAAATGGTAACGGGATTCCGGTTAATGGCAGCAGCCCAATCGCAGCCCCCACATTTTCCACCGTTTGAAACAACAGCGAAAAAACTAATCCTACTGAAAAATAAAGATAAGCCCGTTTGTTGGTCTGCATGCCGGTTCGGAGCATTTGGTAGAACAGGTAAAAATATAAAAACAAGACGCTGGCACTGCCGACAAAACCAAATGTTTCGGCAATGACGGTAAAGATCATGTCAGATTCCCGTACGGGTACATAGACCCAAGCTGCCTCCCCGGCTTTTCCGGCAAATCCGCCAGTGGCGACTGCCAGCATGCTGCGAACCTGTTGAAAGGAAATAGAGTCTTGATACTTCAGTGGATCTACCCAGGCTTCCACCCGATTTAGCTGATACTCCTTGAAATGCAGTGCCTTCAGGATCTCTCTGCCCCATTCCGTGAACACGAAAAGAAGTAAACAACCGCCCAACACGGCCAACAGTCCGGCTAGACTAATTAAAATTCGTTTGTCCACCCCCGAAACAATAAACAGTGCTAGCATAATACAAATAAAAACTAGACTTGTCCCAAAATCCCGCTGCATGAACATTAAAAGGAATGTTGGCAGAGCGATTAAAAAGCTCTTCAACATGTAGCGCCCATCTGATTGCCAGGTTCGTATCGGGGTTCGTTGTTCATAATTGATGGTGATGTACACCAGCATCAGAATAAAGGCGATCTTCATCATTTCCGACGGCTGTAAAGTCAGTGGTCCGATGCGCAGCCAGCGTTTGGTTCCTGTTAGTTCAAACATGGCCGCGTCGTAGTACCAATGCAACAGTAGCATGACTCCCAACGAAAGCCCGTACCATAACGGTGAAAATTTCATCAAAAAGGCAAAAGAGAAGTGGCGGGCTGCCAACAAAGCGCCGAAAGCTAACGCGCAAAAAAACAATTGCTTAATGACGATAGGCCGTACAAAATTGCCATCCAGCACTGCCGCCTGATACTGGACCCAGACACTCACCAGCAGCAATAAAAAGATCGGCAGCAGCAGCGCCTCATTCCAAGTTTTGCGCTTTTCCAGCATGGATCTGCCTCCTTTCATTAGCCGAAATATTCAGGGCAACACCGATACAAAAGGAAAGAATCAAGTAACTGGTTCCCCCATAACTAATAAAAGGCAAAGGAATCCCCGTCATGGGAATCAATCCGATGGTGCTGGCCACATTGATACTGGTTTGCACCAGCAGCAGTGTACCAATTCCTAGTAAAATCAAGGCGGCCTGATGATTTCTACAGCGAGTACTTAACTGGAACAAACGCAGGCAAATCAGAAACAGCAGAAATAAAATCCCAATCGCGGCAATCAGCCCCAATTCTTCCACAATAATCGAAAAGATAAAATCCGTTTCCGCTTCAGGCAAGTAGCCGTTTTTAGTAATACTGTTGCCAATCCCTCGCCCGAAGAATCCTCCGTTGTACATTGCATAATAGGAATTACTCATCTGATAGCCAACCCCATTGAAGTCCGCAAAGGGATTGCCGGCGATGGCGATCCGTTCATACACATGCTGAAAAAGATGGGGCAATAAATGAAATTTACCTAACAGCAGCACAACTCCAGAAGTAACAATCATTAGAAAGAATGCCGCGACCCCTAGAAGCAAACCCATATCCACTGAAATTGCCGAAGACCAGAACAACACGCCGGCAATGATCAAAATCAAAATGGCGCCCGCCACCTTAGGTTGAATCAGAATCAACGTCATCAAAAGCAGCGTGACCACAATCGGTGCCCGCAGTTCCTTTTTTGTCTCCAGCGGGTGGCGAAAATAGTAGCTGAGATAAAAAATCAAGGCGACATTTGCCAACTCCGAAGGTTGAAACTGAATCCCAAAAATGGAAATCCAACGCTGGGCCCCGTTGACCGTGACCCCAAACAGATGAATCTTCACCATTAAAAGCAGTAGCGCCGAACAGCCCAGCATGACCTGAGCCATTGGCAGTTTTAAAAAATGCGGCAATTTGACGGAAAACGTTAAGGCTAATCCTACCCAGCTTATTCCCATAAAGATCAGCTGCCGGTAAAATAAGCTGCGGGGATTCTCGCCGGTCATCATCAAACGGTAAGAACTGGCGCTGAAAACCTCTAAAAGACCGATTGTGCTCAGGACAGCATAAGGTCCTAAAATCCACCAATCGATCTTTTTAATTTGCTGCATCGTTTCACCTCCATTAACAACTGTCAGGTGAACATGAGCGGGTATTTATACTTTTTAGAATCCATACAAAAAGGTCAGAAACCTTTTCGAACAAGAATTCTGACCAAGCGTCATCTCATCGTCCGAGTTTTAGCACTATACAACGTAAAGATTTGCATCTTAGCTATTTGGAAAAAGCCTTAATCCGACAATTCCTGTTTTACCCATTGGCATCTTTCGATGTTTCTGAGCAATAGCTTGTGTTTGTATAGGAGCCTCACCTAACAAGGTTGTTGCTATTTTATTTTTACGACCCAATCTTACTCTTTGGGATAGACTACTTGCAACCAAAAACCGAAAATCCCAGCTGAATTTACTCTTTCTTAATAACAGTAAAGAAAGAGTAAAATAGTTCTTTAGAAATTCAGCATATCAGAGTATGCCGCTTAAATAGTTTAGCAAACAGAAAAGTTTAGTTGACTTCCATCTTACGATTCCCGATTTACCTATTAGGTAAATACGTTGATATATCAATGAAAAACAGCTATATCAATGCTGTTACAACGCTTTTCTAGTAATCGGAATCCCCAAAGGATATTTTCACTACCCAGCCTTCCTTTTGAACCTAATATATTTCATTATCAATCTTCCAACTGATAATAAATAACAATAAGCGACAAAACAATACTCTTTCTGCCAGATTTTCCAGCCTAACTTATTGTGCTACACTAGATGCAAAATAAAAGCTCGTGAGGTATGGCGGCGTGTTAACGGAAGAAAAGACGGATGAGACTGGAGAAAGGGTACTAATCTATTGGATACAGCTGAAAAGGCCGAAGGAGTAAAACGTCCTTCGACCTTTTTTAGTTGAATGGGTTCTTTTCTGGTTCACATTCGGCAACAATCCTTTCGGCGGTAGAGTTATTCATCTCTTCCCAGTCGCCTCGATAAATATGAGCGATCCGGCCGCCTTGATCACAGGCGAGGATCAGCGAGGCACGTCCCAAGTTATCATTGACTACGAAATAGGGTTCATCTAGGTACCAGCTCAGCTGCCAAGTACCTTCTAAGTAGTTTTCATCCGGCCCATCCGCTTGTTTCGCTTGCAGCAACGCCATAACTTCATCAGTCACATAGCGGGAATTTTCAGCCAAAACAGCAGGCCGATCATCACTTGGCAGATACTCTGCAACAAAAAAGCTGATGGAAGTAGCCGGCCGAACCTCAATATCGGACAATAAAGCGTCATAAGCTGCCGCCTCCATCTCATGCCAGCCGGGTCCTAGTACGTCGATAATCTTTCCGTCATCATCCTCCTTGATAACCATCAGCGGCTCACTATTGTAATAAATAGCCTGACAGTACCCATGATCGACAGTGGAGTCGAAATCAAAACGAAAATTATGGCGCATCGCATCGGGATAGGTCGCCGGATCATTTAAATGCTGCTGCAGCAAGGCAACTGCCTCCCCGGTTGCATACTCATCAATCAAGGTTTGCCGAGCGCCGGGATCCTCAGTATATAAATAGTAATAAGCAAACCGCTTAACAGCATCGGCATCGTCACTAATCAGACTTTCCATGGAAAAATATTTCTTCATACTTTTCTGATAATTATCTTGGTAGGTTCGATTTTCTGAAATGTTTGGAACCGTCGGCGGCAATTCTGGTCGCCGCTGACTAAAGTTACTAACCTTTACGATAAACATGACCAGAGCTGCTGCAATATACAGATAACGGTACCATTTAAACTGCTTCTTTTTAGCCTCGGGCTGCCGGATTTCCTGGAACTGCCTTTCCTGTTGCTGCCTTTCCGGCGGCTGACCGTGTTGTCTTCGATGAAAGGCCCTGATCTGCTGGTAACTGCTTTTCTCTTCAGTAGACAAATAGCGGCTGGCCTGGTTCCAGTAACGGTCTAAGGTCAACGACTGATAATAAGAAACCTGCTCCCAATAAGCGAAGGCCTGTGGATAATATTCCAGCCGGTAATAAAGCATCCCCAGCAAATACGCTTGCCAAGCTGGAAAGACTAAATAATTTTTTGTTGCTAATTGCTTCTTCTGGAAGTCGGACATCGTCCCCTTTTGCCAAACCTCCCGATAGATCAACAGAAAGGTTGCCAGCTGCTTATTGCCATAGCGCATCTTCATAGCAGCTTCGACTTTTTTATTAAAGGCTGCAAATACTTCCGGCTCAGTCAAATCGCCCCGGGCTTTGATCAGGATTTGCTGGGCCTGCAAAAGCGCAAAATCACCGTCATTGGTCACTAGGGCCAGCATTTTTTTAGCTAAGGATTTTAACCGGACTTCTTCATGCTCTTCTGAATTCAAGTAAGTATAATATTTATAGCGGTACAAGAAGTAATTTTTCCGCTCCTCTTCCGGCAGCTCCGGCCAAAGCGCAAAAGAAAAAGCCGGCGCGTTTAAAATTTGTTCCCGCTGATATAAAAATTGCGGTAAAGCCATTGGTTGTCCCAACGCATCACTTTCCAGCTCCAGCAATTGGAAGCTTTGCAGCAGTCGCTCAATGATCGGCTTGGCTAAATACATGAAATTTTCCACCAGCACCTGTTGAATGATGCGGGAGTTCTGCATAAATTCCTGAATCGACCACTCTCGGTTATCCGTCAGCAAGGCTTTCCAGGCGGCTTCATCTTCAAAAAAGCTCATGGTGTCCAACAGCTGATAGACTTGTTCCCTAAAAGAAGGCGCTGATTCTTCCACTTCCGGCTCCGAGATTTCCGGAATTTCCGGCACTTTTTCAACGATTGTCTCTTCGTCTCTTACCACGAAAACCGGCTCTGTACGCTTCGCATAGCGGACTGCCGCATCAAAGGCTTCCTTTAATTGCTGGAATTCTGCCGGCTGTTCATCAGGAATCAGCTGCTTGAGTTTGACGGCATAGGCTTTTTTGATGACCTTGAGCTCTTTAGTCGGTTCAATTTCTAAAATGTCCCAAAAGCTCATAGCCAAAACCCTTTCTCCAGTTCATTCAGCTTCTGATTCAGCTCTTTGGCGGTCTTTTTAACTAATTGCGGGTCTTGTTTTTGCATGACTGCTTCAAATTGCAGCAGCATATTTTGAACATACCCCCGCATCTCGCCGGTTGTCTCCGCATACAAGCGATCCAGCCGGGCCATCAGCAGGCGATTTTCGGCTGAATCGCGAGGATGAATCTTCAATTTCTCCAGCTTCCGCAGACTTTCTTTAATTTCGGCCTTAGTTAATTTGCCAGGTGATTCTTCGATAATCAGCTGATGGGTCTTGCCGGTTTTTTGGATCGTGACTAAGACCTCCAGCAGACCGTTGGTATCATAGGTAAAGCGACAATCCACTGGATAATCCTTCGGTGCTGGTTCAAGCGGAATCACGATTTCGCCGATTTTCAGGTTTTCCTCTACACGGGGACTTTCCCCTTGGTAGACACCGAAACGAATCTTCGGCTGCTGATCCCGAACAGTGTAAAAGGTCTCGATCTTACTCACCGGAATCGTGGTGTTGCGCTCAATAATCGGTGAGAATACACCCCCGATCCATTCATCACCCATTTGACGAACCGATTCCACCCCTAATGTATGGGCGCAAACATCCGTCAGCATCATCTCGGAAACCATCTTCTGATCCTTTTTCAAAGCCGTTTGAATCCCGGCACCCATGCCCACGGCTTCGTCAGGATTAATCCCAGTATAAGGAATCTTTCGCAGCAGCTTGGCTAAGAAGCTGCGGACCACCGAGTCTTTGGTGGCACCGCCGATTAGGATCACTCGATCGATATCCTCTACCGCCATGCGTTTGTCATTTAACACCCGACCAATCGGCATCCGCATTCTAGCCAGCAACGGTTCGCATAGTTCTTCGTATTTTTGGCGATCCAGCTGATAGTGATAGCTGGTATCCTGATAGGTAAAATC
This sequence comes from Candidatus Enterococcus moelleringii, assembly GCF_017377575.1. Taxonomy (GTDB): domain Bacteria; phylum Bacillota; class Bacilli; order Lactobacillales; family Enterococcaceae; genus Enterococcus_A; species Enterococcus_A moelleringii. Next base: position 381,337 of record NZ_JAFREM010000004.1, read on the forward strand.
GAAACCGGTTTTGCCTTGATTGGCCAGTTCTTTTTTCAAGGTTTCGGCCTTTTGATACAACACCGAATGCACAGCTGCCGGCAGACTTTCGTTCTCCAGCTGATTTTCCGCCAAACAATCCCGCACAATCACTTGGGTGAAATCTTCCCCGCCCAAATGATTGTCCCCGGCAATAGCTTCCACCTGCATGATGCCTTCAAACATTTCCAATAAAGAAACATCGAAGGTACCGCCGCCAAGGTCTATGACTAAAATCGACAGGTCATCTTCTTTGTGGAAGCCATAGGCCATCGCTGCTGCGGTGGGTTCGCTGATTAAATTCAGCACCTTCAAGCCGGCCAAATTCGCCGCCTCCATCGTAGCTTCCCGTTGAATATTATTAAAATAAGCCGGCACACTGATGACTACTTCCTCACAGGGCTGCTGTAAATACAGCTCTGCATCTTCCTTTAAGCTGGCGATAATTAATGAAGAAAGTTCAATCGGTGTAAAATGCTGCTCACCTAATTGGTAAATTTTTTCCGTTCCCATAAAGCGCTTAAAAGTCGCCGCCGTTTTTTGCGGATGGCTCACTAGCCGTTCCTTGGCGATCTCTCCCACTAAAAGCTCCCCATTGTCATCGATCCCCACAACCGATGGTGTCAAATGGTTGCCAAAGCGGCTTTTAATTAGTCCTACCTCTTGGCCGTCCCAGTAGGCCGCCAAGCTGTTTGATGTTCCCAAATCAATTCCGATTATTGCCATTACTCACACCCCTTTTTTAAAAGTGTAGCATAAGTGGCGCTACAAAAAAGACCCTATCAGCATTTTTTTCTGATAGGGCCCGGAATCTTATTTTGAATTGGTTGCTGAAACAATCAGCATCATAGGTCGTCTAAATTCATCTTTCATGCCAAGGACATCCAGCATATTTTCCGGCGGTGTCGGTTCAACGATCCGGTCAATGGTGAAACCGTTGGTCAAAAGGCCATCTAGATAAGTCGTCAAGGTCTTATGATACTTGGTGACCTCGCTGCCTAAGAAATGAGCCGAACGCTTGCCTTCGTAGAAATAATTATCTACTGGAAAATGGTCAATCTCGCCCTTTTCATTATAGTACCAGTCTTGGGTACCATAGGCGGTAAAGACGGGATGCTCCACTGAAAAGATAAATTGTCCGCCTGCTTTTAAATAGCGGTGAACATTTTTTGCCACTACCTCAAATGAGGGGATGTAATGCAACGCTAAAGAACTGATGACTACATCAAATTGGTCTGCGTCAAAGTCGGCTTCCTCGATCCCTGCCTGCAAGTAAGTCACATTGTCATAAGGGGTTTGCTGTCTGGCTACCTCCAGCATTTTCTCAGAGATATCCACTCCTGTAACGGCTTTAGCCCCATGCTCTGCAGCATAAATACAGTGCCAGCCATAGCCGCAGCCTAGATCCAGGACGGTTTTGTCTTTAAAATCCGGCAGCAGTTCCTTTAAGGTCTGCCATTCACCGGCGCCGTCTAAGCCTTTTTTACTGCGTTCCATTTGGCTGTAGCTTTCAAAAAATTCTTCGTTGTCATAAATGTTGTTGGTCATTTTATTTTCCTCCATGTAATTAAAATTAGTTTTTGGCTATTACATGGAGTACATCTCTTTTGTGGGCAATCATGTTCCTCGCTCCTCTCCCGCATGCAAAAGGCATGGATTTATACAGACAGTTTACCACAATTTACCGCTGTTGGGGCTAAGCCAGGTGCTGAATAATTTCTTGGGCGATTTCTTTGGGACATCTATGGGTGGTGTCCACGGTAATTTTAGCTAATTGTTCGTAGTATCTTTCTCTAGAGTAGAATAAATGCTTGATTTCGCTATCGTCTTTATTAGAAGCATTGGGCCGAATATTTTCTTCGTCGTTTCTGATACGGTCAATTAAAATTTCCGGATCAGCTTTTAAGTAAATCACTTTTTTATCAGCTAAAACCTGCTGATTTTCTTCCTGCATGATTACGCCACCGCCCGTTGCGATGACGGATTTTTGGGTGATGGCTTCTTTTAACAATTCGGTTTCGTGCTGGCGGAAAGAAGCTTCGCCATGTTTTTCGAAGTATTGACTGATAGAGCCGATGCGTTCGACTAAAACATCGTCCATATCTACCCGTTGACAGTTTAATAGGTTTGCGACCTCGCGACTGATTGTGGTTTTTCCAGCTCCCATAAAGCCGATTAAAATAATAGATTCCATTGTGTTTTGCTCCTTTTCGATTTTGTTTTTTATGCTAATAAATAGTCTTTTAATTCAACTAGCGGAACGGTAAGGATTTTACTCTTACCGATATCCTCCACTAGTACGATGTGAATCTGGTCACCCCGCACTTTTTTATCGTGTAAAATTGCTTGATAAATTCTCGCCGGGTCCCAAGGTATATAGGCAGAAGGCAGCTGAAATTTTTCCACCATTTGAATAATTTCATCGGTTAGCTGACTTCTGCATAAACCTTTTTTTCCGCACCGCGGGTCATTTGCACCATCCCTAGAGAGACAGCTTCGCCATGACTAATCATTTCGTAATTGGAGCTGGCTTCTAAGCCGTGGCCAATGGTATGACCGAAGTTTAAGAGCAAGCGCTCATTTTGGTCGAACTCATCTTTTTCCACTAATACTTTCTTCACTTGCAAAGCCTTCTGAATGATACTTTCGCTATTAGCCATGATGTCTTCCAGCTTGGTCATCTGCCGCAGCTGCTTCCATAAGTTGTCATCTTGAATCAAGGCGCATTTGATGACTTCTGCCATGCCTTCAGACAGGCGTTGGTCTGGCAAAGTTTTTAAGGTATTCGGATCAATCAAGACCCCATCTGGTTGAGCGAAGGTGCCGATTAAATTCTTAGCCTTCTCACAATTGACGCCGGTTTTTCCGCCGATGCTGGAATCCACTTGCGCCAATAAAGAAGTCGGTACTTGAATGAAGGACAAGCCTCGCATGTAAGTCGAAGCCACAAATCCGGTTAAATCTCCGATGACCCCGCCGCCTAAACCGATTAAGGAATCGCTGCGGCTGAAATCATGCTCCGTTAGAAAATCGTAAATCTCGTTAGCTGTTGCCAGCGATTTGCTTTTTTCACCGGCGTCCACTACGTAGGAATGAACCTCGAAGCCTTGAATGCCTAGGTACTGAGTCACGGTTTCGCCGTAAATGGGAAACACATTGGAGTCACTGATTAAGGCAATTTTTCGTTGGGACCAAAGTTCACCTGTCCAGCTGCCGATCTTTTTCAAGGCATCTTTTTGGACAAGAATTTCGTAGCTTTTACTAGCTAAGTCGATATTTAACATACGATTTCCTCCTTTGTTTGTTCAGTAATTTGCTTCATTGCTTTAGTTAAAATGGTTACTTCCCGCATCATCTGCAGGTAATTCTTTTCATTTAAGGATTGATCCCCATCGGACCAAGCGTTGACTGGATCCGGGTGAATCTCCACAATCATGCCGTCGGCGCCGCTGGCAACTCCAGCCCGAGCCATCGGCGAAACCAAATCCCAGATTCCTGTACCGTGGCTTGGATCCACGATGACTGGGAAATGGCTCAGCTTTTTCATTAATGGTACGGCACTTAAATCTAAGGTATTGCGGGTCGCTCGTTCGTAGGTGCGAATGCCCCGTTCAATGAACAAAATATTGAAATTCTGCTGAACCGCAATGTATTCAGCCGCGTTCAACCACTCTTCAATCGTACCGGAGATGCCGCGTTTTAAACCAATTGGCTTGCCGGTTTTGCCGACTGCTTCCAATAAACGGAAGTTTTGCATGTTGCGGGCACCGATTTGAATTACGTCAGCGTACTTGGCAACTACCTCAATATGGGCTTCATCCATCACTTCGGTAATCACCTTCAAGCCGTGAGCATCGGCAGCTTTGCGCATCATCTTCAAGCCCTCTTCACCTAGTCCTTGGAAGGCGTAAGGCGAAGTCCGTGGTTTGTAGGCTCCGCCCCGGAGAATTTGTGCCCCGCCGGCCTTAGCCATGCGAGCGGCCTCCATGATCTGTTCCTCCCCTTCGACTGAGCAAGGACCGGCCATGGTTACGAAGCTGCCGTCACCAATTTTGACGCCATCGACATCCACCACCGTGTTTTGCGGGTGGAATTCCCGAGAGGTTAGCTTGTAACTGTTGGTGATCGGCACTACCCGATCCACCATTGGGTAACTCTTGAAAGAAATCGTTTGAAGGATTTCCGGATCGCCTAACAGTCCTAAAACAATGCGGTCCTTGCCGTGGTTCACTTGAACACCTAAGCCTTTTTCTTTTATTTTATTGATAATCGGTGACAGTTGATTTTCTGTGACCTCTTGCTTCATAATTAAAATCATTGATCCACTCTCCTATTTTTGAATTTCAGCTGCCAGCAAGGGTCGGGTGACCGCTAGCGGCATCTCTTGACCGGTCCATAATTTAAAGGCAGCAGCTCCTTGATGCAGCAGCATTCCTAATCCATTAATTGCAACGGCGCCTTTGGCTTCAGCCGCTTTAAGCAGGGCTGTTTTGGCCGGATGATAAATCACATCAAAAACTGGCAAATCACTTCTAAGCAGATCAGCACTTGGAATCGGCATTTTGTCTGGCTCTGGGTCCATCCCAACATTGGTTCCGTTAATCAGCAGATCACTCTCAGCTAACGAACGACTCAATTGTTCTTCGTCTGCTAAATCGTACAGGTTTAAGTGGCAATTGGTTTCTTGTTCAATCAGTTTTAATTTTGGTTCAATCGTTTGATAGAAGGAATCTTGAATATTGAAGACATCAATTGCCTTCGCGCCATCCAGGGCGGCCTGAGTAATAATCGCTGTCGCCGCACCACCAGCGCCTAAGATTGTTACCTTCTGGTCAACCACTGTCAGGTCGTGTTCCTTTAAGCTTTCCAAGCAGCCGATGCCGTCGGTTGTGTGTCCGACAAGCTTGCCGTCTTGATTGACAATCGTGTTGATTGCGCCAATCAGACGAGCGGCTTGACTTAATTCATCCATATATTCCACAGCTGCCATCTTATGGGGCATTGAAAGATTCACCCCTAGCATTTCCAAATCACGAATCGCTTGGATCGATCGGCCTAACGTCTTAGGCTGCACGTCAAAGCTTAAATAGACGGCGTCGATTCCTAACTCGCGAAACGACGTCGTATGCATCGTTGGCGAAAAGCTGTGTCTAGCTGGCAGGGCATATAAGCCAGCCAATCTTGTTTTTCCCGAAATTGCTTTTTCCATACCTTACCTCCTAGGTTTTTTATAAATCAGATCTTAAAAATCAGTACCAAAAAAAGACTCATTGTAGATGAAAAATCTACAATGAGTCTTCTGCTCCCGAAAGCTGGGTAAAGAAAAAGCCACTATAGATAAATTCATCTACGTGGCGAAAGTCATCTCAAACTCCTCTAGCCATCATAGATACAAACTGGTTGTAGTTTGCATCCATGAGTGCATGAACACAAACCTATCTAAAATAGCTAAAGTAATAAGTATTCAGTTGTGTATTAATATTTTTAATCATATCAATCGCTCCAAACTGTTTTTTAAGATTGGGTTAATTCTAGATGTGTTTTTTCTAATTGTCAAGCACTTTAAATAAAAAAACTTATCTTGCAGCCGAAATAAACCGTTTACATCTAGAAATAATCACTTGTAATGCTTGCTGCTAAAGGATTTTCACACCTTCTAATATTCACCAAAACAATTATAAAAAAACCTTTGATTAGCGAAAGAAATAGCAAAAAATATGGAAAATTGTTCGTTAATTGCTATAATGGTTAAGAGTCTTTTTTCTAAAAAGTACACGAAGGAGTTTTACCCTAATGGATTTCCAAATCAAAGCAACCCCGGAATTATCTGCCGAAGAATTATTGGCAATTTTTATTGAACGTGTCGCCGTATTTGTCGTGGAGCAGGAATGCCCCTATCAAGAAGCCGACCAAGACGACCAAAAAGCCCTGCATGTTTGTCTAGCAGACGAACAAGGCTTGAAGGCCTACGCCCGTATTATTGATCGTGAGGATGATGTCACCTTTGGCCGGGTCCTGGTGGTGAAGTCAGCTCGGAAGCAGCAGCTGGGACAAAAGCTGGTTCAGCGAACGCTCCAAGAGATCCAGCAGCGTTTTCCTGATAAGTCCGTCACGATTTCCGCCCAGGCTTACTTGCGGAAGTTTTATGAAGGCTTTGGGTTTGAAGTGGTCTCAGACATTTATTTAGAGGACAATATCCCCCATGTGGATATGCGTTTAAGCAACTAACGAATACCGGAAAGCAGGTAATTTTCTGCTTTCCGGTATTTTTCTCATTATAGATAATACCTTTTTTCAGCAGCTTATAAGTTTTTTATTCAGCTGAAAGCACAATTTTTTGCTGAATGACGAGTGTTACAGAATTATTTTTACGCTCTTTCTTAGATTTATTCCGTTTATTTTAACCCCAATTCTAAAAATACAGCGAGTTTTAGCGGCGAAATCGTTTTATCTTTTTGGCTGATTTTCTGCAAGGTCTATAATTATTTATGTACTTAATAAAAACAGGAGGATTTTTTTATGCTGGAAAACTATCTTGAGAAAAACATCTTCCGTCAAGTGTATCTTTGTGAACAGCTTTACGAAAATCGAACGATTCGCCTCCACGAATTAGCGGAGCAGCTGCAGGTCAGCTCGATTACAATCGCGAATGATCTGGAGGCAATCATCGAGCTGTTGGAACCGCACATTGTCTCTACTGCTAAAGGACGGAACTGCTGCACGGTTGTTTTTGACCCAGACTGCTCCAGCCTATCGCTTACCCAACTCATTTATCAACGCTCTTATTTTTTACGTATTTTAGGGTTATACCTGGCTGGTGAACGCCACTGGGGAACTATGGCTGAAGCATCCTTTATTTCCTTAAGCAAGGTCTATCACCTGCGAAGCAGTTTGCGCTCCTTCTTTGATGACCTGCACTATTTACAGCCTGACGGAACACTTCAGATTCCTGAAAAGGATTATCGCTATTTGCTGCTGTCGGTGGTGCATTACACCAATCAAACCGACTTGGTGCAAATGAATCAACCCATCAGCCAAGCGGGAAATAAGCTGATAGAGTATGTAGAAGGCCGCTTCTTTTCCCGCTGCTATCCAATAGAAGAAAAGCAGTTGATTCTGCTGGGAGTTGCTATTGGCTTGCAGCGGGCCAAAACAAATCCGATCTTCTTTACTGAGAAAGAGAAAGCCGAGGCTCGCCGAACACCTCTGTTTCAATTAATTAAACGAGGGTTAAAACAGCTGTCTTTTTCCTTGTGTCACGATGAAAACGAAGAATTTTATCTTTACTCTCTCTTTAACTCGCGGAATTATCTATGCAATAATCTTGAGCTATTACAAAAGGATTTTGAGGTGGTGTATCAAAACCACGTGCAGTACAATCCCTTAGTGCTTCAGCTTAGTCAGCGACTTACTGCAGCTTTGTGCTTATCTGAAAGCAATCAGCTACTATTTGAAAAGGCCTTTCTGCCCTTTATTCGTTCCACCTGGGCCGATATGCAGCTGTTCCAACCGGAAAAAATATGCGTATTAAGCCGTCAGCAGAAGCCCCTTTATGCGCAGGTTCGTCAGCTTTTGGACCAGTGGAAAAAAGACAACCAGCTGACGATTCGCTGGGACGATAACTTGGTTCGCCGACTGACGATAAATCTGAGCCTGTTAAATCAACAGCCAGCTAAAAAGATTGAGGTCTTCATTGTCGCGCCTTCCGATTTCAAATATTTGTATTACCACCAGCAATTAGAAGAGCTGCTGGGGGAACACTTCAACATCAGCAGCATGATCTGCAACCACTTAAATGAGGTGGTGGACGACACGTTCTTCTGCACGAAGCGCGTAATCCTGTGCGACAGCTCCCTCTACCAGGAAGACGTAGGCAGTGACAATACTCTTATTTATTCCATCAACTGCCACACCATTGCCGAGGTGGTTGCGCAGTTGAATCAACAGGTACAGGTTCTAGCTGACACCCCTCAAAGATACATCTTCTAAAAAAACCAACATCGTGTTGTTTCAACAAGCGAGAATCTGAGGATCCTCGCTTGTTTGCCATTGTAATTACCTTTTTTTATGTTCTTTTATATAACTCCTTTCATTATTTTAAATCTTCATAGAACTGTCATGACAGCTACAAATTCGGTTAATTAATCAGAGGACACCTATTTTAAGAAAATTTTTCATCAAAAAATATCTTCTTTCTATTTTTAGAATAACACTCGTATTTTGCTGATTCATCGAATATAAATAACTAAACTCACCTGTTCTGGGCTTCAATTTTTATAGCTTTTTAATTAAGTATCAAGGGGCTAATTATAAAATAACCCCAAAAAATAGCCAGCTGTCTTCAGGACTCTGAAAATTTGAAATTTGTTATTGAATACTGTGTCAATATCGTATATCCTAATAAAAAAGATAATGAATCTAAAAAAATTTAACCGCTCACAATTGAGGTCTCAGGTATCTGGCAAAATCATCTGACTAAAGGTGCAGCGAACTAATCAAAGGGATAATCGAGAGGAGTATAGTCGAATGAAAGCGAAACCACTGGGTTCCAGACAAATATACGGCATGAAGAGGGAGTCTCTTTTAAAAAGATTCTCACAATTTGGCAATCAGTCAAAGGATAAGGTATATCTTATTCAATGTGCTGTCGCAGTCATGATCAGAAACTGCTTTAGTGTAGAAAATTTTTCATCCTTCGCCGAAGAAATTATTTGCCCCCTATTCTTAGAAGGAACCCGTGAGGAACTAGCTGAGATTCGTCATTTATGCCCCTATTTTGAAAATTATTTCGAAAAAGAAGAGTGGCAAAAGATCGTTGCCAAACTATTCGCCAATCAACAGGAATATTTACAAATTACCGAGACAGCTCGTTCAACTATAGAGATGCTGGGACATCGCCTCTACTCCGGTGCATACCAGCTAGAAAAGAAATACAACCTTAAGACCGCCTTTTCCGATGCGGCTGGCAGCATCCACAGCTGGAGTCTCAGCAATGTTGTGCCTCATCCTGATCCCTTGGAAAACCAGGCTGTTTTGGCTATCTTCGACCAATTGACTATTTTTAAGAAGGAAGATGGCACCCGTCGCTTTACCCGCGCTATTTGGTTGGACTTTGCGGTGGATGAGAAGTTTCGTGCCTTCGATACCAGAAAAGAAGATGATCCAACCTACGTGCCAAAAGAAACTGACTTACCTGAAGAAGTAGAAGCGGTTGAATCTAAACAATCTTCAGAAGTAGCTAATACTCCGTCAACGGGTATGACTAAGACCGTTAACCAAACAGCAGGAACTGATGCAGCAGCTAACCGCAAAACAGCGGCAGAAACAGGGAAACCGACTAAAAATGATGCATCTCCGCCGCCAGTAGAAAAAGGCTCGCAGGAAAAGAAACCAGACGCCTCCGAGGAAGAAGGGCGGCGACCGGATGCAAAATATAAAGATCTCCTCAAGCCAGGTAAAAAGGGGAAAAACAAAGGGCAGAACAATCAAAAACAGCAGCCCGCCTATTCCAAGAAGAATACCAGTAAAAAGAACCGGCATCGGAAAAAACGGAAATAACCCTTCCAACTAAAAAAGCCGGCAAACAGCGGTTGAACTGTTTGCCGACGGGGAAATATCGGGGATTTTAGTGAGTAAAGCCGTACGTTTTCACTTCCTGTTTTTTGTGATAAACGAGGTGGGCTTTATTCAGGTCTGCAATGGCTTGGTTCATATCTTCCACGTAATCGTGGGCCATGTTCATGCCAAAGTCGGCACGAACCACCAAGCGTTGGATAATCAATTGATCCAGATTTTTTGGTAATGGATACGCTGGAACCTGCCAGCCTTTCATCAATAGACGATCAGATAAATCGTACAAGGTCCATTCTCGATTTGGGTCTTCCTTCAGCTTGTAGCAAACCAAAGGCAATTGGGAACCGTCGTTGATAATTTCAAACAAGCCGGTCTTCTTAATTTCTTCGGCTAGATACAGGGCAACATTGTGGGTTCTTTGGTGAATGTCGCGATAACCGTCAAAGCCGTAACGGACAAAGTTGTAGTATTGGCCGATCAATTGGGCTGCACTGTGGGAGAAATTAATCGCCATAGTCGGCATTTCGCCGCCTAAGTAGCTGACCTTGAAAATCAATTCTTCTGGCAAATATTGTTGATCGCGCCATAAGACCCAACCGACACCGGGGTACACTAAGCCATACTTATGACCTGAAGAATTAATCGAGATGACATTCTTCAATTGGAAATCCCAAACTAGGTCTGGTTCAATGAATGGTGCATAGAAACCACCGGAAGCAGCATCCACATGGATGTAGACCTTGTAGTCGGTGGTTTGATTGTAGGCTTCTACTAAATCATTCAAGCCCTTAATATCGTCATAGCGGCCGGTATAGGTAATGCCCATGATCCCGACGATACCAATGGTGTATTCATCTACGTAATCCATCACGGTATCCAAGTTGAGTGACATGTGGTCTTCGTCCATTGGCACTTCCCGCATTTCAACGTCCCAGTAGACACAGAATTTTTCCCAGCATACTTGGTAGCCGGAAGAAATTACCAAGTTAGGCTTTTTCGCTTGAACATCTAGGCCTAATTTTTCAGCTCGTTTGCGCCAAGCAAACTTCATGGCCATTCCGCCCAGCATGCAGGCTTCCGAGGAACCGATAGTAGAAGTACCCATGAATTTTTCCTCGCTGGAGGCATGCCATAAATCAGCAATCATATTGACGCAGCGGTTTTCAATTTCGGTGGTACGAGGGTATTCGGATTTATCAATGGCATTTTTTTCTAACGTTTCGCTCATTAGCTTCACTGCTTCTGGTTCCATATAGGTTTGACAGAAGGTGGCTAAGTTCAAGCGGGCATTGCCTTCATCCAACATTTCATCTTGCACCAATTGATAAGCAATTCGCGGTTCAATTGATTCTTTGTTTAATTTGTATTTAGGTAAATCCACATCTTCGCTGGCTGAACCAAAGATTGGTTCTAAATAGCTGGCTTCTTCTTGATCATCTTTTCCGTATAACATCATAAATTCCTCCTAATGTTTCAATGTATGTTCTTCTTTTTGAATAATGTGGTGCTCCCCGCGAGCAGCTGGATAAACCGCCGGGTTCACATCCAAGGCTTTCAGATGAGTTGGCTCTTCAATAGTCGTGTGCCCTTTTTTGTCGTGCAATTCATATATGATCAAAGGCAACAGGATCGTCACCACAAAGCTGATCAGCAAAATAATTTGATAAGTCCGATGTTCACTGGCCGCAATCGATGCGGGCGGAACAAAGGAGATCAGTAAAGCAAACACCGACAAGATAAAGCCTAAACCGCCGATAATCGTTTTGCCAAGAGTTTTCCCAGGCACATTGTAGGTACGTTTTAATTCTTTCTTCTTATAAATTAGCACAAAGTAGCCGATGAAAAACAATAAATAGCCTACCAGGTAAATGACCACGGTTAGGGAAATGGCTACTAAGAAAGATAAATTGTTGCCGCCACCGCCGAAGGTTAAGACCGCACCCCAAATAGTTACAATGATTCCTTGCACCATAATTAAAGGAACCGGAACCCCTTGTTTGTTGGTCTTGCGGAAAAAGGCTGGCAGCAAGCCTCGTTGCGCTGCAGCAAACATTCCTCTTGAAGGTCCCACGACCCACGAACTAACTTCTCCCATGACACCAAAGGCAATCATTAAAGCTATCACTTTTACCAGCCAGCCTAAATGACTATTAAAGTGCAAGATCAACGATTCGAAGGTTTGGATCACACCGGCGCTTAAAGACAATTCCTTTTGCGGAATCACCGCCGCCACTGAAAACCCACCAATCGCGTCTAGTGCAATCGCTAAGATGACCAATAGAAACATCGCCAAAGGATAGTTTCTTTGGGGATTTTCCAGCTCATTGATATGCGAAGCCGAAGCCTCGACTCCCATATAGGCCAAAATAAAGGAAACAAACACGACTAAAGTGGACAGCTGTGAAAAATCAGGGATAAACGCTTTGGCACTGATGGTCATTTGAATCGGATTGCCACCGATAAAGTAAGCCGCTGCTAACCCAAACAAAACAATCGATGGGATAACAATCCCGATGGAAAAACCAGCTTTAGCAATTTTAGCCGTCCATTTCGTTCCACCTAGTTGCGAAAATGTCAGGGCCCAGAAAATCACCAACACACCAATGAATTTAATAAAGGGATCCGTATTTAGTGCTGGGAAATTCAGTACATAAGACAGCGCGCCTAAAATAAAGTAAATCATCGTAATAAAGCCGACGGTGATTTGGAACCATTGGAAAAAGATCGCCGCAAAGCCGAAGCGTTCCCCCAAGGTTTGACTCACCCAAGTAAAAATCCCGCCATCCTTCCAGCCTTCCACCGTTGCCATCTCAGCCGCACACAAAGCCACTGGCAAAAACCACAAAATTCCGCCTAATAATAGGAAGAAAACTAAATGCAGCTGGGAAGTCGCAAAGGTTGGGTATTCATAGACGGTTAAAACCATCGACGCGGTTAAAGCAAAAAAACCGAATAAAGATAACTGTTTTTTGTCCATATCAAGACTTCCTTTTCGTTTATTCTCTTATTACCGCTCTCGTCATGGAAAAGGATTTATAAAATTATTTTCCATTACTTGTGCACCTCTTTTCTTACAAGACGAAGTATAGCAGGGAATTTCACCTCTGTTTTCCAGATTTTTTTCGTTTGGCGCTTGCGAAAATAAAGAAACGAACAATTTTCTTCTGGGCACCAAAAAAGCCGCATCCCTGTGGATACGACTTAGCATACTTATCTTAAGTTAGAGAAGGCACCGAATTTAGTTAATAGTTCGTCAAATCCGTCTACCGTTTCTTCCCGGTTCCAATCCCGCTGCAGTTCGCAGGCCAATTGAGCAATCGAAGTTAATTGCGCGCCCGCTTGCTCTACCCGACGCAAGGCTGTTTCGTGGGCAAGTTGGGAAGTACCGCCAACCGCATCGACGATCGGATATACTTCGTAGCCTTCTTTTAACGCATCTAAGGTTGGGAAAGTTAAGCAGGCTTCGGTCCACAAAGCCACGATCAAGATTTTTTTGCGGCCAGTTGCTTTAATGGCTTCGTTGTATTCTTTGTCTTCCCAAGCATTGATTGAGCTGCGGTCATAGGATTTGATGTCTTCGCCGGCGGCTCTTTTCAATACAGGAATCGTATCGGTGTTCCAACCTTTTTCAACATTTACCGTTGATAAGATAATCGGAATATTATACAGCTTGGCTAGTTCAATCACGATTTCGGTATTGCGAATCAGTTCCGAATGGTTCATGGAATTGATGGAGTTGATTTGAGTTGGCTGATAGTCGATTACGGTCAAAACCGTATTCTCGGGAGAAAGCAAATGATCCTCGGTTCGTTTTTGATAACTTGTCATGGTATCCACCCTTTCTTGTAAGTCCAGTGTACCCGCATTCATAAAATTAGGCGAATAATCTGCCGCGGGAGAGAAAGCCTTTTCTTTGTCAAAATCCTGATTTGGTTAGAAAATAGAAACAGCTGAAGAAAAGGAGCTTTTGCTTATGAACTTAAAACCTGACTTTATTTCTAAGGAGCAGCTGGTGGAGAATGTTGATAATGATATGGAACAAACCGCCCTGGTTTACGCGATTCTAGTCTGTGCCACCTTGATGGCTTCTGTTGGCTTAAACTACAATTCCACTACCACTATTATTGGAGCGATGTTGATCTCACCCTTGATGTCGGGTATCAGCGGCATCGGCTTTGGGCTGGGCTTTTCTCGCTTAGACATGGCTAAACGAGGAACATTCATTTTCCTGCTGCAGTTTGCGATTATTTTAGGGATTTCCTTTTTGTTCTTTTACTTAACGCCCATTAAAGAGCCGACACCGGAGATCACTTCGCGAACTTCCGCCACCATTTGGGATATTTTAGTTGCTCTTCTCGGCGGAACAGCGCTGGCTATTTCTAAGACCCGGGCCAAAGACAACAATGTGGTAGTGGGGGTGTCGATTGGAACTTCCTTGATTCTGCCTTTGTGTGTGACTGGGTATGGCCTGTCCAACGGCGATTTTACTACTGCCTGGAATTCGGTGAAGCTGTTTTTAATCAACGTCTTTTTGATTTGTTTAGCTGTTTTTGTAGTCGTTTGGCTGTTAAAATACGGTTCCTTTGAAAAACGTAATTTAAGTCGCTATGCCCTATTTGTGCTGCCCTTTTTGCTGATTGGCGGCTTCTTTGTTTATTCTACAGTGGATACTACCATCACTGAATATCGCGCCAAGCAGTTTAGCGAAACTGAGTTGGCCGACTATTTTGTACTGGAGCAGGAGATCAGCAGCTCGCCGAAAGAACTTCAGCTGACACTGGTGGGAGAGACGCTGGAGGACTCCGACGTTGAAGTTCTTCAGGAAAAACTGTCTGCCTACAATTTAGCAGATCATCAGCTGACCATTCAAACTTATTCCAGTCGTGAAGATGGTTCCTTTGATGCTTCGGTTTTAGCAGATATTATGAATAAGCAAAATGAAGGCACCTCGAAGTTTTTAGGCTTAGACTAAAAAAGCGCAACGATCTAAAATGATCGTTGCGCTTTTTTTAATCCTCAGCTGCCAGAAAAACAATGATCGTTCCGGTAGCCGAAATGATCGTCCCCACCACCAGCATGGCTTCTACTGAAAAGAAGTTCAGCAGCTGTCCGCCGAGAAATGATCCGGCGATGCCGCCGATAGTATTAGCGGTGGCCATCAAGGTCTGGCCTTTCACCAAATCCTCTTGGGGAATAATTTTATTCGTATAATAAACCGATGCGGTGGTGTGTAGGGCAAAGCCCAGCATTTGCAGACTTTGCGCGACATTAATCATAGCAATACTATTGGCAAACAAAATCAGGACCGCTTTGACGGTGAAAAAGAAAGCCGCGGTACGGATTAATGATTTGCAGCGAAAGCGAGTCAGCAGCCAAGAAAATAGAAACATTGTCGGCAATTCACTCAACGCCGCCACTGAAAGCGACGAACCCACACTGCCTTCGCTCCCGCCTAAAGGTGCCATGATCTGATACATGTAGCTGTTGCCGATATTATGGAAGACAAACAGCATCGACACGCCCACCAGCAATACCATGAAGCGTTTGTACTTCCGCATAAAAACCGGCAGACTGCTGGGTTCAGGCAACTCCAATTCCATTTCCCCAGTATCGATCATTGAAGCCGAATACTTCCCGGCTTTCTTACGAGTATCAATCCAGACCGTCGCGGCGATAAACAGAAGAAAAATCCCGATCATTAAGTACAAAATCACATTGGCCGAAAAGCGTTCAATCAAAAAGCCGGTTACCGCCGAAGCGCCCGCAAAGGCTAGTGAACCCAATCCCCGGGCCACCCCGAAATTTAAGGCATAGCCGCGACTAATGAAAAACGTGCCGATGGAAATCGTAATCGGCTGCAGCAAAATCAAACTAGTGTACAGCAAAATATAAATCAACGCCACCGGCAAAAATTGCCTAGGCAGCACGATTAGTATGAAAGAAAAGCCGATAATACAAGCAGCCATGATCGCTGCCAAATGGGACAAGGTCAGCTTCTGCATGCGATCGGCAAATGACGCGATAAACGGCTGCAGCAGCGAAGCCACCAGATTCGCCAGTGACAGCACTACCCCAATTTGCCCATTGTTAAAATTTCTAGAAAGCAGAAAGACTGATGTAAAGGTGGCTAAAACCGAATAGCCCATCCAATACGGCATCTGCATACTGATATATTGTAAGTTTAATTTGGTATTTTTCTGATTGTTCATCCCTTTTTCCCTAGCCCTTCCACGTTGTCTCTTTATTATGCCTATCATCACGGGGAGTGGCAAGGGACTTTCGAAAAAAGAGCACTAAAAAAGGCACCCAGCCAAAAGCCAAGTGCCCCATTACAATTTATTAGTTATCCGCTGGTCTAGAACATAATGCGGTCAGCAATTTCTGAAAGTATAAGTGTCACGATTTGGTATAGCTTCGATTTTGGTTTCATCTTTTTCATTCGATCCCCCCTAACTGGTTCCTTAAGAATACTCCTTCTCAGTCTTCTCCACCATCGTTCCAGCAGTCATCCATCTAACAAAAACGTTAGACGATTATTCAAGAAACAAAATAATTTTGAAGCATGACGATATTGTAAGTTCGTTTACAGCTGATTCGATGTCGATCTTTTCCATTCTCCCCTAGAATAGGGTTGTGAGTTGCCGCCAATCCGACAGCTCAACTTTTTTGCCTAATGACAGGATTGAAAATGACAACCAGAGAAAGAGGAAAATATATATGAAGAAGTTAATCGCAACAATTGGTTTGTTGGCAGCAATAATCGGAGGGGGCTTTTTTGCCTACGAGACCTTCCGCCACAAACCGGTTCATGGAATCATCGTATTGGATTACGACAAACAAAAAATAGATAACAAGCTGGCCCAATTGGATAAGGATGCCAAGCAAGTACAAGTAGAAGGGAAATGGCAGGATGACAATCATCTATTGGTTCTATCTCAAGAAGAAGCGCTAAAATTGACTACTTTGAAAGCATTGAATAAAGTAACTACAGAGAAGGATCACTTCTTGTTTGAGCCGGTTACGAAATTACCTGACCAGCTGCCGCTGTTGTTTTCCAAAGATTCAACCATCACCGTCACTGATGATGCTGGCGAAACTATTACACCTAATCAGACGGAATATGTCGTTTTAGGCGATTCATCCATGTTCGTTTCTCACATTTTAGTTACGGATAACGCCATGTACCAAAAATTCCAAAACGCACCGACGATTCACATAGCGGCGATTCGCTCAAATGAGGATGCATCAAAAGTGATTACCGACTACAAAGACTTGAAAATCCAGCAGATGTATAATCCTGACAACCAATAGAAAATGAGGTATTGAACATGTTTAATCGAAATCAATTGAAAATTGCTATGATGGGCCTAATGACTTTAGATCATATCGCCCCCTTTATTACGGGAGAATGGGCCACCTTTTTCCATGCCCTGACCCGCTGTGTGGCGGTCTTCTTCGGCTATATGCTGGTGGAAGGCTTCCATTATACCCGCAACCAAAAGGGCTATATCGGCCGCTTGTATGGTTGGGCGTTGGTGATGTTGGCAGGGAACTTCGTGATCAATCACCTGCTGCAAGGCCCCGTTCAGATTCACAACAATATTTTCCTGACCTTAGCGGTGGGCGCCACCTTGCTTTACTTGATTGAATTATTTCAACGAGGACTGTCAACGCCAAAAAAATTCATGCTGGTCCTCGGGTTCCTGATCTTACTACTGGTTGGATCGGTGTTGACCGAAGGTGGCATCGTGGTCTTGCCATTTATCCTGATCACTTACTTTACTAAAAACAATTGGATCAGACGGGATTTTCTATATGTACTTTTTGCGCTAGTTTTATTGGTACTGTTTGACCTGTCACCGATTCTGCAATCGCAAACTAGCCGGGAATTTTGGCTGAACTTGGGCTTTAATTCTTCATGGATGTTTATTACCGTGATTCCGATACTTCATCTTTACAATGGCGAAAAAGGCAGCAGTAAGCCTTGGGCGAAATACCTGTTTTACGTGTACTATCCCTTACATTTATGGGGAATTGCTTTGTTAGCGATGGTTCTAGGTACTTCTTACTAATCAAGATTCGGGAGAATTTTGCCGTTTCATGCTATGCTTAGCTTCATCTGAATCATAAAGGAGAAAATAATGTTCGTTACGTTTGTTTGTTTAGCGCTTTTAGCCGTGGGCGGCGCGGTATTGGTAAAAGAAAGAAGAAGTATGTTTGGCGGGTTGCTTTTCGCTTTTAGCGGCATGCTGCTGGTATTCCTTGGTTTAGTCGAGGCCCTGACCCGCTTGGCTAATTCCTCAGCAATTGGCGATACGGCCTCGCTAGTAATCGTTTATGGCTTGTTTCCACTAATTTTTCTGGCGATTGTTTTAGCCTTTATTTTTAATACTCGCACCATGAGCACCAAGGAAGGCCGCAGCTTTACGGCCAAGCTGTCGGCGATGTTAGGACTGAACGTTTTAATTGCTGTACCGCTGTTTTTCTACTTAATCGTGATGGGCAATGGTCCTTTGCCCTTAGTGGTTTACAATTTACTGATTTTTTTGCTGATCTTGGACTTACTGCTGGTGCTGCTGTTTGCCTGCTACCTGTTTTATTCCTGGATGTATCAAATGCTGCCGGTGAAAAAACAGGTGGATTACATCATCGTTTTAGGCTCCGGCATTCGCAGTGAAGAAGTGCCGCCTTTATTGAAGAGTCGCTTAGATAAAGGGCTGGAATACTATCACAAAAATAAAGATGCCTACATTGTAGTCAGCGGCGGGCAAGGTCCCGACGAACCGGTGTCAGAAGCCTTCGCTATGAAAAAATACTTATTATCCCAAGGTGTCCCTGACGAACGGATCCTAGTAGAAGATCGTTCCACCACCACGCTGGAAAACATGAAGTTCTCAAAAGAAGTGATCACTAAGCATTGGCAAAAAGCCGGTACGCCATCGGTTCTTTTCTCCACCAACAATTATCACGTCCTGCGCGGCGCAGTTTATGCCAGAAAAGCGGGCTTGAAAGCTGAAGGTGTCGGTGCACCCACTGCCTTTTACTTCCTGCCTTCTGCATTGATTCGCGAATACATCGCCATGCTGGTTCATTTCAAATGGTTCACTGGATTCTTAGTCATCCTTTGTTTAGCCTTTGTTATCCGCAGTGCGTTGCCCATCTAAAAAGGCACAATCCTCACTTTTTGAGGATTGCGCCTTTTTCTTATATCGTTGCTAAATATTCCGAAAACTTATTCAAGCCGGCAATCAGTTCTTCCGTCTTACAAGCATAGCCGATGCGAATACACTGTTCAAATTCAAAACAGTCTCCTGGGGTAAACAGCAGGCCATGATTATCGATCAAATCAATACACAGGTCACGACTTGGGCGATCAAAATCATAATACAGCAGCGTAACCGTTCCGGCCTTAGGTTTCACATAGCTGATATGCTTTTCCTTTTGTACCCATTCGTCTAAGATCTTCAAATTGTCCCGCACGATTTTTTTGTTGCGAGCTAAAATTTTGTCTTTATTGGCTAAAGCAATGCCGGCTAATTCCTCATCCAGCATGCCGCAGCTAATAGTATTGTGGTCCCGATGCAAGCTGCATTCCTCGATCACTTCTGGATTCCTGGTAGCGATCCAGCCAAGGCGCAGGCCTGCCAGTGAGAAGACCTTCGACATACTGCTGACGCTGATCCCTTTATCATACAGATCGGCAATCGACGGGCTGTCTTCCTCTGCTTGGGTCAAGCCGCGATAAGTTTCATCTGATAAGACGTAAGCCCCCACTGATTCAGCGATAGCCACAATTTCCTTCAGCATCCCTTCATCCATCAAGGACCCGGCTGGATTGTTAGGATTGTTGATAATAATCATCTTGGTTTTATCCGAAACCAGTTGGCGAACCTCCGCCAAATCCGGCAAAAAGTTGTTTTCCGGACTTAAAGTATGCCGTTTCACCGTGGCTCTAAAGGATTCAGGAATCGAGTACAGCTGCTGGTAAGTCGGCAAGACGGCTACCACTTCATCCTCCGGCTCGATCATAGAATACAGCACCAAATGATTGGCTCCAATTGCTCCATGGGTAGTCAGCACCTGTTCTGGTTTGATTTGTTTATATAAAGAAGCGATCCCACTTTTAAACACCGGATTGCCAAAAATGTGTCCGTAGGTTAAGCGTTTCTGCATTAATTCCGTTAGTTTTTCTTCCTTATTAATCTCGGCTAATTCAAACAGCTCTTCCATGCTGATGGAATCAACACAGGTTTCACCGGTATTGTAGACGGCTTTTTCCTCGTGCTCGTTCATCCACAGCTCGACTTTAAATGGTTCAATTTTCATCTCTTTCTCCCCTTCAAGCAAACGACCTTCATCGCGTATTTCTTAGAATATACCACAAACCATCCGCTGATATCAGAGAAAAGCCGAAATTTTATTGCCCTTAAGTGCCCTCCATAGGTTACACTTAAAGGTAAGATAATCAATGGAGGGATCACATGACACAAACACTTTATTTAATGCGCCACGGGCAAACCTTGTTTAACCAACAGAAAAAAATCCAAGGCTGGTGCGATTCACCCTTAACGGAGCTGGGAAAAGAACAGGCTAAAATGGCCGCTCAATATTTCAAGGACAACCAAATCACCCTTGAGAGCGCCTACGCTTCTACTTCGGAACGAACTGCGGATACCCTGGAGCTGATTACCGATCTGCCTTATAAAAGAGTCAAAGGCTTAAAGGAATGGAACTTTGGCAAGTTGGAAGGCGAGCACGAATACTTGAATCCGCCGCTGCCTTACGGGGATTTCTTTGCCGACTTTGGCGGTGAATTGGAATTAGAATTTAGAGAACGCGTCTCCAGCACCATCTTGGACTTGATGCAAAAAGAAACGCACCAAAATGTCTTGATGGTTTCTCACGGCGCATCCTGCCGTCAATTCATGCGCAGCTGGGCCCACACTAGTGAGATTACCCACGAAGGACGCTTAGGCAACTGCTGCATCATGAAGTATGAATTCGAAAATGACAGCTTCCGCCTGCTGGAAATTATCAATCCTACGATTTAACGAAAAACCGAGGAACCGCCGTCATCTTAGACAGCTGTTCCTCGGTTCATTTATGCTAAAACACGTCTGCACTTACCCCAAAAGCCGTCAGCTTCTCAGGATCGTAACCGACACACAAGTTCTTTTCATTAAACAAGATCGGACGATTGATTAAATCTGGATATTTCCGCAATGTTTCTAACAGTTCCTCCGGTGGAAGCTTGGAATAATCGACTTCCAGTTCATTGTAAATCGGCGAACCCACCGTAAGAATTTCATCGACATCCTCCACCAGCTGCAAAATCCTCGCCAGTGTTTCTTTTTTCATCGGTTCGGTTTGCAAATTGCTGTACTCAAAGTCCACGTTATTCATTTGCAGCAGCTTTTTCGTTTTCCGGCAGTTGGGGCACCCCGGATCAGACAATACTTGGATCATTTACATCACTCCTTCATTTCTTTTTATCAAAACATGCCGATTTTTGGCAAACCGCGATTGCGGTCAAAAGGGTTATCGACCTTGTTTTTGTCACTTATGTGTTATATTAAAAGTGTGCACTAGGTGAATTGATTGGAAAGTGAGGTTAGAAAAACATGCAAACGCAAGAAGCTGTCCAAAAATTCCTTTTGCCGAAGCAATCTGTCAAAAAAATCGAAATTATCCAATTCCTATTGAAGAATCAGCAATTTTACAACACCAACTACCTAGCCACTAGATTTGAAGTGAGTACCACTAATTTTTTGCGTTACAGCAGAGAAATCAAGGAAGACATCCTAGCTGTAAACAGCAATCTCGAGCTGGTTAATCAAAAGGGTCTGATTCGTTTGTATTGCTCAAACGAGGATTTCACCTATCAATTTCACTTGCTTTTCAGCCATTACTGCCAACAAGCCACCAACTATCGCATCGGACTGGCACTGCTGAACCGAGAAGTTACTTCAGTATTGAAGCTGAGCCAAGCCACCAGCTACAGTCCTTCCTATATTTATTCCCGAATGAAGGATATCAACGCCTTTTTGCAGCTGTACGGTGTAGGCATTCGTTTCTCAAATGACGGCGAAAAACAAATGCTGGGCACCGAATTCCAAATTATTTACTGCATACTGGATGTGCACTGGTCGATTTTTTCCAGCACCAAGCTGCCCTTTAATGCGACGCAAGAAGAAAAAGAATCGCTGCTGAATAAGCTGGTTAAAAAGGATGTCCTGCAAAGCTTAAATGGCGGTCTGCTGCACAAATTGTATGATTTGCTGCTGCTTTGCACGAAGTATTATCCTTATACATCCTTTCAAAGTATCCGGGAAGAAATTGAGCATCACTCTACCACTAAGATTTTTCAAGATCCCGGTATCGATATTTTGAAAGCCTGCGCGGATCTAAGTCAGGAGCAGCGCATCATCATTAACGTGTTGAGCCGTTTAGCCATTACTAAGGTTTCTAGTCTGGAAGAGACGCAGCATCAGTACGAGATTTTACGCAAAGGGAAATTTACCTCCTTTGAATTTTCGGAAAAGCTGTTAACAGAATTCTGCCGCAAATTCACGGTTTTCTTACCAGAGGATCGCCGCAACATGCATATTCTGAATTTACTGCGCAACAAGTTGTACAATGAATACCTGTGCGAAACGCAGCCCAGCACACCGATGCCATCTTACAGCTTGTACCAAGACCAGAAAAACTTCAATCAGATCAAGGACGATATCCAGCAATTCTATTTAGACTTTCGAGTAGCCCATCAAGAGCTGCTGCCGAAGCTGAAGGGGCAAGAAAATATCGTGTGGATCGTGGAAGCTCTGTTTCACATTTATGTGCGCTATAAAGCCGTTAAGCCGATCATTGTTGGCGTAAACTACACCAAGGATTACTACGTCAGCGAAGACATCATCGCCCAGATCGAGAAATTTTTTTCACCGCAGCAGATTCACCTGCAGAAAAATCATCTGGAGGACTGCGACATTGTGATTACTGATGCACCGGTGGTTGATCTGCCCCAGCACATTAAACGGATCTATTTATTAGGCGACGCCATCAATCGCAAGGATTGGGAACAGCTCTTCGCTAAAATCGGTACCTTTGTCTTTGAGCACCACGTCTACTCTTTTGAATAGTGAAGCACTATACTCTCAGTATAAAGGAAAATGATGGATCAGATTATGATATTTTTGTCTAAATGACCACAATTTCAAGTAAAAATCGATCTTTGTTAAAGAAAAAACTAGCTCCCCTCCATAAATTAAACGACAAAGTAACGCAAAAAGGATTCCTGATTAGGAATCCTTTTCTAGTGCCCGAACCACCCGGCAAGGCGACCCAAAAGCCACAACATTTTTCGGAATATCTTTGGTAACTAAGCTGCCAGCACCAATCACTGAATTCTCGCCGATCGTTACTCCCGGCAACACAATTGTCCCTGCACCCAACCAAACATTTTTCTCAATCACCACCGGCAAATTGTACTGAGCATTCTTTCGTCTTAATTCCGGGTCCAAGGGATGTGTCCCGGCACACAACGTAACATTCGGCCCCATCATCACATCGTCCTGAATCTCAATGCGCGTATCGTCCACCAAGGTCAAACTGGAATTGGCATAGACTCGCGCTCCAAAATAGGTGTTCTTCCCCCAGTTGGCATGCAGCGGCTGCTCAATGTAGGAGTTCTCACCAAAGGAACCTAACAGCTGCTCCAATAGTTCTGCCTTTTCTGCCTGTTTACTAGGCAAGGTATGATTGAACCGGAACAACAAATCGCGATAAACCGCTTGTTCCGCCATTAACTCCTCTGTTTCAAAATACACCTCGCCGGAATTCATCTTGGCTTTTAACTCCTGAATATCCACCAACACATTCCTCCTAAATTTTATTGCTTCTATTATATAGTTTTCTTTTGGTTTTTCCAGCTAAAAAAAGAAAAAAACCGCTCCTCCAAGAGAAACGGTTTCCGACTATTTATTCGTCATCCTCATCATCGTCAGCGGCAATCACTGCATTGACATGAGCGATATTGCTGGTGCCGGCGTGGATCAGATTCATTTCACTGCCGACCAATTCGCTGTTGATGAAGTCGATCACCATCGGCATGTTCATACCAGCGTACAACTGAATGTCCTGACCTTCCATAATCATGCGAGAAACCACATTGCAAGGAGTTCCTCCCATTAGATCCGCCAGTACAACATAATCCTCCAAGCCTTCAATCGCGGCTTCAAACTTCCCGCGGAAATCCTCCGGCGCTTCCGATGGCAGCAAGGCCACCGTATGAATATTATCCTGCGGTCCCATGATCATCTCGGTACTTTTTTTCAGCTCTTCGCAAAACAAGCCATGGCTGATTAAGACTAATTGTTTTCCCATTGCTTTTTCTCCTGTCTCAATTATTTAGAGATTACGCCCAATGCTGATAAAGCCACACTGACAATCAGCACGATGAAAATTGCTTTGGTTGATGTCATGTTCTTTTTGCCTAGCATCCAGTAAACAGCTCCCACAATTCCGGCAGGCAGCAGGCGCGGCAGGATCATATCAACGTTGTTTTGCATGTTCAAGGTTACATCCCCAATGCTTGGTGCCCAAGAGAATTGAACATTAACCATGGTTGCTACCAAAGCCCCTACCATGAATACCCCAAGTAAAGTTGCGGCATCGGTTAAAGCAGTCAAGCGATGCTGCATGGTGGTAACAAGCGAAACCCCTTCTTTGTAGGCGAATTCCAGCTGTTTCCAACGGAAGACCATTACGGCAATTTGGGCGACGATCCAGATCACGATCCCAATTGCATTGCCATTGATGGCCATGTTGGCAGCCAAGGCCCCGAAAATCGTCGGAATCAAGGCGGCAAAGATGGAGTCCCCGATTGCGGCAAAAGGTCCCATTAAGCCGGCCTTCAAACCAGAAATCGTTTCTTTAGCAGCAATCCCTTCTTTTTCTTCAATCGCCAAGTCAATCCCGGTAATGATGGTATTGAAGAAGTTGGAAGTATTGAAGAATTGAGTATGGGTCTTCATAATTTCCTTTAGTTCTGGTGTATCGTCTCCATACATTTTACGTAATTGCGGTAAAATGGTATATAGGTAACCTGAGCCCTGCATCCGCTCATAGTTCCAGCCTAGCTGGAAAGTGAACAAGCTGCGTCGGTTAATCTGCTTAAAATCTTCTTTGGTTAATTTGTAATTAGATTTCGTCATCTTCAATTTCCCCCTCGTCTGAACTATCGGAACTGCTGCTGTGACTGGACGGTCCAGTCGGTACCATCTGCCCATTCTTGTAGCTGATAGCTGCCAGCGCAAAACCGATCATGGCAATCGCCAACATTGGCAGAGAGTTAAAGACGCCGGTAAAGTCATCGACTACACTGGCTACACTGCCGCCCAATAATTGCATGTTGGTAAAGACGGTTCCCAGCAAAGCGGTCAAGGTAAAGCCTAAAATCAAGTAAGGGAAGTGCTTCTTGACTGGCAAGTAGCGCAGCAAGATCGCAAACCCGACGGCTGGTAATACAGCCCCGGCAACAGATAGTCCATCACCCAACCATTTCAAATCGCCATTCAAGTAACCTACCACTTTTTCCACTAAGCCGCCGCCGAAAGCCAACGCTAGGAAAACCGGTGTCATTCGTGATAAGGACCACGGAAGGGCACCCATCAAGAAATTACGTTCAATCCCTTTGTAGTTCATGTCATCGACTAATTTGTCGATTCGATGCGCGAAGAAGGTATTGGCAAAACGAGCCAAGATATCCAGCTGAATCATCAAGCTGGCAACTGGTACCGCAATTGCGGCAATCGCTTGCTCAGGATTCATGCCTAAGGCTACGGTGAAAGCCGTTGCCAAGATTGTGCCTGAGTTGGCATCAATTCTGGAAGCTCCCCCAAAGGTCCCAACCCCTAAAACGGTCAATTGCATACTGCCGCCGATAATTAAGCCGGCCTTCAAATCCCCCATCACTAATCCGGTGAATAACCCAGCAAAAACCGGGGCGCTCAAGGAAGAGTACACTTGCAATTCATCTAAAATTTGGTACCCTGCGTATAATGTTAATAATAAGATCTGCCACCACATTATGTTCATATACTTAACCCCCTATTTGTTCAAAAGACTCATAAAGTCTTCTGCCTTATCACTTGGTACCATCTGAGCAACTAGGCGAATCCCTTTGTCATTCAACTGCTTGAAGACTTCTATATCCTGATCCACCACATTAATCGATTTCGTAATCGACCGGGTTTCGTCGGTTTGCGACATGTTGCCGACATTGATTTCTTCTAATGGTACCCCTAATTCCACCAGCTTCAACAAACGATCCGGTTTGCGGGCAATCACCAGCAAGCGTTGGGAATCGTATTTGCCGGCTAAAATGTTATTGGCTGCTTTTTCAATTGGCAAAACACTCAGCTTCACACCCGCCGGAGTTGCCAGCTTCAAGCCGCTTTTTTCAATATCGTTTTTTGCGACTTCATCATCCACTACCATGATGCGGGTAATGTTTAATTTCGTAGTCCACAAATTAGCAACCTGCCCATGTATCAAACGTCCATCAATTCTTACAGCAATAATACTCATTTTTCTCCCTCTTTCATCTCTTTGTATAGTGGTTTAGCCAGCAACTGGATTTCTGGCTGGTAACGTCCTTCGGTTTCAAATACGACAATTTCGTTGTTCCCTGTTTTTAAATAGCCTTTAGGAATATACAGGGAAAGCGTAGGCCCAACGTCCCAGAAACGACCGATGTTCACATCGTTGACAAAGACAACGCCTTTACCAAAGCCGGTCATATCAATAAAACAATCAGCAGTTTCTGTCAACTCTACTTCATAACGATAAAAGCTTGGCTGCTGCGGCTGCCACGTGCCGGAATAATCCACGTCAGCAACACCTTCCAGCGGCAAACCATACTGTAACCACTCAGTCATAAAATGCAAATCCGCCATCACGCCGGTGCGAATCCCTTTTTTCTGGGTATCGGCAAACAATTTATGCCCGTAATTCACCCGCCCCATATTTTCCAGCAGAATATCAACTTGATTCTCAGCTTGATCCAGCGAAACAAAAATGTCTTCGCCAATCTCGGTTTGATATTGGGTCGCTTGATGCGCTCCGTTCAAGTACAGCTGCGCTCGATCACGGCCATCAATAATTCGCAGACGTTCTTTGTCGGCGTCTTTTACCATCGTCGTTCGATAAAGCAGGTAACCGGTATTTTGCCCCAGCTCCTCCATCGATTGAGGATAAAGGGCTTTCACTGGTTGACTCACTGTTTCTAAAGTCGCAAACAAACTGACTTTATCCTGCAGCGGAATACTATCTACTACCATAGCTTCCTTAATTAACGGCTCCTGTTGCGGAATCTCTGGATACAGCTCATGAACCATCCGTTGCAACGCATAATACTTATCAGTTGGATTGCCTTGTTCATCTAAAGGTGCCCCGTAATCATAAGAAGTAATTTGCGGCAAATCGATTACTCCGCGAGCGGAGCAGCCGTTCATAAAGCCGAAGTTGGTCCCGCCGTGGAACATGTACAGGTTGATACTGCCGATTGCCAAAGCCTCTTTCACAGCCTCTGCCAACTCTTCAGCATCCCGCTGCACGATCGGCTCCTTCCAACGATTGAACCAGCCATCCCAAAATTCCATGCACATCAAG
This sequence comes from Candidatus Enterococcus moelleringii, assembly GCF_017377575.1. Lineage (GTDB taxonomy): Bacteria > Bacillota > Bacilli > Lactobacillales > Enterococcaceae > Enterococcus_A > Enterococcus_A moelleringii. The sequence continues at coordinate 408,595 of NZ_JAFREM010000004.1, forward strand.
GGCCACTTCTTGCCATGTTCCGCGAAAAAGCTTTCCATGTCGGCGAAGTTTTCTTTGGCCTTGGAACCGAAGTTGCCGGTCACCAAAATGTCTTCTTCGATCATGCTGCCAGCTCGTAAAGTGGCATGCCAAGGGCCGTCTGACGTGAAGAAGGGCCCCTCGATTCCCCGTTCTTTCATCAGATCGCGCACTGCCCGCAAGTAAGCTTTGTCCTCACCATAAGAGCCATATTCATTTTCAATTTGAATCATTAAGATGTTGCCGCCTTGAGTCAGCTGATGGGGCTTGATTTTCTCCATCAAGACATCGTAGTAATCCGCCACATGCTTCAGATAAGCCGGATCAGAGGAACGAATTCGCCCCTTTTCCTCCAGCAGCCAGGCGGGAAATCCGCCGAACTCCCACTCGGCACAAATGTAAGGCGACGGTCGAACAATCGCATATAAGCCCAGCTCCTGGGCAATTTCCAAAAACCGCTCCAAGTTTAAAATGTCGTCAAAATGATAGCTGCCTTTTTGCGGCTCGTGCAAATTCCAAGGAACATAGGTTTCCACCGTATTGAACCCCAACGCCTTCAAGTTGTACAGCGAGTGATACCAATCATCTGGCTGGACCCGAAAGTAATGAATCGCTCCTGACATGATCTTAAAGGGCTGCCCATTTAGCAGAAAATCTTCTTTAATCTCAAATGTATCCAAAAGCTCCCTCCTCATTGTAATCGCATTCACTATATTAATATACTAAATTTTATTAAATCGAATGTCAACAGTTTTAAATACTTGAACTTGTGGTAAAATCATCCTTGAAAGGGTATCCGAAAGAACTTTAATCCAATTCTTAGTAAACACTCATGGAGGAAGACTATGGCCACACCTAAATATCAACTCATAAAAGATGAATTAAAGCAGCAAATCATTTCCGGCCGGTTTGAAAACGGCGACAAGTTTTATACTGAATCAGAACTCACTCAAATGTATAACGTCAGCTCCATCACTGTGATTCGTGCCATGAACGAATTAGTCAAAGACGGCTTCATCGTGCGTCACCAAGGCCGCGGTTCCTTTGTCTCCCGGGCCCGCAAAGGCAAGCTGGTGGAATTCTCGGACATTGAACTGTTCTCTATCAACAATGACCAGGTGAAGGTGTTGTCTATTACCCGCGGCAATGATCCGGTTTATCTGAATCACCTGAAGCTGCCGCTAACTGCCTATTACTACTGCATCGAACGGCTGCGCACCACCGGCGGAACACCCTATCTTTATCACCAAACTTATTTGCCGGAGCAATATGTCAACGCCAACTACCCGGATTTAAGCTACTACAATTCGATTTATCAACGCTTCAAGCTGGATTACAATATCCACATGAACGAAGAAGACTTTGTGGAAACCAATCAAATCAAGTTCCCGACACCGGCAGCGGCTGCTGAAAAACTGCTGATTGCCCAAGAGGAGCCTTCCGTCCTGCAAATTCGTATCACTAAACGGCGCGATACGGAACAGGTGCTGGAATATGTGGAAACCTACAAAAAATGGGACTTCTACAAAATTGAACTCGTTTCCCAATCTCTTTAACGGTTTGATCGAGCCCTGGCTTGATCAAACTTTTTTTACCTTGATTTCCTCAATCAGCTGCTGAAAATTCTTCGGCTCAACATGTCCGGTCTTGCGTTCCATCGTGTTCGCCATTCCGGCTGCCATGCCTTCTTTCATAACCAGCTCGGAGTCATGTCCTTGTGACAGTCCATAGGCCAAGCCGGCGATCGTGGAATCTCCTGAACCAACCGGATTCACCACTTCAATCGTGGGAATTTCCACCCGGTAAAAGTTCTCCTGATGCTTAACTAGCGCGCCATCTTTGCCTAACGACACCACCAGCCATTCAATTCCGGCAAACACCTCCTGATTCAAGGTCGCCTGCATCTCAGCTAAACGCTCCAATGACAAGTTTTCCCCTAACAAAGCCCGCAATTCATCTAAATTGGGCTTAATCAAGTAAGGCTTTTGTGCCCCCAGCAAAACTTGCCGCAAGCTTTCACCCGAAGTATCCACTAAGACCTTCACCTGCTGCTCCGATGCCAAGCTTACCAACGTTTGATAAAAATCCGCCGGCAATCCTTTGGCTAAGCTGCCAGAAATGGTTACCAGCTCGGCCTGCTGCAACAGCGCTCGGTATTTCTTCAAAAATTCCTGCTGCTCGGCTTCACTAACTACCGGTCCAGCTTCCAAAATCTCTGTTTGATTGCTTTCATGCAAAACGGCAATCGAATTACGAGTTTCTTCCTTAATCATCGCGAAATCGTGGGTAATCTGCTCCTGATCCAACTGACTGGCTAAGTAGGCACCATGAAAGCCGCCGAGTACACCAGTTGCGGTAACCTCTGCTCCCAATTCATGGAGCACGCGGGTAACATTCAAGCCTTTGCCGCCCGCCGTTTTAGTCACCTGATCGACGCGGTTCACGTCATCTAAAACGAACCGCTCCAGCGGATAAGAAATATCAATCGATGGATTCATTGTGACAGTTAGTATCACGGCAATTCCTCCTAATCAATGACCTGAACTTTGTCGTGCCATGAGTTGGCGGTTTGCTTGATAACCGCATTTAAGCCTTCAATATTTTCCCGGCCTTCAGTTTCCAACCATTCACGTCCCGCTGCTTCACCGGATTCGATGAAAGGCTTCACGCCATTTTTCCAAGTTGCCCGACCGCATAAAACGCCGTTAAAGGTTGAACCAGCATCTTTGGCAAAACGCAGCGTTTCTTGGAACAGCTCTGCACTGACTCCAGCACTCAAGAAAATAAATGGCAGCTCCGTCGCTTGGCTTTGTTCCAAGAAAAATTGTGCCGCTTCGGCTTTGGTATAGGCTGTTTCACCAGTAGCGAAGCCTTCCACAAAGTTCATATTCACCGGCACTTCCACCTTCAACACATCGACTTTATACTGAGGCTTCGAGAATTCCTCCATCATTTTGTTGACTTTTCGTGGTTTCACCTTGGCATATTCCAGCGAGCTGTTGTCACTGTTGGTGGCATCATAAGAAAGCAATTCCAGATAGAAAGGAATATTTTCCGCCGCACATTCGCTGCCTAGCCGTTCGGTAAACACGTGTTTTTGATGGTTGATCTCCGGATCTTCATCCACATCGTAATAAAGCAAGAATTTAATCGCATCGGCTCCCTGCTCCTTCAAATGCAGCACCGACCAGTCCGCCAATAAATCTGGCAAACGCCCTGGCGTTGCGGCATCGTAGCCGGTTTTTTCGTAAGCCAGCAATAATCCCGCATCTTTATGACGAGCCTTCGCTGCCGGCAAACCGTATTCCGGATCAAGTAAAATTGATGAAGCATAGGGCGTTAATTCACAGGAAACCAGCTCCTTGAAATCTTCAATTTGCTGGGCAGTCGGTTCAACATCCAACGCCTTGATCATCTTCTTCAAGGCGCCCCGCTGATCAATCGCTAAAGCACTGATGGTTCCTTCAGGTGTCGATAAGCGATCCATAGCGGCCTTTTTTTCTTTGGTTAATTTCAGCATGTTCTTCCTCCTACTTGTACTGGTGAATCGTAACGCCTTTAACCACACGGTTGACTGTGCCGGTTGGCGACGGTGTATCCGGCGTGTTTTCCACCTTCACTGAGGTAAGCAAGGCCACGGTTTGGGCCACCATAACATAGGCTAACGCCAAGTAACCGTCCGGCAGCAAGAAGTTATCCGCCGTAAATTCAAAGCTGTCACCAGAGAAATTCCGTTCCCCCGGTTGGGTAATCGCAATCGTTCCGGCTGCGATCCCGTCTTCGTGCACTTCTTCTAGCACATCCAGATCGTAATCTCGTGTATAGGAATCATTGTTGACGAAGCCGAACATCAAGGTTTTTTCATTAATAAAGGATTTCGGTCCATGACGGAAGCCCATCGATGAATCAAACACCGTTGAGACTTTGCCGGCGGTTAATTCCAAAATTTTCAATTGCGCTTCTCGGGTTAAGCCAGACAAGCTGCCGGAGCCCACATAAACGATCCGGTTGAAGTCGCGATCGACAATGGCTTGAATTTCTGCTTCCCGACTAATCACTTCTTGGCCTAACTTGCTTAACACTTCAACATAGTGTTTTTTATCAGCTAAATCGGTTTCATTAAAAGTTAGCAACGCGCCTAAAGTCATACAGCTGAAGCTGCCGGTCATGGCAAAGCCGTCATCGTTAGAGCGTTTTGGCATCAGCAATAATAAACTGTGCTCATCCGCCTGGCTGATTTGGGCTAATTGACCTTCTTCGGCACAAGTAATCGTTAAATGATGCAGCGTGTCCACCACTTGGTTCGCCACTTCTACTGCCGCGATACTTTCTGGACTGTTGCCGCTGCGGGCAAAAGAAACCAGTAAAGTTGGGACATCCTGCCATAAATATTCCTTGGGAGCCGCCACGATATCGGTAGTTCCGATACTTTCAAAAATATAGTCATGATGATTGCCGTGGGCGTTCAAGTAAGGAACCAACGTATCCCCCACATATTGGGAAGTTCCCGCTCCGGTGAAAATCACCCGCGTTCTTTGGCCGTTAGCCTGACTCTTCACTTCGGCTAGGAAGTCTTCAATCTTGGTCAAATTCTCCTGATAAATCGTGAAGGCTTCTTGCCATAATTCCGGTTGTTGGCGAATTTCCCGGGTGGTAATTTCCGCCCCCATTTTTTCTAATTCTGCTGCTGTTAATGAATACATGCTCAACTCTCCTTGTTCGTACGAATATGACGTATCTTGTAATGGAAATGATCGGCGCGGGCGACACTTAAGGTAAATTCGATGATCTCGTTCTTCATGTTGTAGGTTGAACGGCTCAAATGCAGTACCGGCGCACCCTCGGGAATTTCCAATAATTTTGCATCTTCTTTTTGTGCAATGCTGGCGAATAATTCTTCATCGGCTAAACGCACCGTTTGCTCAAAGTCTTCTGAAAACAAATCATACAGCGGCTTGCTTCTTAACAACTGTTCGTCCAGCGACATAAATAATTTCACTGGCAGATAGGAATCCTCCACCATCAATGGTCGTTGATCCGCCAAACGCAAGCGGCTCAGCTTAAAAAGAGGTTCGCCTAAAGGCAGATTCATGTGTCTGGCGATGTATTTATCCGCTTCCAATTTCTCAAAAGATAAAATCCGCGTCTCCGGTGTTCGCCCCAGATCCTTCATTTGTTCCGTGAAGCTGTAGGCCCCAGCCAAATCCGCTCCATCCTTCGTCAAGTCAGAAACAAACGTGCCTTTGCCGTGCCGGCGATAAATACTGCCGGTGGCTTCCAATTCCTGCAGAGCCAAGCGAACCGTCGTCCGACTTACTCCATATTGAGCGGTTAATTCCCTTTCCGACGGCAATTTGTCGTGGGGAACCATGCTGCTGTCGATCCGCTCCTGCAGCACATCCACTAATTGATGATACAAAGCTTTGTTTTTAAACGAATGTTCCATCTAAATCCCTACCTTCATAACTGGTTATAACCACAAGACAAGTATAGGGTGGTTTTTTCAGGCCTGTCAAGGAAGCGAGAATAAGCAAACAGCAAAACAGCCTTCAAACCGCGCTATATCAGTTCCAATTTTTTTATATAATAATTTCGAAACTTTTTGATTCGCGATGAAATCGCTTTATTTAAATACCAATCCAACCCAAAATCTAATACCAGTTGGCTTGTTTTCGTGACAAATCTAATACCAGTTGATTTATTTAGTGAAAAAAATCACTGACTCAACCTGCGAGTCAGTGATTTCTGATTTAAAAATGTAATTGAAACACCGAAATTTCCGGTGGTACACCCATGCGGGCATGGATCTTAGTAGTCCCCAGTCCGGTGTTAACGTACAGCTGGGTATGATCGCTTAATTCATACAGACCCCGCACATACTTTTCTGCCAGGACATTTTTGACTTCAACGAAAGGTAGGCGCACCTGTCCGCCATGACTGTGGCCGGCTAAAATTAGCTGGGTATTGGTGCCGATAAAGCCATCCGCCACATCTGGCTCATGAGTCAGCATAATCGAATAATCGTAGCCTTGGCGATAAGCCAGCGCCTCGTCAATCGAAGGATTACCTAACAAGGAATCATCCAATCCACCGATAAAGACCTGCTTGCCATCCGCCAGCGAAATGGTTTCCCCGGCGTTTTTCAACACTTCAAAGTTCGCCGCGTTCATCACCTGTTCGTACACTCGCGCAGCTCCGCCGCCGTAATCATGATTGCCCCACACTGCATACTTGCCGATGGTAGCCTTCATTTCACTCAGCTTAGCGATAATTTCCTGTTCGTGATTGTATTGGGCGTAATTATCGAACAAATCACCGGTAAAAACGATGATGTCAGGATTTTCCTTGTTCACCTTTTTAATTACCTTGTCCAAGCGATTGGTGGCGTAGCTCTCCGACACTTGAATATCGGAAAGCTGAACCACCTTTAATTCCTCCGGCTTCGACTGATCCCCTAAATGAAGGCGATGCACAATCGCCAAATTCGGCTCAATCTTAAAGGCATAAACCGGCACAAACAGCAGGATCAGTACAATTCCTAATAAAATTTTTTTCAGCATGTCTTCCCTGCTTTCTTTGGTTTATTGATTTTCAATCACCGTTTGCTTGCCGTGATTGGTAATTAACGCCGTATGTGGCTGCAATGTCTCTCCATTTACGGTTTGAGCTTGATCAGAGAAATTGGCGATGACCGACAAGTCCTTGCCGTAGTTAGTTTCCTGTACCAATTTGTCCTCAGTTAAATAATTGAAGTCCGTCATTTCTTGATTAATTGCACTAGTTTGGAAAGCTTCCCAGTTTTTGCTGTTGGTAATGAGGTCCTGTTTACGCTCGTTCCAAGTCGCCGCATCCAAGTGCACCAATGGCGGTACATTGTACAAATATTCCTTCAAGCGGCGATTTTGTACTTCGTCTTGGATTTTGTAGCTGTCCCATTCCCAGTGGTGGGTGGTAATTACGGATTCGTTATAGACCAATTTGTACAACGGCAGGCTGTAAACCGGATCGATCGTAGTTGCTTTGTACTCATCCTTAACCGGAACCTGCTTCGAGTAACGCTCAGGAATCCCGTCGCCTAAAGCCGCATAGCCACCTACATAATAAGGACTTTCTTTGTTTTCCCGCATGTCAGGATCACTCCAGGCAATCACCGGCGTTTCCAAGCCATGAGCGAAGACCATGCCCTGATTGAAGTAATCATTTCCGGTTTCGGTTCCGATCACTAGCCCTTTTTTCGCCAAACCATCTGCCCGTTTCAAGCGGGCTTGAACATCCTCATCCATCGAAGTTGGATGCTCCGGATTAAAGTCATTGTAAATTTCCCCGGCTGCATCAGTATCCAAGAACCAAGTGTTAAAGGGAACTTCCTTGGAAGTCGTCTGCTTCAAGCGGTATTGCCATTCATCACCAATCAAGGTTTGGTTCACCTTGCGTCCCTTGCCTAAGAAACCAGAAACATATTCGCCAGAAGGCTTCATGATGGTTTTATTGTTGTAAACATTGGTATTGTTCTTAAAGCCAGCGGTATTCCAGTCAATCGAAGGAGTTTCGTGAATCGATTGATACGAATCGTATGGTCCAATTAAATAGCCGTCTTTTTTGGCTGTCTGTACAAATTGCGGATTGATTAAGCCTTCGTTCCAGTTAGCTAGACCAATCCAGGAATTGTTAATCCCACTGTCCTTCATGTCCTTGATCACATCGGAGCTGGTGCTTTGCCCCCACTGATCCAGCGCCACGGTGCTGTCCTTCAATTCAACCTTCAACAGCTGCTTGTTAATGGCAAAGCGTTTTTCCGTCGGCATATCTTCCTTCGTCTTCTTCAAATATTCCTGATCCTTTTTATCCAATGTCGGAAAGACTTCCGCATTGTAAAAATCCGGATAAGCCAAGACGGTGTTCAAGCCAGTTAAAATCGTGTTCTTCTCATATTTATAAGCCTCGCCGTTGTTCAACGCCGTAATCGCATTGTCAAATTCATCCCGGCCATCCTCTGAATATTGCTCCAGCAAATCACCAACGTGCTGATACAATTTCTGATGGTCCTCTTTTTGCAGCTTCTGCCACTTCACTTCATCGGCAGTCAAAATCCGACTTTGCCAGAAATAGATATGAGGTGCACCGATCAGCTTGCTCACTTCCGGTGTGGTTTTAGCTTTATCTGCCAATGAAGTAAATTGATCGTTCTCAATCCGGTTCTTTTGATACAGCTTCGCCACCGCCACTGGATCATTGTCGGATAAGTAAATATCGTACTTTTGTGAGTCTTTCCGGTTGAAACGATTCAGCGAAGTCTTCAACTGAAAATCAATCGTCGGTGTGGTCGTATCTTCAGCCAATTCTTTGTTAAAATTGTCCTCCATTACCACAGTTGCCGCAGTATTGTCCTGCACCGCAGATAGAAACGACATAGAGAAACTTTCGTTTAAATCCAACGTATCATTTTCCTGGAAATAGCTTTGCCAGCTGGCATTATCGGCGGGAATACTTTTCCCTTCCCCAATCGGCAAATAGTAAGTGTCCCCTTGAATCTTCGGAAAATCGATTTCTTCCACCTCATCTGATTGCGGCGTCATTTCCACTTCCAAGTGATCGTCTTTTTTCGTTACCTTCACTTGAATCCCTTTATCCGGATAATCCCAGGAAATGGCGTCCTTTGATTTTTTGACGTTCGCCACCGTTGCGCCCTCATTGCCGGCAAAGGTAAACGCGTGATCCTTTGAACGCAAAGTAATTTGGAAGGTCTCCGGATCGATGTCAAAATCAAAATCCTTAATGCTGTATTTTTCGTCTTCTTTTAAAACTTTTTTTTCGTCAAATTTTAACGCCACCGGCGTCGCGTCTGCCTGCCCGCTCTTTTTTTGATGGGCCGCCATTGAAACCAGCGTACCGCCTGATAAAAGCAAAGCAGCCGTTAAACCGCCGATGATGACTTTCTTTTTGGTTCTATTATTCATGTCTATTTCCTCCTAGTTCGCTTTAAGGTATTAATTTTTCTTGCAGAAAAATTAATCCGATTCTCACCACGGATACCATCCAATTACACTTTTCTCTTTTTTTACAGAGAATAATTTTAGGTAGATTTCTAATGTTTGCCTAACTGCCAAAAAGTTGGACTGGCACCCTACAACGAGAAGAATACAGAAGGAATATGCAAAACTTGTGCAAAATTCAAAAGAAGTTGCAAATTCTCATTTCCACGTAGCTAACTCCTTTTGAGGAATTGATTTTTCCAAGCTCGTGAAAAATCAAGTTCATTCTCGTACGCATACCATTATGCTAAACCTTGCAATCTGTGCCTAGGTGGTAAACTATAGAAATTCTTTCGCTTCTGACAAACTGCGAAAAGCATAACTGGCAGCTATCTCCTTTCGAGGAATTGATTTTTCCAAGTTCGTGAAAAATAGGAGTGACAGCTACCTCCCATTATGAGATTAATTTTTCCAAGATCGGGAAAAATTAGTCCGATCGTCTTACGCTTACCATTCCACTACACAGCACGAATCATCGTTTGCTGGGCATTTGTTAAACTTTTCTCACTATGTACTCTGCGAAAAGTGGAACTGGCAAAAAAAACAGCCTCCATTAAGAGACTGTCTTCCGCTTAACAGGCAAGGTCACACCTGCAATAAAATATCCATTTTCCTGGCGAAGAATTAATTCGCCGCCTAATGTTCTCAAGGATTGCTGCACAATCGAAAGTCCCAAGCCAGTTCCCGACAACCGATTGTTGCGGGAGGCTTCCCCCACCACAAAGGGTTCGGTTAATTGAGAAAACTGCTGATAAGACATTTCCGTCGCCTTGTTCTGGAAGGTCAACTGGTAATAGTTGCCCGACCTTTTCCCGGTCACAGTCATCTGCTTATCCAAGCTGTACTTCATCCCATTGGTCAAAAGATTCAGCAAAATCATTCCCATCAACTGCTGATTGGTTTCCAACTGACAAGGCTCGATCGCAAGAGTCACCTGGAATTTCGGATCAATCAGCTGCTGCTGTTTCAATTCCTTTTCCACCAGCGCCTGAATCTCCACCGACTCCAGCTGAACATCCTCTTTCATCTGCTGGCTATAAGCCAAAATGTGAGCCACCAGCTCGTTCATGTCCGCCAACTGCTGATCAACATCCTGCAAAAAGGTCGGATTCTCCAAGCCCATCTGCTCACCATCCACCAACAGCTGCATCACCGACAACGGTGTCTTTAACTCATGAGCCAAATTGGATGAAAAAGCCTTCAGCTGATCGTTGCGCTCCAGCATCTCCATTTCATGCTGCTGCAGCGAACGCTTCATCTGGTTAATCGACTGACTCAAGCTGCCCAGCTCATTTTCCTCTTGAATGTCCGAACCAGCAAAATTCAGATTAGAAATATTCCGCGTCGCCTGCTCCAAGCGCCCGATCGGTTTAATAATCTGGTTGCGCACCAGCAGAACAATCAAGCCAAACAGCAACACCAAAAACAAAATTGTCGTCGCAATCAGAATTGGCATCAAGGTGCGAATCGCCGCCTGAAAGTCCGGAATACTCGTCCCGATCAAATAAAGATTCTGATCTTCTATAAAGAAAATCGCATAAAAATCATTCCGTTGCCTCGATTGATTGTACAACCGCTGCACCGATCGACCCGACTCCGCCGCATCAATCGTCGTCGCATCCACCCAAAAACGATTCAACGAAACGCCCGCCTGGCCCAGTTGAAAGGTCAAATCTGCGTTCAATTCATCCTCCGAATTAAAGCCGTCACGATCCCACGACACCACCACGATATCCTCAGACAGCTGATCCTCCTTGCCATTTTGAATCAGCTGCTGCGCCTCCTTCACCGGCTGCTCCATTTTCCAATAATAATAAGTCGGAAAGCCCCAGCGATAAAAAAGCGCAAAGAACACTACGATCACGATAAAAATAATCCCCACCCGCTGAATAAAGCTGCGAGTTAAGCTATTTCTTTGGTAGTTCAAAACGATACCCCGTGCCGTAAACCGTCTGGATAAACTCTTTTCCCAGCTTATCCCGCAACATGCGGATAAAACTATCCACGGTCCTTTCATCATTTTCGTGATCCAATCCCCACACCGACAACAAAATCTGTTCCCGCGTCAACGCCTGTCCCTGATTTTGGTAAAGATAGTACAACATATCGTATTCTCTTTTGGTCAATTCCAGCTCTTGGTCATGCAGCAGCACCCGCTTTTCATTGGGTACAAAAACCAACGGCTGCTTGATATCCTGCTTAATCACACCCAGCAATTTCGCAACCCGCACCAGCAATACCTGCGCATGAAACGGCTTCGCCAAATAATCATCCACCCCAGCCACTAACGCCTCCACTTCATCCTCCGGCATATTTTTCGCCGTCAGCATCAAGATTTTGATGTTCCGCTCCCGCTTCATCGCCTGAGCCACTTCCAGCCCATTCATCTTCGGCATCATCCAATCCAAAATCGCCAAATCAAGCTTCTCTTCATAAAACTTCTCCAGCGCCTCTTCCCCATCACTGGCCTCAACCACACTATAGCCTTCATTCTCCAAAAATCGCTTCAGCAATTCCCGCATTTTATCTTCATCTTCACACAATAAAAGCTTCATCTAAAAAATCCTCTCCGCCAACCGGCAGTAAATCCCCACCTATTATACCCATTCCCGCCAATTTTTCTATTTATTCAGCACAACTTAACGATTTCTGAACTTTGACGACAAAAAAGAACGAAGCATGTTCGCATTTGTGAAAATGCAAAGTGCTTCGTTCTTACTTGAATTCCTGTTAGCTTGGCGGGTCCCAGATGAGGAACGTCCAAGGTACTTCGTAGAGAGGTTCTGTGTCATCAGCATTTTCGTAAGCTTTGAAGACGATTCGGTATTCGCCGTTTTGAGTTTGGAGCATGGTTGGATCCAGCTCTTTGAACTTGATGACAAATGGGTTAGTACTAACTGGATTATCACTATCTGGCTGCGGTGTTTCTATAATATCCGACCAGGTGACTTCCACGTAATTATTTAGAACCTTTTTCTCTAGCACAGGAATAACTTGTCCAATGCCCTCTACTTTCAAATCGATAGTTGCTTCTTGGCTACTAGTTTTATTGTACACCAACCGATCCGTTGCTGCTGATTGAACTCGCAGGCCTCTAGAAGTCGGCTCTCTAACTGTAAAACTTATATCTGCTTCTCCAATTGTTTGTCCACCTAACGGATGCGTATCAGAGTAATCCTTCAATGCATTGACCTTTATTGTGTAGTTTCCGGGTTTAAATGGTTGCGTATCCGTGAATATCTTCAGTTTATACTCTAGTTCTCTTAGAACATTCGTAATTTCACTAGATGGATAAACAAACTGCAAATCACCATCCACAAGTTTTGGTTTGATTATCGTATTCGAATTGATTATATCCTGAATTAATACACCCTGTGGCCAAGAAATTTCTCCTTCACCAGCTTTAAATAATTTAAGGTTTAATGCCAGATATTTTTCTATGTTGTAGCTATCTACAGCTGTCCCGACATCGGTTAGACCGAACTTTCCATTTAGTTCAATTGGATCATGCATCTCATAAGGCACAGTATTCAAATTTTCTAAATCATTCGTAATCACGCGTTTTGTTTCAATCACAAATGATTGTGGGGCAGCATCGTATTCTTCGAAAAAACCAAATTTCAAACTGATGGTATCAGTAGTTGTTGTTTGAGCTTCTTCATTCGCAAAGTCAAAAATGAACAAGTAAGAAGCTTTGTTCGTAATATGTCTAGTAAGGTCTTCCCAAGACAATGATGATTCGCCGCTATCACCCATTTTTTTGAAATCAACTAATTCAATTTTCGTCTCTGGATCAGAACCGACTTGAGATTCTTTTCTATAGTAATAATACTCAGGCTCTTTAATATCGTTAGCAGGCTGAACTTTCATTAAAATCGTATCCCCTAAGGGTAGACCGTTTTGCGGAGTTGTTCCAGAAGTGGAATTAAACTCCAAGTAAACTTCTTCTTTTTTAGAGTCATCTTCAGGCCAATTAGTCAGCAATAGATTGTCTTCAAGATTTGTTTGCAGGGTAAATGCCCCATCCTCTAAAGTTGTATCATTATTTCCATCCTCAGTAAAACTCAAATAAGATTTTCCAGCCATCAAAGCTGTTTCTGCTTTAATACTAGATGCTCGTCGCTTAATTTCCAAAATAACTTCAAATCCAATATCATCACTGCCCTTAGAAACATACACAATTTTTACCTGTTTTGTACTTGCTGTTTTGTTGATATTATTAGTGTTGAATATTTGATACGAAAGTTGATTCTGCTCTTTCACCAGAGTTCCACCCAACTCTAAAATAGGTGATGAAGACAGTTGGACTTGAGCATTCTCATTTAATCCATGCAAAAATCCGAATGTTCTATTTCCATATTCTACTGGTCTATCCAGATTGGTTCCTATAGTATCAGAAGTTACCAAGTCAACGCCAACTGGTTCCACTGATTTAATTTGCAAGTTAAACTTATTTATAAAGCTTGGTAGAGAAACAGTTGCTTCTTTATTCATACCATCAGCTTCACCTGTTGGATAATCCGTCTCATTATATGCCCAGATAGGGATGGGATCAAACTCAGGACGATAGCGGATGCGCACGGTCTGCTGCGGAGCGTTATTCTCAAATTCATTTTTAGTTCCATTCATTGTGTAAACTTGCAAAACGAAAGGCGTCCAATAGGTTTTCTCTCCCGTACGATTATAAAAATCATTAGCATTAGATGAACTATACTTTAAGGACATAGTAGCAGTCACTTTTTCACCATACGGAATGATTATACCTTCTTTGGGCTTCGCAACGATTTTGATCATCGTTACATTATCTAGACTATTTGTATCCACAATCTGCTCATAAGGCATGTAATTAGCATAATTTCCGCTTCCAACAAAGTTAGCTAATCGATTATCGAACCTTTTGTCTCTATCAGTTGAATAACCTACTTCATAAGTCCCCCATTCAGGGTCTAAGTCTAGTTCTTTTGTCAAAGATAATGAAAATTCTGGTGTTTCCTGGTCCAGCGCCCATTCTGGTTTTAACCCTTCTTTAGCAATAGGGAGATAAAAAATGAGTTTCCCGTCGCTATCTATTTGTCCAGGTTGTTTAGTATTTTCATAGGTAAATGTTGATTCAAATTCTACTGCTTCTTTGTCCAGAACACCATCGTATTTTAGATTTAATTCTTCCCGTACATTGGGAGATAATCCAGATTCTTCTGACTCAAGTCCAAAATCTAATTTTGGTGGATTAGTGTTAAACATATATCCGGAATTTGTTGTAGCTAACTTGGCTATGCCACCTATGAAGTAGAACCCTGCTTTCTCAGTACCTAAAGTCGAGGCTATCCCCCAAATATCGTTTACCGCATAACCAGCATAACTACCTGATGGAAAAGCTGCATACTTTTGATCAGTGATAAATAACAACTCGTTGTATCTGATAGGTTCAGTCCTTGCTCGAATATTAACAGTCATTTGATAGCTGATATCAATTGTACGGCCGACCATTTCGCGGTCTTCGTTGTAATAACCCAACCCATCGCTATCTGTGGGCTTAGCGTAATACAATTTGCTACCATCGGGTAATTCAACTGGTTCATCAGTGACAACCGTTAATGACGTCCCATCTTGTGCCATATGAATAGAAGATACATCTAAATCCAAATCAACGGGTGTTCGTATTAGGAAGACGGGATTTGGAGCGTAATTTGTCGCACCGTATGGATAAAAACTCGCCACTGCACTGGCAGTAACTGTGACTTTTTTTCCGACATCCACTCTTTGAGTAGATTGAGTTAATGGTACATTATTCTCGTCCAAGACTCTCATTCTTTTCTGTGTTGTATTACTTAAGAACAAGCCCACATCTTGATCACTTTTTGATTTATTAATTATAGTAGTCGTATTCTCGCCACTTAGAGTAACTCCAGGAGTACTTCCAGCCGAAGACAGTTCATATTTCACTTTCCCTTTGCTATTGGTACCACCAAATGTATATCCATAAAATTGGCCGCCTGATTCTTTCATACGACCGCCATCACCACTTATATAATCGTCTCCTTCTTTAGACGAAATTTCGAAATTATATGCTAGTTCTTTTATATAGTAATCCTTATAATTGAAACCTTCAGGTAACCCTCCAGTGAATGTTCCATTCGCAAGCATCTCACGATTCACATAGTAGTAATACCGTTCATTTCGATAACCTAAAAGTGGCGAATCAGTTCCATAATCGTGACTAATCGTAACCCCCTGATATTGCTGGCTAGGTATCAGTTTATATGTCCCATGAAGGGTATCACCGGTCCCTTGTGGATCTCTTTTCTGCAATGTGAAGTCAAAATTATACTCATAGTTACGTGAAGCCGCTAAACTTCCTCCGTAGTTTGAATCAACTGTCCAGAATTGAACAGTAGTTACCCCGTAATTCCATTTGTTCTCTGTGTCAAACTGGTAAGAAGCTCGAACTGCCCCACTAGCGCTAGATTTATTGGTAATTTGAGCATACCCTAACAGAGTAGTTGCAGGTGTCCCCTCAACAGAAATTGCTTCATAATTTCCTCTCTTAAGAAATGCAAAAGAAAATGCTTCACCCGAAGTGATTTCTAGAGGTTTTTGATTGGACGGTGGATCTGTTAAAGGAACATTCTTAGTTTCTACCATTTCATAATTTTCAGATTCGCTATATTTATAGTTATGAAATTTCCACCCTAGATTATTTTGAGTGTAGTACAAGTCCTTTCCTAACGAAAAAAAGTTGCCTTCTGCATTCGGCTGGCTAGGTAGTCGATAGTATAACTGTAGATCGTGTATATATAATAAGTATTCTTTTGATATATCAACAAAAGAATAGGTAATAATGACCCTGCCGTCAGTCTGAAGCTCTGTTGAATATTGGATTAATGGATTTCCGTTGTTACTCGCTGCAGTTCCATTAACCCAAGCATCCATCTTATCTGTCAACAGCGTTGCAGATAAGTATTGTCCATTGTCTAAAGGCATGTACGGTAGATAAGCTTGAAAAGTTACATTGCTCATATAGTATGCGTTACTACTAGAATTCTCAGAATCGTTTCTTAGACGTGGTTGCATAATGAGTTGTAAATCTTCATCTAAAGTTTGTGGACCGGGAGTAGTGGTCCCGGTTGACGGCCCCCGAGTGACTACCGACAAAGAAGTTGTACTAGGAATTTTGAAATCGTCCATTATTAAGGTTTCAACTGTTGTAGCATTCTCAATTAATTTAGCCGTCAACGGCTGACCCCGAGTTAAGCTACCATCAGTTACACCCGTCCAAAAGTTACGGTTATTATTCGTACCCTCCTCAAAGTTAGGCAACAAATTGATTTTGAATTCTAAAGTACTTGCCGAAGATGACACATTAAAAATAACAGTGCCTCCTGTTACATAATCTTTTGAATATGTGTTAGTCCCAGATGTCGGATTAAAAAAAGCGCTTCGTATAAAATTCAAGTTTACTTGGTCAGTAACCGTCGAATCCATGTCCCTAACCTCAACACTTCTTATATTGCTATTTCCTGATACTATGTTTTCTAAATGGGCTCTTTTTACTAGAACACCTCTAGGAATAAATACTTCAATTTGCCGAGAATTAACCGTAGCTTCTGGCAAATAGTTATTCAATTGAATGTCCAATTCATAGCCATCATTTTTCAAAATTTTCCAATTGACTTCGACCTTGTCTGAAGACACTTCATTCCTAAGAAATACATTTTGAGCACCATTGCTTTCACTTTCAATATAAGAACGGAAAGCATTATTGGTGTCCCTCAAAGAGTCAGGTTCCCCCTGTTTATTATTTTCGTTATCAACATCAGCATCTGTTAAAGACTGAGAATCAGTTCCAAGTTGCTCCTCAAAAGTTGACTCGTCAACAATTGGTTCCTCTTCTACATCACTCTGATCAGTGCCTTCTTCTATTATCGGTTGTTCTGAAGTGTTGGTTGATTGCTCCAAGTCAGCACTGGAAACGGTCGATTCCTCCGTGGTTTGTATTTGCTCAGTAGGCAGAACCGTTTTGTTCCCCAAACTCTCCGAAGAATCCACCGTCTCAGTTTCTGCTGCTAACATCGGCTCCGCCAGCATCGTTAGACCACTGACAACTGGTAAGATGACCAAAAGAGTCGCCAAAAAAATTAGTCCAAGTTTTTTTAATTTTCTCAAATTAGCCACCTCCTGGGACTTCAATAACTTCAAATGCATTCGTATAGTTAGTATTGTCGTAAACTTCGCCTTCATCGTACTTCAACATATAAAAGGTAATCGCTCCAGTATCTTTAACGGTTCCCAACGAGATTTCTCTATTGTATGGAGCCGAAGAAGCAGTAATGCTTTTACCATAAAAAACTGGATTCGTCTGATCAGGCACAACTAGAGCTTCTTTCCAAGCTAGTTTAAAGTCACGATCTTTTTCTGTTGTGATGGTCACCGTAGCAAACGGACTATCTAGCGCATCCACAACGTTTACGTTAAACCCGGTCGCTGCTTTTTCAATCAGAAACTTAGCTGTAATTGTTTGAATATATGGAGACGATGTTGTGGCTGTGACTGTAACTATCTTACTGGTTTCACCACCATCGAAAAGGTTAGGTAAACTGATATCAATAGTCTCACTACTCTGTTCACTTGCACTAGTTGATTTTGGCAAAGTAAGTTCCTCTGTCTTACCACTAGTCGAGGTAATACCAACTCCTTGACTGCTAAACGTTGCTTCCGAATAATCTGTTTCCACCGTATAAACAATTTCCCGATTCGTAAACCGTTGACTATCCGGGTAATTACGCAGCTGGATCTTGATGGAATCTTCGTCATCCCATTCAGAAATAATATAGTCATACTCCCCAGTTGAATCACCAAGCTCCTTCAGCAAATCACTAGTAAAAAACATTTCGACTGCCTTTACAGGCTGGTCATCCGTCTGCCTAGACAGATACTTTCCCCAGTTATACATCCCAAAGAAGAATATCCCCACAATACAGAATAGTCCTGTGATGAGATAAGCTGTTTTATATTTAGTTAAATCAATTTTTCTCATCAGCCCCACCTAATCTATTTGCTCTGCTTGGAGTTTTAAACGAATAGCCTTCACTTCATTTGCATATCCTATGTCATTATCTTCTTTTGGCCATTTTATTGTTAACGTGTAGCTGTCAGTTTGATCTGATCCTACGGACATAGTTCCTTCTGCACGCTTGTTCCCAAATTCAACTAAAGTGGTTCCTTTTTTCAACTCATACTCCAACGGCAACGACCCAAAATCCTCCACCTCAATAATATAGCGCATCGAAGTTTCGATTGTTTTCGTCCCCTCGCTATTCGATACATCAATAGATATTTTTTTTGACTCACCAGGTGCAATATCATCAGGACTAATATCCGTCGTTTTAAAACGATCCCCAAGAAAAAAAGCCACTCGGGCAGAATCGTCCACTTCGGTTGTCGCATGGAATTTTGAATATGTTAAAACGATTAAGTAAGAAAAGGCCACAATAGACAGACTGACTATCACAGCTATTTTATACCGATGCTCTTTTAGAAAATCTATCATCATAGACACCCCTTTCTAGTCTTATAAAAAACACAAGTTACAGAGTTAACCATCTATATTTAACTCTTCACAACTACTCAAAGAAATATGTAACTGACGATCTCAGATGTTTCATTACTATACTAATCTTCAGTAAATACTCTAACCATAATTTTGTAAGCTTCCATTCTATTTTATCATATTTCTTGTCTTATATTAATTTTATTAAGAATAAAAACGATTGCATTTTAATGCTGAAAGTTATCTGAAAAAAATGTGTCTCGTGTGCCCTCTTTATCAGAAGTAAATAACTAACAATTTTTATGACAAAAAAATTCGATCATGCAAGATACACATGATCGAAGGCCGCTATTTTGCTGTTTTTTTTTTTTCTTCATTATATAAAGAGACAGGTGGGCGAGGATAAGCATAACAAAGGGAATGCTTCCGATGATGATCATCGACCGAGGAAGCCAACCAACCGGCGGGGCCATTCCGGCGGCCGCAAGAACCACCAGCGTGATTCCGCAAACATTATAAAGTATTAGAATCGCTTTGTTTAATTTATCAACCATCATTTTTCTCCTCCTTCACCTTAGGAATCCCATAATAATTTCGCAAATTTTGTGAATTGGCTAGGTAATCCAGGAAGCTGGGTTTTCCTCGTCCGATCAATTTGTCTACGCTGATTTCGTACAGTCGACTTAATTCGACTAACTGATCAACAGCAGGATAGCTTTTATCTAACTCCCATTTCGAAATAGTTTGAGGGGTAACATGCAAAATATTAGCTAGTTGTTTCTGGGTGAATTTGTGCTTCTCACGGAAATATTTAAGCTGTGAACCGATCTTAATCATAAGCTATCCCTCCTCTCTTTAAGTATAACCTATACCATAAAAACAGAGATAGCTTTTCCAGCTAACTAATTTGTTGAGTGGGGATTTCCCCACTCAACGCAGCGTTGAGTTATTGATATGACAGCCTTTATCCGAAAAAAAGCACAAGAAACCTTAGCTTGATTTCTTGCACCTTTTTATACCTATATAGCTTCAAATGCTTCACTGGATACGGCCTCCAACCACTGGACATTGCCTTTAGTGATCGCTAAATGTTCGAACCATTCATTCTCCGCGGCACCATGCCAATGCTTAATATCCGGATGAGTGATCACCACATCGCCTGGACTGAGTACACGAATTTCGTGGCCTTCTTCTTGATACAGGCCGCAGCCTTTTGTAACAAGCAGAATTTGATAGCCATTTTTATGTACATGCCAGTTGGTACGGCTTGCCGGCTCTTGAATCACATTGGCAATCCCAACATCCACTCTAGGATCATTGACAACATCCGACAAATAACTGTTGCCTTCAAAAAATTTAGCAGCCAGTTCATTTGTTTGGCCAATTGAGACCAATTTCTCTGGTAGTTTCTTCATTTTATCCATTTCCATTCCTCTTTTCCTGCTTATTTAGTACTATATCAGTTAACCTGAACGTTAAGTCAACAAGTATTTACTGACAAAAACCAGGCAGACTTCAGCAGCCAAAATCCACCTGTGCTTATTCAACTATAAATTATTCTTGCAAACTTACCTTCACTAGCTGATCGTCATTATCTGAAGGACTGCCGCGGCCGTCGCGATTATTGGTGATGAAATAAAGATCATCCCCATCAATATACACATCGCGAATTCTGCCAAAATCACTGATCAGCTCGCTTGTCTGATTATTCTCCAAATCAAACTCCAGTACCGCCTCACCTCGTAAAGCCGCAACATACAATTTCTGATCATGATAGCCCATTCCCGATGGTGCCCAGGTCTGGTTGCCGGAGCTAAACAACGGCGCTTCCATCCCATCTTGCGTTTCATTGCCTTCAATCACCGGCCAGCCGTAGTTTTTCCCAGCTTCGATCACATTGATCTCGTCATCGGCACTGGCGCCATGCTCACTGGCATACATCGTATCATCCGTCGACCAAGTCAACCCTTGGGAATTGCGATGACCGTAAGTATAAATGTAGGAATCGGTAAACGGATTGTCTCCAGGAATCGAGCCATCCAAATTCAAACGTAAAATTTTCCCAGCCAAAGAACCCATGTCCTGAGCATTGTCCGGCTCAGAAGCATCACCTGTGGTCACGTACAGCTTGTCATCTGGCCCGATTTTCATTCGTCCGCCATGATGATTGTTGCCGCTAGGGATCTCATCCAGCAACACTTCCGTTTCCCGCCATTGATTTCCGTCTAACTGCAATTGAACAATCCGATTCATCCGACCATCCGCACCTTCGTAAGTGTAATACCCATAAGCTACATTGGAAGTGGCAAAATCCGGACGAAGCACAAAGCCTAAAAATCCCGCTTCCGAAGCCGAAGACAACGTCTCTTCAAAGGCAACCGGCTGCTGCTGGGTTTCACCGTCTTCGATCTTGATGACATTTCCGCCTCGTTCAGTCAGATAAAAGGTCTCGCCCTGCTTTTCAATTGACCATGGGACATCCAAGTTATCTGCGATTACCTCTGTGTCCGTATTTGTAGTCGGGGCACTGCTGGAACTCGCAGTCTCCTGTGTAGAAATTGCTGTGTTTGGGTCCGAATCATTTTGCGTGCAGCCTGCTAAAAAGAGGGCTGCCATGGCACTAAGAATCAGTATTCTTTTCATTGTCATCACTCCTGCTCTTTTTTTAACCGCTTTCTTCTTCTCTTTCTAAAGTACCATCTAAAAAAAGATCTTGTAAAAAAATATGCCCATTCCTAAAATCTCGACACAACAAAAAAGCTGGATGTAAGCAGCAATTTGCCTACATCCAGCTGGAATTCCATTATTTAGTTAGTTGACAGAATGCTGTTCAAAGGATGCTTGAATCAATGACAGATGAAAATCTGAGATCGTGCTGTACGCAGCACAGTCGAATTCACTATCCTCTAAGGTCCCACCCTCAGCAATCAGAACCGGTGTGAAGCCTTTACTAGCCGCCTTTTCCAATCGTTCGATTGAATTGTCGATAAAGTATTTCGTCTTGTAGTCAAAGGCTTTTTGGCTAAAAACTTCTTCAGCTGGTAGGTAGAAACTCAAGTTTTCCTGAACAGTTTCATCAGGAGTTGAACCTTCATCCACTAAAACCAAGCCTGTTTCAAACTGTCTCCGCCGCAAATATTCCACTAATTTCAGGCATTCCGCATCCATACATCGCTTCGCGTCCGTCGCGTCCAAAAAAATGTCTTCTGTTGCCAGCACCAGTTTCTCCATACCTACCAACTCCTAGTTTCGCCATATTTTTAAAAAGTGAGCAATCACTTGTTAAGCAAAGTCTTCAAAATGCATTAGTGAATATTTTCACAATTTGGTATAATCTGAATTATACGACCCTTTTGAGCAGGTGTCAACCGATATCCAGTTCGAGGGTATACAAAAAAGACAAGTCCCCTATTATGAAGACTTGCCAAAAATATTCATTAATTAATAAGAAATCCAGACCTCATTCACACCGGCACCTTTTACTACTCCGTCAGTTAAAGCTAAGCGTGAGGAATATGAAAGGTATCCATAGAACGTTTGGGTTCCGCCACCATCCCATTGAACATTGATTTGTACATCTGGTCGAATGGATTTGGTGTTCGGCATCGTACTAGGATACAAGGCGTTCGTTTCATAGCTTAGTATACTGCCACTTGCACCTGCAATCGTTGCTTTTCCGAAATACTGTGTTCCATTATAATTATTCTGAGTAACTCCACCATTGGCAGCAATCGTTAATGAACTTTGTTTTTGTCCACTTTGTGAATAATAGAAAGTGTAGGTGTTCGCCCACTTAGCAAGATCACCAGCAAACCCTCCATTAGAAACAGTTTGCGAATTGTTATTAGCCGCTTGATCGCTCATTTCCTTTTTCTTCTCATCCTGAATGCCATTATTATTTTCTTGGGTTAAGTCTTGAACAGCATCGCGAATGACTCGGAACTCATCTTTGGAAAGATCACTTACAGGAATTGAAGCAAGTAGTAAAGACGATTCTCGATATTCTCCATTGATAGTCATTTCTTTAGCGTCGCGAATAATCTCATCGTATTTAGAAAGCTCATCTTCTACTGTATCAGATGTCTCCTCTGACTCCTCACTAGAAGATTCTTTCGAAATTGATGTGGTCCGTGAAGCTGCCGGTTCTGGATTGTTGTTTCCATAAGAAGCAAAAAAGATTCCACCGCCAACAACAACACCTAAAAGCACAACTATTCCAATAATCCATGGTACTTTACTGCTTTGATTCGCTTTAGTAGTACGCCGAACAGGTGTGATCATCTCAGCCTCATCATTTTGGACATTATCTACTGTAGTACTTTCTTCTGCAACTGAAGTTAATTTGTGTCCACATTGCTCACAAAATGCTGCATCTTTTTGATTGGCTGCTCCACAGTTTGGACAATATTTCATTTTTACCACTCCCTTTTCACTAGATCATTCTTATACCCATATAATTTCTATCTCAAAGCAATTAAAGTAAAATTCCCAATAGCATCCCGCATTCCTCCACTATTGGTTACACCATTCGAAAGAACTACTATTGCAAAGGGTTCATCTTCAGACATAACTAAACCTATATCATTCTCCACTGAAGGAAGTTCTCCCGTTTTATTAGCTACAACCACATCTCCAGGTAGTTTACTCGGAATCTTAGTTCTAACCTGTTGTCCCAACATTAACTCAAGCATAGACGAGTAAGGATAGGCCCCTCTATTTTGATATACTTTCTTTAAAAAAGCCATAGTATCGTTCAAAGATGTATAATTTTCTTTCCCCATACTCACAGCTTGTTCATCCAACATTTTCCGTTGCAATTGTGTATCCGTATATCCAGAGGTTTGGAAATAGGCGTTTAACTGCTCCATTCCAATTTGATCAATGATTGCATTTGTAGCGCTGTTGTCACTGTTTTGAATCATGCGTCGTGTAAGCTCGCTTAAAGGCTCACCGTTGACAATAGTTTGCATATCCATATTGGTTTCGAATATATAGGACATGATAAAAACTTTTATAACACTTGCGGATGGTGTAGGGATCGAATTTTGATTAGAAATGTACGTATCATCACTAAAATAGTAGACTCCATAACTGACTTGGCTGGCATTAGCTATTAAACCAGAATCATCCAAAATCACTGCTTTGGGTTCTTCTGCTGTACTAGATGATTCCGTACTTACTGTGCTAGTGACCGGCTCTTGTTGAGCAGAAGATGATTCACTAGTTACTGAACTTGCTTGACTAATCTTTTCTACTGTTTCCTTTGTTGAGGATTGAACTGTAGCAGCTTCTTCTACTTGTCTGCCTTTCACTATCTTTAGTGTAAAAAAGGTAACAAAACAAACAAGCATGAATATAGCGGTTACAACCAAAACCCATTGTCGTCTCTGTTTCTGCTGTTTTCTTCGGTCTATTTTTCTCAATTTGGTTTTCCTTTTAAAATTTATTGACTAATGGAATTATATCAATAATACTTTCTGTATACAAACTATCCCCCCATTTATTTTTTCAATCTTTTCTGTTATTGTTAGGGTTGGGAAAAAGGGTTAGTGATTCATTCAAGGAGTTAACAGGCAGAAATAAATTAGTTAGGGTGAAGAAAAATGAAATATTGTCCAAATTGTGGTACGGAGTTAAACGCTGATGCAAAGTTTTGTCCCAAATGTGGCTATAACTTAATGCAAGGAATACCCAAGAGCGATGAACCTCTTGATCAACGTTTAGCTAACAAAATCAATCAAATGAAAACAGATGATGAATTTGAGTTACAGCTTGAAAAAGCAGAAGGAATGAATATTACTCGTGCAGAAATAAAGAAACGTGCGCAGGAAAAATTATCTGGAAGATACGGCGAATGGTGTAAAACAATTGTACTCTTGATTGCAGCTAACGCCATTGCTAGCTTTTTATTACGATTAGCTTCCATGCGCTTCCTGACTAACAGTTATTACAGGTTGTTTGGTTTCCTTAATTATTTTTCCTATGACTACGGGTATGGTTACACAAATCCCTACACAGGATTTTCACAATTTTTATGGTTTTTAGTAATGCTTTTAGCTATTGTAGCCATCTTTTTTATAGCTGCTCTATCCAGTGCAGTTTTACAATGGTGCGCCATTCATACGTTAAGAGGACAACGAGCTGATGGATTAAAGATTTTTTCATACTTTGTAAGAGCACAGAAAAACAGAATTTTGAAAGCCAATGTATTGATTGCTATTTATACATTCTTATGGTCATTACTCTTCATTATTCCGGGCATCATAAAGAGTGCATCTTATGCAATGACGAATTTTCTATTGGAAAAGAATCCACAGTTAAGCGCCTCAGACGCAATCACTTTAAGCCGAGAAATTATGGATGGCTATAAGATTGAGTTTCTGATTCTGCGCTATTCATTCTTTTTCTGGAATTTGATACGCTTCTTCCTGTTTACCGATTTTTATATACTACCTTATCAAAATGTGACTGAAATTCAGTTCTTGGAAATGCTATATGAGCATTATGTAAAAGAGAACGCCACTGAAACTGCTGAATAAGTCAAAATGCACTTCCTGACAAAGGAGGTGCATTTTTTACTCTAACCTACCCCTCCAACAAATAATGCAGCATCCTTTTATAATCATCATAAAACAGCTTGGTCTCCTTATACGCCATCGTCTCCTCCAGCGGCAGCTCTTCAATCCCCACTTGCGAGAACTGATAGATCACTGCACCAGGATAAGACATAATCACTGGCGAATGAGTAGCGATAATAAGCTGCGAGCCTCCCTTGACCAAGCGGTGCATCTCCTGCAGCAAAGCAAATTGCCGACTAGTAGCCAGTCCCGCTTCCGGCTCGTCCAACAGATAAAAGCCTTGATCCCCGAAGCGGTTCTCAATAATTGCCAGCAACCCTTCTCCATGAGAACGAGTATGCAGCGGCTGATGTCCATAAGAAGCATGAGCCAGTCCACCCTGCAGCGGATCACGCCCCAACTCCTCTAACTCAGAAGCTACATTATAATAGGTTTCCGAACGCAAAAAGAACTTCGTCCGCGGAATATCGCCTTTGCGAATTAAGCGCACGTGCTCATGCAGCTCCGAGTGACTCTCCACGGTAGAAAAGTTAAAATTCTGACTGCCGCCTTCTGGATTAATCCCGTAAGCCACCGCGATCGCTTCTAAAATAGTCGATTTCCCAGTGCCGTTATCGCCAGATAAGAAGGTCACTGGTGCGGTAAAGGGCAGTTTGCCATCCTGTTTGAGAATTTCTTTAATTGCCAGCACTTCATAAGGATAGCCATTTCTAGGCATTGTCTTAGCTAATTGCATCTCGAAAACAAACATTGCTTCTCCTTTACTAATCGTTTGCTTCAATCATACAAGCTGACCGCCGTTAAGACAAGAATATCTCAATGGCGGCCAGCTTAATTTTTTTCTATTTATACTTGCAGGAGCTTCCTCATTCGCTTATACGAGTAGCGATAGATAATGAAAATGTAGATGCACACCACACCAGTTATCAAGACATCAATTCCAAAAGCGATCCTTTCTGAGGCGACAAATGATCGGTCATTGCCCCAGAATATCAGCAGGCTAAACAGCATCATAGCTGCGGCCCCAATCACAGTTGGGTAAACGAAGATCTTCGTCAACTGAGAATTGATGGTTCGGCGAATGTACTGGTTATTGGCCCCCAGCTTGGTTAGATCATCAAAGAGCTGTTTGTTATTGATGGCAATCGTAATACTGCGGGTGTAGGCAATAATCCCCACAGCTGCCAGACAAATCGTCGCAACGTAGATAAAGAGCAGGAAGAATACCGCCTGATCGCGTAAGAAGTTTTGCTTGATAATCGTTTTGATAGTTGGATAGTATTTCCAATAACTCATCAGGTCAGGATTATCAGTATCAAGTTCAATCGGCATATCGCCATCGTGAGACTCATTGGTAAGCTGTGCTTGTTCGGCTTGGTAGTCATCATACCCAGTCACTCGAGCCATTTCTGCCGGTGCACGATCAACAAATTCGCTGAAAACGTCTTGAGCAAAAGCCTGTTCAGCATCGGATTCCGCTACATTGAACATTACTTGCTTCACTTGATGTTCAATCGGCAAATCTGTCGCCACTTGAGCAAAATCAGCATCATTCAGAACATAACGGGGTGCTCCAGCAGAATACATTTGTCTATTCATCTGTGAGCCGGTAAAACTAAGCTTGAAGGTTTCGTTGGTTACTGGATTGGTCACTTGATCCATATCGTCGAACTTCAACCAAAAACCTTCCGGACCAGTGACTACCATGTAATAACCACCTTGCGGCACAGTCAGCTGTTCACCCGTAATTTTTTCATACTCGGTGGCACTGATGAATTCACCATACTTAAATTTTTCGTGATACTCTTCCACCAATTCACCGTCGTCCGTCCAGTCACGTTCTACCCCACTGACCAGCAGCTGAGGAAAGTTCACTTCGATGTAATTAGTTACCTCCACCTTATGCTTATCCGCTAAACGCTGAATATCCTCTTGGTTCACTTGATCGATTGAAGCTGGGTAAGGCAGAGAATAATCCACCGGGCTGTCATCAATCTCCCAAAACATAGTGGAATTCATCGGCACATAAAATAATGCAAAGAGACTTGCTAGTACCAATAAAGCCATGACACACATATTGCGTACCGTTTGTTTCCCCTGCGACTTCATCATGCTGAAGGGAATAATATTTTTGTAGTATTTTTGTGGTCTTCTGCCTCGTTCATGATGAGAAATCAAATAAGTCACAAAACGGTAAATTCCAACAACTGAAATCAAGTACGTAGCACTCCAAATAGCAGGCATTTGCGTGTTGAAGTTATTGGCTGTAATCGACGGAACCACATACCCTAGCAGGATACCAACTACTGTCATAGCCAATCCAGTTAAGCCGTAAAACTTCGTCACCTCTTGAATCGGCTCGTTTTTCCGCTGATCATTTAAAATATCCATCAGATTGCTGCGCTTCATGAAGATATACGCCATTACCAAGATACAAAGGCCCAGCACTAAGGCAAACAACAGGCCAATCAACGAACCGGTTAGGGCAAATTGATAAGCCATCTGCTCTGTATTAATCACTAACAAACGGAACAATTGCCAAACAATAAACGAAATAATATTCCCAAAAATAATCCCGCAAAGACTGCAGGCAGCCCAAATTTTAGCCAGCTCTTTATAAAAAGCTTTCGCCAATACTCTTTTTGACGCACCAAGCGCCAAGAAAACGCCGGTCTCCCGACTTTTATATTTGAAAAACAAGCCAGTGGCATAAATGGCAAACATCAGACAGCCGATTAAGGCAATCGCAAAAATCATATAAATCTGCTTGCGAGAATCCCCGCCCGGCGGCAAAACATTTTGAACGGTGGGACTAAACAGCGTCGCAGCATAGGAAGTAATCAAAAGAACCGCAAAGCCTAAACAAAAAACCAGCTGAACGTAATTGCCGCGGTTGTAACGCCGCAGCTTGTTAAAAACCTTATCCATGCTCATGATCCGCGCCCCCATTCAGCTCTTTCAATACCAGCAGCAGCTCATCGTGAAAGGCAGTTGGACGACTAGAACGAACCATTTCCTTGAAAATATGCCCGTCCTTCATCACGATTACCCGATCACAGTAGCTGGCTGAGAAACTATCGTGGGTAACCATGCAGATGGTTGCTCCCAGCTCCTCTTTCGCCTCGGTAAAAGCACCGATAACTGCTGCCCCGGATTTACTGTCCAAATTCCCTGTCGGTTCATCAGCTAAAATCAACAACGGATTGTTCATTAATGCACGAGCTACGGCAGTCCGCTGCTTTTGACCACCAGAGATTTCTACTGGATACTTATTCCCCACTTCGCGAATGCCGAACATGGTCAGCAGCTTCTTGGCGCGCGCTTCCATTTTCTTGTAAGGAGCGTTTTTGATGATCTTTGGCAGACAGATATTCTCAAAAATCGTCAAACCGTCCAGCAGCATAAAGTCCTGGAAGACAAAGCCTAGTTTTTCATTACGCACTTCCGCCATTTGTTCTTCGTCTAAAGCCGCAATCTTCGTGCCGTTTAGCAAAATTTCGCCTTTTTCGTAAGGAATAAAGCAGGAAATACAGTTTAACAAGGTAGTTTTCCCGCTACCTGATGACCCCATGATCCCAACGAATTCCCCCTTACGAATGGAAAACGACACATCCTTCAACACATTGTAAGTAACATTCCCGCTTTGGTAGCTTTTGTATAAATGATTGACTTGTAACATACTTAACTCCTCCTTATTTTTTAAATCCCTATCTTCTACTTAATCATAAAAGAATTTCCGCCTTCAAAATAGACCGGGAAATGTAAAGTTTGACCCGATTTTTGTAAAGTTTTGTTAGCGTTTTATGATAGAATAATAAGAAAGGCTTCATAATTTTTTCCAGCTTATAGCTGGTCGGAAATACAAGGAGGGATAACATGATTCGAATCGCTATTTGCGACGATGAACAGCGTCTACGTAAAGAATTACGGAAGGTAGTGGAACGATCGCTGCAGCTAAAAGGGCGAGACTATCAGCTGCAGGAATTTGACTGCGGCGAAGCGTTGTTAGCTGAGCTATCTGCTGGCAGTATCGATATTTTATTCCTCGATATCGAAATGGGGCAGCTAAACGGCATGGATACCGCTCGTTTGTTGCGTAAACAAGCTCCGGAGACCTTGCTGATTTTCGTAACCTCCCATCCTGACTACGTTTTCCAAGGCTATGAAGTAAAAGCCTTGAACTATATCTTAAAACCTTACAAGGAACAAAAAATACTGGAAGTGCTGGACGCAGCGATTGCTGAGCTGTCAGAAGAACCGGAGCAATCCTTTTTAGTGAAGCATAAAGGCGGGCAAAAACGCCTGCTGGTACAAAATATTTGCTACTTTTGGAGTGAGCGCCGCAAGATTCACGTTCGCACGGAAGAGGAAGTCTTAACCTTTTACGGCAAGCTCAACGAGATTGAGCTGGAAATGCCTGACTGCTTCGTTCGCATTCATAATCGTTATTTAGTCAACATCAACTTTGTTCAAGAAACCGGCACAGAGTACGTGTCATGCGCTGGACAGTCGCTGCCTTTGAGCCGCGGGAATAAGCAAGATTTGCACGTCGCCTTTGCCAAACTGTTATTGGAGTAATTTTATGAGTCTTCCACAAATCATTGCGCAGCTCTTAAACAACCTATTAATCATTATCCCTGCGTACTATTTTTACCAAACGATCTTGTGCTTTGCACCCGTAAAAGAACAACGGGTAATTAAGCTGCTGGTTTATTTCATGACCTATGGCGTTATGATTACAGTCATCTACCCGCAAGATCCATTCAATGTACTGGGTGTCCTATTGTTGTTCACCTTGACTATGCTGCTGGGCTTCAAAGGAACCTATCAGCGCAGGCTGGGAGCTGTTTTTCTTTTATTACCTTTGGTTATTTCCAGTAATTTTGTCTTTGAAGAACTGGGCTTGCGTATTTTTTTGGAAACAGGCCAGACACTCACGATCGACACGGCTCTTCATCTGTTCTTTAATTTTTTGCGCATTCCCTTGTGGTATACGGTTTATCGCCGCTACCAAAAAAGGATTACCAATGCCAAAAAGGTTATGAACCCTGCTATGTGGAACATGATCAATTTGGTCTCACTAGGCCCTTTGGTGGGCATTGTTTTCGTTGTCATTTTCGCACCCAGTGATGGCGCTTGGGTGATCTTTCCAGCGATGTTGGCCATTGCCTTAACCAGTATCGGCATCCAGTATTTGACTGGTTACTTATCTGAGGCGATCAAAAAAGATTTGGAAAATAAAAATTACAAGCTGCAGGAAGATTACTATCAAGAATTGGAAAAAAATCAGCAGGAAGTCCGCAAGCTGAAGCATGATCTAAACAATCATTTAAGTGTGGTGGGAAGCTACCTGGAAGGCGATCAAGTAGCAGAAGCCAAGGATTATTTTACTGGCCTTTCCAAGGTTTATGCCAGTCAAACCCGCGCCTTCAGTAAGAACTCGCTGGTAAATAATGTGCTGAATTCCAAGTATCAGCTGGCGCAGCAAAATGAAATTGACTGCTTCTTCAACATCGATCTCAGCGACTGGGTAGGCATCGATGACGTCAGTTTATGTACGATTTTTGCCAATACATTAGATAATGCCATCGAAGCCGCTGCGAAAATCCCTGAGGTGGATCGGCGAAAGCTGTCGGTGAAGGCCCGCTACTACAAAGGCTACTTCAGCTACGAAATTGTCAATTCGACTGAGGAACAGCTGGTAACTAAAGCCGGGAAAATCCTAACCAGCAAACCCGATAAAAAGAACCACGGCTTCGGCCTGGCCAATGTCCGGGAGATCGTCGATAACTACGACGGCACCATGAAGATCAAACAATCCGATGATGAGTTTTTGCTGCTGATTGTGATTGCGGATGTTTAGAAATTGAATGCATAACAAAAAGGATGTAGGCTGCTACATCCTTTTTAAATTACACATTGAACTTCCCGCATCAAGTCGTATAAATTAATACATCTGACACCCAAAGCAGCACAGACATCTGGAATTCTTGGCTCTTTACCAGTTGGGTTTTTAGGGTTCAAGTTCAAATTACGTTCTTCCATTGTAACGATTGTATAATCGTGAGCCTTCGCTATAGCAATCAGCCATGGGTCTGCCTTTTCAAAGACCGCCCATTCGTCATAACTTCTTTGTTTATAAAAAGGAGAAGTTTCTATATGATTAAGCACGTTAGCATATTCAGTCAAAACAGCGCTATCACTGTTAGGAAAAATTATTTTACTTCTATCCAAGCAGTATGTTTCGACCCAAATCTGCAAATCATCTTTATTGTCTCCCTTCGCATGGCACAACTCGTCCCTCACTCGATCCACCAAATAAACGGATTGATCATAGGTTTGTTTGAACCATTCCCAAAAAGAAGGAACTATGTCAAATTGATAAAAAGTTCGATAAGGCGATATGAGACTGTTACTGTCAATCAGATACTTCTTCATTATCTCCCCTCCACAAACTCTATCAATTTGTCATATGTCTTGCCTTTTGCACCTAAAAGTTCATAGGCCTCCGTATACAATATTTTTCCTTCTCTAGCTTTCCTGCTTACCGAGTGAACAAAATTCTTATCCAGTCTCGATCCTTGAGTATAATAGTAATTGCCACCAGAGCTCTTTTCCATTTCCTCTTTAGCAGATAAGTTTTTACGCATTTCTTCCAGTAAAGTCGGATAAACTTCATCAAAGATTTTCTTAGAGATTAGCTTTTGCTGTCTCAGTCGGATACATGCGACCAAATCACTTACACTAAATCCTTTAGAAATGGATTTTATGTTCTCATAGGCATTCATTTCTACATCATAAATCTCACGCAATACATTTCCCGGCAACAACATCTCTGCCGCTGTTTCATTACAGAATTTTTCAAGCTGCTCATTTAGGAATACTTGGTTCTCCCCTTGAGGATCGTTATATAGCTCATTCACACCTAGCCAGATATGAACAAGTTCATGACATAAAGAAAAAATCTTGGCTTTCACACTATCTCTGGCATTTAGAAAAATCAATGGTGCGTACTCGTCAATCAACACAAAGGCCCTAAATTCAGCAACATCTAACGGGCGGTAATTATTGTTGCCAACGACACCATTTTGCATGACTAAAATTCCAGCATTACTCGCCGCTTGTCTCAGTGTGTTAAAAGTATCAGGATTTTTTTGATTCCAATCACTGGTTAAACCAAGCTCTGTCAAAATTGCAGTTGCTAGTTCTTCCGCTTCCTCGTTGGTCGTAGCACTTCCTACGAAGTTCAATGGCAAAAAGCCATCTTCCACCAAGTTTTCCCGCATAAAACTTTGACGAGCTTCCATATGTTTAATCGTATCGATCAATTCTCTGCTTGGAGTCTCATGCTCTTCGTTGTCGATCGTTCTGTATTTCAATAGTTCAATATCTTCAACTGGAGGTTTTTTAAGAAAAAAATAGCCAAAAGGGACGCGCAGTTCTTTGCTTAGCTTATTCAGCTCATTCACACTTAATTCGCTTTCTGTAGATGCCCATTCATCAATTTTGGAAAACTTTTGAGAGATCAGAGACATACTTTTGCCAGAATTTTGAATGGCCCATTGAATGATAATCGGTTTGACTGTAATTCCTTTTGCCATTATTTTCACCTCCGTTAACTACCTAAAGTTTATCACATTCTCTTGTCCTTGCGTATCGAAAAACAAAGAGAATCCTATTGCTTTTGCAACAAACCATCCTTTTCTTGCAACAAATCCAAATTTGATATTCCTGCTGTTTTTCCCATGCTATAGTCAGCTTATAGAAAATCAAAAACAAATTTGGAGGAATCAATCATGAAAAAATATCAAACAGCATTCGCAAAAGCAGTATTAGGAAGTTGCGGTTGGTTGATGGGTATTCTAGTTTTAATAGAAGGAAAAAATCTTAGCTTCACACATGTTGCCATCGCCGCCGCTAGTTCCGCAGTCATCGCAACAGTCTTTGCGGTCCTTTATCCTTGGATCTGGAACGATGCAAAGCTGAACCGGTTTGGCAAAGTCGCTGCCTCCGCAATCATTAACATCACAACCGGCTGCATTGTCATCGGTTTAGTCATTCCAGCCATGCTGACAATGATCTTACCATGGGCGCCAGGCATGTTAGTGTTAAGCCTTGGATTGCACTTTGTTGCTTCGTGTTTTGTTAGAGAAACAGTTTAGAATTGAATAGCTCTCACTTGAAGACTAGAATCCGCTCTAGTCTTTTTTCATTTCCTCAAGAACTTTAGAAACATTTTAGAATTGGTTGAGAGTTATCTGAAGAAGAAGGGGTAAAGTATTAAGTATAGTAAGTCAGCACAACATAACGAAAAAAATTAACCGGCTGACGAACACAAACTTAAAGGAGCTGCAAATAATGGAAACCATCTTAACGGTGAATCGCTTAAACAAAAAATACAAACATCAATTTGCTTTAAAAAATGTTTCATTAGAAATTCGCAAGGGGGAAATTTACGGCCTGATCGGACGAAACGGCGCTGGGAAAACCACGCTGCTGAAATCTATCACTCGTTTAATCGCACCGTCTAACGGTACCATCGCTTTGTTCGGTTCTTCTACCGACAAGGAATGGACTAACGGCTTGAAGCGCACCGGCGCAGTCATCGAGACTCCTTCAGCCTACGATCAGCTGACGGCCAAGCAAAACTTAACCTACTATTGTAAGCTGCGAGGTATCGTGAATGCCAAACAAGTCGTTGAAGAAACCTTGGAGTTGGTGGATTTAAAAGACACCGGCAAAAAGAAATACAAAAACTTCTCACTAGGAATGAAGCAAAAGCTGGGGATCGGCATTGCGATCCTGACTCGTCCCGATTTCTTAATCCTAGATGAGCCCATCAACGGACTTGATCCAATTGCGATTGTAGAGTTTCGTCGCTTAGTCAAACGCTTGAACGAAGAACGAGGCATGACGATTATCATTTCCAGCCATATTTTAACTGAGCTTTATTATGTCGCTACCCGCTTTGGGATTATCAATGACGGCCAGCTGGTGAAGGAAATTTCTAAAGAAGAATTCGATCAGATCAATGACGAGTACATTGTCCTGCAAACGAAACAAATTCAGCAAGCCAGTCAGCTGCTGCAGGATAGCCTGCATTATGTATTGAAGGTAGTCGATAACGACACCATGCATATTTTTGGCGAATCCAATCAAGTGAATCATATCATTCAAGCCTTAGTCGAAGAACGCATTGTCATCGACGGCATTTATCACGCAAAACAAAACTTAGAGGATTATTTCACTGAATTAGTCGGTGGAAATGAGGAGGATATTCATCATGGTTAATACAATTCGGGCAGACTTTTATCGTTTATTTCATTCAAAGGGCTTTTACGTGACACAAATTATTTTAATAGCAGTGGTGGTTTTATCCGTACTGACTGAAGGGTTGGTAACCGTTGGCAGTTTCAGCGAAACCCTGCACAGTCTGCAGGAGCAAGCCAACCAAGCACAATGGTCTGGGGCAAACACGGTTGTTGCGATGTCCACCATGGCCAGCTTCTTAATCTATTTCAGCTTGCCGATTTTTATCATGACTATCGGCTTTGACTTATCTCGCAAAACCTTAAAGAACCTAGTTACATCAGGCGTATCCCGAGGCAAATTCTTCTTTTCTAAATATGTGGTCTTCTTATTTATGGTCCTGATGCAGTTTGTCTTCTATTACGGCACGCTCTTCATTACGGCTTCTCTTAAGAGCGGTGTAGGCACATTTGGTCCTGACTATTTCGAGAATTTATTCCGTGCACTAATTATGCAATTTATCTCGGTACAAGGTATTTTCGCCTTTGGTTTACTGGTTTTGTTCCTAACCTTTTCAAACATTTCAGCTGTATTGACAGTAGTCCTTCTGCCGATTTTCATCTCACTTATGAGTGCTATTTACAGTAAAGTTGAGGTATTCCGTTACCTGAGCTTCCAAGGAAACATCGATGCAGCCTGGATCAATGTCCCTGACAATTATTGGTTAAAAGTAGCTGTGACTTGTTTGGTGGTTATCATTCTTTGCTCTACAGTGTCACTAGCATCTTTTAGAAAAAGAGATATCTAAAAAAACGATCGATTCCATACCGGAGTCGATCGTTTTTTATCCTCTTACTAAATGCCAAGCAATCTCCAAACAAAACTGCTTTTCCTGATACTTCATTGTTAAGTACCCTTGAGTCAGCTCCACCAGCTCTTTAGTAATATACAAACCTAAACCCGAAGACTTCTCGGTCTCGGACATATTTTCTGAATAAAACCGGCTGGTCAGCTTGTTCAGATTCTTGATTTCCTGCTGGCTCTGGTTTTGAATCTGCACGTAAGCCCACTTGTCATCACTGGAAAGCTTCACCGACAGCTGCTTTTCCCCGTGCTTTAGGATGTTGCTAAAGATATTTTGAAAGATTCGCTGCAATATCTCAGGATCACTATCGATCAGCACACCTTCTTCAATATCCACCTCAGCTGCAAAGTTTTGCTCCGTTAAGTTGCTGTAATAGTGAAGCAGATTTTCTTTCAATACCTGAGACAAGTCCAACTGCTGGAACTGCGGCTGCACATTGGCCTCCAACAAATCCTGATATTCCAACAAAACTTCCACCCGCTGAGAAACGGTAGTTAAGTTCTTCTGAATTTTCATCAGCTTCTCCTGCTGCTCCGGAACATCCTTTAACAAATTTTGGGTAAAGCCGCTGGCAATCGTCAAGGGTGTCCGAATATCGTGGGTGATATTGTGAATCGCCAAATCCAAGGTCTTCTTCTCCTGTTGGCTCATAATCCGAATCTCCTGCAGCTCATTAAACACTTGATTCACTTCATGGATTAAAGGGTCCAAAATCACTTGATGCTCAGGATTAGTTAGTATCACATTGGTTTGACTGATCCGCTTTTCTTCAATCTCTTTGGCTAACTTCCGCAAGCTTGATCGCAGAGTCAAATAGCGGTAGGCTAGAAAAAATGCCGCTAGGGTACTGATTATCGCTAGGTAACTCATTTATCACCTGCCAGCTTCACACCCACCGACCAGATCGTTTCGATATATTCATTCTCGCTATCCAGCTGATTGATTTTCTTCCGCAAATTACTCAAGTGAGTGTTCAACGTATTATCTCCTGGCAAATAGCTTTCCTGCCAAACCTGCTCGTACAACTGTTCCTTAGTAAAAATCTGCGTTGGCCGACTCATTAAAGTCTTCAAGATGTCGAATTCCTTTTTCCCTAAACGCAAAGAATTCTCCCCTGTGTTAATGGTAAAGCTGTCTTCATCTAAAGTAATATTTTTAACGGTTAATTTGTTCTTTTCAGGCTCTACTGCCTGCCGATTTCGCAGCTGAACCATGACGCGGGCATGAACCTCGTCTAAATCAAAAGGTTTGGTAATGTAGTCATTGGCCCCGTTCATCAAGTAATCACTGACGGTCTTCTTGTCTCCAAGAGCCGTGATGATAATTACCGGCACACTGCTGTCCTGACGAATCTCCGCCAATACTTCATCGCCGCTTTTTCCCGGCAGCATAATATCCAGCAGCACCAGATCGATCGCCTCATAACGAAAAAGCATCAGGCCTTCTGTTCCCGAAAATGCCGGAAACACCTCATGCTCTTCCTTCAATAAATCCTGTAAAATCCCATTAATATCGTTGTTATCTTCTATAATTAAAACCTTAGCCACCATACCACTCCTTTATTTCCCATCTCATTATACAGAAGCCAAAGATTAAAAAATAGAGAGAAATGAAAGAAACGGTCTAATCATGAATAAACCTTCCCTTTTTGCTGAAAATTCACCGAAATGACCCAAACAAAAAACAGCCTAGCTCTGACGAACTAGACCATCCAGCTAGTTAACCCATACTTCCCTGCACTTCCTGTCCTTCGATCTCTTGTGCCACCATTAATTCCCGCAGCCAATTAGCCAACTCCGCTTCAAATTTTTGGTTCCTTAATGAATGTATTTCCCTACAGTTCTAATAATACAGGAAACAAAGAGTGAATTTTGATGAAATGTAAAATAGATGATAAAGTTTTGTTTGTTGATACGAGTGATGAATTCTCTCAGTTGGATAAGTGGGATGAATTGGTCGAGCAGTCTCAGCTATGCCATCTCTAAGATATTCCGTTGTCCATCTCCACAGTTCTACTCATTCCTGAACGTAATGAAACATTGGCCTTTTATGCGGGCGATTCCTGTCACTCTCGAATGAAACAGTTGTTACGAAAGGAAGAGATGCTTATGTTTTACAATTACGACTTGACTACCCAGGTCATTCAGCGCTATGACTGCTTTATGAAGTAAAAAATCCCTATGTTACACCCTACGTGTGTACTCTTTCCGTTAGATGTACCGTATCGTTCTGTCTGTCTAAATCTGTTATATCTGATAAAAAAAGGGCGTACCTATCCGTCCCAGAGAGGATTATAAAGCATTAGAAGCGGACCATCGAGAAGTATGCAGCCAATGTTTTGTTAATCTAGCCTTGTTTTCTACAGAATCTGCTAATGCTAGGGATGTGTTTTCATATTCGAACTTTGGATATCCTGCTTCACTACCTGTTCCAAATGCTAAATTCAATGGACAGCTGAGCAAGCACGAGTTGCTACAAACATTCCTGATGCGAAATAATTTAGACATATCTTAAAAGTATCTGGCATGAATTCACGAACGATCGATTGAGATGGATTAACCTTTCGTCAGCTGACAGAAGAATTAGCTAAATTATAAATAACAAAACTCAACACATCTGATGTTCATCTTTTGATGGGTATCTGCTGCTTTTTTTGCCTTTTATTCCCCCATCTTTGAAAATTCAGTCGAAATTATTAAGAAAACCTTAAGGGACGTTTTGTTGATATACCAAGGTTTTCCCGGGTTTTGGCTGATTTCAGACAAAAAAGTTAGTCAGGAATTCACCTTCGACTTAGAGCACTTTTTTCTATCCAAAAAATCAAGAATCCCTTTAAATCAAGGTTTTCAAAAATTGAAAGGTCGCTAAGTCGTAGGTGACCCTTCTAAGTCGTCTGTGGAGTTTTGTCGAAAAATCTTTTATTGTTTAATCACCGGCCGGAGCAACACCACAGCAACAAAAAATAAAACTTAAAATCCCAAAACAGAAAGCGGAGGAAAATAACATGATTCAAAAATTAGGAACAAAATTACAAGTATTGATCGAACAAGAAGGCGAAGACAAACAGAAGAAAGTGAATTTCCAAAACGTGATTGATAACCCACCTGAAGCAGAGGTCGTTCGATTAGGAGAAATTATGGCGGAGCTTTCCAAAGCAGGAAGCAGCTTCGATAGTGTGATCATGACCGTGCAATCACGCATCACCAAAGATCTTAATGAGGGGGCTGAATAAGTATGATGACCAGCATGAAGAAATTAGTTGTGAACTTTAGAAACGCGATGGGCAAGAGTCAGACGATCAGCTTTAAAGATGTAGATATTACCAAAACACCATCTCAAATCAAAACCTTGTTAACTGATTTTGTCGGACTAAATCTGTTCCAAAAAGACGGCGTCCGTTCCTATGAAACCCTTGTTAGTGCCAAGTTTGTGGAGACTATTGAAACACCGGTCTTTGATGTAGAAGCAGAAGCCTTAGCTGCCTATAAACGTCGTTAGGAATTAAGAGCAATACCCTAGGCTAATCCTCTACTCTCATCGTTACTAGGAAGTGTGCACAACGATGGAGTTGGGATAGTCTTCTATGCGACCTATTTTGAAAAAATTACTAAGAGAAAGAGGGAAATACAAATGTCAGAGCAACCCTTCACACCCAACCAGATTTTCAATTTATCATTAAGCACCATCGAGCAGCGCATGATGGATTTTTACAAGGAGACCCAAGACAATGCCACGACCATCCAACTATTGCTAGCGTTACGCGTGCGCTATCAGTTGGGTGCGGAGGAGTTTGCTTTGGTGTTAAAAGATTTAGTCAAATACTTATTTACCCGAACCAAAGTCACCAAAACCATGAAGAAATTCATCTACTTTTTCCAGGATTACTTCGAGACGTCAGAGTGGAAGAGAATAAATTTGAGAGTCTTCCCTGTTCGGAATTTCATTGAGAAAGCCAAGTCTGTCATTCTGTCGCCACTTGCCAAGTTATTGCCAATTGAAGTAGCTGCCACCTGATTTTGATGATATTACTGCCCTGTCCCCTACGCTAAAAAATGATGAAAGGAGTTTTTTGAACATGATTAAACTAGTGACCGGCTTCCTAAACAGTCTTGGAAAAAAGCACACGCTGAGTATCAAAGATCCCAATACCGATCTAAGTCCAGCTGAAATCAAGCAATCTTTAGAGCTGTTAACGACTTTAGACATCTTTGAAAAAGATGGTGTTGGTCTGTTCGAGGAAGTTGTTAGTGCCAAGTATGTAGAAACCATTGAGACATCGGTTTTTACTGGTGATGAATTCTTTGGTGAAGCCAATGCACCAGTTGTCTTGAACCAGTCCATGTTGG
The DNA here is from genome assembly GCF_017377575.1 of Candidatus Enterococcus moelleringii. Lineage (GTDB taxonomy): Bacteria > Bacillota > Bacilli > Lactobacillales > Enterococcaceae > Enterococcus_A > Enterococcus_A moelleringii. Next base: position 448,230 of record NZ_JAFREM010000004.1, read on the forward strand.
CTTATGCACCAGCTATACCTATGTTGGAAGTACCTGAAGTAACTATAGAAGAAAAAACGGTGGAAGAAGTTGATGCAGCAGATAAAAAGAAAAAACTCGAAGAGTTGAAATCACAAAGTACCTATCGAGCACTACCAGAAACACCCCAAGTCTCTCTTGATAAGCCAAAAGAAGGAGTAAAAGCAGGATCTGAAACAAATGAAGTATTGGAGGAAAGAACACCTGGAACACAACCTGAAACCGATTCGCATTCTTATAACTTGATTATGGAGATGCGGCGGCGCAGGAATCGAAGGAAAGCGAAGGAAAGCGAAGGAAAAACAGAAGAAAAATCCCGACTAAGCCGCCCACAAGACAGCGCTAGTTTGATCGATCATT
>NZ_JAFREM010000040.1 GCF_017377575.1 Candidatus Enterococcus moelleringii
GTTAATCTCTTTATAAGTTACACATAGTTAATTAATATGTGTTTAATAAACGGATAGTAAGGAGTTGTAAGAGATGCCAATCATTCGTTTAGAGTCAACTAAGTTAAGTAAGGAACAAAAAGAGCAGCTGGTAAAGGATTTTACCAAAAACGCAGCCAGAATCATGGAGAAACCAGAAGCCGCGTTTCATGTGATGATTCAAGAATACGATTCAGACAATGTGGGAGTCGGCGGACAATTATTAAGTGAAAGAAGGAAAAATGAATGACAACAATTGAAGAATTAGCAGCACGGCTGGAATTAAAGGAACTGGTGGATCGTTTTGCCATTGAATCTGACGAAAATAATTTAGAGGCTTACCGGGAGATGTTTACCGCGGATTGCCAGGTTAAAATCTATTTCAATCATCAATTAGGAATGGATTTGAACAGCATCGATGAGTTAATTGAGGCCTTTGAAGGATTCGGCACGCCAAAGGATTCTTTCCATTTTAGCGGATTGCAGGTAGTAGACTTTCAAGACGATACTCATGCAAGCGGTCAATGGTACCTTTTAGCTTCACTCGTAGATGAAGTAGAAGGCAAAGAGCTGCTGACAACTAATCGCGTTCGCTGCGAAGACAGCTATGTGAAGGATGCGGGTCAATGGCGCATTGCCAAAAGAGAACAGAATTTTGTGTTTTCTGATACGAAGGAATTAGCTTAAAAATCAGATAAAATAATTTACAGGAAAGTTCAATTGCCTGGTTCCAGGAGTGAACGAATCGGAGGGATAGTATGTTTTTAGAAAAGATAAAAAGTCCAAAAGAGGTAAAAGAATTGTCCGGCCAAGAGCTGCAGGTGCTGGTAGATGAAGCTAGAGCCGCTTTACTGGAAAAAGTCAGTCAATATGGCGGACATAACGGTCCCAATTTAGGGGTCGTAGAAATGACGGTGGCGATGCATTATGTCTTCGATTCACCCAAGGATAAATTTATTTTTGATGTATCTCATCAATCCTATATTCATAAAATGCTAACCGGACGAGGTCAAGCATTTACCGATCCTGATCATTATGAGGATGTGTCGGGGTACACCAATCCGCAAGAAAGCGAGCATGACCTATTCACCATCGGGCATACCTCCACTTCACTTTCATTAGCCAACGGTGTGGCAAAAGCGCGGGATTTAAAAGCAGAGGACTATAACGTTGTAGCGGTGATAGGCGACGGCTCCTTATCTGGTGGACTGGCTTATGAAGGACTGAATAATATTATTGAAGTGGGGACAAATACGATTGTGATCGTGAACGATAACGATCAGTCGATTGCTGAGAATCATGGCGGGATTTATAAGAACCTGAAAAATCTAAGAGACTCCAATGGTCAAGCAGAGGATAATTTCTTTAAATCGTTAGGCTTTGAGTATCATTATTTGGAGGAAGGAAACAATGTGGAGCAGCTAATCGGTTTGTTTGAAAGCGTCAAGGATGCCGATCATCCAGTTCTGCTGCACATCCATACTATTAAAGGTTTTGGGTTTAAATATGCTGAGGAAAATCGTGAGGATTTCCACGCTGGCGGTCCCTTTAGCTTGGAAACCGGCGAGTATCTTTCCAGCGGTCCGGCTGTTCCAACTTATACCAGCGCAACTGCGGATCTTTTGATTGATAAAATGGCCAATGATCCTAAGGTTGTGGTGGTAAATGGCGGTACCCCGATGATCCTATTTAGCCAAGAGCAGCGCAAGGCATTAGGAAAACAATATGTGGATGTAGGCATTGCTGAAGAACATGCCATGACCATGACTGCTGGCTTAGCTAAAAATGGCGCGAAGCCGATTTGGGCAGTGTTTTCTACCTTTATGCAACGCAGCTACGATCAAATTTCCCATGACCTGGCCTTAAACCATCTGCCAGGAACCATTTTAGTCTTTATGGCTTCGGTAAATGGCATGAATGATGAAAGTCATTTAGGTATTTTCGATATCCCGATGCTAAGTCACATTCCGAATTTAGTGTACTTAGCACCCACTAACAAAGAGGAATACTTGGCGATGCTGGATTGGTCGATTGAACAGTCAGATCACCCAGTAGCCATCCGCGTACCAATGGGCGAATTAAAAGAGACCGGCGTGGCGGATACGACCGACTATTCCCAGCGTTATAAAAATGAAGTTACTCAAAAAGGTGCTAAAGCTGCAATCATTGGGGTGGGCAATTTTTATCAGTTAGCCCTAGAGGTTGCGGAAGAATTAAGTACTAAACACGGCATTAAAGCTACCCTGATCAATCCCAAATTTATTTCCGGTTTGGATCAAGAATTACTGGATAGCCTAGAGAATAATCATGACCTAGTTGTAACGTTAGAAGATGGTGTTTTAGAAGGGGGCTACGGCCAAACAGTAGCCAGCTATCTGGGAGATAAAGACGTAAAAGTGATCAATTATGGCGTGGATAAACTGTTCCATGATCGATATGATGCACCTGAGCTGCTGTCACAAAGCGGGATGTCCGTAGACAAGATTGTTCAGCGGATTTTAGCCAATGTTGACGTATCACTAGCCGATCAGCTTGCTATTATCTAAAAAATAAGGGAAAGATACAGTATTGATGGTTACGCTGCTGTCAGCGAAATTATTTCTTGTTGAGCAAAACAATCTAACCGATCGACAAAAGCCCAATCCTTCCACCAGAGGATTGGGCTTTTCCACTGCAAAAAAAGAACACCCCACAGGATGTCCTTCAAAATCTCCGCTACACATCTTCCGTTTCAATATACTGGAAGTTATTGATAATTATTGTAATTTTGAATAGACTAGATACTTACCAAAAGATACATAAAAGCATGAAAATTATTACTTCAAATATCAATAAAATATAGGCTCCTTTCAGCATATAACTCCGTTTGTAATAAATCGAATTTTCTTCTTCTTCCTCAATAAAATGTCCAGTTGAGGCAGTTGTTTTATCTTTTTTAATCATACCATCACCTCTTCTGATTGCTGCTTACATGAGTGGCCTTCTTAGTAATTCTAACTACAAGTTTTCTTAAAGTCAGTTGGGAAGTACATCGCTAAGAAATATAGTTATTGATCCACAAATGACTAGACCTAGTGAGAACCACAAAAGGAATGCTATAAATTGGATGATAATAACTCCTAAACACGAAAGCAACATTTCTCCAAGACTATATTCATAGACATATGACGGAATTTTTGAGTAGGTATTGCTGAGCAACAAAACTAAGAAGGGGAAAATTATCACTATTTTCAAAGGTAACATATTGCGGATCAACAAAACTGAGATTAACGTGTAAATAACCATCAAAAATTGCAGATATAGAATCGATTGAAAGTTTGATGGTGACAGCGCAGTTGTCCAGAGATTATATTCAAATAAGTAATATGCACAATAGCCAAAACAGTAAATGGTAAAGACGATAAACAATATCCCTCTTATTAATTTAATCATTGCTATCCCCCGTTACAGCATACATGGTGACAAAGTTTTTTAAATAACCATTAGGCTTGAGGTAGCTTATATCGCTACCTCACTAGAAGTTTAAATGGGTTCAACGTCTTTTCTATCAGTATAGTTTTGTCGTTGCTCTTGGTAGTTTTCTTTAGCAACATCCATAGATTCTTTGAGTATCTGGTTGAAAGCTTGATAGGCTTCTCGGTCTAAGTCGCGCAACTCTTTTTGCAAGGCTTCACGTTCAGTTTTTACTTGGTGTTTCAACTGAATAATTTCCAAAGACGAAAGTAATGATACTATGCCCAAGTAGACTAAAAACAATACGCAACATATTAATAGTATTAACAATATAGTCATCATATTTACCACCTGGCTAATCTATTGCTGGCACCCATTACATAACTATTTACAATGTATTGGTAACGTTCAGCGGCTTGAGGAGTAATATTCGTCAAGTGTTGTTCCAATGCTGACAAGGTGCCAGCGTGTTCCAGTGCAGTATAAGTTAGATAAGCTCTTCCATCTTCATGGAGCTTGGAAAGCATCACTTCCTTTACTTTCTCTCCGCCTTGCTTTTGAATTGCCCACTTGGTTGCCATTGGTAAATTGTCGGTGTTGCTGCGGTCAAAGATGCTTAAGTGGTTGTCCATTTTTGATTTCCTCCTATTTGAATATATTTAATCACTTGAGAATTAGTCATCGTGCATATAACTAGCTTCTCAAGGGTGATTACTACTTATCTTGTTAAGGCCAAAGACAATGTGCAGTTGCCTTTGGTATAATAAGGTGAGTTTACTATTGGCTCGGTCTTCGTATCTTTATTAAAACAGATTTTATAAGTGCCAATCTAGTGATAGAATAGTGAAATTCTAGTGAAACTTAATGAAACGAAGATTTTTTTGGGGGTGAAGGTATGTATTCTAGTTTTGGATATGCTGTATTTGTAGATTTGCTTGATAAGTCATCTTACGATAATAAAGACTTCAATAAATCTGACTTTACAAGAAATCTTATATGGACAATTGACGGCAAGGATAGCGAGTTTTTAAATATACAAAAAAATCAAGACTATGTTTGGAGACTGAATAATATGAGGTGTCAGACAAAAGCTGAACTAGCCTTGAAACTACATGAAGAAAACCCTGAATTGGAAAAATTCATATCAAAGACTTTAAATGAAAATATTCAGCAAGCTGAGTTCAAACAACTTATTATTGCAGCTATTAATGTAACGGATTTTAACGTTGGACAGAAAGAAAAATTATTAGCTTGTTCAGATGAGCCTATTGAAGTGTTCACTACTAGCGTGTTAGAAGAAGTGCTAAGGACCGGTGAAAACTCAAAGAAAAAGAATTTGAAGCACTACAAAACAACTGTTACGGATATTTTAACCTTTGGAAAATTCAGGGATAATGAACTAGGAAAAAATAAAACTGAACAAGTTGATGAAAATGATGAGCGGAAAAAGTACGAAGAGGATAAACAGAAACAAGTGGGGCAACGTACTCCTAAAGCTCCGATTCAGAAGCCCTTAAACAAAAAAACGACTAGGCAAACGATTCATATTTGGGTGGCGATAATTTGCTTAGCTATATCGATTATTCTCTTCATAAAAAATCAAAATACATTCAATAAAATTGCAAGAGGCGATACTTCTTTAAAAACTGAGATTTCTGAAGTTCAAGAAGTGAAGGCTGGTTGGGGTCCTGCTAGAAAAACTTTTTCGTCGTTGAATTTGCCGGATGAAGTCGTTTTTAATTCTATAGAAAATGCTAATCTGTCTGGTTTTTTTTCAGGAGATGAAAGAAACTTTTGCGTAATCAAGAAAGTAGATAGTAGCGAATGGAAAGATGAAGTAGTTTTAGAGGTAGGTTCTGAATATAAAGTTATCAATTTTTTTCACAACAATTCTAAAAGTATTACCGCTGAAAATGTTCTAATGCAGGCTAACATTCCGCAAACAGTAAAGAAGGATGAAGCTAAGAAGATATACGCGATCATCGATGCTAGCAATGCCAAACCAAAAGAAGTTTGGAATTCCGTTGTAATTAGATCGATGGAAAATGTGTCATTAAAACTTATTCCAGAATCTACGCGGATAATAAGCAATGGACCAGTAAATGATAGTAAAGTTGATGACAGCTTCTTTTCAGACGGAGCGAAAATTGGTTTTGATCATTTAGATGGTACAATTCCACCGAATGAATACGGTCAAGTAGTATATAGGTTCGAGGTTGTTCAGCCCAATTTTAAAGTGACTATTCGAGTATCAAGACACAATGAAAATGACTGGCAGCCAACACTGGACGTTAAACATGGCGAGCTTGTAGACTTTCTAGTTGAATTTAAAAATACCGGACATACGGATATGGAAAATGTGATTATAAAAATGGAATTACCAAAAGAATTAAATTATGCGTTAGATAGCACTCAAATAGCAAATGGTAGTTCTGAATTTGAACCGGTTGATGTTAGTGATGGCATGACCACTGGTTACAATATCGGTAATTATTCTCCTAATTCAAATGCTTTTATCAAATTTTCTGCAAAGTTACTCTATAGAGATAAAGAAAAAGGCGAACTTATAGAAGTTAAAGCAATTACTAGTACTTCTTCTGAAGAAAAGGATAGTATTTTAAAAATAGCAATAGACAAATAATTTCAATTCGTCTTTTTAATAGTAGCTTTTAGCAGATGAGCTAGCTTGTCATGGAGAATTCAATGTACATTTCGTAACTAAAAAAAAGAATCATTTAGAGGAAAAGTGTCCACTTAGCCCAATCCTTCACACCAGAGGATTGGGCTTTTCCACTGCAAAAAAAGAACACCCCGCAGGATGTCCTCAAAAATCTCCTCTACTCATCTTCCGTCTCAACATACTGGAAGTTCTTGGTATAGGCTTTAAAGTTGTATTTATTCCCCAGGATGTACTTAGCAATATGCAGGGTACGATCACTGGAACGTTCTAGATTCGAGCTGATGTCGATGAATACGACACTGTCGCCTGCTCGGCCTTCGCCGGTGTTCATCAGGCGAATGTATTTCTTCCGCAGTAATTCTACCAGTTGATTGACTTCTTTTTCCCGTTCTAAAATTCTTTCGGCCAATTCAGAATCGTCTTCTTCCAGAACAGTCAGGGCGTCGCGGATATTTTTCCGTACCTTGTCAAACAGCAATTCCAAGTCCTCATCGTAGAGAATATAGCTTTGACGGGAGCTGGTTTTTTTGTCCCGTTTGTCTCTTTGGCGTTGCCGTTCTTCCCGGGCGATGGATTCCTCAATGTAGCGAATGATGTTGATACAATGATCGCCCATCCGCTCGAAGTCCTTGGTGAATTCCATCAGCATCGCCTGCTCCTGACTCTCAAGCTCAGACAATTCGGCTGTTGAAATCTTCACCAGATATTCCGTCAATTCCACGTCAAAACGATTGATCGCCTCTTCGTATTGACTAACATCTTCCTGCCATTCGTTTTTCGGATCCAGATAAAAGCTCTTGGCCGCATCCATTGCCGACAACACGTAACGACCCATTTGCACGACTTCACTAGATGCTTGTTCGATCGCCATATTCGGCGAGGTATAAATCAACGCATCGCTCAAAGCTGTTGGCCGGATGTTCAAGTTCTTTTCGGTTCCTGGAACAATTTTCTTCACCAATGCCTCAATTTGCGGAATGAACCAGAATTGAATTGCCAGGTTGGATAAGTTGAACAGCCCATGGGCAAAGGCAATTTGCATCGCCGGATTCAGGTCAAAGGTATTCGACAAAAAGATCACCACTTGCGTAAATGGCGTCAACAAAATAGTAAAGATCAACGCACCAACTAAATTGAAAATCACGTGTGACGCGGCGGTTCGTTTAGCTGCCACACTGGCTCCCAAAGAAGCGATAATTGCGGTAATTGTTGTTCCAATGTTGTCACCGAATAAAATCGGCAACGCAGCTGACAGTCCAAGACTTCCTTGCATGTACAACTGCTGTAAAATCCCAATAGTGGCACTGGAGCTTTGCAGCACCATTGTTAGTAAAGTCCCGATTCCCACCCCTAAAACAGGCATGTGAGAAACGCTGACCATCAAATCATTAAATTGCGGCAGATCTTTTAGCGGGTCCATGCTGCTGCCCATTAATTCTAAACCAAAAAACAGCGCACCAAAACCAAATAAAATCTGTCCGATATATTGCAGCGATTTTCGTTTCGTAAAAAATAGCAGCAGGGCACCGACACCCATAATTGGCAGGGCGTATTCACTCAGGTTAAACCCGATGATGAAGGCGGTTACGGTAGTCCCGACGTTGGCCCCCATGATTACCCCAATTGCCTGCTTCAAGGTCATAAATCCAGCACTCACCAGACCCACGGCAAGTACCGTTGTCCCTGAACTGCTTTGAATCAAACCTGTGACGATAATTCCAGCTAATACAGCCCGCAAAGGTGTCGAAGTAAATCGATTCAAAATCTCCCGCAGCCGATTGCCGGCCGCCTTTTGCAGACCATCACCCAAATACTTAATACCAAATAGGAAAATTCCTAAGCCGCCTAAAAACATAAAAAACATTTCCTGATAAGACACGGCACAACCTCCATCACATCTTTTAAACCACCATATCTAACATAATAAAAAAAAGGGCTCCTGTAAACTGTTTTTTGCATTTAAAGCGAAATTCTTTTGTAAAATAGAAAAACGGAAACGGTTTTCCAGATGAGCGAGGTGAATTTCGACAAAAATAGCGAATCCGTTCGTATATTTTGTCTTTTTTGATCATTTCAGCTAATCTAAAGGTTGAAAAAGATGATAAAAGGAGAGAGGAAAGTTGAAAGTTGTTTTTCATGTCGATGAGTTAACCAAACTCAGTGAAGCCCGTCACAACATCAAAAATCTATTAACTGCCGATAAAAATGCCACCATCGTGTTAGTTGTCAATGGGGAGGCTATTCAAGGCTATCTGTTGCCAGCACAGGTGGAATTTATGAAAGAATGCCCCAAGGTGAGCTACCATGCTTGCAACAACGCCATGAATGCTTATCATATTGCAAAAGATGACTTGTTGGAAGCCATCGAAGTAGTGCCTGCTGGGGTGATGGACCTGGTCCGACTGCAGCATGAAGGCTATGCGTATATCAAACCCTAAAAAATCGCCGAACTGGATAAAACAGTTCGGCGATTTTCTTCTATTATAGTTCTGAGTTCTCTGCTGAAAAAGCACCCTTAAATTTTATCTGTACTCTCCAAAGTTTAAAAGTAAACTCAGTGAAGGAATGCTATAATAGTAGCAGGACAGTAAGGTAATTAGTTGAATGACGGTGGCTATCTTTTCGAAAAGTGGGGTGGTTTTTATGAACACACTTCGAAAATCTGGAGAAAGGAGAAGCCTTTTGTCAGCATATGAAACAATACAAGTAATCCTTGGCTTTGGTATGTTTACCATTGCTCTGGTAAGCTTGGTTGTTAAGTTGCTTAAAAACGACAAAGAAAAATAACCGTCACCTTTAGCCGAAGGACGATTATTTTCTTTAAAAATAGTTAAATTTGGCCACCGTCTTTAGCGGTGCTGTCTCAAGGGAAGTTGTTGTAGCAACTTCCCTTTTCGTGTTTATTATACCATAGCTCAGTAAAAACTTATACCGACAATTCCTCCAATTTTGACAATTAGCTAAGAGAAATGTATTGTGACTACAATCAACCTCAATATTTTCTCAGAATTTACATTACCGCACCTCTTTTGTCCAGATATTTATTTCACTTCTCCAATAATTCGATCCATCACTGCAAGCATCTATGCATAAAATTTTAAAGCAACTCTTCTTTTCTCCGCCAAATGATATAAAATGGCGGAGAAAAGAGGTGATGGCGGAGAAATAATTCAATTATCACGAGCTGAAAAAATTGACCAATCTAAACTTTATTCAGATCACGGAAAGTTACATATAAAGATGCTTTACAACCATTTTAATATTGCAAACAGGGGTTTTAGCTGTTGTTTCACAACGTGCTTGATTACCAGTACTAGTAGCTTGATAAGACAACCTAACGATACTATTTCTTCGCCCAAACCTTCGATCGAGCTCTCTTTCCTTCAGTTACGATTCTATTTGCCTACGTTTTTCAGCTGTGCAGGTAAAACTAAAAACATGATATAATGTACAGCAATAAGCAGTTTAAAAGAAAAAAATACTCGTACTGTTATGCGTTTTGCCGGTCTAATTGCGAATGCTAAAGTTTTTCATCCCTTTTTTTCGGACTCCAGATAGTCCCTCTAAAGCCACCTCCAAGCTCTCGTTATCCTCCTCTAATTGTTCAATCCTTCTATATATAAGCTGATTTCAGTCAAGACGTGAAATTTTCGTTTTAGATGCAGTTGTCAAAATGCCTCTAACCATAACTAATAAACTTGGAGGAACTCGCAATTCTTTCGAGTTTTTTGTTTTGCATTCATAGACAAGGAGGTCGAAATCCTAGCAAAACGCCTGCGATAAGGATCTTGGATTACCTCTATGTAACTAATTTCATTTTCCGTATTCGAATTAGAATATATTTCAAAAACCTATTGACTTCCTTTGCGGAAACCGTTATCATTCAAAGTGTAATATGTTTCATCTTTAAAAATATTTTAGTAACAAATTCTAAAAAAGCAAGATTAGTACCACACAATTGGTTATTCTTTGGTGATAGGAGAATAACGGAAAAAGGATTGAAAAGCGTCAAGAACAAATTCATTTAACAACATCTATTGCACTTATTTTTTTCAATCAAGCAGGAATAAGGAAAGGAAAATGACTGATGAAATATGAAGAGCTGGCACGGACGATCGTGCAAAATGTTGGGGGAAAAGAAAATGTAAACGATCTCGCTCACTGTATGACTCGTTTACGATTCAAGTTAAAGGATGAAAGCAAGGCAAATACAGAGATTTTGAAAAATACAGAGGGTGTTGTTTCCGTCGTTCAAAGTGGGGGGCAGTATCAGGTAGTTATTGGTAATTCAGTAGGAGATGTCTACAACGATATCAATACTATTTATAAAATTAATGAAGGCGACAATTTTGTAGATGAACCAACCGATGACAAGAAGCTATCGATTTTTGATCGTTTTATTGATCTAGTATCCGGTGTATTTACGCCAACCTTAGGAATTTTGGCAGCAACCGGGATGATCAAAGGGTTAACGATGGTTTTTGTCGCAACTGGGCTATTGGACATGACTTCCGGAACGTATCAAGTCTTGAGTATCATTGGCGACTGCTTCTTCTATTTCTTCCCGGTGTTCTTAGGCTATACTGCGGCACAGAAATTTAGAGGCAATGTCTTTATCGGGATGGCGATCGGAACCGCAATGGTTTATCCGACACTGGCAGGTATTATGGCAGAGGAGCCTTTGTATACCTTATTTACAGGAACGATTTTCGAATCACCAGTTCACTTGACCTTCTTAGGAATTCCAGTCATTTTGATGAGCTATGCATCAAGTGTTATTCCGATCATCGTTGCCACCTGGATCGCCGCAAAGGTCGAAGGCGGATTGAAAAAAATTGTACCAGATGTCGTGAAATCTTTCTTTGTAACTGCTGGAACGTTATTAATCGTGATCCCGCTGACCTTCATCGTTATTGGTCCAATTGCGACCTGGGCTTCGCAGCTATTTGGGGCAGGAACCCAAGCTTTGTATAACTTGAGTCCGGTCATCACATCTGCTGTCTTAGCAGGAGTAATGCAAATTTGTACGATCTTCGGCGTTCACTGGGGCATCGTACCAATCACCTTGAACAATTTAGCTGTACTTGGCTATGATATGACGATTCCAGCCACAACCATCGGCATTTTTGGACAGGTGGGCGCAGTCTTGGCGGTTATGGTAAAAACTAAAAATAAAAAGCTGAAGGCTATGACTTATCCAGCATTTATTTCAGGCATCTTCGGGGTAACAGAGCCGGCGATCTACGGGATCAATTTACCTAGAAGAAAACCATTCATTTTAGGCTGCGTCAGTTCAGTAGCCGGTGGATTGATTGTTGGATTGATGGGAACGAAGGGCTATTCATTGATTGCTGGAATCTTCTTGCTTCCTAGCGTGATCGGACCAAATGGGATTGATCAAGGCTTTTATGGATTGGTAATTGGAATCATCGTGACGATGGCACTGGCTTTTGCCCTGGTGTACTTCTTCTGGAAAGAGGAAGAAGAAGTGGCGTAATCCTTACTAATTATCAGGATTGAATCAAGAAGAGGAGAGTAATTATGGCTACATTTAAAGAGAACTTTATGTGGGGCGGGTCCGTCTCAAGCATGCAGGCAGAAGGTGCCTGGAATACAGATGGCAAAGGTCCAACTGTCTACGATACTAAGAAAAAATCTACTCACGCGAAAACCTCGTCAGACTGGGAAAATGGCATCGATTTTTACCATCATTACAAGGAAGATATTGCCCTGTTTGCTGAAATGGGCTTTAATTCGTACCGCTTTTCACTAAGCTGGGCGCGAATTTTACCAGACGGTGAAGGGGAAGTGAATCAAGCAGGGTTAGACTTTTATGACCGTGTCATCAATGAACTGATTGCACAAAAGATCGAGCCGATCATTTGCTTGTATCACTTTGATCTGCCGGATGCATTAGCTGAGAAGTATGGCGGCTGGCAATCAAGAAAGGTTTTGGAAGCCTATCAGAAATACGCGGAGGTCGTGATCAAGCACTTCGGCAAAAGAGTGAACTACTATATTCCAATTAATGAACAAAATGTCGCGCACACTCTGACAAGCGATCTGCTGCCGAAGGATACCGATCCTAAAGAGTTGGCGCGCTGTGAGGCAATGGCGCAGCATCATTCATTCTTAGCGTCAGCCGCTGTGAAGCACTTAGTCAAGGCATTTGCCCCTCACGCTCAAGTCGGCGGGATGGTTGCCTTCTCACCATTTTATCCAGAAACGTGTCATCCAGATGCGATCCTAAGTGCTCAGATCGCCAATCGCCGGATGACCTATCAATCAACCGATGTCTTTGTCTATGGGGAATATCCGCAAGACCTGCTTCATGATTGGCAAAAAAATGAAATCATGCCTGAGATCACTGAAGGAGACAAGCAGTACTTAAAAGAAGGAACAGTCGATTTCTTACCCTTTAGTTATTACCAAAGCGCAATGGCTAAAACCGGTGCCGATATCACTGTTAACTCCTTCTTGGATTCCTTCTTAGACGGAACACAGCCGAAAAATGAGTTCTTGGATGTAAGCGAATGGGGCTGGATCATTGACCCAAGAGGCCTGCGATTAGCAGCGAAGGAGCTGTTTGATCGGTACAAAATGCCAGTCTTTACAGTAGAATGCGGGATCGGCGTCAAGGAAAGCTTGAATGAGGATTTGACGGTTGCAGATGATTATCGGATCGATTATTTAAGGGACCATGTGGAGCAATTGCGTTTAGCCGTAACTGAAGACGGCGTTGATTTGATGGGCTTTCTAACGTGGGGCCCCATCGATATCTTAAGCTCGCAAGGCGAAATGAAGAAACGCTACGGCTTTATCTATGTGAATCGCGATGAAACGGACCTAAAGGATCTGAAACGCTATAAAAAGAAGAGCTTTGAGTGGTTTAAACAGGTGATCGCTAGTAATGGCGAAGACCTTTGGGACAAAACGAATCCATTGACCTATCAGCAGGCCTCCCACTAACAGACGATAGGCAGAAAAGGGGAAATCAATGAGAAAAGTGAAAAAACGTGCTTTTTTATTGTTGGTATTAGTAGGGTGTGTCGTGTTTAGCGGATGTCAGACAAAGGCTGGAGATACAGCCGATAGTAAAGGGAAGGTTAAGGAGGATGCGGTCATGAAGGTAAAAAGCGAGGATGTCACTTTTGAATCCACCAGAGGCACAAAGATTTATAGTACGATAGTTACGCCAGCGGAAATGGAGGACGAAAGCTATCCAGTTGTCTTGTTCTCTCATGGATTCGTCGGATCAAGAGATGGCGATGGCGCCTTTCCGAAAATCGCTGAGAAGTTAGCCGAAGAGAATATCTTGTCTATCATGATTGATTTTGCTGGGAATAACGAGAGTGAAGAGCCGTATACCAATTACACGATAAAAAATATGAGTGACGATATGGATACTGCACTTACCTATATGGAAGAAAACTACAAAATCGACCAGGACAAGATCGGCCTGATGGGACACAGTATGGGCGCTCGCATGACTGCGCTGAAGCTGAATGATCAGATTAAAGCAGCGGCGCTCTGGGCACCTGCTGCTGCACCCGGGCTCGAAGGCATCTATGATTTTATGGGCGGCAAGGAATCTGTTGAAAAGTATTACCAAGAAGCACAAGAAAATGATTACGCCGTATTCGATTTTTATGGCGAAGAGTATGCCATTGATATGAGCTTGGCTTTCTTTGAAGAAGTCAAAGAAAGTAATCCTGTAGAAAAGATCAATGATTACCAAGGCAATCTCTTTATCGCAGTAGCGGAAAAAGATCCCGCGATTCATAAGGAAACAACCGACCAAGCAGTTAGAGCAGCGACGAATGTAAAAGAATTATCTGTCTGCACAATCAAGAATGCTGATCACGGCTTCAAACATATTGAGGATGAAAAGGATACTAGTGTACAAGGCTATACGATTGATCGGACGGCTGATTTTCTAATCCAAAAATTGAAATAATGACGCAGTTCTAACTAGTAGATAAACTATGCAAGGGTGAAAGGAGAAGCAAATGAAGCGATTCAAAAAGATGATCGTCGGAATGTTGTCAGTAGGCCTGTTAGCAGGGTGTTCAGGAGGGGGCGCTGCGACAGATTCCACCGATGCCGCTTCTGAGAATAAATCAGAAGAAGTTACTGTTTATTTCACACGTCACGGGAAAACAATGCTGAACACTACCGGCAGATCACAAGGCTGGAGTGATGCCCCATTAACGCCGGCCGGTATAGAAGTAGCAGAGGATGTCGGTACTGGTATCGGCGATAGTATCAAATTTGACAAAGTCTATACCAGCGATAGTGGGCGAGCGATCGAAACAGCAGAGATCCTCTTAGACAAAGCCGGGCAAAAAGCAGAAATAAACAAGGACAAACGCTTGCGGGAGTTCAACTTTGGCACGTTTGAATCAACGCTAGGGGCCGAATCAGTAGAGGCGATTGCCAAGCGGAAAGATTTAACAGCCGAGGAATACACTGAAAAAGCAGCTAAAGAAGGCGGCGGCTATAACGGCTTTATCAAAGAAATCTCAAATGATCTAGCTGAAATTGACAAGGAAAATGTCAAAGAAAACGAGAATTGGCCAGCGGAGGATTACGATACCGTAGCGAAACGTTCGAAAGCAGCATTGGATGATATCGTCAAAGAGGCAAATGAAAACGGCGACCAGTCAATCTTAGTCGTCTCTCACGGAATGACCTTAGCAACACTGCTGAATGAATTAGATTCGAGTGTCGCTAGTGAGATCCCAATGTCTGGTTTAGAAAATGCAAGTATTTCCAAAGCGACCTACAAAGATGGCAAGTGGAAAGTCGAAACAATCAATGATATGAGTTACGCTGAAAAGGGCGCAGAAGAATAGTGACTAGATGAATCACGTAAAAGATTCCGTACCCGAAGTTCAGCCATTAACGAGATGCATATAATGAAAAGGGAAGGCGAGTAATCAGCTTTCCCTTTTTTCGCTGTGCAAAGACCACAATAAAAGCTGTCGACACCTTCACATCACAGGATTGACAGCTTTAGTTGATTATTTTTTTGTCTTTTGTTCTCGTTGATCACCGATCCAGTTGAAGTAATAAGAAATAATTTCTGAAAACAGGAACATTTCAAAGCGTACATCCAATTGGCGCAATGAGCCGTCTTCTCTTAAAAAGGTGGAAGCTGCTGGTAAGACAAAGGATTTGGAAACCTTTTTCGCTATTTCAGCATCTTTGTTCATAGTGATTAGGATGGTTTTGGCACCAGCATCATTGGCTGCGTCGATCAGCTCACTGTATAGATCCATGGCAGTAACCGAATAAATGATGTAGACCCATTCCTTCTTTACTGACTGACTTAGATAGTGCATTTGTGTTTCTGTTGTGATCGCCTCATAAAAGACTCCTTGAGAGTAAAGAGAATAGACCAGCTGCTGAGCGGCCAAGCCCGTGTTGTCAAAGCCGATGCATTTAACATCCTGGGAATCATGCATCCATTCTACAAACTCGATAATGTCCTTTTCCATATCTAATTCCTTCAGCTTCGAAAATGAACGCTCGTAGGTATTGATGACTTCATGGAATAAGGAAGATTTATGGACAGGTTTTTCTTGGTTTTTGTCATTGACAAATGAATCCAGTGCCAGCTTAAACTCTGGATATCCGCTGTAGCCGATTTTTTTGATCGCTCGCAAAATAGTGGGGGAGCTCACATCAAAACGATCAGCCATATCATGAATCGACAGCCCCACATATTGTGCAGGATCAGCCATTATTTGCTCAAAAATCTTTTTATCAGTTTTAAACATCTTGGTATAATGAATCGTGATTGCTTCTTCGATATTGTGCATCATCTCAACATCCTTTCCCTGTATTCTTACCCTTATCCTACCAAAAAACGTAACAAATTTCAATCGATCATAGCACCTAGAAATATATTACAGAACGACTTGACTTCGCTGCGAGAAAACGGTATCATATATGTAACATATTACATAAGAAATTACCCGTGAGTAACAAATTACTAAAAGGTCGTGTCCGCAAATTGTTTCCTATCACCAAACAATTTACTGGTGCGACCAAATGATAAAAAGGAATTGAGGACCATGCTAACTTTAAATCCATTATTAACCGATAATGTGGTATTACAGGCAGAAAAGGATCACTTGATCAATGGCGTCACCGACCCTCATCTTCAGGTCACGCTTACGATTAGTGAACTATCTTTAAGTCAAATAAGTGACTCAAAGGGAGCCTTTGTTTTCACTGTACCGCCGCAACCATACGGATTGATCGCTGGGATGCGTATTGAAACCAAAAACGAGATCCAGGAATTAACTGTTCAATATGGCGATGTTTTTCTCTTTGCAGGTCAATCCAATATGGAATACACAATGGCCCTAGAAGCTCATTATTCAGAGGAACTAGCTCAAATCAAGCAAGACAATATCTTCTTTCACGTAGTTCCGATGCCTGAATTCCAGCTGGAGCTGGAGAAAGAGTCTCTCGGGAGTTGGGAACAGCTGGGCTCAGAGAACTTAGGTACGTTATCAGCAGTTGCTTACTATGCTATAAAGGAACACCGTAAGAACTACCCTGATCGGATCATCGGTATTGTTGTTTGCAGCAAGGGCGGAACCAGCGCCAGCTGTTGGGTGAGTAAAGCCGATCTGTCGGAAGATTCAGTGCTGAATGAGCAGATTTTAGCCCCGTTTGTTGAAGCAACGAAAGGAAAAGAGAAACAATATTTTGATACAGAATTTGCCACCTACTTGGCAACTTATCAGGCATACACTGAAAAACGCACTGCCTGGGTTGAAGATCACCCTGAACTGACTTTAGGACAGATCAAAGAACAGATCGGACATTCACCTTGGCCGCCGCCAGCCAATCCGTATCTCTTCAATCGACCAGGCGGACTTTATCAGAAGATGTTCAAACGAATCGCCCCCTTTACCTTTTCATCCGTGATCTGGTATCAAGGAGAAGAGGATACAGTGATCGGCTCGCTCTATGATCATTTATTGAAACGGTTGATCCTGCGCTGGCGCAAAGATTTAATGGAGCAGGTTCCGTTTTATCTCGTTCAATTACCGATATTTAAAGACAAACCGCAGCATGATTGGCCAAGTGTTCGGCAGGCACAAGCACAGGCTGCTCAAACCTATCAAGATAGTTTCCTAATCACCACCTTGGATTGCGGCGAAGTAGAGGATATCCATCCAACCGAAAAAGCTGTCCTTGGTCAACGCGTCGGTGAGATCTTAGACAATGTCTATTATGACAACGCACCTGTCGCAAGAGTAGCCAGTTGGAGTGATACCAAGATCGTAATCACAGTGGATCAGGCCGCCTCTTTGAAATTGCTGGAGGAATCGGCAATTAAATCAGGTGGAACAATCGAAAAGATTTCTATCGAAGGAAATCAATTGATTATCGAAGGAACTGGTCATACTATCAGCTATGCTTGGGAGAATGCTCCTGTGGTTGCTTTATTTAATGAAGTCGGCTATCCGGTTGCACCCTTCAACTTTGAAAAGTGATGAACTAGAATCTATTTCAAAGCAATAACTTAACAAAGAGAAGGAAGAGATGTCTATCTTCCCAAATTTGTAAGCTTTACTGTGTTTGATGATGTACCAATACATCAAAAAAGCACCAAACTCATATAATAAAAAGAAGTCCTAAAGTGAATATGCTGCCAAATACGCTTTTATAAATCGTTGCTTATTTTTATAATAAGTAGCGATTTATTTTTATTTACTGTTATAATTGGACGTAACAAACATAACGGAGGAAAATCCATGGATTCAAAAAATATCTTCGATAGCAACCGGTCTGCGTGGAATGAAGCCTTAAATTACCATCAAAAAGCCAGAAGTAATTCTTTACAAGAAGGATTCCAAGATTCTGCTTTTACGACCTTTGACAGAGATTGCGATGCTGTACTATTAGAAAAACTAGCTGAAATTGATTTAACGGATAAAGTGATTGGTCAGTTGCCTTGTAACAACGGAAGAGAGTTACTATCCTTGATGAAACTTGGGGCAAAAAAAGCAGTTGGTTTTGATATCTCAGACAATGCAATCCTAGAAGCAAGACAACTAGCAGAAATAGCTGAAATGGATGCGACATTCGAGCGAATCAATATTTTGGACATTGATGATAAATACAACAATTATTTCGATTTCATTTATATATCAGAAGGCTCACTTCAATGGTTTCCAGATTTGAATGCGTATTTTGCAGTCGTTAGCCGCTTGTTGAAAAAGGGTGGGCAACTGCTGATTTTTGAAATGCATCCCATTGCTTACCTATTTGAAGTCGACTTTGATGCCCAAAAGCCCGATTTTGATTTATTAATCCCATACTTTGAAAAAGGACCTTATCAGTATAAGGACGGTCTAGATTATATCGGTGGTGTTGAATATGAATCCAAGGAAGGTTATTGGTTCATGCACAAGCTATCAGATATCTTGAAAGCCCTTATAAAGAATGGGATGATTTTGGAAGATATCGAGGAGTACAATTTAGAGATGGCGAATAATGAGTCTACAAAGGTGTTGGATAAGTTTCCGTTGAGTTATATGGTTGTGGCGAAAAGTGATAGATAAGAACGATCAATATTTGTATTTGCTAACTTATACAATATAAAATGATAGATTGGTTTTTACCCAGTTGGAAAATACAAAAACTAAAAATGTATGTTTGGAAAGAATAAATCACTCTTGGCAAAGCAATTAGCATTTCAATAAGTAGCATGTAGTCACAGCATTGCAACTACACCCCCACAAAATATCATTTACGATTATGATGAGTCAAAAATAGCCGTGCTGAACCAGCGCGGCTAAAGCTTTTCATTCCATTTTTTCGGACTCCAGATATTTCCCTCTAAAGCCACCTGCAAGCTTTCGTTATCGTCCTCCAGCTGTTCGATGTAGCGGAGCGTTTCTTGGATAACCAGCTTGTTTTCTTCATTTTGCAACGACTGCAATTGTTCAGCCAACCAGGTATTTCGCATGTTTTTCACCTCAAAGGGAGTGTAACACAACTTAGAAATTTGGCGGGCAGGTATGCTTGTTAAAGGTCGAGCAGGCTGAGTTTCCTCCGCCAAATAATCTGAAATGGCGGAGAAAAGTGGTGCTTGGCGGAGAAAACCTACTCGATTCCTTGGCGCTCCTGATACGTCTTCGTCTCATACAACGGCGCCGTCGTCTGTCCGCCATGTTGCGAATAGACACTCCGAGATTCACCAGCTAGTTCAGTTTCCGCTTTTTCCAATCGTCCCAGCGAATTTTTGTAGCTAAAGTCAGCCGGATCGACCGGTGCTAATTGCTCATTGCTATAGAAGCGCAGTAAATCTCCATTATTGATCTTATCGGACATTGCCAGCTGCGTAGTTACCGCTTCTTTAAGGCCATCCGCCGCTGAAGCATCCTCTGCTAATTCTCCGGTTTGTGTCTGGTACAACGATCCACGATGAGAGGTGTACTCAGGAGAAACAAAATCGCCATTACGAAAGGCCACGGTCTGGTTATGTTCTGCTGAGAATAAATCCTGTCCTAACAACGGATAGTCCTGGCTGTTAACCCCCAACAAATGCAGCAGGGTAGGCAACACATCCACTTGACCACCATATGTCGATTGAATTCCGCCATTTTCGGCCCCAGGAATATGGAACATCAGCGGTACTTTTTGCATCTCTGCTTGATTAGCGCCGTTCCAAGTTTCGCTGTCTTCACCTAGCAAACCTGCCAAGTTTTTATTCCGCGATTCAGAAATACCATAATGATCCCCATAAAAAACCAAGATCGAATTTTCGTACAAGCCGCTGTCCTTCAAGTAATTGACAAATTCCTCCACCGATTGATCCAAATAATTCTCGGTAGCAAAATAACCGTTGATCGTCTTATCCTCGGTCGTCGCCATTGGAAATCCGGCATTGTCACCTTCTAAATCCGCATAAGGGTAGTGATTAGATACCGCAATAAATTTGGCATAAAAAGGCTGTTGCAAATGCTCCAAATAAGGTGCCGATTGCTGGAAAAATGGTTTGTCATGAAGCCCATATTGGAAAGAATTGTCCTCATTCACGTCATAATAAGAAGCATCAAAGAAATTTTGATAGCCAAAGCGCTTATAAGTCTCGTTGCGATTCCAGAAGTTCCCAGCATTCCCGTGGAAAGCCGCGCTGGAATAGCCCTTCGTCTGATTCAAAATCGCCGGCGCCGCATAAAAGGTATTTTTATCCCCCAATTGGCTGAACAACGATCCCTGACTCAAGCCGAACAACGAAGTTTCCAACAGCGTCTCCGCATCGCTGGTTTTCCCGGCACTCACCTGATGATAGAAATTTTCAAAGCTGAAGGTGCTCTTATCATGATACATGCTGTTCACAAACGGCATCACCTCATGCTCCACACCAGCTTCGTCCTTTAATTTGTAATCAATCACAAACTGCTGAGTACTTTCCAGATGGATGTAGATGACATTTTTCCCTTCAGCCAGCCCAAACATCTCTGGGTTCGGTTGGGCAAAGTGATCCGCCATATAATCCTGAACCTCCACCAGCTCATTGGGACTAGCCTCCGCCCGAACCTGATACGTATTGTAAGTCTGAATCCCATCCAGCACGGTGTACACATTCACACCCAAATATTTCACTAAATAATTGCGGGAAAAATTCCGCGTCAGAAGGCCAGTGCGACTAGTTTCTGCTAAAAACAGATTGCCGGAAAACAGCAGTAAAGCCAACGCAGACATTGAAAGCGCCCGACGTGCACGAATTTTCTGAGTGGAAACCTGAAGCTTCTTTTTCCAAAACAGCAGCGGAAAAATTGCTAAGTCAATAAAGTACAACAAATCCCGACCATGCAAGAGCTGCATCGCACTTTCACCTAAGCCGCCGCTAACCTTGCCCACGCCTAAGATTGTGTTCACCGTTAAAAAGTCCGTGAACTCGCGATAATACATAATATTGGCAAACAACAACACCAGCTGCAGCGCATACAAAACGAAGGCCGTAACATACGCCAGCTTTTCTCTTCTTATATAGAAGGAAATCGATAAAATTAGTAAGCTGGATGCCAGCGGATTGATAAACAGGATGAAATATTGCAGCGCATTATCGATCCCCAAATCAAATTCCACAAAATAAGCAAACAACGATTTGAACCAAAGTAAGCAGACTAACAAAACTACCAAACCAATTCGGGTGTTTATGAACCCCTTTAATCTATTTTTCAATTGACGAACCCCTTTTTTCAAGAAAACAACTTTCTATTAGTTTACCATTTTGAGAAATAGAAAAGGGATTTTTGTTAAAATTTACAACTTTTACTAATATCTTTTGAGGAATGTGTGAATCGATAACTGGTCATGATGGATTCGATTTATCGGGTGAATAACTGGTATAATAGAAAAAAACCGCAAATATCACGGATAGTTGAATAGATAAATACAAAGTGAGGGACGATAATGGGACTATTTGATCGATTCAAAAAGAAAGCGCAACCTGCACCAACTGTCACAGCTCCTGAACCCTGCCAACCAGAAAAGCCGCAAAGACCTAGTTCTGCCAGCAAAAAGCGAAAAACCTTGCCTAAAGACTTTGACGAATTGTTGGAAGGCAGAGATATAGACGCGCTGAAAGCAGTATTCGACAAATGTGCTTTGGATGCTTATAGCAGCTACAATAAACAGACCGCACTGGCCTTTCGCGGCATTCCGGATGAGCTTGCCCGCTGGCTGGTGGATCAGGGCGCGGACATTAACGCAAAAGACAGCTACGGAAACACACCTTTACACCGCCAAAGTGCCGTTTGGCATAGCAATGTTCAGCTGTTTATTGATTTGGGTGCCGATATTGAGGCAGTTAACAATCAAGGGGAAACACCGCTGCACACCGCGGCTTGTGCCTATATCCCCAATCATGTGCAGACACTAGTTGCCAACGGCGCAAACATAAATGTACGAAACAACCGTGGGCTAGCTCCGCTTTCGCTGGCCTTGGGTCAATGCCAGAACGCGCACATTAGCCGGATGGCGGAAGTTACCGAAATTTTACTGAAAGCCGGGGCACCAATCACGGAGGAAACGAGACAAGAAGTAGAACGCATCGGAAAATCCTTTGAGTTTGCCCGAAGTAACTTTAATCCAGACTTTTTAGAGGAAACGGAGGCAGGCTTGGAATCGTTGTATGAAGCTTTTGACGTCTTACCCGTTTTCAAGCGGAAAGTCCACGACGGCCATTCACCTATTACAGTGACCGCTACTCGCTGGCAGGATCAACATCAAGAACTGTGGAATCTGCTCGTTCCTGCAAGTGGACATGCCAAGACAGTGCAAGGCGAGGCCATTCGCATAACAGGCCGCATCTCTGACGAAATCTATCGAAACGGCAGCGCCAATTGGGATGCGGATTATCGTAAAATGTTGGAGGCACTGCAGAAGTTCCTCGGTTCAGGCAAAGCGCTGCCTGCTGAAGAATTAAAAGAAACCGCCGCGCTAGTTGAAGCTCTCTGTGACGGGACAGGTGAGGAAGAAGCTGCTCGGTTGACTGAACTGGCTGTGAAGTGGGTGCTGGAGAATCCGGAGCCTATCACAATGGAGGAACCGGGGTATAAGCGGTAAAAATCTAGGGAAAATTAGGGCACCAATACTATACAAGGAGTTTGACATGTTGATGAAGAATTTTACCTACAATTCCGCAGCAAAGGAATATCGAACGCAACAAAATGGTCTGGAAGTTTGTCTAGATAAAGAGATGATGAATCAAGAAACTGCTGATTACACTGTAGAAATTTTAAAGGCGTATCCAAACCGCTTGAACACTATTTGTGATGTGTTACTGGCTGATGAGGGTTTTAATGAGTTTTTCCCGCATGCCAGCAAAGATAGGATGCCGCAAAAGCTGCATGAACCATCGATCAGGATTCTTGATAAGAATGCAGGCATTATCAGTTATTGCAACCACGAGTACGACGGCACACATATTATTGATATTGAGTTTTCTGGTATTTTAGCGAGCTTCGATACCGTCAGTATTGATGGATAATCGGTTGTTTCTACTATTGTTTAGGACTAATTAGACACGGTTTTTTCGTTTTTGTATTCGCAAAGCGGAAGAAGACTTATGGTGAGCTTGACTTGATTATACGATCAAAAAATAGAGAATCCAATACCAAATAAAATTGTCTCGGCCTTTATTTGTAATTTTAGTATATAAATGTAAAATATAATTATCAAATACGAACGGAGACGTAAAATGCAAGAAGTCTTTTTATTTTTCGATGATTCCGGAGTGCTGCATAAAAACGCTCCAAATAGATTTTTCATCTACGCAGGCTTGATCTTTGTTGGAAAAGATGCTAAAGAAAATGCTAAACGCAGATATTGTGGAGTAGTGAAAAGAATAAAAAGCAATAAGAATTTAGAGGGAGAACTTAAGGCAAGTTTACTAAAACCCAGTGATAAATATGATTTATATAGAGTGTTAAAAGATGAACAAAGTATGGGCTTGACTGTAGATATCAGCAAAGTTCATCAAAGTATATTAAAAGAGAAAAATTCGATACACAGGTTTAAAGATTACGCTCTGAAGCGATTAGTGAAGGCGAAAATGGAAGAGCTTATTGCTAAAGGCTTATTGGATGCAAATGAAGATGTGAGAATAAATATATGTGTTGACGAGCAAGCTACTGCAACGAATGGGTACTACAATTTCAGGGACTCAGTATACGAAGAGTTAAAAAACGGGATAATAAACTACAATTATGAAACGTTCCATCAGCCTATATTTTTTGGAAATGTAGAAATTTCAGTCAGTTATTGCGACTCCAAGCACAATTATTTGGTGCAAGCGAGTGATATTTTGGCAAATAGACTTTGGACATCCTTTAAGATAAATCAACCGTCGATGAGAAATATTCCTAACCATTTATGCTTAAAACTGCCTTAATTAATTTACTTTAAAACTTGCATAATCTGAATCGATTGGTTATGATGTAAGTACAGATAGACATATGTTCTATACTGCGTACATGTAGGATTTGATAATAGTTATTAAGCGTAATGTAAGTACGCCAACCTACATGGGAAGTCGCCTTGAGCGGCTTTTTTTTTGTAGAAATTTAGTATAAAAAGTACTTTTTTAATGCGTTAATAGCCTATGATTAGAGATTTGAACCATTAGAAATCTTTGCAACACTGGTGATTTTAAGCAAAGTAAAATTTTGTCAGTTGAGGCTAATGCCAAAGTTGCATTTTGAATATGTTGTAAGGGCTTACTGCTGATGCCATAATGAAAGTACAGAAAGACAAAGGAGGAAACAAGAATGAATTCAGCAGTAAAATCAAGAATTCAAGCGTTTGGCGGTTTCTTAACGGGGATGGTACTGCCAAACATTGGGGCATTTATTGCATGGGGGTTGTTAACAGCATTATTTATGCCAAATGGTTATTTTCCAAATGAAACATTAGATGCTATGCGACCGTTTATGCTGAGATTTATGCTACCGACGTTAATGGCGTATTCTGGTGGTAAAGCAGTGTACAAGAGTCGAGGCGCTGTAATTGGGGTAATTGCTACTTTCGGTGTCATTGCTGCAGCTGAAGTTCCGATGTTCATTGGAGCGATGGTGATGGGACCACTGGCAGCTTTAGTATTAAAGAAATTTGATGGTTTGATTGATGGAAAAATAAAATCAGGATTTGAAATGTTAGTCAATAATTTTTCATTAGGTATTATCGGAATGTTAATTGCTATTTTAGGAAATCTAACATTTAGTCCAATGATTCTAGGTTTGAATGAATTCTTTAGAATAGCGGTTGAAGCTTTAGTCGACAGAAATTTACTATTTGCTATGCCAATCTTCACCGAGCCAGCTCGTATGCTGTTCTTAAACAATGCGATTTCTCAAGGTATTATGAATCCTATGGGAATACAGGATGCTGCGGAAGCAGGACAGTCAGTGTTCTTCTTGCTTACTTCTAATCCTGGCCCAGGTTTAGGGTTATTGCTTGCTTACTGGAAGTTTGGAAAAGGAAATGCAAAAGATAATGCGCCGAGTGCTGCTATTATCCACTTCTTTGGTGGTATTCATGAGATGTACTTCCCTTATGTGCTGATGAAACCAGTATTGATTATTTCGACAATGGTTGGTTGGATGTGTTCAAATCTTTTCTACAACTTAACCGGAGCGGGTTTAGTAGCTTATCCTTCACCAGGAAGCTTTATCTCTTATATGCTGATGACGCCGCCTGGAGAGCATATCAAAATTATTACCGGAGTTGCCATTGGAATTGTTGTCAGTTTTGCTATTGCTTCTCCTATTTTAAAAGCGGACAAAAAAGTCTATACAGAAGAAGACTTAGCGATTTCCACTGACAAGGTTCAAGAATTAAAGGGCAAGAAGAAACCCGCTACTTCACAACCAGTCGCTGAAGCTACAACTGTATCAGCAGTAGCATCAGGAATTCCTATGACAAAAGATGTCAGTTTAATTGTCTTTGCCTGTGATGCCGGTATGGGATCAAGTGCTATGGGATGTTCTGTACTGAAGAAAAAAGTGAAAAATGCAAGACTAGATATAGAAGTCATTCATTCGGCTATCGAAGAAATACCTGCGGATCGAGCACAAATTATTGTTTGTCATGAAAGTTTGAAGGATCGGGCAAAAAGAATTGCTCCAGAAGCCTATTTTGTCACGGTATCCAACTTTGTTAACGCTCCAGAATACGATAAACTAGTGAGTGACTTGTCAAATTAATACTCAGGCCTCAAGAATTTCTCCCACAGGATTTTTTTGAGGCTTTTAATGAGGAGGTGGTAATATGGACAGTCAAACCTATCAAGTTCTTACAATTTTAGTCAATGAGCTTGACTATGTTACTTACAAAACGATTTCGAAAAAAATAAATGTAAGCAGCCGAACGGTAAGTCGCATAATTCCCACGGTGATCACCTTTCTTGAAAGAAACAATTTTAATTTTAGTGTAAAAAAAGGCAGAGGGATAAAGCTAAATTTAGACGAAAACGAGCGAAGCAGGCTAGAAGAATCACTTGTTTCCCAAAACGTAAACTATTATTCATCAGAAGAGAGAATCGCATTCATTATTACTGAATTGTTAGATTCGGATGACTCGGCTAAAATTGATTATTTCGCAAATGTATTAGGAGTATCTCCAATGACAATTCATAGCGATCTGGCCACCATAGAAAATCGCATGAGCAATCTTAATTTGAAATTATGCAAGCAACGAGGTAAAGGTATTACTGTTGAAGGAAGCAAGTTTGACAAGGCAATGTTTTACTCGGATTTCCTATATGGAAATATTGATGTTAGATTGATTGAATTTACGCAAGCCAATCCATTTTCTATTATCATGTTTGGCAATCATTTATCGTCTTCAATCAGGGAAAAACTATATAAAAAGCTGCCGATCGAAGAAATGCGGACAATTCACTCCCGTTTCGAAAAAAGCGGGACTAGATTAAGATTTCTTTTAGCAGATGGTGGGTATTTTAAATTAGTGCTTACTACGAGTCTCTTAAATAGGAATTCAGAGTCTACCACGGAATATAGCAAAAAGTATAATGATTTAGTTGAAGAGATTATCGATATTTCACTGAGTCAATCAAAGAAAATTGTTTCAGAAGAAGAAGCCGAATTTATTGATCGGTACATTTCTTCTGCTAGAAAGACTAACAATACCGAAAAATGGAGCAGTAAATTCTCTGTTTCAGAAAATTTTGAAGAAGAAATAAACCGTGTTCGTTCTGCCTTTTACCGAATCTTCGGTAATAAGATTGATATGACTAGTGTATTTATCAAATCTTTTGATAATCATGTCTACCTTTTTCTGCAACGATACAATAGCAACCTGCAAGTGAAAAATCAATATACACATATCTTTAAGGAAGAGTACCCTCAGATTTTTATCAGAATTCATGATCTGGTGGTTGAACTTGGGTACGAGAAAATCATCGATGATGAAGTAGTGTTTTTAGCTATGCATATTTTGGGTGCGATACTGGATAAAAACAATTCTTCCAATACAAAGAGAGTAGCCGTAGTATGCTCCAGTGGATTTGGTACATCGAAAGTATTGAGAGAATCGATCAAGAAACGATTTCCTCAAATTGAAATTGAAGACGAGTACAACGACAATATTATCAATGAATTTGAATTCATTAAAAAAAATATTGATTTGATCGTTTCTACCATACCAGTAGATACAATTTTTGTTCCCAATGTTATGGTAAATCCATTTTTATCGCAAAATGATGTAATTAAGATAGAGAACATTCTAAACTTAAAAAATTCTGACATTGATTATCCAGTATTTGAAACGGACAATTCGATAGAAAAGATACCTGTATCAAACGAAAGAACGAGATTAATAGATAGAGTCTTAGAGACGTTCTATTTTAGTGAGCTGTCAGAAGTTGAATCAATTGATCAAGTGATTGAAGAAATATCAGCAGCCACAATGCCAGCCGATAAGGCACCTTTGCTTGCGGAAGCTCTTAAGGAACGAGAAAAGTTTGGTAGTTCTGTCATTGATGATCACGGTGTCTTACTATTGCACTGTAAATTTGATGATCAAATTCAACTGGGAGTTATAAGAATTGATCGGCCGGTGGAGTATCATACAATTGATGGACTGGTTAAAATTGACACGATTATTTTAATGGTTGTTCCTACTAAAAAAAGAAATGAGATTGTCCAACTTTTCGGTACAATTAGTTCATCCTTAGTATTGGACGAGAACTTTTTGAAAAGTGTTAAGAGTTTAGATTTTGAGAAACTATCTAGTGCACTTCGATCTTCAATGGAAAAAATGGGCTAGCTACAAAATAGCAGCTGGCATTCTAAAGAAAAATGGTAAAACTTTAGGTTTGCATAGTTTTAGTTCTTACTGTTCTTATAGATTTGGCACTTTGGAGAACTGACAAAAATGCTGCTGATTTATGTGGTAAAGAGTTTCACTAAGTGCCAGAATAAGAGTACAAAAATGATGAGGTGATCGGATGAGTTCAACAATATTAAAAAAAGAAAACATTGTACTAAATGTAGGGCAACTTACAAAAGAAGCAGCCATCAACAAAGCAGGCAGATTGCTTGTTGAGAGCGGATATGTAAGTGAAGCATACGTCAAAGGAATGTTTGAAAGAGAAGAAGTATTTAACACCTATATAGGAAATGGCGTAGCTATCCCCCATGGAGTGAGTCATTCAAAAGACGAAATCAAAGAATCCGGAATTGTTGTTTTACAGTCAAAAGAAGGGATTGACTATGGGGATGAAAAGGCCTATTTAGTCATTGGTATTGCTGGAATAGGAGACGAGCATTTAGATATTTTATCCAGCATTGCGCTTACAGTACAGGATGAAAGTAACGTTCAGAAAGCCGTTGAATCGGATTCTGTTGATGAAGTTTATGAGTTGTTGACATCAGAATTGTAAAAGAAAGGTCGTTAACTATGAATAGCACACTAATTATCGGAGCTGGAAAAATTGGTCGGGGCTTTATTGGACAGCTGATGAATTTAAATGGTTGGCATATCTATTATGCAGAATATGATCAATCTTTAGTTGATGCCTTGAATCAAGAAAATCGTTATGAAGTTCATATTTTAGGTAATGAGGAAAGAAATAGCGTAGTAGATAATTATGAGGCTTTCAGATTAAATGAGGCTAAGCTAAACGATGCTTGGAAAAACTCTTCTTTAATTTTTACAGCGGTAGGAGGTAAGAATCTGCCATCAATTGCGAGGGGATTAGCGGAAGCGTTTAAAGCCAACCCTGAAGCAGGATTAAAAAACATTGTGACCGGAGAAAACTGGAAGAATCCGGCAAGCGATTTAAGAGATGCGATTTATGAACACTTATCGGCTGACGACATTCGCTTGTTTGAGTCGCAAGTCGGTATTACTGAGGCAGTGATCATGCGTATTGCAGTTGAGTCTAGTAAAGAACAAAAGGAACAGCATCCAGCCGATGTATGGGTACAAGATTTCTGGGATTTACCAATTGATCGAGCAAGATTTTTAGGAAACCCGCCGAAGCTAGAGTTTGTAGAGTTTATTGACAACTTTGGCAGCTTCTTGGAAAGGAAACTTTATACAAATAATACCAGCAATGCAACGATTGCTTATATGGGTTATCAAAAAGGATTTGAATATACCGCTGATGCAGCGAATGATCCTAGTATAGAAAGAGTTTTGGATAAAGTTTATGACGAAATAAATGAAATGGTCGTACGTGAATTGGGTGTGGATAAATCTGATCAAGAGGACTTTGCCCAAAAAGCCAAAAAGAAATACTCGGATAAAACAATTGTCGATCAACTCTACCGACATGCGGCCGATCCTATCCGAAAGCTAGGACCTAACGACAGGTTAATTGCTCCCGCAAAAATGGCTTTAAAGAATGGCATTCAGCCAACCGCGATGGTTCAAACAATAGCAGCAGCCTTGCAATACGATTACGAAGGAGATCCGATCGCTCAAGAGCTGCAAAAAACCATTCAAGAAAAAGGAATTCCCTACGTATTAAAAAATATTTCAAAGCTTAATGAAGAAGAGGAACTTTATCAGTTGATCATTGAAGAATTGAAAAACCAGAATATAGAGGTATAAATCAATGGAAAAAAATAAAGTGATAATTATCGGAGCGGGTCAGACCGGCAGAGGATTCATCGCACCATTTGTAAAAAACAGTGAGAAAGAAATTGTTTTTATCGATAAGAATCCGGAATTGATCAATAAATTAAATGAAGAAAGCAAGTATACAATTTCTTATTGTGGCAATGCCTGTGATCCGATCATTATCGATAATTATTCAGCATACGAACTAAATTCCAATGAAGCGGTAAAAGCTGTTAGTGAGTCCGATTTAGTCTTAACAGCAGTAGGTGGAGACAACATTCAAGAGTTAGTGCCATTATTTAAGAAGGCATCGGAGGAAAGAAAAGCACCAGAAAGACTCACTATCGTTTGTTGTGAAAATGGTATTGATGTCAAACGACCTTTAATTAATGCAGAAATAAAGGCTGCCGTTACAGAAGGAATCATTTTTTGTACAACACTTGCTCAGGATGAAAATTCTCTGGCGTTATTGACAGAATTGTATCCGAGTATTCCTTATGATGCAGCAGTGAGTGAAGTAAAAGTGGATGTTTCGGGATACATTCCAGAAATGAGATTTTCTGATTTAATTCAAAGAAAGATCTATACCTACAACTGCTTAAGTGCGTTTATTTCTTATCTAGGATCGTATAATGGATATGAAGTTTATAGTGAGGCTGCAAATGATGAAGATATTAGTTATTTGATGGAGAAAGCAGCTATCCCGTTAAACAAAGCGATTAGTTTAGAATATGATGTTCCATTAGCTGATCAGACGGAGTTTTCAGGATTAGCGATTAAAAAGTTCAAGAATCCGGATATTGTAGACACGATTTCAAGAAATGCTCGTGATGTTCTTAGAAAAATGGGACCTACTGAGCGCTTAATACGACCATTACGTTTAATAAAAAAATATGAGTTGGAAGATACTTATCTGTTAATCGTTATCGCAGCGGCCATGTACTATGCAAAAGGTGAAGGGGATTTAGAAGAGGATACTTTGGAGAAAATTTCGGAAATTTCAGATTTACCTGGCACAATACAGAGAATCAACGTCCTTTTTGATTTATTTGTAAAGGGAGCATCAGTGAAAGATATAATTGAATTCGTTTAGAGTGAATAATTTAATGACTGACTATAAAAAATTAAGGGAATTCGAATTTTAACCACCGACTTCATTAAGCCGGTGGTTAAAATCATTTATCAACAATCTTCTATTCCCGAATCGGAAGCTCTGGAAATTCTTCGCGCCTCATCTTCTCCGGTACAATATACACAAGTTTCTCTTCATTGTAGAGTTCGTACTGACCATCGTCCATTCTAACAAGATAAGAGTTATCTTTGGTGATGCTCATAGTCGTTCTTTCTATTTCTTCTGAAACATAATAAGGTTCAAAAATAACGCTGCTAGACAAGACAAAACAGAATAAGCCGACAAATACCATAGACAAAATCTTTGGCTTTTTTTTCGTAGTATGAAGAATATTCCTGGAACGAAGCAGCAGGTAGGATTGGCTTGTTCCAGAAAAGCTGGTAACTAAACCATGTGCATCTTTCTGACTGGTATCAATAAATTTCCCCAAATTTATCAACGCTTGCAGGTATTCGATTCTTCTTTCTGTTGAAAGATTTTCAATTACTTGATCATCAACCTTTAGTTCGATAATCAGATCCAAGTGACTTCTGAATAAATGTACGATGGGATTCCACCAGTAGATGACCGCTATCAGCTCGTACAGGTACTTGATGAATAAATCGAAACTTGAGATATGCAGAAATTCGTGTTTCAAGATCAGTTCGATTTCCGATTCTGTTAGTGGTACGTTTGGCAGTATGATTGTTGGATTGAATAGTCCCACTACACAAGGCGAAATAGGTTTGTTGACGAAAACAATTTGAGTTTGCGGGTAAGAGTGATCTCGCTTTGCGTCAGCCAATTTCTTCAGTGTAGAAACTTTCCTTAGTCTAAAAATGAATTTGTACCCAAAATAAAGCGAGCCGATCAACCAGAAAAAACAGATCAACTCAAAAAATCTGAAATGGGCGTTACCAACTGTGTAGAAATTTTGTTCTAAAGCCATGCTTAATGCAGGCAAAACTCGATAAGATGGAAGGGAACGAGTAAAGAAAAATTCAAAAGGAAACATCAGCCGTATCATAAAGACTAAGCTGATCATCATCAGAAATTTTGATGAAGTGATCTTATTATAGTTGATTAACTTCACAAGAATCATCGCGATCAACGCAATGATTGAACTTGTCACCAACGTAATAATTAATGAAGTCGCAGAAAGAATCATTCATCCAGCAGCTCCTTCTTTTTCTCCTCTAGTAACTTTTCAATTTTAGAAATTTCAGCCCCCAACTCTTCTTTAGGTTGCTTAACCAGAAACCCGGCCAATAGTTTTGACATACTGAAGTCATCATATTGGTCCAGGATGAAGGTTTCTTCGTCCACAATAGGAGAGTAGCTTCTAGTAAGAACGGTACCGCTATAAACGATCTCGGCCGTTTCAATCAGTTTATTTTTGGCTAATTTTTTCAGCACACTTTGAACTGTACTCATTCCTAATGAAGGATTTTTTTCGATTATTTGCCGCGCTGTTAGCGGTTTGTCACTCCCCCACAAGATAGTCAGTATTTCCAATTCTTTCTTAGTTAACTTGTACTTTGACATAGCTCATTCATCTCCTTAGACGTTCTAATTAATTGTAATTATAGCATAAAAAAAGGCAGCCTTTTTCAAAAATAGATCAGACAAGGTTGTGATACTTAAAGAGATTTACTGATGTAAGATTTCTTTTTTCAATTGCCTAACATTGTATTATACTTAACTTGAAAAGTGTCATAAGGTATAGTCACTACATTGGACATAAGGCATTACTTGAAAGTTACTAAAAAATTTTGTCGCCACTTAATTTGATATATAAAAGGAGGTATTAAAGTGACGGATAAAGAGATGGTGGTAAGTGAAAGCGGAGCTCAACTATTGGCAGAAAGTAAATTTAAACCGTTCATTCCTGGACAGAGACAAGAGAATAATAAAAAACAATTGGTCGAACTATTCAGTAAAAGCTCAGCAGCTAACATTGAAAAAGAAACAGTTAAGAAGTAGCTGTTTTGCTGAATCCTAAAATGAATGACTCGTTTCCACGATCAATCGTAGGAGGCGAGTTTTTATTTGACCAAAAAAAGCACCAGCAACCTCTAGTCACTGGCACTCCCAAATCATTCCTCAACACCCTCATTCATCTCCGGTTCGGGTGAATCTGTCACAGGCTGACTGACAGGTTCTTGAACTGGTTGGATATTCCCCAGGCTGATGCCAATTGTCAGATGGGTATCCATCGGCACGTACTCGCCGTAGCGACTCATCTCAATGACCGTTCCCTTCGGCTTATCGGAGTCCATATAATAAACATCATAGGTAATATTGGCTCCCTTGGCCGAATAGGTTTCGAAAAACAGCTTTGGCAGATCGCCTTCAAGCGCGTTGTCACGCAGGTCTTTAATGTAAGGTCGGCCCTCAGAATAAGTCACTTCAATCGTTGGCGGGTTATCCTTTTCATCAAATTCGGTACCGGCGGCGATGTTTTGACTAATAAAGTGACCAAATGGCACGGTTTCCGAGTAAACACTTTTCAGCACAGCGGTGACTTTATTGGAAAGTTCCCGGGCTTGTTCCAAAGTATAGTTCTGGTAATCAGGCACGACTAGCGGTTTGCCTTTAGAAATCTGAATCTTAAACTCATCTTGTTTGGCAATTTTAGCGCCGGCCGCAGTGGATTGAGAAACCACACTGTCTATTGCAATCGATTGAGAAAAGACTTTTTCAGTCACCAGCTTCAGCTCGTTTTTCTTGGCCCAATCCGTGACCTCCGTCAACGTTTTGTTGGCGAAATCTGGGACTTCGATGTTCTTTTCGAAGTTCTCTTTACCTCGGGAATAATAAACAGAAAAACGATCTTTGCGTTTGTATTCCTGCAAATTCAGTTCCTTATCAGCGGCTTCCTGTTTAATGAACTGACCTTTGCCGATCGTGTCATGGTACTGTTGAACAACTGAGACGTTTTCTGCCTTATTCTCCTTGATCCAATCTTGAGCCGCTTCAATAGTCATGGCTTCGAAGTTTGGCAAGGACAGCTGTTCTTCAGGATCAGGTCCTAAGCTAACCGTCAACGTCAGAGTATCGCCTTTTTTGATCTTATCGCCAGCTTTGACATCTTGTTTCGTCACGTTATTGGTAGCAATGTCGAAATCATACGTGTTTTCGATCTTCAAGGGAACGCCTTCTTCAGCACTCCATTCCCGCGCCTGAGCAATTTCCTGCTTCAGAAAATCTGGCACCTTTACTCGAG
Organism: Candidatus Enterococcus moelleringii; assembly: GCF_017377575.1. Classification (GTDB taxonomy): domain Bacteria; phylum Bacillota; class Bacilli; order Lactobacillales; family Enterococcaceae; genus Enterococcus_A; species Enterococcus_A moelleringii. The sequence goes on from NZ_JAFREM010000040.1 coordinate 34,114, forward strand.
TGAACTGATAATAAGCGATGAAAATCCCCAGCAGTAAAACTAGACCGCCTAAAGAAAACAACAGAATCTTCTTTTGTCTGCGCTTCCTATAAGTAGGATCAAATTCCACGTGCTCATCGGTTGGTTCAGACTCAATCAGGGGAGGAGGGGCAGGAACTTCGATCGGTTCGACTTCCTGCTCTTCCTCAACTTCTTTTTCCGGTTCTTTGGCTTTCTTTTTTTCCTGATCGTCGAAATTATCATTGGTAAAGTTAGATAAGAAATCACTCATAACGACTCATCACACCTTTGCGCAATTGAAGCACCTCGTCGGCCTGTTGAGCAATTTCGCTGGAGTGGGTAACTAGAATGACACATTTTTGATGCTTATGAGCCAGCTCTTTAAAAATATCAACGATTTCCTGCTCCAGCTCTTCATCCAGATTTCCGGTCGGCTCATCGGCTAGAATAATGTCACCATTCATGGACAATGCCCGAGCAATCGCCACCCGCTGCTGCTCACCACCTGAAAGCTGAGTCACCAGACGATTGGCCTTGTCTTCGGTAATGCCGATGTATTTCAATAAGTTGTAGGCGACTTCTTTTTTCTCTTTCGGCAGGTCATTTTGGGTAATCGCCATGGGGATCAACACATTTTCCACGGCAGTCAAATATGGAATCAAATTGTAGCTTTGGAACACAATGCTGATATCATTTTTGCGAAACTTCTCATGACCGATCGTGGCGATATCTTGGCCGTTATACAAAATTTGGCCCTCTTTCGGCGTATCTAAGGCACTGATCAAGGATAAGAAGGTGGTTTTACCAGAACCGGATTTTCCTAAAATGCTGTAAAGCTTGCCTTTTTCAAAACCAACGGAGACCTTTTTCAAGATAAAACGCCGTTGATCGCCATCCTGATAGTAATAATCGATATTTTTTGCCTCTAATAATGTCATTGTCTTTCCTCCCTACATCATAATTTTCTTCGGATTCAGGCGAAGAATGTACAGCAGTGGCAAAACGGCCGAGAGCAGCACGGTACCTACACCCACCAGCAGATAAGTCACGATGTAGCCGATGCTGAAGGTTACTTTGTAGGCTTGTTGAATATCCATGAAGGAAAGATTGTTTTGCATCAAATTGTTGCCGTAATAGACCATGCCTTCTTGGCTTGAGTTGCTGATCCAATCCGATTGAATCAAGGACTGAGAAATCGCGCCGCCCAAGAAGTTACCAGTAATTAACGAAAGAACCAGCGCGATACTGCTGATCATCAAAAGCTCCAGCACAATCTGCGTAATCACTTTGCCGCGGCTTTCGCCAAAGGAAAGGTAGATGCCCAGCTCGTGTTTGCGATCTCGCATGAACAATAGAACAACCAACGAAAGAATCAGCAATGTCGCAATTACGGCCACAATCACCACATATTTGGAAATAGTGTTCAGTTTGTTTAGGCCACCAGCTACTTGATCATATTGGTCACTGGAAGCAATAACTTGGTAATATTCTGGCAAGAGGGCGTTGGCATCTTCCCGAAAGGCTTCGATGTCATCCGGTGAATTCAGCACGTAGGTTGCTTGATAATTATCCTCCATATCTTCTAAAGGAGCGTCCGTCCCACTTGAATAGGCCTCACCCAGCTTTTTGCTCAGGTCGCGGGCCGCACCCTCGGTGGTATAGATGGTGTTCAGTTGCTCCAGCGCCCGCCACTGATTTTCTGCCGCCTGTTCTTGGCTTTGTTGGGCATCCGGGTCTTTTTTCACAACCGTAAAAATCCCAGACACCTTCATTGGGAAATCGAAGGAAACGGTTTTCGGCTGCGGTAATTCTCCTGACTCACTAGACTGTGCTTCAACGGAATCATCCATCACCTGGTTAGTTGCATCTAAAACAAAAGAATCGCCAACTGATAAGCTGTTGGCTTCAGCGACATCCAAACTGATAATGGCAGCATTCGTCCCATTTTTGATGTCGTTATCCGTAAAGCCCTCGCCTTGCGTGATTTTCACTAGTCCTTCAGTAACATCCAGAAATTCTTTTTGGTTGAAGCCTTTAATGTTAAACATGTAAGGTGTACCGCCATACCCAACATTGTCATCAGTCGCGCTTTTTAATTTAACGGTACCTGTGCCAGTGGTAAGAAAAAGATCGTAGCGCTTCACATAAGAAAGATCACCGATCTCCCGATAGACTTTGGCTTTCGGAGGCTGCGGATAGGCCATGTTCATCATTTCTTCTTCGGAAACATTACTCATTTTTTTATCATAAGCTTCGTAGTCCATCTGGACACTCGTGACAGCACCCATGCTGCGCTTGGTTTCTTTTTCAACATTCACGGTGGATTGCTGAATTGCCACCGCTCCGGCGATCACATTTCCTAAAATAAATACAACAAAAAACAGAATCAGAGATTTGCCTTTCCGTCTGGTGATACTCTTGAGTGCTCGTTGTTTAAAGTCCATTGCTTCGCTCCTTCTAATTATATTTTAATCTAATTATTCCATAAAGTTTAATGAGTTACAATAATGAGTTGAGTGGTTCTTGCAAATATTCGCCCTTAATGAAAAAATCTAAGGTTAAGAAAATTATAGCGCCTTCAATTTACTTTTTTCTTAGCTAGCAACATGCCATCCTTCAACAAGATTTTTAAACTTTCTAGTTGTATGGCTAATAAATAATTCACCTCCTAAAAATAGTATACAATACGAATTCAGCGAGTGTCTATAAAATTATTGATAATACATTTTTTTGTAACGAGGAACCGAATCACTTTATTTTGCCTTCTGGCTCATGGGTAAGTTTCGTAGGTCTTATTGATTAATTCGGACAAAATGCGAGATGTGAAGTAGAAAATTCCACAACAATAACCGTGTATGCAAAATTGCTAAAGAATGATTTGCTTGTTATCATAGAATTATCAAATAAAATTAGGAGGGAAAAATGAAAAAGCTAAGTATTATTCTAACAAGTGGGTTAAGTTTGGTGTTATTATCGGCGTGCACTGGGGGAAGTAATGAAACTGCACAGGAATCTTCTAGCAATGTTGTCTCTACATCAACTAGTAGCAGTATTTCGAGCAGTACCACGCAATCAAGTCAGACCGAAAATGAGAAATACGACGAACTACCACAAGAACTAAAAATAGTAGCAATGGCTGATATTGTTGACTCACGTATAAAAGACTATCCAAATTTAGAAGGGCTTACTTTGCATTATTTGGTAGACAATGACGATGTTTATCTTTTTATCACAAGTGGTGTAGGTAGTGGTCACCCAATCTATAAACTTTCTGTTAGTGAAGAGGGAGTGACACCTGTGCAAGGTGTAGTCTATATGGGGATGTCAGGTGGATACGAGGAAGCCGAAGTAGATAATCAATTAGTAACGAAAGAAACACTTCTTGAAAATTATAACGATGACAAAACGAATTTTGATAACTCATCTAAGAACGTAGAAGAAGATACACACCTGAAAGAACTCTTTAATGAACAAATGAATCAAGTCAGCAATCCATCTCAACAAACTAACGCTGCTGCTGAGCCAACTGGTACACAACCTTCAGATGACGAAATGCTCAAATACTTCGTTGATTATGTTCTAGATGATGTTGGTGGTTCCAGTAGTTCCATAAAGGATCAAGCTAACTATGGTGTTGACGAAAATGGTGCTAAAATGATTCGCTATGGGGGTAGTCAAGGTGCCTATGCAACAATCGAGGGTAATCGAATTATTTATACTGCTTACTCATTTGGAGGAGTTTCTGATGATGGAACGGTGGCTAAATCGAGTCTTTATTCAGCCTATTACGACTTCGTAACTGGCGAACATGGTATGTTATAGACCATGTGGTATCCATCATGGCAACAATTACATTTAAATTAAGCGATAAAGACAAACTTTTTGGAAAACAGGGCAAAATTCAAAGGAGATTTCTTGTATGAAGATAAAAAAGCAAAAACCTCTAAGTGAAAAGAAGAAAAAAGCGCTGAAAACATGGTGGTTCCTTGTAGTCATAGGACTCGTACTCTATAAAACGATTGATTACTTCATTTCATTTACTTACTTACCGCTGATATTTCTATTTTACCTTGTCGGTGTGTATGTATATTTGTTCCGGAGGTATGATCGCGCGTAGGTTCCACCGCTGAAGCAAAGCCACATGTATCGAAGTTCCGAAAAATACTTATACTATAGAAGAGATAGCCATTTGCTAAGAATGGTTATCTTTTTTCCTGCTCACAATTTTAAATTAGGTAGGCGAGTTAGTGAGTATCTCAATCCATCACAAAAATATTGATTAATTCCGATTCACAGGTAATAATTAGTATAACAACAAAAAACAGATTAAAAAGAAGGTGGGAAATAAACATGGCATTAATAAATCGTTGGTATCAACTATTGCAGCAGTTTATTTCCCACGATCATTTATCCCTCGCCGAGCTTCAAAGGATCACAAGTACCACCACGCAAACCGTGAAAAAAACCATTCAGCTATTAAATGAACAATTGGGTCATACAGCAAAAATAGTTGAAGCTGCCGGCAGTTATCAGCTGAAGGTCTTGGATTTGCCGCAATTTGAAGCCGTAATGAATGGCAGCTTGAGGCAGCAGGCGGACTTTAATTCAAGCTCCAAACGAATGGCGGTGCTGATTGACTGTTTCATGAAGCGATCCGATTATGTCGTGATTGATGATCTGGCTGAATTGATCGGCGTCAGCCGTTCGACGGTCAATAAGGACTTGCGGAAGCTGAAGGAAATACTGATTCCATTCGATGTTTCCTTGACCGGCACCCCCAATAAGGGACTACTGCTGGAGGGACAGGAAGAAAATCTGCGGCTGCTTTATCTGTATCATGCCTATGATTATCTGACACCACCTGAATTAGATCAAGACGTGTCACAGTTGATCGAAGCCATTGCCGAAACCAAGAAGCTGGATTTTCGAACAGCTGGTTTACTGAAGAAGGTCATCACCTTAACCTTGGAACGAATTCAAGCAGGTAAAAATCTTTCGGCAGCGATTCCTTACTATATAAATTATTTCGCCACCGATCCTCAACTGGAAGAATTGTGGGGGACGTTAGAAATTAACTGCAGTATCACTATCAGCCAACTTGATTTTAATTTTATCTGCTTTCCGTTAAATATTTTCAATAACAATGTGGTAGAGGAAGGATTAGCAGAGAACCTGCAGGTAAAAGAACTCTTTCATCTAATGATGCAGAAAATTCAAGAATCTGTCCTGATCACGGTGGATGAACAGATATTGTTTAGTAAATTGCAGGCTCATTTTATGTTTCTGGTCAATCGCATCATTTTCCACATCCAGCTTCAAGATATTTTTGACCAAGAATTTCGCAATAAGCATGCCTTCTCCTGTCAGCTGGCAGATCTTGGTGTGACAGCACTGGCGAACTTTTTAGCCAAGCCAAAGCAGGAATCCGAAGTCGCCTATTTGGCGATCTATTTTGAGTTGGCGTTGAAGGAAGACCCCGATGATGCGGCCAAGGAAATTGCGGTGGTCTGCAATACCGGTAAGGGAACGGCTCTGATGATTAAGCGGCAGCTGGTGAGCGTCCTTGGTTCCGATATTAAAATCACTCACTATTCAGAGGAAGAATATCAAACCAAAGACCTGAATCGCTATTTTGCCATTTTCACCACGATTCCTTTACCCGAATCTGCAACTCCGACGACGGTCATCAAGCTAAACGACCTGTTTAATGATAAATGGCTGCTGGGAGAGTGGAAACGAATCATTGCATCAAAGGCAGCTGCATTTGAGAATACTCACTTTAGTTTTGAGAGCTTGGACGCGTCACGAACCTATGAAGACAACTTATCCATGATGTTGGATCAGCTGATTCAACAACAGCTAGCGGATGAAGACTTCAAGAATTACATCCTGAAAAAATCACAGGAAGCATCCGCGGTATTGGAAAACGGCATCGCCTTTCCCCACGGGATTAATCCAAACAGCAGTCAAATCGTGGTGTCTATCGGTTCTTATAAAAACGGCAAATCACCGGAAGAAATCGAACTGGTATTTCTCGTAGCGATTCCTGCCGATTTGACCATGGAATCGGAGGCAGAGCTGTTGAGCTTTTACGACACGATTTTTGTCATTTCTGCCGATCAAGACTTGCGGGCACGGATGCAAAAGGTCAATTCGCGGGAGGATTATGCTCGGTTGTTGATGGATAAGCAAGGTGGTATTAAATAAACAAGAAAGCTGTACTCTTACTTAAAGAGTATGGCTTTTTTTTACGGAAAGAGACTGTTTCAAGCTAGATTCCTGAAAAAAGGCATTCTGATCTCTGATACAATATAACGAAAAGCACTAGGAAATAAACCAGTTAAGCATGTATTCAGTTTGCGGGTCTCTACTATAGTATCCGTCATGTTCCCTTCTTTTATAAATACCCATAGGTAAATAACATCACCAAGTGGGGTTTTTGGAAGGGGAATTTTTTGAATGAAAACGCTTGTACATTTTCAAGAGCAGAAACTATAATAAGGACATAAGGAAGATGAACATTTTGATAAACGGGAAACAGCAAGGAAAGAGGGGTTAGCAAATGCTTGAAGAAAAATATGTAATTGTACTAAAGGAAATAATTTCTAACCCTATTATCACAAGAAAGGGGTTGGAGAACAAACTACAACTGTCAAAGGATCAAATCAAGTATGCCGTCAATAAGATTAACGACTACTTGAACGAAAATGAATTGCCAAGTATACGAAGAACAAGAAATGGTGGATTTATCATTGATGCTGCCATCATTAGCTTCATTCAAGCCAGTGAAGAAAAGGAGCAGGCTACTAACCAGCTTTTTTACTCAGAAGACGAAAGAATAATGATACTTGCACTATTATTATTCAACGAATCCTTGGATTTGTCGCTTGAGTATTTTTCTTACGAGTTGAAAGTTAGTAAAAATACGATTTTACGAGATCTTTCAAAGCTGAAGGATAAGCTGACCATCCACTCAATCGAAATAACTTATTCTCGTACACAAGGCTATTGCATTTCCGGTAACGAACTATTCATTAGAGATTTCATCAAAGAAACTCTCTTCTATGTTAACAAAATGTCCAATGGAACTCAAATACTAGATCGATTTTTTGGAGGAACAAAGGAAGAACGTTCCTTAACAGAGAAGAATTTAAAGGCGATTGAAAAGCAGCTGGAGATACGATTTACCGATGAACAATTTGAAATTTTACCGTATTTTCTGTTGATTCTGTTCAGTCGCATCCAGCACGGAAAAATGGCACGGGAGAAAACGTCGGAAGAAGAGCTGTCGATTTATCAGCTGAAAGAAGTCCGGCTGATTGAGGAGATTCTTTCCTTAGAAAAATTTGGCAAGCGAGAAACCATCTACATTTCGCTGCAAATCTTAACCTCAAAAATTATTTCAGCCGAATTCGTAAATGAAACCATCACGGAAAAGCTGCGCAAAGCGTTAATACTATGCATTGATAATTTTGAAGTGAAGACATCGATTGAATTAAAAGGACGGGAATCGATTCTTAACAGCTTGATGTATCATCTGACGCCAGCATATTACCGGATTCGCTATTTAATTAATGAGAACAACGATCTATATGAAAAAGAATTTTTAGACAATGTGATTGCTCAATATGATTTTTTGAATTCAATCATCAAAGATTGTTTCAAGCCGTTAGAAGATTTATTAGAAGTACCGTTACCCGAAATCGAAATCATGTACATTTCCTTAATTTTTGGCTCAAAAATATTGCCACAAGGCAAATCGGATTATCCCAAAATGAAGACGGCGATAGTCATTTGTCCTAAGGGCGTGACGTATTCCCAATTAATGCTTTCGCAGTTAATGGATATTTTTCCAGAAGTCTATTTTTACGAGCCAGTGTCTCATCGGGCCTTTGAAAAGAGCAACCTGAAGGTGGATATTATTTTTTCAATTGGTCACTTTCATTCCTATGATAATTGTTTTGTGGTTCAAGCAGCTATGAGTGACGAAGAAAAGCAGCAATTACGCTCGCAGGTTTTTAAGAAAATATTCGGTGAAGAAGACAAAGCAACGATTGTTGAACGGATTATGGGAGAAATCATTGAGTACCTCCCTAAAGAAAAAATCGCCGATATTCAGCAAAGTATTTTAGAAATTTTAGGTGAACGATTGCCGACTAGAAAAGGCTCAAGACTCCAGCAAGCAGAGCACGCAATTATGCGTATCAGTGACTTTCTTTCAGCTAGTAAGATTACTATTTTGGATCAGGTTGCTGATTATAAAGAAGCAATCAGGATTGCCGGGCAGCCATTGTTGCTAGAAGGGGCGGTCACGGAAGCCTATATTCAAAGTGTGATTGACAGTCATGATTTTGAAGATCCTTATACCATTCTGGGACAAGATGTAGCGATTCCTCATGCGTTGCCAGATGAAGGGGTTAAGAAAATCGGGATTAGTTTGCTGATTGTTCGGGAAGGCTTTCTTTATTCTAAGACACAATCACTGAAGCTGGTCTTTCTAATTGCTCCGATCGATAAAAAGCAGCACAACCAGGCGATTATCGATATCTTAACGATTGCTGAATCACCAGAGCTGATTGAAAAATTAACCTCAACAAACGATAAACAACAAATACTCGATCTACTAAAAGAAATTTCTATTTAAGAAGGGAATTTAATTCATGAATAATCAAGAAATCAAAGATAGCATGTTAAATACTTTATCAATCGAAGCCAATACGATTGCTCAGATCAGTGAAACCGTAGATATGGATGTCTTAACGAAACTGGTCCACAAAATTGGCGCTAAAAAAGGCAAGGTTGTCGTCACTGGCTGTGGAACTTCTGGCGCTGCCGCGAAAAAAATTGTTCATTCATTATCGTGTGTGAGTGTGCCAGCGGTTTATCTGAATCCTGCCGATGCTGTTCACGGCTCTATGGGGATTATCGCTGAAGGCGACATTGTCATCGTTATTTCAAAAGGTGGAAACACGAAGGAATTAGTCAATCTGCTGGATTCAATTAAAGCACAAAAAGCCTATATCGTAGGTGTTGGTGAAAATGAAGAATCAACGATTGGCAAATACTCTGAGTTGTTTGTCAAAATCTCAGTGGAAAAAGAGCCGGACACCTTTAATATGTTGGCTACAGCTAGTACCTTAGCGGTGATGTCGACTTTTGATGCGGTATGTATTGCGTTAATGACTTACACAGGATTCACCAAGGAACAGTTTGGTATCAACCATCCTGGGGGAGCTGTTGGCGATCGTCTGTTAGGCAAATAAGTGAAATGGAAGGTAACTGCGTATGGGTGAGTTAGTTAAGATGGTAGATTCGAAAAATATTACTTTTTTTGATGAACAAGATCATTTAGATAAAGAAAAGCTGTTGGAGACAATGAGTGCACTTTTGCATAAGAATGGATTTGTAAAGGAAAGCTACATTCAGGCAATCAAAGATCGCGAAGCAGTATTTCCAACCGGTCTGAATACGACGACCTTCGGGATTGCGATTCCTCATACAGATAGTAAACATGTAAACGAAGCAACGATTGCAGTGGGCATATTAAAGCAGCCGGTCATCTTTCAAGAGATGGGTGCTGAAGAAGTTGAAGTGCCTGTCCGATTGGTCTTTATGCTGGCAATCAAAGAACCAGACAAACAACTGGAAACTCTGCAATCAGTGATTGCTTTAATCGAGAGTGAAGAAAAAATGAAGGCACTTGTTCATGCAGAAAGTGAATCGGATGTTATTCAGCTGTTAAACTAACAAAAAAGTCAGGAGTAGTGGATATGAAAAGTCTCTTTGAAGAAATAAATGACCGGATGCTTGGGGAGGTTGGACGAGGAATTGTTGCTTTTCTGATCGAAAATAAGTACCTCTTTTTAGTCCTGTTCGCTATTTATGGTTTTGTGCTTCTGTACTCAAAAATCGTTTATATGTATTACGTTCCAACAAAAATCAAAAAAATCGTTACCGAAAATCCTTCGTTAACGACTGATCAGTTATATACAAAGTGGAAGAAAGAAAAGGGGCAAGCTCCTGGGTATCTCTTAATTCCAAGTAAAAATGAAATGTGGGTAAAACCGTTAAATCGCTCGAATGGCTGCTACCAGATGCTTTATTTTAATCGAAAGAGCAGCTATGCCAGCGAACTAGATATGATTGAAAAAATATCCGAAGATCTGAAAGGAGATTTTCACCTTGGTTAACAATGAAATTATGCCTTCACTATTTGGGGCTGATATCGGAAACTTACAAAAAGAAGTTATGCCTTTAAAAGATTTAGGCATTGAAATTTTGCACGTTGATATGATGGACGGAAGCTTTGTTCCGAATATTGCCTTTGGTCCTACTCAAGTGGCAGACTTGAAAAAAATCCTGCCCTTTCAATTTGATGTCCACATGATGGTGGAAAATCCTGACAAATTCATTCCGCAATTAGTGGAAGCAGGGGTGGAATATATTAGTATCCATCAAGAAGCCACTGTTCATCTGCTGCGGGGGATTCAGCTAATCAAACAGTTAGGTGCTAAAGCTGGAGTTGTATTGAATCCAGGTACACCAGTTGAATCCATCAAAATGGTATTAGATGAAATTGATTACGTGCTGTTAATGACGGTTAATCCGGGATTGGGCGGACAAAAGCTGTACCCGCCGATTTATAAAAAAATTGCTGCAATGAAGGAATTGATTGGTGAGCGGCCGATTGACATCCAAGTGGATGGCGGCGTCAATAATGAGAACATCAAGGCGTGTGCCGAAGCTGGTGCCAATTGGTTCGTGGTAGGTTCTTACATGTTTTCCGGCAATTCTGCTGAAAAACTAGCGTCATTAGAAAATGCGTTAAATTAAGGAGATTGTTGATAGATGAGATCATTGAAATTATATGGAAAACAAGATTTGCGTTTTGAGGAAGCTGAAAAACCGGTTCTGGAAAAGGAAACGGATGTCATTATTAAAGTCAAAGCAGTCGGCATTTGCGGCTCAGATTTATCTCGCTACAAAAAATTAGGACCCTATGTTTCAGGTATGGTATGGGGCCATGAATTTTCTGGCGAAGTAGTAGAGACAGGCAGCCAAGTTCGCCACGTAGCAGTTGGTGATCGTGTAGCTGGGGCACCTTGCTTTACATGTGCCGATTTAGATGTGGAAGAAGAATGCTACTTCTGTAAAAAATCCGAATTTGCTCGCTGTGAAAATCTTACAGTGATTGGTGCTCGCCATGGTGGAGCCTATGCTGAATACATTCGTTTACCAGAGAAAAATTGTGTGCCGATTCCAGATTCTGTTGATTATGAATCAGCAGCTATGATCGAACCTTCGGCAGTAGTTGTTCATGGGTTTTACCATACTAATCTGACTGCCGGCGATACGGTGGTAGTGGTTGGTTGCGGAAATATCGGTCTATTGTCGATTAAGTTTGCTAAGATTTTTGGTGCTACTAAAATAATTGCAGTGGATATTGCCGATGAAGCCTTGGAAATGGCTAAGGCTGCAGGTGCTTCCCACACGATCAATTCATTAAAAGTGGACACCTTAGAAACTATCGCCAGCTACACTGATGGCTTGATGTCAGATATTGTAGTGGAATCAGCCGGCTCACCGATTACCTCGGCGCAAGTCTTCGCTTATGCGAAAAAAGGCGGTGGCGTAGTATTTATGGGTATCCCGTATGCCGATATATCGATTGAACGTTTCTATTTTGAAAAAATTGTCCGCAGCGAGCTGAAGGTATGGGGCGCATGGAGCTGTGTATCCGCACCGTTCCCTGGAAAAGAATGGCATACCATCATGGCACTTTTAGAAAATGGTCAACTAGAATTAAAATCGATGATTACCCATCGACTGACCTTAGCTGAAGGACCAGAAATTTTCGATACTATTACCCATAAAAAACCAGAAGATAATTTTGGAAAAGTGATGTTTTTCCCAGAAAAAGAATAGACTGAAAAAGGATGAGTGAGAAGAATGAATCGAAAAAGAATTTATGTGTGCTGCGGTACTGGAATTGCGACTTCAACAGTGATTGTGAAAAAGGTGTCTGAATTTTTAGATGAAAACAAAGTTCCGTATGATATTAGCCAATGTATTGTTTCTGATGTTCCTTCCAAAGTTGCTAATAAAAAGCCGGATGTGGTGATTAGTTCAACCACTATTTCCGCTGATTTAGGAGATGTTCCAGTTGTCTTGGGTCGATCGTTTCTAACCGGCATCGGCAAAGACAAAACTAAACAAGAAATCAGAGATATTCTAGGATTCTAACCATAGGGAGGAAAAGAAATGTCAGTTGTTTTTGACTTTTTCAGATACATTATTGATTTAGGTGTTAGTGTAATGATGCCAATCATTATTACCATTTTGGGAGTAATTTTCGGCCGGAAATTATCAGTTTCGTTTAAAGCGGGGCTGACAGTAGGGATTGGGTTTATTGGGATTAATGTGATGTCAGGGGTCATGATGAATGCCATTACCCCTGTCACACAAGCACTTGTTGACAGATATGATTTTAGCTTAACGGCTACCGATATTGGCTGGGGGATCGGATCTTCCATCGCTTGGGGAACACCGGTAGTGCCGTTTGTATTTATTGCGATTATTGCCACCAATATCGTCATGTTGATGCTCAATTTGACGAAAACGATGGATGTGGACATTTGGAATTATTGGCAGCCATTGTTCATCGCTAGTGCGCTTTACTTAACGACTGGCAGTATGATTTTGGCAGTAGCTAGTGCAGTCATCAACATGGCGATTATCTTTAAATTAGCTGATTTGACGCAAAAAGATGTCTCTGACGTACTAGGCTTAGAAGGGATTTCCTTGCCAGCGATGCAAACAACTGGTTGGGCTGTCCTGGGTTATCCAATGAACTGGGTATTAGACAAAATCCCTGGCATCAATAAAATCAATTGGACTACCGAAAAAATCCAACAGAAACTAGGAATTTTCGGTGAACCAATGATGATGGGCTTGATGATCGGTGGACTATTGTCAGCAGTAGCAGGGATGCCAGTTGCCGATATTTTGACAACCGCAGTGTCGATTGCGGCATCATTAGTCTTGATTCCGAGAATGGTTTCGTTGCTGATGGACGGGTTAATCGTTATTTCTGAAGCAGCGCAAGAATTTATGGAGAAACGTTTTGAAGGTCGAGAAATCTACATTGGTTTAGATGCCGCATTAGGGATTGGTCATCCATTTGTTCTGTCATTAGGATTACTGATGATTCCAATCACGTTAGTTCTAGCGTTTATCTTGCCAGGTAACAAGACCTTGCCATTGGCCGATTTGACTGCTTTGCCGTTTTACATGATCTTTGCAATCTTGCCATCGAAAGGCAACTTATTTAGAGGAGTGATCACCGGTATCTTCATCGCCGCAATCACCTTGTACATTTCGGGAATTGCTGCACCAATCATGACCAGCTTGGCAGCTGATATTGGCTACCAAATTCCTGGCGGTGCGACAGAGATTACCTCACTAGCGGTAGGAACCCAGTGGTACTCATGGATTGTCTACTTCTTATTAAGTCTTTTAGCATAAAGTAAATAAGCGACATGGGTTAGTCTTTGTAAGAGACTAACTCATGTCGTTTTTATTCTGCGTATTTTTTTATATGACCTCTTATCAACAGCTTAGGCTAATTTACATTGAAAAACTATGTTTTCCGCTCTTCTAAAAATCCTCTAGTTTATTAGAAAGAAATGAGATAAAGTAAATATATGATCAAATGATTGATCCACGCTTTTTAAATTGTTTACAAGGAGGGGAAGCCGTTGAAAACAAATAAAAGCCGCATCATGGAATTAATAAAGGAGAGAAAGGAAGCTTTCACAACGATTGAACTGGCTGATGAGTTAGGAGTTACGCGTTCGACAGTCAGTAAAATATTGAATCAATTGGTGAAAGAAAATGTGTTGGAGAAAGTTGAGAAGTATCCGGTAAAATACCGACTAGCCGCTGGAAAAGAGCAGTCGGTATTTGCCAACGTAGTGGGCTATGATGGGAGTTTGTTGAAACAAATCGTCAGCTGCAAAAGTGCAGTCACCTATCCGCCTAAAGGACTGCCTATTTTAATCTTAGGGGAATCCGGTGTCGGAAAAAGTTTTTTAGCGGAGTATATTTATGAATATGCCAAAGCTAAAGGTGTCGTTAGCCAATCTGCACCATTGAAAATATTGAACTGTGCCGATTATGCCAATAATCCAGAACTTTTATCAGCAGCACTTTTTGGCTATGCCAAAGGTAGTTTTACTGGAGCAACCACGGAAAAAGAAGGCTTATTCGATGGGGCTGATGGCGGATATTTATTTCTAGATGAAGTTCATCGCTTGCCGCCGATTGGACAAGAAAAGCTGTTTCGCTATTTGGACAAGGGCGTGATTTCTAAGCTGGGTTCTCAAATCGAGCAAAAGCTGGATGTTCGCTTGATTTTCGCCACTACGGAATCAACTTCTGTTATGCTGGATACCTTTGTGAGAAGAATTCCACTGGTTATTCATTTGCCAAAATATGCTGAACGGCCAATTGATGAGCGGTTTCAGGTTATTTATCATCTATTTGAGAAAGAAATGCAGAATCTGACCAAGCCAATCGAAGTCTCCAGCAACTTATATAACCAACTAATCATGTTTGATGAAAAGGGCAATATTGGAGCAATCAAGAATGTAATCAAAGTGGCCTTGGCGCAAGCCGCCCATCGCCAAACAGGTGAGATCATTAAAGTGAATTCCACCAATACGTATCTTTCCAATTACAATAATTTTAAATTTGTTACCTCGAACATTGTTGTAGATAAGAACGATACGTACCGTTTTCAAAATAGAAGTAAAAAAATAGAGAGCTTCACCAAGAGTAAGTTGGATGAAATCTCAGAGCTGTTAAAAGCGAACGACGATAAGGAACGTTTGCGAGCAGCGATTCTAGATTTGATTAAAGAGATTGATAAAACAGAAGAAAAAGAAATCAATTTCAAAGTCTTTTACCCATCTATTCTGAATATCTTAGAGTACCTGGACACTAATTACGGCTTTAAGTTCAGTAAACGTCACGTAACTTTTTTCTCTAAACTGGTTTCACAGATTAACAAACAAATGTTGGATAATACGATTAATGATCAGGATTACGAAAAAATTCTGCGCTTAGTCAAAACCAAGTACTATAAACTATACAAAATTTCGACAGTTTTTGTAGAATTAGTGCGGATTAATCTAGACATCGAATACCTGAGCAACTATTTTACCCTTGTCTCGTTTTTGTATTTTTTACGGAAATCGGGGGACCAAAGTGAGATTCCTTATTTGATTCTGATCTGTCATGGGGTTTCAACAGCAACTAGTATTGCCAGCCTAGTTAATCAAACCTTTAGTCAATATATCTTTGAAGGAATTGATATGCCTTTTGATGCCACTAAAGAAGATGTGCTGAGAAAGCTGAAGAAAAGCTTGAAAAACATTGACTCTTCCAAAGGAGTCCTGCTGCTGGTGGATATGGGATCGCTAATCGGAATTATTGATGATATTGAAGGAGAGATCACTGGTGAAGTTGGTATTATGAACAATATCTCTTCGCAGGTGGCACTAGAGGCAGCCAATTTAATTCTACAAAAGAAATCCATCAATGAAGTCATTATTCATCTGGAAAAAGGTGTAAAAAATATAACCAAGTATATTCCGGCTAAAGAAAAGAGTAAGGTCATTGTTATATCTTGTATGACCGGAATTGGCAGTGCCAATAAGATTAAGAAAATCTTGACCAAATGCTTTATAGACACCAAAACGGAATTCATCTGTTGCGATTTTAATACGGTTAGAAGTGAACAAGAGATGCAGGAAATTACTAAAGAGTACAGTAAAGCTTTGGTTATCACTACTTCAAAAAGCAATATTCCCGGAAAATCCATCACTCTTCATGAACTGCTGAGTGAAAAAGGGGAAGCAGTGGTCAAAGAGTTCTACACCGAAAGCGCCAACGGAGAAGAGCTTCGCCAAATTTTTGATAAACTGACGAAAGAATTCACATTAGAAAATCTGATGGAACAGTTAACCATCTTAAATCCAACTAAATTAATCAATGACGTAGCTGAATTCATCTCAGAGATCGAAGAAGACTTAGATAAAAGCTACAGCTCCTCTGAAAAAAAAGTCCTGTTTATGCATGTATCTATCATGATTGAGCGTTTATTATTAGAAAGCCACAGCAATTTAGAGAGCAAGTGTTCCAATTCTGTTGAAGAGTGTGACGCAAAGCTAGCCGAAGTGTTGAAAAAACGACTAAGTGTGATAGAGAGTAAATATAATGTGACGGTTAATGCAAGAGAACTGGGGCTTTTACAAAATATAATATAGATAAATGGTTGTTAGAGGCTGTGACATAAGTCG
>NZ_JAFREM010000041.1 GCF_017377575.1 Candidatus Enterococcus moelleringii
TTCCCCTCTACCCTATTTTTATATGGATATTTTTTGTTCTTTCCTGTATTCTAGATAGAGCGTAATGTGA
Organism: Candidatus Enterococcus moelleringii; assembly: GCF_017377575.1. GTDB lineage: Bacteria > Bacillota > Bacilli > Lactobacillales > Enterococcaceae > Enterococcus_A > Enterococcus_A moelleringii. Next base: position 71 of record NZ_JAFREM010000041.1, read on the forward strand.
GTTAAAGGAGATAACAAAATGACTGAAAAAATAGCAATTCTAATTCCTTGCTACAACGAAGGATTGACCATAAAAAAGGTAATCAACGACTTCCAAAAAGAACTCCCGGAAGCGGATATTTATGTGTATGACAATAATTCTACTGACAATACTTATGAAATAGCCTTGGATGAAGGAGTAATTGTTCGCAAGGAACCGCGTCAAGGGAAAGGCAATGTTATTCGTCAAATGTTTTTTGATATTGACGCCGACTATTATTTGATGGTGGATGGTGATGATACTTACCCAGCCGAATTTGCCCATGATATGTTAAAGGCCTTAAGAGAGAATCGAGCAGATATGGTAATTGGTGATCGGTTGTCTAATGGTACTTATTTTGAAGAAAATAAACGAGCTTTCCATGATTTTGGGAATAATTTGGTGAAAAATACGATTAACCGTCTTTATAATGCAAACATTAAAGACGTAATGACGGGTTATCGGGGATTTAACAAGTTGTTTGTGAAGAGTTTTCCGGTAATGAGCTCTGGATTTCAGATTGAAACCGAGTTTACTATTCATGCTTTGGACAAGCGCTTTAAATTAGTTGAGATTCCGGTGGATTATCGCGATCGTCCGGAAGGCAGCGAATCGAAGCTAGACACTGTTTCTGATGGGATTAAAGTGTTGTTAACTATTGTTAAGATGTGTAAAGACTACAAACCAATGCTGTTCTTCTCGATTTTTACGGTGTTTTTCTTTTTATTGGGATTAATTACGGGTATTCCAGTGATTACTGAGTTTGTTCGGACTGGATTTATTACGAAGCTGCCATCGTCGGTCTTAGCAACTGGTCTGATGACATTGGCTTTATTGTTACTTATTACGGGCTTAATCTTAGATACAGTAGTAACCAATGCTAAGAAAGACTATGAATTGAACCTTTACCATGTTTATAATGAGATTTCCGACAAGAAGGATACTACAAAAGTGTAAAAATTATTACGAAACATCGAATACCGTTTCACTCTCCTTTACTTTCATGTATAATATACAAAGTTATGACATGAAGTAAGGGGGAGTTGTTTTGTCTGACGTGCAGAACACACACTCAGAAGAAGGTTCTTTTAAAGAACAGATTATGCGTGCGTTAGAAGAAAATCGGCAAAAGCGTGAGACTGAACAGGATGACGGATCAATTCAAAAGGCCGAACGTCCTTATGCTCCAAAACAAGACCCGATTATTAAGGAAAAGATAAAGCCAACCGCTAAGAAGGTGAGTGTACCTCAATCGAAAAAAATTGAGGAGGCAGCACAGACCACAGCGATTGCATTGACTGAGGAATCGGAAGTAGATGAACCGACTATTTTTGAAAAACTTAGTGAGAAAATAGAAGAGATTCGTCAGATCGATTACGATGAATATGAAGAAAAGTTAAGTGAGGAGAGCAATTTGAAGCGAGCAGAACGTAGAAAAGAGGATCGAGTCGTTCGAAAGATCGTCTATGTTTTGACTGTTGCGATATTGATTATTGCTGGAATTTCAGCTATTTCAGGGTATAATTATGTCAGTGCAGGACTAAAACCTTTAGATACAAATGATGAAAAACTGGTTCAAGTAGAGATACCTAGTGGTTCATCTAATCGTCAGATTGGCGAAATTTTAGAAAGTGACGATATTATCCGTGATGGATTAGTTTTTAATTTCTATACGAAGTTTAAAAACCTAACCAATTTTCAGGCGGGTTATTATCAGTTTTCTCCTAATATGACTTTAGATCAGATTGGAAAAGAGTTGCAGCAAGGCGGCAGTGCAGTACCGTTAGATGACGCATCTAAACTGACGATTCCTGAAGGCTATGATGTGGATCAAATTGGTACATTAATAGCTAAGAAAACTGAGTTCAGCAAGGAAGATTTCCTTAACTTAGTGAATGATGAAACGTTCTTTAATCAGCTGAAGGAACAGTATCCAGATTTATTGACGGATGCAGGGAATGCTGAAGGTGTGAGATATCGCTTAGAAGGCTATTTATTCCCAGCAACATATAATGTACTGAAGAGTAATAGTTTGGAAGAACTGGTTACTCAGATGGTGGATGCCACGAGTCAAGTAATGGCGCCTTATTATAGTACGATCAGAGAAAAGGGAATGACGGTTCAAGAAGTCATGACCCTAGCTTCGTTGGTTGAAAAAGAAGGGGTAACTACTGACGATCGTAAGAAAATAGCCCAAGTCTTCTTCAATCGGATTGAAGCGGAAATGCCATTGCAATCAGATATTTCAATTTTGTACGCGTTAGGTGAGCACAAAGAGTTAGTTACTTATAAGGATACAGAGATCGATTCTCCGTATAACTTGTACATTAATACCGGCTATGGGCCAGGGCCGTTTGACAGCCCGAGCCAGGATGCTATAATGGCGGTATTGGAACCAACGGCTAACGATTTTTATTACTTTGTAGCGGACGTTTCTACTGGTGAAGTCTTTTATGCGAAGACTTACGATGAGCATATGGAGTTAGTTGAAAAATATGTAAATAATAATTAGTTTTACTAATTTACAAATACTGAATTACGTGGTAATCTTTTGTGGATCAACTCTACAAAGGATTACCTTTCGTAATTTATTAGAATGAAGGAGCAAATAGAATTATGGTAGAAAAAGTTTATCCAATGACACATGAAGGAAAAGAAAAATTAGAACAAGAGTTAGAGGAATTGAAAACGGTAAAACGCGGGGAAATTATTGAGCGGATCAAAATAGCTCGTAGTTTTGGGGACCTGTCGGAAAACTCTGAGTACGAATCAGCTAAAGATGAACAAGCTTTTGTTGAAGGTCGGATTAGTACGCTAGAAAACATGATCCGTTTTGCTGAAATCATTGATAATGATAATGTTAATTCCGGTGAGATTTCAATCGGAAAAACCTTTACTTTTGTTGAACAGCCAAATGGTGATGAAGAAGAGTATACAATTGTAGGTAAGGCAGAGGCCGATCCATTCTCTGGCAAAATCTCTAACGATTCTCCAATCGCACAAGCGGTTATCGGGAAAAAAGTTGGCGATGTGGTTGCTATTGCAACGCCAGGTGGCGATATGCAAGTGAAAATTACTAAGGTGGATTAATTTTTGGTTATTACCAGGATTAAGATATTAAGCTTCACGAACTAATCTTCGTGAAGCTTTTCTTATGTCCTACTAAAGTCCGATAGTATTCAAAATGAAAAACAAGTAGAATAAGGTATAAACAATTCAGGGGGAGAATGTTGTGAGAAGTCCTTGGCGTTTTTTTATCATTATTGAACTATTGCTCGCAGTTTTTCTGCTGTGGCAAGTTTCATCCAATCCGCCGGTATTAATTATGGTGGTATTTGGGATTTTAAATATTTATTGGGGATTACGAAAAAATCGCCGACGGAAATTTCAGTTGATTTTAGGTTCATTGATTTTAGTAATTTGCTTAGTGAACAGCCCAGCCACTTGGCTAATGCTGATTTTCGCTATTTTATTCCTTGGCTTAAAAGGAGTAGAAATTGCTGGAGTATCTTTCCCTAGTTATTCTTTAAGGAATAAAAAGCAAATGATCATCGTTGAGGCAGAAAATCCAACGGAGCATCAGGGTGAGAGAAAGAAACAATCCTGGTTTGGTAATGAGCGAATTGGCAATCAAGTTTTTGAGTGGGACGATATCAATGTGGATCTGATTGCTGGAGACACGATTGTTGATTTGGGGAATACGTTGCTGCCCAAAGAGGATAGTGTTGTAATTATCCGTAAGGTTTTTGGCAGAACGAGAGTTTTGGTTCCTTATGGTGTCGGAATACTCTTTGAGCATGCGACGTTTTATGGGAAAGTGCGTTTTGAAGAAGAGGAGATTGCTCTCAAAAACGAATCATTAAAGATGTACAGTGAAGACTATGATGATAGTCCTAGACGTTTAAAGCTAATCACGAATTCTTTACTGGGTGACGTTGAGGTGATTCGCGTATGATTGGTAAATTTTCTCGCGTTCACTTGTCGCTTTATTCGGGCTTAACGACTTTCTTGCTACTGATTTCTACTATTTATATGTACATGTATGCGATTGGGAAGAAAAATTTGATTGGTCAGCTGATTGCTGCTAAAATTTTCTATATCCCTTTGATTATTCATCTGTTAATGATTGCGCTGACTGTAGGTATTGTAGTCTATCTATTAATTGCCTTTCTTCAGAAGCAGCAATTTGATAAAATTGAAGAAAAATTGCAGCGTCTTTCTTCTGGTGACTACGATCATCCTAGTTTGGATGCGGGAATGTCACAGACAAGAAATTTGCTGTTAATTAATGATGACATTAAAAAAATCCAGCAGAAGCTGGTAAGCATGTCTAGGGAGCTTCAGCAGTTAAGCAGCCAGCCTCAACTGGTTGATGGAACAACCAAGGAAAAGATTTTAGAAGAAGAGCGGCATCGCTTGGCTAGGGAATTGCATGATTCGGTCTCTCAGCAGCTCTTTGCGGCAATGATGATGATGTCTGCCCTTAATGAGCAATCGCAGCACTCAGAAGAACTGGAGCCGTATAAGAAGCAATTGGCAATGGTAGCGGATATTATTAATGCTGCTCAATCTGAGATGCGTGCGTTGCTGCTTCATTTGCGACCAGTTAGTCTGGAAGGGAAAAGCTTGCGGCAAGGGATTGAACAATTATTGAAGGAATTGCAAACCAAGATTCAAATTCGCTTGAAATGGGATGTGGAAGATATTCAAGTATCCTCTTCTATTGAGGATCAGTTGTTTCGCGTGGTCCAGGAGTTGCTTTCAAATACGTTGCGTCATGCGAAAGCGACTGAGCTTGAGGTTTATTTGAAAATTATTGGTCAGAGTATCAGCTTACGAGTCATTGATGATGGTGTTGGTTTTGAGGCCAATGATGAGCACGCTGGCAGTTATGGATTAAGAAATATTCGCGAAAGAATTGCAGGTATAGGCGGCACGACTAAAATAATTAGTTTTAAAGGACAGGGAACTAGTGTAGAAATTAAAGTTCCTTTAGTGAAGGAGGCAGAACATGATACGAGTGTTGTTGGTAGATGATCATGAAATGGTTCGGTTAGGTGTATCTTCTTATCTATCGATTCAAAGTGATATCGAAGTAGTTGGGGAAGCAGAAAATGGTGAAGAGGGTTACGACAAGGCCCTTGAATTGAGACCGGATGTCATTTTGATGGATTTGGTGATGGAAGTAATGGATGGCATTGAGTCCACGAAAAAAATTCTAGGCGATTGGCCGGAAGCGAAGATTTTAATTGTGACGAGCTTTATAGATGATGAGAAGGTTTATCCGGCAATTGAGGCAGGTGCTTCAGGATATTTGCTGAAGACATCGACAGCTCATGAAATTGCGGATGCAATCAGAGCTACTTATAAGGGCGAACGAGTACTAGAACCTGAAGTTACTACTAAGATGATGGAGCAGCTGTCAAATCGCAATCGTCATGTCTTGCATGAGGAATTGACGAATAGAGAACAAGAAATCTTAATGCTGATCGCTCAAGGAATGAGCAACCAAGAAATTGCTGATGAACTTTTTATTACATTAAAAACAGTCAAAACACATGTATCAAATATTTTAGCCAAGTTGGAAGTAGAAGACCGAACCCAAGCGGCTATTTATGCCTTCAAACACGGATTAATAAAATAGAGGAATTCCTCTGTTTTATTAATCCGCTCTTTGTTATACTGGGAAAAGCAGATATTAGTTCAACTATTGAATCTAGAAATTTTAAAGCTTAAGGAGATAGCGCATGAAGCAAAGTTTTGTAATTGTCGGCCTTGGTCGTTTTGGTGGTAGTATTTGTCGAACTTTAGTAGAATCAGGACAAGAGGTATTGGCAATTGACAGCAATGAAGATCGCGTAAATGAGTATATGAACATTGCGACTCATGCCGTGGTTGCTAACGCTCAAGATGAGATGACGCTACGTTCGTTAGGCATTCGTAATTTTGACCACGTGATCGTGGCAATTGGTGAAGATATTCAGGCGAGTATTCTAGTAACGCTTATGTGTAAAGAGATGGGCGTACCGAATATTCTGGCAAAAGCTCAAAACGAATACCATGCAAGAGTGTTAGAGAAAATCGGCGCGGACCGGGTAGTCCATCCGGAACGAGATATGGGCTATCGTATCGCTCATAATTTAGTCTCTAAAAACATTTTGGATTATTTAGAGCTTTCGGCAGAATATTCTCTGGCTGAAGTCGTAGTGACGAATAAGAAGTTTTATGGGAAGACGCTGCAAGAGCTAGACTTCCGCCAAAAATTTGGCTTGAATGTTGTTGCTATTCGCCGAAACAATGATGAGCCAATTGTTTCTCCGCCAGCTGAAGAAATCGTTCAGCAAAATGATCACTTAGTCGTGATTGGCCTAAACGAAGACGTAGATTATCTTGATGAGAAAATGAATGGATAGGAGTCTTACTAATGAAATTAACAGTCACACCTGCTGCACAAAAATGGTTTAAAGAAGAAATTGTCGTTAATGAAGGTCAAGGAATAAAATTTTATGGTAAAGTTTATGGGAAAACTCAGGTACATGATGGGTTTTCTGTAGGGATGTCAGTGGATACGCCAGAAAAACCATTGATTACTGAAAATGTTGGTGATATGCTTTTCTTTGTTGAAGAAGCAGACGAATGGTTTTTTAAAAGATATGATTTGGTCGTGGATTATGATGATAATCTGGACGAGCCAAAATACGAATTTAGTGAAGCCTAGAGGTGAATAGAATGTTGTCAATTATTGTTCCTTGCTTTAATGAAGAGGAAGCGATTCCTCTTTTTTTTGCGGAGATGGAAAAGATTCAGCCGCTTACTGGAAAAACTTTTGAATATATTTTTGTTGATGATGGTTCAAAGGATGGGACATTGAAAGCTATCAAGCAGTTACCTTCTAGTGAAGGATCTAAAGTACGCTTTATTTCGTTTTCACGTAACTTTGGTAAAGAGGCCGCCTTGTATGCAGGTCTACAAGCATCCACGGGAGATTTAGTTACGGTGATGGATGTTGATTTGCAGGATCCGCCGGAATTATTACCGCAAATGGTTCAAATGATCGAGAACTCAGACATCGATTGTGTTGGTACTAGACGTGCAGACCGTGCAGGTGAACCACCTATTCGCAGTTTTTTTGCGAAAATGTTTTATCATTTAATCAACAAAATCAGCGATACCTATATGGTGGATGGAGCTAGGGATTTTCGACTAATGACAAGACAAATGGTCGATTCAGTGTTAGAAGTTACAGAGTATAATCGTTTTTCTAAAGGGATTTTTAGCTGGGTTGGATACAAGACTAAATACATTTCTTTCGAGAACAGAGAACGCTCTGCAGGAGAAACATCATGGTCATTTTGGAAATTGTTCAATTACTCAATTGATGGAATTATCAATTTTTCGGATGCGCCTCTTAATATTGCTTCTTTTATAGGTGCATTATCTTGTGTAGGGTCTGGTATTGCTTTGATCTTTATCGTTTTTCGTGCTTTGATATTCGGTGATCCGACTTCCGGCTGGCCTTCTATAGTATCTATCTTACTGTTTATTGGTGGATTGCAGTTATTGTCTTTAGGGATTATTGGAAAGTATATAGGAAAAATATTTTTGGAGACGAAGAAAAGGCCAATTTACATCGCCAAAGAAAAAAGTTCTAAAGATTAAGGAGTTCTTAAATGTTAAAAAATGTTATTGAAAAAAGTGTTATATTGTTGTTTTGTTTTTCTATGATCATTACTCTTTTTGGAAGCTTCAGAAGTTCGATTCTTTTTAGTCCTGATATGAAGGCAGGCCCTCTTTTGGTTCTATTATTCGTGTTTTTTTTAGTAAGCTGCGTAATGGTTTACAAGGGATTTCGTTACAGACTTAATAATGCTTTCCTCTATTTAAAAGACCGATTCTGGGCGAATCGTAGAATCATAACTCTGTTATTATCTATCCTTGTTTTTATCGCTCAGCTAATTGTAATTAAAACTGTTTCAGCGCCTATAAGTTGGGATGTTGGTTCAATATATGGTGGTGTACAGGCCATGCCAGATAGTGAATACATTAGTAATTACTTGTCCATCAATCCCAATAATTCCTTCTTTTTTTTCATTATGTATCTTTGTAATAAGATAATGAATTTTTTAGTATCTGGTAATATTGGTTGGGTACATTGGCAACTCTTCAATGCTCTTGTCTTAGATATTAGTTTTGTTGTCTTATCAAAAGCAGCAAGTAATCTTTTTTCAGTGAAAATTGGATATACTGTTTTTTATTTTTCGCTTTTTTCACTTAGTTTATCACCATGGATATTAGTACCTTATACGGATACATTTTCATTTGGGTTAATCTCTTCAATTTTTTTAATTTATAGTATTTACCGTTGCTCAATAAAAAAATCTGCCAAGGTAGTCTTAAGAATACTATTAAGTGTTCTAATAGGTCTCGCTTTTCTTTTAAAACCGTCCTCAATTATTTTTTTTATTGCGTGGACTTTATTTAAAGCAGTTGAGTTAATTTATGAGGAAAAAAAGAGTGTTCAGGTGCACAAATTATTTGTTTTTATTCAATCTATTATCCTTTTTTTATCTGCAATAATTTTTTTTAATCTTTTTTTGAATCATCAAAAGTTAGTTAGCATTGATGATGAACAAGCAAAACCGTCCATTCATTTTATAATGATGGGTATGAAGAACGATGGAGGATACAATCAGGAAGACGTGGATACTGTCAATGCTATCAACGGGAAAGAGAACAAAAAGGCGTATATTAGTAAAGAAATACGAATGCGACTTAAAGATTTTGGTTTTTTGGGGTATATGAAATTTTTGATGAAAAAACACTTCAATAATACAAGTAATGGTGATTTTGGTTGGGGAAGAGATGGCAGACCTCAGGTTCCAGGTGAGGTGGCAACTTCCAAGTTTCAATCAATCTTGAGGGATTGGTACTATCAACAAGGTAATCGTGTAAATAATATTCGTTTTTTTATGCACATCATTTGGTTAGGTGTATTATCTAGCTCTTTGTTTACAGTATTCATAAAAACGAGTGACAAGAAAATGTCACAGTTAATTTATATCATGATGTTGTCTGTTATCGGAATATTTTTATATTTGTTGATTTTTGAAGGTGGCAGGTCTAGGTACTTAATACAGTACCTTCCGATATTTTTTATGTTAGCTGGAATTGGGGCGCAAACATTAATCCAAAGATTGAGTGCCAAAAAGTAAAGTTGGAAGAATTTTGGTTTGGAGAACTAATGTCAACTAATTTAAATCAATTTAGCATAGTGTAAAAAAATGATAAAATATTGACTTTGCTATAAAAAAAGGTTATGAAATTAGCCGCATCTGAAAGCAAGAAATTAGGAGAGAAAATTCTTCAAAAATCAGCCACAGCTTTTCTGGCTCTTCATCAATTAGAGTTGGTGGAATTGCAAAAGTAACTAGGCACTATCATAGCAGTACTTACCACAGCAATAGTGCCTAGTTATTTTTGTTTTATATCAGTTTTCTTGCACCTTGTTTGTATTTTTGTTTATTATCTGTAGTGTATCCCCAGCTAATACCCGCGCTTCAACCTAACTTGATTCTCAACCAACTCTCCATCTTCCACATAATTCTTCAAATTCTTCAAAAAGATATTCATAAACTTCAGCTGAAAATCAACGGTCATTCCTGAAATGTGGGGAGTGATCAATAGGTTTTCTAAATCCCACAATTGACTATCAACCGGTAATGGTTCTTCTTCAAAAACATCTAATGCAGCGAAAGCCAATTGCTGATCCTTTAGTGCAGTTGCTAATTCTTTTGTATGAACGGTATCACCGCGTCCGACATTTACAAACATAGCTGAAGCTTTCATATGATTGAAAATATCACTGTTAAAAATATGATAAGTAGCTTCAGTTCCAGGTAAAATCCCTACCACAATATCCATACCTTCCACAATTTTTGAAAGATTTTTAATCGAATAGGTTTCGATAAAACCATCTACAGGTCGACCTGTAGTATTTATTCCATAAACGTTGACACCAAGGCTTTCCAAGGAAGCAGATAGCTGTTTACCGATATGGCCAGTGCCAACGACCAGCAAATTTTTGCCTGAAAGCTGATCATAATGAATACCAGCTTGATCCCATTTTTTAGCCATTTGGTTTTTGGTGGACTGATTCAGTCCGCGATAATAGGCTAGCAATGTTCCGATGATGTGTTCGCTAATTGACACGGCGTGGATACCGCTACCATTGGACAATAAAATATCGTGTTTCTCAAACTCGGACAAAGGCAGATAATCGACTCCAGCTGACACCGCTTGCACCCATTTTAAGTTGGAATGATTCAACAGAGCCAGTTCTTTTTCCTTTTTCCAGCCGACTGTGATTTCGACATTTGCTAATTCTTCATCAGATAATTCAGTGTTTACTTGGTAGTCTGGTGCAATTTCTTTGATTTTTGCTATAAACTCTTCGCGAAATGGTCGTTGTAAATAAATAATTGGTTTTTGCATATTGTTCACCTCAATTTCTATTTTAACAAATCTTCAACAAAAAAACTGCTTACAGAGTCGCAAGCAGTTAAGCGTTCGGTAATTTCATTTGCGGATAGTGATTACTTACTTGGAAAAAGATAAAGACGCTGAGACTAGTAATCAATATGCTGTAATCGAAAGTAGCATCAAATAGCATAATGACCATCGACAAAATAGTTGGAATCGTTGCGCAAAAGATAATTGTCTTAAAAGTTTCAAAAAAAGTGACTTGGCGCAGACGAAGCTTCGCAAACAGGTGTCCTGCGATGGCCGTAAACAGCAAAGTAACAATTAAACTAATAATCGTCGGATAAAGTGCTGCCAGCAACATAACAACCGGCGCCCACATTGGCAACTGCAGATCTTCTAATTCTGCACGTAAGGTTTTACCGTTCAGATCATTAAAAGGCTCGTTGTCATAAGAAAAGCGCAAAACATTGTCTCCGAAAAGCGATGTGCTGACACCACCCATGTCAGGCAGTACCAAAACAGCTTCATTCTTCAATAAACCAACGCTAAAATAGTTTCCGACTAAATCATTGGCTACATCTTTCTCTGTTCGTTTGCCTTCAGGGTCGAAAGTTAAAATAATCGAATTTGTTTGGTAGATAAAGCCTTCTGCTGTTCCAGCTGTTTTTATCTCACCGTCTTCAATTTGAAAATCTGGAACCTTTTGCGCAATTTTTGTACTATCTGATTTTATTTCCTCAAGTACCTGCATCCCTTCGTAAACTATAGGAAGGGCTAAAAACACGCTCAAAACAATCAAGTAAATAATTGCTTTCCAGAAAGGAATAGTTTTTGCATCTTTTAAAGTAGAAAAGCGAAAGGTCGCTCCTTTAATTAATTGACTAAATGTCATATGATCGCTCCAATCTATCAATCATTGTAGCGAAGTACTCAGTCAATAACAAGCCAATGGGAAAAAAAGATAAAAGAATTTATGGTGTGAATTGACTATAGGTGGGGACTGCTGTAAGGTACATAGTGGAATTATGAGAAGGGTGAAAAGTGAATGGACTACTATCGAAAATTTGAAAGCTATCTGAAAGAGAAAAAGCTTTGGGAAATATTTATTTACTTGTTTTTTGGTGGATTGGCAACAGTTGTTAATATTGTAAGCTTCACTATTGCTTACCAGTTGTTCGACTTAAGCTGGCCGATATCCAACACAATCTCGTGGATTTGCTCGGTTTTATTTGCCTTTGTAACAAATAAGCTATGGGTATTCCAGTCAAAAACTGAAACTTTCGGAGCCTTGGCTTGGGAATTCAGCAAGTTTCTATTTGCTAGAATTATTTCCTTTGGTATGGATATGGCTTGCATGTATATTTTTATCGACCTTTTAAGTACTGGAAATTTAGTGGCGAAAATAATCACGCAAATCGTAGTAGTGGTGGCCAATTATGTATTCAGCAAGGTGTTTATCTTCAAAAAAGTCGAAATTATTGAAGAAACTTCATCAAATACTAAAGAAAAGTAAGCATATACTTTGTAATAGGTTAGATAATTTGGTATGATTCTAATGTACCTATTTTCTAAGGAGGAAATAAAAAATGGCTTATACTTTACCTGAATTACCTTACGGATACGACGCGTTGGAACCTTACATTGATGAAGAAACGATGCATTTGCATCACGAAAAACATCACAACACTTACGTGACTAACTTGAATGCAGCGATTGAAAAATACCCTGAACTTGGTGAACAATCAATTGAAGAATTGATGATTAATTTAAATGAAGTACCTGATGATATCAAAACAGCCGTTCGCAACAATGGCGGCGGTCATGCTAACCACAGCTTCTTCTGGAAAATCATGGCACCAAATGCCGGTGGCAAACCAACTGGTGCAATCAAAGATGCGATTGATGAAGCATTCGGCGATTTTGAGAAATTGAAAGAAGAATTCAAAGCTGCAGCAACTGGTCGCTTTGGTTCTGGCTGGGCTTGGCTAGTTGTCAATAATGGCAAACTAGAAGTTATGTCTACAGCAAACCAAGATAATCCTCTTTCAGAAGGTAAAACACCTGTTTTAGGCTTGGATGTTTGGGAACATGCGTATTACTTAAAATACAGAAACGTTCGTCCCGACTACGTTGCCGCTTTCTGGGATGTTGTAAATTGGGATCAAGTAAACAAAAACTTTGAAGCAGCTAAATAATTTTTTAACTACCTGACACTCATTTTATTGAGTGTCTTTTTTAGTGCCCGCAAGAGAATTAGGTTATTAGAAACTTAAAATTTGTTTTAGAGATTGTCGCTACTTTTTGAAAAAGATTGAAAACTGCTCTTCTATGTGAGAAAATGAACTGTAAAAATCGTAAATAGAGGTGTGCCATGAGTCGTTGGAAAAAAGTCATTGTTGCAATATTACTCCTGATAAATTGCCTTGTAGGAGGCGCAACAATTTATGCTGTTCAGGTAACGAAGGATGCTAGTCAGATGGTCAGTAATATACGTCAGACTGTCAATAGAAACAGCTCTAGAGAAGATAAAGATACACCAAATATCGACAATACGGAACCGTTCTCGATTCTTTTGCTAGGAGTAGATACTGGGGATTTAGGCCGGGACGAACAGGGTCGTTCGGATAGTATGATGGTAGTAACAGTTAATCCAGAACAAAAAAAATCAACTATTGTTAGTCTTGGACGAGACACGATGACTGAAATCGTGGGTTACGATACGAATGACAAATTGAATCACGCGTATGCTTACGGCGGCGAAGGTATGTCTATGGATACGATTGAAAAACTGCTGGATATTCCAATCGATCATTATGTAACGATTAATATGCGAGGTCTGAAAGACTTGATTGATGCAGTAGGTGGCATCGAAGTAGATAATCAATATGACTTCGAGCTTGACGGTATCGAGCTTTCAAAAGGCAAACAAACCTTGAATGGTGAAACAGGTTTAGCTTATGCTCGTATGCGTTATGAAGATCCTGATGGAGACGTTGGACGACAAAAACGGCAACGTGAAGTAGTAACTAAAATCTTAAATAAGGCTATGTCTATCAATGGCGTCAGCAATTATCGGAAAATTTTAAAAGCTGTTGAAAAGAATATGAAGACCGATTTATCCTGGGATGATATGCTTGATATAGGTACGAATTATTTGCCAGCATTTAAAAATATTGATCAGCAGCAATTAGATGGTGAAAGCCAACTTATTGATGAAATTTACTATCAAATTCTTGGTACCAACGAATTACTGACTGTTCAAAATAGTTTGAAAAAACAATTAGATTTGCCAACGGCTGATACACTGCCGAATTTGGCAGACGCTAATGCTGCTAATCTGTTTTACAATGATTCAGACGGCACAGCTTTAGAAGATAGCAGCCAGTCTTCAACTGGATATGATGAGACAGGAGTCTATGATCAGCAAGGAACCTACGATCAAGGAACGGGGTATGATTATGGAGCTGGCAACACTGGCGACACAACGGGACAAGAGCAGTATGTTGATCCCAATCAGCAACAATACGATCCAAACTACAACCAACAAGCGCCGGCAGATGATTACTTGCAGCCAGCGACGGGTTATGGATACTAAGTAATTAATATACAGCAGCGTATTTCGATTCCTTAGATAGAAATACGCTGTTTTTTAACATATGAAAGAAAGCGTTTTTTAAGGTGGTGACTGTAAGTAACTTTTAAGATTTCGCAAAATCATCTTTACAAAAAGGTATCTTTTGTTACAATTAGATTACGATAGATAGAAATGAGGACGAGCTTATGAAAAAAATTATTGGTTTAGGATTAGTCTTAGGTTGTTCATTAGTATTTGCTGGATGTAATAACGGTGGGGAAACAAGTTCTTCTGACAGCAGTACAGCTCCAGCAACTTCAGAAACGAAAAAATCAGAGTCAAAGGATTCAGATAAAGCTACGACAGATACTTCTAAAACGGCTAAGAGTGAAGGAACAGCTGAATCCACAGATGCAGCAGCGCAGGGAGTTGGCGCAGTATTAACAACACCTTGGGGCGAGCAAGTAAAAGTGCTTAGAATTTTACCAAATGGCGAACGGGTAATTAGCGAAGAGACTTCACAGGCAGACATCAACAACGACGGTGTATTGACATTTGAAGAGCTGTCGCAAACCGAAAATGATATGGATGCTCAAAACGCGCAAACCCAAAATCAAGTTGGCAAAACGTTGATCACGCCTTGGGGTGAAGTGGTAGAGGTTATAAGAATTTTACCAAATGGCGAACGAGTAATCAGTGAGGAAACTTCACAAGCAGATATAAACAATGATGGCGTATTAACCTATGAAGAACTAAGTCAAACGGAAAACGAGATGGATGCTCAGAATGCACAATAGTAACTAGAAAAGTAAAAGATGGCCTGTTGTTAAAGAAGACAGGCCATCTTTTTTGTATAGGATATCGTTTTTTATTTCTTCGTCATCTTGACAACTACTTCACAACGAGCGGTTTGTGGAAACATGTCAACCGACTGTAAATATTCCACGTTGTAAATTTTCGACAACGGCTTGAGATCTCGCGCCAAAGTTGAAACATTACAAGAAATATAAACTAGCTGCTGACTTGGCTGTTTAACGATCGCTTGCAGCAGCTTGTCATCTAAGCCAGTCCGGGGCGGATCGACAACAATCGCATCCGGAGTGAACCCTTCTGCGAACCATTTAGGCAATAGTTCTTCAGCAGAACCAACTTCGTAATGTGTATTCGTCAGTCCCATTTGTTCAGCATTTTTCTTAGCATCATCAATCGCTTGCGGAATAACATCCATTCCACGTACCTCTTTTGCTTGTTTAGCTAATGATAAGCCGATGGTTCCTACTCCGCAATAAGCATCAACTACTGTTTTGTCCTGCTTCAGTGCTAAGGCATCTAGCGCTTCTTGATACAATACTTTGGTTTGCTTTGGATTCAATTGGAAAAAGGCCCGGGCTGAAAGTTCAAAAGATACTTCATTGATTTTTTCGTCAATCGTTTCTTTTCCCCATAGGTGGATTGTTTCGTCCCCCATAACAATCGACGTTTTTTTGTCTTGAATATTTTGCATAATCGAAACAACCTCGGGACAACGTTGGTTCAGTTCCCGAATAAAAGCATTTATTTGTGGCAGCTTTTTGGTTCTTGAAATCAGAACCAGCTGCACTTCACCGGTTTCGATTCCTACTCGCACCATCAATGTTCGCAGAATGCCTGAATTTTTCCGTTCATCATAAATCGGAATGGCATATTTAGTTAACAGCTGAGTAGCCGTGTTCATGACTTTCTGGGTGGCAGGCTCTTGCACCAGACAATCAACAATCGGAACTAGTTGGTGGGACTCACTTTGATAAAGACCAGCTTCTACCTTCTGTGTCTTAAGGTTTTCCCGCAGTTGGAATTGAGCTTTATTACGGTAGTGCCAAGGCTCTTCCATGCCGATAGTTTTGCGTAATTCATATTGCTGATAGCCAGCTGGCTGATATTTTTCTAGAGCTTGCTTCAGCAGATCTTTTTTGAAAACCAGTTGTTGTTTGTAAGCCAAGTGTTGTAATTGGCAGCCGCCGCATTGATCGTAAACCGGACAAGGCGGAATAACCCGATCAGGACTGGCTTCCTTAATCTGAATTAATTGAGCCTCAGCATAACGAGGTGTTGCTTTAGTAATTTTTACGATAACCGTTTCTTTAGGCAAGGTACCTTTTACAAAAATAATTAAACGTTTGTAGTAAGCGATCCCTTCACCATTAATTCCAAGTCGTTTGATTTTTAAAGTTAGAGATTGATTGAGTTTTAATTGAACAGCCATAATCTGCCCCTTTCTGGCTACATTTTAGCATAAATTTTCCAAAGAAGCAGTTTTCTATGATAGAATTAATGTTTGCAAAGGAGGTCTATCCATGATTACCGTTAGTAAAGTAAATAAAGGCCGCAATGCCTTTTATAAAGTGGAATTGTCCAACGGAGAAGTACTGCGTGTTTCTGAAGATACATTAATTAGTTATCGTTTATTAAAGGATCGCGAGATCACTGAAAAAGAAATCGAAGAAATAAAAAATGCTGGAAACGAAGATGCTGGTTTTCAGTTGGCGTTAAACTATCTTGGCTATCAAATGCGTACCGAAAAAGAAATCCATACCTATTTAAAGGATAAAGAGATTGATCTTACTGACCGCAAGAAGATTATTGAGCGGTTAAGAGAAATGAATTTGTTGGATGATGTCGCTTTCGGGGAAAGCTTCGTCCGGACGCAAATGCGACTAAGCGACAAGGGACCGCGCGTAGTGAAGCAAAAGCTCAAGGAAAAGGGATTAAATGACCAAGACATTGAGAAGAGTCTGGCTTTGTACGAAGAAGATGATCAATACGATGTGGCTCTGCAGACTGCTGAAAAAGCTATGCGAAAATACCATGACAAGAGTGTGCGGGAAATCCAGCAAAAATTACATCAAACCATGATGAGTAAAGGTTTTTCCACTGACATCATCAAACGGGTCATTGCAGAAATGGACTTTGACGAGATCCAAGAACAAGAAGAGGATGCTTTGGAAATTCAGGGCGATCGATTGTGGCGTTCGAATCAGCGTTTTGCAAAGGCCAAGCGTAAACAAAAAGTGAAGCAAAGCTTGTATCAAAAAGGCTTTAACCTGGATGCAATCGATGCTTTTATCACCAAAAAAGAGGAAGAGGACGATGAGTAGCAAACCTTGGGAACAATGGTCACCAGAAAAAGTGCAGCAGTTCCAAGAAGAGTTCTTAACCTGGTACCAAAAAGAAAAACGAAATTTGCCGTGGCGTTACAATCAAGATC
Organism: Candidatus Enterococcus moelleringii; assembly: GCF_017377575.1. GTDB lineage: Bacteria > Bacillota > Bacilli > Lactobacillales > Enterococcaceae > Enterococcus_A > Enterococcus_A moelleringii. The sequence continues at coordinate 17,389 of NZ_JAFREM010000041.1, forward strand.
CTTACCGGGTCTGGATTTCAGAAATCATGCTGCAGCAGACACGTGTGGATACGGTGATTGATTATTATTATCGTTTTATGGAGGCATTTCCCACAATTGCCGATTTAGCTGCTGCACCTGAAGATAAGCTGCTGAAAATTTGGGAGGGTCTGGGCTATTATTCGCGGGCTCGAAATTTACAAGCAGCTGCCCAACAAATTTTAGCTGAGTTCAATGGCAAGATGCCGGATACAATTGATGAAATTCGTTCGCTAAAAGGAATCGGGCCCTACACAGCTGGAGCGATTGGCAGCATCTCCTTCAAACTGCCTGAACCAGCAATCGACGGGAACGTGATGCGTGTAGTCAGCCGCCTGTTTTGTATTGAAGAAGACATAGCCAAAGCTAGCAGCCGCAAAGTTTTCGATGAAGCGATGCGGAAAATCATCAGTCACGACGAACCCGGAGATTTTAATCAGGCAATGATGGATTTAGGCTCTTCGATTTGTACGCCTACCTCACCAAACTGTGAAGAATGTCCGATTCAGTCATTTTGCCTCGCTTATAAAGAGCAGCGTCAAACTGATTTTCCGGTAAAAAGCAAAAAAATGAAACCGAAAGATGTTTACTATGTTGCTGGTATAATTGAAAATCAGCAGCAGGAATTCTTACTGCAGCAGCGCCCGGATTCTGGATTGCTGGCTAGTATGTGGCTGTTTCCTTTAGAAGAAGTCTCTCAAGCACGTTTCAGCGAATTGAAAAGCAGCTATACAGAAGATTTGACCCTATTCTCCAGTGAACTGGTGGCAGAAGACAGTCCGATCATTTTTCCTGATTACCCTGTGGTTTGGCAGAAAAAAATTCTGGGCGAGGTTACCCATGTTTTTAGTCACTTGCGGTGGCACATTTTAGTTTTTTATGGCCGGACAAATAAAAATTTAGAAGATAGCGCTACATGGGTGAAAAGAAGGGATTTTTCGGACTTTGTCTTCCCGAAACCGCAGCAAAAAATGCTGGGAGTCTGGGAAAATAATCAAGCAACTGACAATCATTAGTAGGCAAGCGCCTATTTTATGCTATAATAATTCTGATGTCGGTGTGATAACACCCAAACAAATGCGAACAATGATTTCGCTGAGGGAAGGGTAGCTATGGGAGTTCCAAAAGAAGGAGAGTTTATAACTATCAAAAGTTATAAACACGACGGCAGCTTGCATCGAACGTGGCGGGATACCATGGTATTAAAAACAAGCGAGTGTTCAATTATCGGCTTAAATGACCATACACTGGTCACTGAATCAGACGGCCGACGATGGGTCACTCGTGAACCAGCAATTGTTTATTTTCACACGAAATACTGGTTCAATGTAATAGCAATGATTAGAGAGAAAGGAGTTTCCTACTATTGTAATCTAGCATCACCTTATGTATTGGATGATGAAGCTTTGAAGTATATTGACTACGATTTAGATGTCAAAGTCTTTCCTGATGGAGAGAAGCGTCTTTTAGATGTTGATGAATATGAAGCCCACAGCAAACAAATGCATTACTCCAAGGAAACTGATTTTATTCTAAAGGAAAACGTCAAGATTCTTGTTGATTGGATTAACAATGAAAAAGGTCCTTTTTCTCAAGGCTATATTGATATTTGGTATAACCGCTACAAGCAATTGTCGCGGAAATAAGAAAAAACTGCTGATTGAGGTCAGCAGTTTTTTATAGCTCTTTTTTCATATGAATGTGATCAATCCCCGCATCTTGGAAGACCTGCCCGTACGTCACATAGCCTTGATTCTCATAAAATGACTGAGCCGTTAATTGAGCATCCAGTCGAATTTCGCGAAATTCCTGCTGCTTAGCAAATAACTCGGCTTCTTTAATAATAGCTTCTCCTAAGTGCTGGCTGCGGAAATCCTTTAATACTGCCATCCGCTGCAGCTTTACTTCCTGAGAGTTCAAAGGCAGCAAACGAACAGTTGCAGCTGCTTGATGATCCTCAGGATACAGGACAAAGTGAATGGAATAGGCTTCGTTCTTATCGATTTCTCGGGCTAAAGGCACACCTTGTTCCTGAATGAATACCTTGTTGCGGATTTTAACGGCATCCAAGTAAATCTCACTCATTGTGTCTTTAGTAATTAAGATTTTCATTTTTTTCACCTTCCTAGTTCAAAAAAAGCGTCTCTTTTGACTCGCTGTTGTATACTATATAACAAATTAGATAAAAGAGGTATTGAAATGTTTGAAAAACTCAAGAATTCAAAATTGATGTTCTGGTCTTTAGAGCTATTAATTTTGGCAACCTTGATCTGGGTTTCGTCAAGAATTGATTTTGTCTTTCAACCGATTGGCACATTCTTTACGACTTTATTTGCTCCGGTCTTGATTGCTGGTTTTCTTTATTATTTACTTAATCCCTTGGTACGCTTGCTGACGCGTTTAGGGATGAAACGAATTATGGCGATAGCCCTTATTTTCCTGTTACTAATCGTGATGATCGTTTTGATGGTTATGAGTATTATTCCAAACCTAGTGCAGCAAATCGCTTCCTTGGCGGCCAATATTCCAAGCTTTATTGTGGAAATTCAAGATTGGCTGACGGAGCTCAGTGACCAAGCGACGCATTTTCCATTGTTCCAACAGCTGGACGTGGATCAATACATCAACAATTTGGATGTTTCGGCAGGAACTATTTTGCAGCGGTTCTTAAGCGGTGTTACGACTAGTCTAAGTTCCGTGATTGGAACCGTAGCTACAACTGCGATTCTATTAGTAACTGTTCCCTTCATTTTGTTCTACATGCTAAAGGACGGCGAAAAATTAGTTCCAAATATCGAACGTGTTTTTCCAGTTGAACAGCAGGAGAACATCAAAGACTTGTTGGGACAAATGAATAAAACATTGTCTGACTATATCAGCGGTCAAGCAATCGAGTGTTTATTCGTTGGAACCTTTACTTTCTTAGGTTATCTGCTGATTGGAGTCGACTACGCCTTCTTATTCGGCGTGATTGCCGGTCTAACCAACTTGATTCCCTATTTGGGACCATATCTTGGTTTAGCTCCAGCGCTGGTCTACAGCTTCTTTGACAGCCCAGTGAAGGCACTTCTTTGTATTGTGATAGTGGTGGTTGTTCAGCAGATCGATGGTAATGTGATTTATCCCAATGTCATTGGAAAATCCTTAAACATCCATCCTTTAACAATTATCCTGATTTTACTAGTTGCTGGGAATTTGGCCGGTGTTTTAGGCGTCTTTCTAGGTGTACCTGTTTATGCAATTGTTAGGACGCTAGTCGTTTTTATTGTAAAAATTGTCCGAGAAAGTAAAAAAGAAGAGCGGGAACAGGAGTTTCTTAGTTAAGTGAGAACAAAGATTGCATAAAAACAGCGGTTATGATACGATTTTAATGTGGCCCTGGGCCACTTTTTTTACAGTTTATGAAAATGATAAGGAGCGAATGCAATTATGAATGCTGACCCCGATAGTCAGTCGTTAGTCTTCCAACTATTATTACTAGTTGTGTTGACTTTGATCAACGGATTTCTTGCTGCGGCGGAAATTGCGGTTGTATCAGTTAATAAAAATCGTGTAGAACAAAAAGCTGAAGAGGGAAATCTTAAATCCCAAAAACTACTGGAGATTATTAGAGAGCCAAACAACTTTTTATCCACAATACAAGTTGGGATTACTTTAGTAAATATCTTGTCAGGGGCTTCCTTGGCGGATAGTCTCGCTGCTCGCTTAGCACCAGTATTAGGTGGAACTGCAGCAGCCAGAACAATCGCAAATGTATTGATCATGCTTTTATTAACCTATGTTTCAATTGTATTTGGTGAATTATATCCTAAGCGAATCGCAATGACCCACACGGAAAAGGTTGCACAGTTTACATCAAGTGTAGTCCGGAAATTAGGAGTAATTGCTAAGCCCTTTGTCTGGTTGTTGACAGCTTCAACCAACTTGCTGGCAAAACTAACACCAATGAAGTTTGATGATGAAGATACTAAAATGACTCGTGATGAAATGCGTTACATGCTGGAAACCGAGGGCGTGCTGGACACAGAGGAAATTGAAATGCTGCAAGGTGTTTTTTCTTTGGATACAAAAGTCGCTCGTGAAGTAATGGTTCCTCGGACTGACTCATTTATGATCGACATAAATGACCCTGTAACAGAAATCGTAGACGAAATTTTAAGCGAAAGCTACTCGCGGATTCCTGTCTATGATGAAGACAAAGACAAGATAGTCGGGATTGTTCATACGAAAAACTTGTTAAAGTCTGCCAGAGAGTGCGGCTTTGAAAACATTGATCTTCGTAAAATTATTCAAGAACCGCTTTTTGTTCCTGAAACAATTTTTATTGACGATCTATTGTATGAATTGAAAAAGACTCAAAACCAAATGTCGATTCTGCTGGACGAATACGGTGGAATGGTCGGCTTAGTTACTCTAGAGGATCTATTGGAAGAAATCGTCGGCGAAATCGATGACGAATCAGATGAAATCGAAAAGCTGTATGAAAAAGTTTCTGATACCGAATTTTTAATCAACGGGAAAATGCTGATTGATGAATTTAATGAAGAATTCTATACCAGCTTGCATATGAGTGACGTTGATACAATGGCCGGCTATCTGATTACCGCTTTGGGAACGATTCCTGATGAAGGTGAGAAGCTTTCCTTCGATGTAGACAACCTAACTTTAATTTCTGAAGAAATGGAAGGTTCGCGGGTCCTAACCGTACGGGCCATTTTCCATCCCGAAGAAAATGAAAATGTAGAACCGGAAGAAGAGCGTCGTTTGTTTACTAAAGATTTTGACGACAACGAACCAAGAAGATAAAAAAAGGACTAGTTTACTCAACGGTTCTTTCTCAAGTTTGGTTATAAGACAACTCAAAGAAGATCTCGTAAGGAGAAATCTTCTTGAGTTGCTGAAAAAGCCAATAGGCATTTTTTTGAAAGATTGACTAATCTAGAACGACCGTATACAATTCGTTTTATAAGCTTAAATTTGTTGTTATTACCTTCGACGAATCCAGAGCTTATGTTATGGGATATCGCATTCTTAACCGGGGCGATATCCTTTTTTATGCCCTGACAAAAAGGTGCAATAATTGAATCTTGATACTTTTGAAGAAACAGGTCCAGTTCCTCCAGAGAATCTCCCATTATTATCGTATGGAAGCTTTTAAAAATCGTCTCTATCTCGGAAACAATCGAGTATTTTTCCTGGATAATTGGCAAGTATTCTTCGATCTGGTGCTCCTTTTTTGTTTTAGGATTGACGGTCAGTATATATTTTAATAGTCGATTTCGTGTAATCATTATCACGTGTTTTGAATATTCTTGCCGAAATATTTGTCTACTGTGCATAGATTGACGGTTTGGGAAGTTATTTCTACTGATGTTGTGAATGTAGTTCCAAATAGTATTCTGATTCTTGTCACACCCTTTGTATAGTAGATAAAAATAAATTGTATCGTTAGGCAGACCGTCTTGCATCATTTTGAAAATGATGTTCAGGTAATCATCCATGACGGTTTTTCGTTTCTTATAGTTTTTTGGCTGATCCATCTGCCTTATTTCTTCTTCCGTCATTTGGAGATACTTTTTTAAAGTAACTGGATGAATAGTGAATTGTTGGGCACAAGCAAGAATATCTTTTTCTTCTAGCTCTTCCCAATAGCTTTGGATTCTACGAATCAACTGTTGCTTCATCTGACGGCTTTTCGCTTGTTTTTGGTATTGTACGCTGTTCAGATCCCGCTTCTTGTTATCAAAGAGCTTCTCCGAACCATCTGGATTTCTTGGGATAGAATTGTCATAAGACAAACTAGACAAATAGGCATAATCCGGTGTTCTTTCGACATAGATTTTTTCTGGTTCCTGATCTAGGAGTTTTCCATCGCGGAAAAAAAGCTTTTCGGGCAGCTCTGATTGAAAGATTTTCTTTAAATGCGTGATTAAGTTTTGAAGTAAATGAAAACGATCAGCTACTTGAATACAGTCGGGGAGTACTTCAGTGATTGCTTTAGCATAGGCACTCGCACGGTCACGTGCGACTATTTGAACTTTTTTATGTTGAAGCAACCATTCTTTTAAAACAGGAGCAGTTCGACCATCAAGAAGTGCGAGCAGCTGATGGTCTTGCATATCGTAAATAGCAGTCGCATAGGTCTGCCCTTTTCTTATAGAAACATCATCAATCCCGATTGCTTCAACTTCCGGACGATCAACGAATTCAAGTCGATCGTAAAGTCGCTGAATCGTATCATTACTCACAGAGACGCCCAAAAGCGATAAGACTTTACTTGCGCATTCATTGCTCAAAAAAATCGCCACACCTAAAATAAACGTATTGAGTGCATCGGTACGAACTTGGGAAGATCGGGCAAAGGGAATGATTTCAGTAAAAACATGACGGGAACAGCTTGGATTTGCACAACCGTATTTATAAAGATTGGCATGGATAAAGGTTTGTTTGCCATGAATGGGGGTATCTTGAAGGGTCCGTTGGTAAGTCGCTGTTAGCTTTCGACACAAAGTACCACAGGTGGGACAAGGACACTGATGTAACTTTGATTTGATAAACAAATGAACTGTTTCGGTATCTTCTGCGACATCGTAAATAAAATGGTTTTTATCCAACAGAAAAGAACAATGGCTTAGTTCAGTGTAGTTCATTTTAAAGATCTCCCTCCTATCTATAGTATAAGACGGGGAAGCCTTAAACAGTATAAATAGCTACAAAAAAAGCAAGTACATCTGTACCTGCTTTTTTGTGCTGTAACCAAACTTGAGAAAGAACCTCTCTCCACACATAGTCCCATCCCCTTTTTCTTTAAGCATACCATCAAACCACCAACCAAGACTAGCGCCCTCAATCAATTGAAGGCGCTCATCCAACTTATTTACTTACCACAAATGCTGCTTCCGTTACCCAGTTTTCCGGATTCGGGTCCTGTGCCGGCGAAACATGGCTGATATTAATCATCGGGCCAACGACTTTATAGCCATTGGCTTCGATCCATTCCCCAATTGCCTGAGTCACCAAAGGCATTTGATCAAAGCTGCCGCTGAAGGTAACTGATGCCATGGTAAATCCTGGTGCCTTCGTAAAGTTTGCGGCCTTCGCCTCCGGATATTCCCCGACCACCGCAGCTTGAACCTCAACATCGGGATTTTTTTCTACATATTCTTTATCGTGAAAGATCGTCATGTACAATGGCGGCTGAGCAATTTTGGCATTCACTTCCTGCATCCCCTGCTGCAGCTTTTGCCAAAGATCCCCTTCCAGCATATAGTCGGCAATCACGCCGCGGACGCTTAAGACATTTCTTTCGGCTACTTCTTTTACTACCACATTATATTTAGTCATTTCAATTCCTGCTTTCGTATTTTGTTTGAGTAAGGAGACCATCCGCTGCTTCTTCAAGAGATCGTCCAGATCCTCCTGCAGCTTCGCCTCCTGTAAGGCATAGTGTCGTTCCAAAAAGGCTAAATCATCCGTCTCAATGATTTCTTTAATCGTCTTTAACGGCAAGCCGGTTTGCTGCAGCAGCTTGATCTGGTTCAAGCGTGACAGCTGACTGGCTGAATAGTAACGATAATTCGATTGGGTATCGATTTTTTCTGGTATTAATAAACCTAATGACGCATAGTGATCCAGTGTTCGAACGGTGGTGTTAGATATTTTTGAGAATTCTCCAATTTTAAACATGTTTTTATCTCCTTAAACTTTTTTCGTCCTCGCTAGCTTACTTATAGTATAGAGTCACACGCAGCGTGGGAGTCAACTGAAAATAAAAACTTTTTTGCTGAACGCAAAAAAAGACGAAAATCAATCGGAATTGATCCTCGTCTACAGCTTCTTTATTCTAATCCATCTACAAATAATTCTACAGCTTCTTGGATAAACTGTGTTTTGTCTGCTTCAAATTGTTCCTTACTATCATAAGCATGCAAAAACGCAAAACCAATTAAACTGGAAAACAATACCTCCGCCGATTTATGGGGGTCCGTCAGCTGAACCTTTCCCCGCTGCTGCATCCCCTTCAAGTACTCCTCCAACAGTTGCGTAAAGGCTGTCGGGATTTTTTGAATATACGGCAGGGTTTCCTGATAAATTTCTTGCGCCCGCAAGCCTAAAGAGAAGCGCACAATGTCCGGAGAAACCTGCTGGAAATAATTCTCCATAATCAAGGTTAAATCGGCCTTCAACTCCCAGCGAAACGTATCGGCAATCCCCTCTTTTACAGCCGGGACCCATTCAGCTTCTTCTAAGGTAGCCATTAACAGCTCCTTTTTCGTACCGAATTGCCTGAATAAAGTCGTTTCGTTCACGTTAGCTTCTTGGGCAATTTCCTTGGTGGTCATGGCACTGTAGCCTTTTTCGATAATTATTTTTTTGGTGGCCTTCATAATATTTGCTCGGGTATTTTTCATGATAGTCTCCTAAGTTAAGTCTTGGCTAATTTGGCAATGGCGACACTTCCGCCGCGAACTACTTCAATTCCAGCAGGAAAAATCCGCTGCATTTCGCCAATAAGCGTGTCGGTCGTCGTTTCGTCGGCTAAGCTTTCCACTAGCAATTCTTCGGCACTGCGATCAATCACGGCAATCACAAATTTTTCTGCCAATTTCGCAAGTTCTCCCTCTGCTTGTGGATTGCTGGTCACCTTGATATACATCACTTCCTTTGAACAAAACGGCTTGTCTGTGTAATCCAGCACCTGAATAACTTCCACCATATTATTCAACTGATGCTTCACCTGTTCAAAGGTCCGATCGTCGCTGACCAAGCTGATGGTCATCCGGGAAGTGTCGGTCTGCTCCGTCTCACCGACAGTTAAGCTATTTAAATTATACAATTTTCCTGAGAACAATCCAGCCACTCTTGCCAATACACCAACTTCATTTTCAACGTAAACACTCAACCATCTTTTTTTCACGTTAGTTTTCTCCATCGATTATCATTTCCTTTAAGCTTTGACCTGGGGGCACAATCGGCATGACTTTTTGCTCACGTTCCAACATAAATTCAATTAAGAAGGGCTGGTTTTTGCTTTCTTTAGCTGCGGCAAAAGCTGGTTCAATTTGTTCTTCAGCAGTCACCCGAGTTCCTTTTATCCCGTAACTAGCGGCTAATGCCAGAAAGTTCGGCACATAAACTTCTGAAGATTGCATCAAATCCGTGTAAGAGTAGCGTTTGTCGTAAAACATTTCTTGCCACTGGCGAACATTTCCTAAGCAGCCATTGTTGAAAATGCAAATAATGACGGGGATTTTTTCCAGCATTGCTGTCGCAAGCTCCTGCAGATTCATTTGAAAGCCGCCGTCCCCGGTAATAACGATCACGTCTTTTTCTGGATTGCCTAATTTTGCTCCCAAAGCCGCCGGGAACCCAAAGCCCATTGTTCCCAACCCACCGGATGTCAACAGCTGAACTTGCTTGTCCACCTGTAAAAATTGAGTGGTCCACAGCTGATTTTGTCCCACATCGGTGACCACGATGGCATGAGTAAATATATTGTTGATTTTGTTGATAATTGTTTCCGGCGTTAATCCGGGCTCCAGCATTTGAAGGGGATTTTCCTGCTTCAAACTTTGCAGCTGTTGCAGCCAATCCTGATGGTTGCCGTCAGAGATCAAAGGAATCATCTGTGACAGAATACGTTTGGCTTCTCCCACCAAAGCTACATCAGCATCCACGTTTTTCCCGATTACCGCTGGATCAATGTCCAAATGAATGATTTTGGTTTCCAAACAGAAGGTATCGCTTTTTCCGGTCACCCGATCATTCAAGCGAGTCCCAATCGCAAAAAGGACATCGCTATTGGCAACTGCGTGATTAGCAGCCAGACTGCCGTGAATCCCGACATTTCCAATATACAGTTCATGACCGCTTGGCAGTGCCCCCTTCCCCATAATGGTGGTCACCACAGGAATCCGACTCTTTTCTGCAAACGCCATCAATTCGCTGTATGCATCACCTCGGTGGACCCCACCGCCAACCAATAAGACAGGTCGTTCGGCTGCGTTCAAATAGGTCGCAGCTTTTTTCACAACAGAAGACTCTTCATCAATTTGCGGCTGATACCCGCGAATACTTACTTCTTTAGGATAATCGGCTGAACCTAGCTCCTGTTGAATATTTTTCGGCAGATCCACTACCACCACCCCAGGCTTTCCTGTCTGAGCAATCACAAAGGCCTTCTTAATGATCGCCCCCAGTTCCTGACGATCCTTTACCGTCACCGCATATTTGGTAATCGAGCGGCTGATCCCCACCATGTCCACTTCTTGAAAAGCATCTTTTCCAATCAAATGAGTCGCCACCTGCCCGGTGAAACACACCAATGGCGCGGCATCAAAACCAGCCGTGGCAATTCCTGTGATCAAATTTGTGGCACCTGGTCCGCTGGTGACTAAACAGACCCCTACTTTCCCGGTCGAGCGGGCATAGCCATCTGCAGCATGGATCAAGCCCTGCTCATGTCTAGGCAGCACCACCCGAAATTCCTCTCTTTGATACAGCGCATCAAATAAATCAATCGCTTGCCCGCCTGGATAAGCAAAACACACCTCAACCGCTTCTTCAATTAACGCCTTGACTACCAACTCAGCTCCCGAAATCATCTCAATCAACCTCCAATTTCTAAAAACGCAAGTGTTTACTTGCATTTTAGCACATAAGGGATTTCTGTCAATGATCTATCAATTCTTCAACAAAAAAGCCTAGCCAAAATAATTCGACTAAGCTTCTTACTTCTCTTCTATTATACAAACGCTAATAAAGCAAAAAACGAATTCCTGCCAACACCAACAAATGAATCGGATAAAACCAATAAAAACCCCATTTCATCCAGGCTGGCGAATAGCCCCGCTGGCCGTTATAGGCAATCAACAAAGGAATCACTAGTAACAGCCCTAATCCTGAAAGCACCTCATACAAAGGAATTTGGCCGGGAAAGCTGGCATACATGAGTCCCGTCATCCCAACTAAAAAGGCTGTCGTGTAAACAACCGGAACGATCTTACCAATCTTTTTCCCTCGCCACTTGTAAAACCCGAAGATCAGCCACACGCCAATCAAATTCCAGTCAGACATAACCGTAGCTATCGAAAACAGAATCGCTAAACCGATCTGCAGGCCGGTACTTTCCACCTTTTCACAGGCCACCATCAGCATCAGCCCCATCAGCAAGGTGAAGAAAATGTTGTTCACTAACTCCCTAGCACCAAAGGAATGATTGGAATAAAACAGCAAATGAAACGGATAGATGGAAACGAGCCAGAAAATCGCTAATCGACCGGCATACTTCCTTCGATCTCTGGTGTAATAAAAACCTTCTACTAACAAGTAAGCCATAATCGGAAAGGTCAGCTTTCCGATGAACTCCGTGAAAAAGTACAACGCCTCTGAATACTGAGCGATCTCAAAGCCGCTGCCAATATGATTCAGGGTCATGGCAATAATTGCGATTACTTTCAGCTTGAAGCCGTCGATTGATTTGGTCATAAAGTACAACTCCTTCTACTTAAAAGTATGGCACAATTTTTTGCTCATGACCTCCAACCATAGTTGTAGAAGCTGAGATAATTAGCGGAAAGCATCCAACACTGTTAATACTAATGTCCGAATATCGCCTCTAAAGTTTAACTCTTCATAACGCAGACGATTAATGAACAGAATAATTCCGAACACGCCCAGATCAACCAAAAAGGATTCTAAATGGGTTTGAGGTTTATCAAAAGCATAGAGAAGCATCCCGGGTTTAACAAGTATATTAATATCTTGCCCAGTTATGTCGGAATAAATTCTCCGTACCAGCATTTGCACTAGATGAAGAACCATAATGAATACAAAGCTTGCAGCCAATGCATTCATAAATGTCTTCCTATCTAACTCGTCATTATCTTTGGCAAGTGTTTTGATAACAAATGCGACACTCGCAAATAATCCATATGTCATAAAAAAGCAGAAAATCATTAAAAGAATCGTAAATAGCCAATTTCCCCCAAAAATTCTGAAATATGCTCCTCCACTCATCACTTTACCTTCCCTTCCAAATAAACTATCTCCTCAAACTGTAGTGCAAAATACCCGGTAATTTCAACCAAACTAGGGTTGTGCTTTCCCCTTTTGATGGCCATCATCGTTTGTTGTGGGACCCCCACTGCTTTTTTTCTGTTGCTCTCTCTTTGGCATATCCATCCGCAAAGCTGCAATGCTCTCTTTCAAACTCCAAGTCCGATAACGCCAGCGGCTTATCAATAAGCAACTCGCAAATATTCCTAAATCTACCCCATAGGATTCTAAATGAGGACTATTTACATCCAAAGTACTGATATACAATCCCGGCCTTATAACAAAACTATAGTCATTGCCCGTTCTGACGGCAATGGTGTATCGAATAACCATCTGAGCAATATGCAGCAATAAAACCAAAACAAAACTCATTGCCATCGCATTGACGGTAATTTTTTTGACTAACTCGTCATTTTCGTTGCGTATTTGTTTGAATAAAAATATGAATGAAGACACAATAGCGTAAAGAGAAAATAGAGTAAAAACGTTAGCAATAATACTCATCGATTGACTCATCCCATTTGTATAAAAAGAACTAATTGTTCCCATCACTTTTCCTTCCCTTCCAAATAAAAAATTTCCTCAAACGGCAGTTCAAAATACCCGGCAATTTTCAACGACAGCTCCAAACTAGGGTTGTACTTCCCCTTTTCGATGGCCGTCATCGTTTGTCGTGAAACCCCCACAGCTTCTGCCATCACATTTTGCGGGATGCCTCTGGCCTCACGAATCTCTTTAATGTGATTGATAACCTTCATCGTCTTCTCCTTGGTAAAGATATCTTTACCATATTATACCGCATCTATCAAATAAGTAAAGATACTTTTACCTCGTTAGTCTAATTAATCCCTACTTCATTTCAATTATCTCTTTAAATACTTTCCTTAACTAATTTATTCAATTAGTTGATTAGCCGTACACTTAGGTCAACAAAGAACGAAGGAGTGGAAAAAATGGCAAAATCAATTAAAGACAGCACACCAAAAAAAGACGGCTTCCGCATGCCGGGAGAATTTGAAGAGCATGAATGTTCCTGGATTATCTGGCCGGAGCGGACTGATACTTGGCGTGATGGCGGGAAACCTGCTCAGAAAGTGTTTGTGGATGTTGTTGAAAAAATGATTCCTTACGAAGAAGTGCGGGTCATCTGTTCAGCTGGTCAATACGAAAATGCGCGAGCACGCTTACCAGAAGAGGTTCGTTTAATTGAAATGTCCACCGATGATTCTTGGGCACAGGACAAAGGTCCCTTCTACGTGATCAACGACAAAGGCGATATTCGCGGGGTTGACTGGGGCTTTAATGCTTACGGCGGCTTGGATGAAGGCTTGTACTTCCCATGGAAATTGGATTCCCAATTCGCCCAAAAACTATTAGAATTAGAAAATATCGATCGTTACGATGCTACGGTGAAAATGATTCTTGAAGGCGGCGCGACACAGGTGGATGGCGAAGGTACCTTAATCATCACCGAAAACAGCGTCTTTAACGACAACCGCAACCCCGGCATGACGCGGGATGAAATTGAAGAACTGTTAAAAGAATACATGAACTTAGAAAAAGTTATTTGGCTGAAAGATGGGATGGCCTTTGACGAAACCGATGGCCACATCGATGACGTTTGCTTCTTCATTAAACCAGGTGTCATTGCGCTATCTTGGACCGATGACGAAGAAAATCCGCAATACAAACCATTAAAAGAAGCCTATGACATTTTAAGCCAAGAAACCGATGCAAAAGGTCGCAAGTTGGAAATTCATAAAGTGCCAATTCCAGAAATTCTTTACATTTCGGAAGAAGAAAATGCCGGCATTGATATCAGCGATACCGCCGCAACGCGGGAAAGCGGCTTGCCTTTAGCGGTGACTTATATCAACAGCTACATGATCAACGGCGCGCTAGTGGTTCCGCAATTTGATGATCCAATGGATGAAGTAGCCTGCAAGATGTTTAAAGAATTAATGCCGGATCGGGAAATAGTCCGCATCTGGAGCCGCGAATGGTCACTATGCGGCGGGAATATTCACTGCATGACCTTGCAAAAACCAAAACCGTAAAGAGAAAGGCATTTCAAACTCGTCCAGCTTTGGAGCATTAAGACTAAAATTGGGATAAACTGCTCCTCAAGTTTCTCCCAATTTTCGCTTAATGCCGACAAAGCTAGTTTGAAAAGCCAGACACCCTTAGAAAAGCTTCGCAAGCAACTTCAAATAGAAATGGCCGCTGAGAATATCTAACTATTCTCAGCGACCTTCTTATGTGATTCGTTCTTTTGCCATCAAAGCAACTAACTGATTGCGATTTTTACAGTTGGTTTTGCGATAAATATTGGCGGCATGCTTTCTAACCGTATGAACACTGATAAACAATTGTTGGCCGATTTCCTCGATGTCAGCCGCCGTGCACAGCCAGCGGACAAGTTCTTGTTCCCGACTAGTCAGATGATATTTATCCATCGGCTCTTCAGCCGTTTGGTCAGATAAAATCGGCAGACCATGGGGATAAAGCTGGGTCAGTTTCAACGTAAAATGCGGCTCTAAAACACTCAGTATCTCCAAATCCTGCTGGGTGAAATCACCTCGTTTGCGGGAATTGAATAGATTGAGGGAACCATAGGGTACATTTTCGCAAACAAAATTAATCCCGCAGCTATAATACAAGTTCATCGGCTTTAACCACTGATTGTACAAGGGCGATTGTTCGCGAACTTCATCAGTGACAATTTTCGAATCGCAATAAACCACCGAATTTTGGTGAAGGGAGAACATCCAAGAAACATAATCGCCATAGATAAATGAATCAAAATATTCCGCCATTTTTTCTTGGCTGATGGTTAGAGACATTGGATTGAAATACCGGGTTTGATTTTTCTCCACCCGAGCCATATCAAAGAACGAGCAGTCTGATGCGACCAGTTCGGGAAGCTTCTCCAAGGTGGTACGGCGTAATTCGTCGATGGATTTCGCTTGATAAATTGCATAAATAAAAGAGTTAATCATTTGCCATAATTCACTAGGAAGCGTCATCATTTATGACCTCCTATTCGTTTTTTCTTGATTATACCATTCTGGCAGATCATTTTGAGCCAGTAATTCAAGAAAAGCGCAAAAAATACGAAGGCGAGAACCATTTTCCACATGGTATCGTGCCTTATTTAGAAAGGAATGAGCAGACCATGGAAGAGAAAAAAGTGAGCCTAGTAAAAAGTATTTTGTTCACGATTTGCAGTGTGTTGGTGTTGGATTCTTTTGTCGCTTCTTCAGCGATCGGGGTTTCTTCAATCACGATTTGGTTGATTACCACGGTGCTTTTCTTTCTGCCCTACGGCTTAGTTACCGCTGAACTTGGCAGTAATTATCCCGGCGATGGCGGAATTTACTTATGGATTAGACGGGCCTTTGGCGATAAGATTGGGGTTTTAAACGGCTGGTTCTACTGGGTCAATGTGGCCTTTTGGATGCCGGCGGTTTTTGTGGCTTTCTCCAGCTGGTTTTCTTACGCCTTTATGCCTAATGCCAGTCCGGTGTTTCTAGCTGGCTTGGCTTTAGTCATGTGCTGGTTGATTGTGTACATCGGAATTCGCGGAGTGGATTTGTCGGTGACGGTCACCAATATCGCGGCGATTTTCAAAGTAGGGGTTCTATTGATTTTTGGTTTTATGGGGATTGTGTATGCCATCCAGCATGGAACCGCCAATGATTTCTCGGCGTCATCCTTCATCCCGACACCAGGAAATACCGTGCGCTACATCTCCGTCATCATTTATAACCTGCTGGGCTTTGAGCTGATTGGTTCGATTGGCAGTCAAATCGACAATCCCGGCAAAACGATTCCCAAAATGACGGTGGTAGCCGGTGTGATTATCTCCGCACTATACATTTTCGGGACCTATGGAGTTTTAGTCGCTATTCCTGCTAATCAAATTGATACGGTAGATGGGTTCTATTATGCCTTGTTAGAGCTATGTAAAGTTTTTGGCAGCATGCAAATGCCGGTCTTTTACGTGATTATTCTAGTGTCCATGAGCACCTTGATTTCCAATATGGTGTCCTGGACTCTCGGGGCCAATGAAGTGTTTATCGCAGCGAAATTAGATCAGCGGAATCGTTTCTTGAAACACCGCAGTGCAAAATACGGCACACCGGACGGCTTGTATTACTTCATGGGCGTCGTGGCTACCTTGTTGATTATTATTAATTACGCAACAACCGGCGATGCTAATGCAATTTTTTGGACGATCTTCTCCTTCAGTGTCATCATCTTGATGATTCCTTATCTATTTATGTTCCCAGCAGCGATTATTCTGCGGAAGAAAGATCCCAACATGAAGCGGATTTATCAAGTTCCTGGAGGCATGACTGGTTTAATCATTTGTTCCGTTCTAGGAGAAGCCTGCTTGATCCTAAGTATTATCCTGATGTTTGTGACAGCCGAATCCAGCTTTGTTGTTGGAACGTACGTGGTTGGCACAATCATCACCTTGGCATTAGGCATTTTGCTTTATCGGTCGAAGGAACAGATTTCTGATGAAGATCCTCCCCATGTTCCCGATGAAACGTAAGACTACTATTGAAGAAAGACGATCAATAAAGATCGCCTTTCTTTTTTTGTCAGTCCTACTTTTCGTAGTTTATAAAGATAGAAGACAATCCACCAATTATTCCAACTACAAAATGATACGAAATGTCTAGTAGGATGGTATGCGTACGAAGAACAAACTCATTTTTCCGGTTTTTGGAAAATTATTCCCTTTATTATGAGTTAGCTGTTTCGATAAAAAGGAATTTCCGCTAAATAAAACGAATGAATCCCCTCCCCTTCTACTATACCCAGCCATCCCCAAAAAGGGAAATGCTTTTGCGTAAAACCTCACAGTCTTTCTTATGCTAATTTCACCGAAATACCTTTAAATTACAATCGTTATTATTAGAAAACTACCATAAACTGTTATACAGCATCAGAAACTGTTATATAAAATTGGCCGAAAAACGGCTTTTTTGCAACAAATCTCAAAAAACAGTAGCTAAACAGCACTATTATCTGTTATACTCTCGGTATCAAGAAGCGCTTTCTTTCAATCTCAATACGGGTACTTTTTTCACAATTATCCGGTCTAATTGATAATCCATTGAATGGATAATTGGCGGCTGGGTCTTTTTGTAAATGAGTAGACTGTATAGACACTAGACTAATTTTTTGAAAAAATAATTAGTCAGACAATGAACAAATAAGGAGAATATTGATGCAAAACAAATTACAATTTGAACAATGGGATGGCTTTGCTCCCGGTAAATGGCAAAAAGAAGTTAACACATTAGACTTCATCAAACGCAACTACACTGAGTACACTGGCGACGACAGCTTCCTAGAAGAAGCAGCACCAAGTACCAACAAACTATGGGACAAATTACAAGAACTATTTGAAGTTCAACACAAAAACAACGGCGTTTACGACATGGACAGCGACATTCCAGCGACGATCACTTCTCATGAACCTGGTTACTTGATCAAAGAAGAAGAAAAAATCGTTGGTTTACAAACTGATGTACCATTGAAGCAAGCCTTCATGCCTTTTGGCGGAATTAACATGGCTAACAAAGCCTTGGAATCAAACGGCTATGACGTGGACGACCAAATGTCATTCATCTTCAGCAAATGGCGCAAAACGCATAACCAAGGTGTTTTCGATGCTTACACTGACGAAATGCGTTTAGCTCGTAAAAACAAAATCATCACTGGTCTGCCAGATGCTTACGGCCGCGGCCGCATCATCGGTGACTACCGTCGTGTTGCTTTATACGGAATCGACTTCTTGATGGAACAAAAAATGAAAGACCACAAATTGGTCGGCAACAAAACAATGACTAACGATGTCATTCAATTACGTGAAGAAGTTGCGGAACAATACCGTGCGCTAAAAGACTTGAAAGAAATGGCTGCTTCATACGGCTTCGACATTTCTGTACCAGCTGCCAATGCTAGAGAAGCGATCCAATGGTTATACTTCGGTTACCTTGCAGCGATCAAATCACAAAATGGAGCAGCTATGTCTATCGGACGTATCTCTGCTTTCTTGGATATCTACATCCAACGCGATCTAGACCGTGGCTTGATCACTGAATTTGATGCACAAGAATTAATCGATCACTTGATCATGAAACTACGTATGGTGAAATTTGCTCGTACACCAGAATACAACCAATTGTTCTCTGGTTACCCAATCTGGGCTACTTTATCAATCGCTGGTATGAACATGGACGGTTCTTCATTAGTTACGAAGAACGACTTCCGTATCTTACACACATTGACAAACATGGGTCCTTCACCAGAACCAAACTTGACTGTCTTGTACTCTTCAAAATTACCAGAAGGCTTCCGTACTTACGCAGCGAAAGTTGCTAAACAAAGCTCTTCTATCCAATTGGAAAACGATGATCTATTACGGGAATACTGGGGTTCAGACGATGCAGCAATCGCTTGTTGTGTATCAGCAACAGTTATCGGTAAAGATATGCAGTTCTTCGGTGCCCGTGCGAACTTAGCGAAAGCAGTTCTTTACGCAATTAACGGCGGTGTGGACGAAATGACTCACATGCAAGTTGGACCAAGAATGCGCCCAATGGACGGCGAATCTTTGGATTACGATCAATTCATCCAAAACTACAAAGACATCATGGACTGGTTGGCTGAATTGTACGTAAATACATTGAACGTGATTCATTACATGCATGATAAATATGCTTATGAAGCACCTCAATTAGCTTTAATGGATACTGACTTGAAACGTACTTTTGCGACAGGTATCGCAGGTATCTCTCACGCGGCTGACTCATTAATGGCCATCAAACATGGTAACGTAAAAGTTATCCGTGACGAAAACGGACTAGCTGTGGACTACATTCCACAAAACGAGTTCCCAACTTACGGAAACGACAACGACGAAGCCGATGAAACAGCAAACTGGATCTTGGAATACTTCATGGCCCAAATCAAACGTCAACACACTTACCGCAACTCAACACCGACATTGTCTCTATTGACAATTACGTCAAACGTTGTTTACGGTAAAAACACTGGTAACACACCAGACGGACGTCGTGCTGGTAAACCATTGGCTCCAGGCGCTAACCCAAGTTACCAAGATGGTAAATTCTTAGGTGAGAAAAACGGCTTGTTGGCTTCATTGAACTCAACTGCTAAATTGAACTACTCTTGCGCGCAAGATGGTATTTCTGATACTCAAACCATCAACCCAGGTGCATTAGGACGTTCTGACGACGAAGAAATGCAAATCGACAACTTACGTAACGTCTTAGACGGTTACTTCGACCGTGGCGGTTACCACTTGAACGTCAACGTCTTCGGCCGTGAACTGTTGGAAGAAATGGACAAAGACATCGACAACCCTAAATACGCGAACTTCACGATCCGTGTATCAGGTTACGCTGTTAAATTCCGTGACTTAACACCAGAACAACGTCGCGACGTAATCTCAAGAACTGACCACCATTCATTGTAAGAATATGAGATCTAACGCTGGAAGAGAATTTTCTTCCAGCGTTTTTTGCCAGTTCCGCTTTTCGCAGTTTAATATGGTTCGAGAGAAATCTAAAAGCAAACGACCACTTTTAGGACGTGCTGTCTAGTGGAATGGTAAGCGTACGAAAATAGAACTGATTTTTCACGGGTTTGGAAAAATCAATTCATCTAAACTGAGTTAGCCGCCAGTATTTTCAAATCTTCCCTCCTCACACCAATCATTTCATGCTAAAGTATAGGTGATGAGAGGAAGGTTTATGTCATGAACAAAAAAAGCTACCATTTCTACGCCATGGCCACGATTTTATGCTGGTCAATTTCTTATGTGCTGTCCCGCTACATTATGGACGAATTTTCGGCCTATTCGATTTCTTTTTTGCGTTACATCGTCGCTTCTATCGCACTGATTGCGTTGGCACCAATTATCAAACTAAAGAAAATTGAGAAGCAGGACCTGGGTTGGATTCTGCTGACCGGGACGATCGGTTTCTTCCTATATATGATTGCCTTCAACAAAGGCCTAGAAACCGTCAATGCCACCACCGGCAGCGTGATTATCGCCATGGTGCCGATGATTTCTTCGATTCTGTCCAACTTCATTTACCAGGAAAAACTGACGAAGCCCCAATGGTTCGCCAGCTCCCTTTCTTTTGTTGGGGTGCTGTTGATTACGCTTTTGCCAGGCGGCTTTACCATCAATTACGGCTTAATCTGGTTTTTCGGCGCGGCTTTTTGCATGAGCTTTTATAACTTACTCTCAAGAAAACTAGTGAAAAAATACCAGGCCATCCAAGTAACAACTTTTAGTATTTTTGCCGGAACGATTTTATTGTCGATCTTTTCTGTCAGCTCCTTCCGACAAGTTCAGCAAGCTTCCGGGCTGGCGATTTTTTGCATTATCTTAATGGGCGTTTTCTCTAGCGCGGTGGCTTACGTCTGTTGGGCAAAAGCCTTCGAGCGCGCGGAAAATGTCGCTTCGGTGAGTAATTATATGTACTTAACGCCTTTCTTTACTTCCATCTTAGGCATCATCATCATTGATGAAGTGCCCGGCTGGTCAACCATTATCGGCGGGATTTTAGTGCTAACTGGACTGATGCTATTCAACAGCAAGCGGTTCAAAACAGCCAGAAATTGACTTTTCTCAAAAAACTGCAACTTATCCCTTGCCTTAAAGTCGAGGTTAAGGTTTATGATGGGCTTATAGATGAGAAAGAAGGAATTTACATGTTGAATGAAACATTTACTTTATGGAATGATGTAACCATCCCGAAAATCGGTTTTGGCACGTGGATGATCGATGATAATAAAGTCGCAAAAGATGTTCGGGATGCGATTAGCGTCGGTTACCGCCACATCGATACAGCGCAAGCTTATGCCAACGAAGCCGGTGTCGGTGAAGGAATCCGTACTTCTGGGGTGGATCGCAAAGACCTTTTCGTCACCACCAAACTGGCTGCGGAAATCAAAAACTACGAAGAAGCTGTGGCTGCTATCGATGAATCTTTAGCGAAAATGGATATCGACTACATTGATATGATGATTATTCACAGTCCGAAACCTTGGGCGGAATTTCAAAACGAGGACGATCACTTCTTTGAAGGAAACCTGGAAGCTTGGCGCGCTCTGGAAGAAGCCTATGAAGCTGGAAAACTTCGCGCCATCGGCGTATCGAATTTCGAACAAGTGGATTTGGAAAACCTGTTAACCAATGCCAAAGTAAAACCAATGGTTAACCAAATCTTGGCTCACATTGGTCATACGCCATTAGACGTGATTGAATTCTCTCAAAAGAACGATATTTTGGTTGAAGCTTATTCACCCATCGCTCACGGTGCCATAATCAGCAACAAAGATATCACCACTTTGGCAGATAAGTATGGCGTATCCATTCCGCAATTAGCGATTCGCTATTGCCTGCAGCTGGATTTACTACCTCTTCCAAAAACTGAAAATATCGACCACATGAAAAACAATGCCGACGTAGACTTCACGATTTCCGATGAAGATATGGAAACTTTGAAAAATATCGGCCGCGTTGATTACGGCGAACATGCTAAGTTCCCGGTTTTCAGTAAGGCAACGGATAAATAAATACTAAAAGGAGAGACTGAATTTTCCACATTCGGTCTCTCCTTCTTTAGCTCATTTTTATTCTCTCAGAACTAGCCTTCAAGATAAAAATGATCATAAGGCCCTTTACCTGTTCGATCATCCTTATAGAAAAATAATTATTGAGTGAATAGAACTTTTTGTTTCTTCAACTCAAAGATCAGTGCCCGGGGAATTTCTCCAGTCAATCGTAATCGAACTTTATATTGAAAATCTGCTTCTGGATAAAAGTCATAATCTACTCGAATGTCCACATGATGCTTCAAAACATTTTTTATGAAAAAAGTGTAAAAAGCAGGTACATAGCCGATCCGTTTATTATCCGGAAGCTTAACCACACCCACAGCATTTTGATCATATTGGTTCTCCTCATCAATCACCAATACTAACTCATCAGAATCCGTTAACTGCTCAATTTCATTATTGTAATATCTCCAGCCTCGCAAAAAACAATCAATTTCAAATAAACCATTATGCTCTTCAACAGGCTTAACAAATTCATATCCATCGGTATAAACACTGCCGCCTGTGAATTCTAATAAAGCAAAATCACTTTTATCTTCTTGAAGATCAAAAATCTCAAATAGAAAATCATAATCTTTTCTATTCCTACTTGGTAAACGTCGACTAAAGGCGTTAAATAATTTTTCGGAATGATACACCTTATTCAAATCGGGAAATGCTGGATGAGGAAAATATCCGTCTTGTAATGCTTCCTGCAGATCACCTTTATCCGTTTGTGTCGTATACTCGTACGTATAGGTTCCATCTTCATTTTGGTTTAAATTGCCAATATGGTACCATCTTCTATTTGTTTTATTTTGCCAAAGCAAACATAATTGTTTTAACATGCGAAATCACCTTCTATGCTAATTAATTTTAGATTAACATCTCGTGGCTTATATCGCTATAGCTTTTCAACAAAAAAATCCCAGCCGACTACAAAGTCTGCTGGGAATGAATGTCTTATCCTTCGTATAAATCACGAATTGGTGTCATGATGATGCGGTTTAAATCGTTGATGACCAAGCTGAATTTTTGCTCTTTGTCCATCAATTCATTAATACTTGGTTCTTCTTGAACTTTGGTTGCTAATTCTTGAGCATTTACTGCATCTTCATCAGAAAAATCTTCGCCGCGCATTTGTTTTTCTTGCAGCGTTTGTTGGAAAGCTTGGAATTCTTTGAAGGCTGTGTAAGCTTCATCGTTTTTCTTTAATTCCGCAAAGGCTTCTTCCAATGCTTTGAATTCTGGTAATTCTCGAATTTCGCGTTCTAAACCGTTAGCAGTGTCATAAATGTTTGTCATCGTTTTCCCTCATTTTCTATATAAAAGTTACTATTATATTATAACATGAATGGAAACGGGTTCAAAGCCTAATTTCCTTGTTCTTGCCACCATTGAATACCTTTGTCTTTTAACTGGCCTAATCCTTCTTTGGCTTTTTCCCCAAACTGCTGCAATCCTTGCTTGGCTTTCTCACCAAATCCGTTTAATCCTTCGGTCGCTTTTTCGCCAATATTTTTTAAATCTTCCTGCCATTGATTGTTTTCTTCAGGGGTTGCCACCTGATCAGCAGGAACTACTTGGCCACCGGTTGCATAGGCATCGGCAACATTAAAGGCTCCTTGTTTTGCATAAGGCAGAATGGACTCGGCTTCTGCCTTGAAGACTTGACCCACTTCATCACCGCTGGTTCCGCTCAAGTAATGGGTCTCACTGGTTTTCTCAAAACCTAACCAAGTAGAGATAACAACATGCGGAGTATAGCCGACAATCCATTGGTCGTTGACTTTAGTGGCATCAAAGTTGGTTTCCGTCGTTCCAGTTTTACCCGCCATCGTGTAGCCGGCCGGTGCTGCTTGAACCGCTGTCCCGTTAGAGAAGGTTCCCAGCAGCATGCTGGTCATGCTGTCGGCGACTTCTTTTGAGATCACTTGTTCATATTTCGGATCACTGTTGTCCTTAATTACTGCTCCGGTGGAGTCAATAATTTTAGTAATCAAATGCGGCGTATACACGCGGCCTTGGTTGGCAAACGCACCGTAAGCGGCCGCCATCTGCATCGGTGAGGTGCCTTTTTCCAAACCGCCTAAAGCCAGTCCGTAATATTTATCGGAATCCTCTAACGGAATACCAAACTCTTTCGCTTTGTTAAAGCCTCTATCCAAACCGATTTCATGCAAGGTCCAAACAGCCGGCAAGTTCAAGCTTTGAGCAACGGCTTGATACATCGGCACTTCCCCTTGATAGGTTCCGCTGTAGTTTTTCGCATCGTAATACTCCTGCGGTACATCCTGTAAAATGCTGTCTGGCGTGTAGCCTGCTTCTAACGCTGGTGCATACACACTCAGCGGCTTCATAGTGGACCCTGGCGAGCGCTGCATTTGCGTCGCAAAGTTATACCCGCGGAAGACATGCTCTCCCCTGCGTCCAACTAAGGCTTCCACACCACCAGTGGTAGGGTCTAAAGCAACTGAAGCCGATTGCGGCATCGTGCCATCCTCAGCATTGGCTGGGAAATTGTAGTTGTTGGCATAAACAGCTTCCATCTGCTGCTGATAATTTTGATCCAGAGCAGTATAAATCTTGTAGCCCTTATTCAGCAGATCTTTTTCATTCAAGCCGTAGCGATCCACCGCTTCATCAATCACCGCATCAAAGTAAAATGGGTATCTGTAGCCGGCATCGCTGGAGCTGTAAGTATCCTGCAGCAACGAACCTAAGTCCACTTGAGATTCCTGCTGTTGTTGCGCTGCATCCAACTTGCCGTTTTCCACCATCACACTCAATACGGTGTTACGGCGATTGGTGGCATTTTCCAAATTATCAATTGGGTTATAAATACTTGGTCCTTTTAACATCCCGGCAATAGTGGCTGCTTCCCCAATCGTCACTTGGCTGGCTTCTTTACCAAAATATTTCCGCGCCGCATCCTGAACGCCCCATACCCCGTTGCCGAAATACGCATTGTTCAAGTACATAGTTAAAATTTCATCTTTACTATAGTTCTTCTCAATCTCAATGGACATGAACAGCTCTTTGGCTTTCCGTTCCAAGGTTTGATCCAAGCTGAGATAGGCATTTTTCGCCAGCTGCTGAGTAATCGTACTCCCACCGCCGGTAATGCGGCCGCGAGTCAGTGAACCAAACGCTGCTCGAGCAATCCCGCGAATATCAAAGCCGTGATGCTCATAAAAACGGCGATCCTCAGTGGAAACCACTGCATCTTTTATGTAAGGCGAGATTTGTTCTCCCTCAACATAGGTGCCCTTTTGGCCATACAGCGTTCCCGCTTGTTCATTTTTCTGGTCATAGATTTCCGTCGATTGCTTTAAGCTGGACTCCAACGTCGAAACCTTAACCGATTTAGCCAAAGCAAATAAATAAATGCTGGCGATTAATACAACCACTAACGTAAGCAGCAATAAAATTTTATTCACATGATATTTTTTCCAAACACGTTTACGGGCATGATGAAATTGAATCAAATACGGTTTGATCCAGGTCCAAAATGTTTTCAACGCGTCTTTGACTTTACGCCAAATTTCCTTAAAGTCCATTTGTCGATCTCCAATCCTTCAAAATCAGACTTAGTGTAACACAATTCCACGCCTTGCGCGTGCGTCCTTAGACCGATACACGTTGGCATCATTCTAGCATTAGTTCTCAAGGAAATACTGATTTTTTTCTTAAATATCTGTTAATTTGCAGAAAACAGCCGCTTTCATTCAGGCCAAGAATCCCCGCAGCAAGCCCAATTGCTAAAAGTTTCAAGTTCCTTTTTCTTTTCCGTAAAAAGATTGATACAATAAAATCCAAGGAGTGGAATGTATGAAATTTATGATCACCTTACCGGTTGATTCACCGGATAAAACCATTAAAGAGCTGTTAGAAGTTGAGTGGCTGGTTCCCCGCAAAGTGCGGCATTTTATTCGCACCCGCAAAGGGATCTTAGTCAATGGAGAAACCCGTCACTTCCAGGAACTGGTTCACGGCGGAGATGAGATCACGCTGTTGATTGAAGACAGTGATTATCCAGCGCGAACTATTCATATAGGAAATAAAAATTTAGTGGAGGTTCTTTATGAGGATGAACACTTGATTGTAGTCAATAAACCAGCGGGGATGAAAACTCACCCCAACCAGCCGGAGGAAGCCGATACTTTGTTAAACCATGTGGCGGCCTACCTGGCGCCTGAAGTTGAGCCCCATGTCGTTCATCGTTTGGACAAAGAAACCAGCGGTGCGATTCTTTTCGCCAAAAATCCCTTTGTCCTGCCGATTTTAGGCCGGATGCTGGAACAGAAGGATATCTACCGCCGTTACCAAGCAGTCGTTCACGGAAAAATGACTAAGGATATCACGATTAATAAAAAAATCGGCCGGGATCGCCACGACCGTCGCAAACGTCGAATTGATCCGAAAAATGGCAAGCCTGCGGTGACCCATGTAACCATCGCCCAGCCGCAAGGACAAAATACCGCTGTTTTCTGTCAATTGGACACCGGCCGCACCCATCAAATCCGGGTGCATTTAGCCAGCCTAGGTCATCCCTTGGTTGGTGATCCATTATATAGTAAGAATCCCAAAGGTCGCTTGATGCTTCATGCGTATGAGCTGCATTTGGTTCATCCCTTTACAAAAGAGAAAATTGCCGTCACCGCAACGCCTGGATTGTGGTAAAACCCGGCGCAACGCCGCGTTGCATCAACATTTTTACCACAGCAACAAATTGGTTCGCTGCAAACACTAGCTATTTAGAAAGGATGAGGTAAAGTGAAGATAGAGCTAGGAAAGAACATCAAGGACGAACGGATCAAGAAAAACCTCACCCAGCAGGAGCTGGCAGATAAGCTGAATATCTCCCGGCAAACCATTTCTAAATGGGAGCTGGATAAAAGCTATCCTGATTTAGAGCTGCTGGTGAAAATGAGTCGGCTATTTGAAGTAAGTGTCGATCACTTGCTGGGAATAGAGGGTGCCTCAGAAAAAGAAAAACGTACGCTCCTTGATTACATCTTCCAGACGAATCCAGAGGGAATCTACGAGCCTTCGCAAAAGGAGTTAGATCGTATGAAGAAAATATGTATTGTTGCTTATGTTAGTCAGGGAATTCGTTATCAAAGTGTCGCTGCTTTTCCTTTTGGTATTTTTAGTCAACTCCGCTTCATTAATCGATTGAAGAAGGAGCTGTCGCCCTATTATGATGTTCACTTTGATCCCCTTACGATGGAGGAAGAACCAGATTTGTTAGTCATCCCGGAAACACAAAAGCTTTATGTTGAACATTCAGAAGAAAATACGCTGCTGCTTCCCGGTATCCTCTTCCTAAAAAAAGACGCCAAAGCCATCAAAGAACAGATCGACAACTATTTCGCTGCTAATTAAAAAGGAGCTGAATCAGATGAAGAAAATATGTTTTGTTGTCTATGTCAGTAATGGATTACACTATCAATCAATTACAGGAGCAGGCCACTTCAGTCAAATTGGGGTGATTAATGCATTGAAGAAGCAGCTTTCACCATATTATGACGTCTATTTTGATCCTGCTACTATGGAAGAAAAGCCAGACCTGTTAGTCGTTCCTGAACCCTTCAAGAACTACTTCGCTAATTCAGAAGAAAATATCTTGCTGCTTCCTGGCATCCTCTTCGTAGCAAAAGATGCTAAAGCCATCAAAGAACACATCGACGATTATTTCGCTGAAAAGTAAAAATGGCTGCCTGTTAAAAGCCGCCACTCATAGTTTGGGATTCATTTTTTCTAAAGTCGGGGAAAATGAGTCCTTTTTTCGTACGTTTGTTATCCAATTCTTTCTTACTTAATAGACTGGGAAAAGTGGAACTGGCAGCTAACTCCTTCTAAAGAATTAATTTTTCCAAGACCGAGAAAAATTAGTCTCATCGTCGTACGCATACCATCGTGCTAAACATGTTTACTTATTATTTATATGTAGGATCATTATTAGCTATTTTCACAATTCCAAACTGCGAAAAGCACGAGTGGCAGCTAACTCCTTTTAAAGAAATAATTTTTCCAAGATCGGGAAAAATTAGTCTCATCGTCGTACGCATACCATCGTGCTAAACAGGTTTGCTCATTGTTTATGTATAGACTTCTTAATTAGCTACTTTTACAATACCAACTGCGAAAAGCACGAATGGCAAAAAAAAGAGACTCCTTTGGAAAGGAATCTCGTGAATTTATCTTTATTTTAGTACCAGCCGTTTGCTAACCAGAAAGCTTGAGCGCCTTCCCATGAGCCGTAACGAGAAGTTACATATTGGTCTGCAACGCGTTCTTGGTTTTCTGCTGAGTAATCACCATTTAAGTAAGATGCGCTTAATTGGTAACGTCCGATGTATTGGCCGTTTGATGCAGAGTAAGAACCGCCTGATTCTTTTTGGGCAATCCATTCTTTTGCTGAAGATGATGCTGCAGGTACAGTTTCAGTAACAGGAGCTGCTGCTTCTTCTACTACAGGTGCTGGAGCTTCTTGAACTGGAGCTGCTGCTTCCTCTGCTACAGGTGCTGGAGCTTCTTGAACTGGAGCCGCTGCTTCTTCTGCTGCAGGTGCTGCTTCTTGAACAGGTGCTTCAGCTTCAGCAACAGGAGCTGCTGCTTCTTCTGAACCAATTGTCAATTCTTGACCAGCAAAGATCATATTAACGTTTGTAATTTTGTTTGCTTTTGCAATTGCATCAACTAAGCTGTTGTCGCCAGCAAATTTGTGTGAGATTTTTGATAAAGTATCGCCAGTTTCAACAGTGTATTTTTCTGCTGCGTGAGCATCTTGTCCACCAAAAGCCATACCAGTTCCTGCTGCTAATAAAGATCCAAATAAGAATGTTTTTCCTAATTTCATTATGTTAAGTTCCTCCAAATTGATTTCTACGTCTTCTTGACTACGAGAGTAACTTTACCATCCTTTCGTATTTCATGGGTGAAAATCTTATGACATTTGGTTACAATCTTGTGTAAAAATGTAACAAAAAGTCCAAATACCTCTTTTTTGAAATAGTTGTTTAATTGCCTCTTTCAAGGAAAAACAGCTTGTCTTCAACGTTTCTTCACACAAATGCATAAATATTTGCTTATCCGCTTGAAACATTGCAATCTTTCTGTAAAACTCTGAAACAATTTTTTTGGCTTTCAAAAAGGTCTTTTGGTGCATTATTCTTAAGAACCTTAGCTTGTTCTTGCAGCAAAGATTCATTTGTTGGATTGATTGTATTGAAGAAGACCTAAAATTACCTTGCTATAAGTTTTGACCGATTTACTCCAGCCATCAGCCCAGACAAAATTTAAGCCCGAGCATCCGCTCGGGCTTTTCCTACTATTTAATACGTAATGTTTTGCGCCAGCTTTTAGCCTTTGCTCCCAGCAATTTTTCAGCTAGGCGAATCTTCAGCGTCACATAGACATACAATCCACTATTAAACAGACCGGTAATTAAACAGATCAACAGCGCATGCAAGCGGCTGTCCGGGTTCAGCCAGCGATAACTCAACTGCTGAACACCTAGCGTAAGCAGCCAACCAGCTAATACTAACCCCAGAATTAGTAAAAAGCGGCGAAAAGCTAGCTGGTAATTACTTTTGGTGGTTTTTTTAATCTTACGATAAGACAAGGCACTGGTTAAAACCAAGCCTAAAATCGTCGCAAGATAGGGACCGTACACTTCTAAAAGCTCAATCAAAGGCAGTTGGAGCAGGCCTTTCAGCACGAATCCCCCCAGCCAATAATACAAAGCCGGTTTCGCCTGCTGCAGGCTTTGCAGCAGAAAAGCCATTACCAAGGCAAAGCCAGCCACAAAGCTGGTGATCAATGCGACGATCAGCACCCGAGTACCTAAAGCATTCGCTCCGTAAAGCAGCGTATAAAGCGAGCGAGCATTCAGCAGCAGCCAAAAAATTACCGGCAGCATCACAAAGGAAAAACGCTGCAGATGAATACTGATGAAGCGCACCACTTCCCGTTTTTGCTGCTTGGCCACTCGTTCCATTAATGAAGGCAGATAACGCAGCAGCAAGGCCCCCGCCGCCGCAACCACGATTATCGCAACGCGATCGGGATTCGCCCGAAACAAGGCATAAAGGTTCAGCAGCTGAGTCTCGCTGTAATTCGTATTCGCGGCCATGACCGGAATAAACGTCAGTTGATCCATCAGTTTGTAGACAAAAAGCCCCGCACCTACCAGAACATAGGGCATAGCCCCTAAAAAGCCTTCCCACAAAATCACTTGGATCGAGGACTCGACCTTATCCAGACTACGCGTCGCAAGACTTTCCAAATGCTGCTGTTCCTTCTGCCAGAACAGCAGCAGCATAATCAGCGCACCCGCCACTCCAATAAACGTGGCAAAGACACTTTGAATAACCGCTGTTCGAAAGTTCGCTTGAAACACCAGCAGGATGAAAAAGCTGCTGACTAATAAATAGATTCCCTGCAACACCTGCCACACCAGCTGGGATAAGCCGATCGGAAATAAATCCTGGCTCCCTTGATAATAGCCCTGCAGCCCGCGCATAACCGGAAAAACAATCAGTGCTGCACTCATATAGCGAAGGATAACTGCTAAATCTTCCCCACCTCCGGAAATACTAGCCAAAAACGGTGCCAATAAGAACATCGCTCCCGCCGTCAGCAATCCCAAGCCTAAATTTATCTGCAAGCTGCGAGCAAACAATCGCTGACTGGTTTTATATTCGCTCATGGCATTGTATTTTTCTACCTGCTGAGCCAACGCACTAGGAAGCCCCGCGGTTGCCACCAGGCCAAAGATAGCAAACCAAGTGCCGCTCATATCTAAATAACTATTCGCAATGTTTCCCTGATCGCCCATCCAGGCATACCAAGGAATGATGATGACCGCTCCTAACAAGCAGGCATAAAAAGTGCCGCTGGTTAACCAGGAAGACTGCTGGATCACCTTTTCCTGGGGATGATAAACCGGTCGATAAGCTGCTTTGCGCTCCTCCATAATAACCTGCTTTCTTAATTGGCTCTAAAATAGAACGTTCCCTACTCGAAGCAACGCTGTTTCCCAAAATTAAAAATGATAGTCGAACGCTTGATTCATTAAAGTTTTCTCATTTTAAAATTGATACTAATATTCTCCAAAATTGCACGCCCACAATTTTCTTCTTAAATTGATTATAATGATAAGAAAATATGTGGTCAACTAGCAAAAGCCGTCAAAGCGCTATTTTATCATAAAAGCTCACCGGAATTTTCTGCTTTTAGAGCCGCTGTGCTATAATAACCTAGACAAAATGGTAACGGAGGTCACTGATGACACTGACACTTACACAAATTCAACGCATTTTAGAAGAAGAAAACTTATTACGGGAATTTATTACCCCGGCTAAATGGGGTTTGACTGCACCTTTTGAAAAAACCTTCCAGCAGCTTTCTTACGATTCCCGCAAAGCTGATGCCGATACGCTGTTTTTCTGCAAAGGCAATAACTTTAAAGCCGAATATCTGCAGCAGGCACTGGATCAAGGCTTATCCGTCTATATTGCTGAGCAGCCTTTTGAGGTGGAAGCTGATTTAGCGATTATTGTTCATGATATTCGCAAGGCTTTAGCGGTTTTAAGCATGGCCTTTTACGGTTATCCCCAAGAAAAGCTGACGATTATCGGCATTACCGGCACCAAAGGTAAAACCACGACGGCATATTTTGCCAAAAAAATCTTGGATCGGGCCAACGGTGAGAAGACCGCGTTGTTTTCGACTTTAAGCACTACCCTAGATGGCGTCACTTTTTTCAAATCGCAATTAACTACGCCAGAATCCTTGGAGCTGTACCAAATGATGCAGGAAGCCGTAACCAACGGCATGACGCATTTGGTGATGGAGGTTTCCTCCCAAGCCTACAAGGTCGCTCGCGTGCATGGCTTAACCTTTGATGTGGGAATTTTCCTAAATATCTCGCCGGATCACATCGGCCCGATTGAACATCCCACATTTGAAGATTATTTTTACTGCAAACGTCAATTAATCAGCCATTCCAAACAGATTGTTCTGCAAAACGAAACCGATCATGTGGACTTGCTGTTGGAAATGGCCCAAAAACAAAGCACGCCGGTAATCACCTATGGCGACATGGAAGCTGATTACCACGTAGAACCGCTGAAGCATCCTTTGTCCTTTGCTTTGATTGCTGAAAATGACGAGCTGGGTTTAAATGGCGAATACGATTTGCGCTTAGCTGGTGATTTTAACAAAGAAAATGCCGCGGCCGCCTTAATTGCCAGCCGTTTAGCCGGCGCCGATCAAGCCAACGCTAAAAAAGGATTGGCCGAAGCCTTAGTTCCCGGTCGGATGAATCTGCTGCTGAAAGAAAATGGCGCCCATATTTATGTGGATTATGCCCATAACTATTTGAGCATGAAATCAATCTTAGCCTTTGCCAAGGAAAAACATCCCAAAGGAACTATCACTGTCCTTACCGGTTCTACCGGCGGCAAAGCTGAATCACGGCGGGAAGGAATCGGACAAGCGATCGGTGAATACGCCGACGTTGCCATTCTAACCATGGATGATTCTAACTTTGAAGACCCTAAAGCAATCGCGGAAGAAATTCAAGCCGCGATCCAAAACGATCACGTCACCGTTCACTACATTGAAGACCGCAAACAGGCGATCCTTCAGGCCATTGACGCTGCCGGCCCTAACGATGCCTTGGTTTTAGCCGGTAAAGGTACCGATAAATACATGACCTTAAACGGCGAAGACCAACCTTACGAAGGTGACTATGTAATAGTAGAAAATTATTTAGCGTAACCATAAAAAATGCCCGAACTTTGAGATCGTACTTCTCAAGGTTCGGGTATTCTTGTTAAAAAGTCTTAAGCTAGTTATTGCGACAAACCTTCCGCAATCTTATCCAAATTCCATTTCATCATGGCGTAATAGCTGTCGCCGTCTTCGCCCTTTTCAGCCACTGAATCGGTAAAGACCTTCGAATAAATCGGGATATCGGTATCCTGGGAAACGGTTTGTATCGGTTTCTCATTCACGCTGCTTTCCACAAACAAAGCCGGAACATTGCTCTCCCGCAAATTTCGAACCAACTGTTTGATTTGGTCAGGGGTGCCTTCTTCTTCGGTATTGATTTCCCAAATGTATTCACTTGGAATATCGTAGACCTTGGAGAAATATTTAAAACAGCCTTCACTGGTAACAATCATCTTATTGTCTTCAGGGATCGCCGCAAATTTTTCTTTGGCCTCGGTATCCAAGGCACTTAATTTCTCAACATACTCGTTAAGATTCTTTTCGTAAAACTCCTTGTTATCGGGATCTTTCGCCGACAGTTGCTTTTCAATGTTTTGCGCGTAGATAATCCCGTTTTCCAAATTCAACCAAGCATGAGGGTCTTCTTTACCGGCTTCATTTTGCCCTTCAAGATAAATCACTTCTACCCCATCACTTGCGGCAAAATAATCTTTATCCTTTTCTTTATCAGCATTTTCTACCAGTTTAGTAAACCACGCGTTGCCACCGGTTTCCAGATTAATGCCATTATAGAAAATCACATCGGCTCGGGAAGTTGTTTGGATGTCCTCCGGCAGCGGTTCGTATTCGTGGGGATTTTTACCAACCGGTACAATACTGTGCAAGTTAATGCGATCCTGCCCGATGGTTTCCGTCATATCCGCCAAAATTGAGTTAGTCACCACCACATTCAATTTCCCATTGTCCTCTTCCTTCGAGGAGGCCGAATTAGATGAACAGGCAGCAAATAAAGTCAAACTCAATGCCGCTAACAAACTGCCTTTTAAGATTTTTTTCATTCGCTGATTACCTTCCTTCTGAAAAAGTTTTGTTTGGGTGAAATAAAGAAGCTGATGACAAAGAACGTCGTTGCGGTTAAAACAATACATGAACCCACCGCAATATTAAACGTGTAGCCGATGAACAGGCCGAGCAACGAGGACAACGCCCCTAAGCAAGCCGAAATCAGCATCATGGTTTTTAAACTGTTGGAATACAAGTAGGCCGTTGCCGCTGGCGTAATCAGCATCGCCACAATTAAAATCGTGCCGACACTTTGCATCGCCGTCACCGCCACCAACGTCAATAAAATCATCAGCAAATAGTGATAAAAACTCACTTTCATGCCTAACGCCTTGGCCATCAATGGATCAAAAGAGGTGATCAGCAATTCTTTGAAGAACAGTGCAATCACCGCTAACACTAGAATCGATACCCCGATGGTAATCCACTTATCAATATCCTGCACCGCCAAAATATTCCCAAACAAAATGTGGAACAAATCAGTAGAGCTGTTGGCAATCCCGATCAGGATAACCCCCAGCGCCAAAAATGAACTAAAGGTAATCCCAATCGCCGTGTCCCCCTTCACCACACTATTATTCTTAACGAAAGTGATAATCACCGAAGCCAAAATCCCAAAGGTGATTGCTCCGATAAAAAAGTTAATCCCTAAAATATAGGAAATCGCCACCCCTGGCAGAACCGCATGGGAAATCGCATCCCCCATCAACGACATCCCCCGTAAAATGATGAAGCAGCCGACAACGCCGGAAACCACGCCAATGACTAAAGCGGTAATTAAAGCATTTTGCAGAAAATGAAATTCCTGCAGCCCTTGAATAAAATTAGCTAGCATGGCGAACTTCCTCCCCGATGAAGATGGTGTCGCCATAAGCGCGAATCAGATTGGCTTTGCGGAAAGTTTCTGGCGTTTTGCCGACAGCGATCAGTTTTTTGTTCAAGATCATAACTTGGTCAAAATAGGTTTCCACTTTGCTTAAGTCATGATGGACAATCAAAATCGTCTTGCCTTGCTGTTTCAGCTGTTGCAACGTCTGCATGATGATCCCTTCACTAACGGAATCGATACCCACAAAAGGTTCGTCCAAGAAAATATAATCGGCTTGCTGCACTAAACAGCGCGCCACTAACACTCGTTGGAATTGTCCACCGGATAGTTCGCTGATTTGCCGATCCGCATATTCTTCCATACCGACTTCCGCCAAGGCTGCTTTGACATCTTGCCACTGCTTAGCCTTCAGTCGTTTAAACAAACCGACTGCGGGATACGTGCCTAAAGAAACACATTCCTTTACCGTAATCGGGAAAGTGAAATCAATCCCACTCTTTTGTTCTACATAAGCAATTGAGCTTAAACGTTTCGTCGCAGCTTGACCGTCAATTACCGCATTGCCGTTATGAGGAACAATATTCAAAATGGCTTTCAGCAGCGTTGACTTGCCGGCGCCATTTGGTCCGATAATTCCAGTAATCGTCGGCCCCTCCAAAGAGAAATTGATGTCTTCCAAGGCCTTTGCTTGATTGTTGTAGCTGACATTGATATTTTCACAGGTAATCATTTCTACTCACCTCATTTCATTAGATTGATAATTCTTCTCGTTTCTACAGTTTTAGGTTAACCTAATTTTATAGACAAGTCAACTCTAATAAATATTTTCTGCTCAACTTACTTTTCCTGGAAATTTTCATCCAGTCTTTTCAACAGACCAATTGAAAGCATTTTTTTTGCCGTCTAAATGATTCTATGACAAACTATTTATATTCATTTAAATGGAGGGAAGAACGATGGAAAAAATTTTTGCAAGTCCGTCCCGCTATGTCCAAGGTAAAGGGATGCTGAAAAACGGTATGAAATACATCAAAGCCTTGGGATCAAATGTACTAATTATTACAGACGAAGATGTTTGGGAAATTGTCGGTGAAGAATTATTTGAAACGATGAAAAACGAAGACATGAAGCCAGTCAAAGAAATTTTTGGCGGCGAAGCCTCTGAAGACGAAATTGAACGAATTGGTAAAAAAGCCGAAGATGAAGATGTTGAAGTGATTGTCGCACTAGGTGGCGGTAAAGCGATTGATACTGGTAAAGCCGTGGCGGATGATTTCAAACTGCCGATTGCGGTGCTGCCAACTGTGGCCTCCACCGATGCGCCGACCTCATCCTTATCAGTAATCTATTCTGACGAAGGAAAATTTGAAGGCTACCGCTTCTACGGTAAAAACCCAGATCTAGTCATGGTGGATACCGAAGTGGTCGCCAACGCGCCAGCCGAATTATTAGCTGCCGGCATTGCCGATGCGTTAGCTACCTTGATCGAAGCCCGCTCAGTGGCGCAAAGTCACGGGGAAACGATGGCCGGCGGTGCACAAACAGCCGCAGCCATGGCGATTGCCGAAAAATGTGAGGAAGTCATTTTTGAAAATGCCTTTAAAGCCATGGAAGCCAACCGAGCAAATGTCGTAACCGAAGCCTTTGAACAAATTGTTGAAGCCAATACTTTATTGAGTGGTTTAGGCTTTGAAAGTGCCGGCTTGGCCGCTGCCCATGCGATCCACAATGGATTCTCGGTTTTAGACGGGGATATCCACGAACTTTCTCATGGTGAAAAAGTCGCTTACGGTACTTTAACCCAAATGATTTTGGAAAACGCGCCGCAGGAAGAATTAGACAAGTACATTGATTTGTATCAAACCCTGGATCTGCCAACAACTTTAGAAGATATGCATTTAGGCGATGCTTCGGATGAAGACCTGCTGAAGATCGGGGAACAAGCTACAATTGATGACGAAACCATTCACGAAATGGCCATCAAAGTCTCGGCAAAAGACGTAGCCGATGCGCTTAAAGCAGTAGATGCGTATGTAAATATGTATCATCCGACTAAATAGTAAATAAAGGCTTCGCAAACTCGTTCAGCTTTGGAGCAATAAGTCTAAAATTTTGATAAACTGCTCCTCAAGTTTCTCAAAATTTTCACTTATTGTCGACAAAGCTAGTTTGTGAAGCCAGACCTCATCAAAAAAGATGAAGCTGCCCTTAAACAGGCGGCTTCATCTTTTTGTATTTTTTAGTTAGCCACAATATTGACTAATTTATTCGGTACCACAATCACTTTACGGATGGTTTTACCTTCGATATTACGGATAATATTTTCATCCGCCATCGCAATTTTTTCCAATTCGTCTTTTGCTAGATCAACGGCTACCGTTACTTTGGCACGAACCTTGCCGTTCACCTGCAGAATCACTTCGATTTCATTTTCCACCAACGCTTCTTCATCATAAGTTGGCCAAGGAACGTAGCTGATGGTTTCTTTGTTTCCAAGAATCTGCCACAGCTCTTCACCAATATGCGGTGCAAATGGTGCCAGCAGCTGAACAAAGCCTTCCACGTATTCATACGTTAGAGCTTCCGCTTTATAGGCTTCGTTGACAAAAACCATCAATTGCGAAATCGCCGTATTAAAGTGCAGGTTCTCAATATCTTCCGTCACTTTTTTAACGGTTTGATGATAAACCTTAGTCAGGCTGCCATCATTAATTTTGGTAATATGATCCCGCATTTTTCCTTGATCGTCCACAAGTAAACGCCATACACGATCCAAGAATTTCCGGCTGCCTTCTAGGCCATTTTCGCTCCAAGGAATCGCAGCATCCAATGGTCCCATGAACATTTCGTATACCCGTAAAGTATCGGCCCCAAATTTTTGAATTACGTCATCTGGATTCACCACATTTTTCAGTGATTTACTCATTTTCGCTGGTGATTCTTCCAGTTCTTCACCAGTTTCCACGTTGAACCAGCCGCCATCGCGTTTTTCAACTAAGTTGGTTGGTACTAATGCGCCACGTTCATCACGGAAGCTTTGTCCTAGAATCATGCCTTGATTGTATAATTTTTGGAATGGTTCCTTGGTTGGCACCACACCGATATCATACAAGAATTTATGCCAGAAACGAGCATACAACAAGTGCAATACTGCGTGTTCTGCCCCACCGATATAAAGATCTACCGGCATCCAGTTTTCCAATTTTTCAAAATCAGCTAACGTTTCTTTGTTGTGAGGATCGATAAACCGCAAGAAATACCAAGAGCTTCCTGCCCATTGCGGCATGGTGTTGGTTTCACGACGGCCCTTCATCCCAGTTACCGGATCAACGACATTTACCCACTCTTCGATGTTCGCCAATGGTGACTCACCGGTACCGCTTGGTTGGATGTTGTCGGTTTTCGGCAAAATCAATGGCAATTCATAATCTGGTACTAAACCAGTGGTGCCATCTTCCCAGTGAATGACTGGAATTGGTTCACCCCAATAACGTTGGCGAGAGAACAACCAGTCTCTCAAACGATAGCTGGTTTCCTTCTTGCCGCAGCCGTTTTCTTCCAGCCACGCCACCATTTTGTCGATGGCTTCTTGTTTGTCCAAGCCATTCAAGAAGTCAGAGTTAATATGCTCACCGTCGCCAGTGTAGGCTTCTTCTTCGATATTGCCGCCAGCTAATACTGGTACAATTTCCAAGCCAAAGGTTTTCGCGAATTCGTAATCTCGTTCGTCATGAGCTGGTACCGCCATGATGGCGCCAGTTCCGTAAGAAGACAAGACATAATCAGCAATCCAAATTGGAATTTCTTTGCCGTTTACTGGGTTAATCGCAAAAGCACCAGTGAAGACGCCGGTTTTTTCTTTGGCAAGATCCGTCCGGTTCAGTTCAGATTTTTTGGCTGCTTCTTCTTTATAAGCATCTACCGCTGCTTGATGTTCAGCCGTGGTAATTTTGCCCACCAAATCCAATTCTGGTGCCAATACCGCATAGGTTGCCCCGAACAAAGTATCCGGACGCGTAGTAAAGACGGTGAATTCTTCGTCAGAACCCGCCACTTTAAAGGTCACATTGGCTCCGATTGAACGGCCGATCCAGTTGCGCTGCATTTCTTTGATGTTGTCTGGCCAGTCCACTAAATCCAGATCATCCAATAAACGATCCGCATAAGCAGTGATTTTCAGCATCCATTGACGCATCGGTTTGCGAACGACATCATAACCGCCCCGTTCACTCTTGCCGTCGATGACTTCTTCATTGGAAATAACCGTTCCAAGTTCAGGAACCCAGTTCACCGGTACTTCCGCTTCATAAGCCAAGCCCTTTTCGTACATTTGTTCAAAAATCCATTGGGTCCATTTGTAGTATTCTGGATCAGTAGTATTGATTTCCCGATTCCAGTCATAACTGAAGCCTAGTGAATTAATTTGACGTTTAAAGGTTTCGATATTTTTCTTAGTAAATTCCGCCGGATCATTCCCAGTGTCTAAGGCATATTGCTCCGCCGGTAAACCAAAAGCATCCCAACCCATTGGGTGCAGCACGTTGAAGCCTTGCGCCCGTTTCGTGCGGGAAATAATATCGGTTGCCGTGTAACCTTCTGGATGTCCTACGTGAAGTCCTTGCCCAGATGGATACGGAAACATATCTAAGGCATAAAAATTAGGACTTTCTGGATCATCATGGGTATTAAACACATTATGCTTGGCCCAATATTTCTGCCATTTCTTTTCAATCTCTTTATGACTGTAACTCACTGTCGTTCCTCCTAATATAAATTAATCAAAAAAATCCTATAGAAGACGTGCTTCTATAGGACGTTAAAAACGTGGTACCACCTATCTTTATCCGGCACAGGCCAGACCTCAAAGAGATAACGGTTCTCACCGGATCACAACGATCATACTCAAAGGTAAGTTCAAAGTCCGACATATACACTTCCAGCAAACGTGTACTCTCTAAAAATGCCCAAACTCCTACTGCTCCTTGTCAACGTATCAGTATTCAAGTAGTTTCATCTTAGCAGATTCCCTTGATAAATTCAATTTAATTCCTTTTTAAGAATCGGAAAAATCAATTGAGCCCTTTGTACCCCGTGGTATAATTAATGGCGTTTAGTATAGAAAGGAAATGTTATGAAAAATAAACCCTATTACCATTTAGCCGGCAGCTTTACTTTGCTGCTGTTTGCCGCACTGTGTTACATCGTGCGCTTTTATCCAACTACTTTGCAAGGCTTTGATACGACGATCATCAAAACGGTTCATCGCCTGTCGCCTGCCATGGATAATTTTTTCCTATGGATTACCAAATTTGCCGATCCCTTGACGATCGTCATTTTGACCGTGGTCTTCTTAGGCCTGTTTTGGTTCAACAAAGAAAAACCAACCGCAATCTGGCTGGCGGCCAACTTAGTCATTATCAGCGGCGGCGTCAATCAATTACTGAAATTATTCTTCCAACGGGAACGGCCAACGATTTTAACTCATATGGTGACCGAACACAGTTATAGTTTTCCCAGCGGTCACTCGGTTACCAGCATGATCCTGTACGGAACCTTAATTTTTGCCGCTGGTGTGATTATCAGCAACAAAACGCTCCAATACGTGATCCAAGTTCTATTAGGCTTACTGATTTTCGGTATCGGCCTAAGCCGAATTTATGTAGGCGTCCATTTTCCTACTGATGTACTTGGCGGCTTTTTACTAGGTATCAGCTGGCTGCTGTTCACCTATCCTTACTACCGCCACCAAAAATTTGTTTATGACATGAAAATGATTGGGAGGAAATAAAGATGTTTGTTTACTCTGATGACCCTACCAAACGCTATCATTCATGGAATTATGCCCTGCGGCAGCAATTTGGCGGAAAAATTTTTAAAGTCCCGGTAGACGGCGGCTTCGACTGCCCCAACCGGGATGGCACGGCAGCTCATGGCGGCTGTACCTTTTGCAGCGTCTCAGGTTCCGGCGACATGATGGTGGCACCGAATGATCCGCTGCCGCTGCAATTTCAAAAAGAAATCGACATGATGCATCTCAAATGGCCCAACGTGGATCAATACATTGTCTACTTTCAAAACTTCACCAATACCCATGCACCCGTGGAAGTGATTCGCGAACGTTTTGAGCAAGTGGTTAATTTACCTGGTGTCGTCGGTTTATCGGTCGGTACCCGGCCTGATTGTCTGCCGCCAGAAGTCGTCGATTATCTAGCCGAACTGAACCAGCGGATGTATTTGTGGGTGGAGCTAGGCCTGCAAACCACCTACGAAGAAACCAGCAATGCCATTAATCGCGCCCATGATTACGAGACTTACACCGATGCCGTCGCTCGCTTGCGCAAGCATGACATCAACGTCTGCACTCACTTAATCAACGGTCTGCCTGGTGAATCACTAGATATGATGCGGGAAAATGTCCGGCGAACCATTTTAGATTCCGATATCCAAGGGATCAAGCTGCACCTGCTGCATCTGATGCGCAATACTAAAATGCTGCGGGATTACGCCGAGGGCAAGCTGCAGTTAATGACTCGAGAAGATTACGTCAACGTGATTTGCGATCAGCTGGAAATGATCCCGCCGGAAATTATTATCCATCGTCTAACCGGTGATGCTCCCTGGGATGCCCTAGTCGGTCCCATGTGGAGTCTCAAAAAATGGGAAGTCCTGAACGCCATCGATCAGGAAATGCTGCGGCGGGATTCCTACCAAGGGAAATTTGACGTTAGACAGGAGCAGAAACATGCTGCAAACAGCCTTACGTTATAGTCACACGCTCTTAAAGGAAATCATTCAGCCTGGCGATCAGGTGATCGATGCAACCATGGGCAACGGCAACGACACCCTGTTCCTATCAGAATTGGTTGGTCCAGAAGGCAAAGTCTATGCCTTTGATATCCAAGAACAAGCTTTAGCCAACACCAAAGAAAAACTGGGAGACGCTGCACCTCAAGCCTCCCTCTTTTTAGCCGGCCATGAAACAATCGAAACCAATGTCCCTGAAGATCACCCCATCAAAGCGGCGATCTTCAATTTAGGCTATTTACCTAACAGCGACAAAACCATCATCACCTTGCCGGAAACGACTAAGCAGGCCATGGACGCCATCTTAAAGCGCCTGACTGTCGGCGGCCGCATGATCCTGGTCATCTACTACGGTCACGACGGCGGAGCCGCTGAAAAAAATGAAGTCCTGAATTATTGCGGGAATCTGCCGCAAAAAAGCTACAACGTTTTAACCTATCAGTTCATCAACCAAAAAAATAATCCACCCATTTTAGTTTGCGTGGAAAAGAAAAAAGGCAGCCAGGAATAATTTCCTAGTTGCCTTTTAACATCCACTCTAATACTCGTTGAATCCACTGATCCCAGAACGCCCAATTGTGCTCCCCCGGTCCTTCTTCAAAGGTCACATCCCAATCCTTTTCCGCCAGCTTAGCAGCCATATATTGACTCGCCGGATACAAGAAGTCCTCCGTACCACAAGCCAAAAAGAATCGCGGAACCTCCGATTTATCAGCCTTCAGCTCTTCTACCATAGTGAGGGGATCGTTAGCGGAACCCTTAATTTGATCCAATGGTCCAAAGATCCCTTCCCAATAAGCCGCCTTGCGCACAGCTAACAACCCTTCCACATCATTCAAGATTAAAGAGCCCGATAATGAAGCCACCGCCGCAAACATTTCCGGCTTGCGCAGCCCCAGCTTCAAAGCCCCGTAACCGCCCATCGATAAGCCCGCCGCAAAAGTCTTTTCCCGTTTATGGGTAATTTGCGGAAACAGCTCATGGACAATCTGCGGCAGTTCCTCCGATAAAAACGTCCAATAATTCATATCATAAGTAGTATCAGTATAGAATCCTAAATCCGTCGAAGGCATCACTACCGCCAACTGATAAGACGTAGCATAACGCTCAATCGAAGTGCGCCGCTCCCAAACACTATGATTGCCCCCCATTCCATGAAGCAAGTACAATACCGGAACATCCTCCGTCAACCCCTGCGTCTCTGTCCCAATCTTCTTACGCGTCGTTTGCGGCAGCAGCACATTCATAGAAAATTCCATTTCCAATACATTCGAATAAGCATTCACCTGTAAAAAAGCCATCCCGTTTCCTCCTCATTTAGCACGATTTCCGCTAAATTCCTTTTTTACAGTGTATCACTTTCTCGCTTTTTGCCAACTGCTAAGGTAAAAACAAAGGCCAAAACGATCAAAATCAACCCAACCAGGTAAACCAGATGCAAGCCATTAAACAAAATCACCCGCAGTTTTTCCCGCAATACCGGTGCAATCTGGCTCGCCGTATGAGGGTTAATCAACTTATTCATAATATCAGGATCACCGATTACGCCCACAGTCGGTAATTTCTGCGCAATTTGCATATTCATCACGATCCCAAAAATCGACACCATCACCGTTTGACCAATCGTCCGGGACAACGTATTAAAGGAAGTCGCTACACCCACTTCACCCTGCGGCACACTATTTTGCGCCTCAACCGTAGTAGTCGTAATCGACAGCCCGTAACCCAATCCCAAAACGCCGGAAATAATAAAGAACAACCAGAAAGGACTATGAATTGGCAGGATCAGCAAAGCCGCCGCCCCCAGCATAATAACCAGCAGTCCAATCGCCAACACCTTTTTAGCCGCCATCCTTACCAGCAATCGCCCGGACAAGAAAGAACCTAACATCCAAATAATGGACAGAGGTGCCATTACCAAACCACCAATCGCTGCCGATTTACCTAGCACGCCTTGCATCCACATAGGAATATACACATCCAGCCCCATCAAAAAGCCGCTGATCAGAAAAGCCACGCCATTCACCAGCATAAAAGCCATATTCCTAAATAAGCTTAGATCAATCACCGGATCTTCCGCCCGCTTCTCAGCATAAACAAATACTCCGCCAAACAACAAAGTCAGAAACAGCAGAATTACCACTTGCCCATTTACACCATTATCACCCAAAAACTGGAATCCCAACAACAAGCTCACCAGCGTCAGCATCAAAGACACACTCCCAAAGAAGTCCATCTTTTTCGTGCTTTTTTCCCGCTTTTCTTCCACTAAGAAATATTGCATCAAGAAAATCAAGCCAATCCCAATCGGAACATTAATAAAGAAAATCCAATGCCAACCAATCGTATCAACAATAAATCCCCCAGCTAGCGGACCCAGCACGCTGGAGA
Organism: Candidatus Enterococcus moelleringii; assembly: GCF_017377575.1. Classification (GTDB taxonomy): domain Bacteria; phylum Bacillota; class Bacilli; order Lactobacillales; family Enterococcaceae; genus Enterococcus_A; species Enterococcus_A moelleringii. The sequence goes on from NZ_JAFREM010000041.1 coordinate 60,950, forward strand.
TCCCCCAAGCCGCATTGTTCAATCCTAAAATTTTCGTCCGCTTTTCAAAGTCATACATATCCGCAATGATTGTCAGTGCTACTGGCATAATCGCCCCCGCACCAATCCCTTGAATCGCCCGCGAAATAATCAAGGTCATCATACTATTAGAAAAGCCGCATAACGCTGACCCAATAACAAAAATCACAATCCCAGCAATAAAAACCGGCTTACGCCCAATTTTATCTGCCAACTTCCCATAAATCGGCGTCATCATAGCATTGGTTAATAAATAAATTGAAAATACCCAGTTCATAATCTCCATACCATGAAGCAAGCCCACAATCGTCGGCATCGCTGTCGTCACAATCGTCCCTTCAATCGCCGTCATAAAAGTGGCAATAAAAATTCCCGCTGTGACTAATTTTTTATTCGTCTTCCGTTCCATTTTTTCCTCCTATTAACACACAGAAAAAGAGACCGTTCCCCCTGATCAAAATGATCAACAGAAACCGCCTCTTCACTCCATAGATTTATTTTCTACGTCTGTACGATTTTACTATACGTTCAAGCTCTTTTTCAAAGCTTCAACTTTATCGGTCTGCTCCCAAGGCAAGTCAATATCGGTACGGCCAAAATGACCATACGCTGCTGTTTGACTATAAATTGGACGCTGCAGATCCAGCATTTCAATAATCCCCGCCGGACGAAGATCAAAATTCCCGCGAATCGCTTCAATTAATTTCTCTTCAGAAACCGAAGCCGTTTCAAAAGTATTTACCGAAATAGATACCGGTTGGGCTACGCCAATCGCATAAGCCAATTGAACTTCCACCTTTTCAGCCAAGCCCGCCGCTACAATGTTTTTCGCAATGTATCGCGCCGCATAAGAAGCCGAACGGTCAACCTTCGTTGCATCTTTTCCAGAAAATGCGCCGCCGCCATGACGTGAATAACCGCCATACGTATCTACAATAATTTTTCGACCAGTCAAACCAGCGTCCCCTTGAGGACCACCAATCACAAAACGACCTGTCGGATTAATGAAATAACGCGTCTTTTCATCCAATAAATGCGCTGGAATGACCTGTTTGATCACTTTTTCCATCACATCTTCATGAATAGTCTCATTGTCGATTGCCTCAGCATGCTGAGTACTAATAACCACCGTATCAACTCGTAAAGGCTTGCCGGCTTCATCATATTCAACTGTTACCTGTGATTTAGCATCCGGACCTAAATAAGCTACTTCTTCCGATTTGCGTAAATCAGCCAACCGTTTAACCAAATGATGACTCAAAGAAATTGGTAAAGGCATCAATTCAGGCGTCTCATCCACCGCAAAACCAAACATCAAGCCTTGGTCTCCAGCACCGATTTCGTCCAAATTTTGGTCTTTTCCACGAACTTCCAAAGCCTCATCCACACCTTGAGCAATATCAGGCGACTGCTCATCAATTGCCACCAATACAGCTACCGTATCTCCGTCAAATCCATACTTAGAATGTGTGTATCCAATTCGTTTAATGGTTTCACGAACCACCTTTTGGATATCAACATAGGCCGTGGTTGAAATCTCTCCAAACACCAGCACCAAACCAGTAGTAACAGACGTCTCGCAAGCCACACGAGCTTTTGGATCCTTTGTTAAAATGGCATCGAGAATCGCATCACTGATTTGATCAGCAACCTTATCTGGATGTCCTTCTGAAACAGATTCAGAAGTAAATAAACGACGTTCTTTCATTTTCTATTCCCCCTAATTATTTTTCGGTTACAAGGCACCTCCAACAACTTGTTAGAGCCTATCGGGAACTTGCAACGAACTGATTATACCAGAAAAGCAGCTGATTACACCAATTTTTCGATAATTCTCTTGAAAGATACACAGATTTTAAGCGAAAAGCAGCTTTTTTAGTTTGAAAACACAAAAAAAGATGCTTTTCAGCATCTTATGACCCGTACGGGAATCGAACCCGTGTTACCGCCGTGAAAGGGCGGTGTCTTAACCGCTTGACCAACGGGCCACTATAAAGAACGGAGAAGGAGGGATTTGAACCCTCGCGCCGGTTTCCCGACCTACACCCTTAGCAGGGGCGCCTCTTCAGCCACTTGAGTACTTCCCCAAAAACCAAAAATGATGATTTTTAATGGGCCTAAATGGACTC
>NZ_JAFREM010000042.1 GCF_017377575.1 Candidatus Enterococcus moelleringii
AATCTATTTTACGAGGAGCAGAAAAAATGAGAATTCTTGTATTAACGAAATGCATTTTTAGAGAGGAGGCTTTGGAGCGCAATCTTCGCTTATTAGGCCATGAAGTTTTTTCCAGTGAGACAATGGTGGAAGGCCCAGGAGCATTTGGGCTGGTTCCTTTTTTCCATGTGATTATTTTGAGTGACACTTTATTTCAGAAAGAACAAATTTCAATAGCTAAGGCGGTTGAACCGCTGACCATTCCTATGTTGAAGGTTTCTACTAGCAGAATTTCAAGCTCGATGGATTTAATTCAAGGAATTATTCCTCAGGATTGTGATGTTGAAAAGCTAAGAACCATCATCGAATCCGTTGTGAAAAAGCAAGTATCCGTCGTTCACGAAACACCTTTTTTCCAAGTATCCAATAGTAAAAAGATCAATGATGAAGTAAAGTTTAGCAAGCTTGAAAAAAGATTATTGGAATGCTTGCATCAAGCCAGAGGGGAATCCATCAGCAGTGAGGAAATTTGCCGAATTTTGTGGCAGGGAGAACTGAGTCATTCCCGAAAGAGCCACATATCGTTTTTAGTTAATAGCATTAGAAAGAAATTAGCTAAATTGACTCCTCAACAATATAAAATTGAAACGGACTGGGGGAATGGCTATTCTTTGAAAAAAATTGAAGGAGTTGATTATGAGATAGATGCAAGCGATCGGCTGATCTATCTGATTAAGTAGCAGCCTGCTGAAATTTCTTTTTTCATTTGACGCAGCCCAGCCCCTCGCGCTATGATGAATTCAAGAGAAAGGGAGGATACAATGATCAAAACACGTTTTAAGAAAATGGTTGCTATCGAGCCTACCAAGCTGTTGCCTGAGTGGGATGAGCAGTTGAAAAACTATGCAGATGAGTCAACCTTCTATCCCGATATTCCTGATACAACCGAAGAAATTATTCGCCGCATTGGCGATGCTGATTGCGTGATGCTGAGTTTTACCAGCTATATTAACAAAGAGGTGCTGGATGCTTGTCCGGATATTCGTTATATCGGCATGTGCTGCAGCTTGTATTCCCCAGAAAGTGCTAACGTAGACATTTTGACGGCTGAGAAAAAAGGCATCGTGGTTACCGGGATTCGCGATTATGGCGATGAAGGGGTAAGAGAATATGTGATTAGTGAATTGGTGCGTCTTTTGCAAGGTCGCGGGGAAGCGATGTGGAAGGACGAACCGATGGAGCTGACGAGCGTCAAGATCGGGATTGTTGGTATGGGCACGGTGGGATCACTAGTGGCTGAATCCCTGAACTTTTTCGGAGCCGATGTCGCTTATTACAGCCGCACCCGCAAGCCGAAAATCGAAGAGAAGCTGAGTATGGCATACTATCCTTTGAATGATTTGCTTGCTGAGGTAGACATCGTAATCACAGCTTTAAACAAAAATGTTGTCTTGCTGGAACAGGAGCAATTCCAGCTGATGGGACCAGGGAAAATCATGATGAATCTGTCGATTGCCCCATCTCACAATATTGAGGCGTTAACAAACTGGCTGAAATTGCCAGGAACTTACGCATTTTCCGATACGGTTGCTGGAATTGGTGAAACCGTGGCAGACATGCCGAATGTTTTTGTGGGCGACCACAGCGCTGGCCTGACTTCGATGGCGAAGGTGCGTTTGGCGCAAAAAGTGATTAAGAATATAGAGACGTTTTTGAAATAAATTTAACTAACTCGGGTGCCTTTATTGACACCCGAGTCTATTTATATAGCCAAAATCTATAGAAAACCGTCTATTTGCCAATAGTTTTTCTGGAAATAAAACTTTGGCGAACATTCTCATCATGCTATAATTAAAGAAACGGCCTTTAGGAGGTTTTATCATGTTTAATCTCTCTTACGATGATAAGCAACGAATTGCTGGAATATTTATTTTAGCTATTTCATTTTTCTTCCCTTTTCCGTTTCTAGGTATTATTTCAGGTATTTATCTGCTGCGGCAACCCTTGCCGATCGGCTTTAGAATTGGCGCAGTAGTTGTCATTTTGGAACAACTCATCATTTATTTACCGCTGCTTATGTATTTAACTATCGTGAAGTAGGTGGAGAAAATGCTTGGAAATTTACGCGTGATACCGAAACGTTACCATCCGTTTTATTTAGGATTCATGCTGCTGTTGGCCATTTTTTTAGTGACAACAATTTTTACGGGTTCACCACTGATTTTAACTTTGCCTTTTTATGCTTTCGCTGTTTTAATTGAAGCTTTTTTCTTATCGAAAGCAGAATTTGTGCCAAGAAAAGTTATCTTCAGTGATATTCTTTTTTTCATCATGTGTTTTGTGCTGGCAGTTGCATATGCCAGGTGATTTTTGTACTCAACGAGGCGAAGGCCTCATTAATATAACGAGGAGTGAAAGATATGCTGTTTTTGACAAAAAATGATATGATTCAGACCTTTTCTATGGAGGAAGCGCTGGAGGCCGACAAACAAGCTTTAATGGTTTTCTCAAAAGGTGAAACCAATGCGCCCCTTAGAACCAACGTGGATATTCGCGAAGAAAATGGTGTGAGTTCATACATGCCGGCTTACATCGGCGGCGAAAAGCCATCCCTAGGGGTAAAAATTGTTTCGACTTATTTGCACAATATCGAACGGGGACTGCCCAGCGTTACCGGGACTATGATTCTTTTAGATCCTAAAACCGGAATCGTAACTGCTTTGCTGGATGGTACTTACTTGACCCAACTGCGGACAGGTGCGGTACAAGGGGTTGCGACCGAAATTTTAGCGCGTAAAGACGCAAAAATCGGCGCGTTGATTGGTACCGGTGGTCAGGCGGAGAAGCAATTAGAAGCGATGTTAACCGCTCGTCCATTGACTGAAGTGCGTATCTTTGACTTATCTCAAAAACGGGCCGAATGTTTTGCAGAAGACATGCAGAAAAAATTCTCAGCGCGCTTGATTCCAACTAAAACCAGCCGCGAATGTGTGGAAGGTGCCGACATTATTACTAGTGCGACGCCATCCAATGAACCAACCTTCGAATCCGATTGGGTAAAAGACGGCGCACATATTAACGGGATCGGTTCATTCACACCAAGCATGTTCGAAATTCCGAAAGAGCTGATCAAACGGGCAGACCGGGTTATTTTCGATACCACAGAAGGCGTACTGAATGCAGCCGGTGACTTTATCACGCCGCTGAAGGAAGAATACATTCCGAAAAACAAGTATTCTGGTGAATTAGGCCAAATCCTATTGGGTGAAGTAGAAGGACGGACTTCTGATGACGAAATTACTATCTTCAAATCAGTTGGTACCGCCGTACTAGATTTAGTGGTTGCCAGCCAAATTGTTCAAAAGGCCCGCGAAAAAGGTTTAGGCACAGAAATTCCAGATTAAAAAGATGAGGCAAGTTTTCGATACGGAAAGCTTGTCTTTTATTTTGCCGTTTAGGACTAAAAATCGGCTGATCGGGACAAAGGGCACATTTGCCTCTAATTTTTTACTAAAATAAATACAGACAAACTCACAGGAGGCAGTAATATGTTGCTAGGAGCTATCGTTGGCTGTTCAATCATCTTTTTAGTCAAACCATGGTGGTAGATAAAAAGTTTACCTCAAAAAACAAAAATATAATTATATTGTGATACCAGCTGGTTAAGCGTTTACCGGAAATAAGGTATACTTTTATAAAAATATCGAGCAGGAGGTTCAGAAAATGGAAGAAAGATTTGTAGTTTCAGAAGAAAAAAGCGATAAAAAATCGATTAAAACCCAAATAATCACCGACGAAAAAACTGGCGTTCAATATTTGCTGGTCTTAAACACACTTTTTGGTTCAACCGGAATCACACCGCTATTGAATGCAGATGGGACACCAGTTATCCGCAGAAGATAAAAAGGTAGTCGTTTTCATTGAAGGGATATGCTATACTTTTAGCAATCGAATAAGAACACTAGGGGTGCTGTATAGCTGAGATTATACCCATTGAACCTGAAACAGTTAGGACTGACGCAGGGAATGTGTGACAGATTTTGTCAAATCGTTTACGACACCCGATCATTTTTTGTGATCGGGTTTTCTTATATTTAAGCTAGTTTCAGACCTCCTCGTGGACTTTTTTGAGGAGGCTATTTTTATGGCAAAAAATGAAGGAGGAACTACATGTTTACAGAATTAGCTAGAAAAGAAGCAGCACCATATTGGGAGGGGAGTTTTGTTCATCCATTCGTGCAGTCGATTGCGGATGGGACATTATCGCCGGAGATTTTCCGTTTTTACTTATTGCAGGATCGCTATTACCTGGAACACTTCAGCAAGCTTTATGAACAAATCGCCGATCAAACGACTGACCAAGAGGTGGCAGCTTTGCTAAGGGAGAATGCTGAAAATCTGCGTTTGGGAGAAATTGCCGTTCGGGACGATTTTTTTGAAGAACTTGAGATCAGCGAAAAAGAAATCGCCAAAACACCGATTGCGCCAACGGCTTATCACTATGTGTCCCACATGTACCGTCAGCTAATCGAAGGCACACCCAATTCTGCCTTTGCCGGGATGCTGCCGTGCGCTTGGTTGTACCAGGAAATCGGCGTTCGATTAATTAAGTCTGGGTCGCCACATCCTTTATACCAACGCTGGATCGAAACTTATGGTGGGGAAGAAGCTGCTCAGGGAATTCTGAAAGAGCGAGCTGTACTGGATCGATTGTATGAAGCTAGTGAACCAGAAGAACAGCAGCAGATGCTGGAGGCTTTTGTCATCAGCAGTAAGATGGAGTATGCCTTTTGGGAGATGGCGATGAAGAAAGAAACCTGGGAGATTTGAATTTCTAGCTAAAAAACTCCAGTTGAGGATAGTAGGACCTCAACTGGACTTATCTTTTAGTTTTCTGAGTTATCAAAAGCAACAAGCTCGTTCTTAATTTCCTGAATTCTCTCGAGATTCTTCTCGCTCTCGTGATTATCCTCACCAGCGTGGAGGAGCTCCGATATTTCTAAGGCTTCATTAACATAATTGAGCGCTATTTCTAACAATAAAGGATCTTTTTTTGTTTGATGACGATATTCATCTAAATAAACACCACTTAAAAAGCGAGCATCTACCATTAGCCCACGATCCGCTTCCGAGTTTGGTTTGCTTTTTCTTAATTTGTAGGCACGTTCAGCGAATTCTTTGGCCTTTTCAAAATCACCTCTTCTTTTAAATAAACTGGCTAAATTTTTAGTCGGCGAAATACACCGAATCGAGTTCTCCCCGTAGCGGTTGATCGCCATGTTATAAGAACGGTTCAGATAAAAATCCGCTTTTTTTAGCAGTTCCGCTTTTTTTAGAGGATCATTTGCTGTTTCTTCGTCAGGATCGTCATACATATAAATATAGGTCATCCCCAAATCGTTATAGCAGAAGCGCAGCTTATAAGAGTCTTTTGTCAGTAGTTCCTCGCCGGTTTTTAAATAGTCCTTTCGAATAGCAAGAACATCTTTTAAAGTTAATGAGTTGCTTTCATTCATGTAATAGGAATTACTGAAAATCCCCTTCAGTTCATAATTTCTAAAAAGGGCATATTTCCATTCATCGACGTTTGGCAGGTCTTTCTGATCCAATACATTCTTGATTTTTTGCTCCTGCTTATTTAACAGTTCCAGTGATTCTGCGAATTGTCCGTTTCGTTTCAAGGAGCTTGCATATTTCTGATTGATACGAATGCACAAGAGCGGTTTCTGATCATAACAGTTTTCAGCCTCTTCAGCTGTTTTTCTACGCATTTCTCTGACCTTAGCTTCCTTACCTCTTTCGTTGGCAACTTCGAAATAGGTTTCATTGTTAATGTGCTGACAGATGATTTTTTCCAGCGAGTCCTCAGAATAAAATTTGTCGAACAGTTTCATCATTTCTTCTGCGTAATTGAGACTCTTCAGGGGACAGCAGGTGAAATTGATACAGCAGGACAGATATTGCTTAATTAATTGGTAGCGTTCCTTCGTTTCAGCTGTGTATCTGGTCAAAACGGTGGAAAGAATCGGCAGGTTTTGAAAGATATCGGTTCGTTCCATACCGTCATGAGGGGAATTCAAATAATTAGTCACATTCTTTATAAAAGGTAAACAGTCAAAGGATTCTCTTGACTCTTCATTTAAATTAAACGCACTTTGAACAAGACTGTGACATTTATACATTCGCTCGTCGGCATTTTCCAGCAGCAGCCAGCCGCGTTCACAGAGATCAGCAAGAACAGTAGCTAACGGAATCGGTAATAAATCTTTTTTATCCGACATCCATTGAATCAATAATTTTTGGCTTATGGGTACATCTGGCAGAAGAGTGAAATAGCCTAAAACGCGTCTTTCCATTTCATCCAGTTGGCTCATATCCAGCAGCGTCGAAATAATACTCCGAATATTTCGATTTTCCTGCTCACGTGTAGTGTAAACTCTAGCATCTAAGATTTTATCCAACTTCAAAGTATCCGTTTCCTCTTCAACAAGTGAGGACGCCAATTTGGAAATAGAAAGCCCACAGAATTCACCTACTCTTGCAACTAATTCAATTAGATACGTATGGTAGCTCAGCTTCTCAAGTAAGTTACGAAGTTCCTTTTTATCGTCTGGGGAAAGTGCCTGTTTTGTTTGAGCGCCAAGATAATAGTATTCAAATAAGCGAAAACAGTTTTCTTCAGATAACCGTTCAATCTCGTATATCGTTTGTTTTTTTATTGACTTGTTGGTTACTCGAGTAGTGACGAGAATTTTCCAACCGATGTCACACAGTGGTTTCAGCTTTTTAACGGAGGATAATTGTTCAGCGGAGCTAATGTTGTCAATGATTAATAGCACTTGATTATCAAAATCTTTCATTTCCTCTGCGAAGCCGTACAAGATACTCGCGTAATGATTACTGGAGTCTTCCTCACCTGAATCATTCAACCGCTCAGGAGCCAATTCATTCAAGACATCGTAGCAAACACTTTTCGAACTAGAAGGAACGTGAATCATCAGATCTAATCGGTCGGTGTACATTTTCGTATATTCTTGAACCACACTGGTTTTCCCGAGACCAGCCATAGAATCCAAGTAAATAGGTTCGTCATGTTCGTTTAGTAATCGATGAATTTCTTCGCATTCCTTTTCGCGGCCAATAATCACCTGATCGGTCATCCGGCTAGGTGACAGGTAGGGAGGGAAGGAGAGTTTTTTCTGATTCTCCGGTCGATAGCTTAACCAATAAGGAACAACTAAGCGGTCATTTTCGATTAGATCTATACAATACGGAATCAGCTGGTCACAAATGTTTTCGTCGAGTTCAATGTATTTTACTCCATTAGATTTAGCAGTGACACCTAATGCCTGCAGGTCTTGGTTAAAGGCATCCAGCCGGCTTCTCATCGTTTCAACCTTTACTTTGTCCTCGTCATAATAATAAGTTTTATAGACGAACTCGATGTCAGTTATTAATGAAAGAAGTGTGCTCTTTCTTGGATTGGTGACCTGTCTTTTGTAGTTACCGATTGATGATGAGGAAGTAGCAGTATCTTCCCCATCAAACTTTTTAGCATCAGGTATCAATTTTAGAAGATGCCAAGCTACTGATTTTCTTATATTAACCAATTGCACTTTATTGTTAGACATATCGAAAACCTGCCTTTCAGATGGTAGATACGGATAAACCTCTTACATTCTAATGTAAGAGTAAAATATAAAAAAATCAAGTGATATTAAAAATATGGCCAACTAAACCAAATAAACCAGAAAAACCAAAAAAATATCATCCAATGCTGTCAGAGTAAGGATTTAGCGCTTTTTTTAATCTGGTCAAAACGATCGTTTGTTGGTAACGTTGTCCGTAAATTGTTGATTTATCAATGATAAAATAATTAAAAGTATTTGCTTTTTTAAAAGTCTGGACCGAAACTACACGGATGCAAAATACTTAACGAGTCAAAAATGGGAATCCAAAAAAGGAGTTAAAAATGAAAAAGACACGAATGATGCGTTACGAAAAAAAGATGTTGCAGCAAAACAAACGGAATAGACGCTTCTACCAAGTAACAACGGTTATGACATTGATTTGCCCGATGGTATTAGGCACAGTTAGTGCGCTGGCTGAGGAGACTGCCCCGGAACAAGCAACAACCGCAACTACAGCGGGCCTTGCTGACAACATCTTGCCGAGTGCTGAACCAGCACCTTTTGAATCAGTTGCTCCACAAGAACTAGTGGAAACTGAACAACCAGAAGCAGCAGAAGTACCTGTTGTTGAAGAAATACCAGCTGAAGTTACAACTGATGAAACTGAAGCCAGCACAGCATTACCTGAGGAAACTGAGACTCAAGCAACAACAGTGCCGCAACCAGAAGTACAAGCGCAGGCCAGCGATCCTAGTCCTGAAGAAGAGACCGAGGAGTCAGCAGCAAAAATCGAAACGGTCAGTGTAGTTATCCATTGTACAGACAACAAAAACAATGTCTTAAAAGAAGAAACAGTTAGTGTGCCAGTGAACGAATCCCGCGTATTTACGGCACCAGAAATCGCTGGTTATAAATTTTATTATACCTATCCGGCGATCGATGATCCGAATTCGATGGTAACCACCGATTATCAAAACAAAAACTATGTAGTCTCACCAGCAGGAGTTGGTACAACACAACCTATCCACTTACAATTTGGCTATCGCAAAATTATTTCGAAGAATTACAGTGCTACTTTCCGAACTAGTGAGGCTGAGGCATTTGTTAATGTAGATGGTGAAAGTTATTGGTTTGACGTTATTGATGAAACTGGCTGGAATGTTGGCTCAATTTCTTGTAGGTTTCCTAGTACGGAATCCAATGAATTCAAATGGACAGCTTGGGATTATGATGCCAATTATTCGATAGAAGGATCCGGTGGACAAAGTGGCGTACCGATCAGCTATGAAATCGATGGGGCAAAATATACTGTTACGGTGATTGTTGATCAACGTGTACCCGTAAGCTATTCAACGATTTCTTTCGCTGTTGAAGGAAATGGAACGCTCTCAGATGCTGGTTCGATTGAAAAAAGAAATGGCTATTATTTAACGGCGCAAGAACTGCCAACAGCCAATGCAGCTCCAGGCTATCATTTTGTCGGCTGGCGAGTAAGTGATCAAGATTGGTTCTCTTATGGTATGTCGATTGGCCAAGACATAACGATTACAGCAGTCTTTGAAGCTGGAGATCTGGATTGGTCGAAGTATGACGCGTATCTAGCCAACTATGAAGCTTATGTTCAATTGAAGGACGTTTATGAGCATTTCAACTTATTTAGTGATTGGGAAGCTTGGAATACGATTTACCAAACATATGTGGATTTTAGAAATCGTACAGGTATGTCACAAAAGGAAATCGATCGTGAGGCGGCTCCTTTATCGGGAATGAATCTGAATTATATTGACCACTACTTTATGTTCGGAGTGAAGATAGAAGAGCGCATTCGGGATGTTTTCGATTCACTTCAAGCTGTTTATCGCGATACTACCAGTTACACAAGTGATTCCAAGCAGAATTTTAATGACGCGTATTTGAAAATAAACGACCTATTTGAACAGCAGGAACTACAAAACGGCGTTTACGAGCGCGAATTATTTAACGCTTACCAAGAGATGGTAGATGCCCGCACGCAATTAGTGAGAAATGATGGTACCAAAACCTTAACAGGAATAAATCTCGTTCCTATAAAGGGGTTCTCTTATGACGGGGAATTGCAGCCATTTTCGAATTTCATGATTCAACACAGTTATTCAGATGGTACTCACGAAGACCTGCTTCTTAACAAAAATGACTACATCATCTCCACTGGTAACGAGAATGATGTCATCACTGATGAAGGAATCATCTTCAATGGTGTTGGTGAGCGGAGTATTTCCGTGATCTACGATAGCTATCAAACTAGCTGCGTCTATTCTGTTAACGATATTCCAACTCCAGCAGAAGACTTTACAAAAGCAAAAGAAGCTTTGGAGCTTTTCAATGCTTTAAATAAAGCTGATTACACCCCAGAATCTTGGGAAGAGATGTTAGATATGCTGGCTGCTACTTCAGTTGACGGAATTCCAGCTAACGAAGTGTTGCAAGAGATGGTTGATGGAACGCATCCAGCAGAATTTCACCAATCGGATGTAGACTGGATGACGGCTGCTGTCAATATGGCGATGAATAGCTTAGTGAAAAAAGATACCGGCGGAAATAACGGAAACGGTGGAAACACTGGTGATGGAGGAAATAGCGGAAACGAAGGCGGTAATGGAGCAGGAAATAACGGATCAGGTAACAACGATGGTTCCGATAATGGTAACAACAGCGGGGCCAACAATAACGATGGTGGTTCAGGCAAAGATGACGGGGCTAACGACAAGACTGACCCAGCAGATACCACCAATCCAAAAGGAAATGCCAACACCACTGATCAAAATGCTGCAAAACCAACCAACACGAATGCTGGCTCAACGAAAGATGAAGTAAAAACCGTTAACAAGTACAGTCAAGCAAATACTCAAGGAACAACTCAAGGAACGGCGACCGATGCCAAAGGCTTGCCGCAAACTGGCGAAAAAGGTTCATTTATTTTAACGCTGGTAGGTATGTCGACTCTAGGAGTAGCTTTGACGGGCGCGTTTTTGAAGAGTCGGAAGAAGTTTGAATAAAAGTGGATTTAGCCGTGAAGCTAAAGACACTAAATTAATTGATAGTTAGAATTTCGAATAAGTACAAGTACCGAGTCAGTCGTAGAACTCTTAATCGATTGACTCGGTACTGCTAACTAAGGAATTTAAGTCGCTATAAACTCCAACAATCGTATCATCACGCTATGTTTTGTGTGTCACTTTGTCAAGAGTTGGTAGGAAGACACTCGTAAGTTGTTAAAGGTCAAAAAAAGAAAGAGGGAATAGCAATGTCAGAAGATAATAACAAGTGGAAAAAAGCGGATAAAGCTCTGGATGTAGCCGGATTTACGCTGCACTCAATTTTGCGAATCGTTCAAGCTTTGTTTAGCGGCGGCTTTGGATTATGGCTATTGTGGTATCAGTTTATCTACGAACCAGTTCCTGATTTTTTGGGTCGAGTACCTGAAGGCCCTCCTTGGTGGACATTTATAGCTGCCATCGCTTTATTTTACAATGCATATCGTTCTGTTTCCGGGCAATCGTTTATTGGTTTAGGCTAACGAAACTCCCGAACTAGGAGGGGAAGCAAATGGACGTATATAAAACGATTGGAAAGTTTTGGGTAGCAGGCTGGTTGATCATTGGTGTTCCGTATTGCTTAATCGCTCATGTTTCATTTGGCGAGCTAGTTGAGTCCTTTATCTTTGTAACTATTTTTCTAGGTGTTCTATTTGGTTTCGGCGAAATAAGAGACTATATCAGAAAGCGCGCAAGTGAGGACTGAGATTGGTGCATCGCAAGAGCAAATTTTGGTTGTAAGAATTCTTTTTGCATGATGCGCTAACTATTCTTTGAATAAAGGTGGGGAATGTTTTGAAGAAAAAAGGAATTATCATTCTATTGTTTCTAGTATTGATTATGACAGGCTGCTCTAAAGAGAAAAATTTTGTTGGAACTTGGGAAGCGGATCTGTTAAACCAATCGGCTCGTGATGGCGCAGGGGAACTGTCCAAAGAAATGTACGGAGGGGTCTTGGGTTCATTTGCCTCGCTTTTAGCTGATGAAATTCATTGGAATGCCACAATGGAAATTCGTGAAGACGGGACATTGACCATGAGCAACGGGATGGAGTTTACAGCAAATTGGGAATTGGATGGCGACACAATAATTATCAGTGGAAAAAACATATCAGGTACAGCAACATTGTCGGATGATCAGAAAACACTCTATTTCAAAAATACAGTATCCTCGGAGGATTCTGGTACAGAGGATGGTTTAATGGTGGGCAGTGACAGCTTAGATTTTGAGTTTACTAGGAAGGAAGAGTAGGAATGACAAAAAAAGTTAGGGTTTTGATAGTTCTTGCACTTACTGTACTCATGCTGGCAAGTTGCGGAAAGAAAAAAGATTTAACAGCATCAGATTTTCCGCTCATCGATGAAGGGTTATCGGAGGAGGAGCTTGTTTCGCAGGTTGGAAAACCTCATGAAAAAGTTTCAGATGCCTTGAACATTATGTCAATTCAAGCAGATTTGTTAAGCGGTGAACTGAGCAGCGGTTCTTCGGTAATGGACTATGAAAAAAGCTGGAATGCTATCTCAGGCGGTGATCCGGAAAAATGTTACATTTATCACTTAGCTGATAGTGATAATCAGGCGATGATTGCCTTTATTCTGGATAAACAAGTGATTATGATTACCCGCAACCCAGTTATTTATGAAGAGGAATAAATACATGCTCAAACAGAGAAACAGGGAGGCGCTCTTGTCTCCCTTTATTTTTTTAAGTAACACAAAAACTTGGAGAGTTAAAACTAATCATCGTTGAGGAGTGGGTTTTTTGAAAAAAATAAGAGTAGTAATTGTGCTGTTGGTTACGGTTATACTCAGTGGATGCTCAAGGGATAAAGAATTTTCCAACGAAGAGATAGAGAAGCTGTATTTCGAACAAAGGGTCTTTAATTCAGCGAATAGTCTAAATTATCTGCTGCCAACGGAAGAGTTGAATGAGATCACCAAAGACTATCTCGGTAAAACCTTCAACGAGCCAGAACTATCAGAGTTTGAAACCTCTTTTTATTCTGAATATTTTGGTTCCGAAGATACAGTATTTTCAATCAGAATCGAAAGCTATGGCTACCTTTACGAGGGACCAGGAGATGCCGAAAAACTATATAACGAGCGAAAAAACGATTCATACTATGATGAAAAAGTATTTTCGCTTTTTTCTGATATTGGAGAAGGTGTTTTAGTGTCCACTAAAGGTAACAGCGATCCGAGTACCTACTGGATTAACATAGAAGGAATTATGTTTACGGACCAGTCACAACTTATTACATTTCATTTAGGAAGCTCTGATGAACCGTATATGGAAGTTGAGGTTGCGGAAGAACTAGCAAGAAAAATCGCAAATAAAATCAATCAAAATTATCAAAATATGCGAGCTTAAAATGAGTATAGGGGTGTTGTTAGTGAAAAAAAGAGGGTGTTCTGTATTTTTGTTATTGCTGCTCTACTTATTGGGCGGCTGTTCGAATGCTACGTTGTCCCAAGAAGAAATCAACGAAAGATATTTAGAACAAAGGGTTTTTACCACAGATGAAAGTATCAAACCGTTACTATCTGTTGAGGAAATGAATGAATTAACCAGTCCGCACTTTAATACTTCCTTTACAGATCAAAAAACGTACACGCAAGAAAACTTTTTTATTGCCCATTATTCCTGTTCTACGGATATAAGTTTTTTTGTAGAAGTGTCTACTTGCGGTTATGGGTTTAAAGGTGTGGATGATGCTAATCTAACTTATGAAGAAAGAAAAGATAATCCTAATTATGGAGGACAGGCCCATAAGCTGTTGCCAGATATTGAAGAAGGAGTAGTATTATCAACCTTTAGCCCTCCGGTTGATCCTGACGGCTTTCAAGTTTGGATTGATGGATATATTTTCACAGATCGTTCACAGTATATTTACTTTCAGCTAACTAGTTTTGATGAAGCAGTCATGGAGCAGGAAACCGCTGAAGAGTTAGGCGAAAAATTAGCTAGACAGATATCTGATAATTATCAAAAGATTCGTGAGTAAAATGGTTCCGATGCCTAATGACTTGAGGTACATTATTCAAAATGTATTCACGCGAATAAAATATTGGGAAGATGAATAGACGGTGGACCTAGATAAGTTTTGATTAAAAGGCTACAATAATCAAAAAGGAGTCCCCCATGAAAAAACTCTGTTTTGTCTTCGAAATCAATACCAACGTTCGGCCGGTGCTGAATCTTCTACCTTGGAGATACATGAACGGAGAAGAACTTGCTGAACATCTTTCTGGTAAGTATGAAGTGCTGTTTGATTATTTTAAGAACAAAGAAAATGCTGATTATTTGGTAGTGCCTAATCCTAATGGCGGCTTTATTAACGAAACCGATTTGCCCGAGATACCTGTCGATCTAGAACTGTTTTTCACCAAAGATTTTCAGGCAATTGAAGCGGCAATCGATCATTTCTTTAACGAAATGCAAAGATAAGCCGGTATCGCCAGCTTTTTTCAGAAAATTTACTGATCTTTTTGACACTTTCCTTTGAACATGTTATGATTCTTGGCGAAAGAGGGAACATCTGATGATATACAGCTATTATTTTAAATTCGTGAGAAAAGCAGCTCTTGACAGATTAATTCGATGAAGCATTGTTAAGAGCATACAATAAAGGTTTAGACTTCATCGGAAACGCCCAGAGAAGGCAGGTTTATTTGGCATGCCTTGGTGTTTTCGATTTGGAAAAAATATTGTAGCTGCAGACAATTGCTGTTGTCTGCGGTTTTTTTTGTAAAGAAAAGATAGTTTTTCACAAATGATCGGTTAGTCGGACACGATTAGTGATGTCCGGCTTCCCAAACTAACTTTGTCGACAATAAGCGAAAATTTTGAGAAATGTGAAAAACCATTTATCAAAATTTTAGTCTTATTGCTGTGATACACAACGATTGCCTTAGCAGAGTTGATGTAGAACAGTACCTAATCGGTGCTCCAAAGTTGGACGAGTTTGCGAAGCCTTTCGTATTTAGATGGATACCTATGAAAAAAGAAACAGTAATGAGGAGAAAAACGTTATGATGAATTTAGTAGACATTACCCAGCAGTTTGGGGACAAGCTGTTGTATGAAAAAATTAATGCCCAAATCAACAAAGGGGAGCACGTGGGCCTAATTGGTCGCAACGGTGCGGGAAAAAGTACCTTGATCAAAATTATCACTGGCGAAATTTTACCAGATGAAGGACAAATCGTAGTTTCACCAAAATTTCAGGTGGGTTATTTGGACCAATACGTGAATGTGGATGAAACTATGACAATTCAAGGGTTTCTGCAAACTGCTTTTGCTGAGGATTTAGCGAAGGAAGCTGAAATTACTAAACTATATGAAGATTATGCCACCGATATGGATGATCGCTTGTTGGAACGGGCTGGCCGATTGCAAAACGAACTGGATCAAGGCGAGTTTTATCAAATGAACACCTTGATCGATGAATTAGCGACAGGACTTGGGATTCATGTGCTGGGAATGGATAGCATATTGAAAAACTTGAGCGGGGGCCAACGTTCGAAGATTCTTTTAGCGAAGCTGCTGCTGGAAAAACCAGATTTGTTAATTCTAGATGAGCCGACCAACCACTTGGATGACGATCATGTACAGTGGCTGACGCAATTTTTGAAGGAATTTCCAGGAACCTTCTTAGTGGTTTCCCACGATCATGCCTTCTTAAATGAAGTAACCACTCATATCATGGATATCGAGTTTGGCCAATTGACCAAGTACACTGGGAATTTGGAAAAGGCGACGAAACAAAAGGAATTGCGGGCGGAAACTTACATGCGTCAATACGAAGCTCAAAAGTCTCACATTAAGAAAACCGAAGAATACATTCGCAAATACAAAGCCGGCTCTCGTTCAACCATGGCGAAAAGTCGGGAAAAACAATTGGCAAAAATTGAGCGTCTAACACCGCCGTCTGATTCACCAACGCCGAACATCGTGTTTGAACCAGTTCCGTTAGTAACAACTTTAGCTTTAGAAACCGATGATCTGCTAGTGGGTTATGACAAACCATTGTTGGCGCCTTTGAAGCTGACCGTTCGTTACGGCGAAAAAGTCGCTTTGCGAGGCTTTAACGGAATCGGGAAATCGACATTAATCAAAACGTTAATCGGAGAAATTCCAGCGTTAGGCGGAAGCTTCCATTTTCCAAACCATACGAAAATCAATTACTTTTCACAAGAATTGGCTTGGGAAAATCCATTGGAAACACCTTTCCAATATTTAAGCAATCAGTATCCGAAAGCTAACAACAAAGAATTGCGTCGCCAATTGTCTCGTGCCGGCTTGAGCAGTGAACTAGCGCAACAAAGCTTGAAAACTCTCAGCGGTGGCGAACAAACCAAAGTGAAAATTGCGGAAATGACCATGATCAAGAGCAACTTCTTGATTCTCGATGAGCCGACGAACCATATTGATAAAGCAACCAAAGAAAACCTGCAAAAAGCCTTGGAACAATTTCCTGGCACAGTTGTAGTGGTTTCCCACGAAAATACTTTCTACGAAGATTTTGTTGATCGTGTAGTTGCGTTAGCGGAATAATAGAAATAGCATGTGGAGATCCCAGGTTACTGGAGTCCACATGCTTTTTTTGATTCTGATGATTGTTTTACAAAACCAGCAAAATTACATACTGGTAAATCATTAACAGACAAAAAAGCGCCAAGCAAACTTAGCGCCTAGGTCTTTCAAATTAATTTTTACTCCATCGTCCCCTTAACGCCCTCAATCACCGCATTGCGAAATCCGTGCTTCTCTAAAGCCACAACGCCCTTAATCGTCGTTCCTCCAGGAGTAGCCACGCCATCCTTCAACTCGCCAGGATGTTTCTTCGATTGCAGCGCCAATTCAGCTGCGCCTTTAATCATTTGTTCGGCGATCTGATAAGACAGCTCGCGATTCAATCCGTACAAGACACCAGCATCAGAAAGAGCCTCGATAAACAAGTCCACAAAAGCTGGTCCGCAGCCAGCAACCGATCCGACAATTCCAAGTAACGGCTCATCGATTTCCACCAAGCTGCCTAAAATCTTCAGCGCTTGATCAATGGTATCCTTATCCGCTGAACTCAACTGTTCACCATAAGAAATACCCAGCAAGCCTTCGTTCACCTGAACAGGTGTGTTGGGAATACAATGTGCCAGTGGATATTCGTCTCCTAAAACATCCGCCATCTCCGGCAGGTTAACGCCAGCTGCTACGGAAACTAACGGGATTTTCTTGTCGGTAACACTGGTAGGTAAAGCCTTCAGAATTGGAAGTACCGCACTAGGATTCACCGCAACAATCAGCAACTCTGCCTCCGCAATATCATGCAGATCATCGATTAACGTAAATCCCATTTCTTTTTGCCGATTAGCCGCTGTCTGGCTGCGACCACCTTTGACTAAAATATCGGTGGGGCTAACTTCACCAGAGTTGATAAATCCTTGAATCATCGCGCTGCCCATATGACCAGCGCCAAAAAAGCCAATTTTCATCACAAAAAACCTCCTCTATCTCATTATAACGAGAAAGGGGAGGAAAGCTAAGGGTTTGCTTTACTTTTAAACTGTTGGATGACCATCAATTAAGCTGTTTTCTTGAATGAAGAATAAGCATAGCTGTCATCCATGTGTTGTGCATGTGTATTGCTAGTAGCAACTGACATTTTCGCTCTGCGTAAAATGTCTTCTTTTCTTTTATGTTCATAAGCATCAATCTGTTGGAAATAAACTTTTTTCTTTTGCAAATTTACATTGTGGTATTTCCAGGAAATCAAGGCGACTAGCAACAAAAGTCCTAGTAAAAAAATCATATTGAACACCTCCATGACCCTATTGTAGGTGATTATTTGCAAATCGAGTAGGACATATGTCATACTTTAGTAAAAAGCGGAGGGAAAAAGCATGGAAAACTATCAATTAACCGATACTCATCGGAAACTATTGCAGCGTTACGGCCTGTCGGATCAGGAAAACAACTGTTTTGTTCATTGGTATAAGGCTGGCGATACCATTCATGAAGAGGGCGAACCCTATAGTCATCTGATTATTGTAGTTTCCGGTAAAGCCAAGGTTTGTACGACGGCTTCAAACGGCAAGGATTTGGTGCTGACCTATTACCTTTCTGATGGATTGATCGGTGACATGGAGCTGGCCAGCACCAGCGATGTGGGGACTGCTTCGGTGGTGGCCCTGTCGGATGTGGAGTGTTTAGTGATTCCCTATCAGCAGCAGCGCAATCGACTGCTGCAAAATTTGACCTTTGTCACTCATTTAGCGCGAGGTTTATCGGAAAAATTATTGTTAAGTTCACAAAACTATGTATCAACGGCGCTTTATACCGGCGAACAACGGTTGTGTTCCTATATTTTGCAGGGAGCCTATAAGAATTTCTTCCAGGATAATTTGACGGATGTGGCGGCGACCATCGGTATCAGTTATCGTCATATGCATCGCTTATTGCGAGCTTTATGTGAAGAGGGCGTTCTGGAACGGGAGGATCACGGTTTTTTCATTTTGGATGAAGAAGAGTTGAAGGCTCGCTCTTCGGAAGCGGCTGAAGAATAAAAATGGCTCTATCCAAATCAAAGAATAATTGCTAAAATAAAGAAAATAAGTCGAGCTTGGAGCAAACAAAATGAAAAAATTACGTTGGGGTATGTTATTCGTTAGTATTTTACTATTCAGTGCTTGTTCACAAAATCCCGAGGAGCCTACTCAAGAAACTTCCTTTTCTGAGGAGCAAGTGGCGGACAATAATGAATTAAATCAGCTGGCCGAAGAGTATCAAGACAGCTTATTGGCTTGGACCGCAAAAGATCAATCCTTCAGCTTTGACTACGAAGAATTCACGGTGAATCAATACAATCAGTTTATTGCTACGGAAGATAATATTCGCGGTAAATATGCCTATGATCAGGATCAAAACGCGGCCGTTCACATTACGTATGTGCCGGAATCAGTTGCCAGAAAACTTAGTGAGGACATCGACCGCAAAGACATCATTAAAGATGGCGAGTACCAAGCGATCTCAGTTTCCGGGAATGAAGTGGTTGTTTCTGGCGAAGAAGAGCTGACCAACAGCCGTTGGAAGCGGATGGCTTTAATGAGTTATTTGAACTTGAAAAATTTCAAGCGTACCAACGGCGGCAATGAGCGGCTGCCGAACGAGGAAGAACTTCATTTTATTCAATACGAGGATGGGTCCGCTAATGTAATCAAACTATATTTGAAGGACCAACAGCTGTACGGCGTCGGCATCAGCAACCTGAATACGCCGGATGCAGATCATACGCTGTATCTTTTGAGCAATCCTTCGCCAACCGCTCCAGCTGAATGGTTCGATACAGAAGGTCTAGTAAAGGAATAGAAATTCAGCGAAGAGCTTGCAGCGAACATGCAGGCTCTTTTTTTAAAAAAAATTTCGTTTTTGCGGAACAAAAAATCTTCTTTTGCGTATATTGTAATGAACCGGCAAATATTTGTCCGTTCATTAGACAAAACGAAAAGGAAGATGATTGAATGAGAAAAAAAGCAGTGAACAAATTTGATGAGGGGATTTATCTAGCGGAGGAACTAACGACCTATGCTGATTGGGCGGAGTATTGGATGATGGAGCTTCGTTTGAAATTGAAGCCATCTTCAATCGCGATCTACCAGCGAACGCTGGACAGATACGTGCTGCCAGCTTTTGGTAACAGGAACTTAACGGAGTTGACGTCTGAAGTAATCGAAAGCATTGGTGATGAATGGGCGGAATATCTAAGACCTACTGTTATCCACACCAATCTTAGTCTGCTGAATCGGTCATTAAAAGCGGCTGTAGTGCAGGAGCTTTTAACCGAAAATCCTTGCCAGGATGTTAATAGGGTATTATTTAATTCAGTAAGATTTAAAAAAGTACCTCTTTTTGGCAAGTAGCAGCCAAAGAAGCCGTTTATCTAATACTTGGATAAACGGCTTCTTTGAATTAATCGCTTTTTGGTTTCACTGGTGGCTTCATTGTATGTTTGACTTGGATCAAATTACCAATGATAAAAATCAGAATTCCTAACCAGATAAAGGAAAAGGCCGCAAATTGTGACAAGCCATAGGGTTCATGGAATAAAAAGATCGCCAGAAACAGCATGATTGTCGGATTCACATATTGTACAAATCCCAACGTGACATAAGACAAACGTTTTGCTGCATTGGCAAATAGCAGCAGAGGAATCGCTGTAACGATGCCAGCTCCCATAGCCAACAAGTTTGTGGTAGTATCGTATCCCATGAAGCCAGCCTCTGAAAAGAAAAACAAATAGATCAAGCCAAATGGCGCGATAATTAGTGTTTCCAAAGTAATTCCGGTCACCGCACTCAACTGCAGGCGCTTTTTAGTCAATCCATACATACAAAAGGAGCCGGCCAAAATAATCGAGGCCCACGGGAATACACCTGTTTGCACCGTCAGCAAAACCACCCCTGCGAATGCACACAATGTAGCAATTTTTGCCGTGCGGGTCAACGGCTCCTTTAAATAGATCGCGGCTGCCAGGACGTTGAATAAGGGATTGATATAATAGCCAAGACTGCCTTGTTGAACATGACCGGAATTGACGGTGTAAATAAAGACTCCCCAGTTGATGGATATAAAAATCGCCGCTGCAATAATTGCCATAGTGTCTCGCTTACTTTTCAGCAACTGCTTGGTTTCCTTCACAAAGACTGGAACTTTTCGCGAAATTAGTAAAAAAATCACCATGAATACCAGTGACCAAATAATTCGATAAAACAAAATATCTACTGCGCCTACATTGGGCATCAGTTTCCAATAAAGGGGAATAAAGCCCCACAAGCTGTAGGCACCAAAGGCATACAACAACCCACTATTTTTCTTCATTTTTCTCTCCATTAATTCATTTATATTTTAGGATAATAGTACCATTGTCAGCCTGAACAAACTAGCTGTGTCGGAAATAAAATCGGGAAGAGCTTAAGCAGCAGTTTCGCAAGTGCTGTTCCAGAGCTAAACAAATACTAAAAAAAGGGCACCAATCTGATGATTGATCCCCTCTAATTTGTACATTCGTTATTCTTCTTCCACTCCAGTAACCGGCAGGGAAGATAATTCTACTCCGGCCGCGTCGGCTTTGGCCAAACGCGAGAAGTACGATTTTGTTTCTTTGAAGACCACTGGACTTAACAGAGCCAAGGCAATGATATTCGGGAAGGCCATTAAGCCGTTGAAAATATCAGCAATGGTCCAAACGGCTGTTACAGTTAAGTAAGGGCCGATGAAGACAGCGGCAATGTACAAAATACGAAAAGCCGAAGAGAATTTTGTATTACCGTTGGTCAAGTAGCTTAAGCAGCGCTCTGAATAATAATTCCAGCCTAAAATGGTTGTAAAGGCGAAGAATGCCAGACAAAGCATCAGCAACAAGGAAGCAACTGTTTGTGACAGCGGCAAAGCTTCAGTGAAGGCATAAATAGTTACCGCAGAGCCTTCCAAGCCAGTTTGCTGCCAAGCACCAGTTAAAATAATCGCCATCCCTGTCATGTTACACACGATGATCGTATCAATAAACGTACCAGTCATGGAAACCAACCCTTGACGTACAGGCTCATTTGATTGAGCGGCTGCAGCAGCAATCGGCGCGCTACCTAAACCAGATTCATTAGAGAAAATCCCACGGGCGATCCCTTTTTGCATGGCGATCATCATGGCACCTAATGCACCACCAGAAACTGCTCGTAAACCAAAGGCACTTTCTACGATCTCTACAATGACGCTAGGTAAGCGGCCAATATTTAAAACGATCATGAACAAGCAAAGACCAACATAGATGACAATCATCAATGGAACAATAATTTCGGAAACGCGGGCGATCCGTTGCACACCGCCGATTAATACGATTGCCACTAAAATAGTAACGACAGCACCAGTAATCATGGTTGCTAGCGTATACTCATTTCCAAACAGTGTGACTGTGTTCAATCTGTTTGGATCGAAGAAAGTTTCAGCTGCTGAAGTGATCCCGTTAATTTGGGTAAGTGTACCAATCCCGATCAAACCAGCAATTGCGCCAAAGAAGGCAAACATTTTCGCCAGCCAGCGCCAATTTTTTCCTAACCCATTTTCAATGTAGTAAAAAGGTCCGCCTAGGGCATTGCCGTTATCATCGAAGGTACGGTATTTTACCGCCAGCAAGCCTTCTGCGTATTTTGTTGCCATACCTAGTAGTCCAGCAAGCTCCAACCAGAACAACGCGCCTGGTCCGCCGGCTACAATAGCAGTTGCAACCCCAACAATATTCCCAGTCCCGATAGTTGCTGAAAGGGCCGTACATAATGCTTGAAAGCTGGTTACATCGCCTTTTCCGCCTTCTTCATTTTTCACCATGTACTTCAAAGCCAATGGCAAACGGCGAATTTGGATTCCGCGGCAGCCGATCGTTAATGCGACGCCGATTCCCAAAATCAAGAGAATCATCGGTGCCCCCCAAATTATTGAATTAATATCTAGTAAAAAATCGTTCATCCAACCCCTCCTATTTCTTGCCATTTTATCATAAAACTTCGGAAGTAGTGATAGAAAGTTTAAAAAAGATTGATTTTTATGCAGGAATGTTCGCTTTTAAGCAAAATAGTGCTAGAATCCGTTTCGATTTTTGCCTCTTAAGAAAAAATCCACCTTGCATATATAATAGAAGAAAAAAATCGCCGGCCTCAGCCGACGATTCGAAGGGTTAATCTATTTTGGTGGTTCCGCTACCGATATGGGCTACGTAAAACTCAGGAGCGTAACCAACTGTTTTTAAATATTCATCGTAAACATTGTTTTTGAAGCTGGGAATTGCGGCTTCTTCCACCAAAGCAATTGCGCAGCCGCCAAAGCCGGCACCGGTCATGCGGGCTCCTAAAACTCCCGGTTGTTTTTGGGCAGCCGCCACTAAAGTGTCCAGCTCTAGCCCGGTTACTTCGTAGTCGTCTCGCAATGAGGTGTGGGAAGCGTTCAATAATTTACCAAAGGCCTCCAGATTTCCTTGAACTAATTCCTGTTTGGCAATTAAAGTCCGTTGATTTTCGGTTACCGCATGGCGCGCCCGTTTAACTAAAATATCATCGCCCAACAAGTGCTGGTTGGCTTCAAAGGTGGCTTCATCTAAATCACCTAAAGAATCAATAGCCAAATCCTTTTGCAGGCGAGACAAGGCTTCTTCACATTCGCTGCGTCGTTCGTTGTATTTAGAATCCGCTAATTCTCGACGCTTTTTGGTATTCATGATGACGATCGCATAGCCGTCCAGCTTCACCGGAACCATTTCGTATTCCAAAGTGTTGGTGTCTAAAAGGATGGCTTTGTCGATTTCCCCAAAGCCGATGGCAAATTGATCCATAATGCCGGAGTTGACCCCGATGAATTCATTTTCGACTTTTTGTCCCAGCTTCACTAGCGTCAAACGGTCGACATCCAGTTGGAACAGGTCTTCCAAAACCACCCCAACTAACAATTCCAACGAAGCACTGCTGGAAAGACCGGCTCCGTTAGGGATCGTGCCGTCAACTAATAGTTCGAAGCCATGATCAATCGTAAAGCCTGCTTCCTGCATTTTTAAAATCATACCTTTAACATAATTGGCCCAATCGGCGTTTTTATCGAAGGTTAAATCTTCTAATGAAAAACTGATAACTCCTAGCTCGTCAAAGTTGGTGGAGTAAACCAAAACCTTCTGATCCTCTCGCGGACTAGCCACACCATAAGTGCCGTAAGTGATGGAAGCCGGGAAAACATGGCCGCCATTGTAGTCGGTGTGCTCTCCGATCAGATTAATCCGGCCAGGGGAGAAGTAGTTGGTGGTGTCTCTAGGTCCAAAAAACTCCGCAAATTTGGTAGTTAATTCTCGATTGATTTTCATTGTAACTCCTCTTTTCCTTCTATTATAAATTCAGTCGTGGTGGTCATTGGTTTCATAGCGTCCAATTTGATCGAACCAAAGGCTGGAAATTGTTCCGCGCCAGGGGCTGTTTGAGTCTCAAAAGTTAGTCCGCCGTGATTGGCCATTTTCTGACCGTGCATTTCTGGAGTGTCCTCGCCAAAATTGGCCGTGAACAGAACCACACTGCTAGCATCGGTTTTGGTTACCACTCGGACTTTTTCATCCGGGCTGGTAAAAATTGCGGCGGAGGCATTTAACCCAGCTTCATCTAAGAAGAAGGGATGATCCATGCCATCAACTAACTTCTTTTGATCAAAATCGCTGGCGAATAACTCGCTCAAAGGTTTTTCTGTCGTAAAATCAAAGGCTGTACCAGCAACCGCTAGCTTTTCCCCAGTCGGAATCGAATCGCTGCGCAGCTCAGCAAAATTCGAACTGTTCAACCACAGCTTGTGCTGATCAATCGGTTGAGTACAATCACCTGTCAGATTGAAATAAACATGATTCGTCGGGTTAAACAACGTATCCTGATCACTCAGGCCGCGAGTAGTGATGCGCCAAATATTGTCAGCGGTCAAAGTATGACGAACCTCCACATCCAGATTTCCCGGGAAACCATGTTCGCCGTCAGGACTGGTCATCGTGAAAACAACAGACGCTTCATTTTTTCCTTCTATAATAATGTAATCCCATTTTTTAGTTTCAAAGCCTGGTTGACCACCATGCAGCGAGTGGTGAGTCGCATCATCCACGTCTACTTGGTAAGTCTTACCATTTAATTCAAAGCGGCCATTCTCGATTCGTCCAGCAGTTCGGCCGACAGTTGCGCCGATATAAGGATCTTTTGTTAAATATTCTTCCGCAGAATCAAAGCCCAGCACCAATTCTCGCGTCGCGCCGTCCACGGGAGCAGTCAAGCTAACAATCCGTGCGCCTAAATCCGAGACCGACAAGCGCAGGCCGTTCTCGTTCTCCAAAGTAATGAGTTGGAATCCATTACC
Source organism: Candidatus Enterococcus moelleringii (assembly GCF_017377575.1). Classification (GTDB taxonomy): domain Bacteria; phylum Bacillota; class Bacilli; order Lactobacillales; family Enterococcaceae; genus Enterococcus_A; species Enterococcus_A moelleringii. Next base: position 24,601 of record NZ_JAFREM010000042.1, read on the forward strand.
AAAATCTTTTTGACTAATTTTCACCGGTAACATCCTTTCGTATATCCATCAATTCGCGTTTTAATCCAATGGAACTGCTTCTATATACCATATCTTAGCAAAAAAACGCTTCCTTTTTCACTTTCTTCTGTGATAACTATTTAACTTTTTGTTGCATCTTATTATACTAGTAGAAAAGGGAGTGGGCAAATATGGAGCAGGCCTTGTTTGTAAAAAAAGGGCAGCAGCATCTTTCCGGTGATTTACAATTTCAGTTTTGCGGGCTTTCCCGCACCTTGCCGTATCATTCCTTTGGTCCGGCGATTCGTGAATGCTTTGTACTGCATGTGGTGCTGGAGGGCAAGGGCACGTATCATGTAAAAGATCAAAAGTACCAGCTGAAAAAAGGCGACCTGTTTTTGATTCGGCCTGGGGTTACCACGTTTTATCGGGCGGATGCCGAAGAACCGTGGATGTATGGCTGGTTGGCCTTCAGCGGAAAAACCGGCAAGGAAGTGATTAGTCACTCGGCTTTTGGAGAGGAAGGCTTTGCGATGATTTCTTCCAATACCCAGCAGTATATCGAAATTATCAAGGAGTGCCTCAAGTATAGCCAGGACAATTTGTTAAACGAGCTGCATCTCAACCAGCAAGCCTACCGTTTTCTGGCGACGTTATTAGAAGACGGCGGCAAGGTGAATACAGCGTCGGAAGAATTATCTTCACCCCTGGCCTTAGCAACGGTGGATTACATCCAGCAGCACTACGCTGAAAAAATTACGGTGGAAGTCATTGCTCAGCAACTGTCAGTCAACCGCAGCCATCTGTCTCGCGTCTTCAGCAAGCAAATGGACATGGGAATTAAGGAATACTTGAACGGCGTGCGGACTAACCGGGCAGCTTTCATGCTGGCTTATACCCAGGAATCGGTGGAGGAAATTGCCAATCAAGTGGGTTTTAACAGCTTAGTGGTTTTCAGCCGGACCTTCAAGAAAAGCACCGGCGAAACTCCGACTGAATACCGCAGCCGTATGCGTCAAAGCGCCGACACCTCACAACCTTTTGCTGATGTGGAAGAACGCTTAAAGCTGCAGGCAGTCGTACCGCGAGCAACCTGAACTATTCAAGATGCTCTTTTCGCTGTAATCGCTTCAAATTTAAATTGTGAAGACAAATTCTTCATGGTAAAATTTTAGTAGAACTTCATTTCAATTTTATGTGGCTTACTGCTTTTATTTCAACAGTTATGTGAAGTTTTGATCAAAAATTGGAGGTGTGATGATAGAAAGGAGCAATTTTTCATTTTTTAATTTTAGGGGGATTTTAGGATGGATGCTACAGAGGTAAAACAGGGATTACGCAAGAATTTTTTCACCGTTATTTTGTTGGCAATTGCCGGGTCGATTATTTATGGCTTGGCCTATTTTCGTTTGTATTATTATGATGCGTACATTGCGACATACGGCTTGACCAACACGCAGATGGGCTCGTTAGGGAGTGCTTATGGATTTATGGGACTAGTCTCTTACTTGATCGGCGGGATTTTGGCTGACCGATTTGCAGCTAAGAAATTGCTGGTCTTTTCATTGATCGCCACCGGATTTGGCGGCTTTTTGCACCTCTTTTTCACCAGCTTTATTGCACTATTTTTGATTTACGCCTTATGGGGAGTGACTTCGCTATTAACCTTTTGGCCGGCGCTGTTGAAAATTGTGCGGATGCAGGCGACAGATGATGAGCAAAGTCGGGCTTATGGTATTTTTGAAGGAACCCGCGGGATTACCAACGTAATTCATATGGCGATTGCTACCGCGATTTTTGGTTTCTTCCAAAAAGCAGTGACTGAGGCGGCGGGCTTGCGCTGGATTATTATTTTCTATTCAGTGATTCCAATTGTCTGCGGACTGGCTTTCTTGTTCTTAGTTAAAGAACCTACTCCGACAAAAGAAGGTTCCACCACAGAAAAATTCAAGTTCAAGGATGTCCTGGATGTGCTGAAAATGCCGGCAATCTGGCTGATTATCGGTATGATGTTCACCAGCTATATCTTCAACATGTCGATTTATTACTTCACACCGTATGCTTCCAATATTATCGGAACGTCAGCCGTATTTGCCGCGATTGTTACCGTGTTGGCGCAATATTGTCGTCTAGTAGCAGCACCGGTGGGCGGATTTTTGGCCGATAAAATCAGCAAATCCACCGTTATGATGGGCGGCTTTATCGTGATGGGCTTGGGCACGGCGATAATGATCTCAATTGCTGGGATGAGTGGTCAGCTGCAGGTGGTCTTGCTGATCGTGGCAGCTACGATGGTTTATTTAGCGATGTATTCCAACTACGGGATTTTCTTCTCCTTCATGTCAGAAGGCGGCATTCCGTTGCGCTTGTCTGGTGTGGCGATCGGTTTAGCCAGCACCTTGGGTTATTTGCCGGAAGTCATCGCACCGTTAGTAGCGGGAAATATTTTGGACCGTTTTGAAGGCAATACCGGCTATTTCATTTATTTTTGTATGATGATTGCCATGGCCGTTATCGGAGCAGTTTTGTGTATTGTATGGGGTAAAACCTATGGCAAACGTTATAAAGAAGAACAAAAACTGAAAGAAGCGCAACAACAATAAGAGGAGGAACCAATGGTGAAAAAAATCGTAACAGAGTTTCCTTATCAAGTAAAAGTAATCGAAAATGAATGGTTTACGCTCGCTGACGGCACACGCTTGTCCTGCCGGATGTGGCTGCCGGAATCAGAAGAACCATTACCAACTATTTTAGAATACTTGCCCTATCGCAAAACCGACGGCACCCGAGGTCGGGACAATCCGATGCACGGCTTTTTCTCCGGCCACGGCTACAATGTAGTGCGGGTAGACATGCGGGGAACCGGCGAATCGGATGGTCTGCTGGAAGATGAGTATTTGAAGCAGGAACAAGATGACGCTATGGAAATCATCGACTGGATCAGCAACCAGCCGTGGTGTGATGGCAACGTCGGCATGATGGGCAAATCTTGGGGCGGCTTCAACTCATTGCAAATCGCTGCCCGCCGTCCGCCAGCATTGAAGGCAGTAATGGTGGTAGGCTACACGGATGATCGCTATAACAACGATATCCATTATAAAGGCGGCTTGGTCTTAAACGACAACTTCTGGTGGGGCGCAATCATGCTGGGCTATCAGTCTCGCGCGATCGATCCCAATGTCGTCGGCGACCGCTGGCGGGAAATGTGGCTGGAACGGCTGAAAAATATGCCGCTATGGATGGCCAACTGGTTAGAACACCAAACGCGGGATGAGTATTGGCGCCATGGTTCGGTTTGCGAAAACTATGATGACATTCAAGTACCCGTTTTTTGTATGGACGGTTACGCCGATTCTTATACCAACACCGTATTAAGTTTGCTGGAAGGCTTAAATGTACCGAAAAAAGGCATTCTTGGTCCGTGGGCCCATGTATATTCTCATGATGGCGTGCCGGAACCAGCGATTAACTTCTTAGGCGAAGGCGTGAAGTGGTGGGATCATTGGCTGAAGGGGAAAGAAACGGACACAATGGACGGCCCAATGATTCAAGCCTGGATCGAAGACAGCATGCCGCCATCCACCAATATGCCAGTCAGTGAAGGTCGCTGGGTTGGTTTAGAGGATTGGCCGTCGAAGGAAGTTACGCCAAAATCTTATGGCTTAACTTATGGCCGTTTGGTGCATGAACGCGGGGACAAGGAAGAAAAAGCGGTACTGCATACACCGTTGAATCATACGTTATTAGCCAACGAATGGATGGGTGCTGGTGTACCGGGAGAATCCCCTGGCGATCAACGCTTAGACAACGGCTTGTCCATGACCTTTGATTCGGAAATTTTGGAAGAAGAAGTCGAAATATTTGGTTATCCAAAGGTGGAAATCAAGCTTGCCAGCGACAAACCAAATGCTATGATCTATGCGTCTCTTTGTGACGTGGCTCCAGATGGCGCATCAACAAGAGTATCTTACGGCGTAATGAACTTAACGCATTTGCAAGGCCATGACAAAGTGGTGCATTTGACACCAGGTGAAGAGGTACAGGCGTTTGTAGGGTTGGATTGCTGCGGCCATCGCTTCAAAGCCGGCCACCGGATTCGTTTGTCCTTGGCAAATACCGCTTGGCCAATGTTCTGGACGATGCCGGAAGACTACAGCTTAACCTTGAATCTGAAGGAAGCCAGCTTTACCTTGCCGCTTTTCCATGGAGAAGACACAGCGGGGCCAGATCCTGAAGCGCAATCAGCACCGTTGACACCGACGACTATTTTGTCTGAAGGAAAAGTTGAACGAGAAGTCACTTACGATCTAGTCAGCGATACTTGGACCTGCATGACTAATGGGATCGGCGGTGTGTTCGGCGAAGGCATTTACCGCTTCGATGAGGTCGACGTAACTGTGGAGCACAACTTGAAACGAGAGCTGACCTTGTCTAATCAAGATCCGCTGTCGGCTCATTACACGATTACGCAAAACATGCGGATCGGTCGCGAGGGCTGGTGGACTAACGCCGATATTACTACTACGCAAACCTCTGACAAAGAATACTTCTATATTACCGGTCAGATGGACGTTTCAGAAAATGACGAGCACATCTATACTAAAAACTGGGATAAGAAAATCAAACGCAATGGGATGTAATTTTTAAAAATAATCTTTCATTCTGGGGATTCGTCATCCTTAGAATGGAAGATTTTTTTAGTTTATTCTTGCTCATTCTTCTTTCTAAATGCTCAACATTTTAAAATGAGGTTTTTGAAGGAATGATTAGAAAATATGACTTTTTAATGGTCTTAAATGAATTATCAAGTGACAAAACATATAAACTAATAGCAGGATATTTTTTATATATAAAAATCCATTTTGTTGAATTCTGTTTAAAAATACGGGTTAAAGGGCTTCTAAACGGCATTCACCCACTTTATGGCCCGCCAAATATTAAATTATAGCATTTTTTAATGATAACCTTTGTTTTTTTTAATCAATGAGGGTAAAATGGAAGCATAAAGAAGAGTATATGAATGGAGGGACTGTCTTGAAGAATTATTTGCGGAGAATTGAACGTATGAAGCAAAGACTCAGAAGGACCAAACCAGAAGTAGATTTGGAGAATGCCCGAATCTTAACTCGAGTGTTTAAAGAAACAGCAGGTGAGCCCTTAGCCATCCGCAAAGCCAAGGCTTTCAAAGCCCAATGTGAAGAAAAGACGATTGAGATTTACAGTGGTGAGTTAATTATCGGTAACCCCGGCAGCAAATTACGCGGCGGAATTGTCAGTGTAGATACTTGCTGGTCGGTCTTAGCCGAGGAATTAGACACCATTAGTACTCGTGCTCATGATCCTTTCTATATCAGCTCAGAAGAAAAGAAGTTATTTCTGGAAGAGATTCAGCCTTACTGGGAAGGGAAATCCACCTATGATGCATGGGTAAAGCAAATTCCAGCAGACACTAAAACACTGCGGGACAACGGTGTGATCTTCATCGACAAACGGTTGATGCGAGGATCAGGCGAGGTAACCGCCAGCTACAAACAAATTATTGATGAAGGCTTAGTCGGCATCAAAAAACGAATTCTAAAACGTAAACAATCCTTGAACCTGACTGAACCAGGGGCTTATGAGCAGGATTGTTATTTGCAGGCGTTAATCATCACTATCGAAGGTTTAGAAACTTTGGCTAGTCGTTATGGTCGTGAAGCCAGACGATTGGCTGCTTTGGAAACGGATTGTGAACGTCAAGAAGAACTGAACATGATTGCTAAAATTTGTCAGCGGGTACCAAAATACCCAGCGCGGACGTTCCATGAAGCGCTGCAATCGCTGTACTTCTACCATATGTCATTGTTTATGGAACAAAATGCTGAGGGCTACAATCCTGGTCGGATGGATCAGTATTTGTATCCTTACTATAAAGAAGATATTAGTGCTGGGCGAATCACCGACGAAGATGCTCAGGAATTACTGGATTGTCTTTGGGTGAAAATGAATGAAGTTTGTCTGTTCCAAGATCAAGCGACTGCGACCTTTGTGGCGGGTTACCCAACCTTGCAAAATGTCTGTGTCGGCGGAGTGGACAGCTTAGGACGGGACGCGGTAAACGAGCTTTCTTATCTGATCCTGCAAGCCACGGCTGAAGTCCGTTTGTCTCAGCCATCCTTGTCCGTTCGTTACAGCTTAGCAAAAAACTCCAATCGTTTCTTGCGCAAGGTTGTTGAATTAATCAAACTGGGGACGGGTTTCCCTGCTTTTCATAATGACGATGTCGGGGTACGGATGCTGATGAACAAGGGCGTGCCGCTAAAAGAAGCCTTCGATTGGAATCCCTGCGGCTGTGTGGAAACCAGCTTGGAGGGACGGATGAAGCAGTATACTTCCCTAGCTGATATTAACTTAGGCAGTGTCTGTGAATTAGCCTTGACTAACGGGAAAGACCGCAACTCCAACCAGCGGATTTCGATTGAAACCGGGGATCCTCGGACCTTCGGCAGCTACTACGAATTTAAAGAAGCGATTAAAGCGCAAATGACTTATGTGATCGAAGCCTGTGTGAAGGGCAGTCACGTAATTGACGAGCTTTCCATGAACCGTCCAGTTCCAGTGGTCTCTTTGACCCATAAAGAATGTATCGAAAAAGGCTTGGATTATTCCTGCGGCGGAGCGAAATACACTTGCGGCAACGGGATTACTTCCGTGGGCGTTGCCGATTTGATCAATACGTTGGCGGCAGTAAAAGAATTAGTTTACGAACGCCAATGTGTAACCATGGACGAGCTGCTGACGGCTGTTGAGAATAATTTTGAAGGCTATGAATCTATTCGCCGTCTGTGTGCCGGTGTACCGAAATACGGCAATGCCAACCCAGTAGTGGATGAGATTGCCAGCGAAATGTTTACCTTTATTGCCGACGAAATTGAGTCCTACCATAGCAAATTTGGTAAAATGACGCCAGGCATATTGCCGGTGACGGTTAATACGTTGTTTGGTTTGTCGGTGGGGGCTTTGCCTTCAGGACGCAGAGCCAACACACCATTAGCTGACAGTGTAAGCCCCAGCGGTGGAACTGATCGCTTTGGACCAAATGCGATTTTACGCTCCGTCTCCAATATCCCTCACGATCGTTTTGTGCAAGGGACGTTGCTAAATATGAAAATTGCGCCGGATTTGATTCGGACAGAAAAAGGAATTACGCAAATGATGGCCCTTTTGAAATCAATTTGTTCATTAGGTATTTTCCACGCCCACTTTAATGTGGTGGATCGCGACCTATTGCTGCACGCCCAAGAAGCGCCAGAGGAACACCGCGGATTATTGATTCGAGTAGCGGGGTACACAACCTATTTTGTGGATTTAAGCGAGGATGTTCAAAACGAAATCATCAACCGCACACCGCAAAGAGGTCTGGTAGCAGGTGAAGCATGGAAGGAACAGTATTAAGAATCGAGCAAGGCTCTCTGCATGACGGTGCTGGTTTGCGAACCGTCGTCTATTTAAAAGGATGTCCCTTGCGCTGTGCCTGGTGTTCTACTCCTGAATCACAAAGTAAAAAGATTGAATGCGGCTATGGTCAAATTATGAGCGCTGATGAAGTAATGGATGAGATTGAAAAGGACGATGTCTTCTATTTTCACTCAGACGGCGGAGTGACCATTAGCGGCGGCGAAGCATTGGTTCAAGCCGATTTTACCCGGGAAATCTTGCAAAAGTCGAAATATATTGGGATCAATACCGCTTTGGAAACCAGTTTCTGTGTCCCTTACAGCGAGATCCAAAAGGTAGCTCCTTTTGTTGATACGTTGTTTGTCGACGTGAAGATCTTCACCGGTGAACTGCATAAAAAGTGGACCGGTTTAAGCAATCAACGGATTTTAGAAAATATTCGCCGTTTTTTGATTGATTATCCCAACTGTGAAGTACGTATTCGGATTCCGGTAATTCCCGGCATCAATATGGAGATGACCGAACTGCTGATGACGGCCTGTTTTGTGGCAGATTTGGATCGTTTTGTGCCGTTAGAGCTGCTGCCGTATCATCGATATGGCATGCATAGTTATGAAACGCTAGGGTGGGAATATCCGCTGGGGGATACGCCATCGCCAACTCATGAAGAGATGTTTGGATTAGCGGATCAGCTGGCCCGAACGGTACCTCATTTGCCGGTGACGACATTGGCCAAGACGTTTATTTATTAGATTCTAAGAGAAAATGATTTAGCCCTGGAGCTGAACATTTTCTCTTTTTTTGTGCTTTTAAGAAATATATCCCAGCTTCCTCCGATTTATTTTCTTTATAAAATATTTAGCTATAGAATATTTCAGTTTTTTTTGTTATTATTTAACTAGGAAATCGTGAAGGAGTTTTCTCAGCATGATTTTAATAAGTGTATTTTAATAGAGATACAGGTGTTTTTTTTAGTACATACTCTTATGAATTGTTAGCGTTATCCATCGGATTCAGAGCTGATTATAATGATTATAAAGTACTTCTTGCGAAATATGAATATTTATAAAGGAGATAAAACGTGTTACCTAATGAAATATCCTACTTATTTTTAACCAAGCAACAGATGCAGGCTTTGACGATTTTATTGCATCTTCATCCAGGAGAAGTGTTACTTTTAAATATTGAAAAACAGTTAGGTATCTCAAAAAGACAGGTCAAAAGAATCGCTGATAATTTGAATGAAGAATTTGAAGAATTAGAATTTTCCGGTATGACGCCGCCTGCTTTGGAGATTTGCGACGGGCTGCTGCAATTTGTGCCAAAACTTCAGGATGCCGAATACGTGCAATTAATCAATTGTCTAAAAGAAAAATACATGTCGGTATCTGGTCTTTATCAGGTTCTAATGTACGTTTTGGAAAAACGCAGCTTTACGTTGATCCAGTTAGCGAGCGCTTTAGCCTACAGCGAATCCTATGCGTATAAGCTGTTAGGCAGACTAAAGAAATTTCTAAAATTATTGAACAACGGGATTCATTTGACGAAAAAGGATGAATTGACGATAGCTTTAGCTGGAGACGAGTCAGCCATTCGCATGCTGCATTATCTTACAGTCATGATTGTCTTAAATGGCAACACCTGGCTATTTCAAAGCATCAAGGAAGAGGAGATTGTGACTGTCCAAACCTACCTTCATTCCAGACGTTACAACGAGCTTTCACCTTTGAATAGAAATCGTGCCAATACGATATTTGCCATTTACGAGTCGGCCTTGAGAAACAATTGCCACATTCCGCAATTACCGGAAGCAGTCTTGTCCTTAGGCCGGTACATGAATAAGGAAAAAGAAATCCCCTTATATTTGAAATATTTGAAGAAAGAGAACTTGGGCAATAACGATCAGCTGCATCAAGAGCTGGTTCATTTAGCCTATGTGATCAATTATTTCACTCAAGAGCTGCGAACGAAAAAAGAGAAGGTAGGCTTAGGAAAAGGGCTGTGCAGCATGGAAGATCATGAGATAGTGCAGCCTTGTTTCGAATTAGTTAATAAAATCCGGACGGAGTTCCCTTTGTCGGATGAAAATTACTATTTTCTAATTTATACCTTGTGCAATCGTTTGGTAGTGATCCATTATTTGGAGCTGTATAAATACATGCTGTTTGATGATACAGTGAATTTTACCGGCGAAGCGGAGCATTTTATCGGTGATACAATGGATGAGGTGTTTAAAATGTACCGCAAGCAGCCATCGTTTGCATGGCTTAAGAATAGTTTTACTCAAATCATTGTGGGCTATTTGACTCTATCAGCCAATACAACCCAGAAGGTGTATGTGGAATTTCTGATCAAACCAGAATATAAATCGGTAATCGAAAATTCCTTGAGTCTGCAATATTCTGAGAAAGTCCTGAAAATAGTAGAAGAGTATAGCCAGGCGAACATCGTGATTTCTGATAATTGTCCAGCAGATTCCCAAAAGAAGTATTTTTTCTTTCGAGATGTATTTGATCAAAGCGCCTGGAAAAATTTAGGAGCTTACTTAAATGAGACCATCAAAGATGAAGTAATAAAAAATGTGCGACTGTCTAAATTTTAGCAGTCGTTTTTTTATGGTTATAAAGCACTAAGATCGCGGTATTTTTGAACAGATTAGAATCATTCGTATATAGAAATTATCTCAGTAAGGTCTGTTTTGGAAAAAAGAGGATAATTAAAGAATAATAATAATGATATTATAGTTTCATAAGCGAATGAATGTTTAAGAAATTGCGTGTTATTTGTTTCGTGATAACAAATACGTTGCAAGTGTAAAGTGATGAAGATTATTTTGCACAAAAACAGGAATTTGCCGCGTAATTTACGCATTCCACGCAAATGGAAATGATCACTGTTAAAGGGGATGAAGATGAGTAAAAATGTGAAGGGATTAGTTACAGGAAGTTTTGTCTGTTTCATGGGCATGTTCTCAATTTTTACGAGTGAATCCGCGAATGCAGACAGCAACTTGAATCACTTTTTGAATGAGGAAGCCAAAACCTTCGTGCCCATTGAAGGGAATTTTCACTACGGTGCGGATGCTTCACTGGTGGGTGAAAATGTAGTAAAAGTAACAGAATCGCTGCCAGACCAAAAGGGGATTGTCTGGGCTGACCAGCAGCTGGATATGACTCAGAATTGGTCCACCGAAATGAAACTATTTCTGGGCTATGATCAATGGCAGGGAAATCGCAACGCGGACGGCATGGCCTTTGTGCTCCATAATGATCCTCGCGGGAAAGAGGCAGTAGGAGACTTTGGTGAAAGGTTAGGTGTTTGGGGTGTAAATGAGGCTGACAACTATGTAAGAAATGGTTGGGCAGTGGAGTTCGATTTGTATGCCAATACTACTAACGGAAACTATTCAATGGATGCGGACATCTATGGTGCTTCTTCCATGCATAACTACGGACATATTGCGAATAGTTATACCTCTGTGGAAGGAAAATGGTTGGATCAGTCAACCAAGTTTGCGATGTGGCACAATGATCTGATGATTCCTGGATCAACCGTTGATCGCTTGAATAATGGTCGAACTAAAACCTTTAAGGCTTCTTGGAACGCTGATACCAAACAACTAACTTACAATGTCAGTTACGTGGATGAAGCCGATCGAGTAGTTGACTATGGAACGGTAACAAAACAGTTGGACATGAACAAATTTGGCAGCGAAAAGCTTTACTGGGGGTTTACCGGATCAACCGGACAGCAAATGGCGGATCAATATGTCGGATTTCAATCATTCCCTGAAACCATTAATGCCGAGGTTATTCCACAGGAGACTATTTTAGGGGAAGCGTTGACGATTGATGAATCCAATTTATCAGATTACGTAACGATCACCAGCGGCGATGATGTAAAGGTCGCTTCAATTAAAAACGAGGTTGATTATTATCTGATTGGAACTCAAAACATTCTTGTTGAATTGTCAGACAAACACGGCAACAGTAAAACGGTTGAAGTACCGGTAACTGTCAAATGGGGCAATAGTGTGGTTTATGGCAGCTATGACTATCGGAGCAATGACCGTTCTAGTGCCGCTTTCACACTGAAAAATGGTGCAATACCTTACATTACTGCTTCAAAAGGGATTGATAAAATCAACGATATGCTGCACACACTCTTACCAGAAGAATTGTATTACAGCTTCAACTGGTTTGATCTGACCAATAAGAACAGTCTGTTGATGACCGAGGACAGCAATGGCGATAAGTTCATTAACGCCAAAGGTAAAGAGCTAAAGATAGACAAGCTAAAAGAATGGGGAACTAACCAACGCCAGCAAGTCAATTATGGTGACGTAGTTCGGGCTTGGCAATTTGAGACAAGTAAAAACTGGCTGCATGAGGATGCAACTAGACACACGTACAACCAAGGAAAGCCTGCTGTTTATTATGAGATCCATCAAAACGGCTATCGTCTGCTTCACTTTAATCATCTAGTATCAAAGGAAGGAACAGTTCCGCTTTATTCCTCCCAAGAGTACTTAGATGGGCAGGCGTCAGATTTTATCAATCTAAAAGGTTATCCCAATATTAAAGCCCTAAAGTTTTCCGAATACCCCGACACAAAAACGACCGGCAGAAAAAACGCCAAGGTTCGTGTAGCAGAGACTCTTTTAGCTACAGGAAAAACCGTCGAATATGATTATGATGTGGTCGTTAATGTGGAAGATACTCGTGAAGTGACGGCGCAAGCGAATCCTCAAACCACGGTTTTAGGAACCGATCGCTCAACCATCGATTACAGCAAGTTTGTCAAAGACGTAAAATTTGGCGAACAGACCTTAAGTGCTGATCAGTACACTGCAGAGTTGACCAACGAGATTGCTACCGATTATATAGGTGAGCAGACGGCTGAGGTTCGCGTGACTCTAAATGCGGATAAGAAACGATCAGTCGATGTCTCTGTTCCAGTAAATGTTATCTGGGGCAACAGTGTAGTATTCGGCAGCTATGATTACTACGCTCTAGATCGAACGGCCGCAGCCTTCACGCTTCACCCTGGCGCAAAGCCAATTATTACTGCAGCTCAGGGTAAAGAAGACGACAACATGGACATGCATAATTATTTCTATAATCAGCAGTATTACAGCTTCAACTGGTTTGATTTTACCAATAAGCAAACCTTCTTGATGACTGAAGATAAGATGGGTGACCATTATCTGCGGGCTGAAGGCCAGGACTTAAAACGAGATACGCTAAAAAAATGGGGAACCAAGCAAAAGCAAGACGTGAACAACGGTGATGTTGTCCGCGCTTGGCAAGCAGAAACCTCTAAAAACTGGTTATACGAGGATGAGCAAAAAAATACCTACAATCAGGACAAACAGGCTGTTTATTACGAAATAACCAATAAAGGTTACCGGCCGCTGCATTTTAATCATTTGGCAGCGAAAAGCGGAAGTATCCAGCTCTTCACTACAAAAAAGGAATTAGATGAAAAAGTAAATGACTATATAGATCTAAAAGGCTATCCCAATATTGAAGTGCTGCAATTCACGGATTATCCGGATACGACAGCAGCTGGATCAAAAAAGGGAACCATTTTGGTCGAAGAAACATTAGTATCCACTAACAAAAAGGTGCAGTACGAATACGAAGTAACCTTTGAGGTGACACCTGGGGAGTTAACCTTGAGTGCACCGGAAAGCTTGAGCTTTGGAAAAATCAAGAAATCAAAAAGGGAACAAATTGTACCGCGACAAACAGAAAACAAACTAGGCTTGACGATCACTGACAGCAGAGGCGCTGACAGACAAGGCCGCTGGCGTTTAACTGCACAAGCAAGTAATACTGAAGATAAGCTAGCACCTTATTTAGTCTATAAGAGCCACTCAAAAGATTCAGGGCGTTACTTGAATCAACAGGCTGTGGAAATTTACTCACAGGAAAAGCAGACTGCTGTTAAGGAAGCCTTGAAAGTCGATGTTTCTGAAGAGTGGACAGAGGACACAGGCCTTTTACTAAAGATACCTTCCAAAAATGATCTGGAAAATAAAGAACATACCACCAAGATTACTTGGAATCTTTTGGAGGGCCCGCAATGAAAAAGAAAACACGCTATTTGATCGGGATAGCCGCTATAAGTCTTTTGGCGCTATCCGGTTCGGCTGAAACTTTTGCTGGCGAAAGCCAAGGAAGTCGAGCGACTGTATCTGTTCTTTCAGATGATATGGAAGAGCCCGTTACTGGCATTGAAGGTTCTACACCTGAAGGTACAGAACACTCAAAGGATCCTGATCCAGGAAGTTCTGGAAGCGAAAGTACTGAACCTTCCAGCAGTGAAAGTCATGAAGATGGTACCAAACCGGGCACCGGAAATTCTGGAAACAAACAGGACCCCAGCAATCAAGGTGCCCAAAATAATAGCAACACCAGCAACAATATCAACAGCGGAATTGCTGTAAATTCCAATACGCAGAATGTTAGTCATTCCAATGGAAATCAGCACAAGCAATACCCGCAAACCAACGATCGATATACCCCGCTTTACTCTATTTTAGGAGGAATCATTCTTCTAGCAGGTTTAGCTGGTATATATATAACTCACAAGAAAAAAGGAGAAAATAAAAATGAAAAAAATTAGTTTAGCAGCAGCAGTAGTAGGATTAACAACAATTGGGACTCTAGCTCTAGGGCAAACAACATTTGCAGCAGAGGGCGATACAAATAAATCAAAAACAACGCAAGCAACTGTAGAAGTTCAAGGCGGCGGCGAGCTTTTAATTGACCGTGCAGACGAAATCTTATTCAATTCTGTTAAGAGTCAGAAGCAAGAACAAACAGTTAAAGAACAAAAAGGAAAAGAAGCAATGGTTATCGTTGATGACTACCGCGGCGTGACTGATGAAGGCTGGACGTTAAAAGCTAAGCTTACAAAAGAAAGCTTTGCAGATATGAAAGGTATGAACATGTTCTTCAAACCTTCAATCGTGAAAAACGAAACTGCTGCTACTGCCATGGATACTGTTGGACCTCTTAACAAGAGCGAACAATTAGTAACAAGCATTAACGGCAGCAAAATCGCTGATTCATTAGTAGACACAGAAATCTTACTAAACGCTGAATTAGTTGTTCCTGGAAAAACAAAAGCCAGCGAATATTCAACAGACATCGTTTGGAACCTTTCAGAAGGCCCAGAAGCATAAAAAGCATTAACGAAATACTGACAGATTAATAGAAAAACTAGGATCAAGCCACCTCGTGTGGCTTTTTTCCTCAGAGGAGAAGTAAATGATACAAAAAATAAGAAAACTAATTATGCTGACCACGCTAATTATCAGCGGCCTAGCATTTGGCCAAACTACCTTAGCAGATGGCAATGACTACCTTGTTCGAGCGGTACTGCCGGAAAATCAAAACCCGGACGTTTCAAACTTTTTCGATTTAACCGTGAGCCCTGGCCAAAAGCAAACCCTGCAGGTAATGATTGCCAATCCAACCGACAGCCCACAAAAGTTCAAAATGTACATCAATACCGCTACTACTAATCAAAACGGGATCGTAGACTACACCCAATTGGATTTTGAGCGGGATGAATCCATGAAGGTTTCGTTGAAAGACTGTATCACGATTGCTGAACCGCAAATCGAAGTGCCTGCTAACAGTGAAAAAGAAATTACCATGGAATTAACTGTACCAGCAGAAGCTTTCGAAGGAATCCTGTTAGGCGGCATCACCATTGAACCGGATTTGGATCAAGCAGATGGCGGCAGCAGCATTTTTACACGAACTATTGCGATCCAACTATCAGAAACTGAAAACGAAATCGCACCGGAGATGGATGCCGGTGAAGTAACAATTGCTCAAGATAACTTGCATAACAACGTCCGTTTTGAATTGCGCAACGTGACGCCAACCTTGATTTCGAAAGTCAAAGCAACCACCAACATTACCAAAAAAGGCAGTGATAAGCCGATCCTTGAACAAGAAAGAGAACAATTATCCTTTGCACCTAATTCAAAATTCAATTTGATGAGCGAATGGAACCAGCAATTCCAAGCAGGTGAGTATACATATTCGATCCAATTAACCGACGAAGCCGGCCACGAGTGGAGTTTTATCAAAGACTTTGTGATCGAAGCCGATGCCGCCAGCAAATTGAACAAAACTTCGGTGGATGAAGCATCAAGTTCATGGAAAGATTATGCCATTCATCTAATTGCCTCCGCATTAGCCTTGATTATTATCGGCGTGTGGATTTATCGTAACAAGAAAAAACAAACCAAAGCCGAAGCGAATTAAGTCGTTATCGACTATTACTATCTAAAGCATCCCTTCTGAGAAAAGGGATGTTTTTTTGAGTTTAATACTCCACAAGATCTAAAATCATGCTAAGCTAAAGAAAAGCCCAAGGAGAGGATCATCATGAAAACTTCTGAACTCTTCGGTAAACAGTTTAAAATTTTCCTGCTCGTCACTTATGGAATTCCTTATCTGATGGGGATTTTTATGGCTTTTGGTTACTTTTCAGAAAGAGACTTGTCACTTTTTGCTTCAGTTCAGATGTTGTGTCCAGCAGCGGGGGTAATTGTGGCCGTTCTAACTAGTCATCAGCATAAAGAATTGATTCCCCAGCGCTTTTTTAAAGTTTATTTGGTTATGACTGTCATTGGTATAGTGTGTGCTGTGACTAGTGTGTTTGTTCTAAACAAAGAGTTGAATACTATTTTTCCGATAATCGCTATGGTGGGTTCTATCAGCTTGCTTTTAACGCTTTTACTTGATGCGGATAGTAAGCTAAAAGCCTTTGGTATTTTGGGAATATCATGGAAGAAAGTGTTGCCTGCAAGTGTTCTATTCTTTGTTTTGCTGATCACTCGTTTATTTATCTCCTGCTTGCTGGAGGGGCAGGTGGCAGCTTTTAACGAAATACTTTGGAATCCGCAGATATTGTTCAGATTGCTTATTACGGTTCCGAATTTTTTCCTGAGTTTTGTGTTCTTCTTTGGTGAAGAGTATGGCTGGCGTTATTATTTACAACCGGTGCTGCAGAAAAAGTTTGGAGCTATTAAGGCTACCCTCATTATGGGTTTTATGTGGGGGATTTGGCACCTGCCGTTAAATATGTTTTTCTACAATAAGCCAGAGCATGCCGTATACAGCATAGTGACTCAGCTAATCACTTGTATGGTTCTTGGGATTTATTTTGCCTATTTTTATATGAAAACTCAAAATATTTGGTGTCCAATTATTTTTCATTATTTGAATAATAGCTTTGGGTCAGTGCTATTGGGTCAGTATGAAACCAGCGGGGGTGAAAAAGCCGACGTCGCGGATATCCTGATTTTTGCAGCCATCAGTTTCTGTGTGTTCGGCTTGTTCATCTTTACAAAGTTTTATCGTGACCCTAAAAATCGAAGCGAAACATTAGAGGAACAGGTCGCTAAATTTGAATAAAAAGATAGAGGAGCTTACAGTGACTAAATGTAAGTTCCTCTGCTTCTATCTATTTTAAGAAATCTTCTCAAAAAATATCCGCTGAATTACCACAGGCTCCAAGGGCGCATCTTTCGCATCCGTCACCTGACCAGCAATATTTACCACAACATCCATTCCTTCATACACTTGACCAAACACGGTGTAGCGGCCATCTAATTCCGGCAAACCACCATTTTCCAGATAAGCTGTTTCGACATTTCGCGGCAAAGAAAGCTTAAGCAGCTGTTCTTCATTCACCTTAGTATTCTGAACAATGAAAAACTGGTTGCCATTCGTATGAGGACCATGGTTGCCTAAAGCTACCGCGCCGTTAAAATGATACAATCCCTGACAGACTTCATCAGCGAAATACCCGCCGTAACTGGAGAGGGCCTCATCGCCAGATTCGTCCAAAGCACCGCCTTGAATCACAAATTCTTTGATGATTCGGGCAAATAGGCTGCCATCATAGAAGCCGTCTTTTACCATCGACCGCCAATTTGCCACCGCTAAAGGTGCTTGTTGGGGAAACAATCGCAGCCGAATGTCTCCGTGGTTCGTCACCAGCACACAGATTTCTTCTCCAGACTGTGGGTCTTCCAGCTGAACTAAGGGCACATCAACAATTGATACCCCAGCATCCTGCCACAGCACATCATAGATTTGCCAACGAACACAATCAGCGTCACCTAACCGAGCCATTCCCAGCAACACCCGATATTCCATCCGGTCTGTCTGAAACGTCAGCAGCAGCTGCCCCCGCAAATCATTATAATCATCCGCCGCTTCTACTTGATAAAACAAAGTAAAATCAGTGTTTTTATAGCGCAGCTCCTGACCTGCAAAAGCTTTAAAGTACTCCAGCACTTTTTCCTTATGCCAGCTGTCTGCAACAACATAATCAGTCAATTGATTTTGTTTCACTGCATTAAGCAGTGCTTCAGCAACTTCCTTTATCTCCACTTTATCCCAGTGTCGGGCCATCAAATGATTGATGGGTGATTCCTGATTGTAATCCTTCAGGCTGCTCATTTTCTAACTCCCTTACCATTTTCTTCCATTATAACTAAAACTAAACCGGTTTCATAGAGTGGGGGAGTAAGATAGCGATCCTTGCCTTGAATAATCAAGAGCTGCCCACTTTTTTCTGACGCTTCAAAAAGTCCCAGTAAGCATTGACTTTTAAGTCGAGAATTCCTATGCTGAGAATAAAGGAATATTCTTGGTAAAGAGCAGAGGTGGGAAAGATAATGATAAAGGCACTAATTTTTGATTTCGATGGGACGATGATTGACAGCGAGTGGCTCTTTTTCGAAAGCGTTAACAGTTATTTGGCGAAGAACTTCAAGTATCGCATACCCTTTGAAGACTTTCAAAAGGGCATCGGCTCATCGGCAGATGGCACATTTTATGAACGGATAAGCTTAGCTGTCGGCAAGCAGATAAATACAGCTGAGCTGGATGAGTGGATTATTCAAGACCAGAAACGCAACTATGGCGCGGCTTGCTTGCGTGATGGTATCCAAGATTTGTTGGAAAAAGCCCACGAACAGCAGTGGAAAATCGGTGTCGTTTCAAATTCTCAGCTAAAAGAGCTGGCCTTCTATTTTGACAGGCATCCAGCTGTAAATGAAAAAATCGATGTTTTCGTCACGATTGATGACGTCAAGCTAGGCAAACCCGATCCGGAAGGGTATCAGCAATGTCTAGAACACTTAGGTGTCGAAAGTTCAGAGGCTGTGGCCATTGAAGACAGCCCACTAGGTGCCAAAGCAGCAGTCGCCGCCAACATTCTTACTTATGCGTACCCCAATGTGTTCACTGAAGGAATGGATTTCCCGCAACCAGTGAAAAAATTTGAACAAGTCAATGAGCTATTTGAATAAAGCCAGGATTGGTCAGACAGGTACATCGTCTGATCAGTCCTTTTTGCTTTCAATCTGAACACAAAAAAATGCCAGTCGGTGGGTGGCCGACTGGCAAGGAGTTAAAAATGAAAAAGTGTTAGGGTTGTTTTGTTGGTACTTATAATACTACCAGCAATTTATGAATTTTTTGTGAACAGACTGTATAGAAAAAATTAAATTTCAGTCTTTCTCAGTGAAAAGCTGACAAAAGACAAGAATCCTATCACTCTTTTTTACGATAATGCAGCTCCACCAGCTCACCAAACTGACGACTCTCTACAAATTCCAAGCGTGTTTCTAAAGCATGCGTACCAAATAAACGCTTGCCGTCACCCAGCAGCACCGGTGCAATTTGGATAAACCACTCATCGATCAGATTTGCTTCCAGCACCGGCTGCAATAAATCACCGCCACCGACAATCCAGATATTTTTGCCAGATTGATTCTTCAATTGCTTCAGATACTCGACGGGATTCTCGTGGATCGTAGTCTGACCATCAACGGCCTCCTGCTGCCTAGAAAAAACGATCACTTCCTGATCCGGATAGAGAGGTGCCCCGTCATTTAGCTTCAACGCTTCCTGATAGGTGATGCGGCCCATCACTACCGTATCAATCGTTTTGATAAATTCGTCATAGCTGCTTTCTTCGCCAATATCTGTTGCCAGCAGCCAATCCAGATTTTCATTTTTTCCAGCTAAGAAACCATCCAAGCTGATGGCTCCATAAAAAACAATTTTCCGCACGTGATTCACTCCTTTTTCTCAGTATAACAAAACACTTAGACGTAACCTCGACAAATGCACCGAAAAAAAGTACAGTCTTTTGCCGAAAGGGCCAAAAACCGCTAAAATAAAGGGGAGGAGTGAGGATATGACATTTTATGGTATCAAATATATCGAAAACCAATCTAGCCTAAATGATTTCATCAAATACGCGATTATCTTTCTGGCACTAATTTTCCTGATTGTCGCCTTCAGTCTGTATATGCGCCACCGAATTCAAACCAAATACCGGGATTTGAGTATCATGCTGTTTCTGCTTTTAGTTTTTATGTTAGGTGTTCAATATTCTGATTACACTCAGAATCAGAACCGCTACGATCAATCTTCTCAGATGGTGGCTTTTATAAAAGAGGTGGCTCACGAATTTGATCTAAAACAAACGGATGTCTTAGTAAATTCCGTACAGTTGACTGATGGTGTCGTGATTAAAATGAAGGATACCTATTACACGGTTCATCTCAGTGTCGATCAAAGTTCCTATCAGCTCACCGAGACTCACTTAGTTAATTCGGAAATCACAGTCAATCCATAGGAGGAAGAGCATGGCAGCGTATTATCCAGTTATTTTAAAATTCACCTTAGGCATCATCGTGCTAATTTTTCAAATTAATATCTCCGGCAAAGGCAACCTGGCACCTTCTTCAGCAATGGATGCTGTGCAAAACTATGTTCTAGGGGGCATTATCGGCGGCGTGATCTACAATGACGCCATCTCGGTTTTACAATTCGTGCTGGTGCTGGTTATTTGGACCTTTTTAGTGATGCTGCTGAAATATCTAAAGGACCACAATCGCTACGTGAAATTGTTGATTGATGGTCGGCCTGTTAACTTGATCCAAAATGGTCAAGTCGATGTGAAAGAATGCTTGAAACACGGTATTTCCGCCAGCGAGCTGATGTTCAAGCTCCGCAGCAACGGTATCTATGAAGTTGAAAAGGTAAAACGAGCGATTCTAGAGCAAAACGGCCAGCTGACCTTGATTGAATTTGGAGATGAAAATATTCGCTACCCGATTATTGTGGACGGTCAACCCAATGAAGACGTGCTGGAGCTGATCGGAAAAGACGAAGACTGGTTAGCCCAAGAAGTCCAAAAACACGACTTCAGCACTATTTCAGATATTTATTTAGGCGAATATGTCTCCGGCGATTTGCGCCTGAGCGGATATAAAGAGTGACGAGGTTCACTCTTTTTTTGTGGATTAGAAAAGGAACACCGATCATTCTCAACAGCTGCTTACAGCCTATTGGAATTTTTGGGAGTTCCTTTTTTAGTCGTTATAATACATCTTTTGAAGGTCTTTTCTACTAGTTACTACCTCAATCATTTCGAATTTTTTCGATTTGCTCAGCTGTTAGCCCCGTGTACTTCACAATTTTCTCAATAGGCTCGTTATCGTCCAACATACTCACTGCAACCTCAATCTTTTCCTCTTCACGACCAACTTCTCTGCCACGTTCTTCAGCTTTTCTATCCACCGTGGAAATCACGGCATCATTGACCATCTTTGCTTTATTCATATCCATAATCATTTTCCTCCAGCTAGTTCGTTAATAGGGAAATCATTTTTCTTTAGAAAAATGAGTCTAATCCTCACCACGCATACCATTCTACTATGTACTCGTTGCGAAGCTTTTATATGAATCACTTGAATGTCTTCGAACATTTAATGACTGCCAAAAGTAGAACTGGCATCCTCATT
>NZ_JAFREM010000043.1 GCF_017377575.1 Candidatus Enterococcus moelleringii
CTGACTTCCTGCAAAGTTTTACCATATACGGAGCAATATTTTGTTTTTCCATTGGCCTTTTTTCCAACCGCATACCTCCCCTCCCATCTCTTGTCCTTCCGTCGATAAATATTTTCGCCTCGACGCATTTGTCCACTTCCTCTCCATCTCATTTGACGGTAATTTTGACGGTTTATAGAATAGCCTTTGTTCTGGTCTCTATTTAGGCATTCCGCTAATTCTGTTTATAAGTAAAGGCAGGAATATATTCATTTTAGTTATTTTTTTAAAATATATTGCGTATTTATTTCTTGTAATCTATAATAAAGCTAGTGAGTGACCCCAAGAAATTAAAAAACATAACTATATCGCCATTTCCCCTTGGTCTTTTCAAGACCAAGATAAAGACTTCACACATTTAACGTTACTTTCCCTTATCCTTTGTATTCCTGTCGTTTAATTCCCCTTCACTATCTAAATATCGCCCGTATATTTATAAAGGGAAAGGTCAAATTCAACCTAAACATTATGAAACAAGCCCCAAAACCCACTCTTTCGTCGATTTATTTTAACATTAAATAGTCAAGTGTTATGTCCCTTTATTGTATTTTTCCTATATTTTACTTTTAGTGTTATATCCACTGTCTTACATACTGGCTCTCCTGAGAGCAAAAACACCGAAAACGCTTGTCCTTACGTCATTTAGCAACTGCACACAAAAGAAGCTGATTCCGGATAATGGAATCAGCTTCTTCTTATAATCGACACCCGCTCACCAGCTATTACTATACGCGTCTCTCAGTTCTTCATAAATACTAGTCATTTCATCTTCGCTCCACCGCTCTTCGTCATAGTTAAACACAGACTCGCTGGCAGCGACACACTTCATTTCCTTCAACACCTGACAAGCCTCGGCCGATAGGGCCAGTTCTTGAAGATCTGGTTCAGCCAATTTTACGACAGCAAGTTGTTGATATGTATTATTCAATTGAATCAGCTTACGATCAAAATCTATGTCCTTCCATTTTAAGTCGACGATGTTACTCATATCCAGTCCTGTTTCCAGCATCAGACAAAGTGCAAAGCGAATCTGGTAGGCATCACTTTCCGGCGACCCTTTCATCGCATATTCCATTAAGAATTGCGCCGGAGCTTTGTTCCTTCGCTTCCTTTTAACGAACTGACAGGGATTGTAGCGCAGCAGGTTTTCGCGAAGTGCCTCCCGCATGATTTGCTGCAGTAAGTAAAAGATATTATCTACTTCCGTTTTTTCGCAGGTATCCGTCAGATTACTCATCAGTCCTTGAATTCTGTCACAGCTGATCATACTGATTGGCACGTCTGCTAGTTCAGGATACAGGTATTTTTCCGTCCAGTAACGATATTTCTTAATCGTTCCCTCAGACAGTCGGCCGCTTTCCTTTTCTAGAAAGAATTCAAACCACTCCATAAAAGTGAAGCTTCTTGTGGTCAGCGCAGGCTGATTCGGCAAGGTTGCCACACCGCTGGTTTTTCGCTTAAACTCCTCTTCCAATTCGTCCCTTATCATTTTGACCTTTGCTTCAGCCTCTTCTCGGGTCTCGCCATAAACTGAACGAAATTTGGAACTTCCATTGCTCCTTTTACCGATCACATAACGCCCTTCCCAACGGCCGTCCTGTCTTAAGTAAATATTGTCTCCTTTACGCGGCATTAATCGCCCTCCTAAATAGTCAAATAAAAAATGAAAAGTGTTGCTATTTGATTATTTTACTATACTTTTAGAAGGATGTTTATAGCTTAGAAAGAAATTATTTCAAATTCTAATCTAAAAATACCAATGGTTATTTATACTGCAATAAAGGCCTTGTTTAAAGGATTCACCGCTAAATTTACGTCTCTTTTTGACCCCTTAAAACACTGAAATCCGATCGTCCAAATCAAAAAGATCCTTCTAATCTCGACTCCATTTTTCACTAAAGCAAAAAGTCGAAAGCAGCTGCTGCATACTCTCGACTTTCCCCACTCAATTTCCGTTCAATACCCGCCCGGCACTCTCAAATGGATACCAGCTGCTATGGGTAATCTTCACTACATCACCCGGCTGAGGCGCTTGAATAAAATAGCCATCTCCGATATACAATGCTACATGGTGAGCCGGTCGTCCCCAGAAAACTAGATCCCCTGGCTGCACTTCACTTATCGGAATCTCCTTGATAGAAGCCTGTTGCGCCTGGCTCACTCGTGGAATTCCAATCCCATTTTGGGCAAATACCCACTGCATCAAACCGCTGCAGTCAAAGCCTGCTGGCGTTGTTCCTCCCCAAACGTACGGCACGCCTAAATACTGCTTAGCCGACAGAATAATGTCCTGCGCCTTATCACTCATTTCTTCAGTGGTTTCAAAGTTGGTCTTAATGCTCTCGCCCAATACCACTTGTTGCCACAAGGCTTCCTGTTGGGCCTTTAAAGCCTGTTCCTGTTGCCGCTCTTCTTCCCGAATCCGTGCCAGCATCCCCTGATTGTCAGCCAACTCCTTCTCCAGCTCAGCTTTACTGGCCGTCTGCTTCTCAATTGTCTGCTTCAATAAATCCTGGGCAGTCTGATAGTCCTTCCGCTTCTTCTCTAATTCCTTCTGCTGCTTCGTAATAGCCTCCACTAATTCGGTGTATTCCTTGGCCCGAGCAGCATCGGTTTTCTGAACCGTCTCGATCCCTTTAATCGAACTCAACATTTTCCCCCAGCCATCTACTTTAAAGAACGCCGACTTTTGACTGGCATCCGTCAGTTGAATCGCTCGAACCCGCTCTTGAATTTCCTTTTCTAACTGCGTTAAGTTCCCTGTCATCTCAGTCACTTTCTTTTCCTGCTCAATCAGCTCCTGATCCAGTGTTTGAATCCTTTTTTCTTGCTCTGCCTGTTGGACTACCGAAGTTGAAATGTTGTCATTCAATTGACTCAGCCGTTCCTGCAGCTGAGCAATCGTCTGCTGAGTCTCTTCTTTGGGATCAGCATGAACCCCACTTCCAAAACAGAATATACCCACTAATAGGATGACTCCTATGTACAGCTTCTTAATATGCGTCACCTCCAGTTTCATAAAAAACGCCCAATCCTCTGATTGAGCGCTGCTTCTAATTTGTCGCCAACTGCGGAAAACCCAGTAAGGCTTGTTCTTCACTCAGCCAACGTTCGCGGAATTCTTCGTTCAGCTTATAGCCCCGGCCCCATAAAGTGACAATAATCTCATCTTTGATGCCTACCCGTTCGAACTTCCG
>NZ_JAFREM010000044.1 GCF_017377575.1 Candidatus Enterococcus moelleringii
TTTTACATAATTCAAAGAAAATATTGTCGTTAATTATAACTCATCTAATTTTAGTCATATTCCAATAAAGAACAGATTGTATCTTTAACAAGAGGGAAGGATGAGTTTCGAAAATTATTTGAAATCTTAGCCAAAATAACTATCCTGCAGCAATCAACAGACACACAAATAGGAGTGGCTGAAAGACAACATCCTGTCCTTCAACCACTCCTATTTTTTTATGATTTAATTCAACACCCGCCCGGCACTTTCAAAAGGATACCAGCTGCTATGGGTGATCTTCACCACATCTCCCGGCTGCGGTGCTTGAATAAAGTAGCCATCTCCGATATACAACGCCACATGATGCGCCGGCTTACCCCAAAAGACTAAATCCCCAGGCTGCACTTCATTAATCGGGATTTCCTTAATGGAAGCCTGTTGCGCCTGACTCACCCTTGGAATCGAAATCCCATTCTGGGCAAAGACCCACTGCATCAATCCACTGCAGTCGAAGCCCGCGGGCGTCGTTCCGCCCCAAACATATGGTACGCCCAGATATTGCTTGGCCGACAGAATAATGTCCTGCGCTTTTTCTGTCACTTCTTCTTCTGTAGTAAGGGTCTGACCTAAAACAACTTGTTGCCACAAGGCTTCCTGTTGGGCTTTCAAGGCTTGTTCTTGCTGCCGCTCTTCTTCTTGAATCCGAGCCAGCAGTACTTCATTCTCCTTTAGTTCTTTCTCTAATTGCTCCTTGCTGGCTTTTTGTTTTTCAATTGTGGTGTTCAGTTCTTGTTGTGCAGCTTCAGAGGTTGTCCGTCGTTTTTCCAATTCTTTCTGTTGTTTCGTAATGTCCTCTACCAGAGACGTATATTCCTTGGCCCGAGCTGTATCAGTCTTGCGAACCGACTCGATTCCCTTGATGGAGCTTAGCATCTTCGCCCAGCCATCCACCTTAAAAAAGGAAGCCTGCTGATTGGCATCGGTTAGCTGAATCGCGCGAACCCGCTCTTGAATTTCCTTTTCTAACTGCGCTAAATTCCCTGTCATCTCGGTCACTTTCTTTTCCTGCTCAACCAGTTCCTGATCCAGTATCTGAATCTTTTTTTCTTGTTCTGCCTGTTGGACCACCGAAGTTGAAATGTCGTCATTCAATTGGCTCAACCGTTCCTGAAGCTGGGCAATGTTTTGCTGCGTCTCGTCTTTCGGCTCTGCATAGACACTTCCAGAAATGCCAGACAGCCCAACGATCATCAGTAAAATTATTATGTGGACTCGTTTAATTGTTCGCACCCCCTAATACTCTTCCCAAAATGACAGCCTGCCTTTGTAAAAGCTGGCACTGCTAGAAAAACGCTCAATCCCCTGATTGAGCGCTGCTTCTAATTTGTTGCCAATTGTGGTGGAAAGCCAAGCAAGGCTTGTTCTTCACCCAGCCACCGTTCACGGAATTCTTCATTCAGCTTATAGCCCCGGCCCCATAAGGTAACTACGATCTCATCTTTAATCCCAGCCCGTTCGAACTTCCGCTTGATCTTATTGATCAAACAAGACAATTGACTCATATTGGAAGGAGTTTCTCCTTCCCGCCATAAGTAATCACAAATTTCTTTCCGAGAAAGTACCCCATCGTTCTTAGCCTGCAACAACTGTTCGAACACTTTCTTCTCTGTCTTGGAAAAACTATTCCAAACTGTCTTCACTAAGCTTCTTTCAGATTCACTATCCCCAACAGGAAACGCCAAAATCTGACTGCTGGCCATTCTTTGTTCGTACACCGTTTGAAGCGCTTCGGCTATCGCTTCTCTTAACGTCTCGATCGTGCCGTTCTTTGAAACCCAACCATGAATCCCTTGATCCTGCCATTCGGTCTGTTCCTTAACCGGATAGACTTCGCTGTTGCGAAGAATAGCGATGGGGAAAGTATGCAAAACCGGCAAAATCTTCTCCACTTCACTGTTACTCAAAGTTTCGCTCAAGATTACGGCT
Organism: Candidatus Enterococcus moelleringii; assembly: GCF_017377575.1. Taxonomy (GTDB): domain Bacteria; phylum Bacillota; class Bacilli; order Lactobacillales; family Enterococcaceae; genus Enterococcus_A; species Enterococcus_A moelleringii. The sequence goes on from NZ_JAFREM010000044.1 coordinate 1,969, forward strand.
TGAAAATAAGAGAACATGGGAGAACCCTTGCCCATTTGTAAGACTTGAAGCAGATCCGACGAGCACAAAACCTCATAGTTTAAATAATGAAGCTGTCGGATCAATCCCTCTTCTGATAAAATATTTCTGGTTAAAATCAATACATGCTGTTGCATCATTTCCACCTTCTCTAGGATTTTTTCGTTTGTTTCTTCACAGGCTGTTCCACAGCTTCACTGTCCACCAAGACATTCCATAAAATAATTAATGTGACGACAATACAGATGACTACTTGAATCCACACTTGATCAAAGTAACTTTCGACTAATTTAATACTAAAGATCGCCAACAGGAAACAGATGACTAGAATAATTACCAGA
>NZ_JAFREM010000045.1 GCF_017377575.1 Candidatus Enterococcus moelleringii
CAGCGAAAAAGGAAGTTTCAGTATCTAATACCGGGACTGCGAATGTGTTTGTACGGGTTTCTTATGAAGAAGTGTTAAAACATCTGACAGAAAAAGGTGCAGAAAAATACGATCCTGCATCGGTAGCTGGAGCTAAGTACGTTAACGTAGATAAGGATCCTGGCTTGGCTAAACATATGCCAATTAATTTTAATGGGGCCAAGGCTTTTAGTGACGGATTCAAAGTTGTTCCAGTAGCTCAAATCACTGGTTTGACTTCGCCAGCTGATGACAACGTTAAGTTGCTAGTTAAAGGTACTAGAACAGTTGATCCAACTACTGGTGATATCGGAAATAGCTTTGAAGCAAAATTAGTGCACGAATACTATACAGATCCAGCGAATGCTGGGAAAGATCCTAATGATCCAGCATCTGGTTACGATGCCAAGTTGAATAAATACCAAAAAATGACTTACAATATTGCATTTGTATCAGACAACAGCGCTAAGTTGAATGCTCATGAATGGAATTTTGCTTTAACAGAAGTTAAATATGGTTACTACGAAAATGGTTACAAGAATACAGTCGTTAACTGGGCGAAATCTAGCTTGCCAAATGCTGATGGAATTGCAGCAGGGGATCCTGGAAATCTGGAAGCTAGCGCTTTGCTTGGAACAGCTGGTAAGCGTTACAACACAGATTATGACTACAAAACAACAACTTTAGGAATTACTGATATCCCTGCAGCTACAATAACAACAAATGCTGCACAATTCCCTATAGCAGCTGGGAAAAAAGCAGTTCAAGCGGATACAAGTGGTTTAAGCAAGAGCGCAATCAAGATTGATTACTCTGCTGCTGTTGTTGATCAAGCTGGATTAGCTACAGCAACAAACAACTGGATATACAACGAAGAAGATGGCTGGTTCTATTATACTCAACCATTAAACAGTGGTGCTACAACTGCTGATTTATTGAAGAGCTTAGTATTTGAAAACGATATGGGCACAGAATACACCAACGCTTCTTACGATTTAGTTGTAAAAATGGAAGCTGTCCAAGCAACAAAAGAGGCTTTGACTGATACTGCTGGTTGGAAATTGGATACAACTAAGCCAATTACTAGCGCAATCTGTGCAAAATTAGCACCTTAATGCGATGAATAAACCATGAAAAGGGGAGGAGTGGAAAAAAGTTGTGTAAGCTCAAAGCTATACTCTGCATACTGCTGTGCTTCTCAGGGCTTTTTACTGGGATATTGTCCGCAGATGCTGCTGAGGCACTTCCTCCCGGCATGGTAATCGGGGATTCTGATGGGATTTACGCTACTCCTGACGGAGAATATTACGTTGATTTAGTCGATATTCTACCTGGCGAAACGTATGAAAAAGAAATCACCATTCGCAGTTTGGATTTGGAAGAGCCCTTTTCTTTAGGCATGTTAGTAGAAGAAAGGGACTCCACCGGGTCTGTAGATTGGAAGTATCACATAAACATGACCTTAACCTTAGATGGAAAAGAGATTTACGATGGGTTGATACTTGGTGATGGCAGTCGAGACTGGACGAAGACACCGTTAGAACTAGGTGTCTGTAAATATGGCACGGATAAGATCTTGCAGGCAACGTTCGCAATTGATCCTAAACTGACCAAGGAAGATTTACGTGAAGAGAGTACCTTGTACTTTTACTGGACCTTCATTGGTACGAAGGATCAGCTGACTGAACCGTCCGAGTCTACAGAACCATCTACATCGACGACGCCAAGCACCTCAGAAGGACCGGCTACACCAAGTAGTTCGGGGGAATTGCCACGTACTGGTCAAAGGGCCGGGCCAGGCGGTTCAACCGGAGGCGGTACTTCTGAAAGTGGGAAGCGTCTGCCGCAAACTGGTGAACAAATTGTTTATCAATTTCTTTCTGGGTTATTGCTGGTATTGATTGCGTTGTTCTTGTGGCGAAAACGACGAGAGGAGGGGCAGGAATGAGTCAGAAAGAAAAGCTGCGTCACTTGCTCCAAACATTTGTTAAAAGTAAGGCTCTTTTTGCCTGCTTTTCTCTGTTGTTAAGCCTGTTATTAGTTGTGGGCAGCACCTACGCTTGGATTACATCTGCTGATGAACGGGTCAACCAAGCCAAAAGGAATTCTCGAAAGCTTTCTGCCGTAATCGAGGAGGATTTTACTCAAGTTTTTCAATGGGCACCGGGAACGAAGAAAGAGAAAATGATTCGCGTAAAAAACGATGGTGAAACACCAGCGGTTGTCCGAGTTTCTCTAAAAGAATTTTTCATAGCCTTTGAAACGGACAAGACAGATAATCATGGAGTTGGTGACGGAAATGGGAATTTGAAGGTCTACCCTGCACCTAGTACGGTACCTGTCGATGTGAAAAAAACCGATACTTGGGTGTCAGGAAATACCTATGAAGTAAATGCCAATACGTATTACAAAGCGAATCATGCACTGTTAAACAAAACATATCAGTATAAAGGAACAAGAGATGCACCTTTACCAGCATTCGAACTGGCTTTCCAAACGAGTAAGGTGTTCGATCAATCGAATCCTCCACCAAATGGGGCCAGCGAGTACTGGTACTACGAAAGCGGCTATTTCTATTATTCTGAGGTCATGACACCTAGTCAAGTGACACCGAATCTATTGGAAAGTATCTCTTTAAGTCCAGCCTATGCCAATCAGTATAAGGGCGCGCTCTACAAATTGGTTCCAGAAATGGATGCCCATGATGTGACTCGCTCATTGATATCTGATTGGGGGATTTCAACTAGTGGTTATGTCTATCAGATGTATGACAATAAACTCTACTAATCAAGGAGGAACAAGATGAAACTGCAAAAGAAACCTGTACGACGTGTCATTTACTTCGTCGTCACTGTCGGCTTGATCCTCCTGGTGATTGGTGGAGGCTATTGGGTATACGCGGCGATGACTGCTCAAGATCGGAAGGAAAATGACTTCCGAATCGGTCAAGTTGAGACCAAGATTGATGAAGTGTTCAATGAAGATATCGATGAAACTCTGATAGGTGAATCGGTTCCTAAACAAGTACGAATTGAAAATACTGGTACGATTAAACAGTTTGTTCGGGTGATGGTCTTGCCTGAAGTACGTAAAGTCATTGCTGGAGATGAGCCGAATGAACAAGTTTTACCCTTGAAAATAGGTACTGACATTTTATTAAAAGATATGGCTACAGCTGATTGGATCGATGGTGGTGATGGCTATTGCTATTACAATAAAGCTGTTGAGCCAGGTACTGGTAAAGAAACCAGCTATCTATTCAAAGCAGTTCAGTTATCAGACCAGTTAAGTAACCGTTATGATGGAACTACTTTTAAGATCACATTGAAGGTAGAGTCCATTAATTGCGCGAAATTTGCTTATCGCGATGCTTGGTGGCAAGGAAGTACACCAGCAGATGGATCACCATTAAAAGCTGTAGATAATGCATTACAAGATAAGACAGAAAACTAGGGATACAGATTCCCCACTGTATCCTTCATGAAAAGTGAAAAAGCAACACTCATGAGGTGAGTGTTTTACAACTAGAACATTGATTTGATAAGTGTTGAAAGAAGGGGTAGGGAAAATGATTAGGGGTATGAATCGAAGAAAAAAGAAATTACTTAAGAGAAGTCTTATTGCTTCGATAGTAGCAGTGATATTCGTAGGAGTGGGATATTATTTCTTTCAAGAAGAATCTGAGCCTGTTGATAAAGTAGAGGCATCAGATGTAGTTGGTCCACCTGGAGATTTTAGGTTGACGGCTGAGAATAGGTGGGATAATTCAACCGATGTGAAGAAAAATTATGCAGATTTAGATTGGGATCCGCAAGATAACTTGACTCAGGCAGGTTACAGACTATTTCAGTCTGAGGATGGAGAAAATTGGGAGAATCGATCCATACTCTATGGGAAAAGTATCCGTGTGTTGAATGTATATCCAGATATATCTGAGTCAAATACATTGAAGAATTGGATGGATAGTTTGAATTTACAAGCGACTGATGGTACAAATTTGATTCAAGTTACTCCACTATCAATTAATGAATATAATAATGATCCAGATCACTATTTGCAAAATTCATCAGGAGAGTATTTATATGATGTCATTATGTTTGGAACATGGGATGGTAATAATAGTAGAGATATTTCAACCCAAAGTGCTGAGGCAACGATAAGATTTTTATCATCAGGTCGAGGAGTTTTACTTGGACACGATACCCTACTAAAAAGTCAAAGTGTTTGGTGGAATTATTTTCACGATCTAAGTAACTATCTTGGAATAGGTCATGAAAGTTATATGGAATCCGGAGGCGGAGTTGCTTGGGAATATTGGTCTATTTCAGAAAAAGTAAAAATCATCAATGACGGATATTTAATGAAGTATCCTATTGAATTACAGAATGAACTAGTCTTAACTGTACCTCAAACCCATAATGTTGAACTATCAGATAAATCGATTGGAACAGTTTGGATGGAATTTGAAGACGCGATAAATTCAATATATGATGAGGGTGGAAAATGGAGAGGCGGATGGTATTTAAAAACAAACAAAAACATCGCAATGATTCAAACAGGGCATAGTAGTGGTCAATCAACATTAGATGAGCGCAAAATCATTGCTAATGTTCTTTACAATCTTGGTCAAGTATCTCTTGAAAATAATGCTTCTGATCACTCAGTAAAGGACAAAGTAGCTCCTAATACACCTGAGACAATTATTCGCTGCGGCAGTGATGAAGGACTAAATATTAAATTAGATGCTGTAGACAGAGGTACAGACTATCAGTTTTATGTGGAGGCAAATACACAAGGTGGCAGACTGACGTCTGATGTGGTTAAAGAAGAAATAAAGAGTAATATCGCTGGATACTTTTATGAAGTAACTGACTCGGCGCAATCCACTCTAACATCGACTGTAGAAGGTTACAAGAATGAATATGGCAGAATTCCTGTTGCTAGATATCCAGAAGGCCTCTATGTAGCACCTACAGATCCGGAAGATCATTCTCTTCAATATGAAACTGCGACTACAATTTCACTTTCAGAGAAGAACACTTCTGGCAAGTATTTGCATGTGGTTGCTGTAGATCGAGCCAATAATATTAGCGAGGTTTCTAGCCAACAAATTGACCAATTAACTCAACTTATTGATTTTGAAATCGAACGAACGGGTGATGAGGCAAAATTTGTTGATTTGGTCATAGATAATTCTATTAATAATAAAATGAAGTCTATAGAAATTCAGGTTCCAAAAAATACAGAAATTAAGGGTTATTCTGACTCTCTAACATTACCTAACACTTGGTATTCGTTTGAAAACAGTGAGACGGACGATTACTATTCCTTTAGTTTTGCGATGGAGAACAATAATAGCGTAGCAACTATCCAAGATTTTATGGAGGATTTACGATTCACTATCAAGAATCCTGTAAATACATCAGGTAGCATTAAAGTGATTTTACATGAAAAAGTGTACACATCGTGGATTGATGAGAATGAAGTAGCTCATTATTATGTCTTTATGCCAGAAATGACCGCGCCAGGAAAAACTTGGTTTCAGGCATATAATAGTGCTAAGCAACTGAGGTATAAAGGATTAACGGGATATTTGACTACTATTACGTCAGAAGAAGAACATGATTTTATTTTCAATAATATTGCAAAAGATCCTGGTTGGCTAGGTGGCACAAGAGGTGTTTTAAAGAATGGAGATAATATTAGTGACAACGACAAAATTCCTGCAGTGACTGAGGAATACGATGTTACTAAGGATAACTGGTATTGGGCGAATGGCCCTGAGACTGGAGAAATCTTTTTTGTTGGAAAAAGAAGAATAGATGGAGCATATGCTCCCGACGGGGCATATGCTGCATTTAATGCTGAAGAACCTAACAATGATAGAGTTACTGGCCCTGAGTTTGTATTACAATTTGCACACAAGAACAGCAAATACTGGAATGATCTTCCTGGAGGGACGATGTATGACCAACTGTACAACAGAGGATACTACGTTGAGTTCTCTCAATATGGTAATCAAGAAGAAAAAGAAGAGATAACTGATGTTTGTTGGAAAGCGGCGATCCCACAAAAGGTCTCGCTAAAGGCTTACGATGATAGAGGAACTGCGCTAGCGCAGGGGGATATTCTCTATGATCAACAGTTGCGAATCGGAAACAAAATTACGGTTCAAGAAAAGGAACTGGAATTGTATAGTTTTATCAAAGCCGTCGATATGAGCGATGTTGAAAAGACTAGTTATACTGTTTCAAAAACCTATCAAGAAGGAAAGTTAATCTATTCAATCAGAAGAGCTGACTTGCATGTGCGACAAGTCATCCAGAATCCGAATGGTGAGCTGGTTGTTCCAAAAGAAGGCTACCTGACGATTCAGAATCAATTGCATACTACTGGAGCACTAGATACCAATTACCAAGTCAATACGGCGGTTACTTCTGGTAAGGAAGCAGATGATCCAGACTTCACGACAGTCGTGGTATCGACCAGTCAGTTGACCAATGACAACGATGAAGTCCAATTGTCGGCTGTTATTCCAGAGTTCTACAAGTACAATGGTTACCGAATATCTAATGATTTAGCCAGTCATGCTGCTGCGCCTCTAGTGACAGATGCTAAGATATCACTTTCTTGTTTAGGAATCTACAATCAAAGAGAACACTGGATCACTATCTATTTGGAACCAAACGGCACCAACGATGGCAAGCCGCAGCCCTACAGCTGGGACTATAAGAAAAATGACTTAGGAAAAATAAAGACTAAGTAAAAGGAAGGAAGAAGCAATCGGTGGTATATCTTTTGTTATTTGTGCTAGGGCTAGTACTACTGGTTCAAAGCTACCTTCTGTTTAATTTACTCCAGGCACAACAGAAGCTGGAACAGCGCGTTGCTCATCTGTACCGTAGAATGGCTAGACAAAGACCTAAGTCTGATGCGAGAAAAGTACCACCAAAGCCCATAAACAAAAGGGGAATCTATGAAGAAAGAGGTCGCAAACGATGAATTTGGGCTATGCACGAGGGTACCAATTTACCCAACAATTGGATATGCTGGAAGATTATCCAGTGGATGAGCTCTTTTCAGATGGGCAGCAGGAAATCGAGGCCATCTATTCAGCCACCAGTGAATTTCAAGCGCTGCTGAATTTTGCTCAGCCAGGCGATTGTTTGGTGATTACCTCCTGGGAAGTGGTCTCCCGAGATTATCGGCAGCTGCTGTCTTGCTTGGATAAGCTGGAGGAATTGGAATTAGGCTTAGACGTATTGAACCTTCCTCCCCTGACCATTGAGGAGTGGCGCCAGATTTTTCTTTGGTCGCTGCGGAATGACCGCATGCTGCACCCATTTCTCGTCCGAGCAGGCAAAGAACGGGATCGCAGCAAGGATGCCTATTCCTTATTCAGTAAAGAACCGGAAGCTCGCAAGCTCTATCGGGAAATCATTTGGCTTTTGGTGGAGAAGAATAATATTCGCCAAGTGTCCAAACAAAAGCGGGTGCCATTGGAAACAGTCTACCGTATCCAACAGGAGCTGAAACAAATACAATTGGCAATCGTTTTAGTAGTTTGTTTCCTGTTAGCAATTTTTAGTATCAAGCTGGCCGAATCCTATTTTGACCAGTTGTGGATTCAGGTGAGCATTTGTGTTGTTGTGACGTTGGTGATTTTATGGAATGTATTGGTGGATATCGAGGAACCCGACTTAAAAGGAAAGCCGGCAGTCAAAGAGAAGAAGATCCCGAAAACCTAAAGAGAAGGTGAATAGTATGCAACACGCATTAATTTTAACCAAGAATATGTTGACAGAAGAAGAGCTAGTCAAGAAATTGCAGCGATTGAGTTATGAAACGCTGTGTTCCACTGATTTGTTAAGTCGATTAAAAAATCCTGCAACTGGCGCCTTTCTTGCTTTTTTTCAATTGGTATTGCTCAGCGAAAACTTGTGCAATCAAGAAGTGGAGGAAATCTTAGAGCACTTGAATAGTTATCCGCTGGTGGTAGTGCGAGTGACGGAATCTTATCCCAGCGAAGAGGAACAAGTCCAATGGAAAGAGCTGGGCTTGGCGGATTGGCTGACTAGGGATGCCGGCTTTGAAGATACCCGAGAACGATTAAGCAGCCTGCGGAAGCTGCATCAACAGGAAAATCAGATTCTTTCCTTCCCAATGGAAACTCTGTCCACGGTACCAAGCAATTTGGAAAACTTGTTTAAAAGCTTTTCTAAGACCGAAAAGAAGGTGTTCGAATATTTAGTGAAGGCGTACCCCGAGCAAGTTGCTTCCTCGCGGAAAGAACTGTGTGAACACTTGTGGCGGGATGGCGATACCCCGTCAAATATGAGCCAGCTGTCTTGCCTGATTAATAAGTTGAAGCGTAAGTGCGAGCTGCACGGTGTGAACGGGGAGATTGTTACGACTATGTGGGGCCGTGGCTACAAGCTGAGTGATGAGTTTTACCAGAAATGGATTCTGGAAACCCAGTCTCAGAATCCCCATATATACTATTCAGCATCCAACTAAATCAAGAAGCATCGCTCAATCAATAGACCGATTGGGCGATTTTACCGATAAGGGGGTAAGGATCATCAAAAAAGGATACATAGTACTTTTAGTCTTGTTCATGTTTTTCGGCTTCTCGCTGGAAGCCCATGCTGACTCGAAAGAGGAGACCCAGCAGAGTATTGCTCAGTTGCAGGAACGGTTAAGCCAGTTGAATGATGAAATCTCAACTTCCGTTGTTCAACAGGAAGAGTTGGAAAAGCAGATTGCGACGCTGGATCAAGAGCTGGTGGAACAGGAAAAGAAAGTGACTGGGATGAACGACAAATTGACAGTGCTGGAAAAAGAAATCCAAGAGCGAGTAAGAGCAATTCAGCTGACCGACGCCAATCAGAAAGCAGCTTTCTTTAAGGTGGATGGCTGGTCGAAAATGCTGGGTTCGGTTAAAGGTGTTGAAAAGGTCCAGAAGGCGGACGCAGCCCGGGCCAAGGAATATACTGAGTTAGTGGAAGCAATTACCAAACAACAAAAGGCCTTGGAGAAGAAACGGCAGGAGTACCAGGCAGCGCAGGATTTATTGAAGACGACGATTGAGAAGCAGAATGCTAGTAAGGCCGAGTTGGAGAAAGAACTGAAGGATAATGAAGCTTTGTTGGCACAGATTCAGGAAGAGGAACGGCAACAGGAGTTGGCTTTGAAGGCTCAACAAGAAGCCTTGTGGCAACAGGTTGTTCTGGGTGAGAACATTACCACCAGCTTTGCGACTAATGAAGAAATGAGTCAGAAGGCACAGGATATTATCCTGTCGGCAAAACAATATCTAGGAGTTCCTTACGTCTGGGGCGGAACGACTCCGGCTGGCTTCGATTGCAGCGGATTGATGCAATGGGTCTTTGCCCAGAATGGGATTGGGATTCCACGGGTGAGTCAAGCGCAACAGGCTTCTATTAAAGAAATTCCGATTAGTGAAGTGCAGCCAGGAGATCTGGTATTTTGGGGACGACCGGCTCATCATGTGGCTTTGTATATTGGGGATGGATATTTTATTCAGGCACCTCAGCCTGGGGATGTGGTGAAGATTACCCATAATAGTTGGTATCCGTTTGAGAGTGCGGGAAGGGTGTTGAATTAATTAAATAAGTAGAGCCGAAAGTATCGTAAAAGATACTTTCGGCTTTTTTGTGCGCATTATCGCCTATTGGCAACGGCGAGTGGGTGGTTGATTCCGATGTTTTTGCTCTCAAGAGAGTCTGTATGTAGGTCAGTTGCTATAACAGGATAAGCGAAATATAGAAAACACTATAAAAAAACATAACGGTTAGTTGTTTGATGTTAAAATAAATTGACGAAAGAATTGAATTTTAGAATATTTTCGTAATTTTTAAATTAAAATGATTCTTTCTTTTTACGAAGTATCGATAGGATAATTAGAAAGTGATAAAAGTTTGAGTTGCGAAAAAAGAATCTGGGGAGAATCAACGTCAATTATGTGAGGTTTCTATCTTGGTCTTGAAAAGACTAAGGGGAAACGGCGATATAGTTATGTTTTTTTAGTTATTGGGGTCATTCGCTAGTTTTATTATAGATTACGATAAAAAAATACGCAATATATTTTTTAAAAATAATTAAAATGAACATTTTTGTGCTTTGGTTATAAACAGAAATAGTCGAGTGCCTAAAGGAAGACCAGAATAAAGGCAATTCTATAAACCGTCAAAATTACCGTCAAATGTGATGGAGAGGAAGTGGACAAATGCGTCGAGGCGAAAACATTTATCGACGAAAGGACAAGAGATGGGAGGGGAGGTATGCGGTTGGAAAAAAGGCCAATGGAAAGACGAAATATTGTTCGGTATATGGCAAAACTTTGCAGGAAGT
>NZ_JAFREM010000046.1 GCF_017377575.1 Candidatus Enterococcus moelleringii
TTGAATTAAAGAAAACAGGATGGGGCATTAAGAGGTTGTAATACCGGGCTTAATTTAGGGTGACGGTTTTTGATGACGGCGTTTGAGGTTTGAAGAATGTCTTTTAATAACAAAAAGGAGATATTTCTTTGTGATAAACTCAAAAGAAATGAGGAAATCGATTATTACTTTCGGAAAGCGCTTTCTCGAAAAAAGACAAAAAAAGACTCCCCCAAAGTTAATTTCAGCATTTTTTAAAATAACTCTAGTTTTTTAATATTTAGTTAGCTGATTGCTTTTTCCATCCCAGAAATAGCAGCAACCCGTTGCGCTAGCATCGAATCTGAATAAACATCTAGTGTCATCTGAGACGACGCATGGCCTAATAGGGCACTTACTGATGGGATATCCGCACCACTTTCAAGACAGCGCGTCGCAAACGTATGACGTAATTGATGGAAATGCACCTTATCCAATTTAGCTTCTTTCCGCAGCTGATGGAAATGGTAAGTCAGCAGACGCGGTTCGCAAGGCTTTCCGTTCACGGTAAATACATATTCTTCATCCGAGGTCTTCTTACGTGTTTCAAGAGCTTCCCGAATTTTTTTTGACATTGGAATCACTCGCAAAGATGAGTGGCTCTTTACCGATCCGTAATTCATGACAGTAGGCTGTCCATCAGGCATTGTTAGACGCTGATAGGTACTTTCTACCATGATAACGTTTTGATCAAAGAGAACATTCTCCCATTTCAATGCAGCGATTTCGCCGATTCGCATGCCTGTATGCATAGCTAACACAGCGGATAATGCCTTTGAGCTTTTCGACTTGTCTGCTGCTTTCTCCAGCTTTTTTTGTTCTCGCTTAGAAAGAGAACGTACTTTTTTCTTCGCAGCCTTAGGCAACTTCACATCGATGCAGGGGTTCTTTTCGATCTTTCCTTTTTGTTCTGCATTTTTTAAAGATCTGCTTAATAGACCAACGATAATCTTGATACTGCTGATAGATAACCCTTCCTCAAGCCAACCTTGTACCAACTCTTGCAGCTTTGCGTCATTGATTTCATGCAGAGATATCTCAGCTAAATGAGGTAACAAGTAGCGATTGATCTTGTAGCTGTAGCTTGAGAAAGTTGATTCCTTCACTGTATCCTGCATTTCCACCAGCCATTGATCAATCCATTGTTGATAAGTTAGGCCTCCTACAACTTGATAATGAGACAATAGTGCGATTTTTTTACGTAACGGTTCGATTTTATCCTTTACTTCCCGGTACGATTTTCCATAAATATATCCGTAGCGTAATCGCCCATTTTCCCTGCGGCCGATATGGTAGCGACCCTCCCATCGCCCGTCCTTCCGCTTGTAGATATTTTCTCCTGTACGCGCCATAAAATAACCAGCTCCTTCTTGAATTTTGACGACGAATTTTGACGAGAATAGACAACAAATACTTCGAACAAAATCTTGTAGCATCGGCGCTTTTATGTCTCTTTCGAAACGTTTTTCAAAAAACTAACAACACATTTGAATTTTACGTTGCTTTCTACCTTTTTTTATTTTATAATTTTTAATGAAAAGGAATTTAAGTTGAACATCTGCGCCGACTTTTTGACTAAACAGTTGAAACTTTTCCTGTTTTCTTTAATTCAAGGATA
>NZ_JAFREM010000047.1 GCF_017377575.1 Candidatus Enterococcus moelleringii
CAGCGAAAAAGGAAGTTTCAATATCCAATACCGGGACTGCGAATGTATTTGTACGGGTTTCTTATGAAGAAGTGTTGAAACATTTGACGGAAAAAGGTAAAGAAAAATACGATCCTGAATCAGTAGCTGGAGCTAAGTACGTTAACGTAGATAAGGATTCAGGCTTGGCTAAACACATGCCAATCAATTTCAATGGTGCCAAGGCGTTTACTGACGGATTTAAAGTTGTTCCAGCAGCTCAAATCACTGGGTTGACTTCACCAGCTGATGACAACGTTAAGTTGCTAGTTAAAGGTACTAGAACAGTTGATCCAACTACTGGTGATATCGGAAATAGCTTTGAAGCAAAATTAGTGCACGAATATTATACAGATCCAGCGAATGCTGGGAAAGACCCTAATGATTCAGCATCTGGTTACGATGCTAAGTTGAATAAATACCAAAAAATGACTTACAATATTGCATTTTTATCAGACAACAGTGGCAAGTTGAATGCACATGAATGGAACTTCGATTTAACAGAAGTTAAATATGGTTACTACGAAAACGGCTACAAGAATACAGTCGTTAACTGGGCGAAATCTAGCTTGCCAAACGCGGATGGAATCGCAGCAGGAGCTGCTGGAAATCTAGAAGCTAGTGCTTTGCTTGGAACAAAAGGTAAACGTTACAACACAGATTATGACTACAGAATAACCACTCTAGGAATTCCTGCTGTTCCTGCAGCTACAATAACATCAAACGCAGCTCAATTTCCTATAGCTGCTGGGAAAAAAGCAGTTCAAGCGGATACAAGTGGTTTAGGCAAGAGCGCAATCAAGATTGATTACGCTGCTACTGTTGTTGATCAAGCTGGATTAGCTGCAGCAACAAACAACTGGATCTACAATTCAGAAGATGGCTGGTTCTATTATACTCAACCATTAAACAGCGGTGCTACAACAGCAGATTTATTGAAGAACTTAGTATTTGAAAACGATATGGGGACAGAATACACCAACGCCTCTTACGATTTAGTTGTAAAACTGGAAGCGATCCAAGCAACAAAAGAAGCATTGACGGATACTGCTGGTTGGAAGTTGGATACAACTAAGCCACTTACTAAAGCAATTCACGACAAATTAGCACCTTAATGCGATGAATAAACCATGAAAAGGGGAGGAGTGGAAAAAAGTTGCGTAAGCTCAAAGCTATACTCGGCGTACTGCTGTGCTTCTCAGGGCTTTTTACTGGGATATTGTCCGCAGATGCTGCTGAAGCACTTCCTCCCGGCATGGTAATCGGGGATTCTGATGGTATTTACGCTACTCCAGAAGGAGAATATTACGTTGATTTAGTGAATATTCTACCTGGCGAAACGTATGAAAAGGAAATTACCATTCGCAGTTTGGATTTGGAAGAGCCCTTCTCTTTAGGCATGTTAGTAGAAGAGAAAGACTCCAACGGATCTGTAGATTGGAAGAACCATATCACCATGACCTTAACCTTAGATGGAAAAGAAATATATGATGGTTTGATCCTTGGTGATGGCAGTAAGGATTGGACAAAGACCCCCTTAGAATTAGGTGTCTGCAACTATGGAACAGACAAGATTCTGCAAGCGAAATTCGTAGTTGATCCGAAACTAACTAAGGAAGATCTGCGTGAGGAGAGTACTTTGTACTTTTACTGGACCTTCATTGCTACGAAGGATCAGCCAACGGAACCATCCGAGTCGACAGAACCATCTACATCAACGACGCCAAGCACCTCAGAAGGACCGACTACACCAAGTAGTTCGAGGGAATTGCCGCGGACAGGTCGAGGAGCCGGTCCAGGTGGTTCAACCGGAGGAGGAACTTCTGATAGTGGGAAACGTCTGCCGCAAACAGGTGAACAAATTGTTTACCAATTTCTTTCTGGGTTATTGCTGGTATTGATCGCGTTGTTCTTGTGGAGAAAACGACGAGAGGAGGGGCAAGAATGAGCCAAAAAGAAAAGCTGCGTCATTTGCTCCAAACATTTGTCAAAAGCAAGGCTCTATTTGCCTGCTTTTCTCTGTTGTTAAGCCTTTTATTAATTGTAGGCAGTACCTACGCTTGGATTACATCTTCTGATGAACGGGTCAACCAAGCCAAAAGGAATTCTCGAAAGCTTTCTGCCGTAATCGAGGAAGATTTTACTCAAGTTTTTCAATGGGCACCGGGAACGAAGAAAGAGAAAATGATTCGCGTAAAAAACGATGGTGAGACCCCTGCAATTGTCCGCGTCTCCTTGAAGGAATTTTTCGTTTCATTTGAAACGGATAAAACTGACAATCATGTCGATGGTGACGGTAATGGGAATTTGAAGGTCTATGCTACACCTAGCACCACATCAGTTGATATGAAAAAAACGTCTACTTGGGTCGTGGGAAACAACTATGAAGTAAACGCTAATACTTATTACAAAGCGAATTATGCATTGTTAAACAAGACGTACCAGTATAATGGGACCCGCGATGCACCTTTGCCAGCATTCGAGCTGGCTTTCCAAACTAATAAGGTATTCGACAAATCGAATCCTCCACCAAATGGGGCCAGCGAGTATTGGTATTACGAAGGCGGCTATTTCTATTATTCTGAGGTCATGACACCTAGTCAAGTGACACCGAATCTATTGGAAAGTGTTTCTTTAAGTCCAGCTTATGTTAATCAGTATAAGTGTGCGTTATACAAATTGGTTCCAGAAATGGATGCCCATGACGTGACTCGCTCATTGATATCTGATTGGGGGATTTCAACGACTGGTTATGTCTATCAGATGTATGACAATAAACTCTACTAATCAAGGAGGAACAAGATGAAACTGCAAAAGAAACCTGTACGACGTGTCATTTACTTCGTCGTCACTGTCGGCTTGATCCTTCTGATGATTGGTGGCGGTTATTGGGTATACGCGGCAATGACAGCCAGTGATCGGAAGGAAAATGACTTCCGAATCGGTCAAGTAGAGACCAAGATTGATGAAGTGTTCAATGAAGATATCGATGAAACTCTGATAGGTGAATCGGTTCCTAAACAAGTACGAATTGAAAATACTGGTACGATTAAACAGTTTGTTCGGGTGATGGTCTTGCCAGAAGTACGTAAAGTCATTGCTGGAGATGAGCCGAATGAACAAGTTTTATCTTTGAAAATAGGTACTGACATTTTATTAAAAGATATGGCTACAGCTGATTGGATCGATGGTGGTGATGGCTATTACTATTACAATAAAGCTATTGAGCCAGGTACTGGTAAAGAAACCAGCTATCTGTTCAAAGCAGTTCAGTTATCAGACCAGTTAAGTAACCGTTATGATGGAACTACTTTTAAGATCACATTGAAGGTAGAGTCTATTAATTGCGCGAAATTCGCTTATCGCGATGCTTGGTGGCAAGGAAGTACACCAGCAGATGGATCACCATTAAAAGCTGTAGATAATGCATTACAAGATAAGACAGAAAACTAGGGATACAGATTCCCCACTGTGTCCCTCAATAAAAGAAGCAACACTCATGAGGTGAGTGTTTTACGACTAGAACATTGATTTGATGAGTTTTGAGAGAAGGGGTAGGGAAGATGATTAAGGGTACTAATCAACGAAAAAAGAAAATTATTCGACGAAGTCTTATTATTTTAATACTAGCTATGATATTTGCGGGAGTTGGGTATTATTTCTTTCAAGAAGGATCTGAGCCTGTCGATAAAGTAGAGGCATCAGATGTAATTGGTCCACCTGGAGATTTTAGATTGACAGCTGAGAATAGGTGGGATAACACAGTAAAACGAAATTATGCTCAGCTAAATTGGGAGAATGTGCCTGAGTTGACACAATCCGGGTATAGGCTTTTTCAATCTGAGGATGGTAACATTTGGAACAATCGATCTTTACTTTACGGGAAGAGCATTAAAGTATTGAATGTATATCCAGATACTGGGGCATCTAATACGCTAAAGGGATGGATGGATGGATTAGGAATGACAGCAGACGATGGCATGACAAATTTAATTCAAGTTACCCCAGTCGCTATTGCGGATTTTAATGTAAACCCAGATAGTCAGTTGAAAGATGCATCGGGGAACTATAAGTATGACGTTATTATGTTTGGTAGTTGGGACAGTAATTATAATAAAGACATCTCAGAAGAAGGGGGAAAGGCGACAACGGATTTCATATTATCAGGTAGAGGCGTGTTATTCGGACACGATACTATTTATAAAAGACCTAACAATCAGCTTCAGAATTGGTACAAATACTTTTTTACTCAGAATAATTTTATTGGAGTAGGACACGATAGTAATATGGAAGACTCTACTGGCAGGCTTGCTTCAGGCTATAGATCAGGATCTGAGAAAGTTAAAGTTTTGAATGATGGCTACTTGATGAAGTTTCCTTTTGAGCTTCCAAATGGAGTGATCTTAGATATTCCCTTAGCTCATAGTGTTGAACTTTCTAGTAATAGCATGGGTATAGTGTGGGCGGAATTTATAGAACCACTCCACTCAAATTTTCCAAATCCTATCTATAGAGGAGAAGATTGGAGTGGTGGATGGTATTTAAAAACAAATAATAATATTGCAATGATTCAAACAGGACACAGTCAAGGTCGTTCAACTGAGGATGAAAGAAAAATTATAGCTAACGTTCTTTACAATCTTGCGCAAGTTTCACTAGAAAACAATGCCTCTGACTATTCTGTGATAGATGATAAAGCTCCTAATAAACCGAAATTAGATGCACGGCATGGTAATCGTAATAAATTGGACATACGTGTAGATGCAAAAGACCTCGGAAAAAAATATCAGTGGTACGTTCAAGCTGATACTAGGACCGGCGTTTTGAAATCAGACACTGTTGAAGAAGAGATTGTCAGTAATATTGCCGGATACTTTTACAGAATCGTTTCGGACCCTAACAGTTCAGACTACAAAACAGAAATCGAAAATAAAAAAGACCAGTATGGTCGAATTCCAGAAGAGCAATTCACAAAAAAAGTTAATCCAGGTGATAACTCAGTTTCTTATCCAACGGATTTTTCCATTTCAATAGATAAAACAACTGATTCTGGGAAATATATACAAGTAATTGCTGTAGATCGTATGAGTAATGTTAGCGATGTGACCACTATTGCTGTAGAAGACCTAGTCCCAAGGATAGGGTTTGAGGTCGAGCGAACAGGCGATGAAGCTAAGTTAGTTGAACTAAACTTAGTACCTGAGATGGATCAAAGCATGGAAGTTTTAGAAGTTAGAGTTCCTAAAAATTTGGTAATAAATCCAGGTGACTTACCTACAAATTGGAGCCAGTATCAAACTATCGAAGGAACAAATTCTGATTCTATCATATTTATAATGGGAAATAATAACTCGTCTACCGCCATCCTAGATTTTTTGAAAGCACTCAGATTTAATATTGGAAATCCTGTAAATCAACAAGGAGAGATCGAAGTTTTATTTTATGAGAATCTGAAGGAAACAGTCGAAGTTAGACAAGATAATTTTTTGGAATATTTTTCCTTAATTAGTCAAGAAGATACTGGCGCGGGTTTTCAAGGCACAATAGATTCCCATTACGATCCAGATACTGGCATATTAACGTACACTAGAGACGAGGATTTTAAAATGGGAGGTTTTTATTTAAGAAACAGAATTTCATTTGAAGAAGACTTTAGGTTTGAAGGGCGAATCAATCTTGGAAACAAAAATAAAGCAGCTGGAGGTGCAGATGGTGTAGGCTTTCTACTACATCCTGGCAGTGCTAGGACTTTAGGAAAATGGGCAGGCTATCTTGGAGTTGGTGGTATACCAAACGGGATCGGGTTTGTCATGGATACTTATCACAATACTGTAGAAGATATATTTATGTATCCAGATCCTCCGATATTTAGAAATCAGTCTTATGGGGCACTTGTACGAAACGAAGGAGAAAGAGGCAAAAGAAAGGCCTATATGGGAGCCGATGCACCTGGCAAGCAAATTCCTGATCCAGCAAATAATACATTTAGAGATTTTGTTATGGAATATACCCACACTAATCATACGTTAACTGTTAGGTATAACAATGATAATAATTTAGTATGGACAAAAGACATTTCGGATTGGCTAGTTGAAGGTGCAAATTCTTACGCTTTTTCTTCACAAGGAGCGACAGGTTCAGCAACCAATTTACAGCAAATTGAAATAAGAAACTTTACATTTACAGAAGTTACTGAATTTACTGAAGAAAGTATTGGTGATGTATCATTCTCTGCTACAATCCCACAAAAGATATTTTTAAAGGGCTACGATGACAGCGGTGGAGCATTGTCAACAGGTGATATTCTTGAAGATCAAAAACTAAGAATTGGTAAGTCAATCACTGTTCAACCAAAAGTGCTGGAATTCTACAGCTTTATTGAAGCCCAAGAAATGGACAGTACACCGCGAAGTTTAAGCTACACCGTCTCAAGTACCTATCAAGAAGGCAAACTAATATATTCGTTAAGAAGAGCAAACATGCACATTCGACAAGTGATTCAGAGTCCGAATGATGAGTTGGTAGTTCCGAAAGAAGGTTATCTAACGATTCAGAATCAATTGCATAATAGTGGCAATCCAGTACTAGATACCAATTACCAAGTTAATATGGCGATTTCTTCTGGTATGGAAACGGATAATCCAGACTTCACGACATTCGTAGTCTCGACCACCCAGTTAACCAATGATAATGATGAGGTGCAGTTGTCGGCTATCATTCCGGAGTTCTACAAGTACAACGGCTACAAAATATCGGATACCTTAGCTGCTCACGATAGTGCGCCGTTGCTAACAGATGCTAAGATCTCACTCACTCGCTTGGCAATTTATAACCAAGGTGAGTATTGGATCACCATCTACTTGGAACCAAACGGAACCAATGATGGTAAACCTCAGCCTTATAGTTGGGACTATAAGAAAAATAACTTAGGGAAAATCAAAACAAGTAATTGATGATGGAAGGGAAGAAATAATCGGTGGTCTATCTTTTATTGCTCGTGCTGGGACTGGTGCTGCTGGTTCAGAGTTATCTCTTGTTCAATCTGATGCGTTCGCAACAAGAATTAGAACGAAGAGTAGCACATTTATCTAGAATGATCAGAAAACCTGGCGCGAGAAAAGCACCACCAAGACCCAAGAAAAAAGGGGAATTTAAGGAAGAGAGAGGCCGAAGGCGATGAATCTGGGGTATGCAAGAGGGTATCAATTTACCCAACAATTGGATTTGTTGGAAGACTGCTTTGTGGATGAGGTATTCTCTGATGGTCACGAAGAAGCTGAGGCCTTGTTTTCACCTATGAGCGAGTTTCAAGCGCTGCTGGATTTCTCTAAAGAAGGCGATACGTTGGTGATTGCCTCTTTGGAAGTATTGTCTCGAGATTACCGGCAACTGCTGGCTTGCTTGGATCAATTGGAACAACGGAAGATTGAGCTTGATGTACTGAACATGCCGCAGATGACCTTGGAGGAATGGCGTCAGATTTTCAAGTGGTCCGTTCGTAATGATCGACTGCTGCATCCTTATTTGGTACAAGTGGGGAAAGAACGCAATCGGAGTAAGTCAGCTTATTCTTTGTTCAGTAAAGAGCCGGAAGCGCGAAAATTGTATCGGGAAATTATCTGGTTGTTAGTAGAGAAATTGTCTGTTCGACAGATTGCACAAAGGAAACGGGTGCCGATCGAAACAGTTTATCGCATCCAGCAGGAACTCAGACAGGTGCAGCTGGCAATTATTCTAGTCATCTGTTTCCTGTTGGCGATCTTTAGTATTAAATTAGTCGAAAGTTACTTTGATCAAGTGTGGATTCAAGTAGTCATCTGTATTGTCGTCACATT
>NZ_JAFREM010000048.1 GCF_017377575.1 Candidatus Enterococcus moelleringii
CAATGGGCGGAAGAAAAAGAAGCGAAAAAAATCAAGAAGGCGCTAGATAAAAAGAAACCTGGGAAGAAGAAACCCGGGAAGAAAAAACCGAAGAAGAAACGGTGATGGGAGTTGCTTTACTAAGAACAACTTTAATCGAAAACAAATAAGCCCTTGAAAACAAGAGCTTTAGGCACTACAGAGGGCGGATCATGCCCATTCACCTTTGGCAACTAAATGAACATTGCCGCCAACATAAATTTCATAAGTATCTTTGATTAAGGATGCCTCAATGTGAAGCAAGGAAGGACGATTGATTTCGATCCCCTGCCGAAGGTTGTATTGAAGCTGATTTTTCCCAAAATAATTGTACTTCAGCAGATAGGCGGCCAAATTGCCATTGGCACTGCCAGTCGCTGGATCTTCTGTGATACCGGCATCTGGCATAATGACCCGAACATAAAGGTCACTGCATCAACGGATTTTAACGGAATTATTGTACAAGGCAATCCAGTGGAGACTAATTGAATCGGATAATCAGAGTCAATATCCTCTTCACTAAGATTAAAAATGGCAGCCATTTCCGGAACCGCGATCGCTTCTTTCAATGATTTACCGAATACCGGCTGATTCTGCTGGCTTTCGCCTATTGTTCAAGTGGGACAAAACTTTCCACGACATTTTAAAGGAACAAACTTTGTGGTATGGCATCCTTCGCAGACAAACAAGCGGTATCCTTTTCGAATATCTCCACAATAACTGAATTTGTTTACTTCTCGCTTGACAATTGGTCGAATCCGGCGTCCATGAGTAGCAACAAAATTATCCCAATTGTGGTATTCGTCGAAAAAGGTTGCTTCGAGGATATTTGCTTTCATAGGATTATTTTACTAGTTCAAAAAAAATGAAAAGGGTCAAGAAGACTGGTGTTACAGCCTTCTTGACTCTATATTTTTTATACTTTCTTTACTGTCAAAAAAACCTTAGCAATAATTCAGCATAAAACTGAATAATCGCTAAGGTCATTTCCAACCATAAAATTACATCTGTTCTTTTTAAGGCATTACAAATCCGCCATTTGGCGAAATAGTCTGACCAGTTAAATAAGGTGCGCTAATAATATATTCCATACAACCAGAAATATCCGAAACATCTCCAATTTTGCCTAATGGAATTCCTGATGCCAAAGCATTCAATTCATCTTGATTTACACCTTTAAGCATGTCACTCATAATCATTCCTGGTGCAATGGCATTGACTCGCACTTTACGTCCAGCATATTCCAGCGCCAGTGCACGGGTCAATCCCAAGACGCCGCTCTTCGCTGCACAGTAGTCGGCTTGGTTTTCTACACCGATTAACCCACCGATTGATGAGGTGTTGATAATGCACGAATCATGATCCACCATGTGAGGCAGGGTCAGGTGACACATGTGCAATAAGCTCATCAAGTTCGTATTGATAACCGCTGTATACTGCTCTTTCGTAATATCGATAAAATTGCAATTGTTAGTAATTCCGGCATTATTAACCAGAACATCGATCTTTTCACCAAATTTATCAATAGCTGCCTTCACTAACGCTTCGCAATCTTCATACTTGCTGACGTCCGCTCGAACCACCAACGTACCCACACCATATTTTTCCTCGATGTCTTTCGCCAGGTCTTCCGAGATAACTTTGGAGCTGTCACTAACATAATTGATGACGACGTTATAGCCCATCTCGCCTAATTTCCGTGACATAGCATTGCCGATTCCCCGTGATCCTCCTGTTATTACCGCTGTTTTGCTCATTTTGTTACCCCCTCATTTTTTATGGTACCAATTACTAGTTTAGCATAAACAAAGTTGGAATATTCAGAAAATTTTATTTATAAAAGATTTTTTTTGTATTTAACTATCTATCTGTCTTTTTACACAAACAGCTGGCACTAATTTTCTTTTAAAAGAGCAAACAAAAAACCTTAGCAATTTACCAGCCGAAGACTGAAAGATTGCTAAGATTTTTTTAAATGCCTTAGTTAGTGGTTAATTTGCCATAACTAATGACGGTTTTTTCGTTTTGAGCCTTTTCATTAGGCAAGTCTTTCAGATTGATAATCGCTGAATTGACCAATAAAACTGCTACTTCGCCGCTGCGCATCACTTTTTTATGAGTGAAAAATACTTCTTGTCCCTCACTAAAATCTTTGCTTTTTTCTGAAGGTACGGTTTGTCTCCATCCATTGAATCCCATTGAGAATAGCCCCTTTTCTTTGTCTAAAGCATCGGTGTAACAACGTGTGGCAATTTTGAAAAAAAGAAGCGACCCAAAACTTTTTGGATCGCTTCTGACTAGTTTAAATTAGTTTTTGAAGATGTTAGTTGCTTGTAAGCCGCGTTGGCCTTCTTCAACGTCGAAAGTCACTGCTTGACCTTCGTCTAAAGTTTTGAAGCCGTCACCTTGGATAGCTGAGAAGTGTGCGAACACATCTTGTCCGTTATCTTGAGTAATAAAACCAAAACCTTTGTCTGCATTAAACCATTTCACTGTACCTGTATTCATATTGTGTATCCTCCTAGTGCTTATGCACATATAATTTTTTGCAATATCTTGTTGCTAAAAATGAAGAATGACAACACCCATACGAATGAAATGACTCTTTGTTTTAACTGAACAAATCTACTACATCTATTAATATACACCCATTAAGCAGATATGTATACCTATCTAGGCCTTAAACCCAAATATACTGCTTTTCTTACGTGTTCCTTAATGTTTGACGACAAATTTGTCGTTTTTTAGCTAAAAAGCGCCAGAATGAAGAATATTAGGGAAATAGCCACACATACATAGCCAGCGAATTTACCACACTTGATTTCAACAGCCGATAATTCATTCCTGTCTCTCGAAACCATGGTGGAAAGGAAGTAGTATTTTTTGAAAAGAATCAATGCTGCCATCATGCCCAGAACGCTACCCAGAATCAAATTTCCATAAACAGGCGACAGCATGCCCCACGACATAAACAAAATAGGTCCTGCGAACAAGACAACAAAGGTTACTAAAATGATTCTTTTCTTTGCGATACTCATCTTACACGTTCCTCCTCATAAAAAATCCCTTGCACCAATCTTCACCTAAAATGATAAACAATCTAAACGTGATTGTAAAGGCACATACATGAACGAAAATCCCTTCGATTCATTTTTTCTGACCCGTCAACCAACCAGTGCAACTCAGTCCCTCTAAAGTGCAACAAAGGAAAAAGTGGTAGAAACTCCTAACAAGATTCCTTATGATGATTTTAGAAGCAAAGCAAAAGAAGGATTGGAGGAACACAAAATGAAAAAATCAATCAAAAAGAAATTAATCATCGGAGTAAGTATTTTGATGGGCAGCATCGTCATTGCGGGTCTCGGAGCTAGTTATTATTTTGGCAAACTGGTAGTCGAAGGCTTATTTTATCAAAACGACGGAAATGATACGAAAAACAACAGTCTTGTGCAGTTGGAAGAATGGGGCTACGACTTAGAAGCTTTCAATGCCAAATACTCTGGCAAAGATTTTAATCTGGAAGCCGAAGATGGCAATACTGTTCCGGTTACTTTTTTCAGCACGGACGATAATGAGAATAAGGATACCGCGATCTTGATCCATGGTGCAGGCGGCGACCACGTGTTTGTTTCGCCTTTGGCTGAGATGTATTTAGAAAACGGCTGGAATGTACTATCCTTTGACACCCGAGGCCACGGCGATAACGAAAGTCCTTTGGTAACTTTCGGCTATTTGGAACGATTTGATGTCAGTGCCATTGTTGACTACGCTGAAGAGATAACTAACAATAAAAAAATCGTGGTTCACGGTCAATCCATGGGTGGTGCCACTGCCGGAATGTACGCAGCAACGGAGCATGCGGCCGAGCATACGGATGCCATTATCATGGACTCGCCGGTGTACAGTATGGAAGAAATGTTCGTGGGCGTTTGGCAAGAAATGGAGGATACCGAAGACATTCCCCTACCTTATATCATTGCTTGCGGGAATTTATATATGAAGCTAAATCACGGCTTTACCTTTAAAGATGTTGAAATCACGGAGCAACAAAAATATAATGAAGTCAAAACCTTGGTCATTAACAGCGCTCAGGATGACATTTGTTCGCCGGAAAAAGTGGTGGCCTTATATGACAATGTGGCTTCTGCCGATAAAGAACTTGTCACCATCAATACCGAACATATCAAAGGCATTTTTGACCAAAAGGAAGAATACGAAACAGCCGTTATGCAATTTTTATCAAATTAACCATTGGAGCTGACTTATGCGGATCAAACTATTTCAAGAGAAAACCCTTGAAGAAGACCGAGCAGAAATCTATTACCGAGAGATGACTGTGGAAATCGAAAAAGTGTGCCAATTGCTGGAAGGAGCCACGCCGCAACTTTATGGTCTGGAGGATGGCCAGCAGATTCTGCTGAAGCTGGAGGAAATTTACTATATCGATACTGTCGACAAAAAAACCTTTGCGTACTTAAAGGAGCAGGTCTATCAAATCCAAGGCAGCTTGTCTTTTCTCGAAACGGCTTTGTCCCAGCATGGCTTTTGCCGCATCAGCAAAGCCAACATCGTCAATATTCAGCATATCCACAAAGTGAAATCCGAACCCAACATGCGGCTGAAAGTGGTGTTGACTAACCAAGAGGAGTTAGTGATCAGCCGTTATTATCGCAAGCCGTTTCAAAACTACTTAACGAAAGTACGAGGAATTTTGCATGACTAAAGCCCGTTTAAAAGAAATGCTGTTGGTAATTTCTGTCAGCTATACGATTATCTCTTTAGGCACCAGCCTGTTTGATGCGGTACTTTCTGGCAGCGGTGAAGAATTTTCCCGGTTGCTATTCAAGTTTATCTGTACCGTGATTGCGGTAAGTATTCTTTATACCCATCCGATGCTGGAACGCTTGTCTCCATTGGCAATGATCCTGCTTCAGTATGTGGCTGCCATGCTGCTGGTATTTTTAACGATCTGGATTAGCAGCTTTTTTGAAGAAATCCACGAATCCGGTTATTTCGATGCCTTCCGATCCTTTACGATTATTTATATCATCGGTGCTGTTGCCTATTATGTTGGCCTTCATCTGGATGTTCGCAAACAAAATAAATTGCTGCAGGAAATTCAAGCGGGACAGAATAAATTACATTAATATAAATGAAAAACTGCTGCTGAGTATTTTGGGCTCAACAGCAGTTTTTTGATCAATTATTGCGGTGAACACTCCTTGTTTATTTCTTTCTCAAGTTCTGTTCGTGTCATTATCGGTTCGCTCATAGTCTCTACACTTAATTTTTGGAGCGCTTTTGAGACTTCTTTCTTTCGCTGCGAAAATTTGTTAACTAAATCTTCTCCGGTTACACCTTGGCTAACCAGCTCGTGTAAAACTTCAGTATCGAAATCCAAAAAATCATCCTCGGATTTGATGAATTCATAAAAAATACCGGTAGGAAATAGCTTTGCTTCCATCGTCATATCCTCATCAATATTGAATTCTTTCGGGACAGTTACCGTAATAGAGTTTCCTTGTTTGCGTGTTTTTATCTTCACTTTCACCCCTCCATTATTCCATTTCATTTACTTCCCTAAAAGTATCATGAAGAATTTCTACTGATCCCCAAGTTTATAAGAAGCTAACTCTTCAGCAATCTCATCTATTTCTACATTCGCCAAATCATTCAGTAATCGTACTTGTTCAATCTGATGCGGCTCAGTCTCTTTCCCTAATAATTTTAGCCGAACTTCTACCGGAATGAGTAAAGTCAAAATGATTTGTGAAGAGCCTGAAGCAGGGCCTACCCCTTGTTCCCAACGACGAATTGTCGTCACTTTTACATTCAATTTTTTGGCAAGTTCTTCTTGACGCATATTCCAGTATGCTCGCAGATTCTTGTAAAATTCCTTATTTTCAAAATGCTTCCCTCTTTTAATGATTCGATAAAGACTGGCAGAATAATATTCTTTTCTGCGAGCGTTGACTTCATTTATCAAATCTTGATCTATTATTATCGATATCTCCTTCAACACCTCATTTTGTTCACCAAATAAAATTTTATCTAAATCCTCTTCATCTATTCTGTATTTTTCAAAAAGGTATTCATCTCGATAATTTAGTTTTTGCAAATTCCAATTAATTCGTCGACCTATCTCTAGAAAGTCTTTTTCTTTATCGTCTACCTGATCAATTGGTTTTTCTTTTTTTAAAACTAAGTAATCATCGTTCTCTTCAGTCAAAAAATCTATAATCCTCCATCCAACAAACGCTTCATTTTGTTTTTGAGAATCATCTATTTTCATGTGGCTTTCCTCCTACCCAACCCCCTGAAAGAAACATCATAATATAAACGAGGTAACATATTATATTACTGTTCTTCTATGATTTTACCATAGACTTTCAGAAGGAAGAACAGTAATCAAAAAATATATATTAGTTTATTCTCGCTTTCATTTGTGAACAAAAAAAGACAGCCATCTCTGACCGTCTTCCTTCTATTATAATTCAGCGACTAAGTCACCTTGATTCGACAAATCGAATTTGCCTTTTTCCCCTTTGTCCAAACTAGGGAAGACCACCATGACATCTGTGCCTTTACCAGCTTCTTTAATAGAAACAAAATCAACCGTGGCGATTTTTTGTTGAGCAGTTACCTTGTCGCCGGCTTGGACTAAAATCTCAAACCCTTCTCCCTTTAGCTCAACAGTGTCGGTTCCGATGTGGATCAGAATCTCCAGCCCTTTGTCCCCTTTAATCGTTAAGGCGTGCTTAGTTGGAAAAACACTTTCAATTGTTCCGTCAATTGGTGAGACAATCTCATTAGAATCCGGCTGAACTGCGAAGCCTATTCCCATCATTTCACTGGAAAACACTTCATCGGCTACTTCTTGCAGCGATACCACGGTTCCCGATACCGGTTGGTACACCTTCACTGGACTTTTCTTTTTGAATAATTTGTTAAACAAAGAAATTCCTCCTCTAATCGTCATCAAGTTATTGATTCGCATCGTTTATTACTACTTTATCATACCGCATTTCTCAAAATGTAGAAAACGTTTTTAATCCTAATCCCAAAAAAGAAACAGCACCCATGCACCGTTTCTTCCTGTTACCCATTTTCCGACAGCTGCTTCCAGCGAATCAGGGTCTTATTCACGTAATTCAGCACCATGATTTTGCACTTTTCCTGCTCATTTTTATCAAAGCCCACTTGCTTGAACTGCTTTTGAAAGTCCTTCAAAGCAGCAATCACTTCATCGATCGCCTCTTCATCGATACCGGCAGAAGGTCTTTGGCGATTTAACATCAATTTTTCAATAATTGCTGGCGTGTGTTTTTCCAAATAGGCGAAACCAAATCGCTTGGTGTCGTCTCGATAAGTTCTCAATGTGTCGATCGGCGTCTCAAAGGATGCCTGGCGTGTCGTTCTTTTAACTGGTTCTGGCTGGCTGGTTTTCTTACGCTTGTGCCACCAATTGGTTAACAAAACCGCTACGATAAAAACGATAATATTGGAGATCAGAGTTTCCACTGTAAATAAATTTTCTATGTTCAAATGCTCACTTCCTTAATATTTATCATAGCAGTAAAAGGTTAAATGACAAAGATTATTTTGCGATAATTTACTAAAAATATTGCTTGACCTTCACGCGGCGTAAACCACTATAGTAAAAGTATCGAAAAGGAGATGAGAAACATGCAAATTCAAGCGATTCGTTCCGATCAAGTCTATCAAAAAATGATTGACTCCCCCCTGCAAAAGCGCAACGATCTTTTTCGCTACGAGCTGATGAAGCCTTTTGAGAAAAAGTGGGCTTGCTATCACGTTCCCTTAAAGGCAAAGGAAGAAAATGGCTATGATGTCGTAATGGCTAGTAGTATGTTAGGTTATTTGGCACCTGCCCAAATTGACGAAAGCCAACAGGACAGTGTAAAGCTGCTATCAAATGATGATTTTTGGCAAACTTGCCAGCAAGCAATAGAGGAGAGTCTACATCGGTTTGAAGAAGTTGGGATTGATTTGCCAGTGAAGGAGTACTTGTACACTATTTTGCTAGCTGACCCTGAGAGTCCTTATACCATTTTAAGTGATGGTTATTCTGGTGATGGCGGGATTCCAGGGTATATTTTTGGGGCGATTTCGCCGAATACCTTTACGCTAGATCGCATGCCGGCTGCTCTAGCCCATGAATGCAACCACAATGTCCGCTTTCAATTTATTGAGTGGCGCAACGATATCACTTTAGCAGAGATGATGGTGAGTGAAGGTTTAGCGGAAAATTTTGCCACTTCACTTTATGGCAAAGATAAGTTGGGGCCTTGGGTTAGCAAGGTGGACCTGGCAACTTTAAATGAGTATATCAAGCCGCTGATCAAGGATGCCCTTGACGTTTCTGGTATGGAGAATTTGACTGCTTACCTTTATGGAGATGAAATTGCTGAAATGAGCAATTATTTCCCGGTCGGTCTGCCTTTCTGTGCTGGTTATGCTTGTGGTTATTACATGATTGAACATTATTTGAAGAAAACCGGTAAGACCATTGTCGAAGCAACGATTTTGCCGGCTGATGAAATTTTAAAAGAAATTGAAGACTTTTGGGAGATTTAAACAAGCAGGCAATGAGAATTTCTCGTCGCCTGCCTTGTTTCTTCTATTATATATAATCTATTGCTGTCACTTCGATCTCTTACTATCATTGCGGCTGGTTTGATTTCGGCGAAAAACTCGCCGTGAGCTTTGCCGATTATATCTCAGTAAGTAATGTCGGCGACAAACATTCTAGTGTGAATGACATTTTACAGTGACATCCCCAACTGTCCTTAAATTGTTAGCAATCTCACTCAAATTTTGGTGAGATTTTTTATTTTTCCAGGTTAAATAAAAAAACTTTAATGTAAGCGTTGACATCTGGTGCTTTATCCTTTAATATCTCTTTTATGACAAAAATTATTTCGCTTCAAGAAAGGAACCATTTATGACTAAAGACAATGCAGTATTAGCAAGAAACACTCAAGAGGCACCAATCGACAAATTCGCTTCACAGTCCGTTGCTTTTTCTCATTACAACAATCTTTCTGCCCAATTGCCGATTGATCCGCAAACGGGTGAATTAGCAGCTGGCGGAATCAAAGAACAAGCGGAGCAAGCCTTTAAAAACGTAGCTGCCATCGTTCAAAGTATTGATCACGTGATGAGCGATGTGGTGCGCTTAACTATTTTCGTAAAGGATTTAAGAGATTTGGATGCAGTTGACGCGGTTTACAAAAACTATTTTGCTGGCTATCTTCCAACACGAACGGTTGTGGCAGTTGACGCATTACCATTAGATGCCTTAGTTCAAGTTGAAGCGCTGCTTTCAAATGGCGAAGGAACTATTCCTGATGCTCCACAAGCTGGCGACTTGATCAAGCTAACGAACCATACTGAAAACGCACCGGCGGACGCATTGTCTAGTCAAATCGTGGCATTTTCTCACTACACCAATCTTTCGGCTCAATTACCGATTGATCCAGAATCGGGTCGGGTAGTCGCTGGTGACATTAAAGTACAAACGGCCCAATGTTTGAAAAATATTAAAGCCATTTTGACTAGTGTGGATGTTCCAGTGGATGACATTGTTAAAATCACGATTTTTGTAAAAGACTTAAGTCAAATGAAAGCGGTTGACGAAGTGTACAAAACCTTCTTTCCGGATTCAGCGATTGCCAGAACGGTAAATTATGTACCCGCTCGAACAGTTGCAGTTGCCAGTGATTTACCAATGGGCGCAGACGTTCAAATCGAAGCAGTGGTTTCTTATGGCGACGGCACACCACCGCAGGCAGTTGAAGATCGTCACGGCTTAATTCTAGAAGCGAACAATACAAAGGATGCTTGGAAATGTCCAATGGCTACCCAAACGGTTGCTTTTTCTCATTACAATAACCTAGCGGCCCAATTGCCGATTGCACCAAACACGGACGATATTGTATCCGGCGGCGTAAAAGCGCAAACGGAACGATGCTTGAAAAATATCAAAGCCGTGATTGAAAGTGTCGATCACTTAATGGAAGATACTGTGAAGATCAATATTTTCGTTAAAGATTTGGCTGACATGGATGCAGTCAATGAAGTGTATCAAACATTCTTCCCAGAAGGCACACCTGCTCGCAGAGTCGTGGGCGTTGGTGAATTACCAAAAGGTGCGCTGATCCAGATGGATGCCATCGTTGGAAACGCAGAAGGCACGCCACCATTGGCTTAGTTTTTCAATTTCAGCAAAAAAAGTAGGCATAGGATATGCTCCTATGCCTATTATATATTAAGAACCTAGCAGCTTTCACTGCTGAGTCCGTAATTTATTCTTTTTCGCGACGAGTGTAGTTTGAATACAAGATCATACCGACAATCGTGAAGCCGATTGGTCCGGCAATCATCCACAAGGTATCACGTATGCCGGCACCTTCGATGATTGGTTGGAAAATCGTGAAGATGTTAGCGCCCAATACTAGTAAGAAGACAACAACACTGACGATCATGGTCATGCTTTTTGTTTTATATACTTCAAAGGTTTGAGGCATATTTTTTTGTTTGAATTTAGGAAATGCATAGATCAAGAACAAGTATGGTAAAGTCATTGATACGTTTGCCATTAACGTTAAAATGTTGTAGAAGGCAGATGGATCTGGTGTCGCAAATGATGCGATTAAAATGATCGCAACCACTAACGCACATTGTGCCCACATTGCATAAGAAGGCATGCCGTTTGCGTTCAATTCCGTAAATTTCTTTGGCCATAATTTCTTCGGTGTTCCCATGATCAAGGTCTTCAATGGTGAATAAGTTAAGGTAAAGAAAGCACCACTGTAAGCTAAGAACATACCTAAACCAGTGTAACGAGCGAACCAGTTACCCATGCTGATGGCTGCTGATTGACTCATGCCGATTGCATTCCCGAACTCAACCCCTAAGTTGTTCATCATTACATAGCTGATGTTACCAAGGTTTGTAGAATCGCCAGAAAGAACGGCATCCCAGTTAGTACTTACACCCCATAGGAAGATCCCTAGCGCATAACCGATGGAAATAACAATCGCTGAGAAAACGACACCTTTAGGGAAAGTTTTCTCTGGGTTGCGGGTTTTATCAACCATGCCCCCAACAGCTTCGATCCCACCGTAAGCGAAGATCGCAAATACTGCGAAACCTAGTAAGCCGATTGGGCTTTGGTAGCTAGGGTTTGGTGAATGTAAAATTTGTTCGAATGGTTGTGCCAATTGGCCGCCATTGATCACCAAAATAATACCAGAAATAATAATTAATACGACGTTCAAGCTTGTTACCGCAATCCCACCAAGACTGGTGATTTTTACGATTCCCTTGATCCCTTTAATAGAAACCACCGTTACGATAACCATCCATAGACAGGCTAGTAAACCAACCATTTGTGTGGAATTTAAACCAAACAAACCAAGTTTTTGCGTTTGGTCACTGCCGGCAAATGCTGTAGTAAATGGAATCCATACTTTCGAAGAAGTTGATACCATCCAGACAACATAAGAAGCAAACCACATAAAGGTACCGATAAAGGCAAATCGTGGTCCCACACTAACTTCCAACCATTTGTACATACCGCTGTTTTCGCCCTTGATAGTCGAACCAAACTCCGCCATCATCAATGCAAACGGGATGAAGAATAAAATCGCTGCAACGACGTAGAAGACGATTGATCCATAGCCCATCAAGTAAAAGGCCACCGGCCCATTGGCAAACCCGAAAACTGAGGTAAAGATCATCATGACTAAGGCACCCAGTGTCATACCTTTTTCCGCTTTGGACATTTCAATCACTCCATTTCGATTTTTTTATTGGGCTGCAAATTATATTGCGTAATAAATAATTGACAGTTCGTTATTGATTGAACAAGTTAGTTACAATAAAATAAGAGCTCCCACTTATGACTCTACCTTTAAAAAAGACGTCTAGCAAGAAAGGCGCTCACAGAATATTTCTGTCAAAACTGCGGTTTTCTCATTGTTTTACAGTGAGCAAGCCTGTTTTCGCCAGATGATAAAATAACTATAACATTTATAATATAGCACTATATATATCACTTAAATTCTAATAAACTCGCCACTTTCAATTTAGTATGACGTTATCACAGACGAAATAGGCTTACTTTTTGCAAGTAAACCCGAAAAAAGGTATTATGAGAAGCATTCTAACTAAAACTAGTTAAAGAACTCATTAATCAAAAGAAAAAACATGAGAGATTTGCCATCGCAAGTCAAAAGACTTTTTAGCGTCTTTTTAAGAGCGCTGTAATGAGGGTTAAAAGAGAATAATTTTAGTTTATTGCCCATTTAATTTTAACTTATACACATCCTGCGGCCATCAAATTCCGTGCAACGGCTAATTTTTCTGAAAATTTTTGAAATTATTGTGACTAGGAATTGTGCGGATTTTTAAAACTATTGATACCGTTTACTATGTAAGTTACCCCGGTTGCTGTCTTTAAAAATTTCAACAACAAAAAAGGTAAGAAGACGGAGAATTACTCAAGTCTTCTTACCTCTTCTATTTTATTGGTGGTCCCGCTCAACAATTTGGTAATAGCTGCGAGCGGTTAGTTGATAGACTAAAAAGTACAAGAAAGCAAAGATCAAGACAACTACTAGTGCTACCACTAAAGTAATATGCCAATTCGTCAGGCCGAACATGATGAGCAGCTTACAAATAATCCGAAAGGCAAAAGCCAAATGGATAACCGCAATAATTAGCGGAAATAAGAAGACCATTAATACTTGCTTGTGGATGACCTTTTTCACATCACGATGACTCATCCCAACTTTTTGCAAGATTTCAAAACGTTCTTGATCGTCCATACCTTCCGAAACTTGTTTGTAGTAGATAATTAAAGCTGTAGCCAGGGTAAAGGTGACCCCGAAAATCGCACCTAGAAATAAAAAGCCGCTAGCAAACGTTCGATTATCCCGAGCATACTTGTCCTTTGAACCCATCCGGTAGGTTCCCGCTTCAAACTGTTGCGCAAAGCTTTGCTCTAATATATCAGCAAAGGCGATGCGTTTTGCTGGTGAGGCAGCGATATTAAAATCCATATTATAAACCGGTGCCCGCAGCTCCGCTTCTTGTTCCGGTGTAGTCAACCATTTATCCAGTAAGCCATCAAGTATTGTTTGATCCTTTAAAACGACTATGAACATGTCGCTTAAGTTATTTTGCTTCTGCAGACCAACAAACTCACTGACCTTCTCTTTAATTTCGAAGCTTTGATCCTGCAGCGATATAGTTTTAGCTGGTGCATCGCCGCTTTCTTCGAAAATGATTACCTCATTATCAGTCAGCTGCTCCTGTTTTCCAGCCAGCCGATTATATTCATCCAGTGTCATAAAGCTCATCAATGAAATTAGCGGCAAAACATCCACCGTCAAATGATCCTCCAGCTTAAACTTAGACGAATCCTCCTGTCGGACAAAAGAAAGCTGCTGCGACATTTCTAAGATTTGCATATTTTCCAGTGATACGCCTTGCTCTTCAGCCGTCGCCAACGCACTTTCTTCCATCTCCGCAATGGGCAGATCTGAACTAACACTAATATCATGGGTAAAACGAGAATCCACCATATTTTGTTGGCCAAAGTACAGACTCCCAGTGGTGGTCAATGTGACGATCACCATCGTGGATAAAATACAAATGCTGGCCAGGCCTGCCGCGTTTTGCTTCATGCGGTAGATCATATTGGAAACGGAGATAAAATGATTCGGCTGATAATAGTAGCTTTTCCGTTTCTTCAGCTGCTTCAGCAAAGTGATACTGCCGGAAATGAACAAGCTGTAGGTTCCGATAATAACCAAGATAATCGCTACAAAGAAATACGTCAGCGCCTCAATTGGCGATTGAATTTTTACAGCAAAGATATAGCCGGCCGCTAAGCAAATGATCCCGATAATCGACATAATCCAGCGGCTCTTCGGTTCTTTTTCTCCGGACTTGCTGCCATACAAGAGTTGAATTGGATTCGTTCTGCTAATTTGCAGACAATTGATGATAAACAGCAATAGGAAAACCAAGGCGTAGAACAAAGCCACCATCACCGTGCCATCCAGTGCTAGGGTGAATTCAAATGCTTCACCAATACCCAGCATCTTTTTCAAAATTAGAAATCCTAAGCGGCCAAAAATAATCCCGCTGATGATTCCAGCAACCAAAACCAGAATAAAGCTAAACAAGTTTTCCCAAAACATTAGGATGTAAAGCTCTCGCTTGCCTAAACCTAAAACATTGTACAAACCGATTTCTTTTTTCCGTTGCTTCAGCAAAAAACTATTGGTATAAATCGAGAAAATCACCGCAAAAATCAGCAAAATGATATTTCCTAAATTGAACATCATCATCGCGGTTTGACTATCCGGCAATGTGCGCATTCCAGGATTGTTGACGATGACTTGGGTCATAGTGGTCACCACTACCAAGAAAATCATGGAGATTAAAAACGGCAGGTAAGCCCGCTGATTTTTCCGTAAGTTGTTGAGGGCTAATTTTATGTAAAACATACTACCCCTCCTTTGACAATAAGGCCGTCATTGTTTCATTGATGGTCTCAAGAAATTGGAAGTTGGCCTTTTGTCCACGATACAGCTGATGAAAAACCTGCCCGTCCTTAATGAAAAGCACCCGATCCGCATGACTGGCGGCAATCGAACTATGGGTAACCATCAAAATCGTTTGCCCGTTTTGGTTGATCTGTTGGAAAATCCCCATCAATTGATCAGAGGTTTTGGAATCCAGTGCGCCAGTGGGTTCATCCGCCAGCAGCAATTCCGGTTCGGTAATAATCGCCCGTGCCACCGCGACCCGCTGTTTTTGTCCGCCAGAAAGCTCGTAAGGATATTTTTCCAATAGCGGATAAATGCCCAGCGATTTGGCAACTGGTGTCAGCCGACTTTCCAAGTCTTTTACTTTCACCTGCGATAATACTAGTGGCAATAAGATATTGTCTTTCACTGAAAAGGTATCTAACAAATTAAAATCTTGGAAAACAAAGCCCAAGTGATCCCGTCTGAAGGCCGCCGCATGTTTTTCGGGAATTTTGGTTAAATCCATATCGTTTAACATCATGGTTCCGGCAGTTGGTTTGTCTAAGGTCGCCACTAAATTCAGCAGTGTGCTTTTTCCTGAACCGGATTCTCCCATAATCGCTACATACTCTCCGGCATCGACACTAAAATTAATCGAACGCAGGGCCTCCACCGCCAAACCGTTCATCTGACTTTGATAAACCTTCCGTACATCTTTTACATATAATAATTCGCTCATGTCTATCTCCCCCTCTCCTATATCATATGCCCGAAGACGACCCAGAGCTACTTACAAAAAGAAACCCAAACTTACAGTTCTGAAAGTTTGGGTTTACTCCATCGGCCGCTTCTTAGGAAAGAAAATAGAAACCGTCGTACCTTCGCCAATTTTCGATTCAATCGCCAGACGGCTGCCAATCTTATCGGCAACTTTGCGGCTAAGATACAAACCTAAGCCACTAGCCCGTTGCTGCTCCCGACCATTGTAGCCGGTATAACCTTTTTCAAACACCCGCGGCAAATCCTCCGCACGAATGCCGATGCCGGTATCTTGAATATCCAACTGCTGACCGTAAAATGCTATCGTGATTTTCCCATCCGAGGTGTACTTAATCGCATTAAACAAGACCTGCTCCAAAATAAAGATCAGCCATTTCTTATCCGATAGTACCGTCCCCTCCAGCTGCTTTAATTCCAGCTGCAGATTTTTTTGCGAGAAGAAAAAAGCATACTTCCGCAATACCTCCTTCACGACTGCATCCACGGATAATTCCTGAATCATCAAATCCTGGTTATCTAAATTCTGCCGCAAATAATTCAGCATCAGCTGCAAATACTCGTTCACCTTAAACAGCTCAGCTTTCATTTCTTGCGGATGAGCCTCGCCAGATTGGATCAATAAATCCATTGCTGCTACCGGGGTTTTGATTTGGTGCATCCACAAGCCGAAATCATCATAGACTTCTTGCTTGTCCTGCTGGCCCTTAATTCGTTCCTGATTGGTTTCCGCTAACAGTTGGCGAACCATTTCCTGATAATAGCGTTCTTCCTGGGTTTCAGCTTTAGGAAAAATCACCGGCGTTTCCGCCTGCACCACGTTATCCACTAGCAGCTTCAAACTTTTCTGCTTGCGAACGTATCGATAGAAAGCAATGATACTATACAACACCATCACAAATCCGGTAAACAAGGCTTGATCCAAAAACGGTTCCCAGGAAAAAGTATGCAAATAAAAAGTAAAGCCACTCAACCCGATAATTAGCAGATACAACAAGTAAAGCACTCGACGCTCATAAATAAACGAACCCACTAGTTTTAGCATAGCCTACTCCTCAATTAAGTATCCTTTATTTTTCACCGTTTGAATGATGTCCGTTAACCCGGCTGCCGCCAATTTTTTACGTAAACGTGTGATATTCACAGCCAAGGTATTATTATCAATAAACTCGTCATTTTGCCACAACAACTCAATGATTTGTTCCCGCGCCACAATTTGCCCCCGATTTTGACACAATAATTGCAAGATTCGCGATTCATTGGGAGAGATTGGTACACTGGTCAGCTCATTTTTCAAAAAGTTCTCTGTCGGATAAAACTGGAAATTCTTCAACGGATAAACAGTTTCCTGATTGCCATATTGGTAGCTGCGCCGTAACAGGGCTTGAATTTTCGCCACTAATAAAGACAGATCAAAGGGCTTCGCCATGAAATCATCTGCCCCCATCGACATCGCCATGATCTGATTCATTTTATCCTCCGCTGACGATAAGAAAATAATCGGCACCTCCGAAAATTTGCGAATCTCCTGACACCAATGAAAGCCGTTAAAAAATGGCAGCGAAATATCCATAATCACTAAATCCGGTGCTTCCTTTCGCACCTCCTGATCCACTGCCTGAAAATCCTTCGGCGCCAAACATTCATAGCCCCACTGCTGCAAATGTTCCTGCACCACCTTCACAATCGTCGGATCATCTTCCACCAAAAACAATTTTGTCATTTGCTTACTCCCTTTTTCTTCTATTATATAGTCTATTTTTAATTGTTGTTTTCCTGAAGAATGGACTTTGAATAGAACTCCACCCATTGATTATCAATCCAGCGGCTGACTTCCTCGTAACAACTGTTTTCCGGCGACGGTTCTTCCCATAAAAAAATACGAATGTTTTTCCCATGGATCAGATTTTGCATCAGTGCATAAGTCAGCTCGGAAAATCCTGAAGGACCGATATATCCGGCTATCCCCTTTTTCTTCTTATTATATAGTAGAAAAATATCCGCCTCTTCAATGTGTCGAAAGAATTCTTTCAACAGCATCGGATACTCTTGATCCAGATCATCGCCCAATCTCGGATAATCAATTACCTGAATCCCCGCTTGTTCAAACTTTTGGATCAACTCTTGGTATTCTGTTTGAAATGCTATACTACCTGAAATGATCGCTTTCATTCATATTCTCCTCTAACTGTTAAAAAGTAGTAGCCAAAATCCCCCGAGATTTTTCATTTCCTTCTATTATACTAGAAGTCTGACAGGCTGCGTAGAATTTTCCGATTTCCCAGATATTTTCCCCACAAGCCCAAGCACATTAGTTGAATCTTTTCTGCTTTCGTATTATCACTATATATAGAGGTAATTATAAATTGAAAGGATTGATCAGCTATGCCAGAAAAACCAGTCGGAAATATGGAACACGCACATGATCCAGAAAAACTAGGATTACCAAAACCAGTCATCGTTACGTTTATGGACGGTGAAGTCGTTGAAGGAACCTTAATCGCCGTTCACCCTAAACGGATGGATATCGAATTAAGCGACAAACGCGTCATCAGTGTCTTTAAACACGCCATTAAGTATTTTGAACATCCAGAAGGATAAAGAAAAGAGGTTGACGTCGGCGTCAACCTCTTTTTATTTCGAGCGACACACAAGCGATTAAGAAACGGCGGCTATTAATACCTCTATTCCTCTCTCTAATTTTTCTTCGAATCATCAAATTAGAATAGCCGTCTTCCCCATTTTCTGCTAATATATCTCTAATCATTTATAGTTTTACAGGAGAGGATGTGCCCTTTGAAACTCAATCAATTATTAAGCGCCTGTCAACAACTCACGACTAAAGTCACGAGCTTGTCTCTCACTAAAAGTGAGTGTGTTTAGTTCTCTAAACACCTTTTAGACTTATTCCTATCCGGTAGTGTAAACATACTGATTACCTCAATACTCCTACCTTAAAGTGATGGAATATTAGGACGGTTGACTTCGCCCCTGCTCAAGAGGTCATGCCCCTTGAACATCTGTTTCGATCAGGTTAACACCTTTTCTAAACAGATTCATGGCACCGATGCGATCATCGTTGCTTTGGTACCGACATTTTTTGCAGCAGAAATGGTGACGTTGCTTATCACGATTCCCTTTATTAACATGCCCGCACTTCGGGCAGGTCTGAGAAGTGTACTTCGGTGATACAACAACTACTTGTTGTCCGTTCAAAGCAGCTTTGTATTCTAGAAATTTCCGGAATTGATAGAATGCCCAACTTACTGTCACGTATCGATGCTTCACTCGTACTTTCTCTGTAGTTTGCCGCACACCAGATAAATCTTCAAGAACAAAAAGGGTGCCTTTCGGATAGTTCTCTACGAGTGCCTTCGTTACTTGATGGTTTATATCTGTAACATAACGGTTTTCTCGTGAGCCGATGGTTTTGATCTTCTTGCGACTGCTTGGTGTTTTTCGTTGCTGCAATTGTTTGCGGAGAGCCTTGGCTTTTCCGCGATGATGCTTGACTTCACGGCCATTGAAAAAGTTCGTCTTGCCGTCGCTGTCATAAGTAGTGGCTAAGAAGTTAATCCCAAGATCAATGCCAACTACTTGAGTTGTTTCTGCTAATTCTGGAAGTTGGTTCTCCTTTGACATAGAAATATGCAAGAACCACTTATTGAATTTGTGTACTAGCTTTGCCGTACCGAATTTCCAAGTACCGTCAAAGAAACGCCGCATTCCTTTCTTTTCAAAGCAGAGCTTCAAGCGACCACTTAGGGTATTTACAGAAAACCACGACTCTTTCAGTGAATAATCTCGGTTCCAAACTAAGTCATATTGCGGCTGCTTAAACTCAATTTGAGTCCAAGCGTGCCCGTTTGATTTGCACGTTTTATACTTGGCAATCACGGTCTTCATGACGGATTGAGTCATCTGAGCCTTCAAACCAAAGCATTCACGCAATTTTCGATAATAAAGTTCATTCAAAAGGAACTGTTTTAACACTTTCGATTGAAACACCTGCTGGGATAACCAGTTGCACGCATTCTGATAGGCTGTCATGGTTTGCATTAAGTTTACTTGGTCTTTTTCATCGGGTACGTAAAGTTGGATTTTCGCTGTGAGTACATTCAATTGTTTCACCGCCTCTCACCTTTAATTATAAAGCAATGAGAGAGAAAAGTATATAAAAATACGAACGTTTGTTCTGTGTTTTTTTTTTTTGAAAAGAGGAGATTTTCGGCCAAGCCGATTATTTTCTCCTCCCCTGACTGAAGTCACGGGTATCCGAAAACAAAGGTATATAAAGCGCAATATATCCAAGTTGCCAATCAGCAGGCGGACTTGACGAGAGAAGTTACTACTGTTGGTATGATGGAGGCGCCAGACATTATCGATTTTTTAGTTGAAGGACAACTTTTGGTGACCACTGGATTTCATTTTGCCCAGGATATCCCAAGCCTGATAGAAGTAATCAAAGAAATGCATCAGCGAAAATGTGCCGCTATCGGTATTAAGGATCAACGTTACTTTTCAACGATTCCAGCAGAAGTAATCGCGGTGGCTGATCAGCTGCAGTTTCCGATTTTGCTGCTGCCTAAAGATGTTGGGTTATCTGTCGTTGTACGGGATTTGCTGCATCGCTTGTTAAACTCCCAATCGGATCAACTGAAGCGAGTGATCGAGACCACCAATGAATTGTCCAATTTGATTTTAGAAAAAGAAGATACTGAGCTTTTCTTGGAAAAAATCGCGGATCGGCTAAAAAAGGATCTGTTCATCATTAATTCTCATTACGAGATTATTTATTGCAGCAGCGGGATTCGCCATCATGCAGGAGAAATTGAGCAGGCTCTTCGACTAGGTATGCCGGAACATTTACTTGATCTCACTCATCCATTAGCAGACACTTATTCACAATACTCAATTCAACTGTTTCCAATCAGCACCAATTTCCGATCGGAAGGTCAATTTTTAGGCATTTTAAACGAAAAAGAGGAGGACTTTGAAACCAAATTATTAATCCAGCAAATCGTTAACCTATTAGGCTTCTCCACATTGCGAGCCCTAATTAATCAAGAAACGAAACGACAAATCAAAAATGACTTGTTTACTTCTATTATTTCGGGAAAAACCGAGGCAGCAGCTTCTGCAGATCAGTTGGCGTTGCAGGAAATTGATACGGAAAGTGAACACAAATGTGCTATTATTTCCATCAACACTGAAGGAACCGCCCATTTGATCAACTACAAGACGATCCGTTTTGTCCACGATTACATTAAATGGTTTTTTGATGAGCGCAATACCCTTGCACAACTGTTTATCGACGGTCAGGAGTTGGTGTTATTTCTCCCAACAGCAGCAGCGAACCGCAGCGTTCTGGAGCAGCTCTTAGAATTTCTAACTGAACGTTTTGCCGGAAAGTACGTTTTTATCATTGGCTATTCCCATAGCAGTTCGCCTTTGACTCAGCTAGCAACATTGTACAAAGAAGCCAGCGACGCTCTTTCATTGGCCGAAAATCCTAAATACGGACAGCTGATTGAATATCGACCAAAAATCGTTTCCGAATTATTACAGCTAATTCCCACCAGCGATCAAATCAGCTACATTGAAAACAATTTGCACGGGCTGATGACTTTGGAAAATCAAGTGGAAAGCCAAGAATTGATTGAGACCTTGTATCAATATTTTTACTATTCACGGGCCATCAATAAAGTCGCCGCTGCTCTCTTTATTCATCGCAACACAGTCATTTATCGTTTGAAAAAAATTGAGCAGATTTTGGGAATTTCCTTGGATGATCCAGAAGTAAGGATGCGATTAATGATCGCGGTATTGTTGATGTATAAAGCCGAAGAAACTCCGGAGTGAAAAATAAAAAGCCGCTAACAGGAATCCTTCTCCCCTGTTAGCGGCTTCGATTGTTAATCCATTAGCTTATTCCAAAAATACGTCTGTTTATTTTTCAAAAACAGAACAGCAATTACAGCAATCACTAAGAACACTGCACCATTTAACAGCCATGGATTGATAAGCTGTATCGCCACAGCCACAGTGTAGGCAGCAACCAAAATACCCCCTATAATCATCACGCCAAACATCCAAAAAACTAAAGCAAAATTGCCGCTTCCCCGCGTGAACAGTTCGCTGATGTTGTTCCATGTCAGATTCAACAGCTGGTAATCCCGTATAAAGAAATGCAGCGAGATTAGAATCGTTCCTAAAACAATTCCCGCCATCATTGACAGCAGTAATAAGAATGGCAGACGGAAAATTAATCCTCCCAACAGCCCTACTCCGCCGGTAATAATAATCTGAACCGAACAGGCAAACCAAAATTTAATCCGCATATAGCTTTTAAAAGACAACGGCAGAGAACGAATAAAGGAAAAATTTTCTCGATCCAAAGAAATAATTGAGCTGACAAAGGACGTCTGATTGATCGTCATGCCAGCTATGAAAATCCCGGCGACGAAAAATACGCCGAAGAACCGCAGCGAGATTCCTGAAAAGGAAAAATCGCCAGTAGTCATAAAGGTAATGAAAAACACAACCGGCATAATCAAGGAAGACGACAGCATCTGCATCACCAAGTTAGGATTTTTGATTAGCTGCATATTGTAGCTTCGCATCAGCTGTACTAAGTTTTGATTTTCCTTGCGTTTACGCGACTTATTTTTACTCTGGGTTGGTGCACTGCTAACCGATTTATACAGCTTCGGCACGATGTTCTTTCGTAAAATCACAAATATAATCCCTAAAGCTGCCAGTAATCCGGCAATACTCATCAAGCCTGAGGCCGAAAATGGTGCGGTTACCGCATAAAAGAAAGGCATAAAAGGTGCCAATGCAGCCTTGTCGACAAATTCATTACTGTAACTTACCTGGTTCTGAGCAGAATTAATAATCAAAATCCCACCGATGGAGATGACCATCGAAAGCACCAGCATTCCGGTAGTAAAAGCTTTTTTATGTCTAGCAAACAGCTTTGTTTGGGTTAAGCCAAAAATGAACAAACTACACAAACCAAACAGCAGCAACACAAACACCACAAACAGAATAAAAGCACTGAGAACCGCAAGTACGATCATCTGTCCGCCACGCCAAGCGGCTAAGAAGAAGAC
Organism: Candidatus Enterococcus moelleringii; assembly: GCF_017377575.1. Classification (GTDB taxonomy): domain Bacteria; phylum Bacillota; class Bacilli; order Lactobacillales; family Enterococcaceae; genus Enterococcus_A; species Enterococcus_A moelleringii. The sequence continues at coordinate 22,478 of NZ_JAFREM010000048.1, forward strand.
CACCATTAGCGGCAGCAGAAACGGCACAATCGTAATGCCCACTACTAAAAATTTCGCTAGAAAAACTTCCCCTTGCCGAAACGGCAGCGACAAGTAATTTTCCAAATCCCGACTTTCAAAAAAGACATTGAAAATCGACGACATCGCTTGCGATAATCCGATCAGTCCAAACAACGCCATATAATAGGTAAAGTATCCAGGATATTTGGAGAAATCGATCATAAACATAATGCCGACATAGATGACTAGAAAAAGGATACCAGAAAGAATATACGAGCTGAAAATACTGCGAATCAACTTGGCGCCGGTTTTTCCTTTTTTTCGAGATTGGTTGGTGGCGGAAGGATTCACACACAAGACATTGGTTTTGATCAACGCCTTTATTTGCTGGAGCTTCATGCCTCTTCCTCCTGTTCTTGCGCTTGGCGGCCGGCCATTTTCAAGTAGACACTTTCCAAGGATTCATTTGGATAATGTTCCAGTAACGCATCCACTGAACCGTTGTAAATCAGTTCACCTTTCTTCAAGATCGCCAAATCGTCACACAGCTGTTGGGCCGTATCTAAGACATGGGTGGAGAAAATGACTGTTTTGCCCTTAGCAGCATGCTGCTTCATCATTTCTTTCAAGTCAAAGGCAGCTTGGGGATCAAGGCCTTGCAAGGGTTCATCCAAAATCCAAATATCCGGATCTGGCAGCAGCGCTCCGATAATAATCGCCTTTTGCCGCATCCCATGAGAAAAACTTTCTAAGGTTTCATCCACATGGCTTTGCATATCGAACAAGCCGATTAATTCCTGCAAACGAGCATCTTCGCCGTTCAATTCGTAAGCTGCTCGGATTAAATCCCAATATTCATTGGCAGTTAATTGTAAAAATAAATCCGGTGTATCCGGCACATAAGCAATTTTTTTCTTAATCGCTAAACGATGCTCCTGCAAATCCATCCCATCAAAACTAATCGTGCCCTTAGTTGGCTCGATAATGCTGACTAGACTTTTGATGGTGGTAGATTTCCCGGCACCATTGTGTCCTAAGAAGCCAAATATTTCGCCGCCCTTAATGGTTAACGTTAAATCCTTTAAAGCGGCGGTCTTGCCGTACATTTTCGTTACATCTATTATTTCAATCACTTTTATTCACTCCTCTTACTCTACTATACGTGAAAAATAAGGGACTGACAATTATCCCTTTAAAAACTTGACGATTCATCAAATTACTGAAAAATCGCCTTGAAAGCTACCCATTCGGCAATTTTCCAAGACGATTTCTAAATTTATTCTACCACAACTTTTTCTTTCGGTTTTTCACCGGTCTGGAACAGGGCCTGCAAGCATTTTGTTGCGACCATAATTCCCAATCCTAATAACAAGAAGGCAAAGACTAATTGCAGACCGTCTGACAAGAAGACAAACTGTCCGACTGCTGGTGTTGCTGGAATGGTCACTAAGAATTGGGTTGCACTCATTAGTTTAGTGACTAATCCGTAAATTGACATGCCAAGCGCCGTGAAGGTAACTGCCAGCATGATCCCCATTGGAATGTAGAACATCACGCCCGATTTTTTCGAGGTTTTCATGTATACTGCTACGGCAATCATTACCATTGCTGCTAACAATTGGTTGGCCGAACCGAATAATGGCCAAACACTGTTGTAGCCGCCAAGTGACAACACATAACCTGCTGCTAAAGTAATCACAGTTGCCACATATTTGTTGGTCAACAATTTGGCGATTCCAGTTTGTTCCCCTTCTTCGAAAAAGAACTCCTGTAAAGACATCCGACCGATCCGAGCCACTGAGTCAAGAGATGTCAACGCCAACGCCGATACACACATAGTCATGAAGCATTGCGCTACATGAACTGGCAAACCAAAGTTCGTCAAGAAACCAGCGACTGAGCTGGAGAAAATTTGGAATGGCGTTCCTTGCGGCAATTGACCGTTTTGCGCCACAGCACCCGCAACGACTAAAGCGACAACTGCCAAGACACATTCACACATCATGGCACCAAAACTAATTGGGCGCATATCTTTTTCGTTCCGTACTTGTTTAGAAGACGTACCCGAAGATACCAAACTGTGGAAACCAGAAACCGCACCACACGCTACAGTAATGAACAAAATTGGGAACAAATATTTCACACTGCCAGTGGCATCCACTACCGCAAAGCCGTTAAAGGCGTTCAAATCCATCGCTGGATGTTCCACCAACAAACCTAACACGGCGGCGATAATCATCCCTAATAACATATAAGTGCTCAAGAAATCCCGCGGCGCCATCAACAGCCACATTGGCATAACCGAAGCCAAGAACAAGTAAGCAAACACGATCAACAACCAAGTTTGTTTATCAGCAAAAATTGGAAAAGCGATCCCTAATGCCAAAGTTCCCAGCAATACAGCAATCCCAAAGATGTGCATCACTGCACCCTTCATATGGACTTTTTTCATGACAAAGCCGACTAAAATCGCAGCTACGATAAACAACATAGAGATAGAAGCCGCTGAAGCATTTGCGGTATTAACTGATTCCGCCACATCTGGAGTAAAGCCGTTAAAGGTAGTAGCAACGATATCACCGAAAGCCGCGATTACCAATAAAGCAAACAACCAGCAAAACAGCAGGAATAATTTTTTACCCATTTTGCCGATGTATTTCTCAATAATCAGGCCGATTGATTTACCGTCATTTTTAACAGAGGCATAAAGTGCCCCAAAGTCATGAACCGCTCCAAAGAAAATTCCGCCAAATAATATCCATAAGAAAGCCGGCACCCAGCCAAACATGGCTGCGATAATGGGACCCGTTACCGGACCTGCTCCCGTAATCGAAGAAAATTGATGACTGAACACTACAAAAGCTGGTTCTGGTACATAATCCTCACCATCTTCTAATCGAACTGCCGGTGTGAGCGCTTTGGGATCGATCCCCCATTTTTTCTCCAGCCACTTAGAATACCCAACATAAGCGGCGATAAAACAAATAATTCCAACTAACAAAATCACGACACCGTTCATCTTTCTCACCCTTCCTCGTTTATCATTTAATTTTAATTTACCTCATATATTCCCACATTCACATTAGAATGTAAAGAGAATTGCTGAAATTTTCTGACAAATATTCTAGAAAGGCCTGAAAACACCGCGAAAACGAGCACATCCCGCGATGTGCTCGTCTTTTCTAACTATTTAAGCCACTTTCTCCAGAAGCTGCTTTTACACCAGTTCTTCCTCCTCCGTGATTTGCGCAGGTTCGCTGCCTTTTTTCGCTGCAAAGGAAAGGATAATTCCTAAAGCAATCGAACTGAAAGCTGCTACTGCAACACGAATATCTTCTGGCAATAAGAAGACGATGGAGTGAACCGGAATCCAGAATAAGATCCCGACTTTCAACCAGTTGAAGGTAACAAAGGTGCCCCAGTCAATCTTGTTGACCAAACCTTTGAAGGAAACCTTCTCATTGTTGTACTTACTCTCAATCCACAAATCTGCCAAGCGATGGAAGGTGTTCATTGCCGGAGCAAATGTTAGGTTCATGATACTACTTCCAAAAATCGCCTGCGCTACTGGTACACCGTAAAACGGTAATAGACTTCCTTCTTGCGCTTGTCCTGCTCCACCCATGAAGACAGGAAATACTAAGGTAACCATACAGCCGATGATCCCCCAGACCACAGAAGTCACCAATACTCTAGAAGATAGTTGATAATCCCCTGAAACGATTCGCTTGCCCATCACATCACCCATCGTAGCCAAAATCGCGAACTTGATAAAGCCGCTAATGTAATGATGGGCATTGCTAAAGCTTAAGATGACCTCTCTTGAGCTCGGTACTAAAAACAATGCCAATGCAACCAAGAACAGCAAGGCCCAAATGACGTCGCCTTTTTTCATTAATGTGCCCTCCTCTTAGCTTGGCGGTTGATAAGATTTGTCCATAACCACCACTGCTTTAATGACCTCACCGCTAACAGAATCCGCTTCGGCTTGGTTAATATCCTCAAAGTCATAGTATTTCACAAATTGATCAAACGGAAACTCGCCACGTTTGTAGAATTCGATCAAGTTTGGCAAATGGAATTTCGCAATCGTGTCGCCAATTAAGACGCCGCGGATTTTCTTGTTGCCGAACACTAGATCAAAGAAAGTATTCACTTCAAAATTATTTTTCGTTACCGCTAATGGAACAAAGGTACCTGAATTTGTTAACGAGTGCATCGCTTGCGTCATAATTGGCGGTACACCAGTTGTGTCAATGACATAATCCACTCCAGCACCGTTGGTTACTTCCATGACAAAGTCTTGGCCGCTGGCTTCTTTACTATTAAAGATATGGCTGGCACCTAACTCTTTAGCTTTTTCCAACCGCTCATCATTAATGTCCATCGCAATAATTGGATAGCAGCCGGCAATTTTCGCTGCCATAACCGCCGCAAAACCTACTGCACCAGTTCCGAAAATCGCAATGCTTTGACCCACTTCAGGTTTCAATACGCTGAGAATCGCACCACTACCAGTTCCCAATCCACAGCCTAAAGGTCCTACTAAACGCAAATCTACATCTTTAGTCACTTTTACAATGTTGGATTCGTCCGTCAAGCTGTAAGTTGAGAAGGAAGATTGGTTAAAGAAGTTGTTTACTTCTTCGCCGTTTTCGGTATGAAGAACATATTCTCCCCGTGGATTTTTCCCAATATTATTCACAGCAAACCAGCGGTCACAGGATGATGGGTGACCTTCTGCACAATGTTTACATTCGCCGCAATAAGCATAGGATAAGATAACATGATCGCCGACTTCCACAGACGTTACTGCATCACCGACTTTTTCGACAATTCCTGAGCCTTCATGCCCTAATACGTTAGGAAACTCTAAACTGTTTCCGTTTCTTTCCCCGTAGTCAGACCGGCAAAGACCGGAAGCGACGATTTTAACTAAGACATCCTTTGCCCCAACATCGGCTAATTCTACATCGGTAATCTCATATGGTGCACCTTTTTCTTTTACTAACGCTGCTTTGATTTTCATTGAGTTGTGCTCCTCTCGTTATTTGTATTGAAATTTTTGAGCTGTTTCTTGGCCTAATACCACCCGTTCGGCACCTTTGGATAAGGCAATCATTTCGTGTTCGCCGGCTTCGATAACCACTGGTGCGATAAAGCCGACCCGTTCAGTCAATCCGCTGACCACTCGTTTGGAATGAGCAACCCCACCGGTTAACACAATCCGATCCACTTGCCCGTTTGCGACAGTTGCCAAGCCGCCGATTCCTTTGGCAATTTGATAAATAAAAGCATCATAGACAACTTTTAGTTCTTCATCTCCACCATCAATTCGTGCTTCAATCTCCCGTGCGTCGCTGGTGCCGGCGTAAGACTTTAAGCCGCCTTCCCGTTTGTACAGACGCATCATTTCTTTTTCGCTATTTTCGTAGCACAAAGCAATTACATACTTCAAAGGCAAGCCGCCGGTTCGTTCGGTTGAAAAAGGTCCTTCATCATCGGAAATTGAATCAACCATTTTGCCTTTGTGGTGAATACTAATGGAATTTCCCCCGCCTAAGTGCGCAACAATTAAGGTGGCGTCGTTGTAGTTGAGACCTTCTTCACGAGCTACCTTCATGGCAACTGCCCGCATGTTTAATGCATGGCCGATGCTTTTGCGTTCAATTCCTTTTAGTCCTGAGACTCTGGCTACATCTTCGAATTGATCCACGGAAACTGGATCATAAATCAGAGCCAGTGTTTTCTCGTTGCCTTGCCGCTTAATTTCATCGGCTAGGACCGCTCCTAAATTCGAAGGGTGTTCTACTTTGGTGACGTGTTTCAGATAGTGGATCATTTCATCATTTACTTCAAAGGCTCCAGCCGCAACTGGCGGTAAAATGCCGCCGCGACCCACCACTGCATCCAATTCTTTGGGATCAATCCCATGTTCTTCCATGAAGCTTAATAGAATGTCTCGCCGAAAATCAATCTGATCAATCGGCCGCTGAAAGTCTTTCAGCTCTTCAGCGGTATGGGAAATACTTTGTTCCTCAATGATTTCTCCATCGACATAGTAGGATACTTTGGTAGAGGTTGAGCCTGGATTAATCGCTAAAATTTTCATGGACTCACTCCTTACTGCAATACATGGCGACTAAGATTGAGTACGCCTTTTCTTCTTCAGTTGACCCCCGCGAGGTCATAACAATCGGCACCTGAGCACCCATAATTATTCCTGCCATCTTGGCACCAGCCAAAATCGTTAAGCTCTTGCCTAATACATTCATCGTGGTAATGTCTGGTCCCACAACGATGTCGGCATCGCCGGCTACTGGACTTTCGTAGTGTTTAATTGCTGCAACTTCTTTACTTAAAGACAAGTCCAATGAAATCGGGCCGTCAATGAAGCAGGATTCCGGTGCTTCTTTTTGGATTTCTTCCATAATTTCTTGGGCTTCAATCGTAGCAGGCACCTTCGGATTAACATTTTCAGCAGCTGCCAATAAGCCAACTTTTGGTTTTGCCACCCCGATTTTGTTCATCACTTGAATTCCATGTTCAATTAGAATTTTTTTCTCGGCTTTGCTGGGGGCTAAGACCATCCCGCCATCTGTGGTTAACAATAATTTGTGGTAAGCGGGAATTTCATTTAAAGCCACGTGACTCAATAAACCGCTTTTGGCTATTCCGTTTTCTTTGTTTACGATCGCCTTCAAGAATGGCCGCGTTTGAATGTGTCCCTTCATTAGAAAGTCAATCTTGCCTTCTTTAACCAGTTCTACCCCTTTTTCAGCACAGGCGTCTTCCCCATCAGCATCCACAATCGTCGCAGAGTATCCTAGCTTAGCTAGGATATCTGCGATAACTGCTTCCGGCCCGATCAAAACGGGTTCCAAATACTCTTTTACCTTGGGATTAAAAACCGACTGAATAGTTACCTCATCGCTGGCGTTTACGACCCCGATGCGGATTTTTTTATTACTGGAAAAATTGGCCAATAAGTCATCAAATTTTTTCATTAGTCTCACCTTAATCCCATGGAGAGCCAGTGTCTTCTGGTTCTACTGGCATCGCAACGCGAGAAGTGTTAATTAAATGTTTGTAATTTAAGTTTTCAGAAATGATGTTGTTGCCCCATGAACCGCAACCTAATGAAACCGTTGGACTTAGACCGTTGGCTGGTGAACCGCCGGCATCAATCGTTGGCTGGTTGATGACTACCCGGCTGACTGGTAATTCTTCACCGGCATAAACCATATGCTCTTTTGTATGAGTGAATACGCCAGCTGAGTGTCCAGCACCTTCTAATAGTAGGTTTTCTTTTGCGTAATCTACCGCTTCTTCAAAATCTTCGTAGCTCTTCAAAGCTAAAACTGGCAGCATTTTTTCTTTACAGAACAGTTCTGCTGCGCCCACTTTGTCTACCCGAACCGCAATAATTTGTGAGCCCTCTGGAATCGAAATGCCTGCTTCTTTGGCAATCACATCAGGATCTTGACCGATCATATCTGGATTTGCCCGACCTTCAGGGAAGATTGTTTTTCTTAATTTGTCTAAGTCCCCTTCATCAGTGATGACAGCCGCTTGTTTGCCTTCCAAAGCTTTGAAGACTTCTGCTTCTTTTTCACTTGGGTAGATCAAGCTTTGTTGGCAAGCGCATACAATTCCGTTATCGAAGGAACGCCCGATTACAGTTAATTCTGCGGCTACTTCTACGTCGAAATCACGATCCAAGATAGCTTGCACGTTCCCAGGTCCTACGCCGTATGCTGGATGACCGCTTGAATAAGCTGATTTAACTAAGCCCGGTCCGCCTGTAGCAACGATTAAATCAACAGCTTTCATTAATTCCTGTGATAGTTCAATACTTGGTTCTTCAATTACTTGTAATAAATCTCTTGGAGCGCCAATGCTGACTAAGGCTTCACGCATTAACTCGATTGTTTCTTTGGTTGTTTTCTTTGAACGAGGGTGTGGTGACACAATCATGGCATTTTTGCCTTTTAATGCCATTAAACCATTTCCTAATGGAGTAATGGTTGGATTAGTTGTCGGTGTTACTGAACCGATAACCCCTACCGGATGTCCAATTTCAATGAGTCCTTCTTCTGGAATTTCACGTAACACGCCTACAGATGGTTTATTCTTCAATGCGCCGAAAATGTTGGTAGCCATCCCTTGATTTTTACCGATCTTATGATCCAAACGTCCCAAACGCGTTTCTTCGATGGCCAACTTTGCTAAAGGTTCTGCTTGATCGAAAACTGCCTTAGAGATCACATAGAGCATTTTGTCTGTTTGTGCTTGATCGTAATCGCTGATTTCCTCCATTGCCGCACGTGCATTTTTTACCATTTCTTCAATTGTCATAGCCCTTAAAACTCCTTTCTTTTTTTAAACATACATCGATGTATGTTTCTTACAATCTCATCATAAACACAAATGGAAGCGCTGTCAACATCGTGAAAAAAGTAACTTGTCTGATATGCTGCCTCAGACAAGTTACTTGGTTGGTTATATCATGTTAAATATAAAGGAAACATTTTTGCGGATAGTTTCGAGGGTGTAATTATCTTTAACCTCTTGGGGAGTAGCTGAGCCGTACATGCCTTCAAAGTAGTTATAAAAAAGGCTGGCTAAGGCTTCGGCATCCGCTTTGCTAAGTCCTTCAGCCGTCAATCCTTCTAAGAAAAATTGATACAATCGACGTTTCGACTCACGAATTTCTTGCAGTAATTCCTCGAATTCCTGATGCTGCTCAATCGTTTTTAAGGACTGCTGAAGGAATTTGAAGTTCATCGAGTTATTGTAAGGGACGAAAATGACCTTAACAACCTTCTCCTTGAATGATAAGGCGTCATCTTCCATAATAATCTGCTTTTCAGCTTGAACTTTCTCCAAAATTTGCAGTACTAGCTGATAAAATAGTTCAGTCTTATTGGCAAAATGCCAATAGGCCGCGCCACGACTAACATGAGCATCTCTGGAAATTTTATCCAACGACGTATTTTCAAAGCCAATCTGGTAAAAATTCTTCAATGCTGCGTCCATTAAATCCTGCTTTGTTACTTGACTGTCTTTCTTTCGGGCCATGCCGGACCTCCTCACTAAAAATAACAAATTTTACTTTTTCAATTTTCTTTTGAAACCTAAAAAAAAGGATCAGAAAATCGAAAAAAGCAAGAGATTGTGAAACAAATCATTTGTTCAACTCATTTTGACACGCTAATTCTGTTGAAAATATCGCTAATTCGTTACCACATTATACCATGATTACCGCTTTTAGCGATATTGCCTTTCAGAAGAAAGAACCAACGACTAATGATCAGTCGTTGGTTCTTAAGGTTTATTCGCTTTTAGCTCTGACTGGCAGCCAAATTTGAAACTTGGCATCGGCCGGATTTTGATCCAGATAGACTTCCATATCTGGAAGTTCTGCGTATTCAAAGCCGGAAGTCGGCAGCCATTCGGTGAAAATTTGTTTGCCTAAATCTTGAATCGCATGAGGCATCGGACCAGTTCCGGCGAAAACCGCCCACTTAGCGGCTGGGATTTTGTACTGTTGGAAACCTGCTGGTACTTCTTCGGAAGCAACTGCGATGATGTATTCCCACTTTTCCTGAACCGCTTCGGTCATCAGGCTGATACCAAAAACTCCTGGACTATTTGCATCCATAATTGGCAACAGCTTCTGCAGCTTGCCTGAAGCAGCTGTTTCATTCCAAAACATTGGAATTTTCTGTTGATTTTCCTCCATGTTTTCTCCAAGCTCTAAGCCCAGGCCTGTCACATGAAACGCCTCTTTGTCGATTAATTGATATTCCATTGCGTGCACCCCTTTAACGGTAATTGCGAAGGTCAGCATGGGATAACTGGTTAGTTTGGCCCCATCCTTTTTCGCTTCCTGAGGGGTGATACCATGAACCGTTTTGAATACTCGATTAAAAGAAGTCGGCGATTCATAGCCGTATTTTGCTGCTACATCAATCACTTTTTGTCCTGCCTGCAAATCCACACCCGCTAAGCTCATTCTGCGTCGGCGAATATATTCTCCCAACGTCACACCAGCGATATAGGAAAACATCCGCTGATAATGATAGGCGGAGCACTTAGCCCGTTTGGCAGCTTCTTCAATCTCAATTTCACCGGTTAACTGTTCCTCCACATAAGCGATGCTATCGTTAAACCAATCCAACCATTCCATTTTCTTACCTCCTGCCAGATTTCTCTGATACTTTTAGTTTAAGGGGTTTCTTAGGATACTTCCTCTTAATCCTTGCACGTTTGTAAGAGTTTTTTTAGAAGCTTAGTTTTTCTAAACGGTCGAAGGCTTCCTTCAAGAGTTCTTTTGATTGGGTAGCCGCCAGACGAATGTACTCATCCCCTACGGTTTCACCGAAAGCTTTGCCGGGAACGAAAAGCACCCCGCTTTTTTCCAGAACCGTTTCTACAAAAGTTACCGAATCTAGTCCGCTTTGGCTAATGTTAATGAAGGCATACATACTGCCGGCCACCGGCGTTAAGGACAGGTAAGGAATAGTCGCTACTCGTTCTTCAATATAATCCAAGCGCTCTTTGAAAAGCGCCACGTTGTCCGGCACAATTTCCTGATAATGATTCAAGGCATAAATTCCGGCCTGCTGAGAAACGGTGGGCGCAGAGTAGGTTACACTTTCATTGATTAAGCCGGCGATATCATTTACAAAAGTCGGCGCAATCATGTAACCAATTCGCCAACCCGTCATCGCGAAGCCTTTGGAAAGTCCGCTGATGGTAACCGTATGGTCTGGTGCGAACTTCGCCATCGGGACAAATTCTTCTTTGAAGGCAAAGTCTTCGTAAATCTCATCGGAAATAATGAACAGATCATGGACAATTGCCACCTCAGCGATTTGCTTCAAGGTTTCGGCTGAGAAAACCGCACCCGTTGGATTATTGGGTGAGTTGATAATAATCGCTTTGGTTTTGTCGGTAATGGCTGCCTTTAAATCCTTCACATCCAATTGAAACTGATTCTCCTCGTAAGTCGGCACCATTACCGGCTGACCGCCAGACAATAATACTTGTTCTTTGTAAGGAGAAAAGAAAGGTTCATGAATAATCACTTCGTCACCGGGATCTAAGATAGCCTGCATGACTAAATACATCGCATGCAAGGCCCCCACAGTTGCCCGAATTTGTTGCGTTTCAAAAGTCAGATCGTATTTCTTCTTATAATAGGAAGCAATTGCTTCAAGAAATTCTTTTTTGCCCGCCGGGGCCGTGTAATTGGTCGCCCCATTGGTCACATCCTGAAACGCCGCATCAATGATTGATTGATGGGTAATGATATCTGGATCACCGATAGACAAATCGATGATGTTTTCTGTTTCCTTCGCTAAAACCGCAATGCGCATCAACAGATTTTCCGCCGGTTGTTGAAAGCGTTGGGCCAATTTGGTTTGATCCATCCTGAGTTCCTCCCTGTTTCTATAGTACTTTGTTCAAAAAGTCTTGCGTACGTAGATTTTTCGGCTGATCAAAGATTTCCTCAGGTGTACCCTCTTCTTGGATTACACCATCAGCCATGAAAATTACCCGATCAGCAACTTCTTTGGCAAAGCCCATTTCGTGGGTAACCACCACCATGGTCATGCCTTTTTCGGCTAAATCTTGCATAACACTCAGTACTTCCCCCACCATTTCCGGGTCCAAAGCAGAAGTCGGTTCGTCAAACAGCATTACGTCTGGATTCATTGCCAAAGCACGGGCGATCGCCACCCGCTGCTGCTGGCCGCCAGATAAGCTGGAAGGATAAGCCGTTGCTTTGTCCTTTAGTCCTACTTGTTCTAACAGCTTCAAAGCGTTTTGCTTCGCCTGTTCGGGATCTTCTTTTTTAATTTTTACTGGTGTGATGGTCAAATTATCCAACACACTCATATGAGGAAACAGATTGAAGTTTTGGAACACCATTCCCATTTTTTGCCGCAGCTGGTCGATATTGACATCTGGCGAGGTAATATTTTGGCCTTCAAAGCTGATTTCGCCAGAAGTTGGCGTTTCTAATAAATTCAAGCAACGCAAAATCGTACTTTTCCCGCTGCCGGAAGGACCAATAATAACTACCACTTCACCGGCTTCTACCGTTAAGTTGATAGATTTCAAGACTTCATTTTCACCAAAGCTTTTGCTGAGATTTTTTACATTAATCATTAACCCCTAGTCTCCTTTCGGCTAAGCCTAACAAGCGTGAAATACAGAAGGTCATCACAAAGTAAATCAGTGAGACGATCACGTATGGCAAGAAGGGCTTAAAGCTGGCACCTTGTACGACACCGGTTTGGAAAATCAGTTCCGATACACCGATGACGGATACTACGGAAGATTCTTTAATAATTGTCACAAATTCGTTGCCTAAAGCAGGCAGGATATTTTTAATTGCTTGCGGGAAAACAATATAGCGCATGGCTTCTTTTTGGTTCATCCCTAACGAGCGAGCCGCTTCAGTTTGGCCTTTGTTCACGGCATTGATCCCAGCTCGAACAATTTCCGCCACATAAGCGCCACTGTTTAAGGATACTGCAATACAACCGGCCAGCAGCTTCGATAAATCTAGGCCTAAAACACCTGTTCCGAAGTACACGATGAAAATTTGTACCAGCAATGGTGTGCCCCGTACATATTCAATGTAAGCAATTGACAAGAAACGCAAAATTTTGTTCTTGCTTAGTTTCATTAAGGCTAAAATACTGCCGACAATCATTCCGAACAGCACACCCACGAAAGCTAGCAAAATCGTATATTTTGCACCGCTAACGTAATAAGGCAAATATTTCTGGAAGAAGGATTGATCCTCTTGGAACATTAATTCGTTGGCATCCGACAAATAACCGTCTAATAGATTGTTGTCATTGATCTCAGCAATTGATTCGTTGACATGCTCTTTTAAGACCGGCGTGTTTTTCGAGATCGCAATTGCGGTGACCTTTTCCCCTTGTTCAAATTCAACTGGCGCGATTGCTACATTGTCACTTTGCTGCACATAGGCTTCAGCGATGGGTTCTTCTAACACAACAGCGTCAATTTTTTGATTGATTAAGTTGTTAATCAGATCAGGAACTTTTTGCAGCGAAGTAACCTCTGAACCAGCCATTTCGGTTTTCGCTAGTTCTTCTTGGGTCGTTTGCTTTTGTGCCCCGACAGGAACGCCGTTAAAATCAGCCGTCGAGCTAAATTTATCGGCATCATCTTTACGGACTAATACTTTTTGCTGAACAATGTAATAGGGGTCAGAAAAATCGACTTCCTGCAGTCGTTCTTCAGTAATTGACATTCCCGAAATAACCATGTCGATCTTCCCGGTCTTCAAAGCGCCTAACAACGCATCAAAACCTAATTCTTCCACTTTTAATTTCACGCCCATATCTTCGGCGATCTTCTCAGCGATGGAAACATCAAAACCGACGATCGTATCCTTGCCGTCTACCTCCGCATGAAATTCGTAAGGACCGTAGTCAGCTGATAAGCCCACTACTAACTCTCCACTTTGCTGAATCCGCTCATAGATCGGATCTGTTTCTTCTGCCTGTGCTGATACAAATGGAAAAATACTTGCCAGTAACATCAGTATCGCCAGGAAGACTCCTGCTTTTTGTTTCATCCTATCCACTCCTTGTTTAATGAATAATAATAATTTCTTAAAGGAAATCCATTGAATAAATATACATTTATTCAATGGATTTATCCTACCATATGTAGGTGAGGATGACAATGGGGATTTTGTTGATCAAAAAGTACGAAAGAAAAACTGCGAAATCCCTATTTAGGTCTTCGCAGCTTGCTAGTTTTCTATCTATTAATTGAGCATTATTCTAGTGCAATTGCATAAAATCCAATGCCTTCATCTTTCCAACCAACACCCACTAACATATCTCTTTCAGCAGCATTTGTTGTGAAATGATGGGCTCCTGCGATTGCATTTGGATTGTACAAGCGGTAAATTGGATATCTGTCAGCGTGTGCAGACGGGAAGGTCAAACGATCGTCTTCCCATCCTTGTTCCAACAATATACGACCTTCAATAAGATTCATGGTATAGTGATGGTCGCCAGCATTCGGATTATAGAACCTAAAAATATGATCGCTTGCATACTTGTTGTGATGATTGTAATTCCCCTCGGCAACGATTGGTTTCGGTGCCATCCACGCGATTCCTTCATATTGCCAGCCAAGGGTTTCTAACGTTCGAGATTCAAAGCGACTTGGTGTATAGAGATGCTCACCAGAATTTGGATTATACACCCGACAAATTGGATCTCCTTCTAAAGTTCCCCATTGCGCATTGGCCGGAATAGATAAACAAAAAGTAAAGCCGATAACCATCAAAAAGCCTAGAAATAATTTCTTCAATGTAAACGTCTCCTTTTAGCTTATTGAACTTATATTGATATAAAAGCAGTATCAATTCCCCTGCAAAGAATGATGGAAACCTTACTTTCCAATAAAGCTTCCCTCATGAATTACTACTTCTTAATTAAGAGAATCGGCATAGAAGCTGATTCCTTCATACCGCCAACCAACACTCACCAACATATCTCTTTCTGCCCCGTTTGCAGTAAAGTGATGGGCACCAACTTTAGCATTTGGGTTGTATAAACGATAAATTGGAACACCTTCATCCGTTGCAGATGGGAAGGATAGACGATCATCATGCCAACCAACTTCCAATAAATGGGCAATTTCATTTACATCTGTTGTAAAGTGATGATCGCCCGCATTTGGATTGTATACGCGGTAAATTGCTGCTCCCACATATTCTCTTGGCGCAAACCATGCTGTACCTTCATCTTTCCATCCAAGGTTAAATAAAGTTGCTTGTTCAAACATACTTGGCGTATAAAGATGTTCACCTGTATTTGGATTGTACATTCGATAAATTGACTGACCCAATACAGGTATTTCAACTTCTATTTCCTCAGCTGCCTGCACAGGTGCGGATAGCCCCACTCCAAGACCAACAATCATCAAAAATCCTAGAAATAATCTCTTCAATGTAAACGCCTCCTTTTCTAAATATTATACCATGACAGCAAATAACTCGTCTAAGATTATCCAATAAATTGTGAATTCAGAAAAAAAGAGAAGGCCTACTTTAAAAGTAAGACCTCCTCCGGAATTTAATTATTCAACTGATTCAGCGTAGAAGCCAATTCCTTCGTATTTCCAACCAACGCTAACTAACATGTCTCTTTCAGCGCCATTTGCAGTGAAATGATGCGCTCCTGCTTCAGCGTTAGGGTTGTATAAACGGTAAATTGCTACACCTTCTTTATTTGCTGATGGGAACCACAATTTATCATCGTCCCAACCAACACTCACTAGATGATTTTTTTCATTTACATCAAGCGTATAGTGGTGGTCACCAGCATTTGGATTATACACACGATGAATCGATTCTCCCTGTTGAGGTGCTACCCAAGCCATTCCTTCGTCATCCCAGCCAAGTGTGAATAATGTTCTTGCTTCAAACATACTTGGTGTATACAGATGCTCCCCTGAGTTTGGATTGTACATTCTGTAGATCGGATTACCCGGTTCAGGTAATACTGGAGTAGTTGGATCCTCAGCAGGTGTACTTGATTCCGTTGTTGATTCTGTTGTTGTTGACTCTGTTGTTGACGAAGATGTTTCCGCCAGCATTGGGCTAGCAACACCTAAAGCAAATCCGGCTACCATTACAAAGCTTAATACGATTTTTTTCATGTTAACGCCTCCTTTTCTATCTATTATTATAGCATGAAGTGTAAATAACAAGAAATATTTTTCTGGATATTATCAATAAAAACCATTTGTTTGCGAAAAACACTCTATAAAAAAGAAAAATAGCGTACTGTATTTTGGTACCTAGACTTTTAGTAGAACAAGTGTATATAATAAACAAATGAAAACTTGAAGAAAGAAGATGGATAAATGACATCAAACCTAATTGTACGGGGCGCGCCACAGGAATATGAATTGAAACTAAACGCTTGGCAAGATTTGCCAAAGCATCTGGAGCGCAGAAATTTAAAGAAAGCGATGATTTTTCACGGGGATAAATCCTGGGAAGCCGTTAAAAATTATTTCCCAGAACTGACTAAATGTGAAACTTCCTTCTATTATTATGGTGGGAAATGTACCGATGATGCGGCGGCCCACTATGCTGAAATTGCCGAAAAAGAGCAAACACAGGTTTTAATCGCTGTTGGCGGTGGAAAAGTGGCGGACCTGACTAAGCTGACGGCTTATCGTTTAAACTTACCAATTATTATCTTGCCGACATTGGCGGCTACGTGTGCAGCTTATACTCCATTAAGTGTTGTTTATGACGATGAAGGTGTGATGCTGCGTTACGATATTTTTCCAAAGGCTACGGATTTGGTTTTGATCGATCCACAGGTCTTGCTGGAATCGCCTTATGAGCTGATGGTTGCAGGAATTGGTGACACACTGGCAAAGTGGTACGAATCAGATGCAATTATTTCGCAATTGGCTGTTAAACCGATTGAAATTCAAGTGGCGGAGTTCGCGGCGCGAAAATGTCGCGACATTTTACTATCAGAAAGCGACGCAGCCTTGCAGGCAATGAAGGAACAGCAATTAAACCCGTCCTTCATCGATATTGTGGAAACCAATATTTTACTAGCCGGGATGGTGGGAGGCTTCGGTGATGAATATGGCCGAACTTCTGGTGCCCATTCGATTCATGATGCCTTGACTGTTTTGCCGGATTCTCACAAGCAGCTGCACGGCAATAAAGTGGCCTACGGTATTTTGGTGCAACTAATGATTGAGCAAAAAGTGGCGGAAATTCGCCAGCTGCTGCCTTTTTATCATCAATTGAATTTGCCGACAAATTTAAAAGCGATGGATTTGAGTTTGTCTGAGGAAGATTTCCAACAGGTTGCCGAAAGGGCTAGTGCACCGGATGAAATGATTCATTTTATGAAAGAAACGATTACCCCAGAAGTGGTGATTCAAGCAATGAAGGAGTTAGAAACGTTGACGATTGACGCATGGAGCTGATCCCTGCGTCTTTTTGTTATAAAAAGTTAATGAAGAACCAGCATGATAAATCTATACAGCAAGACCTAGTTATTTAAATTGGTCTAAGAAAAAAAGAAGACAGCAGCCTGTCTTCCTCAAAATAATTTTCCAGTTTTCACGGCATAAAACGTTAACGAAATTAGAATGAACAACGCTAGCATTTCCAGAAAAATGTCTGTCGACTTCACTTGGTTCCTAGGACCATTCTTCTCTCTTTTCATACAAGAATTAGCCTCCTTATTTCTCTCACAAACACCTTAACACTTCCGATTGGTCTAGTTAAAGAATAAAGCAAATTGATTTTGATGAGAATCTAATGATAAAGCTCTTGCTTAATTTTATGCGGATTGATTGCTTCTTTTCATGGGCTTGTGGTTCAATAGACGGGATATAATTTTTATAGGAGGAATTCATGGATACACAACCAAAAAAAGCGGCCTCTCATAAAGAGGTGGGATTATTAGGGCTGACTATGATCGTCGTAGGCTCGATGCTGGGGGGCGGCGTCTTTAATCTGCCCAGCAGTATTTCCCAATCGGCTGGGCCGGCGGCTTCACTAATTGCCTGGACGATTACCGGCGTGGGTGTTTTCTTTATTGCCAAGGTTTTTCAAACATTGGCGGATGAACAGCCGGAGATTACTGGCGGAATTTATTATTATGCGAAGGATGGCTTCGGATCCTATGTCGGCTTTAATTCGGCTTGGGGCTATTGGTTAAGCAATATTATCGGCAACGTATCCTTCGTCATTTTATTTTTGGATGCCTTAAGCAAATTTTTCCCGTCAATTGGTGGCTCCAAAGGAACTGTCGGTTTCTACTTAGGCAGTTTGATGATTTGGCTGGTGGTCTTATTAGTTTCTCGGGGAATTCGTGCGGCGAATGCTTTGAATGTGGTGGCGACATTTGCTAAGGTGGTGCCGATCTTAATTGGAATTTTCATTCTGATTGTTCACTTTCGCTTCTCAACTTTTTCAGCTGATCTTTTTGCGCAAAACATCCGAACGGTCGGCGGTGACTTAGGCGGACTTCCCACCCAAGTGAAAAATGCCATGCTGCAAACGATGTGGGTATTTGTCGGAATTGAAGGAGCGGTGGTTCTATCAGGACGAGCAAAACGGGCAAAAGACGTTGGCCGGGCTACATTAATCGGCTATGGCACGACTTTGGCGATTTATGTATTGATCGTTATGCTGAGTTTTGGGATTTTGCCGCAAGAAACTTTGATCCAGCTGCCGAATCCATCTCTTAGCGGAGTACTGAATGCGGCTGTAGGCACATGGGGCGCGCGCATGATTGACATCGGGGTGATTATTTCGGTGTTAGGGGCTTGGATTTCCTGGACCATCTTGGCAGCAGAAATTTCTTTTGATGCAGCGAAGGATCAGATGTTTCCGGCTTTTTTAGGAAAAGAAAATCGGCAGAATGCACCTGTCAACGCGCTGTTACTGAACGGCACTATCATGCAGATCGTGTTCATTTTTTCCCGCTTGGCAATGGACGCCTTTCAAGCAGTCACGGATACAGCTACCACCATGGTGCTGATTCCTTATATTTTATCGGGGGCTTTTTTATGGAAGCTTTCGGCTAAAAGTCATCGACTGTTAGCGGGCGGGGCGATGGTGTATGGATTTTACATGCTGTATTCTTCTGGGTTGATAAATCTGCTATATTGTGTGGGGATTTATGCTTTAGGCTTCAGCTTTTGGTTATGGAATAGTCATACGTATAGACGCCCTGTCTTTCAAACGTCAAGAGAAAAAATTCTTTTCACCGTGGTTAGTGTGCTGGGAATTATTAGTCTAATTGTTCTGCTTATGCAACTCCTTGCTTAAGTGAAGCATCGCACTTGCTCTTACTTGCCCTCCTAAGTTATTCTTAAATTTAGGAGGAGAACACTTTATGGCACTAATGTTTTTTATTACCTTATTATTCAATTTATTTGCTTTGCTGCTGATTTTGATTCGGCCCAAGCTGTTTCAAACCAAATTATTTCGTCCCATGATCACTAATTTCAAACTTTCAGTTATCCCGCTCTTCATTCTTATTGGGACCTTGGCTTTGCAACTATTCTTTGCTTGGTTGTCATCTGCTACCTCTTTTGCCTTTTTAGGTATCTTGAGCAGTTTGATTTTGATCGTTGGCTTGATTGTCTGGTTGGTTTTTCTGCCAAACGCTGGTTATCTAGTTACTGAACTGAATTTGACCCATCGGGAAATCGATAAAGTTGAGGTACCGATTTGGTATGACATCGTTGCAGTACTTAGTTTGGCCATTTCCGGTGTGTTGAATACGGCGTTGAATATTGTTTTGCTGCAGTTTACCTTCATTATTTATTTTGATCCGGCAAACTTTGCGGCCATTAATACACCCACATTTTGGTTGCTGACCTGGCTGGTGTTCCCAGTACTAAGCTTCGGAATTTATTTAGGTCGTTATATTCGTTTTAATACGTGGGATCTGTTCCATCCGCTTCAATTTGTGCAAAAACTGGTGAAGCATTTTCGTGAAAAAGAGCATCGCCGCGAGGCCTTTGTATTTACGATTTTGTTAGGCGTGTTCCTGGCTTTGTTTTATGCCCTGACTTTTTTGAATCCTTTGTGGGAAATAATCAAATAGAGAGCCAATTCAAAACGTGTGTTTTGAATTGGCTCTCTTTATTTTGTAGGCCTAATCTGGTTTTTGCCCATCATGCGCCGCCCATTGACAATCCATCAGCTGCATCTGGGTAAACACAGCTTTAAAGGATGAGTTTTCTGGTGAGCAGGCATAGATACCAAACTTGATTTTGCCTTTTCCTTTGTACATATGGCAAATCCGCATTTGCTGGAAGGAAACACCATCGGCTGAACATTCAATTCGGTAGTCGTCTTCTCTTCTGCTGAAACGATACCACATGGTTTTGATCGAAGCATCGATGGTGGTTGTGGCCCAATCAGAGTAGCCTTGATTCGTTGCCACACTTCCCAGATGCTGGAATTCCTCGTTTTCGTATTCAATCGAACCCTTTAACCAATTCTCGCTATCCAGGTACATCACGATGCCGCATTGGTCAAAGCGATGAGAGCTTTCGCTGAAGTCAGTTTTTACGACAAAGCTGAAATATTTTTCTTCGGTTTCCATTTGAAAAACGGGCGCATTGTCATTTTGGAAGTGGTAGTAAGTCCGCTGCCACAAATCGGTATGAGGTTTGGTGGTGATTTCAACTCTATCCTCGCTTACTTCGCAGCTTTCTGGGGTTCTGGTCCATTGAAATTTCTCTAAATTCATTTTTCGGCTCCTTATCAAGTAGTAAATAAAGACCTGCCTGCTGATTGGATGATCGTTGGGCAAGTCTAAAATTAAGTTTATCAATTGATTTTCATTTTCCTTCGATCCAGCAGTTTTTGTACCAGTAATGAAGCGCACAAAATTTCGATCAGCTGCACTAACGGCACACCTGCTCCTGTGTAGAAGGACATGAAGGTCGCTTTCCCTCCCGGTGCCCAAGTAGCAAACCAAGATACGCCAAAAAGATACAGCAGGTAGCTTAATCCTAGGCCAGTGATAATAATCAGAAAGCTGAATAAACGCTCCCGCTCATTTTTCTCACTGCTTTTTACAAATACTCGGATAAAATACAAGTAAATGAAGAAAGAAGCGGCCGCCAAAATAGGCGAAATAATTTTATAGGCTTTGATGATTATATTTCCAGCTAGAACGTAATTTTTCGTCCGCTCGTATTCAAAGCTGGTTTGGAATGAAGCCATCGCCAACGGCTGAACATTTAATAATTCCAGAATCGAAATGGCTGGTGATCCCGGAATAAAAATGGAACCGCCATAGCTGGTGTTATAGCTAGTATACATGGTGGTCTCGCGAATTCCAGCCAAGGTATAATCCAACACTTTTGGAATATCCTGCATACGTTTGCCATTGCTTTGTTTGGAAATGAAGACGGTTTTCTTCCTATTAAAGTGTCCTTCATCGAAACCGTCCTGTAATTCGTTAGCGATTTTTTGAAAGACCTCTTCATTTTCGGCACCATTTTGGTAAAGACCGCCCCGCTTGAAGGCATCCCGCAATCCCCAAATCACCATATCACCTGGAAGCTCATCGTGCTTCAAAGACCAAGTATCAGGCCAGAAGGATTCGTCCTCCAACCATTGGATCTCTTCTTCATACTCTGCCAAGGTAGGAGAAACCTCCATCGCCTTTTCAAAAGTTGCTCTTGAAACCCAAACGGCTTCATCATTCACCAATTCAGGACTGTCCCATTCACTATTGTCGATCTGAATTAAATGCTCAGTCACATCAGCGAAGGCTGTTTTGGTTCGGTCATTAACGGTAAAAATTTGATAGTGATTGTAATTGATTTGCGATAGGCCTAAAGTTGCCAACACTAAAGATAAAAAAGGAATAGCCAGAAATCCGATCCGCTTTAGCATTCCTGAAAAAATGGGGCGTTGGTTTTTTCGCAAGTCCTGCAGCCTGTTAAACAGCATCATCAGCAATACGACGAAATAAAGGGGTAGAATCCAAATTGAATCTTCCCGTAAATACCAGAAAAAGGGCAGAATAATTGCTTGAAGTGCCAGCCAGGGAATTTGTTTTTTCAATGGACTCTTTCGCCTCAAGTAAAGGCCAATAATCCCCGCCAAGAGAAACAATACTGTAGCAAACACTAAACTATTGCGGTAAATCCGCAGCGAAAAATCAGAAGACAAAGTAATGGGTGAAAAAATTAAGAATAAATAGCTGAGGCCCAACACCACTTTGTTTTTGATTAACGGTTTAAAGGCGGTTGTTACACTAGCACTAGCCAAAATATTGAATAAGGCTAGAAAAATTGGGTACGGTATGCGACTAAAATGAACCGCTAGTAAAAAGAAGGTGTAGGAAGTTCCTTTAGACAGCGTTTCAATGTCATAAGGTCCCAACCACTGGCCATCTAATATGAACAAAGCTTGGTTTATGGACAAAGCATCATCGTATTCAGCCTGCATATAAACCTTGACGGGAATCAGGTAGGCTAAGACAATTCGCAAAATTGTGGCAATAATTAATACAAGGTAAAAAATTTTAATTCTATTCTTTTTCATTGATTCCTCCGAAACAGCTCTAATTGCTTCATTATACAATAAAAGCTAGCTCAATTGTTGATTTCTCGGTAAGGAATCATCTTTTTCATAGGAACCGTTGGCTGTCCCATCATCTTTTGCAGCCAGTAGACATCGTGCCATTGATCGAACTTGTAGCCGATTTGTTTGAAGACACCTACCTGCTGATAGCCCAGCTTTTCGTGGAATTGAATGCTGTGGGTGTTGCCGCCAGTGATACAGGCCGTTAAAACTAAGATGTTTTGTTTTTTCAGTTCTTCTTCTAAGGTTTGATACAATTTTTGCCCGATGCCTTGACCTTTGGCTTTTTCAGACAGATAGATGGTGACTTCGACACTCCAGTCATAGGCGACACGCTCTTTGTAGGCATGGGCATAGGCGTAACCGAGAATTTCCCCTTGGTCATTTTCAGCCACTAAGTAGGGATAATTCTCCATGGTAGAAATAATTCGTTGTGTGAATTCCTCTACGCTGGGGATGTCGTATTCGAAGGTGATCGCAGTATCGGTCACATAGGGTCCATAAATTGCCAATAAAGCTGGCGCATCGGCAGCTTTCGCTAAACGGATGTTCAATTTTCACTCTCCTCAAAGATTACAATGTTTTAGCCAGGATAAAATCAGTTTGTTCATCATCACCCATCCAGAAGGAATGCTGGGAAACTTTTTCAAATCCTTGCTTTTGGTAAAAGCCGATTGCGGGCAGGTTTTTCTCCCAGACACCTAGCCAGACTGTGGTACGACCTTTTTCCTTGGCAACCTCCAACGCTTTTTCCATTAAGGCTTTGCCAAGACCTTGCCCTTTGAACGCTACATCCACATAAATTCGTTCGATTTCCAAAGCATTCTCAGCGATGTCTTCGGTTTGAGCGTCATTCACATTTACTTTCAGATAGCCTGCCAGCTGATCGTCAGTATAAATGAAGAAAAAATTCGAATCCGGGTTGGCTAGTTCAGCAGCCATTTTGTCTAATTGAAAAGCCTCGGAAACATAAGCTTCCATATTCTCAGGTGTATTTTGAGGGCTAAACGTATCATTAAAAGTTCGTAAGCCTAGATCCAGTAAAATTTCTGCTTGTGAAGCTTCAATCGGAATAATTTGAATAGTCACACTTGAATCCTCTTTTCTGTTTTTGCTTATCTTACCGAAACAGTTGAGGGGATTCAAGTGCTTTTGCTTTATTACCAGGCCGTTTCGAGAAATTTCTTCCGCCGTTGAGCGTTGCGGGCGTAATTTTCCGGATGCTTTTTATAATAATTTTGATGCTCCTCTTCCGCTAAATAAAAGGGAGCTGCTGGTTCGATACTGGTGACGATCGGTGAGGAAAACCGGCCGCTGGCTGCTAAGGCCTGCTTGCTTTTTTCAGCGACTTCTTTTTGTTTTTCATCAAAATAGAAAATGACTGGGCGGTAATTGTCGCCGCGATCTTCAAATTGACCAAAAGCATCGGTCGGATCGGTCTGCTGCCAATACAGCTCTACTAATTCTTCAAATGTGATCAACGCTGGATCATAAATAATTTCTACAGCCTCGGTGTGGCCAGTTTGGTGACTTTTCACCTGTTCGTATGTCGGGTTTGGTACGTGTCCTCCGGTGTATCCGGAAAAGACTGAATGAATTCCAGGTAATGAATCAAAGGGTTTAATCATGCACCAGAAGCAGCCTCCGGCAAAAATTGCTCGTTCCATTTTACATTCCTCCATTTTTTATTGGGCAACTGGGATGACTGAGCCGCCCCATTTTTCTTCGATCCAGGATTGGACTTCTTTGTCCTGTAAAGCCGTCACCAATTTTTCAACTCTCGGATCGTCTTTATCTTCGGTTCTAGTCGCGATGATGTTCACGTAAGGTGAGTCTTGAGCTTCCAGCATCAAGGAATCTTTGACTGGATTTAAGCCTTTTTCATAGGCAAAGTTGGAATTGATTGCTACTAGGTCGCCTTCATGATTTTCATAAGCCGTTGCCAGCAAGGTTGGTTCCACTTCATGCTTGAAGACCAATTGCTTCGGATTTTCAGTGATGTCGTCGAAGGTTGCTTTATCAATAGCGATTCCATCTTTTACTTTAATCAAGCCGTTATCTTCAAAAATCCGCAGTACCCGTCCCCATTCTGAGGCAACGTTGGAGACAATCACGGTTGCTCCTTCAGGGACGTCCGCAACATTTTTTATATCATGAGAGTAAATACCCATTGGTTCCAAATGAATGCCGGCTACATTGGCAAAGTCGTAATCATTTTCTTCCTTCTGCAAGTTGAAGTAAGGTACAGTGGAAAAATAGTTGGCGTCAATTTCTTCTTCTGCCAGCGATTTGTTGGGCAAAATGTAATCATCAAACTTTACAATTTCCAAATTGATGCCCTCTTCCTCCAGCATCGGCTTCACATGTTCCAAAATTTCCGCATGAGGTGTTGGCGATGCCCCCACCTTCAATGTATCCTCTGAGCTGCCGGCCGCCTGTCCACAGCCTGACAACAATAAAATTCCCGCTAAAGCCAAAATACCAATAATTTTTTTCATTTGGTCACCTCTTCTATATTTTATGCTAAATGCAAAAAAAGCATTCATCCCTTGACCTGTTAATTGCTTAACAGCCCAAGGGACGAATGCTTTCGCGGTACCACCCTTATTCGTATTAGTTCCTAATACCTCAACCGTACGTACTTAGCCTGGGCTAAATAGATACGCGGCAAAGTAACGGTTGCCACCGTCTAAATTGCGTGAACAATTTAGATGCTCCGAGCTCATCTTCACCCCAACTTCCCATTCCCCTTTTTCACCAACCGGGGTCTCTGCCAATGTTCACATTAAAGCTACTCTTCTCTTCCACACGAAATATGATGTTGGAAATGATCATAATACAAAACGGGTGAGATTTCAATTAAAATTTACTTTTTCAGGAATTTTTTCTCGAAGGTAGTACAAAAAATCCGACTTCTATTCCAGTTATGGACGGACTCGATAATAGTCAAAAGCCTTAGAAGTTCCATCGGTCTCAGGCCTGCTCACAAATGAATTTACGGTAATCATATCCTCATCTGCTTCAATCACAGAATAATAAAAACTTTCGTCAGCTAAGGTATAAAGCAGCCAGCGATTGTTTGATGAATCGTAGCCATCCAACATTAAGATGGATTCAGTTTTTTCCTTGTCTGTCGCCAAATTTTGTGAAATTAGCAGAATTTTTCCATCCTGATATTGGAAACTCAGGGTCATCAATTTATCGTCGGTTTCCCAATCTCCGGCAAAATGTTCCAGAAAGTCGACGTCATCAGCAGTTGAGGTATCACTTTTTTCTGTAGTGGAAGACGTGATCGTGTTCGTAGGCTTCTCAGCAGAACACGCCGCAAAAATTCCGGCACAGAACAATAAGATAAGCAGCAGCTTGAACTTTCTTTCCAACTTCAACTCCCCCTTTTTGATAGTTTACCAAAAATTCAGAACACTTTCTTGTACCTGTCTAGGTTCGTAAAGATTGGGAGTAAACTTTTTCAGCTTGATTACCGTGTGCTTTTCCTCTAAACTTCGAAGTGAAGGCAATGAGGGAGGAACAATATGACTGAATTGATGAAAGACAAATACTATAATCACGATACGCTTTACGATCTGGCTTCCCGTATCAAAAATGTGTATCCTCCGTTTCCGATTGAGAATTTTGTCAGCGATATCATGGACGAAAACTGGGAAACGCTAGAATTGAAAGCTCGCATGCGGCAGATTACGGTCAATTTAGGAAAATATTTGCCAAACAATTATGGAGAGGCACTAGGAATTCTCGATCAGGTTGTCGCGGGTTTCCCTGCTGGTCATAACGACAATGCGTTAATTTACTTCCCTGATTTTGTGGAAGTTTATGGGCGGGCGGAGAAGGATTGGGATTTGACCATTGCGGCATTAGAAAGATACACCAAAATTTCAACAGCTGAGTTTGCGGTGAGGCCGTTGATTATAAAAAACGAAGCTCGCATGATGGGACAAATGGCGGTCTGGGCCAGGCATGAGAATGAACATGTTCGCCGTCTAGCTAGCGAAGGTTGCCGGCCCGCTTTGCCTTGGGGTCAAGCGTTAACCAGCTTCAAAAAAGACCCCGCGCCGGTTATTGCAATTTTAGAGCAGCTGAAAACTGACCCATCCTTGTATGTACGCAAAAGTGTTGCTAACAATTTGAACGATATTTCCAAGACTCACCCTGACTTGGTGGCTGAAATTGCCAAGGATTGGTATGGCAAAGATAAACATACGGATTGGATTGTTAAACACGGCTGCCGGACTCTGTTGAAAAAGGGAAATCGAGAAGTGTTAGGCATCTTTGGTTACTACGATGCTAGTTCTGTAGATATTCAAGACTTCACTTTAGAATCTAACACGATTCCCATTGGAGAGAATCTGACGTTTTCTTTTACAATTTCCGCCAAAGAATCAACTAAGTTAAGGCTGGAGTACGGCGTCGACTATATCAAAGCGAATGGGAAACGCAGTCGGAAAATATTTCAGCTGTCCGATACTGTCTTAAAAGCCGATCAGTCAAAGACTTACACCAAAAATCATGCCTTTGCTGATTTGAGTTCTCGAAAGCATTATCCAGGAGTTCTTTCCGTCACACTTATTGTCAATGGTACTGAGCGAGGGACGTTGGAGTTTGATTTGACCAAATAAAAAGCCGTCAGCTGACGGCTTTTTACTCTTATAACATCACGGTCATGGCTGCAGCGGCTAAAATCAGTACCAAACCAATAATCGTAACAGTCATTTCCTTTTTTGTTTTCTTTTGTCCTAAGAACCAAATACCGGTTAAGGTTGCCAGTACCACAGAGGTTTGTGACAAGATGAAGCCGGTGGCTAAACCGTTCATATTTGGTTGCGCCGAGATTAAATAAGTCAAGGCTGCAAAGGCAAAGAAGAAGCCGGAAAAGATGTGTTTGTAAGAAACTACTTCTGCAAATGGTGATTTTTCTTTGCCTTTAAAGGTTAAAATTGCTGAGTAAACGACTGCAACCAGCACCATTCCAATGGCTTGCGGCAAGAAAGCGTGCATGCCGTCAATATTGGTGGCTTGTGGGGCGGCAGAATAGGCCCAATAACCAATTTCACCAACCGCTAACAATAGAACGGCCGATTTCAGCAAACTGCTGTTTTCCTTAGTTTTTTCTTCGGTCCAAACGGTCATTGAAGCACCGATAATGATCAAAATCAGTGCCAAGCCGCCTAACAATTTAGCGGTCGTTCCTGGCCAGTTGCCTAAAGCTAAGACACCCCACAGGGAAGCTCCCAACAATTGAAAAGCCGTGGTGATCGGCATTGCGCGGGATGATCCGATCAGTGTAAATGATTTAAAGGTAATAATTTGCGCAATCGCCCAGCCGACACCAGATAGAATGGAGAAGACTAAATCCATACCAGTTGGAAAACTCAAACCGTTTACAATTGCGAAAACAAATGCGAAAATCAAGGTTCCTAAGGTTGATCCTAAGATTTGGTTTACCGGCCGGCCACCGATTTTTGATGCGATGGTTGGGAAAAGACCCCAACCTAATAATGGCCCTAAGCCGATCAATAATGCCGTAGCATTCATGAAAAATTCCTCCTTAAATTTGAAGGCTTCGCAAACTTGCTTTAACCGTTTGCGAAGCTGAACGTCGATGACTCGGTCATCCTAGCTTAAAAAACAACGCCGCTTTCTAGTAAGATATTCGCGTAAGGCGTCATTTCTCCGGTACGAATAAAGGCGTGAACGTTGTTCAACTCTTGCTTCATTTCACTGTGAGGGATGAAGGTAATCGGTGTTTCCGGCAAACGATTTTTGATGGCTTCCAGCATAGTTGGATTTTCAGTTTTAATTTCTTCTGCTAAATAAATCCGTTGCACTTCTAATTCTTCCAGCACATTGTTCAAAACTTCCATGAAGCTGGGAATTCCGTTGTCCACTGCTAAATCAATTTTTTCCGTCATTCTTGGAACCGGCATACCGGCATCGCCAATACTTAATTTATCGAAGTGCCCCATTTGAGCGATGACGCGAGAGATATCTGAATTAATTACTTTGCCTTTTTTCATTGTGAAAACTTCCTTTCTTTAGTCCAATTCGTTTTTGTAAGGGATGGATGGTTGGGCGCCGAAGCGTTGAACCGTAATGGATGACGCTTTGTTGCCGTACTTGATGGCTTCTTCCAGATTGCTGAAGTCGTTGGCTAAAACACTGCTCATGGCGCCGATAAAGGTATCACCGGCAGCTGTCGTGTCGACGGCTTTTACTTTGAAAGCTGGGACAATTCCACTACGTCCATTGACATCATAGAAGGCCCCTTTGCTTCCGATGGTAATAATAACTGCTTCCATGCCTAACTGATGCAGATGATCGGCGGCTTTTTTCATGCTGGCTTCATCGGTAATCGTGATGCCAGTTAAAATTTCGGTTTCAGTTTCATTCGGAACGATCATATCAGTAACTTCCAGCAATTCTTCCGGAACTTTTTCCAACGCTGGCGCTGGATTCAAAATAGTTTTTACGCCAGCTTGACGGGCGATTTTGAAAGCCGCGATTGTACTTTCCATAGCGCTTTCAAACTGGGAAATTAGAAAATCACTGTCTTTGATCAGGTCTTCGTGCTGGCTGACATGCTCTGGAGTGAAAACATTATTGGCACCGGAATGAATCATGATGCTGTTTTCTCCTTGGTCGTCGACAATAATGTAGGCTTGTCCGGTTGCTTGGTTATCTAATGTGGCAACACCAGTTAAATTAATTTCTTCCTGGTTTAAAAGGTCAGTCATCATTTGTCCGGCTTCGTCGTTGCCGACTGCCCCGATAAAATTGGTTTTGGCACCAGAACGTTTAGCTGCTACCGCTTGATTGGCGCCTTTACCGCCGCCAGCTGAGAAAATTTCCTTCGTATGCATGGTTTCACCAGGTTTAGGCATTTGTTTGACGCGAATGGTGCGATCCAGGTTGATACTGCCAATAATTGTAATCGTGTTCATTTTGTCCACTCCGTTTCGTTAATTGTTCTACAACTTTTCTACAAAAACGTTTTACTAAAACGTTTTAAGTTTATGACAAGAATATAGCACATCCTGAAAGCAATTTCAAGTATGCTGTTTTATTCTTTTTGTCGAAGCTCGTTCTACCAGTTGAACTGGCAGCATTTTCTCCTCCCAATTTTTTTCCGGCTGCTGGATCCGTTCCAGCAATAACTCCGCTGTGGTCTGGCCTAATTCAAAAATTGGCTGGGCAATCGTGGTCAGCTGGGGAATCACGTATTCGCACATGTCAATGTTGTCGTAACCGACGATGCTATAATCGTCAGGAATTTGTTTGCCAGCTTCGTTTAGTCCCAAATACAAACCAAAGGCGATTTCGTCGTTCACGGCAAATAATCCGGTGAAGTCCTCTTGGGTAATTTTTTTCGCCGCTTGTCGTCCACCAATTTTCGACAGTTCGCTGTTCACTTTCTCTGCTTCGGGGAAAATTGAACAAAAACCTTCGTACCGTTTTTGGATATTATCCGGTGCATCTTCAGGCATGACGACTGCTACCTGCTGATGGCCCAAGTCGGCTAAATGCTGCGCTGCTAATTGCCCGCCTGAGAAATCGTCTGTCAGTACCGCATCACTGATTCCTTCAGCTTTTTTCTGATCCAAAACGATGAAGGGCAAGCTGTTTTTCTTTAGCGTATCATTGATTGCTTGGTTGGAAACAGCCGAGCTGGCAATAATAAAGCCATCCACTCCCCGGCGGCTCAGCTCCTGCAAATACTCGCTTTCCTTGGCTTCATCCATATCAGCATTGCAAAACATCGCCACAAAATTTTCCCGGTACAAGACATTTTCAATTCCCCGCAAGAGATTGCTGAAGAAAGGATTGGTGATATCTGGAACTAAGACACCGATGGTTTTGCTTTTTTTCATGATCATGCGGCGGGCAAAATAATCCGGTTCGTAATCCAGATCCTTTTTGGCTTCCAGTACTTTTTTGACAGTTTTTTTACTGAACATGTCTTCTTTGCCGTTTAAAATTTGCGATACCGTGGTAATGGATACCCCCGATCGCTTCGCTACGTCTTTGATTGTCACTTTCTTATTGGCCATTTTTCTAAGTCCCCAGTCTTTTTCTATGTAAAACGCTTCAATAAGAGTTTACATGTATCTCAGAGAATTGCAAATTTTTCGGAAAAAAAGGCTGCTCTCAACAAAGAGAACAGCAAGGTTGTTTTATCGGCTCAGACTGTCGCCGTTTGATTCAATGATTTCTTTATACCAATGGAAGCTTTTTTTCTTGTAGCGATTTAAAGTACCAGAACCGTCTTGATTGCGGTCGACATAAATCATGCCGTAGCGTTTCTTGATTTCAGCGGTGGTGAAGCTGATTAAATCAATGCAGCCCCAAGAAGTATAGCCCATAATTTCCACACCATCTTTCAGGGCTTCTTCCACCTGCACCAAATGATCGTTCATGTAGTTGATGCGGTAATCATCCAGCACTGTTTTGGTGCCATCTGGTAATTCCACCAGTTCATCGACAGCACCCAGTCCGTTCTCAACAATAAAAACTGGTTTTTGGTAGCGATCATACAAGCAGTTCAAGTAATAACGCAAGCCTTCAGGGTCAATTTGCCAACCCCAGTCGCTGGCTTTTAGATAAGGATTAGGAATTCCTCCGATGATATTACCTTCTCCGGCTTCCTTCGTCGGGTCAGCGGATTCACAGACACTCATGTAATAGCTGAAGGAAATGAAATCGACGGTGTGTTTCAGATCGCTTAAATCTTGATTAGTAATCTCCAATTGAATATCGTTTTCTTTAAACAGTCGCTGACTATAGCTTGGATAGTACCCGCGAACCTGTACATCAGAGAAGAAGAAATTTTCCCGTTCGGTAGCTAAAGCTTTTAGTACATCCTTTGGTTCTGGTGTTAACGGATAGACCGGCACGCCAAGAATCATGCAGCCGATTTGGGCTTGCGGAATAATTTCGTGACAAGCTTTTACCGCTCGGGCACTTGCTACCAGCTCATGATGAATCGCCTGATAAATGTCTTGCTTCGTTAGTTCTTCCTTCGGCGTATTGATCCCGCCGCTGAGAAATGGCACATGACTGATGGAATTAATTTCATTAAAGGTCAGCCAATATTTTACTTTATCTTGGTAGCGAGTGAAGACTGTTTTCGTGTAGTGCTCAAAGAAGTCAATCACTTCGCGGCTGCGCCAGCCATCATAAGTGCGGGTTAAATGCAGCGGCATCTCATAATGGGACAAAGTCACCAAAGGCTCGATCCCATATTTTAAACATTCGTCGAAAACTTTATCATAAAAAGCTAACCCGGCTTCATTGGGTTCTTGCTCGTCACCTTTTGGAAAAATCCGAGCCCAAGCAATCGACATGCGATAAACCTTGAAGCCCATTTCTGCGAACAAACGGATGTCTTCTTTATAGCGATGGTAAAAATCGATACCGATTAATTTCAAATTGTCTTCCATCGGTTCCTCAGTTGGCGCTTCCCGCCAGCCTTTGCGGGTTAAATCCTGCCCGGTTAGACCTTTGCCGTCCTCGTTATAGGCACCTTCTAATTGGTTGGCGGCAGTTGCTCCGCCCCATAAAAAATCTTTCGGAAAATTACTCATCATTAAACTCCTTCTTTTAAACTACATAAAGTACTGCTTCGTCGTAATTAGCAGTTTTCATTTCGTCTTTGGCTACTACATCGATAAATTGGTCCGAATTGGTTACCACAATTGGCGTAACAATATCGTAGCCGGCTGCTTTGACCGCTGCAAAATCAACCTTCAATAATGGTTGGCCGACTTTAATTCGGTCATCCGCTGAAACTAACGCTTCAAAATGTTTGCCGCCTAATTCCACTGTGTCGATTCCGACGTGGATCAATAATTCCAAACCAGCATCACTGGTCAAACCAATCGCGTGCTTCGTTGGGAAAATCGCAGTGACGGTTCCATCAAAAGGTGCGCGAATCGTATCTTCTGTAGGAATAATCGCAATGCCCTCACCCATCATCTTTTTCGAAAACGCTGAATCATTGACTTGTTCTAAAGGAATCACTTCCCCTTTAACTGGTGCAAAAACTTTTTTAGGATCGCTGCTGCCGGTTTGAACTTCTAGAATCGCTTCTTCAACGGGCGCATCTTCTTCAAAACCAAATACCCACGTCAACACGAAAGTCAGAATAATCGAAGCGGCTGCTACAATACAGGCATTGATGATGTTGCCAGAGTTTTCACCGATAAATTGTGGCAATGAAACGATTGACGGTACAGCAAATGCGTAAGATTCAAGTCCAGTGAAGCCCATATAGACCCCGCAAATTGCGCCGGAAATCATCGCTGCGTACAACGGACGTTTGTATTTTAAAGTTACCCCGTATAAAGCTGGCTCTGTTACGCCGGCTAACAACGCCGAAATTCCTGAAGCTAAAGCGACTTGTTTTAAGTTTTTATCTTTGGCTTTCATTGAAACGGCTAAAGCTGCGGCACCTTGGCCTAAGTTTGCGGCCAACATTGCCGGTAAAATCAATAAATCAGGTGTTGCTGGTGAAGCGATTAAGAAAATTGGTGCAAACGCCCAGTGCATACCAGTCATGACAATCAGTGGCATGAACGCGGCCATCAAGCCTAGCGCTAACCAGCCGGCTTTGCCTTGGACCCAAATGATTGCAGCTGATAGACCTGATCCGGCAAATGTACCTAATGGACCTACGACAACTAAAGCAATCACACCTGAGACTAAAATAACTAGCAATGGTTGAGTGAAGCTCTTCATTACAGCTGGGATCACTTTATTGAAGGCTCCTTCGATAAACTTCATCAACCAAACCATGATCAAAATCGGAATAACCGATGAGCCGTAAGAAGCTAAGGTGATCGGCAGGCCGAAAACATTTAACGGATTACCATCAGCAACTAAGGCAGTAAAATTCGGGTGCAGCATGATGCCGGCAATGGTCACCGCCAGCATTGGTGTCACCTTGAATTTCTGAGCGGCAGTAAAGGCCAGCATAATTGGCATGAAATAAAACGGTGCATCGCCAAAGAAAGAAAGCACAGCATAGGTTTGGGAATCAGCACTTAAAATTCCAATTAACGGCAGTACAATCAGTAATACTTTGATCATTCCGCCACCTAACATGGCTGGAATCAATGGTGACATGCAGCTGGAAATGATATCTACAAAACGTTCAAACAAATTGCCTTTTTCGCCAGCGTCTTCTTCAGCTGCTGAGCCGAAATTGCCTAATTTTGCTAATTCTTTGTAGTAATTCGCTACGTCATTGCCCATAATAATTTGGTATTGGCCGCCTTTTTTCATGACGCCCATGACACCGGGTACTTTTTTGACTTGTTCATCGTCCACTTTGCTTTCATCCTTTAAGACTAAGCGCAAGCGGGTCATGCAATGGGTAGCCGAACGAATATTGGCTTGTCCACCTACTTGTTCAAACAGCTGTTTTGCGGTATTTGTGTAATCCATTTTAATTTCACTCCTATTTTTTTAGTAAAAGAAGCAAAAATGACCTAAAACTGCCCGAAATACTCTCGATCAGCTCTAGGTCATGCTCCTTTTGGGATAACAATCCTATTTGACTATAAATTTTTAGTTATGCGGCGAATGTGGGCGGTTAAATACAGCAGTTCTGTGGAGCTTAGTTCGTATTCGAACTGCTGCTGCACATAGTCGCGAATCTTTAACGAACACTCATATTCCGTCACATATTTGCTTTTTAAGGTTTCTAATAATTCTGCATCTTCGTCATCGTAATGCTCGCCGGTCAACAAACGTTGGGCAAAAAATTTCACATGGGTAATGAAGCGGTAGTAGTCCAAGGAATCTTCATCAAATTCCGTGCGGTAATGATTTTTGATAATTTCTTCGATTCCTTTGGTGATCTCGGCTACTTCATAGGCCAAATCATCCTTGCGATCCAATTCGGCGTTGACAAAATGGGTAGCAATAAAGGCTGCTTCATCCACTTCAAAGGCAACTCCTAAATCATTGCGTACAATTTCCAGCGCTTTTTCCCCGACCGCGTATTCGTCGGCATAAAAACGGGCGATGTCCCAGCGCAAAGGATTTTTTAAAATGATGCCTTCTTGATAACGCTCAATCGCGGAATGAATATGGTCGGTCAAATTCACGTAAATAATTTCGTTTAAGTTTTTTCCCAGTTTAATTTTCCCGAAATTGATAATTTTCTCCGACACCATGATGTGCTCCATCGGTACATTGATCAACAGCTCGGTGAATTTATTTTGGGTATCCTTGTCTCGCAGCAGAAAACTCTTTTCCACCAGTTCAATGTCTACTGGGTTGCCTTTTTTCTTGCCAAAAGCGATGCCCTTACCCATCAACAACACATCAATGCCCTTGCTGTTTGAAGAAATAACGGTATTATTGTTTAATACTCTTTTTATGATCATAAAATTTCCCCCGTTAGCCACAAAAAAAGCCCATTTACATACACTACAACTGTGTGGTAAATAGGTCCTGCTCACATTGTGATAACATCCAACATTTTTCAATTTTTTTGAATTGCTGCATGCTTACCCGAAGTAATAACATCAGCAACTTAATGAAAAGGTTACCACGCAAACATATAAATGTCAACTGTCAATTTAAATAAAAAATGCACCAGCCGCAGCCAGTGCATTTCCCCGTCTAATTTTCCTTCACCATATAGATGTCACTTTCCTTGGTTTCCTTAAACCAGTTAAAACATAGGAAGGAAATCAACAGGATAAAGCCGCCCACTGCCAGAATCGGAAAGAATACGGAAGTTGTCGTTCCTTTAAACAGCACACCCATCACTAATTGTCCCAGCGGCACCGCGCATTGAGCTACCGCGATGATGGTGGCCATCACTTTTCCTAAATTTTCTTTTGGCGTAATGCGCTGAACCAGCGAAATCAGGTAAATGGAAATGGCGCTCATGATGATTCCGATGATTACGCCGGCCATCATCACCACCGCGAAGCCCCCGCTGCTTCCTAAAAACAGCAGCAGCACGTTCATGATCAGTATAAGAACTCCCGAAAATCCGAAGGTCAGGTAAAAATTATTGAAGCGTAAGTGTTTAGTTATCACGACAGCAAAAATTGCCCCCACAATATTGGAGAGACTGAACATCGCCATACCAACGCCGTACATCGTTTCACTCACCTGCAGCACCATCCGCAAAATGACCGGTAGGCCGACGATAAAGAAGGGCGTTAAGACGAAATTGATTAAAGCGGCGATCACAATCGTTTTGGTAATCACTCGGTTGCTTCGGACTTCCTTAAATCCTTCCTTCAAATCACCGGTCAAAATTTCCAGGACGTTTCCTTTTTGTTCCCGTTTTTCGAAAGGAATCTTCAAGCAGCTTTCAACGATGGCTGCGATAATAAAGAAGGCGATACTGCTGGCTACTAACGCCTGCGCGCCAACTAAGCCGTACAGAATGCCGCCGATAATCGGGGCGACAACATTAGACAGCTGCAAAATTCCATTGGACAGGCCGTTGATTTTTTCCAGCTGATCTTCTTCCACTAATAAAGGAATGCTGGCGCCGACGACGGGTGTGTCAAAGCTTCCTACAATTGACAACACGAACAACAAGAAGCCGATGGCAAACACCGATTCCGTCATGCCGATTACTAAAAACAGCAGCAGTGCCAGCACGGCATTGGCTACATCCATCAAAACCATCAAGATTTTCCGATCAAAGCGATCAGCAATCGCGCCGCCAATTGGCGCAAACAAGACGGGGATACTAGAAACCGCCAAAATCGTGGCAAAAATATCTGCCCGACCGGTGGCGTCCAACACAAACAAAGACAAGGCGAAACGCAAAATTGCCCCACCAAAAACCGAAATTAACTGTCCTACCATTAAATAGATGATATTTACCCGATTACCCTTCACACGCCTACCAACTTTCTTTTGTTTTTCTATAACAAGTGTAATTGATAGCGTGTCGGACAACCTCCGCCTTAGGTCTTATTGTTGTTCCAACTTTTGGTTGAGGTAATAAGAAAGGCTTCGCAAACTTGCTCAGCTTTGGAGTACTAAGACTAAAATTTTGATAAACTGCTCCTCAAGTTTCTCAAAATTTTCGCTTAGTACCGACAAAGTTAGTTTGTGAAGCCGGACATTATCAACAATGTTAGAATCTTTTCATTTGTGAAAAGGTTCTATTTTCTCTACTGCTCAAAAAAGCAGGATAAGCCACTTGATTCGTGACTTATCCTGCTGATTCTAATAACAATGGGCTAAAAACATTTGAATCAATCGTTGATTTTCCCGTGTATCGGAAGCGAAAAATTCTGGGTGCCACTGGACTCCCAGCACAAATTGATTCTCATCTAAATAAATACCTTCCACTAATCCGTCCTCGGAAATTGCGGTAACCGTCAGCTTTTCACCCACATCCTTGATCCCTTGATGATGGTAGCTGTTGACGCTTAAGCTGGATTGGTCAAGAATATCTGCCAGCATCGTGCCTTCTACTAATTGGACTTCGTGCTGCCCTTTGTCATAAGGCGGCTTCATTTGATGGTTGGTTTCAGTCGGACGTTCGGTGGGCAGGTCTTGATACAGCGTTCCGCCGCTGACCACATTTAGCAGCTGCGCGCCGCGGCAAATTCCTAAGATTGGCGTATCCTCTTCTAACGCTTTTTCCATGCAATAAATTTCCATCGTGTCCCGCACTTGATGGGTTTCGCCGCAAACTACGAGTTTTTCGGCGCCGTATAGCTCAGGGGAAATATCCTGTCCGCCGGTAAACAGGAAGCCCTGACAGGTTTCCAGGAAATAATCTAAGGTATCAAAATTGTCCGTCAACGGTAAAATCATGGGAATTCCACCGTTTGCTTCAATTAAACCCACGTAGCCTGGCAGCATCCAGATACTTTCTTTTTTGCGATCATATAACGGCATAATGCCAATAATTGGTTTCATCGGTTGCCTCCTGTATTTTTTATCTTTCTATTGTAAAGCAAGCAAGAATATTTGTATAGGCGCAATCGGCTCTTTTCATTAGAGGGAACTTGTTCTATGATAAAAGAAACAATCATAGATGGGAGTCTCCATATGAATGAAGTAATCATTGTCGCAGGGTTTATCCTAGTGATTATCCTGGTTTTCGTTGCCCTTGATTTTTGGTCGAAAACAAAACTGAAACGAAGTATCCGGGATGCTTGGGGAAAATTGCCAGAATATCCCATCAACGATCGTGAAGATAGTCTAATCACTGCTTGGGAAATCACCAAAGAGCTGCAGGAGTGGGACAGTGAAATCGACGACGCCACTTGGTACGATTTGGATATGTATGATATTTTCCAGCAAATAAACTCGACTTATTCCAGTATTGGTTCGGAAAGCTTGTACCAGCGCCTGCGCAGCTTTAATTTTCAGCAGGATGATTTGGAGGAATTGATTGAATTTTTTGACGATCAGCCAGAGCTGCGGCAAAAGGTGCAGTATCAGTTTGCCCGTTTAGGCAAGCTGGACAACAATTTGATTAAAAACTATTTGTTAGCGGAAAACAATTTTTCCAATCCTGGGAGTTTTTGGCTTTATTTAGTTTTAGGGTTGCTGCCGTTAATTGGGCTGGTGGTGGCCGCCTTTGCCCCTTCTGTCGGCATCTTGATTTTTGTTTTTTCCCTGTGTTTGAATACGATTGTCTCGATGGTGAAAAAAAGCACCCTGGATCGCGAGCTTACCAGCATGCGCTATTTGGTTCAGTCCTTTTATACGGCTAAGAAGCTGAAAACTTTTCCGCTGCCTAATCAGGTGGAGCTTTCCAGCGCACTGGCTCCCTTGAAACGTATTACTCGTTTTGGCTTTGCCTTTAAGGGCAGCGGCGGCACGGAGGCCGATGTGATTGTGGAAACCTTAATGATGAGCTTGATGATTCCTTTTATTTCTTATCATTTTGTGCAGCGAAAACTAGGCAAGCACAAGGAAGCGGCAATCCATTTGTGGCAAGCGATGGGGGATTTGGAAGCGGCACTGGCGATTTTGAATTACCGGACTGCGCTAGAAGAAACCTGTCTGCCGGAATTTCGCCCTGGGGGATTGGTTGCGGAGGACTGTTACCACCCATTGGTTAGCGAACCGGTCACGAATCCGGTAGAGTGGAACAAAAATACTTTGATCTCCGGCTCCAATGCTTCCGGTAAATCGACCTATGTCAAAGGAATCGCGATTAATTGTATTTTGGCTCAAACCATCAATACTGCACTGGCTAGTCGATTTCAGATGGAGCCGGGCCATGTGCTGACCTCGATGGCGGTGGAGGATAATGTGATTGAAGGTGATAGTTATTTTATCGCCGAGATTAAGTCGATCAAGCGGTTATTAAATCAAGTCGCTACGAAAGAACGCTGCTATTGCTTCATTGATGAAATTTTGCGAGGCACTAATACGGTGGAACGGATTGCTGCTTCCGCCAGCATTTTACATTGGCTGAAGGATTATCCTAGTCTGGCCTTTGTGGCAACTCATGATATTGAATTAACCGAGATTTTGAAATACGAATGCCATAATTTGCATTTTTCCGAGCGGATTACTCATGAAGAAGGGATCGCCTTTGATTATTTAGTTAAAGAAGGACCGACGACAACTCGAAATGCCTTGCGTTTGTTGGAAATTATGGATTATCCTGAGTCGATTACTAAGCTGGCCCAACAAGAGCTGGCGGATTTTGAAAATGATCGCAGCTGGAATGTACTGCAGCCGTAAATTTAGAACCACAAAGCCGTGATCTCTTTATGAGCCACGGCTTTTTCGAGTTACGAATATTTTTTCCAATTGAGGAAAATGGTGATGGATATAACCAGCAGGCTGCTGCAAGCCAGAATCGTTTTGCCCAGCATGACATGTCCTTCACCGTAATCCGGGAACATGACGTATTTGCTGATGATGGCGACGGCAAGGATCATAATTAGCGCAATAATGCTGCTAACAATCGTAAACTGGCGATTTTTGGTTTTGGTTTGCTGATCCAAAATCCTCTTTTGTTCTCGTTCCAGCATGGAGGTCTTTAAAACTAGTTCGTCGGTTTCGCTAGGCTGCAACAAGTAATCAGTGGTGACGTCAAAAATATTAGCCAGCTTGGTAATTTTGTCCAGCTCTGGGGTGGAATGACCAGACTCCCACTTGGACACCGATTGGCGGGATACCCCCAATTGTTCTCCTAGTTCATCCTGCGATAACCCTTTTGATTTTCTTAGCTTCAAAATTTTTTCTGATAAGTCCATTTTCCTCACTCCTTTTCTATAAGAAAAGTATACCGATCCGAGAAAAACAGTGCTACCGACTAAAGTTGGAACTTTGTCGCCTGCTGGTTGACATTGGTTGCATTGCTGCTTAAACAACAAAAACACGATCGAATCTCAGAAAACAGAATCGATCGCGTTTTTTTATCATTGCTCAACTAAATCGCGAGCTGTTTTTTCATCGGTGATTAGTACATCCACCAGATTGCCTTTTAGGGCTGCCCGAATCCCTTCAACTTTTTCTTTCCCACCAGATACCGCAATTTTGCGGGGTACTTTTTTTAAGCGTTCCAAGTCAATTGCCAATACCCGTTTATTCCAAGAACAGTCCGCCAGCTGTCCAGAATGATTAATAAAATTGTAGCAAATATCGCCGGCGATCTTGTCTTGGGAATATTCCGAGTCGACATTTACTTGATCCGACAAATAGGCGTCCGTCAAGGTGGAGTAAATCGGAATACCGCCGATGCCCACTAAAGCGATGTCAGCGGACTCCCCTTCGTCGAATACATTTTTAATGAAGGATTGCTTCATAAAGACCGGCTTGGCTTCTGGCTCATCCACGGTAATCGGCGCATGCAAGTCTACCGCGTGTCCGCCGCAACGGGATGCGAACAGTTCACAAACCCGGGTAGATTGAATGGTAATATGCTCCATCCCCATTCCGCCCACTAATGGAACAAAGCTGACATTGGTCATTTGGCTTTGCTTAGGAAAATTAGCCGCTGCTTCATGAACCGTCGTTCCAGCGGAAACACTAATGGTATACCAGGGTTTAATGATGCGGGCCAAATATTTTGCTGCCGCAATCCCTAATAATTTATTTTGCAGCCCGCGCCCGGCCGACTCGATGCAAATCACATCCTCCAGCCCAAATTTTTCCTGCAGCTGTTCCTCCAGCGCTCGATAAGGACTGGCGTATTCGTCGTGGATGGTGATCTCCACGATACCTTCTTCTCGTGAGCGGACTAAATATTTTGAAACCAGTGATCGACTGATATTGACCCTTTTGGCAATTTCTTCCTGCTTCAATCCTTGTTCATAATACAAGGAGGCAATTTCTACTAATAATCGCTTGTCATCTGCTAAGCTCATTTGGATTCCCCCATTAATTTTTACAAACCCGATCAGAAGGTTCAATTAAGAACCCTTGCTTATGGGTAACGGAAACTATTTAAGTCCTATATTAGCACAAAATCAACCTACTTCATAAAAAACTATTGAAGAATTATCTTCCAAGCAGTCCTAGCCAATCACTGACAGTATCTGGTAGAATAGGAAAGAACTTCGCGCTTTCTTGCGGTTTTGCAAACATTATAAAGTAAGCGCTTAACAAAGCAAGGAGTATCTATCTTAAACAAAATTGGAGGGGATTTATTTGGAACAAACATTAGTGATTATTAAACCAGACGGTGTTCGCCGCAAGCTGGTAGGTCGGATTATCCAGCGGTTTGAGGAGAAAAATTTAACGATTAAAGAAATGTATCAAGGGGTTATGACCGATAAAATTGCCCAAGAACACTACGCTCATTTGAAGGAAAAGCCGTTTTTTCCAAATTTGGTTGCTTATATGACCTCTGGGCCAGTCGTGTTTCTTCTATTAGAAGGAGCAGACGCCATCCCGTTGGTTCGCCAGATGCTAGGTGCCACCAATGTTTTGCAGGCAGTACCGGGAACCATCCGGGGTGACTTCGCCTGCAGCACGACAGAAAATCTGGTGCATGCCTCTGATAGTCCTGAAAATGCTGCGATCGAGATTCAGCGGTTTTTTGGGTAATTTCTCGCTCTTGACTCACTTGTTAAACAAATTAAGCCGGCAACCGGGAGTGCTCCACTCTCAGTTGTCAGCTTAATTTTTTAGAAGTAATTTTTCACTTCAAAGTCTCACCTGGAATCACCTGCAGCCTATTTTTGACGGAGCACTGCTTTGACCGCTGACGAAGCCCGAATCATCCCGTGAACCTTCACGCTTTCGATGGTTTGATTTGCTAATTCCGCGGTAACATCCTTCGAGACAATCAATATTCCCAGCATGCTGATTTTTGCTTTGCGGTTTCTAGCCTTCAGTTTTTCCAAATCCTTGCGTGTCAGTGTGACTAACCCCGAGTAGGCGATCAGCCTTGATTTATTGAAATCCATATTTCCCATGGTATTTCCTCCTCTATTGAACCTGCTAAATTTAGTGAGACTGTCATATGACGGCTGTGGGCGTCCTATTCATTTTCAATTGGTGGCGATACGATCGTGGCCAAGGTGTACAGCTTTTGATCATCGGATGTTTTAGTCATTGCCGGAGCCAGCACTTCCATGATCTTTTCGTTGTATTCGATTAGTTCTTCGGCGTTTGCATAGATTGGAAAGGCAGTAAAACTCGAGCCGTCTTCCGCAATATTAATGTCTTTCTGCTTGGCATATCCTTCGAATTTCTGGAGCAGGTTAAGCATAAAGGCACTAAACAGTTTGTAATAGGCTTCTCCGTCGTTGTTTTTGACGACCTGTTCATCCATGTGGGCGAATT
This sequence comes from Candidatus Enterococcus moelleringii, assembly GCF_017377575.1. Classification (GTDB taxonomy): domain Bacteria; phylum Bacillota; class Bacilli; order Lactobacillales; family Enterococcaceae; genus Enterococcus_A; species Enterococcus_A moelleringii. The sequence continues at coordinate 64,410 of NZ_JAFREM010000048.1, forward strand.
CTTTGCTGATTGCATAGGTTTTTTCGACAACTGCCCGCACTTTTGTTTCTAAAACAACTTCCAGAATACCGGCGTTTTCCATACTTTTTAAAGCTCTATACAATGTGGCTTTAGGAATCTCACTATTGGCTTGATGTAATTCTTTTGGTGTGGCCGTCCCTTTGGTTTGCAACGTTAACAGCAGTTTCGTTTTTACTGGATTTTCAATACAATCCATTATTTGTTCCATTGCGATGAGCATGGAATCACTCCTTTAATAGTATCGTTTAGATAATAGTATCATATTGATACTATTTATTCAACTAACTTTCTTGAACTAACTCTCCATGGACATAATAAAAAGAGGCTGTGACATAA
>NZ_JAFREM010000049.1 GCF_017377575.1 Candidatus Enterococcus moelleringii
CGTCCTACTCTCACAAAGGGAAACCCTTCACTACAATCGGCGCTAAGAAGCTTAACTTCTGTGTTCGGCATGGGAACAGGTGTATCCTTCTTGCCATCGCCACCACACTATTTACTTGAGTAAGTTTCGCTCACTCAAAACTGGATCAGAAAATAAACAATTACCAAGTTTTTTGGTTAAGTCCTCGATCGATTAGTATCAGTCCGCTCCATACATCACTGTACTTCCACTCCTGACCTATCTACCTGATCATCTCTCAGGGATCTTACTTTCTTAAAGAAATGGGAAATCTCATCTTGAGGTGGGCTTCACACTTAGATGCTTTCAGCGTTTATCCCTTCCCTACATAGCTACCCAGCGATGCCTCTGGCGAGACAACTGGTACACCAGCGGTAAGTCCATCCCGGTCCTCTCGTACTAAGGACAGATCCTCTCAAATTTCCAACGCCCGCGACGGATAGGGACCGAACTGTCTCACGACGTTCTGAACCCAGCTCGCGTGCCGCTTTAATGGGCGAACAGCCCAACCCTTGGGACCGACTACAGCCCCAGGATGCGACGAGCCGACATCGAGGTGCCAAACCTCCCCGTCGATGTGGACTCTTGGGGGAGATAAGCCTGTTATCCCCAGGGTAGCTTTTATCCGTTGAGCGATGGCCCTTCCATGCGGAACCACCGGATCACTAAGCCCGACTTTCGTCCCTGCTCGAGTTGTAGCTCTCGCAGTCAAGCTCCCTTGTGCCTTTACACTCTGCGAATGATTTCCAACCATTCTGAGGGAACCTTTGGGCGCCTCCGTTACTCTTTAGGAGGCGACCGCCCCAGTCAAACTGCCCATCTGACACTGTCTCCCAGCCCGGTAAGGGCTGCGGGTTAGAGTGGCCATAACACAGGGGTAGTATCCCACCAGCGCCTCAGCCGAAACTGGCGTCCCGGCGTCTAAGGCTCCTACCTATCCTGTACATGTGGTACAGACACTCAATATCAAACTGCAGTAAAGCTCCATGGGGTCTTTCCGTCCTGTCGCGGGTAACCTGCATCTTCACAGGTACTAAAATTTCACCGAGTCTCTCGTTGAGACAGTGCCCAAATCGTTACGCCTTTCGTGCGGGTCGGAACTTACCCGACAAGGAATTTCGCTACCTTAGGACCGTTATAGTTACGGCCGCCGTTTACTGGGGCTTCAATTCGTACCTTCGCTTACGCTAAGCACTCCTCTTAACCTTCCAGCACCGGGCAGGCGTCAGCCCCTATACGTCATCTTTCGATTTTGCAGAGACCTGTGTTTTTGATAAACAGTCGCTTGGGCCTATTCACTGCGGCTGATCGTTAGATCAGCACCCCTTCTCCCGAAGTTACGGGGTCATTTTGCCGAGTTCCTTAACGAGAGTTCGCTCGCTCACCTTAGGATGCTCTCCTCGACTACCTGTGTCGGTTTACGGTACGGGCCGTTGTTTTCTCACTAGAAGCTTTTCTTGGCAGTGTGACATCAGGAACTTCGGTACTTAAGTTCCCTCCCCATCACAACTTGTCCTTAAAGAAGTAAGCATTTGACTCACCTCAAGACTCATTGCTTGGACAGACATTTCCAATCGTCTGATTCCTTAGCCTACTGCGTCCCTCCATTGCTCAAACAAAAACAACGGGTACAGGAATATCAACCTGTTATCCATCGCCTACGCCTTTCGGCCTCGGCTTAGGTCCCGACTAACCCTGGGCGGACGAGCCTTCCCCAGGAAACCTTAGTCATACGGTGGACAGGATTCTCACCTGTCTTTCGCTACTCATACCGGCATTCTCACTTCTAAGCGCTCCAGCAGTCCTCACGGTCTACCTTCAACGCCCTTAGAACGCTCTCCTACCATTGCACCATAGGTGCAATCCACAGCTTCGGTAATATGTTTAGCCCCGGTACATTTTCGGCGCAGGGTCACTCGACTAGTGAGCTATTACGCACTCTTTAAATGGTGGCTGCTTCTAAGCCAACATCCTAGTTGTCTGTGCAACCCCACATCCTTTTCCACTTAACATATATTTTGGGACCTTAGCTGGTGGTCTGGGCTGTTTCCCTTTCGACTATGGATCTTATCACTCACAGTCTGACTCCCAGAGATGAATGAATGGCATTCGGAGTTTATCTGAATTCGGTAACCCGAGATGGGCCCCTAGTCCAAACAGTGCTCTACCTCCATCATTCTTACTCTGAGGCTAGCCCTAAAGCTATTTCGGAGAGAACCAGCTATCTCCAAGTTCGTTTGGAATTTCTCCGCTACCCACACCTCATCCCCGCACTTTTCAACGTACGTGGGTTCGGTCCTCCAGTGCGTTTTACCGCACCTTCAACCTGGACATGGGTAGATCACATGGTTTCGGGTCTACGACCACTTACTCATTCGCCCATTTCAGACTCGCTTTCGCTGCGGCTCCGTCTTTTCGACTTAACCTCGCAAGTAATCGTAACTCGCCGGTTCATTCTACAAAAGGCACGCCATCACCCATTAACGGGCTTTGACTTGTTGTAGGCACACGGTTTCAGGATCTATTTCACTCCCCTTCCGGGGTGCTTTTCACCTTTCCCTCACGGTACTGGTTCACTATCGGTCACTAGGGAGTATTTAGCCTTGGGAGATGGTCCTCCCGGATTCCGACGGAATTCCTCGTGTTCCGCCGTACTCAGGATCCTCCTAGGTGCTATCCAAATTTCATCTACGGGGCTTTTACCCTCTCTAGCGGACTTTTCCAAGTCCTTCGATTATTTGAATAAACTACCATATCGGAGTCCTACAACCCCAAGATGCAAGCATCTTGGTTTGGGCTTTTCCCGTTTCGCTCGCCGCTACTCAGGGAATCGAATTTTCTTTCTCTTCCTGCAGGTACTTAGATGTTTCAGTTCTCTGCGTCTACCTCTAATCAGCTATGTATTCACTGAAAAGTAACATCCTATAAAAGATGTTGGGTTTCCCCATTCGGAAATCTCCGGATCAAAGCTTACTTACAGCTCCCCGAAGCATATCGGTGTTAGTCCCGTCCTTCATCGGCTCCTAGTGCCAAGGCATCCACCGTGCGCCCTTATTCACTTAACCTTATCAACCTTGCGGTTGGTTTTTGATCTTCTCTTCTAGCGATAGAAGTCCGATCAATAAAAAAAGCAATTGAACTATATAAAAAACTCATTCAACGCGGTGTTTTTTTCTCGGTTTGTTTGTTTATTTTCTGTATCCAGTTTTCAATGAACGAATTGTTTCTTTGAGAGTAAACCTCTCAAAACTGAACGAATAAAAGCAAAACCTGTGTAGTCTTCCGTAACGCTGGTTTGCATTGCTGCATCCCAGCTAATCCTTAGAAAGGAGGTGATCCAGCCGCACCTTCCGATACGGCTACCTTGTTACGACTTCACCCCAATCATCTATCCCACCTTAGGCGGCTGGCTCCATAAAGGTTACCTCACCGACTTCGGGTGTTACAAACTCTCGTGGTGTGACGGGCGGTGTGTACAAGGCCCGGGAACGTATTCACCGCGGCGTGCTGATCCGCGATTACTAGCGATTCCGGCTTCATGTAGGCGAGTTGCAGCCTACAATCCGAACTGAGAGAAGCTTTAAGAGATTAGCTTAGCCTCGCGACTTCGCGACTCGTTGTACTTCCCATTGTAGCACGTGTGTAGCCCAGGTCATAAGGGGCATGATGATTTGACGTCATCCCCACCTTCCTCCGGTTTGTCACCGGCAGTCTCGCTAGAGTGCCCAACTGAATGATGGCAACTAACAATAAGGGTTGCGCTCGTTGCGGGACTTAACCCAACATCTCACGACACGAGCTGACGACAACCATGCACCACCTGTCACTTTGCCCCCGAAGGGGAAGCTCTATCTCTAGAGTGGTCAAAGGATGTCAAGACCTGGTAAGGTTCTTCGCGTTGCTTCGAATTAAACCACATGCTCCACCGCTTGTGCGGGCCCCCGTCAATTCCTTTGAGTTTCAACCTTGCGGTCGTACTCCCCAGGCGGAGTGCTTAATGCGTTAGCTGCAGCACTGAAGGGCGGAAACCCTCCAACACTTAGCACTCATCGTTTACGGCGTGGACTACCAGGGTATCTAATCCTGTTTGCTCCCCACGCTTTCGAGCCTCAGCGTCAGTTACAGACCAGAGAGCCGCCTTCGCCACTGGTGTTCCTCCATATATCTACGCATTTCACCGCTACACATGGAATTCCACTCTCCTCTTCTGCACTCAAGTTTCCCAGTTTCCAATGACCCTCCCCGGTTGAGCCGGGGGCTTTCACATCAGACTTAAGAAACCGCCTGCGCTCGCTTTACGCCCAATAAATCCGGACAACGCTTGCCACCTACGTATTACCGCGGCTGCTGGCACGTAGTTAGCCGTGGCTTTCTGGTTAGATACCGTCAAGGGGTGAACTTTTTACTCTCACCCTTGTTCTTCTCTAACAACAGAGTTTTACGATCCGAAAACCTTCTTCACTCACGCGGCGTTGCTCGGTCAGACTTTCGTCCATTGCCGAAGATTCCCTACTGCTGCCTCCCGTAGGAGTTTGGGCCGTGTCTCAGTCCCAATGTGGCCGATCACCCTCTCAGGTCGGCTATGCATCGTTGCCTTGGTGAGCCGTTACCTCACCAACTAGCTAATGCACCGCGGGTCCATCCTCGAGTGACGCAAAAGCGCCTTTCAAAAGAAAACCATGCGGTTTTCTTTGTTATGCGGTATTAGCACCTGTTTCCAAGTGTTATCCCCCGCTCGAGGGTAGGTTACCCACGTGTTACTCACCCGTCCGCCACTCTTTTTCTTTCGGTGGAGCAAGCTCCGGTGAAAGAAAAAGCGTTCGACTTGCATGTATTAGGCACGCCGCCAGCGTTCGTCCTGAGCCAGGATCAAACTCTCATAAAAGATGTTTGAAACAGTCTTGCGACTGTAAGCTCAATTTAAAAATTGATTCGCTAGCAATTGCTTGCTATGTTGTTTGCTTCTAT
>NZ_JAFREM010000005.1:0-5567 GCF_017377575.1 Candidatus Enterococcus moelleringii
GCGTACATACCTTCGGAATCTCCAATCACCAAGCCAGGAGGAAGTGTTTTAGCTGCCTCAGCAGCTAAAGGACCAATAAACAGAATGAAAAGACTGAGTATTCCAATGAGTATTCTGCGCATGTTCCTTCACTCCCCCTCGCTTAAATCTGGATCAAGTTAAATATTAGCAACTAGTGCATCATGGATTGCTAAAGTATCACCTGTCAGTGCAGAACCATCTCCTAGGTTCCAACCTGCACTGTCAGTTAGTGCTTCTTCGGTTGCTTGAACAGCTTCCATTTTCACTACTAAGTCAAATGAAGCATTGGTGTATTCCACACCCATAGTGCTTTCGAAAACTAATTTCTTCAACAGGTCAGGTGTTGTTTCGCCTGATTTCAATGGCACAGTGTAGTAGAACCAACCATCATCTGCGTTGTATACCCAGCTATTATCAGCAAGAGTAGCAACATTAGTCATAGCAGTACCATATCCAACACGGATTTCGCTCTTCGTTAATCCATTTGTATCTGCTTGCAAACCATATTTAGTAGAGTTAGCAACTGGTTTTTGGTCAGCAGTTGTTGCAGGAGTTGCTCCAGGAATCGTAGCGCTAGCACCTAATCCGTTTGCAGTTGTTGTATAGTTGTATTCTACGCCATAACGTGAGCCGTTTGTTCCTAGTAAGGCTCTACCATTAGAAGCGCCCGCTGCGTCAGGTAACGTAGAGTGAGCCCAGTTCGCTACAGTATGTTTATAACCATCAGCATAGTAAGCGTATTCCACAACTGAAACTGTGTAATTCCAATCTACCCCATTGTCACTAGCAGTTTCTGCTGGATCAATAGTAGCCTGCATTAATTGGTATTTATTCTTCGATGCATCATAACCTGCATCACCAGGGTTCAGACCTGTATTCGATGGGTCAGTGTAATACTCATGAACAATTTTTGTTTCTAAGTTGGTCGTAATTACGCCAGTTAATGGATTGGTTACTCTTCCACCTTTAGCTAACAGCTTCACATTCGTATCTGCTGCAGTTAATCCAGTCACTTGTCCAGCAGGTACGACTGCATAGCCATCACTATAATAACCAGATCCAGGGGCATTCACTGGCATATTTTTACCTAAGCCAGTATCACCAGCAACGTTAGTATATTTACCCGTTGCAGCGTTGCCGTAACTAACATTACCTAGATCTGTCAAGTGCTTCAATACTTCTTCATAAGAGATACGTACAAATACATTGGCATTCCCAGTATTAGAGACCGACACTTCCTTTTTCGCTTCCGTTCCGGCAATAAGTGGAGAAGGCTCCCATTGTTCCTTCAAGACTACGCTGTCGTCATTTACCGCTGCTGATTCTGCCCGGTTGATCCGTTGATCCTGTGCTGTAATCCAGGCAAACGTCCCGGAGATGGCAGCGATTAATGCTAAAGCCGCTGCTGCAGCCATCAGCTTTTTCTTCTTACTATTTTTCTTCATTTCTTTTCCTCCTATACATCCTTTTTTTCTTTTTATATAAACACTCATAATTTATGAGCGGTTATACCCTGTTGGATACCCATTTCTTTTACTAGGCTTTCTACTTGGCTCAGGCAGTAAAAAGTACGCCTTTAATACTAAGAAAAAGCCAAAGGTTGATAACACACAAACAATACAAAGCCATATATTCTCCTGCACAAAATTCAACATGCTTCCCATTTTAGGAATGACAAAGGTGACCTTTCCTAGAACGCGGTCAGCTAAAATGGGCGGATCCTTACTTTTATTGGCGTCCCCTTTAGTGACAATGTAGTCGCCTTCTTCTCCGTTTAATTCACTCAATCGCTCCACCATTCTGTGAGTCAGGTAACGATCGCCTTCGCCCACCTGGAAGATTACAATGTCCCCTTCCTTCACCTGAGTTCCATCCGTCATTTTTACTAGCACAATATCGCCAGCATAAAATCCGTTGGAAGGAGAGTCTGCCTGGGGAGCCATCGAATCAGTCAAGACTTGATAGAAACGATAACCCATTATTGAGGCCTCTGATTTTTCACTAAAGCTAAACATCACTGAACTCAACAAAATCCCAATGGTTAATGTGTAGAAAAACAAGTTATAAACAAACAAGAAGATTCGACGATGAGTCGTCTGCTTCGCTTGCTGCAAAGACTGCGCACCATACCCAGACATTGGCCGCGGTGGGCGCTGCCGAGGTGGCGGCATCCATTCACGGTTCTCACCGCCATAGGATGAGGTTGGCCTGACCGGTGGCCTATTAGCAGGCAAGGGCCGTTGATACTGCCCTGCTCTCGGATCACGAGGTCGCGGTCGCTGCTGCGGGTAATGCTCATAATACGGATCATACCCTCTTGACTGGGAGGGACGATACGATTCCCGATAGCGAACGGGTCGCTGCGCTTCCCAATCTTCTTGTCTCCTTGGCGGTGGTCGTCGATTCGAAGGCGGACGCTCATGATAAGGAGATGGTTGATCAAAATCGTCATTTCTCTGACGATATTCTCGTGATCTCGTCATAGTTTCCCTCCTTTTATTGTGCATTTCGACTGCCAGACAGCTGATTCGCTGGCCGTTGAGCGGCTCCTGGAATCTTCTGAACAGGTTGCTCGGTTTCTTGTATCTTCACTTGTTTGTTGATTGTTTCAGAACTCAAAAAATTTCCTTCACTCGTTTCAGTAGTTGATTCCCCACTAGTTGCAGATGAAGGTTCAGCCAGCTCTTTCTCCGGCTCTTGATCAAAAGAATCCAATTCATAGGTTTCAATCAAGGCATTCAGTTTCTTGTCATATGAAGTATCCGTTGCATATTTTCCTGTTAAAGCTTTCGTTGCTTCGCGGTAGGTTGCGGCGTTTCCCTTCCAGGTTGCTTGGTAGAAGCCTGAATTGCCGGACAGCCCATTTTTCAACAACGCAGCATAATCCTCCAACGATTCCTTATAACTGGGATACTGCCGAAAGGCTGATTGAATCGTATATAATTGCCCATCCCCTTTGTCTTCTTGAGTATTAAAGGAAACATTTTTCCCCTGATAACTTCCTTTAATCCCAAACAAATTGTGATGGGGCGGTCGAGCCAGCTGACTGTTGCCAGATCCGGTCTCCAGAATAGCTTGAGCAATCATGACGGAAGCATACAGACCGTTGTCCCAAGCAATCTGTTGCGCATCGCTGCCAATTGTCTGAATAAATTCTTCCGTTGTCTGGTTCTTCACTACTGAAAACTGATAATTCTCTTCCACTTTTTCGGTTGGCAACGGTGTTTGGACTGGAGCAACGACTTCTGGTTCTTCCTGTGCAACGCTTGAGTCCGTTGATTCTGCTGACTCACTCGGTACAGTGGTTAAACTACTGGTGTCCGGTGTTTCTTGTATTTCTTGCGTTTCCTGTGTTTCCAAACTCTCACTGCTTTGTCCTTCTTCTATAGAAGAAACTTCAGTGGATTCTGGTTCAGCTTGTACTGAACTAACCGCCTCGCTTGAGGCAGCCGGACTATTTGCAGCGCTCTCAATGACTCCTGACTGGACAGCCGAGGACTCCTTCGTTTCTGCTAAAACTGTCTGCTTTACTTGTTTTTGACAACCAGTCAGCAACAAGCAGCCGAGGACCAGGAGTACTTTACCCTTCATCCAGCTTCCGCCTCTCATGCGGTTGGAACTGTGGCTGTGGTCTTCCTCTTGGTCTTCTTGGTCGAGCCGCAACTTGCTTCAGCTTCAGCAATACGCTGTGATAATGCAAAGCGGTAATTCTGAGGTACAAAGCCAATATCATCAGTAATATCAATAGAAACAATTGGCTCACCGTAACGACATCCTGAAAATCAGTAAAATAGAAAAAGATGGCTAACACTATAACTCCCAGTAGCACCACCAAAGAGAAAAGCCAATAAATCCAATACCAAAAGGTGTACCATTCGATTTTTTCTTGTAATGTCTTCATTTATCTTTGTTCCCCTCTGTGACGATGCCTAAAATTTGTTTTTCTGGAACTAAACCAAAGATGCGGCTGTCCTTGGAGATCATGCGATTATCACCTAGAACGAAGTAATAGTCCTTCGAGATCAATCCATTATTGATCTGCTCCCAAACAAAGTCTTCTGTCTGTTCCGCAAATTCATCAGTTACAGGCTTGCTATTTACAAACAGTTGCCCATTTTGATAATCAATTCGTTCACCTGGCAATCCGACAACCCGTTTGAGATAGAGCGCATCAGGATCGTTAGGCGGATGCATGACCACGACATCAAAGCGCTCCGGCTGGTGATGAGCTTTGACCTGTACCACCTCTTGTTCCCAGAATGTCGGATTCATGGATTCACCGCTGACAAAATACTTAGGATACATCCAGTGATACCCTCGGAATAATCCAAAAAACACGGCATAGCAGATTACAAAAGCAATCACTAGCTTGATTAAAAGGAAACGACTAAATCGCTGGCCTCAGCCAACCTCCTCAGCATTTTTAGCAGGTGGATCTTTTTGTTCTCGTACCATCTTTTCCAAGATCGAGCTTTCTCCTTGAAGCAAATCAAAGTAAGCGGCCTTGCTTAGCAGATTGTCATAATCCATCTTCATCAGCTTTACGTAAGGTTTTCTAAACCATGGCCGGGCATGGACCTTGGCCCGAGACTCAATTACTTGGCATTCATAAATCACAAAATGAATATCCCTAGTCGAAAAGTTGGCTTTAATTTGTTTGACTTGATCCCGTTCGTAAACCAGCTTATTACCGGTAACTGTCATTTTTTCGGTCTTATTCACCAACTCACCGTTCAAGTCCCACATTTGTTCTAGAAATCGAGCCTTCTGTAACAAATAGGTATATTCACGTAAGCTGATCTTAATTCGCTTGTCCCAGTCACTCTCTTCGTTATGCTCTTGGTTAAAGTATTGAATCCCACTATAGAGCATAGAAAGTTCTAATTTTTCGATCACCATTTCCAGCTTTTGGTTCACAGCTCTAAGACGGGCCTTACTTTGGGTCTCCTGTTTCATGTCTTCTTTTCGAACTAAATTTGCCGAGCTTTCAGCTGTTTGGACTTTTTCTTCGCTTTTCTGGATTGGGGGAAGTGATTGCTCCGTTTGTTTATTTATAGAAAAATTTTGATTCGCTAATTCTTGAATCAGTTGTTTCCCATGCTTCAGGGCCTCTTCAGATGAAAGGGCGAATTGTTGCGCCAAGCTATCTTCCAAGTGAACTGCGAAGGGAAAACCGGTTTTGCGAAAAATCAAAGGCACAAAGTCAAAACGATACATTCGTTTACCATGCTTGGGTGCTTCCGTTTGGGCTTTAATCCAAGCAAACTGTGGAAAGAACTGTTGCAGCGCTTGGTAAAAACTTCGCCAATCAAACTCGCCTGGTTCTAGCAAAAGCTCCAAGTGATAGCTGCCGTCCATCCATTGAAAGAGCTGTTGGAAATGACTTCTAATCTTCTCGCGTTGCCCATCATTCAAACTGCCTTCTGGTGCATATAAGTATTCGCAAGATTTTTCAATAGCGACTATCAAATCTGTACTAGCCAATTCGTCACTCATCTTCGGTGCGGGGGTGGGATACAGTGCAATTTGACTATTGAATGCTTTCA
>NZ_JAFREM010000005.1:5667-7420 GCF_017377575.1 Candidatus Enterococcus moelleringii
CCCTTGGCTTCGTATTCCGCGCGTTCTAAAATTTGTCGTTCTTGTTTCTTCGATTGCACTAAGATGCCTGCCAGTTCATCCTTCATGGCTTCATTAGCTTCTTGTGCTTGTTTGAGTTCTTTGATTTCTTTTTGTGCCGCTGCTAAAGCTTCTGCTTGGGTCTGCTCAGTTTGATTCAGCTGCTTAGTGCTTTGATCCAATTGATCCATTAATAATTGGATTTGTTTGTCTTTCTCTGCCTGAAGTTCCTTCAGCTGTTGTTCATTTCCAGCCTGCAGGTTTTGAACTTGCTGCTCTTTTTCTGCTTTCAGATTCTGCAGCTGTTGTTCCTTATCTGCTTGTTGGTCTTGCAGCAGTTGGTCTTTTTCGGTTAGAGTCGTTGCCATCGTTGTCAGCTCAGTCTGCTTGACCTCCAGCTGATGCTTCAACTGGGCCACCGTTTCTTCTAAACGATCGACTTCCTGCTGCAGCGGTGATTCGGTCTGTCCTCGAGGTTCTTCTCTTAAAGCAGTTTCTTCCTCAAATTCAGCATCATTGCGGGTACGGGTACGCCGTTCGCCACGGTCATAGCCCTCTTCGGAATAGGTCTCATACCCATAATCATCCTCGTACCCTTCTGCATCGTACTCATCGTAGAAATATTCCTCTTGTGGCGCTTCTTGATACGCTTCTTTTTTCTGTTTGCCAAATCCAAACATGCAGGCTCCTCCTCCAATACAATCCGTTTCCTTTTTCACTTGATTATCTTTTGTTAACAAGCCGCCATTTAATGACTCCCTCTCCCACCCGTGCTATAATTTTTACTGACGGTAAAATTTGCTCGGTCTTTATCTTGGTCTTGAAAAGACCAAGAAGCCCGCTAAAAAGACTGTCATACCAATAAAAAAGAGCCCCCGCTTGACGGGAGCTGACGGTTTATAAAATTGGAAGCCAAAAAAAATAAACATTTTTGGATAACGGCGAATAATTTCCGGAAAGCGGACACCTCAGAAAAAGAAAAAACGAAGTCTGTTAAATCAATCACCAAGGTAAGCGTTTACCCGTAAAAAAGCAAAAAAAACCACCCCAAAAATGCATTTCGCAATTTTTGAAAACGGTTTATGCGATTGATTCTTCCATTTGTGCGATCACTTGGATGCGCTGTTCCATCACAGAACCCGCATAAGTGTCCAAAGTCATCTGAGTTGAGCTATGCCCAAGCATGTTGCTCACACTCATAATGTCGCCTTTGCTTTCCAAGCAGCGGGTCGCAAAGGTATGGCGCAGCTGATGGAAATGCGTCTCAGGCAGACCAGCCGCCGCACGGATTTGATGGAAATGGTACGTTAAAAGCCGTGGTTCCAAGGGTTTGTCCTTGTTGGTAACCACATATTTACCCGTTGCTTTCAGCTTCTGTTGCAATAAAAGCTGCTTCAATCCTTGGCTCATAGGAACCGAACGTGTGGATGAAGCTGTCTTAGAGCTGGTGTAAATCAACTCCGTTTTCTGCCCCTCCAACAAGCTGAAAACCCGTTGATACGTAGCTCGAACATGGATCAAGTTATTCTCAAAATCGATATCTTTCCAGGATAAGGCAGCGATTTCGCCAATCCGTAAACCGGCGTGCAGCGCCAACAACACGGGAATTCCTCGTCCTTTTTTGTCTTCCATTGCCGCTGTCTCTAAACGTTTTTGTTCCTGCTTAGTCAACGCCTGGTCCTTCAGCTTCTCAACCTTTGGTAATTGAATGAAGGTAAAAGGATTCTCCTTGATT
>NZ_JAFREM010000050.1 GCF_017377575.1 Candidatus Enterococcus moelleringii
TTTTACATAATTCAAAGAAAGAATCGAGAGGGGTATCACTTATCATTTTACCACTTTTTGGCGGAATTCTTTAGTGCTTACGAACGATTTACGTGAGTTTGTTTTAAGAGCTGATATATACGAAAGGTGCAGGGGGGAAAAGAAACATGTTTGGATTTGGCAAACCGAAAAAGGAAGTCTATCAGGAACCACAACAGGAAGATTATTTTTACGATGAGTACGACGAGGGATACGAGGAAGATTACGGCTATGATGCCTATCCTGAGGAAGGATATGAACGGCCAGCTGAACCTCGTAACGACTACGATCGCAACGAACGGCGGTCACGTACTCGTAACGATGGTTATGGGGAAACCAATAGCGGGGACGGATCAGTTCTAAGAGAAGACCCGCGGGATCAGATAGAATCACCGCTGCAGCAAGAAGTCGAGCGCCTAGAAGAAACCGCTGCGCAGCTGAAGCATCAGCTAGAGGTCAAACAAACAGAGTTGACTACGATGGCCTCGACGTTAACAGAGAAAGACCAACAGATGCAGGATTTGCAGATTGAAAAAGATAAACAGATCCAATTATTAATGGATCAATTGGATCAAAGCACAAAACAGCTGAACCAAACCGAGCAGACCCAGTCAGAGGCTCTAGCGGCGGCTCAAAAAGAAATCAATCAGCTGAAAAAAGCCCAAGCAGCTAGTGAAGCGATGAAAGACGAACTGGCAAATATCTTGGTGGAATCTAAGAAGCAGGAAAAACAAATTCTGGAACGGGCAGAATATGAAGCCAATGGCATTCGCAATCAAGCCCAACAGGACGCGGATCAAATGCTTCATGATTCGGCCTTGGAGCTGCGGGTCATGAAGCAGGAAATCAAGAACTATCGCAAGCGTCTGCGGATCGTTCAAGAAGAAACGGCACAATTCTTCGTCAAATTATTAGCCAACAGCGACAGCTTGCTGGATGAAGAGTAATAGAGGGGATGAACCGCAGTGAACGCATTTAGTAGTCAAATTACACTGTATCCCACCCCAGCACCGAAGATGAAGGATGAACTGGACAGCACGGAGTTATTGGTCGCGATCGAGAAAGCTTGCGAATATCTCTATGCACCTGAAGGAAGTCTTAGTGAAGGACAGCGGGAGAAGATCCGCAATCACTTTCAGCAGCTTTTTCAATGGATGGACGGCAGCTATCATTTGGAGCTTTTATTGGAACCAGGCGAGTTTGATTGGCAAAGCTTTTATCAGGCCCTTCGTCAGTTCTTTCCCCAGTTTGCATGGCTGAAGGCCCAGACGGAGGAACCCAAGTATGGCAGGCAGATGTACCGTTTTGACTTTGTTCCTTTGGTATTTCACAAAAGCGGATTTCCCTTCGCGGTTCATTTAGAAGACAGCTTGGCCCAACAATTTGCGATGACTAGTGCGGAAGCCCTAAAGCATGGTGAACAACTGATGCAAGAGTTGGCAGAACAGAACTTCAGTAGTGAAAGAAAACCAAAAAAAGTTCTTCCGCCGATAAAGAAGGCAGAGAAAAAAACGCAAGAAGTCGCCAGTTCGGTGGACTTGGTTCAAAAAGAGGAAATCAAACAGGAGACACAGAGCAAAGCCAGGCTTCGAGCAGTTAACCAGAAACTGGAGATGGTGATTGAAAAGCTGGAACTATCGATGCTTTACAGCGGCATCCAGTACTTTAGCCAGGAACACAAAGAAGAAAACGACTGGGACAAGCGCATCAAGATCAGCCTGCGGGAGTATACCTATCTCTTGCAAAAGGGGAAGTTCCTGGAACAAATGTGGAACCTGAATGGCGAGCTGGTGAACAAGACTGAAAAGATGACCGTGACAGGAAACAAGCTAGTGTATGAACGTGATCAGGTGAAACAGATCAAAGCGAATCTTTCGGCACGCGATATTCATTTTGTCATTTACGAATGCCAGGTGATCGAGTCGCGGGCGAAGGTTCATGCGCGGCCGTGGTTCAGGAAACCTTACGTGAAGCTGATGAAGATGGACTATGACAATTTGCTAGGCAAGGCAGCGTATTTTGATTTGCTGCAAGGCGAAAGCTCATTGCTGGAAAAGATGGTTCGTGAACAAAAGGATGCACCAGCTAAAAACGCTGAGGAGGTTGGCTGAGGCAGACGATTCAAGCCTTTTTATCTGTGGTCAATGCCGGCGAAGTTAGCAATGACTTTTGCACTTTCTTATCTGCTTTTTTTCGGATTATTCAGAGGCTATCACTGGGCATATCCGAAATATTTTGTCAGTGGTGAATCCATGTTTCCAACCTATAAAGAAGAGGAAGTGATCCAAATTATCTCACACGGCAAACCGAAACGATTCGATGTGGTGGTCTTGCGACCGCCTGAAAATCCAAAAGGACGCTACCTTAAACGAGTGATTGGCCTTCCTGGTGAACGAATCAATTATCGAGGTGGCAAATTATTTGTAAATGAACAATTGGTAAACGATCCATTTGGTAAGGAAACGGAAGATTTCAACTGGGGTGAGTTTTCTATCGATCCGATCCCTGAAGGTTACTACTTCATCTTAGGAGACAATCGGTCGGTATCTCAGGACAGCCGCCACTTCGGATTAATTACACGGCGACAAATTTTAGGCATCGTCCAAGAGGGGAACAGCAAGTAAATGAAGTCATTACAAGAAAAAATCGAATGGTACACCTTTTGGTATTGGGTCTACTGGCTCTTCTCTTTGGTGGTTCTGCTGGGTGTTGCAGTCTTAGGAATCTTTTTTTACTTCACGGATTTTCAAGAGGTGGTGACGGTCAGCCAATTGTTCTTATTGATGTTGTTAATGATGCTAGCTATTTATTTGCGAATGACCGCATTGCATTATCACACGATCTTGATGGACCTGAAGAAGGTGGCTACTAGACAAAGACGACCTAGACCACGACCGCAAGAGAGGCGGTCCGGGAATGAAAAGTAAAGAACTACTCTGTGTGGTATTGGTGAGCGGAATTTTGTTGTCTGGTTGTCAATCGCAGGTGAGACAAGTTGTGCTGGCGGAAACAGAAGCCTCCAGCACTGCTTCACGAGAAGTGCTCCAGAGTGAAGCTGATAGTTTATCACCGGCTGCAAGCACCGCTGATCATTCGTTGGAAAAATCAAGTTCAGTAAAAGAATCTTCTATTAAAGAAGAGCAATCTCAACTTTCTGAAATTTCAGAAGGTTCTGAAGGATCATCTGCCAGCGAGGTTTCTGTAGAGACTGTTGAAGTGACGGAAGAGTCGAATGCACAGGTTCCGGAAATCATTCGGCCAGTGACTACTCCTGAGAAGGTAGAAGAGCATTATCAATTTTCGGTGGTGAAGAACCAAACGACAGAAGAGTTTATTAGGAAGATAGGTAAAGATGCTCAGCAAATTGCTTGGGATAACGGACTTTACGCTTCCGTGATGATCGCTCAAGCAATTCTGGAAACAGGATCGGGAAATAGCCAACTGTCAAGACCACCTCATCATAACTTGTTTGGAATTAAAGGTAGTTATCAGGGGAAAGAAGTCAGCTTTAATACCCAAGAAGATAAAGGGAATGGTCAGCTATATATGATCAAGTCGGCTTTTCGGCAATATCCCAGTTATAAAGAGTCGCTGGAAGATTATGCGGCGCTTTTGAAAAATGGACTGTCGGGAAATCCAGGATTTTATCAAGGGACTTGGAAGGAATATGCGGCTAGTTACCAAGAGGCTACGACGGCATTGACCGGGAAGTATGCGACGGATACTTCTTATGATAAGAAGTTGAATGTGTTGATTGAGACGTATGGGTTGGTGGAGTTTGATCAGGAGCTGAGTAAGCAAGAAGAAATTCTTGATTCTACAGAGGGCCAACAAAACTCTATGGATACAACTACTGAAGCTAGTAAATCAGCTCAATCAATTGAAGAAACAACGAGAGATGAGAAAACAATTGTTAGTAAGACAAAACAACAGGTAGTTATTATTCCACCTGTCACACAACGACCAGCAAAGCAGCTATCAGGCAACCGACCAACACAATGAAAGAAGGGGAATTATGACGAGACAACGTGATTACCGAGATCAAGACTATGATTTCGACGACCGACCGCCATATCGTGACCGTCCCCCTTCTAATCGACGACCGCCAAGACGGTATGAAGAAGATGAATATGACTACGAGGAAATGGATGATCGCCCGCACTACCGAGGCAGGCCGCAATATCACGAATCGGCTCCGCGCAGAGATTACGAGCGTCCACCGCGTCCAATGAAACAACGGCCAGATTCAAGAAGAGCTCCGTATCGAACCGGTCCGCCGCCGCAATATAGAAATGCACGGCCAGCTGATGATTACGATGCACGAGAGAGGGGAGCGCCTCCTCAAAGACCACGAACGCAGCGCCCGGATTCGCAAGGCGCACAGACATTACAGGTGGCAAAGAAATCAACCAACCGCAAGATCTTTTTGTTTATCTACAATTTATTTTTCTACACGTTGACGATTGGAATTTTGCTTAGCTCGTTGATGTTTGCCTTTAGTGAAAAGTCTGATGCCGCTATTTTCGGTTATCGCTTTTACCAAGTACTGACGGATTCGATGGCGTCACAGCCTGACTCACCTTCTAAAGGATTTTATTCTGGGGATATTGTTCTGGTGAAGATGACCGATGGCAGGCAAGTGAAGGAAGGCGACGTTGTTACTTTCCAAGTAGGTGAAGGAAATCGTTACTTGACTCATAGAATGGTAGAGCGCTTAACCGAACTGAATGGTAAAGAAGGCGACTATATCGTTACTAAAGGGGATGCCAACGAAAGCAATGACCCGCCAATAGAGGCGAGTCGGGTCTATGGCAAGGTCACCTTTGTTATTCCCAAAATGGGCAGCATCTTGAATTTTGTTCAAGAAAATCTTTGGTTGTGTCTAGTTTGTGTACTATCGACCTTCGGGTTCTTCTTAGTACTTAAAGCTTATTTTTTACAACCTGATCCAGTACAAGAACCATATAAAAGAAAAAGGTATCCAAATAGGGTATAACCGCTTGTTTTGACAAGTGCTTATATAAAAACAAAAAAGGAAAAATATGGGAGGAAAAGAAATGAAGAAGAACAGTAAGAAGAAAAAGCTGATGGCTGCAGCGGCGGCTTTAGCGTTAATCGCAGC
>NZ_JAFREM010000051.1 GCF_017377575.1 Candidatus Enterococcus moelleringii
CATCGATGCAGATACTGGTCGAGCGGTGAAAAAGCGAGTGTATGAATTTATAAACGGTACAGGGAGTATAAATGTGATAAAAGAGTTGTGTACGGAGGACAAAGCCTATTTCATGGCACATAGTAATCAAGATTCCAAATTGTTTGAGGTAGATATGAATACGTACAGCCAGAGAGTAGTTAAAACATATCCTAAAGATACTTATTTAAAGATGATGGATAATAATGATGGAACAATAATTTTCTATGGGTCGACTAGTAGCTTAACAGATGAGTTTCATTCGGACTATTACACAAATACTCTAGCAGGTCCGAAGTTCTTTATTAGTGGGATTATGAATGATTTTTCTTCTAGTGCTAATGAGTTGGATGTAAAAAGTATTCGTGCTATATCAGTAAACGGAAATGTATTACCATCACAAGTCATAAATGTTTCTCCTGGAAGGATGATTGTTGGTGGGACTACGACAGACACCAACAATTTCACAGAGAATTTAAGTGTTTATGATACTGATGGAAAAGTTCGCCCACAGTTAACAGCTTCTGGAACTTTGGGTTTTGTCGGTGTGTTAGAGATAAAAGATGATTATCCCCCAATAATTAAGGGAAACGATTCGATCGTTGTAGATATTTCGGATGCAGCTATAAAAAATCCTGTTAGTGCTGCGTATAGGGGATGGAATAGTAAGGATCGCTGGTTAATCACTGGAACGAAAAATGGGGAGGTTACCTCTCCGGAAGCAATAAAGGTTTACGATCATGGTGATTTTCAAGATGTAAACATAGGAACGGATCTGCAGGCTCGGGAAGAGTGGCTCCAAAGCAGAATAAATCGTAATCCGAAGAGTATTCAAGATGAGATTGAATGGGAAACACTAGGTTTTGATGAAACGAAAGCAGGACCTCAAACAGTCACATACTTTGTCACAGATACTCAGAATCAAATTGTGGTTACATCTCGATTAATTCACAAAAGGACATCACAAACTATTGAAAATGGCAACTATTTTTTTGATGCTCAAAATTTCCATATACCACTAATAGGCATAGATAGTGCTTTTCCGGATAATGCTGCTTTTAAGAAAATGGCAAAAACGATGGCTTGGAATAAGACTGATGGTAGCATTGATGAGGATGGAACAAGTACAGGGGTATCAGCAGATTCAACTAAAGTGACTGTGAATGGCACTCAGCTACAAGCTTTGAGAGATGCTACTATCGCCAAACCCTATCCAGTAGATGTTTCTTACAGACCAAAAACTGGAGTAGAAATTACAAACCGAGTTTGGGTATTTGTTACGACAACTAATACTCTACCAAATGCTTCAGGTGATACACCTGAAAATGGTGTAATTTTCTATGGTAATGACTACACATTACCATTTCGTATGAGAAATACTCATAACAATAACCAATCTTTGACATTGTCAGATGCTAAAGTTTATAACTATTTCGATTCTTCTAATGAAACAGCTGCCGAATTACCAACTTTAGCTGATGCGAATAAGAATCCCGAAAAACTGATGGTTGATTTGCCAACGCTCCGAAGTGCTACTGATCCTAGCACAGTGAGACTATCCATTGAATATGAATGGGAAGGTACGACTGATGGGTATCATACGACAGGCTCCAAGACAACAGGCTATGTGGATGTTGAGTTGACCGGTAATGTCTTGTTACACGTACGACAAGTGGTTCTAGACAACTCTAATGAAATAGTTGTACCAACTGAGAGCTATTTTAATGTTCAAAATGTTTTATCGAATACCGGCACTCTTGATCCTAGTTATCAAATAAACTTTGTTGGAAAGTCGGGAACTTTGATGGAAGATCCCAGTTTTACCGAGGCAGTCGTGTCCGTAGATCATTTGCCCAATGTGAATGATCAGGTACAGTTGTCAATAATTATTCCAGAATTTTATCAGTACGCGGGTTATTATTTCACGACGGACAGTGGAGGGAGTCATACAGGTAATACAGCATATACTGGTGGGACATTTCAAATGAGAAAAGAAGATTTGTATAATGTAGGAGAATATTGGATTACTATGTATATTAAACCAAATACAAACGATCAGGGTGATACTAAATCTCCGCAACCGTATAGCTGGGA
>NZ_JAFREM010000052.1 GCF_017377575.1 Candidatus Enterococcus moelleringii
CGATTCAGATTCGGATAGCGATTCAGACTCAGACAGTGACTCAGATTCCGATAGCGACTCGGATTCAGATAGTGACTCTGATGGTGAAGATACTAAACAGCTTCCTAACACAAATACAAATGGTAATAATAGTTCAGGAAATTCAGGCAGCAAGAAGTCACTTCCAAGCACCGGAACAGAAGACAGTCAGATTCTTTATTCAGTTGCTGGATTGGGAATGGTTGGATTAGGAATTACTTTCTATGGTGCTTCTAAGAAAAAGAAAAAACGTAATGAAGCGTCAGAATAAGTAAGGAAAAGATACAACCACTTGATGAAGCTGCACGATTAGCAACTCCTAACCTGTGCAGCTTCATTTCCTTAAAGGAGGAACTTGTTGATGAATTTTGATGATATGAAACAAGAGTACGAGCCATCGCTCGAGAAAAAAATCATCTATCGTAGAAATGGAAAAAGAATAATTATAGCTAGTAGTCCGTTTGTCGCATTGTTCATCGGTTCAATGACGATTGGGAACGTTTATGCTGCGGGACTTAATGAACAGAGTTTAAATAGCACTGGGACTGATCTCTCCAATTTGAATGTTGAGAATGTAGTAGGACTAACTACAACTACTACAAGTGATTCTTATGATTTTTTAATTCCACCTGATGGTATGTCAGCAAATGCTACAAATACGTACAATGCTATCGTTAAACCTGCTCTAGAAAAAGCTGTACTAGTCAGTAACGAAAAAGATGTAATGGATAAGATTAATGAGGTTTTGGAAGTTCGGGCGAATGACCCAATCAATTTCTATAAGGACCTTGAAAAAGTTGTTAACGAACTAAACTCAATGACCGCTACACTGAGAGATGCTCGCAGTGCTGCTGTTAGAAGAGCGAATACGGCAATGGCCACAGATTTTAGAGAACATCCAATCCTTGAAGCGACTTATTATAATCACTTGGATGAAGCCTATCAGACCTTGCGTACTGCTACTAGAGCTGCTGGCACAACTCCGACAGTGAAAACTGCTGAATTGATAGGATATGCAGAGATTTTTGAACAGCTTACACAAGAAGTCATTGATGATTTTTCGGAATATGGTCCTACTGGCGGCCCACTTTCAGATCAATGGGTAGAAACCGCAAAAGTTACTTACATTTATGTAGATACCTTTGGGAATACAATCAGAGAAGAAATCGGTGAAGGTGATATTGGAGTAGCAGTTCCTGACAAAGTAATTGACATTCTTGATTATACTTTCATAGAGATTCAAGAGGGTTCTGATGAAACTGTCAAAGAAGATGGGACTTCAAGAGTCACTTATGTTTATGAAGGAAATCTAACTAATGTTACCTATCGTTATTTGAGTGATACGGGTAAGGTACTAGCTGAGAATGAAGTGAATTCTACTTATCGAGTTGGGCAAGCAATTGAAGATTCAATGAAAACCTTTGATAATTATACCTTTGATAGTAAAACTGGTGATGCTGTAGCACAACCTGATGGCACCTCTGTAATTACTTATACCTATAAAGGAAATGCTTCGGACGTTACCTACAGATATGTGGACCAACATGGTGTCGAGATAAATACTACTTTAGTAGACACTCAGCGTTTTGATGATGAAGTTGCTAACAAAGCAGTAGAAATTCTAGGTTATGACCTTGTTCGTACGGATAGCAATTCAAATACCGTTTTAGGCAATAACGAGACAGAAGTTACCTATGTATATGAAGGTCAAGAAAAAACAATCACCTATCGGTACGTAGATAGAAATGGCGAAACAATCCTTGAAGATCCAGTGTCTGTTAAAGTCGGAGATACTATTTCAGACAAAATTGAGGTAATGACTGGCTATATTTTCGTCGAGAAACAAGCGGGCTCATCTGAAGGAGTTATCGGAGTAGATGATACTCCAGTGGTTACTTATACGTATGGAAAATTAGGTGGATTTATTTGGTCAGTTCCTGACCCCGATGATCCTGAAGTTCCAGAAACTAAGTTTGAGTATTACGAAAATGATTTAGATGATGCAAGCAAGATATCAGAAAATTCTGTTATTCCATATTATTCAGGACACACAGCAACTACGCAAGATGGTCAATTCTTAGAGCTTGTTGACGAAAATGATCCATCAAAAGGTTACAAAGCACCTATCGTTGACAATCCTGAAGAAGATACAGAAATTATATATGTAAGAAACGACGACGAATCTGATAGCGATTCAGATTCGGACAGCGACTCAGATTCGGATAGCGATTCAGACTCCGACAGCGACTCAGATTCGGACAGCGACTCAGATTCGGATAGCGACTCAGATTCGGATAGTGATTCAGACTCGGATAGTGATTCAGATTCCGACAGTGATTCGGACTCAGACAGCGATTCGGACTCGGATAGTGACTCAGATTCCGATAGTGATTCAGACTCAGATAGCGATTCGGATTCCGATAGTGACTCAGATTCGGATAGCGATTCAGACTCCGACAGCGACAGTGATTCTGATAGTGACTCAGATTCGGACAGCGA
>NZ_JAFREM010000053.1 GCF_017377575.1 Candidatus Enterococcus moelleringii
ATTGACGGGGTGCGCACCAGTCAGACTCACTTTTCTTACTTCTCTTTCTTCCGCATCTCTTTCACCAGTTTGCGAATCTCTTCTATAGAAGTAGTAATTTCTTTAGATTTCATTCTTGGGAAGCTGGACAGCAAACGACGTTCTTGGAAATTCAAGTGGGGCAGCCGATTTTTCAAATCATTCTGCTCCACGAGTTCCGTCAACCAGTCGTAACGATCGGTCACCTGCTGTTTAATTTCCGACAAGCGTTGGGCAGGCACATCCATGTTCTCCTCCACTGCCAGCTGCAGCTGCTCTTTCTTTTCCTGAATGGCATTGCTGATCTCGTTTAGACCACGACGGAAGGAATGGACACTGCTTAAGGTAAATCCTAAGTCAAAGCTGACCGCCATCAATAAAATGATCGGCAAGTAAATCCCGAAACGATTCTCCCAGCCAGCAACAATCCCCAGCAACCACGGGTTCAGTCTTTCTACAATAAACAAACAACAGAGTCCCCAGAAAATCGAGACTGGCACCGCCACCCGGCCATTGATGTTTAACGGCATATCCTTATAATCCCATAGGCTGGCTTGAAAAAGCTCCTCCAATAGAACGCTGGTGACGTATTCCAGGACGGTCACTAATAAAAAGGCCAATCCGAAAACGACGATTTCTCTATTTTGATACGGCGCGATGAAATACAGGACCCCCAATACGCCGAAACCATAGATGGGTGTAATAGGACCTAGCAAAAAGCCTCGGTAAACGAAATGTTTGGCTCGAAGGGAACAATAAATGCTTTCCCACACCCAGCCGATAAACGAATAGCAGAAAAATAATAGCACAACAATTGAAAACTCTCGTTCCATAGGCCGCCTCCTTTGGTTTGATTTTACCAGATATCTTGAAAGTTCCGTATCAAAATTCGTTCGTTTTTCGACAAAATGCGCTACAATGGGGACGAACCCTATTTTAAGGAGGGAAACATTCTATGGTTCGACTATTACGTTATGCCAAAGAATACCGTAAACAAATTATTCTTGGGCCATTTTTTAAATTTTTAGAGGCCGTCTTCGAGCTGGTCCTGCCTTTGTTCATGGCTCGATTAGTCGATGAAGGAATTGCTAAAAACAATCAAGGCAAAGTCATTGAGATGGCGTTATGGATGTTCGGTCTGTCCATTCTCGGCTTATTGTGTGCGTTAGTCTGTCAGTATTACGCTTCGATTGCCTCTCAGGGCTTTGGGACGGTGCTGCGCAATCAAATGATGACTCACATTAACCGTTTTGCTCATAAGGAACTGAACCGATTTGGAACAGATACCTTGATTACCCGAATGACTAATGACATTAATCAGATGCAGCAGGCGCTGGCTATGCTGATCCGTTTGGTGGTACGGGCGCCGTTCTTAAGTATTGGTTCGGTGATCATGGCCTTTTACATCGATTGGCAAATGGGTGTGATTTTCTTGATTTTACTGCCGTTTTTCTGTTTGATCCTGTACTTTATCATTCACTATTCAGTACCTTTGTACCGTAAAGTGCAGCATCAGCTGGATGAACTGAATCAGCTAGTTACTCAAAATCTAAGCGGTGTGCGGGTGATTCGCGCTTTCGCTCGGACGAAAACCGAGACGAATCATTTCAGCGAAAAAACCGTTGAACTGTCTGATCTAAATCAGAAGGTTGCCAATATTTCAGCCTTGTTATCACCTAGCACGACACTGATTATGAATATCGGTGTAGTTGCTTTGCTTTACTTTGGTGGTTTCAAAGTTAATGTCGGGAATTTGGAACAAGGACAGGTTTTGGCCTTGATCAACTATATGAATCAAATGCTGCTGGCTTTGATTGTGGTTTCTAACTTGGTGGTCTTATTTACCCGGGCAGCGGCTTCCGCCAATCGGATCAATGAAGTCTTCGATACAGAACCTTCTTTAATAGAAGAAGAAAAACAAGTAGTACCGGATGAAGCGGCTCCTTTAGTCCGTTTCGACCATGTGAACTTCCGTTATACCGAAGATTCTGGTCTGGCCTTGGAGGATGTTACCTTTGATTTGCCAGAAAACGAAATTCTCGGTATCACGGGAGCAACTGGTAGCGGAAAATCAACCTTAATTCAACTGATCCCCCGCTTTTACGATGTATCGGACGGAGCTGTTTCCGTTGAAGGAGCCAACGTTCAGGATTGGCCGCTGCGTCAATTACGCTATGAAATTGCGATGGTGCCGCAAACGGCGGTTCTATTTACCGGAACCATTCGGGAAAATCTGCAATGGGGTAAACCTGATGCTACTGATGAAGATTGCTGGCAAGCACTAGACACTGCTCAAGCCACTGAATTCGTCAAAGGCTTGCCCGATGGTTTGGATACGCCAATTTTTGAAAACGGCAAGAACTTTTCTGGTGGACAACGGCAACGGTTAACGATTGCTCGGGCTTTGATTCGCAAACCAAAACTGCTGATCCTGGATGATTCCTTGTCAGCCTTGGATTATCAAACCGATTTGGATTTGCGAACCGCCATGAAAAAGGATTTGAACGCGTCAATTATTATCATCTCCCAACGTTTGCGCTCCATTCAAGACGCGCCAACGATTTTATTGATGGACAATGGGAAATTAGTGGCGCAAGGAAGCCACGATGAACTGATGCAAAGCTCTGAAATGTACCAAGAACTGGCCGCATCCCAAGCAGAAGGAGGCGATCCCCATGAATAAGAAGGAAAATTTCTTTCGCTCACTGAAATTGTTTGGCCCTTATTTGGCAGCTTATCCGAAGCAACTGACGGCGGCCGTGATTCTGGGAATCCTCAGCGGGGTGACTTCTGTCATGATGACCTACTACATTGGGGTGGGCGTCGATCAGATGGTTGCTCGAGGTCAAGTTGATTTTGCTCAACTATTTCATATCCTGACGTTGTTTGTAGGATTGTTCTTAGTCACTGTAGTAAGTCAATATTTGATTCAACGAATTGGCAACAAGGTAGCCTTTGATTCGGTAGCCAGTCTGCGGGATAAAACCTTCCGCCATTTGAATCAGCTGCCGTTGAGCTATTACGACCAGTCTTCCCAGGGAGATATCGTCAGCCGTTTTACCAATGACATGGATAATATTTCAACCGCTGTTTCGGCAGTGTTCAACCAAGTATTTTCTGGTATGTCAGTGGTGTTAGTGGCTTTGGTCTTCATGTTGTACTTGAGTCCTTTGCTGACATTAGTGGTACTGGTGGCAACGCCAATCATTTTCTTGATCACTTATGTTGTGGCCCGGACATCGCAAAAGTACTTTACTAGCCAACAACGGATCGTCGGTCAAATTTCTGGTTTCGTCACGGAAATGGTGGGCAATCAAAAAATTGTCAAAGCCTTTCAGCGAGAAGACGTGAACCAGCATAACTTTGAAGAAATTAATCAAGAATTATATGTTAGAGGACAGAAAGCCCAGTTTGCTTCTTCCTTGACTAATCCATCTTCCCGTTTTGTGGATCATTTAGGCTATTTGATGGTTGGTTTAGTTGGCGGCTTGTTAGCTTTGCAAGGTTCGCACGGCATTACTATCGGGATGATTTCCAGCTTTACGATTTATTCCAGTCAGTTCACCAAACCATTTATTGAGCTGTCAGGGATTACCATTCAGCTGCAAACCGCGATTGCTGGTTTGGATCGTTCCTTTGATTTGTTGAGTCAGCCGGTGGAAACTGCTGATCCAGCTGATGCACGAACGTTAGATAAAGTAAAAGGCGAAGTTATCTTTGATCATGTTTACTTCAGCTATCGTCCTGGGCAAAAATTAATCGAGGACTTTAACCTACAAGTTAAACCTGGTGAAACGATTGCCATTGTCGGAAAAACCGGCGCCGGTAAATCTACCTTGGTAAATCTATTGATGCGCTTTTACGAAGTGGATCAAGGAAGTATTCGGATTGACGGGACAGATGTTCGCGACATCAAACGAGAAAGCCTGCGGAAACATTTTGGTATGGTACTGCAGGAAACTTGGCTGATGGACAATAGTCTGCGGGCTAATCTGCGTTATGGCCGCAAGGAAGCTACGGATGAAGAAATCTATGCTGCTTTGAAGGATGCCTATATGTACGAATTCGTGATGCGCTTGCCGAAAAAATTGGACACGATGATTGGCGAGGCTGGCTTGAAGCTTTCTGACGGTCAGCGTCAGCTGTTAACGATTGCCCGGACTATGATTAGTCGTCCGCCAATGCTGATTCTGGATGAAGCTACCAGCTCAGTGGATACCTTAACCGAGAAAAATATTCAAAATGCCTTCTTGAAAATGATGAAAGGCCATACCAGCTTCGTCATCGCTCACCGCCTGTCGACGATTCAAAATGCCGATCAGATCTTAGTCTTAGATCAAGGCCAAATTGTCGAAGTCGGTACCCATGATGAGCTGCTGAAAAAAGGCGGGTATTACAAACGCCTGTATGATGCACAGTTTTCGAATCAAGGAATATAAGAAAAAAGCTGTTGGACCACGAATTTTTTTCGGTCCAACAGCTTTTTCTATTTAAACAATCCCAACTCTACTTTCCACTTCAACACTCGTTCCACCGATTGGTTCAACTGGTCTTCTGTGTACTCGCCTTCTTGAATCGCCTGCAAGATATAAGGAATCTGTGTACTGTAACTAGACGACAGGATCAAATCATTCCCCGCCTGTAACGCCTGCAGCCCAGCTTCCTCCTGCGAGGTAAACGCAGCTAAGCCCGCCATATCCATATCATCGGTCATTACAATTCCGTCGAAACCTAATTCTTGGCGAATAACTTCGTGGACCTTTGGCGAAATCGATGCGGGCCGTTCACGATCAATAGCATTCACAATATTGTGAGAAACCATGATGCTGTCTGCCCCAGCGGCGATCCCTGCTTGGAAAGGCAAAAAGTCATTCCCCCGTAATTCATCCATCGAACGATCATCGGTCACGATCTCCACATGGGAATCACGATTGTTGCCATATCCTGGAAAATGCTTCAAGGTAGAGCCGATTTTTACCTGTTTCATAGCTTCAACACTTTTAGTGACGTATTCACTAGTCCCGGCTGCATCCATGCCGATGGTACGGTCGTAAATAAAAGATTCTGGATCAGTGGACACGTCGGCATCCGGCGCCATTCCGGCCTGGATTCCTAATTCGTGGAAGACTTCAGCCTTACGGTTAATGTCGTCTGTGATCGCCTGCCAGCCGTTTTCTTGATAAAGCGTCTGTGGACTAGCGAACGGCGGATCGACGAGCTTGTTGCGGCTTAAACGGCTAACTAACCCGCCTTCTTCGTCAGAGGCAATCAGCATCGGATATTTACTAGCAGCTTGATAGCCAGCAATCTTTTGCTGCAGCGACTCCCGAGTCTCGCCTTCCATATCGCGATCAAATAATAAATAGCCGCCTAAATGATAAGTCTGAATATCCTCCAGCTGATTTTCTGCCGGAACTCGAACTAAAAATAGTTGCCCGACTTTTTCTTCTAAGGTCATTTGATCCATCGTTTGCTTCACCTTCTCTCCAGATGTTAATGCCGGAGCCCCCATTTCTGAAGTCGCGGAGGTTTGACTCTCTCTAGTATCACTTGTTTTAGAATTAGTGCTGCAGGCACTTAAAATAAGGGCTAATAAAATAGTGAAACCAATCATCGTTTTTTTCTTTACCATAAGCAGCCTCCTTCAATCGATCCATTCTACCATGAAATTTTCAGGTTGGACGAGAAAAAGGCCTTTAATGAGAAGAGGCTGTGACATAAGTC
>NZ_JAFREM010000054.1 GCF_017377575.1 Candidatus Enterococcus moelleringii
CTAGTTTCCTCATGTTTAGCGCCATGACGAGAATACCTGTTTCTTTTTTCACCTTCTCCAGTCCTCGAACATGGTAACGTGTGAAATGCAAACAAGCCTTCATCCATCCAAAGACTGGTTCTACATCGATCTTTCGTTGTCCGTAGATTTCTCCAGTTTTAGATTCTGAAAGCAGTGTGCGTTGTTTTGCTTTAAAATACTCTAACGCGGGATTCACTTTGATGATTCGGACATTACCTTTCTTGGTCAATGCTTCCTGAATCACTTCGCGATTCTCAGTATATTTTTCCGCTTTGTATTCCTTAAATTCACGGATAAATCCATCCTTCTTGTCGGTTTCGGTTCTGTACGCATTGAAATTGAACCGAACACCTTTCGGATCAATATAGTAATCATCTTTTTCGTGGTAGGTCCAATTCATTACTTTTCGTTCGTCGGATTTCCACTTCTTACTTTGTTCTTTCA
This sequence comes from Candidatus Enterococcus moelleringii, assembly GCF_017377575.1. Lineage (GTDB taxonomy): Bacteria > Bacillota > Bacilli > Lactobacillales > Enterococcaceae > Enterococcus_A > Enterococcus_A moelleringii. The sequence continues at coordinate 466 of NZ_JAFREM010000054.1, forward strand.
ACATTGTACCGTATGGAATTAGTGCAGTGTGTTCTGACAGCTCATCTTCAAGGAAGCGATAGTTTTGTTCAGAACCATAACCCGCGTCAGCTACAATATAAGTAGGCAAAAACTCTTTCATTGCGATCTTTTCTAGAAATGATGGCAGAGTCTTTGTATCTGTAGGATTTTGATAAACATCATAGGCTAAAACAAATTGATTGCTTGTTCCGATTTGAAGGTTGTAGGCGGGTTTCAGCTGCCCATTTTTCATAGGATCTTCCTTCACACGCATAAAGGTAGCGTCTTTGTCTGTTTTGGAGTAGCTATTGCGAGCACCACAAGTAGACAAGCGCTTCTGATGATCTGCCAGCTTGTCTCGTCGCTCTGTCAATTTTCTTTTTTGGGATTTAAGTTTTCGTCGCTGTTGTTTGGCAGGATTAGGTGAAACCTTTTTGGTTTCATTTACTTCCTGTTCTAATTCTTCCAAACGAAGTTCCATTCTTGTTAATACTTCATCTAGCATATCCAGCGTAAGAGTCGTTCCTTCTGGAATGTGATTAGCCAGATGTGCCTCTTTGAGTTCAGAGATCAATATCAAAAGCTGATCGCGATTCATTTTGTCGTACTTGATCGTGCTTCTTTTCCAAACAAAACTATATTTATTTGCATCTGCTAAAATCTTAGTTCCATCAATAAAGATCGCATCGTCAATCAGTTGTCGTTCTCTCAGGTAGCCAACTAGTACATCTAATCCTTTCTCGATCAGTCCCTCTAAATCATTGGAAATACGAAAACGTGCAATCGTTCGATACGTCGGCAGTTGTTCTTGAGTCAGCCAGCGAGCCGGTAGGCTTTCTTCTGCAAGCTGTTCGATTTTGCGACTACTAAACACACTACGTGTATAAGCAAAGAGAACAAGCTTCAACATTGCACTTAAATCGTAGCTTCGTGGGCGGCCAAACAGATAAGGTTCGTTAATTTCCAATGCTTCTACCAATTCATTGATAAACCAAGCAGTACTATCCTTTTTTGGAATATATGAAGTTGAGATATCCAAAGTGAGTTGATTCATGTTATAATTTGTATGCATAATTTTAATCCTTTCGAGGGTTGAATAAGTTTAGAGTACAGGGTCCAGCC
>NZ_JAFREM010000055.1 GCF_017377575.1 Candidatus Enterococcus moelleringii
AGATGTGTATAAGAGAAAACGAGAGATAGAGTATTTACTAAATGATGACGAAAAACTGTTTTATACCTCTTTCATTAAAAATTATAAAAGAAAAGAATGGCAAAAGCAACGATAAATTAGAAAAATTCTTCGTTTTTTTAAAGAAAGTGAAAATCCTTGGGAGAAATTGGTAAACTGTAAGTGATTCGTTTAGTTTGATTGTTTTTTAATGACCGTCATTTTTGACCGTCAAAATTTTGGAGGGAGTTGGTTATTTATGCCTAGGAGAGGCGAAAATATTTACAAGCGCAAGGATGGCCGTTGGGAGGGTCGTTACCATATCGGCAGAAAATCAAATGGCCGGTTGCGCTACGGTTACGTGTATGGCAAATCTTATCGAGAAGTGAAGGACAAAATTGGACCGCTGCGCAAGAAGATGGAGTTATTGGCCCATTATCATGCAGTTGGGGGAATGACGTACCAGGAATGGATGAGTCTATGGTTGTCTGAGGTGCAGGATACCGTGAAGGAATCAACCTTTTCCAGCTACAGCTACAAGGTTCAGCAGTACTTGCTGCCGCATTTGGCTGAATTGTCTTTGAGCGAAATTACTGAGGAGCATGTGCAAAAAGTAGTAAAGCATTGGCTGGAAGACGGTCTGTCTGTCAGCAGTGTGAAGCTGATTGTCGGCTTATTGAGTCGTACCTTGAAGGCTGCTGAAGGTAAAGGCAAGATTGCTAGGAATCCTTGCAAGGAAGTCAAGCTGCCAAAGGGCAAGAAGAAAAAAGTTCGGGCGCTATCTAAGCTGGAACAAAAGCGTTTAGAAAAAGTGGTAGCTAAGGAAAAGGGTGATAACGGCTTACCGGCAATCTTAGCGATGCATACCGGCATGCGGATTGGCGAGATTGCGGCATTAAAATGGGAGAATGTGCTGTTTGATCAAAACTTGATCTTGGTAGAAAGCACCTATCAACGGGTTTCCGTGGCCGATACCAATCAGACCGTATTGCATTACGGGTCGGTGAAGAGTGCCTCTTCCTGTCGGGTGATCCCCATGTCGGATAAGATCCGCAAAGATTTGCAGGCAAAGAAGCTGAAAGCCGACAATGAGTTTGTCTTCTCTGTGAATGGAAAGCCTTGTGAGCCGCGGTTGCTGACGTATCATTTCCATCAAATTCGCAAGAAAGCCAAGCTGGAGGACGTGCATTTCCATCAATTGAGGCATACATTTGCCACTCGTTGTTTGGAAAGCGGTGCGGATATTCCGTCGGTGAGTGCCTTGCTGGGACATTCTTCTACCCAGATGACGTTAGATATCTATTCTGACTCGATGCTGGAGCAGCGGATTATTGCCATTTCAAGCATGGAGCGGGCCTTAGCGTAAGCCTGAATTTAATAACATCCACTTTTTAAAATGGTTTTTGACCATATTGGGGTAGTCTTTTTTTGTCTTTTTCAAGTAAGCGCTAACAAAAATTTTTGAGAAATTAATATAGGGATCGATCGTTTTTTAGCAGGAAGTTTACGGCTTCTTGTTATCAAATGATTTTTTTGTGTGGAGTAAAAGCCGTCAGATAAAACCGTCAGGCGAATAAAGACTGTTGTATCAAGGTTTTTGAGGGCTAGCTTGTTTTACATAATTCAAA
>NZ_JAFREM010000056.1 GCF_017377575.1 Candidatus Enterococcus moelleringii
ATCAACCGTGCCTCTTCAGCTGCAGTTAGCGACAACAGTGTGGTATTGAAGGAAGATTATGTAGCAACAAGCTTAGTGGGCGGAAAGAAAACCAAGAAAGAAGTTTCTGTTACCAATACTGGGGATGAAAGTGTCTTTGTCCGGGTTTCGTATGAAGAAGTGCTGAAGCACCTGACTAATAAAGGGGCAACTAAGTACGATTCATTTACCGATAATCCAAATGCTCGCTATGAAGCAGATAGAACGACTCTTAATACAGATGCACCCGTTAATTTTGATATGGCACAAGCGCTAGCAGATGGATTTGAGCAAGTGCCAGAGGCACAAGTTACTGGTTTAGATGCGACAGATGATGCCAACGTGTATCTGTATGTAAAAGGAACTCGAACAAAAGATCCTTACGACACTTATAACCATAATTTGGAATATCGTCTTGTCTATGCATATGATGAAACTCAAGGTAAAGAAAAATACCAAGCAATGTCATGTTCCGCAAATCCAACCGACTTTGCGACTAGTACAAGTGATGACGCAAAAGATTGGAACTACACTCTATCTGATGTGAAGTATGGATACTACGAAGGCGGCTATACACACGCTGTAGTTAACTGGGCGAAATCAAGTGTGGCACCTCAAGGTGAATCCACGGTTACAGACCGCGCATTGATCGGTACTAAGGGAAGCCGCTATGGAACGAACTATAACTACACAGCAACAGACGAAGGTTTTGGTACAAGCTTTGACCTTTCTGCGACTGGGGTTCCTGTGAAACCAGCAACGCATGGAGATCAAGTGCCAGTTGCTAGTGGTATGCAATACGATGTACAAGCAGATTTAGCAGGATTAGGTCAAAAGGCAATTGCGATTGAATACGGGTCATCCATGGCTACAACGACTTCTTTAGTTGCAAACAAATGGGTTTACAATTCAGATGATGGTTGGTTCTATTTCACTTCGCCATTAACTTCTGGTCAAACGACTGACTTGTTAATGAAGAACTTAGTCTTCAAAAATGAAATGGGTAAAGAATACAGCAACGCAACGTACGATCTAGGTATCAAAATGGAAGCTATCGCAGCCAACAATGAAGCATTAACGGATACTGCTGGTTGGGGCATGAATACAAGCCAAACCAATACTGGCTTGATCCATACCTTCTTAACAACACCTTAATGCAATGAAAAATGAATGCCATGATAAGGGAGGAGGACACAAGGTTGAAAAAAATAGCTGCTGTTCTCAGTAGCCTCCTGCTTCTGTTACTTTGTTTTGGCGGTTCATTGTCTGCACATGCGGTAGAAGCACTTCCTCCCGGCATGGTCATTGGTGATTCGGATGGCGTGTATGCATCATCAGATGGTGAGTATTATATTGATCTGGTGGATATTAAACCAGGAGATGTCTACGAAAAAGAAATTACGATTCGCAGCTTGGATCTGGAAGAGCCGTTCTCGTTAGGGTTATTGGCGGAAGAAGTCTCTTCCACGGGATCGATCAACTGGGCGGATCATATTTTCTTGAGGTTGTCTTTGGATGGCGAAGAAATTTACGATGGGTTGTTACTAGGTGACGGGACGTTTGATTGGTCGAAGACTCCTTTTGAGTTAGGGGTCTGTAAGTACGGAACCGATAAGATTCTTACGGCGACTTTTACGATAGATCCTGCAGTAAGTGATGAAGATCTGCGGGAACGAAGTGTGTTGGAATTTTACTGGACCTTTGTGGGAACCAGAGATCAACCAACCAAACCTTCTGATTCAAGTGAGCCGCCAGAACCATCTGAGTCCTCTGAATCATCCGATTCTTCTACGCCGACCACTTCTTCCGATTCGTCGGGATCAGGTCGGGGTGCATTGCCTGGAACTGGAGGTACACCACCTCGTGCCTCCGGCTCAGGCAAGCTTTTACCACAAACGGGTGAAGAGATCGTATACATGTTTCTTACCGGATTGTTGTTAATCTTGATTGCGCTGTTCTTATGGAAGCGACCACGAGAGGAGGAGCAGGAATGAATCAAAAGGAGAAAGGCCGCCATTTGTTTCGGGTGTTTGTCAAAAGCAAGCTGCTCTTTGCCTGCTTCTCGCTTGTGTTAAGTCTGTTATTGGTTCTTGGCAGCACCTATGCCTGGGTAACTAAAGCCGATGAACGTGTGAATCGGTCACCGAAGAATAAGGCGATCGTATCGGCTAGAATCGAAGAAGATTTCAATGCTGTAGCACCACGCTGGGCGCCGGGAACGAAGCGGCCCAAAGCGGTTCGTGTGAAAAATGACGGTACGACCAAAGCCATTGTCCGATTGTCCTTCAAAGAGTTCTTTGTGGGCTTTGACGTCGATACCGCCGATAATCATCGGTTAGATGACACCATTGTTAATGGTAACGGCAACTTAGCTGTTCATGAACTGGATGGGACGACGGATACGTTGATCAAAGTTGATGATATCAGTACCTGGGAAGTCGGAAATAAGTATCAAGAAGATGCGACCACCTTTTATTTAGCAGATACCGTGCTGAAGAATGAGACGTACAAGTACAGTGACAGGCCTGCCAATGTGTTGGCTTCTTTTCAATTAGATTTCCATCCGACTAAGTTCTTTGATCAGGTGCCGGCAAACGAAACCAACTATTGGTTTTACCATAACGGCTACTTTTATTATTCTGAGATTCTGGAGCCTAATGAGGTCACGGAAGATTTGTTAAAGAGCGTCACGCTAAGTCCTGCTTATGCCAACGAGTACAAAGGAGCGCTGTATAAGTTGGTACCGGAAATGGATGCCCATGATATTTCTGAATCGGTCTTAACTGACTGGGGCATAAAAGGAACGGATGTCGAGAAACTGTATAAGGATAAGCTTCACTACATGAACAAGACGAATGAAGGAGGCACAGGATGAAGCAGCGAAAAAGACGGTCTCATAGCCCAATCTATTTAGCCATGATTCTTGGCTGCCTCCTTCTTTTAATTGGTGGAGGTTATCTGGTTTATGCGGCGATGACGGATCAAGATCGGAAAGAAAATGACTTTCAGATTGGACAAGTGGAGACTAAGATCGATGAAGTGTTTGATGGACCATTGGATTCTATCGAAAAAAATACCTCTGTTACCAAAAAAGTTTGGATTGAAAACACAGGAACTATTAAGCAGTTTGTCCGAGTGATGGTCTTGCCAGAAGTGCGTAAAGGTATTGCAGGAGACGAACCAAACGAACAAGTATTACCGTTAAAAATAGGAGCGGATATTGTACTAGAAGAAATGGTGACAACTGATTGGATCGATGGTGGTGATGGGTATTACTACTATATAAAAGCTATCGAACCAGGTAAAAAGACTAGCTATCTATTTGAAACTGTGAAGCTTTCAGACCAGCTGGCTGATCGGTATCTACAAGCCAAGCTATCTATCACGTTAAAAGTAGAAACGATTAATTGTGCAAAGTTTGCCTATCGCGATGCTTGGTGGCAAGGAAATACACCACAAACAGGATCACCATTAAAAGCTGTAGATGATGCACTACAACCAAAAACAGAAAAAGAAGACTAGGGATACAGATTCCCCACTGTATCTCTTACTAACGAAAAGCAACACTCATGAGGTGAGTGTTTTATCGAGTGAAACATTGATTTGATAAGTGTTGAAAGAAGGGGTAGAAAGATGAAGAAGAAAAAAACAATTCAAAAACGATCTGCAAAATATAAATGGCAAAAGTGGTTAGGGTTAGTTTGTGTGTTGGGGCTAGTTTTAATAAGTGTTGTTCTTGCGCTAAAAACAGTTGAAGAGAAGAAAGAAGTTTCAGCTCATCCGACGAATCCGATTTCGATTGGTAGTGGAAGTAAGTTGTTTGAAGTGCCAATAGATGGTGGAGAGCATCTGGAATATTCCAGTAGTTATAGTGGGTATCGACAATTGAATATGAATATTCCGTCTTTAGGGAAGCGGTTATCTGAGACTGAAACGGCGAAAACAAAATTATTTAGTAGTAGCATACGTAATTATATTGATACTAGCTACTTAACAAGCTATGGGAATGTTATTTCAATGCAAATTTTTTCTACAAGCCCTGTTGGAGAAGGTTATAATATGATTGATCAAACGAAAATTATTTTACAGTCTCGTACGGGTGAGGTTTTAGATACGGAATGGGTCTTTGCAACTCCTAATCCTATTACTCAACCTAGTGGGAATGAAAGAGTTTTCTACAACAATTTTTTTCAAAAAAGTGGAACTGAATTTATGGTGATGCATGCTACGATGTTTAATCGCATTAACACTACGACTTTTATTGATGAGGGAAATCATTTATCCATATCAACTTCTGATAATAATCGTGTTGTTAGTACAAATGGTATTAATCTAAAAAATCAATCTATTCAATTGGGTTTTATTAGTAATGCGGGTACTAATATTAGTACTTCAGTGATATATCCAATCTCAACTGATAAAGCAAGTTATGTATGTGTTGAGCACAGTAACGGACAAAGATTAGGTGCTATTGAGTTTGAAGCTTCTCCTAAAGTACAGACTTATGTACATGGCGAAGGGGGCTCTAATTTTGCTTCGATTTTTACTAATATGTATCCTTTAGATGATAATACATATATAGGTATTGAATCGATGGCAACTAACAGTACTGGATGGGTTCATTGGCTTTGTAAGTGGGTGGTAGATCCGGTAACAAAAAAAGCAAGTCGAACAGAAATAGGTGAATATTCTGCTCGTGATGTAGAATTTGTTCGAAACATTTCCGATAAAAACAGAATTTTTATTCAGGTGAAAGGAGATACAAAAGTAGATTTAATAAGATTAGACGTAAGTTCGTTAACGACTCAATTGTGTAATACCTTTCCTAAAGAAACTGCTTTGAATTTTTCGAAGCAAGGCACGGGCTATTTCTATGCGGGTCAAATCAACCATATTGAGGGAGAATTTAAAAATATTGGTACTCAACCCGGATTTTACAGTGGATATATGGATAGTAATTTCAAATTGAAAAGCTCATCATTTATTCAATTAGATTTCCATGAGAATTCGACTAAAATAGAGTTTAAAAGTTTTATTGGAGATGATGACTTATTTATAATATCAGGTGCTTTTGAGACAAGTGAGAGAAACTTTATTGATGAAGTTAAATATGACAATTATCCTGATGATAAACCACCTAGTAGTAGTTGGTCAGATAAACAGTGGCTTGAGCAAAAGTTATCTTCTAGAAAGGGGAATAGCTTCGTGTCTATTCTGAAGAAAACTGAGGATTGGACACCATTAATTAAAGCACCTAGTACTTTCACTGTGAATAGCAATGATCCTGCTGTAAAAGATACAGATGTATTAGATAGGTGGTTATTAACTGGTTCAAAAACTGGAGCTATGACTGATAGTGCTGCCGTTCAAGTTTACGATACAACTGACATTGATAAAGGGCTATATATTTATGGAATAGACTGGTTAAGGGAACGGATTAACAGAAATCCAAAAAGCTTAGTGTATGAGACTGATTCAAATGACAATATTATTTTAAAGTCTGCCGACCCGATTGATTGGAAGAGTCTAGGATTCGATCTCAGTAAAGCAGGGCCGCAATTAGTCACCTATTTTGTTACAGATAGTCAGAATCAAACGTCTAGTACATCCACCTATGTGAATAATCTTTTGGGAAGTACTGTTAAGGATGAAAATGACAAATTTGCAATAGATGCTCAAAACTTCCATATTCCATTAGCAGGTATTGATTCAGCAATCCCTAACGTCGATAAATTCAAAGAACTTTCCAAGACATTGGCATGGAGTCTGACAAACAATGCATCGACTTCTGGTGATCACGGTAATGGTGTAGATGAAAATGGAGCGAGTAAAGACGCTAGTTCAGTACAAAATAAACTGTCTGGTAAGGTTAAAGTTGATGAGACCCAGCTAAAAGCACTTCAAGAAGCAAAAGTCGCAAAACCTTATCCGGTGGATGTTACCTATAAACCAGATGGCAGTCCCGAGATTGTTAATCGAGTCTGGGTATTTGTTACTACTGATAATACTGTTCCAAATACTGAAACCAATGTAACTCCAGCAGATACTAAAGGTGTGGTCATTTATGCCGATGATTATACGATTCCTTATCGCTCAAGATTGTCACATGATGTAGATGATGTTGTCACTAATGGAAACGCCAAAGCATACAACTATTATGCAAAAGATCGAACGACTGAATTGGCACCTTTGCCTGATTCTGCGAGCGGACAAAGTAATTGGGATATTACTGATTTGAATGTTCTCCATGATCCATTTTCAGGTGGGGCAGTGACGTTGCCGACTACCGTTAAGCCAGAACTTAACTATAAGTGGAGCGGCGCAACTGATTCCTATCATACGCAAGGTGATGTGACGAAGGCCACTTTGGATGTGACTTTGACTGGTGATGTTTTGTTGAATGTTCGTCAAGTGGTTCAAGGAACCAATGATCAGCTGAAAGAATTCGTGGTGCCAACTGAAGGGTATCTGTCGATTCAGAATACGTTGAATAATAATGGTACTCCAAGCCTTGATCCTGATTACCAGTCACAAGTGACGGTTGCTTCTGGGAAGAAAGCTGATGATCCAGACTTTACTGCTTTTGGTGTAGATATTGAGCATTTGGATGAGGATGCAGATCTGGTGGATCTGTCAGCCATTCTTCCATCTTTCTACAAGTGTGTTGGCTATTCCATCTCCAATGATAAAGCTAGCCATCCGAGTGATCCGACTTCAACGGATATGAAGGTTTCACTGTCACGTGGAGACATTCATGATCAAGGTGAATACTGGATCACCATCTACCTGGAACCGAATGGCACCAATGATGGTTATCCTCAACCATACAGTTGGGACTATAAACACAATGATTTAGGGAAGATTGTTAACCCGTAGAAAGGAAGGAATGATTGGTGGTCTATCTTTTATTACTCGTGCTGGGACTAGTGCTGCTAGTTCAGAGTTATCTCTTATTTAATCTGATTCGTTCGCAACAAGAATTAGAACGAAAAGTAGCACATCTATCTAGAATGATCAGAAAACCTGGCGCGAGAAAAGCACCACCAAGACCCAAGAATAAAGGGGAATTTAATGAAGAGAGAGGCCGAAGGCGATGAATCTGGGGTATGCAAGAGGGTATCAGTTCACCCAACAATTGGATTTATTAGAAGACTACTTTGTGGATGAGGTCTTTTCCGATGGTCACGAAGAAGCTGAGGCCTTGTTTTCACCCATGAGTGAGTTTCAAGCACTGTTGGATTTTTCTAAAGAAGGAGATACGTTGGTGATTGCTTCTTTGGAAGTTTTCTCGCGAGATTATCGGCAGCTGCTGGCTTGCTTGGATCAGTTGGAACAACGGAAGATTGAGTTGGATGTATTGAACATGCCGCAGATGACTTTAGAAGAATGGCGTCAGATCTTTAAGTGGTCGGTGCGCAATGATCGGCTGCTGCATCCTTATTTGGTACAAGTGGGGAAAGAACGGAACAGGAGTAAGTCGGCCTATTCTTTATTCAGTAAAGAACCAGAAGCTCGTAAGTTGTATCGGGAGATTATATGGTTGTTAGTTGAGAAGCTTTCGGTGCGGCAGATTGCTCAACGAAAGCGAGTACCGATCGAAACAGTTTATCGTATCCAGCAGGAACTCAGGCAGGTGCAGCTGGCAATTATTCTAGTCATCTGTTTCCTGTTGGCAATCTTTAGTATTAAGCTAGTCGAGTCGTATTTCGATCAAGTGTGGATACAAGTGGTCATTTGTATTGTCGTCACATTAAT
>NZ_JAFREM010000057.1 GCF_017377575.1 Candidatus Enterococcus moelleringii
GATAGATCTTTTACTATTTATACTTTATTAGAAAGAGCAATAAGGACTTGTTCGCGCCTTTGAAGCCCACAACAGATCTTCTAGACCTCTGACCTGAAAACATCACAACAAGCTACTCTGAAGCCTTGTAATGAGCATATTGACATATTAATCAAGACACAAGTCAGAAACCTAATGCGATGACCAAATCAAACTTAATACCTGAAATTAAAAAAGCACCAACGCATAATATACATTGGTGCTACGCCTATACCGGCGGCCGGGGTCGAACCGGCACGCCCGTGAGGGCACTGGATTTTGAGTCCAGCGCGTCTGCCAATTCCGCCACGCCGGCATGTTTTAAAGGTACTCACCGTACAAATGGATATGCAGGATAACAAGTACTAGGTTATTATACTATTTATTACTCTCAAGCTCAAGAGAATAATAACTGGGGTAGCTGGATTCGAACCAACGCATGAGGGAGTCAAAGTCCCTTGCCTTACCGCTTGGCTATACCCCAATAAGAGGGCGAACGATGGGAATCGAACCCACGAATGCCGGAGCCACAATCCGGTGCGTTAACCACTTCGCCACGATCGCCATGATGAAATTTTCAAATAAAAAACTAAGATGAGATTACGCATCTTAGTTAATACCGGCGGCCGGGGTCGAACCGGCACGCCCGTGAGGGCACTGGATTTTGAGTCCAGCGCGTCTGCCAATTCCGCCACGCCGGCATGTTAGTAAACGAGTACTAAGGCGGTAACCGGATTTGAACCGGTGATGAAGGTTTTGCAGACCTCTGCCTTACCACTTGGCTATACCGCCATATAAAGTTTTAATTCTTACTTAAACATTAGTTAAGTAACTGGGGTAGCTGGATTCGAACCAACGCATGAGGGAGTCAAAGTCCCTTGCCTTACCGCTTGGCTATACCCCAATAAAAAAGGGCGAACGATGGGAATCGAACCCACGAATGCCGGAGCCACAATCCGGTGCGTTAACCACTTCGCCACGATCGCCATAATAAAACAGGGGCAGCAGGAATTGAACCCACACTAACGGTTTTGGAGACCGCTGTTCTACCTTTAAACTATGCCCCTAAAAAGAAAAATGGAGGAGAGTGGATTCGAACCACTGAACCCTAAGGAACGGATTTACAGTCCGTCGCGTTTAGCCACTTCGCTACTCCTCCATGGTGGCGCGGGACAGAATCGAACTGCCGACACACGGAGCTTCAATCCGTTGCTCTACCAACTGAGCTACCGCGCCATAATGAATAGTTTAAATTATTTTAATTAAATGGCGGTCCCGACGGGATTTGAACCCGCGATCTCCTGCGTGACAGGCAGGCATGTTAACCCCTACACCACGGAACCGAATGGGGGTTAACGGGTTCGAACCGCTGACCCTCTGCTTGTAAGGCAGATGCTCTCCCAGCTGAGCTAAACCCCCATATTTAATTAAATGACCCGTACGGGAATCGAACCCGTGTTACCGCCGTGAAAGGGCGGTGTCTTAACCGCTTGACCAACGGGCCAAAATATTTTGAAACGGAGAGTAAGGGATTCGAACCCTTGAGACAGGATTACCCGCCTACATGATTTCCAATCATGCTCCTTCGGCCGCTCGGACAACTCTCCAAGACTGGAGCATAAAAGCCCAATACCCTTGTTTTCTCTTACGAGAACTCCGGCAGTAGGACTCGAACCTACGACATCATGATTAACAGTCATGCGCTACTACCAACTGAGCTATGCCGGAATAAAATACGCGTGGCGGCGTCCTACTCTCACAAAGGG
>NZ_JAFREM010000058.1 GCF_017377575.1 Candidatus Enterococcus moelleringii
AACTAAAAAAATCGCGCTTTTTTGCAGGAATTTGAAAAGAATTGTTTAAATTGACAAAATTTTGTAGTAAACTTGTGTAAGCGGAAGCAAATAGAAAAAAACAACTTTCTCCATAAAAAAGCTTGAAATCATTCTGTTTTTATGGTTATTTTAAACCTGTGATAGGTGAATGGTTGAACAAGCATTTTTTGATTTTTACTGTGGCGCCTGTTTTTAACAGGTTTTTATTCGCGTTCCGAAATTGATTTTAAACAGTGAACCCGCTGTTTTGAATAGCCGATAAGGCAAACAATCTATCAAAGGAGTGAACTATTTTGAAAGAACGTCGTGTGGAAAGAGTAATTGAAAAAATGAAGGAACAAGGGTACGGGCAACTGCTAGTTTCTGACCCAGCAACCATTTTCTATCTAACCGGTCGTTGGATTCATCCAGGTGAAAGATTGTTAGTATTAGTCATTACACCAGAAGGCAAGAACACACTAATCATCAACAAATTATTCCCGATCGAAGAAGATCTGGGTGTGGAAAAAGTATTTATCGATGATACCGATGATGCAGTGAAGAAAGTTTTGGAGTATGTTAATACCGACGAAAAAATTGGTGTCGACAAAAACTGGCCGGCTCAATTCTTATTACGTTTATTAGAAATTGTACCAGATGCTAAATTAGGCAACGGCTCTCAAGTGACGGATTCCGTTCGGGCAATCAAAGACGAAGAAGAAAAACAATTAATGCGGGATGCCCAAGCAGACAATGAAATCGCAGTAGATCGCTTGAAAAAATTATTACCAGAAGAATTAACCGAAGCAGAAATGGCAGACAAATTAGCTGGGATTTATAAAGAGCTAGGCAACAGCGGTTTTTCATTTGATCCAATCGTAGGCTATGGCGCTAACGCAGCCGATCCTCACCATGAAACCGATGATTCGAAAGTAAAACCAGGCGACAGCGTCATTCTGGATATCGGCGGCGTCAAAAATTCTTACGCTTCTGACTTAACTCGGACCTTCTTCTACAAAGAAGTCTCTGATAAAGGCCGCGAAGTCTACGAAATCGTTAAAGAAGCCAACCAACGCGCCATCGACCTGGTAAAACCAGGCGTGAAATTATCCGCAATCGATGCAGCAGCTCGTGATTACATCACCGAAAAAGGCTACGGCGAATACTTTACTCACCGTCTAGGACACTTTATCGGCATCGAATGTCACGAAACCGGCGACGTTTCCGGCTCTAACGACAACGTAGCTGAAGTAGGCAACATCTTCTCGATTGAACCAGGTATCTACATTCCAGGTGAAGTCGGCGTTCGTATCGAAGACTTAGTCATTGTTACTGAAGATGGCTGTGAAAACTTGAACCACTATCCAAAAGATCTAGAAATCGTTGGCTAAATGATTTTTATCTTCTATCCGCAGTTCCTTGCGGATAGAAGCATTTCTAAAAAAATGTCAGGAGGAGAAGCATGAAAGTAGAAGAAGGCTACATGCCTTATTTAGGACATCAAACGTATTACCGGGTCGTAGGCGAACGCAGCGGCAACAAAAAACCGCTGATCTTGATGCACGGCGGACCGGGTTCCACTCATAACTATTTTGAAGTGTTGGATGATATGGCAGTCGATGGCCGCCAATTGATCATGTACGATCAACTAGGCTGCGGCAAATCAGCAGTACCGTCTGATCCATCACTTTGGACTTCAGAAACATGGGTGAACGAATTAGCGGCACTGCGGGAGCACTTAGGCTTAGACGAAGTTCATTTGTTAGGTCAATCTTGGGGCGGCATGCTGGAAATTATTTATGCCTGCGATTATGCACCAAAAGGCATTAAGAGTATGATCCTGTCCAGCACTTTGTCATCTGCCAGCCTTTGGGCGCAAGAACAGCACCGCATGATCAGCTTCATGTCAGAAGAAGATCAGGCAGCGATTGCCAAAGCAGAAGAAACCGGCGTTTATGATGATCCAGCTTATCTAGCAGCCAATGACCGCTTTATGGTTCGACATGCTGCTGCGGTTCCAACCGAAGATTCACCAGAACCGTTGCGTCGCGAAAAAGTACCAGGTACCGAAAGCTATATCACCGCTTGGGGACCAAACGAGTATTCACCAACAGGGACCTTGCAGCCCTACGAATACACCGACAAGCTACCGACCCTTGACATGCCAATATTGATTACCAGCGGGACCAACGATCTATCCACACCGCTTGTGGCAAAAACCATGTATGACGCACTTCCAAATGCGAAATGGGAATTATTTGCCTACAGTCGTCACATGCCTTTTGTGGAAGAACGTGAGAAGTATGTCAAAATCTTGCAAGCGTGGCTTGAAGAAAACGACTAACATTTATTTTAGGAAAGAGGAATGATAATGGATACAACTCCAGTGAAAAAGAGGAAACCTTTTGGCTTTTATGTCTGTTCATTAGGCTTCTCATTCGAACGTGCGGCCTTTTATACAGCGAAATACATGCTGGTAATTTGGATCGCGACAAATGCCGCATCAGGCGGGTTAGGAATGACCAGTGCGCAAGGAGCTGCAATGTCAGCTTACTTTGTTGCCGCAACTTACATTACACCAATGATCGGTGGTTGGTTGGCCGATTACTGGCTAAGTCCAAGACTTTCTGTGGCAGCCGGAATGATTCTAATGGGTATCGGCTATATGTTAGCCTGGCAAGCAAACTCCATGGGTATGGTATGGGCAATGATTATTTTAGTTGCCATTGGTACAGGTTTGTTTAAAGGAAATCTGTCAGGGATAAATGGTCTATTGTTCAGCGATGAAAAAGAATTGAATGAGGCCTTCTCGGTTCAGTACTCATTCGTTAACATCGGCTCATTCTGCGGAACAACTTTCTTAGTACTGTTGATTAAACCATTTGGCTTTAACTTTGTCTTCATGATTTGTGGTTTGCTTCTATTCATCGATGCAATATGGTTTATCTTTAACAGCCGCTCATTAGGTGAAGCTGGTAAGAAACCATTTAAAGTGGACCAACGTCAATTTGAATCCGCTGGTAAAAAATCCGGCACTGACGACAATGCACCATTAACATCAGGCGACAAAAAAAGAATTCTTGCTATTTTTTTAGTTACTTTATTCTCGGTTGTATTTTGGATGGTTTGGTACATGGCTTACATGCCAGCGTACTACTACTTCGGCTACGGAGATGGCGCTGGGTTCTTAGGTCGTGCCAACTGGCAAGTCGGCAGCTTCCTAGTACCAACCTCTTATTTTGATTCAATGAACGCCCTGACTTGTATCGTGTTAGGTCCAATTTTAGGGAAATTATGGACTAAACTAGCTGCTCGTCCACAAGGCGACATGAGTATGTTTAAGAAAACAGCATTAGGCATGATGCTAGTAGGTGTTTCTTATGTAGCTATGGTAGTTGCTGATATGGCTGGACAAGGCCATGCGTCAATCCTATGGTTAGTCTTAGTAAGTTTATTGATGTCTTTAGGAGAAATGATCTTCTCTCCACTGGGCAACTCGTTTATCGCAAAACTAGCACCAGCTAAATTAATGGGTCTATTATTGGGAGTTTGGCCATTAGCAGTATTCATCGCCCAATTGATCTATCCAAAAATCTACGCATTCTTGGAAACAGATGTTCCTGCTGAGTTCCAAATGGGCTATGGTATCTTAGCGGCAGTCGTTATCGTACTAGGCTTGATCCTATGGTTTGGCAGCAAGAACTTGGATAAATTAGAAGCAGCAGAATAAATTGAAAGTAGATCTCTTCGGAGGTCTATTTTTTTGCCAGTTCTACTATGAGCTTGTTACAATTTTCTGATCTTGGTTTCTTG
>NZ_JAFREM010000059.1 GCF_017377575.1 Candidatus Enterococcus moelleringii
ACTTATGTCACAGCCTCTTTCGTTGCAGCTATTCGATTAACTAATGATCGTTAGTGTTACGGAACGGCGTCCCCATTGGATACATTGCTCTACCGTCGGGAAGTGTACGTCTACGATATTCCCTTTAATCGCACCGCCTGTATCTCCAGCAATGGCGATTCCGTAACCGGAGACTTCTACCATTGAACCTAACGGAACGACAGAAGGATCGACTGCTACCACCTGCGGGTTTTGACGCAAGTCAATTCCTAGCGCTGTGTAATAGGTATTTACCGACTCAGCACAAGAATAAGCCGTTGATGACATCTGAATGGTACGGCCAGATGTTGTCGGTGTGCTTGGCGCCGGTGCTGGTTCAGGTACCGGCTGACTTGGTGCAGCTGGCTGCTGCGTTGATTCTTGGATTGGTGCTTCGCTTGATGCAGCTGCACTTTGTTGCGCTTGTGCGGCCGCGGCCTGAGCTTGCTGCTCGGCTTGCGCTTTTTGTGCGGCTTCAGCTTCGGCAGCTTTTTGAGCCGCTGCTTCTTTAGCTTCTTTTTCTTTTTGAGCCTTTTCAGCAGCAATTCGTGCTTCTTCGACTTCTTTGGCTTGGCTGATTTGTTCTAGGCTGGTTTTCTTATCAGCCAGCTCAGCTTTTAAGTTCGCCATTTTAGTATCTAATTGCGCAGACTCGGTTTTTAAGCTCTTTTCGTTAGCTACCAGTTGTTCTTGGATCGCTTCCTGTGTCGACTTCAGCTCATCGAGTTTTTCTTTTGCTTCATTTAAACTAGTAACTTTTTCTTTCTCCGCTTTTTGGATGACTGACATCGCGTAGGCGCGATTTAACAAGTCGGTAAAGTCCTCAGCTTCTAACAACGCGGTGATGGTACGATCCGAAGTGCTGTTCACCTGTACTTCCTTCATCCGTTCAGCAATCACTTCTTTGCGCTTTTCTATATTCTTTTCGGTTTCCGCGATTTCGGTCTTAGTCTTTTCGATCGTTGCTTGGTTAGCTTCGATCTCGTTGCGGATGCCGTTTACCTCTTGATAAGTTTGGTTGACATCGTTCAATGCCAATTGTAGTTCTGCACTGATCTTGTCACTTTGGCGTGCGATGGTTGAGGCTTTTTCGTCCAGCTTATCCAATGATTCCGCTTGTGCGAACATTGGTGAAAGCATGCCTGCACCTAATAATACGGTCGCGAAGATACCAAATGTCTTCCCCTTCACTGCATTTCCACCTTTCTATTTTCCCTTTGGTCATTATACGTCAGAAAACAAACAGGCGTGTTGCACGGAGGTTACAATTTGTTACAGTCTGGCAATTTTTTGTAAACAAAAGAGCCTGAACACTGTCTGCTATGCTACCCCTATCTA
>NZ_JAFREM010000006.1:0-90213 GCF_017377575.1 Candidatus Enterococcus moelleringii
TAACTTTTTTGAAGTTTTTTCAAGAAAGTTTCGACGTTCTTTTTTCGATATGAATTGGCAACTCCAATAATTTATCATTCTTTAGACTCTACGTCAACTACTTATTTCAATTTTTTCAAAAAAAACAGCAGACAATATTGTCTGCTGTGTATGTACTATGTACATTGTTAAAAAAGTGGTACACCTTCGATTTCAAAAGTACCTAAAATTTCGCGTACGCTGTCCGGGGTCTCCCAAACAAAGCCTTCCGGAAGTTCAGTCATCTTTTCTTCGTTCATTTCAAAAACATATAAAGGCAGACTTATTCCATTTGACTGAGTGTTCGTTAATTCAACTAAACTAATTTCATTAATGTTGATTTGTACTACACTCTTCAAAAAATTCAGAAAGCTTGCTAGAACAGTATTTTCTTTTCTAATCTCTGTACGAGCGAATTCATTTGCGTTGCCTTCTTGACGAACCAAGAAACGTTTCGTTCCATCCGTTAAATTCAACATTACTGTCCCAGATACTTCTTTTGTCAAACTGCTTCACTCCTATGGTAGCTACTTAGTCTTAACTGAATTCTATCATATCATATTTTCAGAAACAAAGATATCAACTCGTGAAAACAATTCATTTATTTTCACTCCTTACATTGCTTAAATAATGTAATGTTTCCTCGATCCAATTTGGCATCTGTGCTTGGATGGAACGAAAACCAATATTCTTATTTCGATTCGTAAAATATCGTTTCCGCTGATACGCAGGTACTGGTGAATATTCGGCTAAAGTTCGTAAAGATAAACTAATTTTTTTAGTATATTCATCGATATCGATGATCTGCACTCGCACCTTTTGACCAATCTCTAAGAATTGATGGATGTTTTTTGTATAGCCCGCTTGAATTTCTGAAACGTGGATCAATCCCTGTGTATGGCTGTCTAAAGAAACAAATGCCCCATACGGTTGAATCCCAGTAATTTCTCCTTTAATAATTTGTCCAATTTTATATCCCATTTAGTTCCCTCTTTCCGCAAGTTTTATTATACTGTATTTACAACAAAAAAAGAAGTTTACAAAATTAGGAGGAAAAGAATGGTTAATTTTGATGAACAATTGGATCGAAAAGGAACGAACAGTGTTAAATGGGATGAGATTTGCCTTAAGTACCAAGAAGAAGATTTGCTGCCATTATGGGTAGCAGACATGGATTTTAAAGCACCCTCAGGCGTAATCAATGCGTATCAAGAGATGATCTCTCATGGTATTTTCGGTTATAGCGCGACACCCGATTCACTTTATGAAGCTATCATCGCATGGGAACAAGACCATCATCAACTAGGTGTAACAAAAGATAATATTCTCTTTTTTAGTGGAGTATTAGCTGGAATCGCAACAGCCGTACAAGCTTTCACCGAACCAAGTGATGCCGTTTTGATTCACGATCCGGTCTATCCTCCATTTGCTGGCATACTTACTGAGAACAAGCGCAAGATCGTCCGCAGCAGACTGCTTGAAAAAGATGGTCGATTTATCATGGACTTTGCTGACATGGAAGAAAAAATTAAGCAGAACCATGTAAAAATGGTGATTTTATGCAACCCGCATAACCCTGGAGGACGAGTATGGACAGAAGAAGAATTAAACCAATTTGGCGAATTGTGCCGTAAATATGGCATATTGGTTCTAAGTGACGAGATTCATCAAGATTTGGTCTTCTCACCTAATAAAATGACTAGCTTCTTTAATGCAGGAGAAAATTTTGCTGACTTTACCGTTCAATTTACTTCTATGACTAAAACCTTTAATCTAGCTGGAATTAAAAATTCAGTTGCTTTCGCGAAAAATCCAAAGCTGCACCAGCTGCTAGAGCGCAAACAAGCTGAAAATTTCCAACAAGAGATTAATACCTTTGGTTTAGTAGGGATGGAGGCAGCTTACCGAACTGGTGAAGAATGGTTAAATGAACTATTAGTGTATTTACAAAAAAATATTGAAACAACTTTTACTTTTTTCGAAGAGCATTTACCTAAAGCAAAAATTATGAAACCTGAAGGAACTTACCTTTTATGGATCGATTTTTCAGCCTATGGGTTAACGGATGAAGAGTTGGAGAATCGTTTAGTTCACGAAGGAAAAGTAGTATTAAACACTGGAATCAGCTACGGTCCTGGCGGCCAGCAGCATATGCGCTTAAATGTGGCCTGTTCGAATGCCACCTTACTAGAAGGATTAAACCGAATTGCACGTGTATTAAATTAAAAAAATCGGCTCGAGGGCCGATTTTTTTATTCGCTTACTTCAATTGTTTCAATTACGACGTCATTAGCTGGACGATCTTGAGGTCCACGTTTTACCCCACCAATAGCATCTACTACGTCCATTCCTTCTGCTACATGTCCAAAAACAGTGTGGCGGAAGTCTAACCAAGGAGTTCCCCCTTGTTTATAGGTCTCAACGATTTCACCAGGGAATCCAGCTTCTTCTAATTGAGTCATCATGTTCGCAGGAACATTTTGATTGTTTACAATAAAGAATTGACTACCATTAGTATTTGGTCCAGCGTTAGCCATTGATAAAGCCCCTCGCAAATTGTAAACATTACGAGAAAATTCGTCTTCAAATTTTTCACCATAGATACTTTCGCCGCCCATACCAGTACCTGTTGGGTCGCCGCCTTGAATCATGAAATCTGGAATAACACGGTGGAAAATTACGCCATCATAATAGCCCTTTTTCGCTAATTCAACGAAGTTTTTTACAGTCTTAGGTGCTTCTTCAGGGAATAATTGAACAACGATATCACCCATATTGGTTTTAATTGTTGCCTTTGGTCCTTTTTGTTCAGCTAGATTTAATTGTGGAAATTGAGTCACAGGTGTAGCCTCCTTTAATTTTGTCTCGTTCTATCATAACAAACTTTGCACTTTTTTCCACGTAAATTTAATTGGTTATTCTTCTTTTTTATTCACTAACGGATTTTTTCTGATTACAGATATTTTCACCTTAGAGGGTATTTCACATTTAAAATGTGTTCGTTTATCCATCGTACGCTCTCATTTTGGAAGGTTCACGGAAACTTTGATACAATTAATAGCAAAGAGAGGAAGAATACAATGGATATTTTTGATATAACGATCGTTGGGGGAGGTCCTGTTGGGATGTTTGCAGCCTTTTACGCGGGGATTCGCCAACGAAAAACAAAATTGATTGACAGTTTGCCCCAGTTAGGCGGACAACTGACAACCCTTTACCCTGAAAAATATATATACGACATTCCTGGATTTCCCGAAGTTAAAGCTGCTGATTTGATCGGTAATTTGGAAAAACAATTGCGGACATTCACTCATACCTACTGCTTAGAAGAAGAAGTACTCGACCTGAAGCAGCACGAAGGCTATTTGGAACTGGTCACCAATAAAGGAACCCACTACACAAAAGCTGTCATCCTAGCCATCGGAAGCGGCTCTTTTCAACCAAGACGTTTGCAAGTGAAAGATAGCGACGTGTTTGAAAACAGAGGAATCGATTACTATATCAGTGACCTGATGAAATATGCAGGTAAGAAGGTGGCGATTGCTGGCGGCGGCGACTCAGCAATTGATTGGGCCTTAATGCTAGAACCCATTGCTGAAAAGGTAGCGATTATTCATCGTCGCAGTCAATTTCGTGGACATGAACATAGTGTCGAGAAATTAAAAACTTCGACTGCTGATATTCTGACTCCTTATATTTTGACTGGTGTGTCCGGCGATCATAAACTAAATACTGTGACTTTACAAAAAGCAAAATCAGATGAGACAATGGAATTAGACGTGGATCATTTAATTGTAAACTATGGCTTCACTTCTTCTTTGGACCATCTGAAAAGCTGGGGATTAGAGTGTACCCGCCAGGCAGTAATAGTTGACTCAGATATGAGCACTTCTATTCCTGGTGTTTATGCTTGCGGAGACATTACAACGTATCATGGAAAAGTCAAACTAATCGCTACAGGGGCTGGGGAAGCGCCGACTGCAGTTAATAACGCCTTACACTATATTGACCCAGAAGCTCGGAGACAGCCTGGCCACAGTACCAGCCTATTTCCGAAAAATCTAGGATAACGGAGGAATACTATGGTTTTTAAGACACCTGATTTAGAAGAAACTGCACGTGCCCTTTTGATTGAACGAGGGGTAACGATTAAAGACATTGGAGAACTGGTCTTTTTTCTGCAAAAGGATTACATTGATAAATTAACACTGGATATGTGCATCCACAGTGTCGATCGAGTATTGACAAAACGTGAAGTTCACAACGCGATTATCACCGGGATTCAATTGGACAAATTAGCAGAGAAAAAAATGCTGGATTCTCCATTGCAAGAGATTCTTGAGGAAGATGAAGGGTTATATGGAATTGATGAAATCATGGCGTTGTCGATTGTTAACGTCTATGGCTCAATTGGCTTTACTAACTACGGGTACATCGATAAAGTAAAACCTGGTATCTTGGAAAAATTGAATTCCCACGATGGCAAATCAGTGCACACCTTTTTAGACGATTTAGTGGGCGCAATTGCTGCCTCGGCTGCCAGTCGTTTGGCTCATGAAGATCCAGAAGCTCTAGATGATTTGATCAATTAATCTTAACTAAAAGGACTAGCACCTTCAATTGAATTGAATGCTAGCCCTTTTTTTGCATGTACTTAATCTATTTAATACAGAAAATCCCCGATATAAGATATTAGAAATGCAATATCTTATACCGAGGAAGATTGTAAACAAAGCAGATTATTTTTTCGTCTTCATTAACTCACTATAATTTTCCATTCGTTTTTCGGCATCTTCTACCGTTTGATTCAGCATTTCTTCAACTTCTGCATCGTCTTTCTTGATATTATGCAGCGCAGAGAAACGAGTCTGGCCTTCTAAGAATTCGTTCATCTTGCTGAAGTCGGCTTTCTTGAAGTCGATGCGCAGTGAATCTTTGCCTTTATCTGCTTGGCGCGGATCGAAACGATACAACTGCCAATAACCAGATTCCACAGCTTCTTTGGATTCTTCGATCGACTTGCTCATACCACCGCGAATACCGTGGTTGATACAAGGCGTGTAGCCGATAATGATTGAAGGTCCTGGATAGCTTTCAGCTTCTTGAATAGCTTTCAACGTTTGGTTTGCATTTGCTTCAATTGAAACTTGAGCAACGTAAACGTCCCGATAGGTCATCGCAATCATACCCAAATCCTTTTTCTTAGTCTTCTTACCGCCGGCTGCAAATTTTGCAATTGCTGCCGTTGGTGTCGCTTTAGACATTTGTCCACCAGTATTGGCGTAGACTTCGTTATCCATAACAAAGATATTTACATCTTCACCAGAAGCTAAGATATGGTCGATTCCGCTGAACCCGATATCGTAAGCCCAACCATCACCACCGATAATCCACTGGCTAGGTTTTGCAAACATATCTTTGTCTGCTAAGATCGATTGCAATGCTGGATCTGTTTCTTCAGAAAGAACTGCCACAAGTTTCGCAGCACGTTGCTGAGTTCCCTCACCTTCTTGCATATGATCCAACCAATCCTGCATCAACGCTTTTGTATCCTCAGAACCTAAACCTTGTTCTAAAGCTGAGCGCATCTTATTAGCAACACGATTCCGTTTAGTCTCGTTGGCAACATGCATGCCCAAACCATACTCCGCGTTATCCTCAAACAGCGAGTTACTCCAGGCTGGCCCACGACCGTCTGCATTGACAGTGTAAGGCGTTGCCGGAGATGAACCACCCCAGATTGATGAACACCCTGTTGTATTGGCAATCATCATGCGGTCACCGTATAATTGGGTCAACAACTTGATATAAGGTGTTTCGCCGCAACCAGCACAAGCGCCAGAGAATTCCAGCAACGGCTGTTCAAATTGCGAGCCTTTGACTGAGAATTTCTTCACTGGGTTTTCTTTTTGACTCAAGGTCATGGCAAAGGCCCAATTAATTGCTTGTTCTTTTTGATCTTCATAAGACTTCATAACCAGAGCTTTTTCTTTAGCTGGACAAATTTCTACGCAAAGTCCACAGCCAGTACAGTCTTCCAAAGAGACTTGAATTCGGTACTTGAAGCCGTCTTTCCCACGCATATCACGAGTGATGAAGCCTTCTGGTGCTTGTTCCATTTCTTCTTCGTCGGATAAGAACGGCCGAATAGCTGCATGCGGACAAATGAACGCACACTCATTACACATGGTACAAGCTTCTGGAATCCATTCAGGAACTTCTAACGCAATCCCGCGTTTTTCATAAGCTGTCGTTCCAGATGGCATAACCCCGCCTAGCATACCATTTTCAATTAAGTCATTTACAGAAAGCTGGTTACCTTCCTGACGGTTAATTGGTTCTAAAATGTTACGAACATAATCTGGTTTGCTTAGATCTGGTTCTGCTAATGGACGAACTTCTAGATCAGCCCATTCAGCTGGAATCTCGATTTTTTTCAATTCTGCAAAGGTTTCGTCAATCGCTTGATAGTTGCGTTCTACTACAACTTTTGATTTTTTCCCATAGGCAGCTTCAACCTCACCTTTTAGTAACGGCAAGAAGGTTTCGCGATCCATGATATCGGTCAATTCAAAGAACGATGTAGACATGACCATATTAATCCGGCGACCTAATCCAACTTTTTGTGCGATGTCCATCGCATTGATAATGTAAAATTTGATGTTATGCTCTGCCAAATACCGTTTGATCCGATTTGGCAAGGCTTGTTTTACCTTAGCTTCATCCCAAACAGTATTAAGCAGGAATGTACCGCCATCTTTCAAGCCCCGCAACAAATCGTATTGATGGATATAAGCATTATTATGACAGCCGATAAAGTCTGCTGCTTCTACGTTATAAGTTGATAAAATTGGGTCCTTCCCAAAACGAAGATGGGAATTTGTTACCCCACCAGATTTTTTCGAATCATAAGAAAAGTACGCTTGCGCATAATAGTCCGTATTATTTCCGATAATCTTAATGGCTTGTTTATTGGCACCAACCGTTCCATCTGAACCCAGTCCCCAGAATTTTGCTTGGAAAGTAGTTTCAGGAGTTAAGTCTAAAACTTCACCCTGTGGTAAAGACAGATTGGTTACATCATCGTTGATTCCGATGGTGAAGCGTTGCTTCATGTCTTCAACTGGTAATAATAAATGATCATAAACAGCTACGATTTGATCTGGTGTTACGTCTTTTGATGCAATTCCGTAGCGTCCACCAATAACAATCGGACGATTAGAATGGCGATAAAGCACGCTTTGTACATCCAATAGCAAAGGCTCACCATCTGAACCAGGTTCTTTGGTCCGGTCTAAGACAGCAACTTTTTCAACTGTAGCAGGTAATTTTTCCAACAGGTTTTCTGCTGGGAACGGACGATACAAATGCATATCAATAAAGCCGACTTTACGGCCTTGTGCATTCAAATAATCTACCGTTTGCTGGATTGCTGGTGAAGCTGAACCCATTGCTACAATGACCTCTGTTGCTTCAGGATCGCCATAATAATTGGTTAAGTCATAATTTGTTCCACGCAGATCATTGACTTTCTGCATATATTTCTGCACAATCGCCGGCATTTCATCATAATAGCGATTGACTGTTTCACGTTGTTGGAAATGAATATCTGGGTTTTGTGCTGTTCCTGAAACATTCGGGTGATTCGGATTCATTCCTAATGCCCGAAACTCAGCCAATGCTTTCCAGTTCACCATGTCTTTCAGATCTTCATAGTCAATTGCTTCGATTTTTTGAAGTTCATGACTGGTTCTAAAACCATCAAAGAAGTTCATGAAAGGTAGTTTGCCTTCAATACTTGCCAAATGTGCAACGGCCGACAGATCCATTACTTCTTGGACGCTGCCTTCAGCTAACATACAAAAGCCAGTTTGTCGTGCTGCCATTACGTCACTATGATCACCAAAGATACTTAGCGCATTTGTAGAAACGGCGCGAGCCGCTACGTGAAAGACCGTTGGCAACAATTCACCTGCAATTTTGAACATGTTTGGAATCATTAAAAGCAATCCTTGAGAAGCCGTGTAAGTCGTTGTTAAGACTCCAGTCTTCAAAGAACCATGGACCGTACCTGCCGCCCCTGCTTCTGATTGCATTTCAACTACTTTGACTGTTTCGCCAAAGATGTTTTTACGGCCTTGTTCAGCCCACTCATCAACAACTTCTGCCATTGTTGAGCTTGGTGTGATTGGATAGATACCTGCAACTTCAGTAAATGCATAAGATATGTGCGCAGCTGCTGTATTACCATCCATCGTTTTCATTGTTTTCATCAATTTGCCCTCCGATTAGACCGGTTGCTCTTGCAACTTTTTATTTTGAACATAGTTATCAATTTCGTTTGCTGCAATTTTACCAGCACCCATTGCCAAAATAACGGTCGCTGCACCGGTCACAATGTCTCCTCCAGCGTAAACTCCTGGAATAGAGGTGGCACATGTTTCTTCGCTTGCATCAATATAGCCCCATTTATTCAAAGCAAGCTCTGGGAAAGTATCAAGCAAGACTTTATTTGCACCTTGACCAATTGCTTCGATCGCGGTATCCGCTTCGATAATAAATTCGCTGCCTGGAATCGCAACTGGTCGCCTCCGGCCAGAATCATCTGGTTCGCCAAGCTCCATTTGGATACATTTCACTGCCACTAAGCGGCCTTCTTCATCACCGACATATTCGATAGGGTTAGTTAACCAATGGTAGTTAATACCTTCCTCTACAGAGTGATGGTACTCTTCTTCCCTTGCAGGCAGTTCCGCTAACGAACGTCGGTAAACGATGGAAACATTCTCAGCGCCTAAACGCTTAGCTGAACGTGCAGCATCCATTGCTACATTCCCGCCGCCGATTACCACTACATTTTTCGATTCTTGTACAGGTGTATCGTATTTAGGGAATTGATAGCCATGCATTAAATTGATACGTGTTAAGTACTCACTAGAAGAGTAGACACCTTTTAGAGAAGTTCCTTTAATCCCTTGGAAATTCGGTGCACCTGCTCCTACTGACAAGTAGCAAGCATCAAATTCTTCTAAAATCTCATCCATTGTAATAGTTTTTCCTACTACTACATTGGTTTCGATTGTTACGCCTTGCGCTTTGATCCGTTCGATTTCATTGTTTACTACCTTTTTAGGCAGACGGAATTCTGGAATGCCGTATGTCAGTACGCCGCCAGGTGCATGCAAAGCTTCATAGACGATTACTTCATAGCCCAATTTCGCCAAGTCGCCGGCTGCGGTCAATCCAGATGGCCCAGAACCAATGATGGCAACTTTGCCTTTATCGCCAACAACTTCTTTATACTCGATCGGTTGATCCAATGCCCAATCTGCCACTAAACGTTCAAGTTTACCGATGGCAACAGGCTCAAATTTCTTCGAACGGCCCAAACGACAAACCATTTCGCATTGTTTCTCCTGAGGACATACCCGTCCACAGATGGCTGGCAGATTCGTATAGCGACCCAGTACTTCATAAGCTCGCGGCATATCGCCTTCTTCAATTGCTTTAATGAATCCAGGAATGTCGATCATAACTGGACAATTTTCTATACAAGGTGCATTTTTACACTGCAAGCAGCGGCTCGCTTCTAACTGGCCTTCTTCAAGTGAGTAGCCTAAAGCAACCTCTTCGAAATTATGACAACGAACCTCAGGTGCTTGCTCTTTCATTGGCGTCTTCGTATAACTTCTTTTCACTTTAGCCATTCTGACTCACCTGCTTTTCATAAATTTCATTGGCCTGCATTTCCTCAGGACGATACTGCTGCATCCGACTGATAAATTCATCCCAGTCGACTTCTTCACCTAGAAACTCTGGTCCATCAACACAAGCGAACTTAATGCTGTCTGCAACTGTTACACGACAGCCGCCGCACATACCTGTGCCATCAATCATAATCGGATTCAAGGAAACATAAATCGGTACGTCATGCTTTTGCGCTGTAATCGTACAGAATTTCATCATGATACTTGGGCCAATCGCCCATGCCGTGTGGATGTCTTCTCTTGCAAAAACTTCCTCCATCGCTTGGGTAACTAGTCCTTTTTGGCCGATTGATCCATCATCTGTCATTAAGATCAGTTCATCAGAAAACTCTTGGCACTCATCTCTTAAAATCAATAGATCTTTAGTTTTTGCTCCAAGAATAGTAATTACTCGATTGCCTGCTTCTTTTAAACCTTTGACTATTGGAAACAAGGCTGCAATACCAACCCCGCCGCCAACCAGCATAACCGTCCCAAAATTTTCAATCTCTGTCGGTTTTCCTAGAGGTCCAACAACATCTGCTAAAGACTCGCCTTCCATTACCTTAGACAGCTGGGCGGTTGATTTGCCAATCACTTGGAAAATCAAGCGAACTAAACCAGCTTCTGGATCCACATCAACCACCGTCAACGGAATCCGCTCACCAAATTCGTCAATTCGCAAAATGACGAATTGACCAGGTTTTGCTTTGTTGGCGATTCTTGGAGCCTCGACCAAAATCTCAAATTCGATTGGTGCCAATTCTTTTCGTTTCACTACTTTAAACAAGTTATCACCTCAACCTTTTCCCTGAAGTCTATGCCTCAGCTAAAGCCTTAACGAGTGCTTTCAATACTTCTTCGTCTTCATCGTCTGCTTCGTTTTCGATCATTACAGTTTCTCCAACTTTTTTCGCGCCAGTTTTAGCAAAGGCTTCGTCAAAATCAATGGCAGCTTGACAGAAATAATCTGGATACAACTCACTATCCCCACTTCCAACAACCGCGTATACTTTTCCAGATAGATCTTGATCAGGTAATTCTTCATATAAATCTTCTAAGTCAAAAGGTCGTTCGCCATCTCCATCTGTATAAGTAGCTAATACACAAATATCTGCATCATCGTAAAAATCCGCATCTGCATCGTCTGCTTCAACGCGTTCTACATCTATTCCAGCTGCTTTTAAAGCATCCTCCAAAATTTCTGAGATACCCTCCGTGTTGCCTGTGTTACTTGCATAAACGATTTTTGCTAATGCCATGTTAGTCATCCTTCCTTTTTGTATGATTTTATATCAATAAGATTTACTGATATTGACAATTGATAAAAGCGCTTTATAGATCCTTTGCGCTAATACTCTTAAAACTAACTTTCGCTAGTGATCCTTAAAATCAGCCACGATTGCTGCCGATAATTGTAAAGAAAACATTCGAAAATGAGAATCACTGGACTAGCAGCTAGTTATTCGTATCAAGATAATTATAACAAAAAAAAGGCGCGATTGCGGGAAAACAGACAATTAACAATGAGAACCGTTCTCAAATGTTTATCTCTGTTTTAACACCTTTTTCTAATATTGATAAATGCTGATATTATCGGAAATATTGTGCCTAGTGTACTCCATGAACTTAAGGTTAATTTCCTAAACAATATCACATCAAAGACGTCTGTTATATATCAGAAGAGCTCATCAGTGCTTTTGTTATATAACAACAGCTGATTTCTCTCCTTTATTGTCATTAGTACAATTCTATTTCCGAAACTCCAAAGAGACATAAATGAAACACGCCCATAGTATCCCCGCTTCTATCTCCAGTAAAAAAGCTCTGCTTTTAGTCACAAAAAATCCTGCTTCTCATATGATAGCAGGATTATCTTATATTTTTAGTTAAATCAAAATGCTGTTGAAAAAATTAGCTGCTCACCGTTTCCTTTACCGGCAGCTCTACGATACAATTTTGCGGACAAACTTCAACACATTCACCACAATTGATACATAGATCCGGATCGATTACTGCGACATTATTTTCCATAGTAATCGCTTTTTGCGGACAGGTTTTCACACAGCGGTTACAAGAAATACAACCTACGTCGCAGATTTTGCGGACGCCGCCACCCTTGTCTTGATTCGAACAAGCAACGATTGACGTATTTTCAGCTGGTAATATTTTGATTAAACTTTTCGGACAAGCAGTGATGCATTTTAAGCAGCCGACACATTTGTCGGGATCTATTTTAGCAACTCCGTCAACGACATGGATGGCATCATAGGCACAAACTGTCTTACAGTCTCCATAACCCATGCACCCGAAACGACAAGCTTGCGGACCACCAAAAATTTGATTAGCGCCATAACAAGTGTCCGTTCCTAAATAATCCATTTTTTTATTGGTAAATTCACATGTACCATTGCAGCGGACAAATGCTGCTACCTTTTGAACTTCGCCAACTTCTACACCTAATATTTCTGATAAAGCTTGACGTGTGACCGCACCCCCTGGAGTACAGTTGGTTACTTCCGCTTTGCCTTCTGCCATGGCTTTTGCGTAACCGTCACAGCCAGAAAATCCGCAGGCTCCGCAATTAATTCCAGGCAGTGCTTCTCTCAGCGCCTCTTCTTTTTCATCTACCGGTTTATGAAAAATAATTGTCGCTAACGAAAGAATGACGCCAGCAACCAGACCCATTCCACTGACGATGCCAATGGGTATCATGATTTCCATCATATATTTACACCTCCTATTGGAATAAGCCTTCTGCCAAACCGGCAAAGCCTAGAAACGATAATGCTACAATCGCCGCAGCAATTAGGGTGATTGGCAAGCCCTTAAGCGAATCAGGAATATCATTGCCTTCTAAGCGGCCTCGCACACCTGCAAAGATCACCATTGCTAATAAAAATCCAACACCTGCAGCAAATGAATTAACTATGGATTGCACATATGAATAGCTTTTTGAAAAATTCAGAATGGTTACACCTAACACGGCACAATTAGTCGTAATCAATGGCAGATAAATACCTAACGCATTGTATAAAGGAGTCATGTAGCGTTTCATCACGACCTCAACCAATTGAACCAATGCAGCGATAGTCAAGATAAAAACAATTGTCTGCAAATAATCCAATCCTAATGGAACTAATAGAGCACTATAGAGCGGATAGGTCACTAAGGTAGCCAACACCATAACGAAAGTAACCGCCAGCGACATCCCTACTGCTGTATCCAATTTTTTCGATACACCTAGAAAAGGACAAATTCCTAAAAACTGTGACAATACAAAGTTATCGGTGAGAATACCTGCAACTAAAATAGTAACAAAAGCTTGCATTAGTTATCACCTGCCTTATCTTCACAAACAGTCGTACAGGCTTCAGCTATTGGACAAGCAGAACAATCCACATCTTTTGTAGTACGGTCGCCAAGTTTGTTCGCAACCATTACTAAAATGCCAAAAACGAAAAATCCACCAGGTGGCAGCAGCATAATCGTCATCGGTGGGACAAATCCAGCAGTAATCGGAAAGCCTAGGAAAGTACCGCTGCCGATCAACTCACGAATTCCGCCCATACACAAAAGAGCCATAGTAAAACCAACTCCCATGCCCAGACCATCTAAAGCAGAATGAACTACCGGATGATTTTTAGCATAGGCCTCTGCCCGGCCGAGAATAATACAATTCACAACGATTAAAGGCAAATAAATTCCTAAAGTCGCATCTAATGCAGGAGCCAACGCTTTAACCACCAATTGTACTACGGTTACAAAACCAGCAATAATTGTGATAAAAGCTGGAATCCTGACACGATCAGGGATAACTTTACGTAAAAGGGAGATCACGACATTCGATCCTAACAATACGACAGTCGCAGCAACCCCCATCCCTAATCCATCCATAGCAGATGTTGTCACGGCCAAAGTCGGACAGGTTCCTAACATTAAACGAAGTACTGGATTTTCGGTAATTAAGCCTTTCGTAAAAATAGCGGATGCTTTTTCTTTTTCCATTGAATCTCCCCCCTTTAGTTTTCCGAAGCAGTCACTTGTTCAAAAAGAACGAGTGCTTCTTCTACCGATTTTGCTACAGCATTTGAAGATTTTGTCGCTCCCGTGACAGCTTCGACTTGATTTTCAGCGGGCTCGTTTTTCACGACCTCTGGAAATCCAGTCAGTCCCGAAAACTGATCAACAAAATCTTTCCTTGTGACATTTTGTCCTAAACCAGGGGTTTCATTGGATGCATCCAAAATATCGATTCCCACGATTTCTCCATCTGACACAGCGCTCATGACACTCACATCACTGCCGTAACCGTAAGCCTGGGTGACAAAAAGATAGCCTACAGTCTCACCTGATGCATCCAGCGCTTTAAAGGCTTGATTTCCGCCTGTGACATCTACTTCCTCAAATTCATCAGCTTTAATCAGCTGACTCATCACAGTTTGGGTTTGCTCCCACTCTTGTTGAGCAATTCGTTCTTTAAAAACGGAACGAGTCCCAGCAACTGCAAAAGTAACAACTAAACATATGATAAAAAGGCAAAGGGCATCTGAAAAGACCACTTTCGATTGTTTCATTTTGCTTTCGCCTCCTCACCAAAGACTTTCGGAATCGTCAAATTCTCAATGTGAGGAACTAAAATATTCATTAATAAGATTGCGTAAGAAACACCTTCAGGAAGTGCGGCAAAGAAACGAATTAAAATCGTGACAATCCCACAACCAACTCCGAAAATAACCTTGCCCTTTCTGGTAATCGGTGAAGTTGTATAATCGGTGGCCATAAAAATAGCTCCCAGCATTAACCCGCCAGACATCATTTGATAAAGTGGATTGGCACCTAGTAAAGTGCCTAAAACCGCAACAGTACCTATGAAACAAAGAGGAATGATTGGTGAGATTACTTTACGTGCAATTAAATAGACTCCCCCAATAAGCAAAGCCAGTGTACAGGTCTCGCCTAGGCTTCCTGCCCTTACTCCTAAGAACATATCCATCAGTGAGGGGATAGCTTGACCTGTTTGGACAGCTGAAAAATAGGTAGCCGAAGAAACCACATCCGATCCTACCATCATATAATCCATTGGAGGCTGCCAAGTGTTCATCTGAGAAGCAAAGGACATCAAAAGTACAATGCGGGCAGTAATAGCCGGATTGACGAAGTTTTGTCCCACACCGCCAAAAAATTCCTTCACGATTATGATTGCAATCGCCCCACCTAAAGCCGCCATCCAAAATGGCAAGGTAACTGGGAGATTCAGCGCCAATAAGATACCCGTAACAACCGCGGTTAAATTTTTGATTGTATCCGGCCGCTTCAAGATTTTTCTAGTTAAATATTCACTTAGTACACAGGCTGCAACAGTTACTAAAATCAACATAAGTGCTCGAAAGCCAAAAATAATGGTGGAAGCAATGACTGCCGGAAGCAAAGCAATAATCACATCTAGCATAATATTGCGGCTGCTTCGTCCACAGTGCAGATGCGGCGAGATAGAAACTGGTAATTTGTTCATTTCGCTGCCTCTCTTTCTAATAGTTTTGCTTGTTTCATGGATTGTACTAAGCGGCGGCCAGCCGGACAGACATAGGAACAACAGCCGCATTCCATGCATGCAGATACATTCAGCTTCTTCAATCCTTCTACATCATTGTTCCGTGTGCATCGTTCAATTTGAACCGGCAGTAACGACATCGGACAAGCAGTCACACAGCGACCACAACGAATACACGGAGATTCTTCAGGCAAGCCTTGTGCCTCCGAGATAAGAGTGATGGCATTGGTTTGTTTCGTGATGGGCAAATCCATAGAATATTGGGAAATACCCATCATTGGTCCACCTAAGATGACTTTACTTGGCTCTTCGATCAATCCGCCGCAGAATTTTACGACATCACTGATTGGCGTACCGATGGGTACCACCACATTTTTGGGTGTCGCA
The DNA here is from genome assembly GCF_017377575.1 of Candidatus Enterococcus moelleringii. Classification (GTDB taxonomy): domain Bacteria; phylum Bacillota; class Bacilli; order Lactobacillales; family Enterococcaceae; genus Enterococcus_A; species Enterococcus_A moelleringii. The sequence continues at coordinate 15,706 of NZ_JAFREM010000006.1, forward strand.
ATATTCCCATCTACAGTAATTCTTTTCGTGATCAACGGAACACCCGTCTCAAGGTATTCTTGCAAGCGGGAAATTGTTGAGATATTCATGATTAAACAGCCTACTTCAGAAGGAAGTTTGCCAGGTGGGATTTTCCGGCCGGTTGTCGCATAGACAAGCATTTTTTCTGCTCCTTGAGGATATAAGGATGGAATCTCCATCACATCGATCGTCGGATCAAGATCTGCCAACTCATTCAAGCGATCCCGCAAAATTTGCAGCCCTTTTGGTTTATTGCTTTCGATCCCTACTACACCATGGGGAATGTTTAAATGCTTCATGACTACTTGCATCCCGGCAATAATCCGCTCAGGATATTCCAGACTTTCGCGATAATCTGAAGTGATAAAGGGCTCGCATTCTGCTCCGTTGATCACCAATGTATCAATCGGTGTTTCATCTTTGACAGCAAGTTTTACATGCAGTGGAAAACCAGCCCCACCAATCCCTACTAAGCCACTGTTTCTGGCGGCTTTCAATAGATCTTCTTTGGAATCGATAGGAACTGGTCCATGCTCCTCAACTTTTGTATCCAATCCGTCATTTACGATATGAATAGCATCACACATCTGCCCATTTGATAATTGCACAGGTTTTATTGCCTTTACCTTGCCAGAAACTGACGCATGAATCGGCGCCGATACGAAGGCCTCCGAATCTCCAATTACTTGACCGACTGAGACAATCTCCCTTGCCTTGATTGTCGGTTTGCAGGGTCCCCCAATATGCTGTTGCAATGGAATAATCACCATTTCGGGCGGGGTAATTATAACGCTTTCAACTTCTGCAGTATTTTTATTGTGGGGAACTCTGACACCTCCTTTGAACTTTGCAATTGCTTTAACCAATGTTTCCATACACAATCCCCCTTGTAATAAGAAGAGCGCCACGATCTCTTTTCAAGTTCGTGAAGCTAGACCTCAATATTGCTGATAAACTAATATTTGTACTTGTGAAATACTTATCATTCCATTACCAAAATAGAATAAGAACACGATTCGTGCTTGTTATTATTATAACCTTATATTAAGCCCTTTCACAATCCATTTAAGTGAGAATCGTTCTTAATCAAATTGAAAATCGAGGCATTATATAGAACTTTTCCAGTGAAAAATAAAACATTTGCCCAACTTTTTATAAAAATGAGGGTGGCAAATATTGCGGGATTCCCTTTACCGTTTAAACTACAACAGACGTAGGAGAGGTTTATTTGACAAAAAAAAGTGCATTTAACGTTTAGTTAAAATACACTTTTTTAAACTATTCTTTTTTCAGCAGCTCCGAGAAATCAAGCTTTTTTCAATTCATGTTTTCCGATCAAAACTTGCAGAATAAAAAGAACTTCCAATAAAACGAAAAACAGCAGGAAGCTATGAAGGAAAAATTCTTCTGGCAACACGTTGATAATAGGATCCGTTGCTGGATTGAAAATCCACGCGTCATTGTTGAAGAATACGCCATGAAACGCTACAAAAAAGCGGTCAAAGCCCATTGCCATCACAACTGCCACAACTAAGGGCACGACCACCGCAACTTGAAACGGCTGGATCATTGTCCAAAGTCTTTCTCGCTTAACTAAATGTCTTAAATAAACAATGCTTGGAATTAAACTAACCAGCAGCACACCATAATTTAGTATAAACAGGCGTTTAACCTCATAAAAATGAAACGCACCGCTGGCCGACACTGGGAAATCAGTCATCTGCAACTCACTAACCCAAGGTGTGTTCAAATAATGCATTAACTGCCCAAAATTGGCTAACAATTCCTTTTCTGACAAGGTTGTATAGCTCAATAAATCTAACTGTTGAACATCCCATTGATACAGCCAACGCGCATTGATAGTTAAAGTGATCGCTAATGTCAGCAAAGTGAGAATCCAGCATACTAGGCCGGCTCGCTCCAGCCACAGCTGCTTACGCATCAAAATCCCACTCATCCAGGGAGTCGACAATATAAGTTGGGGGATCTGGCAGAGTTGGTACATCTGATTTTTGCGTGAAGCCGGAAAGAACCAATAATGAATCGATCCCGTTATCAATACCGGCACGAATATCCGTTAAATAGTTGTCCCCTACCATCACTACTTCGGATTTATTCAATCCTAAAAGCGCCACTGCCTTATCCATAATAACTGCTTCAGGTTTTCCAATGTAGGTTGCCTTTTGCTGGGTAGAAGTTTCTAAAAAGGCAATTATCGAACCGGCGCCGGGCAATAATCCCCGTTCAGTAGGAATGTTTTTATCTGGATTAGTACCGATAAACATTGCACCTTTTTGAATCGCTAAAGTTGCGGTAACGAATTTTTCATAAGTTACTTCATTATCTAGGCCTGCCACTACATAATCTGGTGCAGTTTCATCCCATTCAAAGCCCGCGTCCAAAATAGGGTCTCTTAATCCAGGTTCGCCAATGATGTAAACTTTCTTACCTTTATTGGCATCCTTCATAAAATCAATCGTCGCTAAAGTCGCTGTATACACCGTGTCAGCTGTGACATGAATATCAAATTCATCGGCTAAACGAGCTGCGACTGTCTCTGGGGATTTCGTCGTATTATTCGTCAGAAATCGGAAGGGAATCTCACGCTCTTGTAATTGTTCAACAAAACGCCGTCCGGCTGGGATAGGTTCCTTTCCTAGATAAATCGTGCCATCTAAATCAATCAAATAACCTTTGTATTTCATGAGGCTTACTCTTCTCTTTGTCGAATAACGAAGCGACCGTCATCTTCTTTGGTCTTCATCGTTGTTTCTTTTTTCGGTTTGCGGTTTTTAATAACCGGTTTTTTCTTGGCTGTTTCTTTAACTGGCACTTTTTTCTCTTCAATGTGTGCCTGGTTAGGATTGCGGCGTGGTTTTTTGCGTTTTTTGCGGTTGCTGTTTTGACGTTTGCCGCCGACCCGCTCAATCACAAAATAGGCACAGCCGAAGTTGCAATATTCATATAAGTAATCTTCTAATGTATCAATACGTTGTTCAGGATTGCTTTTGCGATCGTCCGCCCGGAAAAAGCCCTTTAAGCGTAATTGATCGTAGCCCCAATCACCGACAATATAATCATAACGAGTGAGCACCTCGCTAAAGCGTTCGCCTAATCGTTCAGCATCAAAGCCTTCGCGATAATCTACCGCTATCCGGTATTGGCGTTCACCGATCAATAGGTTCGTCTCGTCTACTCGTGTGACAAGCTCCCCTTTTTTCTTTTCTTCAGCGGGGGCCTCGACGATTTCTTCCAACGCTTCTGTCACTTCTTCAGTCACAGTTTTCTTTTCTTTAGTTGTCATCGTTTCACCACCTGTTTGATATTATACCTTGTTTTTATTGGATTGGATAGTGAGCTTTTAGATAGTCCCCCAGCACACTGCGAATAAACTCAGGAAATAGGAACTCATATTCACCTGCAATTTCAATTGTTGGAAAGAAAGGCAGGACCATATAGTGGTCCACCGTAGCCAGTGTATACTTGGCTGTCGGGTCAACTGGCTCGCCTAACCAGCAAACTTTGCGGTTTACTGGATCATAAGAAAGTCCTTCGTAAACCAAATGACCAAAGACTTTTCCTCTAAAGCCCATTCCGATCACTGGGAAATTAATCAAGAAATGACGATTTTTTTCCATCTCTAAGATTAAACGGATCAACTCATTTCCTGGCAACGTCACCTTGATCAAATGCATTGGATGAGGCAAGGCCGTGTGCAGTTGATCCTGATTAACAATCCCTTCAGGAATATCCTCTAAAAATAGGCCTGAATTCAAAATAGCCACGTCTGTTCCAGCTTTTTCTTTTACTGCGTGCAGTGCATACTCAATCATCGGATGCTCGGCATGGACATCGGCACTCATACTAAAGGGCATATCAGCCACAGCTTTTTCTGCCAGCAAACGGTGACCTTCAGCCAAGTAGCCGTCAATTTCCACTTGATCCTCAGGCAGCTCCAGCATTTTTTCCGTCGCATACGTATGAGCGGAAGTTCGAACGATTTTGTGCTGATCATCTACATAGATGTGTACTTCACCAACATAATAACCATATTTACCAGCAGCTGCGATTTGTACGTCATTAACGACTTCTCCCCGTTCAAACAAATGATGAGTGTGTGAGCCTAAAATGACATCAATCTCTGGCTGTGCGCGAGCAATATGACGGTCAGCACTAATTCCTAAGTGACTCATTAAAACCAAGACATCCACCTGTGGACGTAAACGAGCGACTAAATCTGGTAAAATATCCTCCACTTGACGAATATCCCAGCCGTTGGGACTGTAAGTTAACGGGAAGGGGGCGGTAAAAGCAATCAATCCAACCTTCGTTCCATTCTTAGTGGTAATGATTTTAGAAGCCTGTGACCAAACAGGCGGTTGCAGGGTTTGCTTGTCAAACAAATTATCCAGCAACACATCAAAATTTGCCTGATCATATAAATGATTCAGATCATCCTTAGAATTGCCTACTCCTTCATTGTTGCCAATCGTTGCGGCGTCGTAACCAATGTCATTCATCAACAGCACACTAGCCTGTCCATCGGTAGCTTCTGTTAGTGGATGCCAACGGTCAACAAAATCTCCCAGATCAACAGTAATTACTTCTTGGTCAGCCTGTTGATTTTCTTGCTGACGGGTATGCAAAAATCGCCGAATTTTAGGCCAATTTTCTAGATGTGAATGCAGATCATTCGTATGTAGAAGAATAATTTTTTCCATAATTTCGCTTCTCTCTTACCAGTTTTGTTGGTTCTATAGTACCATATTCCTATATTATTTAACGGATTGGAGGCATTAAACAAAATGAAATTTGATACTTCTTTAGGCCCGCTCTGGCTGGATGCCAACGAAAAAGCGTTGACGGCTGTTTCTTATCATGAGATACCGGAATCAAAAATGGCCAATCCTACTATATTAAAGCAAGCGAAGGAAGAAATCCTAGCCTTCTTGGCAGGTGAACTAAAAATCTTTACAGTTCCTTATGAGCTTTCTTATGGGACTACTTTCCAACAGGAAGTCTGGCAAGCTTTGTCACAAATTCCTTACGGCGAGACACTTAATTATCAGGAAGTCGCTAAAAAGATCGGCCGACCACAGGCAGTACGAGCGATCGGACAAGCCAATCGTAGAAATCCTTTGCCGATTATCATTCCTTGTCACCGAGTGATTGGGAAAAATGGTCAGTTGACTGGTTACTCAGGCTCAAGCCCTGAAGGATTAATGGTCAAACAGCAGCTTTTAGATCTGGAACAACTATAGAAAAAACTCCGAATCTCATAAAAGATTCGGAGTTTTTTTATGCGGCCGAGAAGACTCGAACTTCCACGGTATTTCTACCACTAGCGCCTGAAGCTAGCGCGTCTGCCAATTCCGCCACGACCGCATGAATCTAGAGTAAAACAAAGACGGAAATTTTGCAATGATTTTTTCCTTCATAAACGAAACAAAATGGATTAGTCGTTGATATACTCATCTTGAGAAAACTCAGTGTCTTCGTATTCGCCGTCGTCTTTACCGTAAAATCGATTATAGCGTTGTTTAAATTTCCGGAATAAGAAGACACCAAATGCTTTGATTACTGCGTAAGTTGGTACGCCGAAAACTAGGCCGAACAGACCGAACAAGTTTCCCATTACTAGTAGCACCAATACGATTGTTACCGGGTGAACCCGTAATTGTTCTCCCAGTACTTTCGGTTCAATCACGTTGCCATTTAGTACCTGCTCCACAATCCAGACAACGATTAAAGCCAGCAGCATTTGGAAAGATTCTAATAGTGCAATCACTGCGCAGGGAATAAAGGCAATGAACGGGCCGATGTAAGGAATAAATGACGTAATAGTGACTAATACTGCCAATGGCATTGCATAAGGCATCCCGATGATCAGAAAGCCCACAAACACAATTACCCCATTTGCTAACGCAACAATGAATTGCCCCTTCAAATAATTCCCAACCTGGATATCGAGAATCCCGCCAAGCTCGTTGGCATCATCACGAAATTTCGGCGGCATCAGTTTTAAAAAGTAATGCTTAAACTTTCTTACATCCTTTAATAAGAAGAAGGTAATAATTGGTGCCGTCAGCATAATGACGAAAAAGCCGCTGAGGGTAGAGAAGATATTACCTACAAAGTACTGAATATCTCCTAACGATTCTGACAGCGTTGCAATTACCTGGGCAACAACGTCTTCTAACGAACCAAAAATATCTTGAGCCGGCTCTTCGAACATCGTTCCAGCAACAAAATTTTGAACAGTGGCTTCAAAGTTAGCCACATGCTGCGGAAAATCGTTAATCAGGCTGGCAGTTTGGCTGTACATTTTCGGCACCGCCCATATGCCGAAAGTAGCAAGAAGCATTATCAGCACCATTCCAATTCCGATAATAGTATAGAGTCGCTTTACCCCTTTTCTTTCAAAGAAACTCACAATCGGTTCTAATAGGTAGTAGAAAATGAGGGCCAGTAAAACTGGTGCAAAAATCGTTCCTAGAATAATGCCTATTGGTTCAAAGATAAATCGTACTAGATAGAATACAAAAATCAATGCCCCTAACAGCACTCCAGCAATTAAAGTAAAAATAAGATTACGGCCGCCGATAAATTCAATCCAGCGGGTCATTTTTGTCGAAGGTCGTTCCATTTCATCAAATCCTTTTTCTTTTATTGTAACGAAACAACGACTTTCTCACAAAAAAAAGGCCTATGACAGGCCTTAACCATTAGAACTTTCATCTTCTTTTACTCGATCGATGGCAATGACTAAAGAAATTACCAGGTGCTCATAGGCTTCATCAAGGATTGTTACTTCATAAGTATCGCCCCAAGAAACCCAGCGTTTGTTAATATCGGCAATCTTGCGTCCGTTTCTTTCAACAATAAAATCCATGTCCCACCAATTGCCATCAACACTAACCCCATCAGCGTCAATGGAATAGTGAGCTTTTAAAAAGGTTAGATGTTTGGAAATCTCGATCATATCTTGACCGTCAATCTCCACAAAGAACTTTGGCAGCAGACTAATCGTCTTTTTAGTGATTTTGCTAATCTCCCGGCCTTGTTCATCTTCAACGCGAAATGTTTTCGGGATTTTCATGAAGCTGCCTTCTACATAGTAACGGGGATTTTGCTGCTCATCGGTGACGGTAAATTTTTCGCCGATGCTAAAGACCTTTTGTTTGATATACAGTTTTCTCATTTATTGCCTCCTGTCTTGGAGTTGTCGCTCATATCTCCAGTGTTGATAACCGGCTGGGTGCCTTTATCAGTAATGATTGAAACCAGTAAATTATTAATCAATTGCACTTTACGATCGTCGGTAAATTGAATATCCTGTCCATCTTCAATTTGTTCCAAAGCCATTTGAGTCATCGTCACGGCTCCTTCTACAATTGTTTGACGAGCGGATAGGATCGCCCGGGCTTGTTGACGCTGCAGCATAGCATTGGCAATTTCCGTTGCATAGGCTAAATGGTTCAGGCGAGTCTCAATGACTTCTACTCCGGCAATTGCTAAGCGTTCTTGCAATTCTATCGCTAGTTCTTCAGAAACTTTTGTTGTATTGCCTCGCAAAGTTAAATCACCTTCGCTGAACGTGTCATAGGGGTACTGAGAAGCAATATGTCGGATAGCAGTCTCACTCTGAATCTCGACGAAATCCAAATAGTAGTCTACATCAAACAAGGCTTTAGCGGTATCAACGACTTTGTAAACCACGACTGCTGAAATTTCAATCGGGTTGCCGTCAGAATCGTTAACCTTCAACAGCGAACTGTTGAAGTTGCGAACCTTCATGGATATTTTTATTTTTTGCGTTAAGGGCATGGTGACAAACAAGCCATTTTCTTTGATTGTACCGACATATTTCCCAAAAAACAGAACGGCTTTGGCTTGATTAGGACTCACAATCGTTAACGAGCTGATAAACAAAAAGGATATCCCCCACAATACGACAGCTAATGCAACCAATCCGATACTATCACGGGTACTTCCCAGCAAAACAAACCAAACACCAGCAATAATAATCAAGACTAGTACAAGTAAGGCCAAATAGCCATTTACATAAAAAGCTTTTTTCTCTTTCAAATAAAACACCTCCAAAGGGTTTCTTACAGTTTACTCCTTACAAAAGACAGATTCAATAAAATTACTAATAGCTAAGAAAGGCTTTGGAAAATGGCACATTTTTAGAACAATACGACAAAATTTTTGCTCATTGCTGACTAAGCAGATCTGTGAGACCGGACACCAAGACTGCTGTGAAGACAAGCTTGCCAAGCGTGAAGGAATTATACTTAATTAAACAATGAAAAACTGATGGAAAGCTTCCCGAACTTTTTCTTTAATTTCTTAAAAAAATATTTTTTCGCTGCTGAATTAATGATAAGATGGAGCCATCATGTAAAAGGAGGCTCCTATGCTATCACGTTTCAAATATTCGAAACTGTTCTTTTGGACCGCCGAAATCGTCTTGACGATTATCGGGATTTATTTTGTTTTACAGATGCCCAATATCTTTGAGCCCGTTTTGGGTATGCTCTCAGCAGTCGTACTGCCATTATTAGTCGCAGGATTTCTTTACTATATGTTCGATCCCATCGTCGTATTTTTAGAAAAACGCGGCATGCCTCGTGTTTTTGGCTTTTTGATTTCTTTTGTTGTCATTGCCATTATTATTGTTTTGGCTGCCATGAATGTGGTGCCGCAATTGATTGAGCAAACGGTTCAGTTAACGCAGAACTTGCCATTATATGCAGAAGAAACCGGAAAATGGATTAGTGATTTAGCCCAAAGAGATGAATTTAGAAATTTTAACATAGAGGAGCAATTGGCTTCTGCCAATATCACTATCAATAATCTGATTAACTTAGCGATTGTTAGTGTGACTTCCAGCTTGTCGCGGATTGTTGGTGTTGCCATGCAATTCTTTGTCTTACTGTTTACAGTGCCGTTTATTTTAATCTTTATGTTCAAAGACGGACACAAGTTTCTGGATGCTATTTCGCAGTTTTTCCCATTAACAATTCGTAAAGAGCTGCGCCAAACTGTGCGGGAGCTGAATGAAACTTTGTCGGCTTATATTAGCAGTACCGTGTTGGATGCTTTTATCATTGGTATCCTGAGCTTTATTGCCATGACTATTTTCAAACAGCCCTATAGCTTATTGTTAGCTATCTTTTGTGGAGTAACGAATATTATTCCTTATGTAGGACCCTTCATCGGTGCGGTGCCAGCTGTAATTGTCGGCTTTTTCATCTCTCCGTTGCAGGCTTTGTATATGGGTCTTTCGATTTTGGTGATTCAGCAGTTGGATGGGAATCTGATTAAACCCTTGCTGTTTGGCAAGTCGTTGAACATTCACCCATTGACGATTATTTTAGTCTTAATCGGTGCGGGAAGTGTCGCAGGGATTGTGGGCATGCTGATTTGTATTCCAGTTTATGCCGTCATTAAGACGTTGATTATCAATATCCACAAAATTTATCACATTCGTCGCGAAAGCCAGTTGCTTAAAGACGATACCGATTCACCAACTAAATTGCTATAGCGATTTGATTGGCAAGTCAGCTCTGAATAAAAATAGTCCTTATGAAATCACTTGTGTGAATTCATAAGGACTATTTTTTTAGAAGCTTCCGTAGCAATCTTTGGAAATAATTTGTCCAGAATCTTTTTCGTAACGAATATAGATGGAGATGTATTCATCATCGGGCAGATCTTCTTCCCAAGTTGCTTCCACAATAGAGGGTTCCGTGGAAGTCCCCTTATTGGTGTAGGTTCTAGTCGGTGGACCGACAACTTCCAATAGTTCGCTGTAAGGATCACCATCCGAATAAGTTTCCATCGAAGTATCTTCTTCTTCATCATATTCGACATTGCTTGTTGCGACTTGAATATCTTCGTAAGTGGTACGATCCCAGTTTTTCATTTGATCAATGTAGTTTAATGCTTCCTCTTCATCCCAACCGACCTCTTCCTCGTAATCATAAGAAGCTACGGAGTCAGAAGCATTCAACAGGTCGCTATCGGAAATTGCTATTCCTAAAATAATCAGCACAATTCCTACTATTATACTTACATTCGGGTTTCTTCCTGACCAAGATTTCTTCTTGGGAGTTGCCTTCTTCATCATATAAGTCGCCCCTTCATTTTTCAGCTATCTTATCTAGCACTAATATCTTCAACTTCATAATAGTATAAGAAAAGCATGGATTGCAATGATTTTCGAAAAAAAAACAGGCCTCATCAGCCTGTTGAAAGATTCTTTAATTCATTTCAGACACATGCCGGATCCTGCTTAGTGCTGCTTCCTTCCAGATCTGACACAATTCACAAGCCCGACATTGTCCTAGCCTTTCGGCAAAAATTAGTATAACAAATTCTAGTCGCCTTGGCTAGTCTTTTTCATTTGTTTTTTCTTTTCCCGTAATTGACGGAAGAAATTAGTTAGTAATTGGCCGCAGGTTTCCTCTAATATACCACCTTCTACATAGGCACGGTGGTTGAAGCGTTCGTCGGTTAATAAGTTCATTAAAGTTCCAGCTGTTCCGCCTTTTGGATCGTAAGCACCAAAATAAACTTCTTCCACTCGCGATAAGATCATCGCTCCGCTGCACATGGGACAAGGCTCCAATGTGACAAATAATTGACACTCCTCCAACCGCCAGTTGTCCAGATCTTTACAGGCTTCTCGGATGGCAAACATCTCAGCATGACTGGTTGCGTCTTGACTATGTTCTCTAAGATTGTGCCCGCGACCAATAATTTCTTTCTTATATACGACAACAGCACCGATAGGAACTTCTGCAACGGCTTCCGCCTTTTGCGCTTCATGGATAGCCTCCTGCATATAATACGCTTTTTCTTCTTCTGTAAATGAACTGATTCGTTCCACGTTTTTCACCTCGGTTCCTACTTTAGCATATTTTGGGCTATTGTCAGTAAAAAAATTAGACAGACTCAGTCTAATGGCTGATTCAAAACAGTACTGCTATGCGTATGATAGTAGAATAAGGAGGGATTACAGTGAAAAAAAGCAGACGCATCGTCGTCGCTATTATGTTGATTTTGGTGTTTTTAGTACTAGTTGAGCCTAAAATGACCAAAAATCAAACCAATGATTGGGCTGCGATTGCTGACTTAGTAAATCCCTTTGTGAAAGTAGAAAAAGTTTATGTAAAAATAGAAGATCCTAAAGAACTTGTTCAATTAAGTAATAACTCTGATCATGCTGCTTATACTGCAACCAGCTACAACGATTGCGGACAACCAAGGAAAATTAGTTACCACGCAGATTACAAACCTGCTACTGGGCGCTACTTAGAGCTAACTGCTAAAGGGCAGAATGTTCGCAGCTGGAAAGAAGTTTTACCGGCTCAGGTACCAGTTGAAGCGCGGGATCGTTTGCGGTGAAACGCCAACAAATAATCCATAGAAAAAAACTCCGATCAATCTCAGTCATTACTACTGAATATTGATTGGAGTTTACTGCTTATTCGATTACATTGTCGACCATATTCATGATCTTATCTTTCAAATCATCTGTGGTTTCCTTGATTGAGTCACCATAGACTGATACACGTTTTTTTCCGTCCTTGATTTTCCCAAGGATACTCATCAGGTTATCTAAGTCCTCATCAGACAACTTATCAACAATAGTCATAATTTTATCACTACCGTCGAATTTATCATTCACAAATTTTTTCACTTTGTGACGATTAGACACATGGCGTGCTTTCTCTAAAACTTTGCCCGAGGCAATCACTGCTGTGGCAACGCTAGCTACCGCAATGACACTTACACCGATCTTGATTTTCGTTGCTCTTTTCATGGGTATCAGCTCCTTTATTTGCTAATTTAATCATACCATAATCTAAGGTCGAACAATAATAAGAACTCTCTTTTTGTTGGAGAGATTCTTGTATTTTCTCTCGGAATATTTGCTATACTGGAACAAAAAAGGAGCGCTTATGCAGATTCAACACTACCCTGATACCCATCCAAAATTCCAACTAGCTAAACATTACGGTCTGAAGCAATTGTCGACAGTCGATGGTGAGGGTATTATCGATGATGAAGCTTTTGACCTTTCCCAAGAAGTGTTTCTGGCAACTATAGATGATCAGATCGTAGGATTTTTATTAATAGCAGAAGATGGTTTGTTGGAAAAACTAGCGAAAGATAATTTGTTTGAGCCACAGTCTTTAGATGGCTTATTAATTCAACAGCTGTTTGTTGATCCAGCTTTTCGAAAGCAGGGAATTGCCAGCCAGTTGTTGAAGCGAGCGGAGCAGCTGCAGGAAGATTTGTTTCTTTATGTGAGTGATAAAAATCAGGTAGCCAAGAAATTCTATGCTCAAAAAGGATTTCAGGCAATTGGTGTCTACGAGGCTCCAAAACATAATGGGTTTACTGATTTCAAAGCTTACCTATTGAAAAAGCCCATAAAAAAACTGTAAACCTCTGAAATTGAAGGTTTACAGTTTTTTGTCTAGTTTCGATTGCGGTTGCCGCCGAATAGCATGATCAAGCGTAACAGCTGCAAGAAGGTAGCCAAGGCTGCGGCCACATAGGTTAAAGCTGCGGCGGTCAATACTTTACGAGCTGCTTGCAATTCATCTGTCTCCAGCATGTTGCCATCTCTAAGAATGGCTAATGCACGACGAGAGGCATCGAATTCTACTGGTAAAGTAACCAACTGGAACACTAAGGCCAATGAAAAAGCTGCGATTCCGATGTTAATTAAGGTAGCATTCCAACTCATAACAACCCCAATTAAAATAATTGGAAAAGCAATGGTTGAGCCAAAGTTTGCGACTGGTACAATCGCGTGACGAATCCTTAAAGGCAAATACCCTTTAGCATCCTGCACCGCGTGGCCGACTTCATGGGCCGCAACACCGATGGCTGCTACAGAAGTTGACTGCGCCGTTGCTTCTGACAAGCTGAGCATTTTGTTGCCGCTGTTGTAATTATCCGTTAAGTTCCCGGCAATTTGCTGCACACCAACATCATTGATTCCCTGATTTTGCAAAATGTATTGAGCAGCCCGTGTTCCGGTCAAGCCGTTGCGGCTGCGCATTTCGTCATATTTACGAAAAGTAGAGTTCACATAAGCGGAAGCTGCTCCACTGATCACTAATCCGAGGATAACCAAGAAGAATGTTGGATCGAAATAACCAAATCCATATCCGTACATACACATTTCCCCTATCTTATCTTTCTTACTATTAGTGTAACAGAAAGCGGTGAAAAAAGTATGAAGACCGCACTAAGAATCTTTCTAGAGCTTTTTAACGAATTCCGATTTTAGTTTCATGGGGCCAAAACCGTCTACTTTGCAGTCGATATTATGGTCGCCTTCCACCAGACGAATGTTTTTCACTTTGGTACCTTGTTTAATTGGGTTAGAAGCCCCTTTGACTTTTAAGTCTTTGATGACTGTGACGCTGTCGCCTTCTGCCAGCAGGTTGCCGTTGCTGTCTTTCACGACTAAGCCTTCTCCTTCTTCAGAAGATGCAGCTTCGTTCCATTCATGTCCACATTCTGGGCACACAAACATATTACGGTCCTCGTAAGTATATTCTGACTGACACATTGGGCAATTTGGTAATGACATAGTTTGTCTCCTTTTTTGGTTGATGCCTTATTTTAGCGAAAAAATAACCCTTTGAAAAGGGCATTCCCAGTGTTTTAGCAAGTTTTACCATAAAACAAGAACTAGCCATGTTCAAAAAAGACATGACTAGTTCTCAATTTTATTCTATTTTTGCTTGTACAACGCACACATCGCCTGCAATTCGCGATAGATTTCTTCCCGCTCAGCGTCGTCGTGCGCGTTGGCGCCACTGGCTAACGGATGCCCGCCACCGTGATGGCGCTTGGCTAGTTCATTAATAACCGGACCTTTTGAACGCAGACGGACACGGTAGTAGCCTTCTGGTTGTTCTACAAACAGTCCCCATGCCAGCACATTATCAATTACGCCAGGCAATGGTACTAAAGAAGAAGTCTCTGAATCAACAATGTCATATTTTTTCATCACTTCTTGGGATAAAACAACTTGGGCAGCTCCATTTTCATCTACTTTTAAATTCTGGTACAAGTAACCGGAAAGCTTAGCCACCTTCAAGGAAATTTGTTCAATTTCCCGGTTTAGCTTGGTGGCATCAAAATGATGGTCGATTAATTTGGCTGCTACCCGCAAAGTATGGGAAGTAGTTGCTGGATACAAGAAGCGGCCAGTATCTCCAACAATCCCGCCATACAGCAAGCGTGCTGCATTTGAAGTCAGCTCCAAATCAAGATCAAAAGCCAAGTCAGCAATCATCTCGCTGCAGCTGCTGGCTTTCGTATTCACCCACACGATGTCACCGTAGGGATCATCGTTGGGATGATGGTCAATTTTGATTAATTTATCTCCTAGTGAAAAGCGTTTGTCGCTGATTCGTGGTGAATTTGCAGTATCCGTAACAATTACCAACGCATCTTGATATTTTTCGTCTTCGATCGTCTCCATGCTAGCTAGAAATTCCAAGCCCTCTACCGATCCACCAACTTGATAAATTTCTTTGTCAGGGAAATTGTGGCGCAAAGTCTCAGCCAAGCCCACCTGCGAACCAATGGCATCAGGATCAGGACGTTGATGACGATGAATAATAATGCGATCATATTCTTTAATTGCTGCGATAATTTTTTCTATTGTTGTCATATTTTGCCTCTTTCTATGAACGTTCCATTACTTGGCAAACCACTAAAGCTTTTGCCACGATGACATTATCAATATATACTTCTAAATCTAATTTGGCAGAACGTCGGCCGAATTCCAAGATTTTCGTGCGGATTTCAATTTCACTTTCCAGCTGAATCAGACGCAAATAGTGCAGATTCATTTGCTCAATCAAGGTATTGCGACGCTGATCGATCATCAAGGTTCGCTGTGCAACATTTGCCAGCAATTCACTTAGTACCCCAAATGAAATCGTTCCAACACTATTGACCATTTGCGGACTAACTTCGAATTTGAAGCAAGGCAGCTCTAACGGATTTCCATCGCGGTCAGTGTCTACCATAACGATATCGCCAACAATTTGATCAGAAATCGTATTGGACATTTGCGGCTGACGCTGAACCAGCTGCATCGCCTTCATGACGTCTTGACGGCTGACCATCCCCAATAAGGTCAAATCGTCTTTGACTACCGGCATCATTTCCAGTCCATCCCAAATCATTCGGTGACTCACGGAAGCTACACTCATATTGGTTTTAACTACGATAGGATCTCGCGTCATTACGCGATCTAACAATTGATTATCGGCTTTTCCTAAAATATCTTTGGCCGTGACAATGCCCACGACCCGCATATTTTTATTTACGACTGGAAAACGAGAATGTCCCGTTTCTTCAGATAGAAGCTGATAGCTGGAAATCGGTTCGCCAGCCTGCAAGTATTGTGTCTTCTCCAAAGGCATATAAATATCGCTGACTTGCATAATGTCTTTTTTGATTAATTGATCACTTAAAGCCCGGTTGATCATGGTCGCAACGGTAAAGGAATCATAGGTGGTCCTCAGAACTGGCAATTCCAATTCATCACCTAATTGGGAAATTTCTGGATCCGTGTCAAAGCCCCCAGTGATTAACACAGCTGCCCCATCTTTCAAGGCTAGTCTTTGAGCACCTAAGCGGTTACCGACGATCAGCAAAGAACCTGGGGTAATATAACGCTGCATCGCCTCTTCTGTCATGGCACCAATGACAAATTTATTTAAATCTTTGTCTAAACCAGCTGCTCCACCGAGAACGTCGCCTTCAATGATGCGGACTACTTCGCCAAAAGTAAGGCGTTCGATATTTTTCTTTAGCTTACGCTCGATTCGAATGGTCCCGACTCGTTGGATCGTGGAAACCAGTCCGATATTTTCAGCATCCTTGATCGCCCGATAAGCCGTTCCTTCACTGACACTTAAATTTTTGGCAATGCTGCGGACGGAAATACGCTCTCCCACCGGCAAACTTTCGATATGTTCTAAAATTAAATCATGTTTAGTTGCCACAACTAACCCTCCTGTTTCACCTTTTTCATTGGTACAGTTTTATCTTTTTTAGTATAACAGAAGGAACAATAAAAAAGAAGCCAGCTGCTAGTTTTTCAACAAATCAGCTGACCTCTTGTGGTTATTTCAATAAACTTTCAATCTCTGGGTGTAACAGTTCCAGCAAATCGCTGGCAGCTAATTCAACCGCTTTACCGATTTCGCCGCTGGAAATAATTACTTGGTCATAATTATGAATGCTTTCGTCAAACACGATTAAATAATCCGGATGATTCAAGCGAATGCCAATTGGCGTATTTGCTCCATGTTCATAGCCAGTATGTTCCAATACAAAATCCATCGGCGGCAAACCAATTTTGCGATTGCCGGTGGCCTTGGCAGCTTTTTTGTAGTCTAAGCGAGCGTCCAATGGTACTACTGCGATGACCACACCGGTTTTGTTGCCTTTTAACACTAGCGTTTTGAAAATTTTATCATGATCGACAGGTTCTTCGGTTAATACGGCGGTCCCGTCTTCTCTTTCTACTGGCAGTTCTTGCACAGTGAAAGCAATGCCTTTTTCGGTTAAATATTCTTCTACTTGATTAGCCATTTTTCTTTCCCTCTATTTCGTTATTAAAATATTCATTTTTTCAAAGAAAAAATGAGTCTGATTCTCTCCACGCGTACCATTCCACTAAGTATGACGTTACTTCTTTTTGCCTGTACCTTTTCTTGCTTCCTTCGAACGCTTTGTTCCTGCGAAAAGTGGAACTGGCATCTATTTCGTTATTAAAGTATTCATTTTTTTAAAGAAAAAATGAGTCTGATTCTCTCCACGCGTACCATTCCACTAAGTATGACGTTACTTCTTATTACTCGTATCTTTTTTTGCTTCTTTCGAACGCTTTGTTCCTGCGAAAAGTGGAACTGGCATCCTCCTAAATCGAACAACCGAAAGAATCAGCGCAATAAAACACAACGCAAAGGATGCGACAAAGGTAATTCGCATGCCAAACACAAACACATCTGGTCGATTGGCGATATAAGTGGTTACTCGTTCGCCGTAAGCTGCGCTCATGCCGCTATACAGAATCGTGGTAGCCAGCGCGATCCCGATGACCATACCAAGATTGCGGGCAAATGAGTTCAAACTGCCGGCAACACCTAGGTTTTCTTTGGTCACGCTGCTCATCACCATCGTATTGTTTGGCGACTGAAACAATGCATTGCCAAAGCCCATGATAGCTGTCGCAATAACATAATACCAAATCGGAGTTGTCTCATTCATGAAAATGTACATAATTTGAGTAACTGAGAGCATCACCAATCCGGTGACAACTAAAATTTGTGAACCTACTTTATCGGTCAAATACCCGCTGATGGGTGATCCTATCACCATCAAGAACGGAAATACCATCATTAACAAGCCTGAATAACTAGCTGAAAGTCCCCGTGCACTTTGTAGATAAAATGGAATCACCACATTCACGAAGAAGTTGGATGAGAAGATCAATACAGCGGTGATCAAACTCATGGTGAACATTTTATTTTTGAAAATACTGAAGACAATCAACGGATCGGTTTTCCGTTTTTCCACATAGATGAAAAAGATAAAAGCGATCAGTGCTAGTCCTAATAAGCCTAACGGAAGTGGGTTCAAATAGCCAATCTCCTGACCGATAAAAATACTGCCAAAGAAGCTCATGATCGTTACCGCAAAAGCACCGAAGCCTAAGAAATCAATCTTACGTTGAGACATTGTGATATCCTTCGGCAGGAATTTCTCACCAATTAGAATCGTGGCAATCCCGACTGGTACGTTGATCCAGAAAATATAAGACCAAGAAAATTGAGACAAAATCAAGCCACCGATGCCTGGACCAGCAATTGAGCCTAGTGACACAAAAGCACCGATTGAGCCTAATGCCCGGCCCCGTTCCTTCATAGGAAAGACTTCGGTGGCAATCCCTGAATTGGTTGCCATGGTCATGCTGGCTCCGATCCCTTGAATCACTCGACCAAACAATAGGAATTCTAATGAATGATTAAAGCCGCACAATAATGAGCCAACGGTAAAAATAATCGTTCCAATCCGATAGACTTTAATTTTCCCAAAGCTGTCTCCGATTTTCCCAAACAAAAGCAAACAGGCACAGACTACCATTAAATAGATGGAAACCACCCATTCGGCTTCATTCATTGGTACATTCAAATCTTTGGAAATCGTCGGCAAAGCAATGTTTACAATACTGGAGTCCAAGGTGGACATGAAAGCAAACATAGCTACCGATACGAGAATCCACCAGCGGTTCTTCTGAACTAATGGATCGTCTTGATAAGTCGCCATACAAAAACTTCCTTTCCAATCATTGTGATTATAACAATTTTTGGAAAAAAGGAGCAGTAATATGCCGCCGGGTGTTATAACGTGTTATAATCAACAAAAAAGAATAGGAGTTGAATTTTATGGGTGAACTTAAAATTCGAAAAATCGGCAATTCAGTTGGGGCAATTTTCCCTAAAGAGTGGGGATTAGAAGCTGGAGATGTATTAGAGTATACAAAAGATGGCGACAATTACGTCCTAAATACGCAGAATATTGCTAGAGAACACGATCGACAGTTGATCGAAGAAAGCTTTGCTGAGTTTGAGACTGGTAAAACTTTAACGGAAGAACAAATGAAGAAAGAGTTTGGGAAATATGGCTGGGGAGAATAACGATCAGTATACAATTAAATATACAGAAAGTTTTAAGAACAGTCTTCGAGAGAATATTCATGAATGGGAATCAAGCCTGCTGCTTTCAGAAGATATCATAAAAAAATTCGTCCATTCGATTTATAGCTCTATTAATCTTCTGAAGCTCTTTCCAGAGATGCACGAAGATGTCTCTCATATCTATCGTTTTAATGAGCCTACTTATCGTATTCTGATTGGGAAGAGTTTTGCTATATTCTATCGTTTAGACAAGAAACATAAAATTGTCCAAATCGGTAATTTATTTAAACAAAAGCAGATGGATGTGACTTTTTGACCCAAAAGAAAAACTTCAGATCTGCTCTGAAGTTTTTAGTTAGAAATATGAATCGCTCGGTGATCCGCAGCTAAGGTTGCTTCGCGGAATGCTTCACTTAGAGTTGGATGTGGGTGAATGGTTGCGATCACTTCTTCAGCTGTTCCGCCGTGTTGTAATACACAGGCGGCTTCGGTGATTAAATCAGTCGCTCGTTCACACAATAAGTGAACCCCGATTAGTTTATCTGTTTCTTCTTCTACAAGTACTTTCGCAAAACCATAAGTCTTATCCATTGCTAAAGCTTTGCCACTGGCTTTTAATGGGAATTTACCTGTCCGATAGTTAATGCCTTTTTTTGTCGCTTGTTGTTCAGTTAATCCGACACCAGCAAACTCTGGATCTAAATAGACACAACCTGGTGTTACTTGTCCATCAAAGCTTTCGTGACTATCCAACGCATTTTCTGCGGCTATTTCTCCTTGAGCTGAAGCATAGTGAGCCAACATGTTTTGACCAGTGCAATCACCAATAGCATACACATTGGGCACGTTGGTTTGTAAATGATCATTTACTAGAATACGTTGTCTTTCAGTTTGAATACTAGTATTTTCTAATCCCAAGCCTTCGATATAGCTTCTGCGGCCCACAGCTACCAGAAGTTTTTCGCCACAAAGCGTATCTTCACCTAATGAAAGCTCGACATTGGTTTCGTTGCCCGTCACTGCTTCTACCCGTTGACCTAGTAAAAAGTTGATGCCTGCTTTAGCTAGTTTTTTTCGCAACAAACCGGCTAGTTCTTGATCCATCGCTGGCAAGATTTCAGGCTGCTCCTCGACAATTGTCACTTCAACACCGAAAGAATTAAAAATCGATGCAAACTCGATCCCAATGACTCCACCACCAATGATAATCATTGATTCAGGCAATTCTTCTAGCGCAAGGGCTTTACTGGAGTCCAGCCAACCATTGTAGGTATCTAATCCTTGAATCGAAGGAATAAACGGCTTAGAACCAGTTGCTAAAATAATTTGGTCCGGTTGCAAATCGACCTTTTCACCATCTGGTGCGTTTACTTCAATGGTTTGATCGTCAATAAAACTCGCACTCCCTTGAAGAATTTCAATTTGATTGCTTTTCATCAACCCAGTGACACCCTTGACTAACTGCTTAACCACTCGATCTTTACGTTTCATTACCGTGGTCCAGTCAAAACCTTGAAGCTCAGTTTGAATGCCGAATTTCTGCGCTTGTTTAACTTGTTCAAGGGCTTCTGCAGACTGCAGCAACGCTTTAGTAGGGATACAGCCGACATTCAAACAGGTCCCGCCAAGAGAATTTTTTTCAATTAAAGTGACTTTAGCCCCCAACTGAGCGGCGCGGATCGCAGCGACATAGCCGCCTGGTCCACCACCAATGATTGCAATTGTTTTATTCACCTGCATCCCCCTTTACTGACAATAGCTCATTCGGCTGCTCCAAAATTTCCGCTAAGCGGGTTAAGAATCTGGCTCCGCTTGCTCCATCAGCTACGCGATGATCTAAAGTCAGGACTGGTTCCAAAACAGAAGCTGCAATCAATTGATCGTCTTCATCAACGTATGGCTTTTTAGAAATTTTCCCAATAGCTAGGATTCCTAGCTCTGGTGTATTTACAATAGAAGAAAAAGTTTCGATATTAAACATCCCCAGGTTGCTGATAGTGAAGGTGCCGCCAGATATATCCTCCATCGAGAACTTTCCAGTCAGACTTTGTTCTTTGATCCGATTTAAATCGACTTGAATCTCTTCAAGCGATTTCGTGTCTACATTGACGATAACCGGAACTAACAAGCCACGCTTGGTATCACTGGCAATTCCGATATTTACCTCATCGACAGTCTCCACCAGACCGTCAACAAATCGTTGATTAATTTCTGGATATTCAATCAATGCCAGAGCCGCTGCCTTAGCAATGATTGCCGTAAAAGAAACCTTAACAGGCAAAGTTTTGCGATAAGCGATCAACTTATCACAGCGAACCGTAGTGCTCAGTTGAAACTGAGGCACATCGGTCCAGCTGCGGATCATTTGTTTAGCCATGGCTTTTTTTATACCAGTAAGCTTTTTCCCTTCACTACTCATCGACTTCAATCCAAGCGATGGTTTCACCAATATCAACTGTCGCATCTTCTTCTTCGACAATTTCTACTAAGGTACCATCTAGAGCGGATTCCACATCAGTAGTGGCTTTATCCGTTTCAATCTCCAACAAAACTTCACCTTTTTTTACAGGATCACCGGCTTTTTTATACCAAGTGATAATGGTTCCTTCATCCATGTCTAATCCGATTTTTGGCATAATGACTTCTTTTTTCATCTACAGGTCTCTCCTTCTATTTCAAAGTGGCTTTTACAGCAGCTATTACTTGTTCTTCATCCGGCACATAGGCTTTTTCCAGATTACGGGCAAATGGCACCGGTACGTCTGGTGCTGTCACTCGTAGAACCGGCTGCTTCAAATGCTCGAAAGCAAACTCTTGAATCTGAGTCGCGATCTCGCCGCCAAAGCCAGATTTTTTCACTGCTTCGTGCACAATGATGGCATGCCCAGTCTTCTCAACTGATTTTAAAATAGGATCCATGTCTAGCGGCTCAATGCTTTTCACATCGACAACTTCAGCGCTAATCCCTTCATCTTTCAGCTTCTTGGCTGCTTTCAAGGCTACGTTAACCATTGCTGAATAGGCAATAATCGTAATATCATCACCGACTTCTTTGACTTCACTTTCGTAACTTACTTCATAAGGTTCTTCTGGCACTTCGCATTTCAGTTTGTATAAGGCCTTGTGCTCTACAAAGACCACGGGATTGTTGTCACGAATTGCTCGCAGCAATAACCCTTTGGCATCGTAAGCATTCGAAGGCATAACTACTCGAATCCCTGGTACATGAGACAAGATATTCTCTAAGGATTGCGAATGCTGAGCCCCATTCCCTAGTCCTGCTCCGCACTGAGTACGAATCACTAAAGGAATACTTACTCGACCACCATACATGTAACGCATCTTGGCAGCTTGATTTAGAATCTGGTCAAAACAAACACCAATAAAATCCATGTAAGATAGTTCAACAATCGGACGACGGCCAATCATTGCTGAACCTATTCCAGCACCAACTATAGCAACTTCAGAAATCGGAGTATCCCTCACCCGTTCAGCCCCAAAATTATCCAGTAAATCATAGCTACAGCGTAATTGTCCGCCATAAACTGCAATATCCTCACCAATTGTAAAAACATTTTCATCACTGTTAAAAGCAATGTGCAGCGCTTCGTTGACTGCCTGACGCATTGAAAGTTTCCGCATACAAATCTCCTTCCTATCCCTTGGAAAATACTTTCCATTCAATTTCTTCAAAGGTTGGATCATATAAATCATTCATAATATCTTCAACCGCCGGCTCAGGATCTTGCTTAGCCAGTTCAGAGGCAGCCAACACTGTTTTTTCTTCTTCTTTTTCGATTGCCTTTAGTTCATCCTCAGTTACTTCATAGTCATTCATCAGCAACTGTTCACAGCGTAAAACCGGATCTTTTTCTTTCCATTTCTCAACGTCCTCTCTGCTGCGATAGTTTTCATTATCCCCGAAGTAATGCCCTGACATTCTGTAAGTATCCATTTCTAGTAAAACCGGACCTTTGCCAGCTAAAACTTCTTCTTTGACTTCAGCAAAGGTTTGATAAACTTTTACTAGATCATTGCCATCAACGGTTATCCCTTTGATGCCATAAGCTTTGGCTCGATCTGAAATTCGTTCGATGTTCATCGATTTTTCGGTAGAAGTGGAGATACCAAATTTATTGTTTTCACAAATGAAAACCACAGGCAGATTCCATATTGAGGCCATGTTTAGTGCCTCGTGGAAAGAACCTTCGTTTGAGGCACCATCGCCAAAGAATGAAACGGTTAGATTCGGTTCATGAGCAACCTGTTGTCCCAGACCTGCTCCCATTGCCATCGGAATCCCGCCACCAACAATTCCGTTAGCACCAAGATTTCCTGTAGCCATATCAGCAATATGCATTGATCCGCCTTTTCCTTTACAATAGCCGGTTTCCCGTCCCATCAATTCAGCAAACATGCGGCGTAAATCGGCACCTTTAGCGATACAGTGGCCGTGCCCACGGTGAGTCGAGGTGATGTAATCCTTGTTGGTTAAATGGGCACAAACGCCTACGGCTATGGCTTCCTCGCCGTTATACGTGTGCACCGCAGCTCGCGTAATATTAGCTTTGGCAAGCTCGATAGCTTCATTTTCGAAAGCGCGAATTCGCACCATTACTCGATAAAGCTCTAATAGTGTTTCTTTTGAAAGAGTGTTTTCCAATGAAATTCCCCCTATAGTTTGATACAGAAAATATGTGTTCGACTATGACCAGAATTTTAAAGCATGGTCTAATTCTTCGTGGTTTTTAGCTGCTTCTACTACTGGAACCTCAGCCATAACTGATTCGATAGCTTGTAACAGAGCTTTAGCTCCTGAAACTGCTCCATCTGGGTGACCATAGATACCGCCACCAGCCATTAGAATCGTTTCATTGCCCAGCAGATTCATCAAATATTCAATACTTCCTGGATGAACACCGCCAGCTACCGTTGTGAAGGCTGGTTCAATAGATTTCATTGGAGTCGATAAGGCACTATGCGTTTCCACCAGTTCATCTGTTGTTGTGCCAAATCTTCCACTATCGGGATAAACCAGTGGCATATCCATACCCATCATACGCGGCAATTTTCCACAGCTAAGTGCTGCCGACATGCCATTGTTTTGAGAACGGTAATAAGCGCCTGCTCCAGCACAGTGACCAAAGATCGGGATTTTGATATTTTCTTTTTTCAAGAAACGTACTAAGTCTTCAGTTGCTGCCCAGCCAAGTGCATTGTAATTCACCATAATCGAGTTAGCACCGGCATCAATCGCGGCTTTAGCCCGATCCACCACATTTAAGCCAGTAATATTTACTGCGTATAGAGTAGATTGGTCTTTGCCGACTTCTTTCAAATGAGCCATCACTGTTTTCACGCGATCGATCATTGGTGAATAAGCAGGATCACTTAATAATTCGTCATCCTTAATGACATCTGCTCCACCTAGTGCTGCTTTAGCTGCACCGGCTGCACTGGCTTCTGGTGGAACACCAATACATGGCTTCAAAATAGCTCCAACTAGTGGACGATCCTGTACACCTAACAACTCGCGAATACCGCTAACTCCCATTAAAGGTCCAGTAAATTGTTCCAGCATCGCATCAGGAAACTCAATATCCACCAGGCGAATACCATCTTGGGCTAAGACATTTCCAGCAACTGTACTGATTACCATGGCCATATAGGCTGGGAAGTTGGCTGTTGGATAAGCTACTCGGGCAACACAAGAAATGCCATCAGACATCGGGTAGACACCCACTACTTTCGCACCATATTTTTCAATGACCTCGGGAGTTTCCCCTTCTACATGAGTCCAGGTTCCAGCACTTTGATCGGCAGCAACCAGTTTGACCCAGTCGTAAAGATCCGGTTCTTTTTCTGACTTCATATAATAAGTTGCTACTACAAAATCATTGCCTAAACCTTCTGCCATTTTCAACGTTTCAAATTTCATGCTTTTTTCATCTCTTTTCAAATTTTTAGTTGATTCAGATTTATGCTCAACTTTCTTTGTTTCGATTGAAAAACTTTATTCGTAAAATGGATCTAAGTATTTTTGAATTTGCCTCTTGTCTTGCATTTCCACCAGCTTATCCACAGCACGTTCATCAGAAATGACCGAGTAAACTTGACTAAAAATTTGGCTCGTATCTTCGGTGAAGGCCAACAGTAACACAGCCTTAGCTGTTAACTGTTCTCCCCAAGGAATCGGCTGGTTTGGCAGCAATACTGCAATTTGCGGCTTGATCACTTCTGAAAAATACCCGTGAGGAATCGCCACACCGGTTCCTAAACAAGTTGGGACCATCTTTTCTCTCTCGATAACGGTCTGGAGGAAGCTTGGTTTTACATAGTTGTGCGCTACTAATTTGTCAGCCAAGAAAGCAATTGCTTCATCTCTTGTTTGAACCTCCTGGTTAATAAATATTAAGGATGGATCAGTGATAGTAGCATTCCCGGTTTGCATAAACAGCTGCCTTTTTTCTATCTGAACTAAAAATCGTTCCAAAGCTTCTGGCTGCTGCACATCCTGCATCAGAAACAATGGGATATCTCCCGTTTCCACCTTTAGGGAACCAGCTATTCCTAAAATGTGATAATTCCTTTTTACCTCAGCCAGCTGCTCGCTAATCGATTGCTGATTCAGCAAGCTCAGTAACAGGAATTCAGCGCTTGGGTACGCCGCGAGAATCAGTTCTTTAAGATAGTCGTACAAATATTTGGCACAGCCCTCCCCCGTTAAACAAAAACAGACGAAAGCCAGCTTTTTTGTGACTAGGATCAGGACTGCTTTTGATGACAGCATTTTGCTGTTGCTTGATTAATGACTCGGCCACTTCATCCAAATTCATGTCAATCAACTGCGTTTTGCGAATCGCGTCCAATACCATCAGCGTATCCACCCGGGTAACCGTGCGAACTTCAATCCCTAATTCTTCGGCAATTTGGCTGCCAAAGGTTTCTGGCGATCCCATATCCACCAGAATAAGAACACCGCGTCCTTGGTTGTTTTTCTGTACCTGCTCCAGTAAACGGTTGTAAATCGAGCGGGGACTTTCATCCAAGCTGATGCACAAAGAAGTTAAATGGGACTTGCCCATTAGTTCGTCAGCTACTGCCACCATTTCGGCAGCCACCCGTCCATGAGTGACCACGATTACTCCGATGGCATCGCCATAGCGAACCTTCCCGCTGTTGGTAGCTGATAGATACATAGCAATAAAACCGATCTCCTCATCAGGCAGCTCCATACCGATATATTCCTCAGCCAGCCCAGCCATCCTGCAAGCCAATTGAAACTCTTTAGGATAGTGTTTTTTCACATTGTCTAGATTCGGATTTAAAATATGTTCACCTTTACGGATACGTTCAATGGAAGCATTAAAATGCGTCGCTAAGCAAAACAGCAAGGATTTGTCGATCTCGCCCAGTTCTTCCTTAGCGATTTTCAGCATTTCCTCTACCATTTGCAGTAGATCCTCTTCTACAATCGTTTGGATGTTATCGGTCAGCTGATTGACCTCTTTGTTGGTTTGAATATTACTGATGTAGCGGGAGATTTTTTTCTCCATCAGCTTCCAAATAATTGAGTTGATGTCCTTTTCGGAAAAATGATCAGCATGCAGCTTGGCATATTCTGTTTCGATAATGCGATACAAGCCTTCTGAAAACTCGTAAGGATCTTTAACTTTCAATTCAGGAATCGGATTTTTTTCAGTTGGGGAAACGATCAAATCTTTCGAAGAGAAGTAGTCGATTTCTTTGGATGGTGCTTCGGTTTCTTGCAGGACTTGGTTAGAAATCACCAACATTCCTCGATCAATTGTAATCCGTGAATTATCTTCCAGTTTGTGCATACAAGCTAGGTAGCCTTTAGCACAAGCAACTTGAATTTTACTGCGCAGCTCTCCCACATTGCCGGGATAATGCAACGACAGCAAGCGTTTCATGGCATCTGAAGTAACCAAAATCTCCCGATTAACTCTTACTGCCTCCTGCCGGAAAAAGGTCTTGATTATATCGTATTTTTCATCAATCCCCCGTGCCGTTAACGCTGGAATACCAATGACCATCGGAATGCGACGGCGGAAAGTATCTAACAAATTGGTTTCAATATCTTCCGTGGTAGCAGCAATAATCATAACCTGCGCACTGCGGGTTTTCTGATCCCCTAAGCGTCGATAGACCCCTTTATCAATCAGTTGAAACAGCATCTCCTGACCATCCGGCGGCATGCGATGAACCTCATCTAGAAACAAGATGCCACCATTGGCCTGACTGATTAAGCCTTCCCTATCTTCATCGGCACCGGTGAAGGCTCCTTTTTGATAGCCGAAAAGCTGGGCATTCAATAGCTGCGGATTTTCCGCATAATCGGCACAGTTTAATTCCACAAAGGGCATTTCTTTGGGCTCCAGCTGTTTGCTTAGCAAAGCGAATTTGTACATTGCTTCAGCCAAAATACTTTTCCCGACACCGGTTTCCCCGACAATCAAGGTGTGCAGACCAATCGGCGGATACATGGCCGCCGCTTTCGCTTGCTCTACTTGAATACTAAGACTGCGTTGTGCACCGATAATGCCAGCAAAGGCTTCATTTTTATTCCGCGACGGCGGTTGGTCCTTTGTGTTATTGTCAGAAATGAAAATATTGTGCTGCTCAATAAAACTGATCGTACTGTTTAACGTGATCCGATAACCGGAATCAACCAACTGTTTAGTCAGTTGATTCATGCTAATCGTTGGCTCCGCTTCCAAAATAGCGGTAATTGCTTTTAGTAAAATCGCTTCACGACGCTCTCTGGAATTTTCGATGCCTGCTTTTTTCCTCATAGTGGTGATGCTGCTGCGAGAAAGTTTTAAGTGTTCAGCCAGTTCTTGATCTGTATAGGGATTTTTTAGATCCTCTGAATCAATCATCTGCACCATACGGGCATATTCGGATGATTTCATGTTGTTTTACCTCCTCAACAGATTGAAATGATGATTATAAATGACATTCATTACCATTTATTTCATCGTACTATAAAACTGACTTGACTGAACATCCCATTTTTAACATTTACGGTACCTGGGTGATACCTGACCCTAATAACTTACAAATCCTAGGAGGTCGAGGATCTTATACAATATGAAGGTGATTGGGTTCCCCCTTCAGAAAGGCTGCTGATTAATGAAGTCCCTTCCGGAAACTCAAAACCAACGATCTCCGCAATATGGGTATGAGCCCCGGCCATTGCAGTTGCACACCAAAAATAGATGGCAAATACAACAAAGACCGATAGACAAATGTGCAAGATATTTTCTTTCGCAAAGGAAGTAATTCCAATGATAAACCAAGGAACGGCTACCAATGACGCGGTTGCCAGCATACGGTTACCAGGAATAATCGACATAAAAGTAACGATTGGTGTCATGATTAAGATAGCCGACATAGTTGCTGGATTTCCCATGATGGTAGAAGCATCAATTCCGATCCAAACCTCACGGCCCTTCATATACTTAGCAGTGAAAATTTTGGCTTGGTCTGAAATCGTAATTAGACCTTCCATCATGATCTGAATCATCCGCGGCAGTAAAATCATTACCGCTGCCATGTTAAAACCTAACAGTAAAATTTGACGAATATCATAGCCGGCGATAAAACCAATTAACATCCCTAACACTGCTCCTATAACAATTGGTTCACCAAAAATCCCCATGCGACGCTGCATTGTTTCAGGATCGGCTTTAATATCCTTGATAACCGGAATTTTTTGCAATAGTTTTACTATCGGAATCCCAATCATTGCCGGTGCGATAATTGCTCCAGTCGGCCAGCTACAGCCGGGAATACCGTAAAATTCCTGATACATCGGCGCCATTTTATCCGCCCATTTTAAAGAGACTGCCATATAGATACACCCTGCAAGTACTGTGAAAATCACATTGCCGGTCGCGCCATAAATTAAGGCTGCACAAGCAGCAAAAGACCAATAATTCCAAAAATCGACCATCAGTGTCTTCGTGAAATTCAAGAAGATCAACGCAATATTCGTAGCAATCAGTGCAATAATTACCATCCCAGAAGCTGGTTGTCCCCAGGCCATCCCCATCAGGCCCCAACCAACGTCCACCACGTCCAAGTTCCAATTCATTCGTTCAACCATCGACATCGTCGCTGGTGACATTTGAGCGATCAGCATATCAACTGTCAAGTTCAATCCAATGAAACCAACTGTTGCTGTTAAAGCTGAACGAACCGCGTCCCCGACTTTTAATCCTAGAACAAGGCCAATAATCAACAGGGCCACACATAAAATCCCGTTACTTCCTAAGCCTGTAAACCACTGGAAACCTTTATTTACTGCTTCAAACATCAATTTCCCCCCATTTCTAAATAATCTACCCCATTTTTATTTAGCTAATCACCTTGAAGAATTTGTCGCATTTCTTCCAAAGCTTCGTCTTTACCGATACCGGAAATAAACGGTACCCCGTTAACCTTTGGTGCATTTAGTTCAACTGTTACAGGTGTCATTAACAAATACATGTCCGGCTTCATTGTGCTCAATACCGTTTTGATCTCAGTGGCACGGCGTTTGTTCATCTTCACTTCAATGCCCATTTCTTTTGCTAACTTTTTGACCTCATTTTCTCCTGCTGTCGATGTCGCAAAACCGGCCCCGCACACGACTACTACTGTTTTTACTTCTGCCATTTTCTTTACCCCTCTCTTTTTTTGTTCTTACCGTTGTTCCTCGCGAATCGAAAACTCATGATGCATGATTTTTTCGATCGCTTCAGGTGTTTCAGCCTTTAATAAATTAGCAACTACCGCGGAATCTTGAATAATCTCCATTACATCTTTTATCATATCTAAGTGGGCATTATTTAAGTTAGCCGCCAACATGAAGACTACTTTCACATCCAAAAAGCAGTCAGGATTTTCCATACTTGCGAACTTGACACTTTCCTTTAATACCGCGACACCAATACCTTGTTTAAAAATCTGAGAACGTTCACTGTGAGGAATAGCAATTGGTACAGGAGTTGGCACACCTGTTGGAAATTCACGTTCCCTTTCTAATACTGATTCTCCATACCCCTCACCTACCATACCGTAATGAGCCATTTCTTCTGCTAACTGATAAATCAGGCGATCACGCTCTGTTTCTTCGGTAATAATGGCATGGATTTCATTGTTACTAACCATTGGTTCTTTAGGGAATGATTTATCCAAATGTTTCACCTCCTTCGCTTTTTACGTTCTCATGGAATAATAACGCCCTTGATCATTTTACCTGCGCGCATATCCGCAAAGCCTTGCGCTAAATCCTTCAACTCATATTTATGGGTAATGAACTTACGAGCATCCAACTGGCGATTTAATACTAAATTCAATGCCTTCCGGTTTACTTCTGGCGAGTAAGCTGAAGCACCATAAACCATAATTTCTTTATAATGGATTGCGTTAGTATCTAATAGCTTGGCACTAGAAGGATGAATACCGCCAAATAAAATGACTTTCCCACGTTTACGAGCCAAATCTACTGCATCCGCCTGTGCCTGACCAGCAGGACAAGCACTAATCACCACATCGGCTCCTCGGCCATTGCTTTTCTCTAAAACCATTTCTTTCAGTCGCGGATCTGAGCTGCTCATATTTACAACATTATCAAATCCCTGTTTTCGAGCTAAGTTCGCCTTGTCTTCATTCATCTCCACAATCACAACTTCTTTTACCCCACGAATGCGGGCAATTTCACTGTGAAGACACCCAATTGTTCCTGCTCCAATTACGACTACTAAATCATCCATGACAATATTGGTGTTCATTTGCGCACATAATACTGAAGATGCCGTCTCTGCAATAACTGTGACAATCGGATCAAT
This sequence comes from Candidatus Enterococcus moelleringii, assembly GCF_017377575.1. Taxonomy (GTDB): domain Bacteria; phylum Bacillota; class Bacilli; order Lactobacillales; family Enterococcaceae; genus Enterococcus_A; species Enterococcus_A moelleringii. Next base: position 46,343 of record NZ_JAFREM010000006.1, read on the forward strand.
ATCGTCAGGAATCGCGTTGAAGCAGCCATGATCAATGATTTCTTTCGGAAAAGCAATATATTCCGCAAAACCGCCATCGATTCCTTCCGCAGTTCCGATCATGCGAATGTTGTCGCATAAGTTCTGAATTCCGTTTTGACAATACCAGCATTCACCACACACAACTACCGGTGCAATCGAAAGACGAGTACCTTCAGGAAATCTTGGATAATGGCTTTCAATTACTTCAGCTGTGATTTCATGTCCTGAAATTGCAGGTAGAATCGAATTCTTCGATCCACCGCCATAGGTACGCAGGTCTGAACCGCAAATACCGCAGGCAATCACCTTTACTTTTATACCGTCTGCAGGACAAGTTGGTTCCTCTACCTCTTCGTATCGGACATCATCGGGTCCATACAACACTTCTGCTTTCATTGGATCACTTCCTCATTCATTTTTTGCTTTCAACTTTTATAAAGCAATTCCTGTGCCAACTTCTATTCAACTTGGTCGAAAGGCGCCAAAACAAGAAAGCGTTATCATTTTTTCTGGAATTTTTAGCCAAACTTGAAAGCTCCTCAACATTTCAATTTGGTTTTTCGTCTGTTCATTTTGGTTCTTGTAGAGGACATCCCATGCAAAAAAACAGCCAAACATCTGCTTCGACGTTTGACTGTTACGTACTAATTTTATTTCCGGCGTCCTCTGCGTTGATTAGCTTCCATAATCACTGGAAGAATCACGGGACGGCGTTTGGTTTGTTCGAATAGATAGCGGCTTAGTTTGTCCCGGATGTCTTGTTTTAGCTTGCTCCATTCAAAATCATCAGAATGCAGGTGCTTCACCACGATTTCTTCGGTGATATCGCCGCTTTCTTTCATTAGGTCACGGCTGGCTTTTACATAGACGAAGCCGCGAGAAGTGATTTGGGGCGCAGAAACGATTTTTTTGCCTTTACGGTCAATCGTCACAACAATGACAAATATTCCATCTTCTGACAAGACTTTGCGGTCACGAAGTACGATATTGCCGATATCCCCAACACCAATTCCGTCGATCATGACGTTGTCGGCTGGTACGCTGCCAGCTGAGCTCAAGTGTTTGTTCTTGTACTCCAACACGTCACCACGGCCAGTGATAAAGATATCTTTATAAGCCATGCCTAGTTCGTGAGCCAAATCAGCATGAGCTGCCAGCTGACGGTATTCTCCTTGAACCGGGATGAAGTATTTTGGCGACATAAAGTTCAGCATCATTTGCAAATCTCTTGGATTAGCATGCCCTGAAACCCGCAAGTCTTCCGAAATACTCTTCACGATACCGCCTGCGCGATAGATCATGTCTTCGGTCTTAGCTACCGTCGTTTCCATTGCCGTTGTTGGCGTAGTGGTGATGTACACCAAGTCGCCTTCTTCAATGCGCAGGTTGCGGTGAGAACCGTTGGCCATTTTTTGCAATGACTTGATTGGTTCGCCCATGCGACCAGTTTCTAAGATGATCAATTCTTCAGGTTTGTATTTCTTCATTTCCTTCAAGGTCACAAACAACTCTTCTGGTACTTCCAGCTTGCCAAGACGCATAGCTGTCCGGATAATCCGTTCAAAGTCCTGACCGGTTAAAACTACTTTGCGCTGCGCTTTTTTAGCAGCATTCAAAATTTGCTGTACTCGTTGCAGGTTGCTGGCAACACAAGCGACAATAATACGGCCATCCCAGTATTTGATGGTGTCGTATACTTCTGCTGCAATGTCACGCTCAGAAGCAACCTGGATCGCATTTTCCGCATTGGATGAAGAGCTGAACAGCGCCAATACGCCTTCAGAACCAATCTCTGCCAAACGACGATAATCTGTTGCATACATAGGAATCGCAGTTGGATCAAATTTGAAATCACCGGTATAGACAATGCTGCCTTCATCGGTCTTCAAGCTAATCCCCACTGAATCCGGAATCGTGTGGGTTGTACGGAAGAAGCTGACGCTTGCTGTGCCAAAGTCAATTTCCGTATGCTCATCAATCACATGGAAGTCGTTGAACTTTTTGCTGTCGTCATTGTCCTTCACGTTCAATTTTGCCAATTCGATCGTCAGCTCGGTTCCAAATACTGGAACATTTACTTGGGATACTAAATATGGCAAAGCCCCAATCGCATCGGCGTGTCCGTGGGTCAAGAATACTCCTGCCACACGATCCGCGTTTTCGATTAGATAGGTAAAGTCAGGAATCACAATATCGATTCCCAGTAATTCATTTTCGGGATACTTTAGTCCGCAATCTAGGACAAAAATATCGTTATCCACTTCAACCACGTACATGTTTTTACCATTTTCACGCACTCCGCTGAAGGGGATCATTTTGATTGTACTCAAAAATAGCCACCTCTTATATTTTTTATCTATTAGTTTTACGCTTACTCAGACCCCGTAACAGTTCGGTCTGTGCATATACACTCATTAGCTATTATACATGATTTTTACTGAAAAACCATGCAGGGCGCTAGAATGGTAAGAAAGGCTTCGCAAACTCGCACAGCTTTGGAGCAATAAGACTAAAATTTTGATAAACTGCTCCTCAAGTTTCTCAAAATTTTCGCTTATTGCCGACAAAGTTAGTTTGTTAAGCCGGACACCATTAAAATCGGTTTAATAAGCTTTCTAATTGTGAATAACTATGCTTTCTTCAAACTAAAAAAAGAAGACACACAGTCTCCTTAATTTACTATAGTCCTCGCGCTTCTGTATCTATCACATCAGCTGTATCCATAAATGGTGCTAAGTAAGCCGCGCCTGATTCCAAGGCTGTGCCAGTTACCATAATCCGCGAGTTGCGGTAATATGCCGGTGAGAACTCACCCCAGGATTCTAGGCTGGCATCCTGTTGGCTGAAGACTGAAAATCCTGCATCCTGCAAATAAACATACGTTGGATTGTACTCATTGTAAGGCTGCCAAGTACCAATATCAGAACCTGACGGGAACAACAACAGTGGTGTTTCTCCAATGATCGGCTCCACTTCAGCCTTATATTTAACCGTATCCTGTTGAACGATCGCCAAGGTTGAGTGGTTGAAATTGATCGGTCCCCAAGAATAAGAGGCCAAGGTCCAGCCGGTTTCCTTCAAACGATCCGCAACCGCTGTTGCCCGTTCCTTGTTCTTAGCCTTCCCTTTTGCCGACACATCATAACCGAAGACGCCCTCTGCTCCGCTAACGGCCAAAGTGCCCTTTGATCCTCGATAAGAAAATTCTGGATGCTGCCAAACAAATTGATCCACTAGCGGCACCATATCATAGTTGCCTGCCAATTCATTGTCGCCTTCACGGTAACAGCTTTTCACCCGATTATCTCGATCCACTACTAGTTTAGTAGAAAGTCCCGCTTCGGCAGTTTCTTCATTATAAGAAACATTTTCCTGCGACAGCAACAACGGCTTCTTGCCATCTGGCAGTGTAACGCCGATGAATTCCCATTCACCGTTGTCGTTCTTTTTCACGATATCTGATAGTCGAACCAAGACATACTCTCGTTCATAGAGTTCATTTAACAGGTTGCTGAACTCATCGATTGTTAAGTTGTTCCCGCGGTAATTTGCGTTTGCGCTGAAGGCACGATCGGGTGAAACTACCAGTGGTTGTACCGATAAGTGAGAAAAGAGCGTCGGGTCAGACCAGACAATCGCTTCACTTTTTTGCAGCTCATAATCGGTAATCTTCGCTTCCGCTTCTTTTATATCTAAGTCTCTAAGCAGCTTAATGGCGCCATCATAATCATATTGCTTTGCTAGAGCTTCCGCCTGTTGCAGCTGTTCCTCTTCTTTCTTAGAAAGTGTGCCAGGTAAAGTTTTTCTGTCCACTTGGCTTTGTACCTCACTGCGGCTATCCAGCCCCACCTTGATACTAATTCCAGTTGCTAATAAAACCGCGAGCACTAACCCGCAAACAATCCACTTTTGTCCCTTTTTCATTAATAAATCCCCCAGTAAAAAACTTCACACTAACAATTTTAATGTAAAGCACCTGAAAAATATAGAGGGAATAGTGAAAAACCGGTATTGAAACGACTTTGTTAGCTTTTTGCAACATATTTTTCTAAATTTAGAGCGTATAGAGGTAAGCAATAAAAATGATAATCAAAATGAACGCTACAAGCGTCACTAGTTTGCTGCGTCGAAGCTCCTTTTCCCAGTCATAGGTTTTGCCCTTCAAGTGGCGGATTTTTAGATCGAAATAGATCATCGGTGCCATGTTAGTCACGAAGGCAATCATAATAGTCGTTTGCAGCCAAGATTCTGTGTTTTCTGGCATCAAGAACATCATGATAAAAAGCAAAACACCGGTTATTATTGTTCCCAAATAGAGAAACTGCGTTTGTCTGACCGCGAACTCTTTCTTCTTTATTTCTTCTACCATATCTGATCCCTCCAATAATAATTCATCCAACGACAGCTGAAAAAGCTTAGCCAGACGAATCAGACTTTCAATGTCCGGCATGTTTCGGCCATTCTCCCAATTGGAAATCGAACGAGCCGAGACAAAAATCTCCTCCGCCACCTCAGCTTGGGTCAGCTCCGCTTTTAATCGATTTTGTTTTAGTTGTTCACCAATCTTCATTGTTTGCTCCTTGTCGTTTTACTGTCATTATCGTATGGGAAATAGCGGGTTTTGTCTATCTATTCCAGGTAGAAAAGTCTTTCCGGTGTTGATTTAACAAGGTTTTTCGCGAAAAAAAGAACCAAAAAGCTGTTACACTTTTTGATTCCTTTTAGTTAGCTTGATTTAGTTCTTCGATCTGTTCTACTTCTGAAATTGGCCCTAAATAAGTCACGATGATTTTGCTGGTGGTGCGTTCTTCTTTGGGACTAAGCAGTTCATGAAGCTTCGAGTCCTCTGGAATTTCGGTTATAAACTTTTGGTTTAGGGAAGGTTCAGATGCCTCAACTTGCATGATTGGGTCGGTGGTCTCAGCTTGGAATAGTTGAGATACTTTGGGTAATTCTTGTGTTGAGTCAGATTCGGCCACTTCTCCCGATTCATCAATCGGTTCTTCCATTCCCAACTGGTAAGAAAGCTTTTTATCAGCTGTGTAAGTTAGGTAACCAGCCAAATAACTAGACTTGCCATCCTCTAAAGCATCTCCATAAAGCTGAATAGCGTAGATGCCGTCTTCTTGCAAAGACAATTCTTCTTGTTCACTAGTTACAGAATCGGATTCGAAGATTAGTCGTGGAGAAAGTTGAGCTGGTTCGATTGATGATTCATCTTCAATAGACTCAGCCTCTGTATTGCTTTCTGCTGGTTGAAGATCCTCACCTATTTGTTCAGCTTGGGCTACCGCGGGTGCGGCGACTTTTACTGCTGTATTGCTTACGCCTATTACGTAAGTCCGTCTATCAGTGAATTTAGCTAATGTATAACTTGAAGCAGTCAGGAAGACTAAAAATAGCAAAGTAATCAAAATTTTATTGCGTTTCATATTTCCTCGCTTTCTAGTCGATCTGCGTAACGACAGGAATTAGATTCAAATCGTTTCTATGATGTGTGCCTAAACCTGTGTGACTTAATATAACTGTCCATTGGATAGCCCGCTTATTTGCAGAAGGTTCAAGAGTATATGTTAACATTGGGGCACGATTTGGAGTACTAGGGTTTTCTATAGTTTCTGCTACTTTTCCATCAATTACTAGTTCCACACTATCTACATCTAAAGGCTGCATTGTTCCCTCAATAGTCTTAATCATATCTAGTTTTACAGTAGCTTCAGATTGAAGTTCAATGTTAAAAACTGCCTTGAACTTCTCATTTTTACTTTGATCGAGCTCATACAAATTAATCTGTCTAATATTTTCCCAATCAGTCATGCTAGCCTCTTGTGATATCACATCACCTTGTTCAGTAGTTATATAAGTTAAATTTTCTATCTCGTAAGAAAACTCGGCCGTCCTAGCACTATCCGGACTAGCATAAATGTCACTGGTATATCTCGCACTAGTCCACCCAATAGTAGCGCAGGTCAGACAAGCCAGTAGAAAAAGATATCTGAAAGAGTTGTCACGTATTTTTAAAATTACTTTTCTAATATTGCCTTTATTCATTCAGACACTCCTTCCTCTTTTCTCTTTGAATCTAAATAAAACGTTAGTAAAAATAATACGATAATTACCAGCATCCCTAACGGTGTACTCACGAATTGAATCAAGTAACCAATCAGCGGAAGAGTAAAGACGACTCGTCCAAAAATCTGATCGGCTACTATCGGTGTATCTTCAGCATTGTTGGCATCCCCTTGAGTAACAAATTGCTCACCATTAGTTGTGATAATTCGATGGGTTGTTGGCCGGTTGTCGCCTTCTTGGATAAAAGTGATCATATCACCATCTTCGTAGTCATCCTCTTCTCGGACAACCACCAAATCACCCCAAGACAATACCGGCTCCATACTTCCAGAAGCCACCACCGCATAACCATAACCAAATGCCATGGGGAAGCGGTTCTCATTCACATTCCGTTGATACAAACTATATAAATTGAAGCTTAAAATCAGCAACAAAAATACAATCGTTATATTTTTTAATGCATTAACTATCCTGCTCATCCTGCCGTCCTCTGCGTCGCCAAATAATAAAAACAAAAAATACAATCAAGAAACCGATCACGATACTTGCTTTAGCTAATGATTCGCCGGTTTGCGGGAGTGTCCGCCATCTTCTTTCCGAGAAGAAAGAGGAAGCTCTGCTGATATAAGAGTCGCCATCACTAGGAGCATCTCCTTGCGTGTTGGGAACTTCACCTGAACCACCAGGGTCTGGATTGTCACCAGAGGGCACAGTTCCTTCATCTGTTTCAACAATTACATTGAGTGACAATTCGTAAACCAAATCTTGCGTTTGAGCTAGAACACCGTAATCGGTATCTTCAGGGTCTCGATTCCGTTCAAAAGGCCATTGCCACTGCAGGTTAATCGTTTCACTCATTCCCGATTCGAGGATACGTTTGTAATCTAAAGGAAAGGTATCTGACCACAAATTCCAACTGTCATCCCCTTGGGTAATCCAAGGACCATTAGCCACACGCAGCTTAAAATCTAACGGAAGCTCATCAACATTTTGATTTCTGCCGATAACCGTATATTCGATCGGATACTCATATGTATTGTGGATGGTAAAAGAATAATTTCCGCTAGTACCTGGTGCAATTACTTTTTCGCCGTTCAGAGCAGGATTCGCAACCGTATCTTCAATAACCGTCGCAAATATGTTGGTATTAGTCATCTCACCTGGACGCCAGCGCTCGCCATACTGATCTATCACATACACAAAATCTTCAATTGCCGCGTACGCCTTTTGCGTTTGGACAAAAAAACAGAGGAATAAAGCCGCAAAAAATAAGATCAGTCGACTTATTTTGCCTACTGGATAATTGATGTGCTTATCCATGATTTTCCCTCCTCTTTTTCAATTTCTCAAAAGGCTGCCTAGTGTTAGACAACCTTTTGAGAAGCTGAAAACAGCTTCTCAAAACATAATGCAAATTAGTCGACTTGGACTTGTGTACCTCTTAATTGAATAACTACGCGAGGGACATCAAGCGTCACTCCTCCATCAAGAGCTTCCGAGGCATTGAAGCCTAATAAAGTATCAAGTTCATTTTGACTAGCAGCCAACGGATTATCATTGATGTCGCTGTCTTGATTTTCAAAAGGCCATACCCATTCAATACTACCAAGTTTCACACTAGTATCTGTACCGTGTCCATCTGCTGGATAAATAACCTCTGAAGAAAACAGGTCAGGATTGTTTTGTATCAACCAAGCAACAGCAGCACCGTGGGCATGATTTGGTATTCTAGAATCATCAACCGGATTAGGCTCATCTTGCTCCAAATAATCCGCGATAAAAGCTTTAAATTGTGGGTTTTCTACATTTTTTGTTGGTTCTTCACTACTTCCATTTGCTGTACTTACTCCATTAAAAACTAAATCACCGTTTTTATCGTAAAGTCTAAATTTTAATGGTGCCCAATAATATTGTCCACTAATTACAGCCCAACCTTTTCCACCAGTATGATTTGAGTAAAACATTGCCTTATCGTTGAATCCTTGTTTAGGTGCAGCTGGATCTGTAGTTCCTACTGGTACTGGAACTTGTAAGGTAGTATCAGTATTGATGCCTAACTGTAATTTATAAGCAACTTCTGGATCTTCACTCGGATAGTTTGCTAACAAATCAGACTTCTGAGTAGTCCCTGGTGCAATTACATTCTCAGTAGTTTCGGAAAATACAGATTTTTTAGCTTTGTTTGCATCATAAGAGGTATTAAATAAATCAAAAGACTCCCAACCCTCACTCAAGTACCATTTGGCAACTCTAGCACCATCACTCGCAGTACCAATAGTCCCTGTATACTTCGCCAATGTCCCGCCTAACAAACTAGTTGTCAGTAAAACCGCACCAAACAACAAAACAGCGGTTTTTACAGACTTGTTGCTTTTACGCTGTGTAATTTCTTTCTTTTCATTACTCATTTCTTTTCTTCCCTTCTTAAAAGAATTTCCCCTTAATTTATGATTTAACTTCTTTGCGGCGTGTGACACGCTTAGCTACAAAGTCATATCCCAAAAATAGTAGTATTGGTATCCCAATACAAATCAGCATCCCCAGTGGTGTACGTGAGAATAAAATAAAGTCTCCCACACGAGGTACACGCTGCATAAACTTACCTATAATCCGATCTTTTGCTACTGGATCTAAATCCTCAGTATTATTGGCATCACCTTTTGTCGTGAAGGTGTCGGTCTCTTGGTCATAAGCGACAATTCGGTGAATGACCGCTGTCTGACCGCTCTGGAACATAATGATATCGCCGACCTCTAATGTATCTGGGTCAGTCTGTCTAGTGACAACCATGTCTCCTGCCCGGATCGCATCTGGTTCACCGGTATTCATGGAATTTGTGACAACAGCCATCGGGGCAAAACCCATTACGGTAGGTATCTCATCCGGGTTCAAACTGCCTTTCACGATGATCACAAGGTTCGCAATCAGGATGGGCAACAACAGTAAACAAATAACAATCGCTATCCAACCGGTAATTTTTTGCGGCAATGATTTATGGGATTTCTTCTCAACTTCCTGCTCTTCGATTACCTCACCTTCCTCGCCCTCGCGAATATCCATTTCACTCTTTCCCATCACAAACGAGCACCTCCCCTTTTCGCAAAAACAAGCTTCATTTATCTCACTTTCGCCTTCTGGTGTAATTAAAGACCAAAAAATTGCCAGAAGCTTCTCTATAATTATAATAATATAACAATTATAAAAAAACAAGATATTTTTCGACAATTAAAGCAAACGAATTATTCGAAAAAATATCACCTGTTGTAACACAGAAGAAAAATAATTGTGGAGGCAGGATTATTTGTTTTATTAACAAATAGTCAAATTCAAGAAAAAAATTCTGGAGGAAAAAGTTGATATAACAATCAATAACCCGTCTCAATAATCTGATTTTTCTATTTTAGTTTTCTTCAAAAAAGAGATCAAATAATTGCTTTCATAGTACACCTGTACCATAGATATTATCGATCATCACTGGCAATTTTTAACTATATCAACGCAGTATCCTCGTATAATTATTTAGAATGTAAAAAAGACGCTCCTCCTCAGAAGAACGTCTCACATTACGATTAAGTTTTATAGTAATTCCATTTCCACCATTTTTTCAGCGATTTGGACCGAGTTCCAAGCGGCACCTTTTAACAAGTTGTCTGAAACAACCCACATATGCACGCCGGTTTCAACATCTAAGTCTTTACGGATGCGGCCAACAAAGGTTTCTTTACTGCCGACACTGTTAAGTGCTTGCGGATAAATCTGTTGGCTAGGGTCATCTTCTAAGACAGCCCCTGGTGCTTTAGCGATCACGTCTTGGATTTCTTTCACTGTCGCTGGTTTTTCTGTTTCCACATAGATGGATTCAGAGTGACCAGACAAGACTGGGATACGGACACAGGTAGCTGAAACTTGAATGCTGTCGTCTGACATGATTTTCTTGGTTTCGTTGACCATTTTCCACTCTTCATAGGTATAACCTTCTTCAGCGAAAACATCAATTTGCGGTAAGGCATTGAACGCTAATGGGTAATGCTTTTTATCGCCACCGCTTGGCAGGATGTTTGCTTCCATTGGTTCACCACTCAAGAAAGCTTGCGTTTGGGTTTTCAATTCTTCCATCGCTTGGTTACCGGCACCGGAAACGGCTTGGTAAGTTGAAACGATGACGCGTTTTAATCCGAATGCTTGACGCACAGGCTCTAAAGCAACCATCATTTGAATGGTAGAACAGTTCGGGTTAGCGATAATTCCTTTATGCTCCCGCAATGCTTCAGGGTTCACCTCGGGCACAACTAACGGGACTTCTTTATCCATGCGGTAATGGCTTGTGTTATCGACTACCACCGCACCGCGTTTTACAGCTTCCGGAGCGAACTTCGCTGAAATGCTACCGCCAGCTGAAAATAAAGCCAGGTCAACGCCTTCAAAGGATTCAGGTACTAATTCTTCAATGATCTTAGTTTCGCCATTGAAGGTTAATTCTTTGCCTGCGGAACGGATGGAAGCTAAAAATTTTACTTCGCCTAAAGGCATGGATGTTTCTTCTAACATCTTGATCATTTGTGTGCCTACTGCACCAGAAGCACCTACCACAGCCACGTTGACTTTTCTCATTCTAATCACTCTCTCATTTCATAGTATTTTTACCATTCTATCATATACCAATTAAATGACAACCTTTGTTTTTACGATAGAACTCGCATTTTTTGATTTTTTCTAAATTTTCGAATTCTTTCTCCGATATGACTACCCATCTGATGAAAAAAGTTCATAATAAGCACGAATGATAGAAGAAATGAGGAAATTTTATGAAAGCTGTCAAACGCGGATTACTGATCCTACTGGGAGCGATTGTCCTAGTAGAGGGTTACTTCGCATTCTCCTTTATTAACGGCTATGAATCAACGAAAAATACCACCACCGAAGCTTCAATTGAGTTCAACGGAGAAGAAGCGCCGGATGTGAACGACTTGAATGTGCTGATTATCGGGTCAGATTCCCGCGGAGAGGATCGCGGCCGATCAGATTCCCTGATGGTGGCCCATTATGACCAATCTAAAAAGACTCCGAAGCTGATTTCCATCATGCGAGACAGCTATGTGGATATTCCAGGCTACGGCATGGATAAAATCAACGCCGCTTATTCCTATGGCGGGATCGAACTGGTGCGGAAGACCTTAGAAGAGAACTTCAACTTGCCGATTCAATATTATGTTGTCATCGACTTTGATCATTTCAAAGACGCGGTAGATACTCTGTTTCCAAAAGGCGTGACGATTAACGCTGAAAAAGATCTGGATTTAGATGGTGTCTTCATTGAAAAGGGCAAACAAAAAATGGACGGCAACACGCTTTTGCAGTACGCTCGCTTCCGCAAAGATGAAGAAGGTGACTTCGGTCGAGTTCGTCGCCAGCAGCAAGTAATGCAGGCCATCGCCGAACAGGTCACCAACGTTACTTCCTTAACTAAGCTGCCGAAAACAACTGGTAAGCTATTAGGTTATGTAGAAACCAACGTACCGGAAAATACGATGCTTAGCGTCGGCAAAGACTTTGCTTTAGGCAAAACCGAAAGCATCGAATCCTTGTCTGTCCCTGTAGATGGTTCGTGGCAGTTCAACGACTATACCGAAAGCGGCAGTGTCATCGAGCTGGATACCCAGCAGAATACTGAAGCAATTGAACAGTTTTTAACTGAATAATAGATGGAACGGTCCTCCTTCCTAGTGAGGCCCGTTTTTGATAAACAGACAGAACCCCAGCAACTAATAGTTACTGGGGTTCTGTCTGTTTATTTAAATTCAATTCGTACTTCTTTTCCTACTTTTGTGGCGATTTCGTATAGGACTTTGAAGCTAACATTCATCGATCCATTCTCAATTCGAGCAATCGTACTTTGAGGCTTCCCTACTCTTTCTGCTAGTTCACGCTGGGAAACACCCAACTCTTCTCTCAATTGGGCTACAGCCACAGCTACGCTCAGTCGTTGCTTTTCTTTTTCAAACCCTTCTGCAAACTTAGGGTCACTTGCTTTTTTTTGTTCGATTAACTCTTTAACAGTAGTCACTACAATTCCCCTTTCTTGTACAGTTCCCTAATTTTTTTGCATGTTCAATTTCTTTCCTAGGAGTTTTTTGAGACTTCTTAGTAAATCCATGAGTGATAAAATATTCATTTCCTACTTTTTGAAAATAAATCGCTCGTTGAATATTACTTCCAACCTTAGATCGCAGTTCGTAAAGGTCTGTTTCCAATTTCTTTCCCCACTCCATTTTTTGAACAATGAGCAATCCAAATTCTTCTGTTTGATCGATCGTTGCCAGCAATTTTTCTGCGTCTTTTAATGGTAAAGACTCAACAAAATCCATAAATTCACTAGTACCATCTTTTCTTTTTATGATGTGAAATACTAGTTTTTCCATATGTATAGGATAGCACGTTCGCTATCACTTGTAAAACCGGAAAATACGAATTCCTTACTTCGTTAGTTAAATACGTCCAAAATTCCAAAAATGCATTTTTTAGTTCGCGCATAAAGATATGATGGAACTTACATTACCTATTTAGATTCAAACTTAACTTGTCGTAGGACTCTTTGATGGGATATCCGAAAACTATAAACAAAGAAAAAACTGACAACTCCATCAGGAATCGTCAGTCGTATACTTAGTCTTCTTTCTTCTTGTTAAATTTATCCTTCAGCTTTTTGCCTTCGTTTTTGATGTCGTCGCCTAGGTGACGGGCATCGTTTCTCAAGTCAGCTCCGAAAGATTGACCTTTGCCTTTTAGTTCTTGGCTCTTGTCATCTCTTACTTTGCCAGCTGTTTCGTTGGCCTTGCCTTTTGTTTTGTCCTTCATATCTTTTAACTCTTTGTTTGCGTCTGTCATAATAATGACCTCCTCTTTATTACAGAGTAGGCCTTATTTAGTTTTAGCACAAATTTCCCGCCTATAGATTCTCCAGCCAATTGCGGGCAGATTGCAGCTCTTCCATATTGATCTGATGGCCAGCGCTGGTTTCTTCCACCGTGACATCGGCATTCCGTTTTTGGAAGGCAGTGACTAATTCGTCAAAGGATTCTTGGCTGACAATCGGATCACGATCGCCGCCGTAAGACAGCCAAATACGTTTATCAGACAGATCAAATTTCTGCGTATGCACCTCTAAAGACATGGGATGGAAAAAGACACCCTGGCGCAACGGTGTTTCCCGCTCCAACAATAGATGCGCAGCAATATTGGCCCCATTAGAGTAACCTACCAGCACCCAATCTTCCATAGCGACACCTTTGTCTTGGCTTTCTTTCTCAATCGCAGCCAGCAGCTTGTCACTTTCTTCTTCTAAGCTTTCAAAGTCGAACTGATTCAAGCCATTGCGCTTAAAGAAACGGTTCATGCCGTCTTCTTGAATTTCGCCCCGGAAAGACAAAATGCGGCAGCTGCCGTCCATAAAACGGGCAATATCCACCAGTGACGTCTCATCGCCGCCAGTGCCGTGCAACAGCAATAAATTCTTACCATCAGATTTTCCAGCATCATATAATGTTTTCATCGCTACTCCTCCATCACTTACTTTTTATAAGTTAAAGGTAGCATGTTCCACCACAGATGGCAAAGAATCTGTTTACAACTTAGTTAGAAGGTCACTACTTTATCAGCCCATTCCACCATTTCTACACAGTCAAACATGGTAGAGATCGGACAACTGGTTTTGTCCTCTAATTGACGAGACTTCAAACAAGTGCCGCAGGCTAACAGTTCCCCGCCAGCTTCTTCTAATTTCTTCATTTGATCCGGCACATCGTAGGCTTCATCCTCAATCGACTCTACCTCTACGGCTTCCCCCATCAAAAAGAATTTGACCTCGTGCTGTTTCTTCAAGCTGGCTACGCCAAAGCGGAAGGCATTCCAAGCTTTTTCCGGTTCTTTAGTTTCTAGGATAATTGCTAGTTTCATTTGTGCTTCACTCCTTATTGAGGTAATTTTTATTCTGTTCGTATACGTTATTACTACCTATATTATAGTAGGTTTTTGATTTAAACAAGGGCCATTACTAGTAGTTTGTACTTTGAAATAGCTGATGATTATCCAACCACAAACAAACGGCTAAGCGGTTCTCATCGCTTAGCCGTTTATTAGTTTATCCTTGTTTTCGTTTACGCAAGAAGTATACTGCCGCAATTACCAGCAGGCCTCCTAAAATGTACATCCAGCTTTGCTGCTGTTCCCCGGTTTTCGGGAAGCTTTTGCTTGTTGCTGCTGTGGTGGTACGAACAATTTGTTCAGGAGCACGTGTTGTCGGTGTCTGCTTCGGCGCAGTCACAGGTGTGTTCCCATCAGAAGAACCCGTCTCTTTTTTGACCTCGTCTTCTTTTTTACCCTCATCCTTTTTAACAACTCGAATTTTAGCCGTAGCGGTGACTGTGGCTTCTGGAGCCAGCACCCGCTGCAATAAATTATCGGTGAATGTTCCATTTTGAGCAATTGTATACTCTACTTCATACTCGCCGACCTTGCTGGTATCGACGGTGCCTTTTGTGCGCACCTCTTTAAATTCGATCGCCTTGCCATCCTTATCGACGGCCGAAACAAAATTATCGGCTGGTGTCCATTTGTCACCAACATAAATCGTGGAATCAACGACAGAGAGACTTGCCTGGTTCTCTTTCACCGTAACAGTCGCTACTGCACTAGCCCCTTGATAAGAATAGGTTATTTGGTACTTGCCGGCCTTTTCAGTATCCACAGTTCCCGTAACGGTCACCTCTTTAAAATCGACCGCTTTACCTGATTTATCCGTTGCTGAGATAAAGTTATCAGCGGCAGTCCATTCATCACCGACATAAAGCGCAGAATCCTTGGCTGCAATAGTCGTTTGGTCAGCAACCACGTGGATCACTGCAACGGCTCTCTTGCCCCCATTTCTATACACGACTTCATAATCGCCAGCCTTAGCTGTGTTCACATCGCCTTCAACCTTTAGCTGATCCAAGCTTAGCGCTTCGCCGACTTTATCAGTAGCTGATACAAAGTTATCGGCCGCTTCCCATTTATCACCTACATGGATGGTTGAATCTTTAGCCATCACGCTGGATTGATCCGCCAATACGGTCACTACTGCTACAGCACTAGCACCTCCATAGGAATAAGTCACTTCATAGCTTCCCGGTGTATTCGTATCAACTTCTCCAGACACAGTTACGACTTCGAAATCTACCGCATTTCCAGCTTTATCAGTTGCTGATACGAAATTATCTTCAGCAGTCCAGTCATCGCCAACATAAAGCGTACTGTCCTTCGCTTGAACAGCCTGTTGATTGGCTAACACATGAACCGTGGCGGTGGCCGTTTTGCTGCCATTTTGATAAGCAACTTGATAATCACCGGCTTGGGCAGTATCCACCTCGCCAATTACTACCAGCTGCTCCACTCCGATTTCGGCGCCTGATGCATCCGTAGCTGAAACGAAATTGTCCGCTGCATTCCACACATCCCCTACGTAAATAGTGGAATCCTGCACGGCAACACTGGTATAGTCTGGTACAGCATCTAGATATATCTTGAAATCATTGTTAGCCTTCATCAGCTGGATTTCCTTGCCTTGAAGGTACTCATCAGGAATCGTGTAGCCTTCTGGTGCATTGGTCACGAACAACAAATACTTACCGGACATGATCTCAGCGAAGTGATAATCCCCTTGGTCATCTGATTTAAACGAAAGAGATTGTCCAGTTACCTCATCCACCAATACCAGATCCACATCCGAAATCGCGGTTTTCTCATCATCCGTTGCTAACACATGGAAATCCGCCTCCGTTTGATAAACAATCCCTTCCGAATCTCCTTCAGAAAACTGCAAATTCATCACAGGTGTGACAGCCGTCCGGGTTGCTTCATCCAAGCTATCAATACTTTCCGAAGAGATCACTGCTTGGGTGGAAACTTGTCCAGGATTTTTCGAAATGACATTGTAGCTGATTTCAATATTTTCAGTCAACGTATAATCAGAAAAGACCAGATTAACGCCTGTCTCGGTTTTCTCCACTTGGTAAGCCGTCTCCGGAACACCGGAAACTCGAATCGAATTCACGTCGATCGAACCGTTGGTATTGCCTTTAACCGAAAGCTCAAAAGTAGGATTCACTACCTTTTTAGTTTTGGCATCAATATTTTGCGTTTTAACCGTACTTTGCGTCAGATTGTTCAGCTCCGGCACGGCATTTTGAGCGGCCTCGATGATCTTGCTGCCTTCATTTTCTACCCGGGCATAAGCCACCATCTCTTGATTCTTATAAAGGGGTTCTTTGGCATTGCCCTGAACAGTGATCGCCGGAGTATTGAGCCAGCCATTAGCATACTTGTATTCGATAATGTAACGCTTGTTGGTTTTACCGAAATCAAAAGTATAGGTACTGCTGGTTTCATCGAAGGTAACCGTTGGATACGCTTCGGACTGCTCACTCATCGGCTGATCAAAATAGTAGCCTCGATCCCAATATTGAGGATAAATAGAATCCACTTGATCATTGGATACATCATAAATATCATAGACAACTTCGGTATTTTGCGGGATTTTAGTTTTCACCACTAAATCATCCTGTGTGTCCTGACGAGCATTCACTAAAAATTGGTTTTTGCTGGCCTGCAGCGTGCGTTCAGAGTATAATTTCCGACCAGTCGTAACAGTGGTGTTCACCGTGTCGTAACCGTCTGCCTTAATCGTCACTGGCAGCTTATCAACCGGGATGAACACATCGGTTGCCAAGCTGTCAGGCACATAATTAAACCCTAAATCGAACTGAATCGATTGAGTAACTGGTGTTGTAAATTTGACCACCGAACCCTTGTCCGTTGGTGTAATCGTATAGTCTTCTCCTAATTTATAATAGAAGGAAACATTTCGCAGCTGCCGCAACGATAGATACGCCGGATGCTCCACCGTAATTTCGACATTCTCAAGAGGTGCAGAGGTACTCCCTTCAAGTCCAACACTAGCGTCACCCGCATAGGCGCCGTTTTGGAAATAATTCCCCCAGGCAGTTTCTACACTAGTGGGGTTTAACACATACATCGGCTGAACATAGGTATCCTCAATAATTTTGTAAGCTTGATTAATCAAAGACGACTTGGCATTCACAATAATGTCTTTGCTGTTGAATGGAACCTTGATCCGGAAAAGTCCCAATCGCAGTGTACTGTCTTTTTTCGCTGTCAGAGTAACAGTATCGTCTGCTGCCTCCACATCAAAATAATCACTGACCACGACTGATTCATACGCAGCATTATTGGCCGTCAGGTTCACCAATTCAATTGGCTGTCCATTTTGACTTGTAAGGATAATCTGTTGTCCGGTGGTCATTTTTGTTGGCATTTGATGGATGTACAGGGAATAGTTGCCCTTTTCATACATGCTGCCGTTGGCAATGGAATCATAGCCCCGGGAGTAGACTTCTTTTTGATCCTTGCTGGTTTTGGCGGTTAGTGCCAGACCGCCGTACTTCGCCGTTGTCCGTTTTAAATAAACATTGCCAAAACCGGTCGTCGGATACCCCTTAGAAAATAAATAGGAATAATCACTGACACTGGCCAGTCCGATGAAAAAATTGTAGCGAATCCCGTAAGCTTTTTGCTGATTCAGCTGGTTGATTTCTACCGAGGTGTCGTACAAAGTATTGCTGGTAACGGTGTAATCACCGCCTTCAGTCAAAAGCTTTTCACTGGCTGGCAGGACATTCCCTTTTACATCCACATCATATTCATAAACACTCATAGCCGTCCGGTCTTCTTTTTCAAATACCGCTCCAGGTGTTGCCGTCAGAGCCAGCGACAATTTTTCTTTTCCCGTCAAATTACGATCCAAATTGTAGTAAATTGTTCCGTTTAAACCGATGATCCCTTGCGTTTCGCTGTATTTTATCGGATCAACTTCTTCGTAAAGATCGATGGGGTAACTGCTTTTTTGAACAGCGTCTATCATCACATCCATCAGAGGCTGACTGTCAGTGTATAAATAGCTCTTCAAATTCAAAGAGAAGCTTGCATCGGTAATTCGCTGATTAAACTGAATGGTCAACAGCTGACTGGCCGCCGTTACCTTCCAGCTAGCATCCAGATTTTTGATGGTTCCTTCGCTGCTGGAATACCCCAGATGATCCGGCAGCTTCATTTCATACGTAGAACCAGGTGCATAATTCTTATCCGCGATCAAAAAATCCAGATTCAACTGCACTGGCGTATTATTTAACAATCGAGTACGATCCGTTTGGCTGAATTCGACCCCCTCCATTGACGAAAGTGTTCCCTTTGCCAAAAGAGGATCAGTGATCGACTCATTGGCTGTCAGAACAACTGATTTTTCCTTCGGCGTACTTTCCACTGGTTTCTTTTCTTGTGAATCTTTTGGTTCTTCCGTGGTGGTTGTGGCGGATTCCGACGTAGATACTGCCGTAGAGTCAGACACCTCATTTCCAGTTGACGGCGAGGTAACTGTCGTCAAATTTGAACTGCTTGAAATTGTTTCTAACGCCTCACCTGTTGAGCTTGCCGTTGTCGTCTCAGCAAATACAGCTGCTGGACCAAGTAAATCGACTCCTAATAAAACTAAAACCAGACTAACCGTAACTACTTTTTTCTTCATTTTCTCGCTCCTTATTTCCATTAGTGCAAAGCTTGTGAAAGCTCGTACTTTAGTGTTTATAAAAAAAGTAACGTAATCAAACAGGCTGATTTACGTTACTTTTAGTACTTCTGCTTTTTACACTGTAACAGCTCATTTACCCTGCCAATTGTCCTTCCGACTTCGCCAGCTGAATCAATTGCCAGAACTTATCAGTGAAGGCATAGCCTTTTTTCCACTGGTTCTTGATAATTTCGTCTTGAATGCCGACTTCTTGGAACTTGCTGCGAATCTTTTTCACAATATTAGACAAGGAAGACAGCTGAGAATTGGTCAATTCTTCCTCCCAAACATATTCACAAATGTCTCTGCGGGAAATCGTTTGGTTTTCCACCGAAATTAAGTAGTAGAAAACTTTGCGTTCATTGCTGGACAGCTTCCGCAAGGCTTTCAGGAATTGTTCTCCTTCAGATAGGAAGAACTGGCTCTGAGCATTGAAGTTCACCACTGAAGAATTCCCGCCCATCCCGACTTTTGTCAGGTTGCTGGCTGTAGAACGTTCGATTTTTTCTCTCAACACTTCCAATGAATCAGATACTTCCAACCATTCATCAATCGTGAACTCGTCAAACTGCGCCCGTTCTTTTTTATCAGGCATAAATTCCACTTTGCGGAATACCTTGGTTTGTTCTGAGTTTAAAACTTTAAGCACTTCTGCCATTTGGTTATCGGAGATCGTTTCACTAATGATCACAATTTGGAAAAAATTAACGATGTTCATCAGAAAAACTTTATTATCCAGCTGGTCAAAATCACACGTTGTACAATAGACTTCGTGGCTCAGACGCTGAATATTTTCTTGAAGCTCCTGTTCATTTAATATATTTTTGGTGAGTATTAAAACTTTGCGCATAAATGTTTCCTCCATCTTTTTGATTTTTTTACTGACTAGACAGGTCCGCTGCTCCATTGTCCGGCTTACACTTTAGCAGAATCAATCGGAATAATTTTGTTATATTCCATTATTAAGCCGCGGAATGCCGAGGGGCCAATAATTTCTAACATAAAATTGGTTTCAGTTAGCCAATTATATTCATTAATATAATTAAAACAGCAAAAAACCTTTTTTTATACGTAAACGACTCTTTTATTACCTCCTTTTAATCCATTGATTACTTTCCTGTTTATTGAAACTAAATTTATGTGCAAAGCCATTTCTAACGAAAAATGCACGTTTTTGATCCTTTTCTTTCATTTTTTTGTTATAATACGAGTCAAAACCATCCTAAAATGACTTTTGAGCTTTAAAAGGTTGCAGGACGAAGGAAGAGGAAGTGAGTCTATGAGACAATTGTTGTCAGCCAAACACAATATCCAATTGAGTATTATGGAAGCTTTTCTAGCGAAAAACGAAATTGCCATCGAGGAGCTGGAGGCGCTGACTGGTGCATCGAAGCAAACAATCCGTACATATATTGACGAAATTGAACAGTCCACTGACTTTTTTGTGATCCAACGAGGAATGGGGACTTATTTTCTGAAACGAAACAACCGGACTACCTACAGTACGATTTATCGCTATTTTTACCAAGAATCGATTCATCTGAGACTGATAGAGTACATCTTCTTGAATCCATTTTCTCAAACCAAGGATATTGTCGAGCATTTCGGAATTAGTCGTTCTCAGTTTAATCAGTTGAGGCACAATCTCAAGCACATCTGCAAGCTATACGACTTTTCGCTTAGCGACTCTCCTTTTAAGCTGCAGGGAGACTATCACACGATTTGTGCCTTCTATATTCCTTACATGCTGGAGAAATACGATCGCACAGATGAGTTTATTTCAACGGAGGAAAACAAAGTGTTGGATCAATTGCTGCTGAGCTTTACGAACTTGCCTCATCGCGGCGGTATCCAGGACCATCAACGGTTGAAGGTTTGGCTGTGGGTGACTATTAAGCTAAGTAAACATTTTCCCGAATATTTGAACCATGGCTTTAGCGAAGCAGATAACGATCATTTCGTCCTTAGCCACCAACAATTTGAAGAGGCCTTTTCAGTCAAGTTCCCGGGCTTCATCAATTCAGCCTTGTCCGAGCTTTACTATTACATGGAGCAGGATGTCGCATCGCCAGAATTAATCAATAAAAAGAAAGCAGCGCTCACTTTTGCCCAAAATCTGTTCGATTTACTGGGTGGTCGTGTGCCCTTTACGAATAGTCGTGTCTTAGATACCACGCTTTCCCTTTATAAGAACCGCAACTATATTCTAAACAACCAGAAACAGCGCTTTGTCCAGAATTTCTTTGAGCAAAACAGCTGTTTTCCCGAAACGGTCGCGCAAGCCCTGCAGCAGGAATTTTTACGTTATCGAGCAGCGCTGGACAATGACAGTCTCTTTTTCGAATTGCTTTATTCCTTGATCGTCAACGAGACTACGCTGACGCAATTGGTAATGGACAATCAGCTAAAGAAAAAAGTCGGTGTATTGTACGCCTATGACAAGGATCACAGTGAGCTGTTTTCCTACCAGTTGAATAACTCTTTCACCAATAATCTTGCCTTCGAGGTGATTGATTATGACCTGTTTTGTGATGCCAAGGCCAGCTTAGAAGGCTTTGATTTTATCATCACCAGTCTGACAACGATTAAACGAGACAATTGTGTCGTCACCGATATCTTCCCGACGGTAGCAGATATCCGCTACTTAAACGAGCTGGTGAACCACTCGATCCAGCAGGATTTTGAGCAAGGCCTCAAACAAGCACTGGTCGGGCCGTTGCCGGATAATTAACCACAAAAAGCACCCCATCCTTGAATGTTTAGGATG
The DNA here is from genome assembly GCF_017377575.1 of Candidatus Enterococcus moelleringii. GTDB lineage: Bacteria > Bacillota > Bacilli > Lactobacillales > Enterococcaceae > Enterococcus_A > Enterococcus_A moelleringii. The sequence continues at coordinate 67,879 of NZ_JAFREM010000006.1, forward strand.
GGGTGCTTCTATTATTGAGCATATAGAACGCTTGTCATACTACAGTTAATCAAGCACTCTCAATTTAACTTTACTTAATCAGCATGTCACTCTCGCCCTGCTCCAAATAGCTATTCACTACATCTTTCAGCAAAAACGGCGACCGAGGAATCGCGTCCACTGTATCGCCGGCAATATGGGAGGTAATGGTCAGATTGTCCAGCTCCAACAAGGGATCATCCGGCGCAATCGGCTCTTGCCAAACCACATCAATCGCCGCTCCAGCAATCTGATGATTCCGCAAAACTTCCATAAACGCTTGCTTCTCCAACACAGCTGGTCGTGCAGTATTAATCAAGTATGCATTTGGCTGCATCAGTTTCAAATAGCGCTGGTCGATCAAGTTCGTGGTTTCCGGCGTGACCCGCAAATGCAGAGAAACGATCTTCGCCTGAGAAAAGGCCGTTTCCAAATCTACCAGCTTCACATCAATACCAGCTTTCTTCAGGGCTTTTTCATCGGTAAAAGGATCGTAAGCCATCACCGGAACTCCCAAGCTGTTTAACCGTTTGGCGACCAGCTTGCCGACATGTCCTAAGCCGATTAAAGCCACCGTCTGCTGGGAAAGAGTTGTTTTATAGGCATCGTTAGGGAAAACCTTCAACCATTCACCTCGCATTGCCGCCGCGTGAGCCAAAGCAATATTGCGTGTGACCGCATACATTAAACCAATCGTAAAATCAGCAACTGGCTCGGCATTGCGAATCACGTGCAGGACTGGCAATTCTCTTTGTCTGATTTCCTCCATTGCAAGATGCTCCACTCCACCGCGACAGGTGCCGATCAGCTTCAAATTTGGTGCAGCTTGAAGCATCGCTTGCGAAACTGGTGCAATATGAACAAACAAATAGTCCGCTTCCGGCATTGCTTCTAGAATTCCCACTGGCAGCGTCACGGCTTCCGGGCCGCCTTCTTCAATAATCCGTACTTTCTCTTGAAATTCCGTCATGGAACAAGTACTCTCCCATTCAAACCCCTGAATCTCCAACGGCTCTGGCAGTTGCATCTCCTTAACCGCTTCACTCAAGGTGGCTACAGAAACATAGGCATCCCCAACTACAACAATCTTACCCACTTGTCCTCCACCACCTGTCCATAAAATTTCAGGCGATCGATAATGCGATTGATTTCGGTTTTTTCCAACACAACTGGATCACCAAATAGACTGGCACCAATATACAGACCCGCCATCCGTTCCACTTCTTCCGCAATCCCAAAGGCCTGCTCGATCGATTGCCCACAGGTCAGCAGTCCATGATTGGCTAAAAAGCAGGCGTAACGATCCTCCATTGCTTCAAAGGATACTTCTGCCAATTCTCTTGTCCCAAAAGTAGCATACTCCGAACAGCGAACATCTTCTCCACCCGCCATAGCAATTTGGTACGCTGTCGCCGGTAAAGACTTGCGGCAAATTGCCAGAATCGTACTGAAGGTGGCATGGGCATGAACCACTGCCTGCACATCTTTTCTCCGTTTTTGATAATAAATCAGATGCATCTGCCATTCGCTAGAAGGCTTTCGGTTTCCTTCCACCACATTCCCATCCAAATCCATCAAGACCACATCGTCAATTTCCGTCGCAAAATAATCAATTCCACTAGGACTAATCGCCATCAGTTCCTTCTCTGGATTGAAAATACTGACATTCCCCCCAGTTCCAGAGGTTAGCCCGGAGCTAATCAACCGTTTGCCGTATTCAACTACCTGTGCCTTTTCTACTTCTAACATAATTCCCCTTCTTCATAACACAATTCGCCGTCTGAACATTTTCTCTAAATATAGAACATTCGTTAATTATATAGTACTTCCTAACGATCCATCAGTCAATCCACAGAAAATTATTTCTAAAACTATATCATTCGTTCATTCTACATTTTTTTAAAATTTCCCAACCATTTCTGAAAAAACAAAGAAAATTATTTGAAAGTTTCTTTCTATAATACAAACGAAAAGAGATATTCAACTAATTTTACAAGGAGTGGCTGAAATGGAATTATGGAAACGAGTGATTATTGCATTGGCTAGTATCTTGGGAATTTTTGGATTGATTACCTCGCTGGGAATAGAAGAAAACGAAACAGCTGTACATTCTGATAGAGCCAGCAAACCTCGCATCGAACAAGTCGCCGACTGCACCATTGCCCTAAAAGATGCCGCAGCTTTTGATCCAATGAAAGGCGTGCAGGGCTATGACAGCGACGGCAATGATGCGACTGACAAGATTCAAGTGGATGGCGACCTGAACAAAGAGGCTGCTGGCGAATATATTTTGACCTATCGCTTAAAAGAAAAAGATGTTGAAGTAAAGAAAACCCGAAAAATTACGATCCTGCCTGATGAAACGGAACAAACAGAACAAGCGGTTCAAGCCGAACCCGCTGAACCAGAGGAAACTGTGACTGAAGCAGCTCCAGCGCCACAACCAAATGCAAGTCTTTCTTTTTTAGGAACCACGATTCCTTTTATTGCTTCCAATGGCGCAGCTGAAGCACCAGCTAGCGGTGCTGGCACTTGGACAGGCACTGGCGCTGTAAACGACGGCGCACCTACTCATTTTATCGGACATAATCCAGGTGATTTTTCACCGGTCATGAATTTGACTGTGGGCAGCCCGATCACCGTTGTCGATGCAGCCGGCAACACTAAAACTTACACCGTTTACGAAGTATTGGATGTTCGCGACGACGGTTTCAACGCAAATAATCCGGCTGACGACACTTGGTTCCGGGTCATTGATGCCGGCGGCGAACGAATCTCCCTACAAACCTGCATTACTGATACCGTGAACCGGGTGGTCTTAGCACAATAAACCTGCAGACTTACGACAAATTATCCTACTGTACAGCTGTTTCGATTCTATATACATTTAGCCGATGCAAGATAATTTGCGTCGGCTTATTCATTTTCCTTATCCTTTCCTTATATTCTCCTTTTATAGTTAATGTATCGAAAAGGAGGAGTCATCACCTATGAACAAAATGATCTTAACCACTAAAAACCTGACAAAAACCTATAAAAACCAAGCAGCTGTCGATCAGTTGTCCCTTTCAATTCCTGAAAACAGTATTTACGGTCTGCTAGGACCAAACGGCGCGGGCAAATCCACTACCTTAAAAATGATCGCCGGCATTATTCAACCGACGAAGGGTGAAATGTTTTATCGCGGGCAAGTCTGGCAGCGGCAGGATCTGGTTGAGATTGGTGCCTTGATCGAAAGCCCACCCCTTTATGGTAACTTGACTGCCTACGAAAATCTGCTGGTGCGAACGACAGCACTAGGCTTGCCCACTTCCCGCATTCATGAAGTCCTTGAATTAGTAGACTTAACCAACACCGATAAAAAGAAAGCCCGCCAATTTTCAATGGGCATGAAGCAGCGGTTGGGCATTGCCTTAGCTTTAGTGAATCGGCCGAAGCTTTTGATTCTGGACGAGCCCACCAACGGTTTAGATCCCTTAGGCATTCAGGATTTGCGGGAATTGATTCGTTCCTTTCCAGCCAAAGGCATTACCGTGATTTTCTCCAGCCACATCCTCTCAGAAGTTGAGAGCACGGTGGACACCATCGGAATTATCGCCAACGGGCAACTAGGCTATCAAGGCGACTTGCCAGAAACCAGTGCTGCCTTGGAAAATCTATTCATGGATGTCGCTTTGGCACATCGAACAAAGGAGGCTATGTAACATGGGCAAGCTAATTCAAGCTGAATACATCAAAGGCAAACGCAGCTTCGGCCGCAGAAGTCTATTTTTCTTTCCATTATTAATCGCATTAATGGCGATCTTCCTGATGGGCGGGCAATTCACTCAGATCGGTGCCTACAACTGGTGGTACATGATGCTGCTGCCGACTGTTGCTGCTTTGGTCTGCATCAACCTGATCGATCCTGATAAACGGCTGGACTTCTTTAACATCAATACATTACCCATTGCCCCGTCAAAAATATGGCAGGCCAAGCTTTGGACGGGCTGCAGCTACCTGTTGCTGGCAAACGCGATCGTCTTTGGACTGACCACTCTTTCCGGCCTTTTATTTGGCGGGCAGTACCCGCTTTGGCGTGGGTTAGCCGCCGGTCTGGTTCTTACACTGACTTGGCTGTGGCAAATTCCGCTGGGAATGTTTTTAGCCGCTCGCTTCAATGCTATCGTAACTTTCTTAAGTCTGCTGGGGCTGAATATTTTTTGTTCCGGTCAAGATACAGCCGGCGGCGATCTTTGGTTCATCCCTTTTGCGATTGCTCCGCGGTTGATGGCACCGATTATCGGGATTAATCCCAACGGCGTTCCTATGACTGCCGACAGTCCCTTGCATGACACCAGCGTGATTTTGCCAGGTCTGATCATCACCTTGATTTTGTTTGCGGCCTTATCCTGGCTGACCACCAACTGGTTCAGCGTCAGGAGGGATAAAGATGCTTAACCAACTAAAAGCAGACACGCTTAAATTGAGACGAACGCCTTTTTTCCTGCTGCATCTGCTCATTCCGTTGCTGGGAATCGTGATCTTTATCAGCTATCAACAGATTACGCCTTACCAGGCCGAAGCGCTGTCCATCAATTATGATCAGTTGTTAGCCTTGATCTATCCACTGATAGCCGTCTGGATGTGCACCATCGTCACCGATCAGGAATTTGAAGCCGGCGGCGGATTCTTTCTATTATATACACCCTCTCGCAAACGGACGCTGCTTTCCAAGTTGCTCTTTTTGACGGTCTTCGGTTTGATGGCTTGCCTGTTGGTGGTGCTGGGCTATCACCTGCTCGTCAGCGGCTTAAACACAGATTACAAGTTACCAATTGCCATAAGCTTTCAATTAGCCTTAGTCATCTGGTGCTGCAGCTTGTTCCAATACTTTTTCCATACCTGGATCGGGCTGCGCTTTGGCCGCAATGTGAACTTTGCTGTGGCTGCTTTTGAGCTTTTATTAGGGGCTTTGCTGCTGACAGGTCTGGGAGAAACGATCTGGTTTTTCTTCCCTTGCGCTTGGGGAGTGCGCCTGGTTCCGCTGGTGGCAAATCAGGCTTGGGGCCAGTTTGGATTGCAGTTGGGAGTAATTGCTCTGCTGCTTTTTACAGTGGTGATGGGTGTCCTGCTCTTCGCCTGGTTTCCACGTTGGGAAGGACGGAAGAATGAGGAATAAAAGTCTTGTAGAATGCACTTATTCAAAATATACTTAACCCAACGGAGGTGCAGCCATGGCACAGATTTTAGCAATTGACGACGATATCGAAATTTTACACTTTATTAAAACCGCCTTGGAACGAGAAGGTCATCAAGTAACTACGGCCACCTCCACTAAAGAGGTTACGCCCGCTAAGGCAAATTTTGCTGAGCTGATTTTGTTGGATGTGATGATGCCTGAGGAGGATGGCTTCACCTACTTGCAGCGCATTCGGCAAATGGTTGATTGTCCGATCCTGTTTGTCACCGCCCGTACTGCCGAATCGGATCTGATTCACGGTCTGGGAATTGGTGCAGATGACTACATTCAAAAGCCCTTTTCTGTCGGCGAATTACGTGCCCGTGTGACGGCTCATCTTAGACGGGAGTCGCGGGAGCATCGCCACGTATTGCATGTTGGTCCGCTGATTTTGGATTTAACCAGCCAACAAATACTTTACCAAGAAAATCCGCTTGCTCTGACGAAATCTGAATACGCCATTTGCGCCCACTTGATGGAACATGCCGGTCAGGTTTTCTCGAAAACACAGCTTTACGAAGCGGTCTTCGGCTACGATAGGGAGTCTGACGAAAGTGTCATTGTAGAGCATATCAAAAATATTCGGGCTAAGCTCAAAAAGCTTGGACTAGAACCAATCGAAACAGTCTGGGGGATCGGCTACCGATGGCAAAAAGAAAACCAATCAACTTAACCAGCTACGTTACGCGAATCTTGCTGGCGGCTTTTGCCGGGATTTTTATCCTGTTGGCAGCAGCCTTAGTCGTCTTTCAGCTGCTCCTTCAGCACAATATCATCACGCCAGCCAATGTCGGAGAAACAGCTGCTCGCGCAGAAATTGATCGCTTAAGACAATCAGATCGCTTCACCGGAGAGTTGGACCCGCAGTTTTACGATTATGTTTATTTCGCCCCAGACGGACAAGTGCAGGATACCTCGCTAACTGGCGATGATCTCCAACAAACTATTGAGAAGTTCACCGATGAAGATGTTACTTATACCACCGGTGCTTATGTCTCTTTTGCAGACGGCAGCCGCTGTCTGTTCACTTGGCGATACACGGCACATTTCACCAATAAAACCCTGCAGCAGCTGCTGCCTAGCGCGGAGCTAGTGTACATGGTAGGTACTGTACTCGTTTTACTAATCTTCCTATTCTTCTATATTCGCTTGGTTAGTAAAAAGCTCAGAGCAAAGCTGGTCTTGGTGGAATCAGCCAGCCAACAAATCTCGGAGCAAAACCTGGATACCCCCATCACTACCTCCGCCGGTATTCGCGAATTCAATCAGGTGCTGGGCTCGATGGAAAATCTGCGGGAAGCCCTAAAAATTTCCTTGCTCCAACAATGGGAAACGCAGCAGCAGCGGAAGCAGGAAATTGCTGCCTTGACCCACGATATAAAAACACCGCTAACGGTCGTTAACGGCAACGCTGAATTATTGTTAGAGGATCAGCTGGATGACGAGCAGAAACAATTGATCCAAGCCATTCACAACTCAGGTACCAAGGCCCAGCAATACGTCAATGCCCTGCAGCAGCTGGCAAACTTCGAAGTGATCAGCGAAGAAAAAAAATCCCTGACGGTGGACTTTTTGATCCGCGACTTAGATGCGGCTCTTGCTCCTTTAGCACAGGTAAAAGGCATCCAACTGAATTACCTGTATGACTCACCGCTCCAAGTAATCACTGGCTCGGCCTTCATGCTGACTCGTGCATTGACTACTATCGGCGAGAATGCGATCCGTTACACTGAAACAGGTGCAGTCACCATCCAGGTCACGCAAACCGAACAGGAAACTCGGTTCACCTTTGACGACAACGGACCCGGCTTTACTAAGGAAGCCCTGCAGCATGCTAAGGAAATGTTCTGGCAGCAGGACAAAAGCCGTACCTCCACCAGCAATTACGGCATCGGCCTAGCACTAGCCGAAAAAGCCGCCCTGCAGCACGGCGGCCAATTAATTTTAGAAAATACCGAACACGGTGGGAGAGTCGTTTTCGTCGTGAAGAATTGACTCTCAATCACAGAAAGAAGCTGATTTCACATGATGATGGAATCAGCTTCTTCTTATCATTGATTACTTTACTTGCTCTAATTCAACACCCGTCCCGCACTCTCAAACGGATACCAACTATTATGGGTAATCTTCACAACATCTCCTGGCTGCGGCGCTTGAATGAAATACCCATCGCCAATATACAAGGCCACATGATGCGCTGGTCGACCCCAAAACACCAAATCCCCAGGTTGCACTTCACTAACCGGAATTTCCTTAACAGATGCTTGCTGTGCCTGACTGACTCTTGGAATCCCAATCCCATTTTGAGCAAACACCCACTGCATCAATCCACTGCAGTCGAAGCCAGCTGGAGTCGTTCCACCCCAAACGTAGGGCACACCCAAATACTGTTTAGCTGACATAATGATATCCTGTGCCTTCGCACTCATTTCTTCATCCGTCGTAAAGCTTTGACCTAGAACAACCTGTTGCCAAAGAGCTTCCTGCTGGGCTTTCAAAGCAAGTTCTTGTTGGCGCTCTTCTTGAATCTGTGCCAACAAAGCTTCATTATCCTGCAGCTCTTTCTCCAACTCGTCTTTACTAGCGTTCTGCTTTTCAATCGTCGTCTTCAATAAATCCTGCGCCGCCTGGTATTCCTGCTGCTTCTTCTCCAGTGCTTTCTGTTGCTTGGTAATATCTTCTACTAATTCCGTATATTCCTTGGCCCGATCGGCATCGGTCTTCTGAATGGTCTCAATCCCTTTAATTGATCCCAGCATCTTGGCCCAGCCGTCGATCTTAAAAAAAGAAGCTTTCTGGTTGGCATCGGTCAATTGGATCGCCCGGACCCGTTCTTGGATTTCTTTTTCTAATTGCGTCAAATTCCCTGTCATTTCGATCACTTTCTTTTCCTGCTCACTAAGTTCTTGATCCAGCGTCACAATCTGCTTTTCCAACTCTTCCTGCTGCACAACGGAAGTCGAAATGTCATCGTTCAATTGACTTAGCCGCCCTTGCAACTCGGTAATTGTCTGTTCTGTGTCTTCCTTAGGGTCAGCGTAAGCTTCCCGTGAGAAGCCGAAAAAAAATGTCAAAACCACTAAACATGCTATGTATACTTTTTTAATCGGAAACACCTCCTAATTGTTAAATCGCCCAATCAACAGACCTGATTGAGCGATGCTTCTTGATTTAATTAGTTGCTGAATAATAAATTTGCGCATCCTGAAACTTGGTTCCTTGAATCCATTGTTTGTAAAAATCGTCGTTCAGCTTATACCCACGCCCCCACAAGGTTGTGATAGTCTCACCTGTTATCCCGTGAAGTACACACTTGCGCTTCACCTTATTAATCAAACAAGACAACTGACTCATGTTTGATGGCGTCTCGCCATCCCGCCACAGGTGCGTACATAATTCTGTACGAGAAGAGACACCTTGCCCCGGATATGATTTTACTAAATACTCAAACACTTTCTTCTCAGTTTTAGAAAAGCTTTTGAATAGGTTATCTAAATTGGACGATGGATTTGTCAAGTTTTCCGTTGGGAAGGAAAGAATCTGATTTTCCTGTTGATGCAATTTTCGCAAAGTACTTAATTGCTCCCGGGTATCTTCAAAGCCGGCATCCTTATTCAACCAATCAGCCAATCCCAGCTCTTTCCAATACGTTTGGTCCTCTTCGCTTGGATAGGTCTCGGTCACACGCACGACTAACAGCGGATAGCCCCTCAAGTTCTTTAAGATTTCCTCCACTTCTTGATTACACAAGTTTTCGCTTAATAATACCCATTGAAAATAGGCAAGGAAGGCCCCAGTAGCTGGCTTGCTCAGTCGACTTAATAAATCGGTAGAACACAATGTTTCATAACTCATTCGTTGTAATTTTTGAACTATCTCTGTTTCTGACAACATATTCTTGGTTAAAATTAGTGCATGTTGCATACTCTTCACCTTCTCTTTAGGTTTTCGGGATTTTTTTCTCTTTTGCTGCTGGCTTTCCTTTTAAATCGGGTTCTTCGATATCAATCAATACATTCCATAAAATGACCAACGTCACCACAACACAAATAGTAATCTGAATCCACAGCTGATCGAAATAGGATTCAGCCAGCTTAATACTAAAAATCGCTAACAGAAAACAAACCACTAAGACAATTGCCAGTTGAATTTGTTTCAGCTCCTGTTGGATACGATAGACAGTTTCCAAAGGTACTCGTTTTTGTTTGGAGACCTGACGGATACTCTGCTTCTCTACCAGGAGCCAAATAATTTCACGATACAGTTTCCGGGCTTCCGGTTCTTTACTAAATAAAGAATAGGCGTCTTTACTGCGATCCCGTTCTTTGCCTGCTCGGACTAAAAAGGGGTGCAGCATGCGGTCATTTCGCAACGACCAAAGAAAAATCTGACGCCATTCCGCAATCGTCAGTGGAGGAAGATTCAATACATCCAAGTCTATTTCTAGTTCTTCAAATTTATCTAAACAAACCAGCAGCTGACGATAGTCCCGCGACACGACCTCCCATGAAGTAATGACTAATTGATCACCTGGTTGGGCAAAATTCAACAGTGCTTGAAATTCACTAGTTGGGGAATTCAAAGCTTCTGTTTCCTGATGGCCGTCGGTAAATAGTTCATCGACTGGATAATCTTCCAGCATGTCCAATTGTTGGGTGATTTGAAACCCACGTGCATAGCCCAGGTTCATCGTAGCCTTCCTCTTTCTGTCTGAATTTTTCGTTTGACTGGGGCAGCCGCTTTCGATTTAGCCCGCGGTGCTTGTATCAGATGAGACAAGTGGCCCACCTTGTCTTGCAGCTCTCGCTGGTTATTAAACAGAGTGATGATTAAGTAGCTTTGAACCAGTAATGCCAGACCTAACACAAGTAATAAAATGTATAGCACAGATTATTTGCCCCCTTTCATTTATTGCGATTTGATTTTAGTAAATTTGTTTACTTCATAGTCCCAACTGTAAAGTTCAGGATCCTTGTTTTGTTCCAGATTTGTTTTCAAATACAGCGTAATCCAGAGCTCTTGGTCGTCCACCATTCTTTCTTTAGTAACGGATAAAACACCTGGGGTAATCGTCGTATTTGTTGCATGACTAGCCCCATTTGGATCAGCTTGTTCAGTCGTCAGATAATAGCCCTCATATTGGTAGTAGGCTGGCAAGACAATCTCAAACAAGGTTTCATCCTTATTGTTTGATTGGTGCGCCGTCGCAAATCTTACATTCGTAAAGTCAGGATTATCTGTCGGCTTTCCTGAGTCCAAAATCTGGTTGCTTTGATAAGTTGAATCAATTATTGGATTATTGTTGTTAAACTGCCTGTTCTTAATGGTTAGGTAGCCTTCTTTAGGTACAGGTACTTTATCATTCGTTTTAGTTATTACTTGGCGAATGTGCAATTTAGAGCTCCGCAGGTTGTAATTGTAAATTGCCTTGCCGCTAGACACCTCTCTGGCGCTAGTAAAAGCCGCAACTGGATTATCTGTCATATCCCGATATTGCGAGAAGGTATGATCTGCAACGGCTTTAGGCTGTTGTGTGACTAGCCCACCAATTCGCAACTGTTGATCTAATACTTGATCACCTGCCGGCAGACGTGCGCCTAAATCATCATAAGCCGTTACGGTAATTTTTTGCGGCATATCGGCACTGTGAATAACATCCGTTGGTTCTGGTATTTCAACTTGACTATCATATTGAGAGAACTCGACGTAATACCCTTTAATCGTATCGTGATATCCTCGATCTCCCGGCAAGTCGTTCCAGTTTTTACTGCCCTTTTCCGCAAATTGAAGTACGTATTCATTGCCTTGTTTATTATCTGGTTCACCTGGTGCCCAGGAACGATAGGCTCCTGGCGGGTTGGGGTTTCCAGGGAAGATAGCCGAATAGAATACTGTACCAGCTTCAGGTCCACATACCCAACGCCAAAACCAGCGATTAGTACCGAACTCATACGAATTCCGATTTTCAGGTATCGAATCTGGATCAAAAATTAGTTTGTTGCCGGTTAAGGTTGCTCGACTACCCCCAAGCCATCCTGGATCCTTGGAAATACTATTAAAGATATAGTCGTGCTCCTCTGCAAAAACAAGTGTCGCAAGATAGCCCTTCAATCCTTTGTAGGTCATTTGCTTAGCGCTGTTGTAGGACTGGAACCAGTTCTTTCCAGGAGACTCCATTTCTGGAACAAACGTATAGTAATGAATTTTCCCAGCCGGGTCTTTCCAAGAGGAATATAACTTTTCATGCAAGATTATTCTTACATTGTCCGGTTTATCCACGTCTGTTTTAATGGTAAATCGAAGGTCCTCGATAAAGCTCTGAATAGTTGCTGGATCATTATTGGTTCCGGTTGAAAACCCGAACGAGTGATGATTAGCATTAGTACTATTTTGGTAAGAATACCAACCAGTTGGGAGACTCATCGTAGAAAAGTTTTTTATCTCCGAATTCTGGGGAATCTCGACAGTGATTGATTTGATTTTATTTTCAACGAGTGGATTTACTTGAACATTCACCGGTTTCGCCTCATTGGCTGTACGTTCCAATTGAAAATCCAGGTGATCCAGTGCTCTTTCCAGTTTTATCTGTTGCGTAAATACAGAACTAATATTGTTCATGCGATCTACTGCCAATACGTGTACAAACTTACCATCAAGATTTTCATCAGTTATCGTTGCTGAACCTTTTGTTTCATAATCAATCGATCCGTCATCCGGAGCGACATACTGGTCAAAATCATTCGGATCAATTCGTCCATGTTCATCTTTTAATCCTTCGACCCTCTCAGGTAATGTGTAGTTTATTGAATCAGATACCTCATAAAAGTATCCGGCAACTCCACTTTTGGCTGTTTCTTTTACTACATCGGATTTCAGCGGCTTCGATGTGTCACTTTTGGCTTCTACGTAGGACAGATACTCTTTGCCTTCGTCTTTTGCTTCGAATTCAATATCAAGGGTTTGGGTGTCAGTTCGCTTGACAGAGACTTTTGGTTCCTTTGGTCCCACATCGTCTGTGATTGAGTAATCGGCGGCAGTATTATCCATCGATAGTTGAGCTAGATTATATAGCGTATTGGCGATAATCTTCCGTTCATCTTCTGTCGATTGCCCGTTACTTTGCTCAGTCTGGATCATCGCAACGTTGTTGTTGCTTTTTAGATACCAGCCCCCACGGTATTGATCCTCTTCAAGAATATCCGGATCATTGAATTCCACCCAATTCGTTCCTACAGTGGTATCAGATGCTTCAATACTCTGGGTCGTTGGAATCGTTAAAATCTGATCCTTTTGCATTTCAAAAGGATATTTCATCAAGTAGCCATCATTGGTAATCTGCACTTGATTTCCTGTAGTCGTAAATTCTTTAGTACGACTCTCTAGACCTAAGTAATTCTGCTGGTCATGAAAGTGTTCCCACCAGGTTGGATTAGTTTCGCTCACTGTGTCGTGTCCAAAAAGTACTCCCCGACCAGAGCTTATAAAATCCTTCGTTGCATTAGCCGCTTGATCTGTAATTGGCTGATTATGGTTAGAATCCCAACTGCCGAACACAATTACATCATATTTATATGCTTCACTTTTGTTTTTTAAGTACTTATTTGGATCGCTGTTGTAGTCTTTCTGCCTGACCGATACGACTTGAATGAGGTCACTGCCATCTGCTGCCTTTAATCCTAATCCGTTCATCCATGTTTTTAACGTATCTGAGCCTTGGTTGGAAGACTCTCCTGGATACACATTTAACACCCGAATACTTTTCCCATAATTGGCGGATCGATTTTCCCAATTATCCCCGTCCTCTGATTGGAACAGCCGGTACCCATCATCGGATACATCATCCCATCCCAATTCGATAAAATTTCTTTTTGCGGTATTGTCCCACTGATTATCGGCTGTTAAGCGAAAATCTCCCATTGTGCTGTCTGAATTAGCTTGTACCTTGTCGACAGATTTTGGTTCTCTGACAATCAAAAATCCTATTCCTATCAGTAAACCAGCTAAAAGTACGCCAAGAATACTTTTCTGAGCAAGCTTTCTTCTGCGTCTGTACTTACCTTCATTCATTTTGACTACCTCCATTTTCCCAAAGCTCATCAAATCAGCGCTCTACCTTTCAAGGTAGTAGAACACTCACCTCATGAGCATTGATTCTTTATTTAGGAAAGGATACAGGAATAACCCCTGTACCCTTAGGTTTCTGTTTTTGTTCTCAAAGCATCATCAATTGTTTTTAACGGTCCATCAGCTGGTTCAGTTCCTTGCCACCAGGCCTGCCGATACGCAAACTCGCTGCAATTGATCGCCTCTACTTTTAAGGTTATAGACAAGTTGGCATTATGATATTGATTGCTTAAATCTTCGGACAACTTGATGGATTCGAATAAGCTGGAGGTTGGTTTATTGGCTGGTACTGCTTCTTTTACGTAGTAGTAATAGCCATCGCCGCCATCTATCCACTCATCTGTGTTCATGTTTTCAAGCGTCAAATCACTTCCAATATTCAAAGGCAGTATCTGCTTGCTCGAAGGATCACCCGCTACTGTTGTTCGCACTTCCGGTAATACCATTACCCGTACGAATTGCTTAATAGTTCCAGTATTTTTGATACTGACCTTCTTTGGAACACTAACGTTTTTCGAAATTTCAGTAATGCTGCCGTCGAATGCTTCTTCTATTTTGGTTTCTACCTGTCCAATTTGAAAATCATTTTCTACGCGATCGGTAGCTGTCATTGCCGCATAAACTAAGTAGCCGCCACCAACCATAAGAAGGAGACAAGCCAGTGTGATTGCTAGAAACAATCGCCGATGAGCACTTTTTCTTCGCATTATCTTCCTGCCCCTCCTTCATTTATGGTTTTCACGTAGGGCAATCTGTCGTTGTTTTCGTATACTTTTTTGGCGTCGCTATTTAAGATCCCCCAATCAGTTAAAAATGATTTAGAGATATCATGTGCGTCCATTTCTGGAACCAATTTGTACAAAGCGCCCTTGTACTGATTGTTATAGTCAGCCTTCAGGGTAACGCTTGCTAATAATTCAGCCGTTTGCTCGCCTGGATCAATGACTTCGGAATAGTAGAAATACCCGTCCTCGTAAAACCAATAATTCGATTTTTCTTCTATTTGAGTGATATCATCAAATACCTTGTCTTGCGTAAAATTCAGCACGATATCCGATAATGGTTTCGTATCACGCGTGGAACCATACAAATAGGTTTGTGTCGGCAGAGCATAATTTGCTTTGTAATGCTTATCGGTACTTACCTCGTAGGTATTCCCTACTGCCCAAGTATCTGTTTGTTTCACATCAATCGCTGGAATGCTTGGTGTTCCGTAAGTTTTGAGATTGGCATTGCCGTTCACATTATTCTCAGGAGCTGCATCTTGTCGATGATTGTCCGTGGTATCCACTTCAAAACTGACAAAGGTTTCTTCCAGTTTTAATCGGATAAGAGCAGGTATTTCTCCGTCATTTCGCACACGGACTTTTTTCGTCTGGGTGGTCCCCGGTGCCCAAGCAAAGACACGATTGAAATCTTCGTCAATTCGAGCGGATAATTTCTTGCGGCTCGTTTCAGTTTGGTTTATACGTTCATCTGCCGATGTAATCCAGGCGTAGGTACTGCCGACAATTAGAAGCAGACTTAGTACGACTGAGAAGCAGGCAAATAGCACCTTGCTTTTAAGGAACACTTGTAGCAGATGACGCCGTTTTTCTTTTTGACTCATCCCCGCTCCTCCTCACGTCGTTTTTTCCATAGAAACAAAACTATTAGAATCAGCAATAAGCCCGTCAGAAACATGTGCACAATCTGTTCACCTGTTTGAGGCAGGAGTTTCCTTGAACCGGATGGTGGTGTTGGTGTTGAACCGCCGCCAGTAGTTGGTAACGCGCCTCTCCCCGGACCAGAAGATTCTGAAGGTGAAGTAGGTGTTGAGGAATCTGAAGGTTCTGTTGGTTCAGTAGTTGGTTCTGTCGGCTTTGTTGGTTCGGTGGGTTGATCTTTCGTACCGACAAAGGTCCAATAGAACTCTAAATTACTTTCTTCTTTCAAATCTTCATTTGTTAAAGCAGAATTGGCAGTAAATTTAGCCTTCAAGATCTTATCAGTACCGTATTCACAAACACCCAGCTTTAACGGTGTCTTTGACCAGTCAAATGACTCATCACCCAAAATAGGACCTGAATAAATTTCCTTGCCATCTAAGGTGAGGGTCAACATCATATGTTCTTTCCAGAAAACCGATCCATCAGATTTCACTTCTTCCACTAACAAGCCTAAAGAAAAAGGTTCTTCCAAATCCAAGCTGCGTATGGTGATTTCTTTTTCATAGCTCTCACCCGGCAAAACATCTACTAAGTCGATATAGTATTCACCTTCTGAGGTAACATAAATCCCATCAGAATCTGCAATCACCATACCAGGAGGCAGCGTATTGGCTGCCTCACTGACTAAAACATTTCCAAAAGATAGGAGAAGAACAAAAAATCCCATTAAACAATTGATAACTATTTTAATGTGTTTCATGCACCTCCCCCTCTCTCAGAATCATGTTTATTTACCGATACGTGAAACCAATTGTTTAACGATTTTATCTGTATTACTATCTGCGGCTGCACCTTCTAAGCCCCAGCCAGTTGAATCTTTGATCGCTGTTTCAGTTGCTTGAATCGCTTCTAATTTAACAACTAAATCGAACGTAGCATTGGTGTATTCAGTACTCAAATTTTCACCAAAGATTAATTTCTTCAATAAATCAGCAGTTGTTTCTCCGCCTTTTAATGTTCCAGTGTAGTAGAACCAGCCATCATCTGCATTGTAGACCCATTTCTTAGCTGCAGCTGCTGCAACAGTTTCATCTGTTTCATTTGGATTCAATGCTGCAATGTTAGTAATTGCATTTCCGTAACCAACACGAATATGGTTTTGTTTAACACTTCCTTCAGACAAACCTTTCAAATCTGCTTGTACGCCTTTTGCTTCATTATTCGCAGTTGGAATAAGATCAGCATCAGTCGCTGGTGTAGGATTTGGTAGTGTCTCAGGTGATACAATTCCTAAAGTAGCTTCTCTATAGTCATAATTAACACCGTTACGGTTGCCTTGTGTTCCTAGCAAAGCGTGTCCTGTAACTGTTGTTTCGCCCACTGGTGCTAAAGAAGATTTCGCCCAGTTGACAACTGCGTTCTTATAACCATCAGCATAGTAACCATATGTTATATCGGAAACTGTAAAGCTCCAGCCAGTTGCAGATTCAGTTCTGTCTTTCAATTCACCAGTAGGTACTACTGAACCCTTCACTTGCTGATACTTGCCTGGCGCATATTCATGCACTAAAGCAGGAGTCCATTCGGCCGTTATAGATTGATGTATATCTGAACCTACTTTTCCACCTTTTACAAATAACTTAACTCCTGGTTCTAATCCAGTTACTTGAGTTGTTGGATCAGTAGTCTCTGCAAATCCGCTACCTGCACCAATCGTCACTGCACTAAACTCTACGGGTACGTGAGAAGCTAAAGTATTTTCAGCATTAGGATCAAATTTTGCTCCTGGAACTGAATTTGGGCTGAATGTGATAGCACCTTTGTTTGTCAAATGTTTCAGCACTTCTTCATAAGACACCCGTACAAATACACTTGCATCTCCCGAGTTAGTAACACTTACTTCTTTTGTTGCTTCAGTTCCTGGGATCATTGGTTTTGGTTCCCATTTTTCATTCACGGTTACAGTATCGTTTACCACCTTGGCAGATTTCACCCGGTTAACCCGTTGTTCTTGCGAAGTAATCCAGGCAAATGTTCCTGAGAGAACCGCAATCAGCGCTAAAGCTGCTGCTGCAGCCATTAGCTTTTTCTTCTTACTGTTGTTCTTCATTTCTTTTCCTCCTATACATTCTTTTTCCTTTTTTTTATATAAACACTTGTTAAAACAAGCGGTTATACCCTTTTTGGATACCTGTTTCCTTTATTTGCTTTACTAACCGTATCTGGCTGTAAAAAGTAGGCCTTGAGCACTAAAAAGAACCCGAAGGTCGATAGTACACATACCAGACATAACCAGAGATTTTCCTGTACGAAGGATAAGACAGTGCCCATTCTCGGAATGATAAAAGTAACCTTGCCATACACACGACTGGCATCAATCGGCGGGTCGTTGCTTTCATTGGCATCCCCTTTGGTCACAATGTAGTCGCCTTCTTCGCCATTCAGTTCGGTTAGGCGTTCCACCATTCTATGGGTTAAGTATCTGTCGCCATCGCCCACTTGGAAGGTCACGATGTCCCCTTCTTTGACCTCGCTGCCATCCGTCATCTTCACCAGGACAATATCCCCAGAATAAAAACCCTTGGAAGTCGAATCCGGCTGTGTCGCCATCGAATCCGTTAAGACCTGATAGAAGCGATAGCCGAAGATCGCAGCATTCGATTTCTCACTAAACGCAAACATCAACGAGCTGAGCAATATGCCAATCGTAAGTGTGTAGAAAAATAAGTTATACACAAAGAGAAAGATCTTCCGATTCGTCGAATTCTTCGCTTTCTGCAACGGCGGCGGCCCTTGCGGATAATCTGCTGGCCGTTGCGGACGCGGTCTTGACTGGGGTCGGTCGTACGCATCATAGGCTGGCGGCCTAGCAGGTCGAGGATTACGATAATGATCTGGTGCAGGTCGTTGCGGACTTCGCGGATCTGGTCGTCGTTCACTTGGCCGTCGATTAGGCGAACCTCGATACTCTCGATTCACCGGACGTTGTGGATAAGGTCGGCCCCGATCTGGGTGATCCTCATATTCGTAATCATCGTCATACCTTCTAGCAGGTCTTCTGTTGGAAGGGGGGCGCTCGCGATACGGCGGGCGGTCGTCGAAATCATAGTCACGATCTCGGTAATCACGTTGTCTCGTCATAGTTCCCCTTCTTTCATTGTGCGATTCGGTTGCCTGATAGCTGCTTAGCTGGTCGTTGAGCGTCGGGCGTAATAATAATCACCGGCTGCTTGGTTTCGCTCACTCGTACTCCGTAACTAGTTTCTTCACTTGCCTCTAGAGGCTCCGTTGCTTCTGTCATCTCTGACTGTTGTTCACCCGATCGACTTTCTTCTATAGAAGAAATGGGTATTTCCGCAGTATTCGGCTCCAGATCGTAACTAGTTAATTGATAGGTTTCTATTAGCGCGTTTAACTTTTTGTCATAAGAAGTATCTGTCGCATATTTCCCAGTTAGCGCTTTGGTTGCTTCTTGGTAAGTAGCAGCTGCCTCTTTCCAAGTCGCTTGATAAAATCCTGGATTACCAGAAAGCCCGTTCTTCAAAAGTGCTGCATAATCCTCCAGTGATTCCTTGTAGCTGGGGTATTGCCGAAAAGCTGAGTTAATCGTATACAGCTGACCGTTCCCTTTATCTTCTTGGGTATTGAACTTCACTTGTTTCCCCTGATAACTCCCTTTAATACCAAACAAATTATGATGCGGGGGGCGTGCTAATTGACTATTGCCTGATCCAGTTTCCAAGATTGCTTGAGCAATCATGACTGATGCGTAGAGTCCTTCATCCCAGGCAATCTGTTGTGCATCCTTGCCAATAGTTTGAATAAATTCTTCGGTAGTCTGATTCCTCACCACGGAGAACTGATAGTTTTCTTCCACCTTCTTTGGTGTGGCAGGTGGTTGAATCACTTGCTGGACTGCTTGTACCGAAGGTTCTGTTGTTGCTTCGATAGATTCACTGGAAACAGTTGATTCAACTGTTTCCGTGCTGGCAATTGGTTCCTCTTTAGCAAAACTGGATGATCCTTCTTCTTTAACAGAAGAATCCTTCACCGAACTCTGTTCCACCGGCAGGCTGCTTGAGGTGATTTCATCGGACGAACTACTGTCCAATTCCTGTTGGATCGCTGGATTCTGTTGTTCGCTGGATTCTTTGGTTTCCGCTGAAACCGACCGTTTAGCCTGTGCCTGACACCCTGTTAACAGCAAACAACTGATAAGCAGGAGAACCTTACTCTTCATTGGGCTTCCGCCTTTCCTGCGGCGGCCGATTCCCTTGACGTCCTCTCGGTCTTCTTGGACGAGCAGCCGCTTGCTGCAGCTTCAGAAGAATCGCATGATAATGCAGCGCAGTCACCCGTAAATACAAGGCCAAAACCATGAGCAATAACAGTAGGAACAATTGGCTGACCGTAACGACTTCTTGAAAATCGGTAAAGTAGAAGAAAATACCCAGCACCAACACACCTAATAAAACCACCAAAGAGAAGAGCCAGTAGACCCAATACCAAAAGGTATACCATTCGATTTTTTCTTGTAATGTCTTCATTTATTCGTTGTTCCCCTCTTTGACAATGCCTAAAATTTGTTTTTCTGGAACTAAGCCGAAAGTCCGACTATCCTTTGAAATCATGCGGTTATCTCCTAAGACAAAATAGTAGTCTTCCGGGATCGGCTCATTGGCAATCTGTTCCCAAACGAAATTCTCAGTTTGATTGGCAAACTCATCCTTAATAGGAAAGCCGTTGACAAAAAGCTGTCCACTATGATAATCAATCCGCTCACTAGGTAAGCCGATCACCCGTTTTAAGTAGATATCTTCGGGATCATTTGGCGGATGCAGAACCACTACATCGAAGCGTTCCGGCTTATGATGAGCCTTTACCTGAACTACTTCTTCTTCCCAAAAGGTGGGATTCATCGATTCGCCGCTGACAAAATACTTAGGATACATCCAGTGATAGCCTCGGAATAGTCCAAAAAACACGAGATACAAACTAACAAAAACGGTGGTTAATTTCGCCGGAAAGGACCATTGATAGAAAGACTTAATCCTGCGACCTCAGCCAACCTCCTCAGCATTTTTAGCTGGCGGATCTTTTTGTTCCCGCACCATCTTTTCCAACACCGAACTCTCGCCTTGGAGCAAGTCAAAATAGGCAGCCTTACCTAGAAGGTTGTCGTAGTCCATCTTCATTAACTTCACATAGGGTTTTCTAAACCATGGACGAGCATGAACCTTGGCTCGTGATTCAATTACTTGGCATTCATAAATAACAAAGTGGATATCTCGAGCCGAAAAATTAGCCTTAATCTGCTTGACCTGATCACGTTCATAGACCAATTTATTGCCAGTGACAGTCATCTTCTCAGTCTTGTTCACCAGTTCGCCATTCAAGTTCCACATCTCTTCCAAAAAGCGAGCTTTTTGAAGTAAGTAGGTATACTCTCTCAAGCTGATCTTGATGCGTTTGTCCCAATCATTTTCTTCTTTATGCTCTTGATTGAAGTATTGAATCCCGCTGTAAAGCATGGAAAGTTCCAATTTTTCGATCACCATTTCCAGCTTCTGATTGACTGCCCGAAGCCGGGCTTTGCTTTGATTGCCCTGTTTGATTTCCTCTTTCTTGACCAAATCTACCGAGTTAACGACTTCATTGGTTTTTACTTCTGCCTGTTTAACTGGTTCGCTTGTTTTTTCCGGCCTTGACTTCTTTGTGGCGTAAAAGTTCTGCTCAGCTAATTCCTGAATCAGCTGTTCACCATGCTTTAATGCTTCTTCAGCCGACATCGCAAATTGTTGGGCCAGACTCTCTTCCAAATGAACCGCAAAGGGAAAACCACTCTTGCGTGAAACTAAAGGAACAAAATCAAAGCGAAACATTTGCTTGTCATACTTGGGTTTCTCCGTTTGTGCTTTAATCCAAGCAAACTGGGGAAAGAACTGATGAATGGCTTGGTAAAAACTTTTCCAATCAAACTCACCAGGTTCTAGCAAAAGCTCCAAGTGATAGCTGCCGTCCATCCATTGAAAGAGCTGTTGGAAATGACTTCTAATCTTCTCTCGTTGCCCATCATTCAAACTGCCTTCTGGTGCATATAAGTATTCACAAGATTTCTCAATAGCGACTATCAAATCTGTACTAGCCAATTCGTCACTCATCTTCGGTGCGGGGGTGGGATACAGTGCAACTTGACTATTGAATGCTTTCACTGCGCTTCATCCCCTCTGTTACTCTTCATCTAACAGGTTGTCGCTGTTAGCTAGTAATTTAGCGAAGAATTGTGCCGTCTCATCTTGAACCGTCCGTAGACGCTTGCGGTAATTCTTGATTTCCTGCTTCATTACCCGCAGTTCCAACGCTGAATCGTGAAGCATTTGATCAGCGTCTTGTTGGGCTTGATTACGAATCCCCTTGGCTTCGTATTCCGCACGTTCTAAAATTTGTCGTTCTTGTTTCTTCGATTGCACTAAGATGCCCGCCAGTTCATCCTTCATGGCTTCATTCGCTTCTTGCGCTTGTTTGAGTTCTTTGATTTCTTTTTGTGCCGCTGCTAAAGCTTCTGCTTGGGTCTGCTCAGTTTGATTCAGCTGCTTAGTGCTTTGATCCAATTGATCCATCAATAATTGGATTTGTTTGTCTTTCTCTGTCTGCAGATTTTGAATTTGCTGCTCATTACCAGCTTGCAGGTTTTGAATTTGCTGCTCTTTTTCTGCTTTCAGATTCTGCAGCTGTTGTTCCTTATCTGCTTGTTGGTCTTGCAGCAGTTGATCTTTTTCGGTTAGAGTCGTTGCCATCGTTGTCAGCTCAGTCTGCTTGACCTCCAGCTGATGCTTCAGCTGAGCCACCGTTTCTTCTAAACGATCGACTTCTTGTTGAAGCGGTGATTCAGTCGGTACCCGAAGATCTTCTCTAGATGGCGCCGCCCCTTCATCAAATTCAGCATCATTGCGGGTACGTGCACGCCGTTCGCCACGGTCATAGCCCTCTTCGGAATAGGTCTCATACCCATAATCATCCTCGTACCCTTCGGCATCGTACTCATCGTAGAAATATTCCTCTTGTTGCGGGTCTTGATACGCTTCTTTTTTCTGTTTGCCAAATCCAAACATGCAGGCTCCTCCTCCAATACAATCCGTTTCCTTTTTCACTTGATTATCTTTGTTAATAAGCCGCCATTTAATGACTCCCTCTCCCACCCGTGCTATAATTTTTACTGACGGTAAAATTTGCCCGGTCTTTATCTTGGTCTTGAAAAGACCAAGAAGCCCGCTAAAAAGACTGTCATACCAATAAAAAAGAGCCCCCGCTTGACGGGAGCTG
>NZ_JAFREM010000006.1:90313-90959 GCF_017377575.1 Candidatus Enterococcus moelleringii
GATTCTTCCATTTGTGCGATTACTTGGATGCGCTGTTCCATCACAGAACCCGCATAAGTGTCCAAGGTCATCTGAGTTGAGCTATGCCCAAGCATGTTGCTCACACTCATAATGTCGCCTTTGCTTTCCAAGCAGCGGGTCGCAAAGGTATGACGCAGCTGATGGAAATGCGTCTCAGGCAGACCGGCAGCCGCACGAATTTGATGGAAATGGTACGTTAAAAGCCGTGGTTCCAAGGGTTTGTCCTTGTTGGTAACCACATATTTACCCGTTGCTTTCAGCTTCTGTTGCAACAAAAGCTGCTTCAAGCCTTGGCTCATAGGAACCGAACGTGTAGATGAAGCTGTCTTAGAGCTGGTGTAAATCAACTCCGTTTTCTGCCCTTCCAACAAGCTGAAAACCCGTTGATACGTAGCTCGAACATGGATCAGGTTATTCTCAAAATCGATGTCCTTCCAGGATAAGGCAGCGATTTCGCCAATCCGCAAACCGGCGTGCAGCGCCAACAGCACGGGAATTCCTCGCCCTTTTTTGTCTTCCATTGCCGCTGTCTCTAAGCGTTTTTGTTCCTGTTTAGTCAGGGATTGGTTCTTACGCTTCTCAACCTTTGGCAGTTGAATGAAGGCAAAAGGATTCTCCTTGATTA
>NZ_JAFREM010000007.1 GCF_017377575.1 Candidatus Enterococcus moelleringii
GCTGAAGAGGCACGGTTGATTCGTTGATCTTGATAGGTCAACCAGGCAAACGTCCCCGATAACACTGCAATAATTGCAAGTGCTGCCGCTGCTGCCAGCAGCTTTTTCTTTTTACTTTCCTTCATTTCTTTTCTCCCCCTAAATATTTTTTATATATAATCATTTGACGAACACAAATGGTTATACCCCTTTTGGATATTTCGTTGGTCTTGCTCGTTTTTCCGGTTGTAAGAAGTAGGCCTTCAACACTAAAAAGAAGCCAAAGGTGGACAATACACAGACGATGCACAGCCACAGATTCTCTTGGATAAAATTCAAGACACTGCCCATTTTGGGAATGACAAAGGTCACCTTGCCAAATACGCGATCTGCCGATATCGGTGGATCGGGTGTCGCATTGGCATCCCCTTTGGTGATAATGAAATCTCCTTCTTCCCCGTTTAATTCATCTAATCGCTCCACCATTCTATGGGTCAGGTAACGATCTTCTTCTCCCACTTGAAAGGTGACAATATCGCCTTCTTTCACATCACTGCCGTTCATCAGCTTGACGATCACGATGTCACCTGAATAAAAACCGCCGCTTGGTGAATCCTCTTGCGGTGCCATCGAATCGGTTAAGACTTGATAGAAGCGATGTCCTAAGATAGCTGCATCAGATTTTTCACTAAAGGAAAACATCACGGCGCTCAAGATAATGCCAATCGTCAGGATGTAGAAAAACAAATTATAGATAAACAAGAAGACCTTGCGACTGGTTGATCTCTTTGCCTGTTCTAGTGAATACCGCTCGTCGGATCTCGGAGCTCTAGGATTCGGATACGGTCTGGGTCTTGGCGGCATCGGCCTTTGGTTTTTTGAATCACCCGTCGGTCGAGCATTATACGGCCGAGGATTTGGATTCCTTGGCGGCCGATCTCTAGGATCATAACGATCCTGTGCTCTCGGTTGCGGCCGTCGAGGTGGCGGATATTCTCGCCTTGGCTCGTTATAACGATCTCGATCGTCATAGTAATACTCATCTTCTTCTCGATAACGTCGTGCTGGTCGTTGATTGGAAGGTGGTGGTCGGAATTCTGGATCATCTCGATAACGAGAAGGCGGTTCCCGGTAATCTCGTCTGCGATCTTCTCTTGGTCTAGTCATCCTGCCCCCTCTTTCATTCCACAATTTGATTGCCAGCTACTTGTTTGGCTGGTCGTTGCGTGATTGGTGATATCACCACTGCTTCTTGTCTCGTTTCACTCACTATTGACTGCTTCTTTCCACTGGAATAACTATCGGAACTAGTTGATTCTTTGGTGGTTTGCTGCGTATTTATTGTTTCGCTGGAATCACTTGAAGTTTCCTTTTCTTTATTGGGTTCCTGATCAAAGCTCGTTAGCTCATAGGTTTCGACCAAAGCGTTTAACTTCTTATCATAAGAAGTATCTGTCGCGTATTTCCCTGTTAATGACTTAGCTGCTTCTTGATATGTAGCTGCATGTTCTTTCCAAGTACCTTGATAAAATCCCGGATTCCCCGACAACCCATTTTTCAAAAGTGCTGCATAATCCTCTAGTGATTCTTTATAGCGGGGATATTGACGAAACGCTGAGTTGATCGTATACAACTGGCCATTGCCTTTGTCTTCTTGAGTATTAAAGCTGACTTCTTTTCCTTGATAACTGCCTTTAATCCCAAATAAGTTATGATATGGTGGTCGGCCTAAATGGCTATTGCCTGATCCGGTTTCTAAGATTGCTTGAGCAATCATCACTGAAGCATAAAGTCCGTTGTCCCATGCAATCTGCTGGGCATCTTTTCCAATGGTTTGAATAAATTCATCCGTCGTCTGATTTTTCACCACAGAAAACTGATAATTCTCTTCGACCTTTGCGCTCGTGACAGGCGGTTGAACTACCTTTGCTATTTCTTCCTTAGACCCTTCTGTCGCTTTCGCTAAGTCAGTGGAAGACTCATTTACTACCGATGATTCAGAACCTTCTGAACTTTCAGAAACTTGTTTCCGTTCCTCTTTAATAGAAGAAACTTGCATCGGAGCTGACTCCTCCGACTCATTACTTCCTTCTAATGACGATAGAATCGGTTCACTTTGGTTCATTTCCTGTTGAAGTGAACTGGATTCTAACGTCTCAGCTTTGACTGATTGTTTGACTGTTGCTTGGCAGCCGGCCAACAAAAAAATGTTTACTACGATTAATAAGAGAATTTTCTTATCCTTCATTACTTGGCCGCCTCTCCTGCGGTCGCGGTCTGGGACGTTTGGGTCTAGCAGCCATTTTCTTCAAGTCCATCAAGATCGTGTGGTAATGCAGTGCGGTCATTCGCAAATAAATAGCTAGCATCATCAACAACATTAATAAGAACAATTGGCTGACTGTGACTACTTCTTGAAAATCCGTGAAGTAGAAAAAAATACCTAGCACCAACACACCTAGCAGAACCACCAAAGAGAAGAGCCAGTAGACCCAATACCAAAAGGTGTACCATTCGATTTTTTCTTGTAATGACTTCATTTACTTGATAATCCCCTCTTGGACGATGCCTAAAATTTGTCGCCGTGTAATTAATCCGAAGTGGCGACTGTCCTGGGACACCGAGCGATTGTCTCCTAAGATGAAGTAGTACCCTTCGGGAATCGGATCGATGGAAAATTTACCCCAGTTGAAATCTTCTGTTTCCTTGCCGAATGGATCGTTTACCATTTGTTCGTTGACAAATAATTTGCCGCCTCGATAATTGATTCGTTCACCAGGAAGACCAATCACTCGTTTGAGGTAGCGTCCTTTTGGATTTTCTGGCGGTCGCAAGACTACCACATCGAATCGTTTCGGTTTGCCATGTGAGATAATTTGGATCACTTCCTCTTCTTTATAGGTTGGAAACATGGATTCCCCGCTGACAAAATATTTCGGGTATGCCCAGTGATACGCTCGAAACATGCCGAAAAATAGTAAGTAAGAAAGTGCAAAAGTCGTGGCTAGCTTTACCGGAATCGGCCATTGATAGAAAGGCTTGAACCTTCTGCCTCAGCCAACCTCCTCAGCGTTTTTAGCCGGTGCATCCTTTTGTTCTCTAACCATCTTTTCCAGCAATGAACTTTCGCCTTGAAGCAAATCAAAATAGGCAGCCTTACTTAGCAGGTTGTCGTAGTCCATCTTCATTAGTTTTACGTAAGGCTTTCTAAACCATGGACGAGCGTGTACTTTGGCTCGTGATTCAATTACTTGGCACTCGTAAATGACGAAGTGAATATCTCGTGCAGATAAATTGGCTTTGATTTCCTTCACTTGATCTCGTTCGTAGACCAACTTATTGCCTGTCACTGTCATCTTTTCGGTTTTATTAACTAGCTCTCCATTTAAGTTCCACATTTGTTCTAGGAATTTACCCTTCTGCAACAAATAGGTATATTCGCGAAGACTAATCTTGATTCGTTTATCCCAGTCGCCTTCTTCTTTGTGTTCTTGATCGAAGTATTGGATGCCGCTGTAAAGCATTGAAAGCTCCAGTTTTTCAATCACCATTTCCAGCTTTTGATTAACTGCTCTTAGTCGCGCTTTACTTTGATTTTCCTGATTCACTTCTTCTTTTTGGACCAAGTCCATTGAGTTGGCGACTTCTTGTATTTTTTCTTCTGCTTGTTTTATTGGAGGCTGAACTTTTTCTGGTTTCTTATTCGTTGAAAAATTCTGTTCGGCCAATTCTCGAATCAGCTGCTCGCCATGCTTTAAGGCTTCTTCAGCCGACATGGCGAATTGTTGCGCCAAGCTTTCTTCTAAATGAACCGCAAAGGGAAATCCGCTTTTGCGGAACACCAACGGGACAAAATCGAAGCGATAGACTTGCTTGCCATACTTCGATCCATCCGTTTGAGCTTTTAGCCAAGCAAACTGGGGAAAGAATTGTTTCATTGACTGGTAAAAGCTAGGCCAATCGAACTCGCCTGGTTCTAATAACAGCTCCAAATGATAGCTGCCATCCATCCATTGGAAGAGCTGCTGGAAGTGATTGCAGATCTTCTCACGTTGACCTTCACTTAAGCTTCCTTTTGGTGCATATAAGTATTCGCAAGATTTTTCAATCGCTACTAAAAGTTCAGTACTTGCCAGTTCTTCTTTCATTTTTGGTGCTGGTGTGGGATACAGTGTAATTTGACTATTGAATGCTCTCACTGCGGTTCATCCCTTCTATTACTCTTCATCTAGCAGAGTGTCGCTATTCGCTAATAATTTGACGAAGAATTGTGCTGTTTCCTCTTGGACCACTCGCAGGCGTTTGCGATAGTTCTTGATTTCTTGCTTCATTACCCGTAGCTCCAATGCTGAATCGTGAAGCATTTGATCGGCGTCTTGTTGAGCCTGATTACGAATGCCGTTAGCTTCATACTCGGCCCGTTCCAGGATTTGTTTTTCTTGCTTCTTAGATTCCACTAAGATATTTGCTAGTTCATCTTTCATTCCTTCGCTGGCAGCTTGGGCTCTTTTCAGCTCCGCGATTTCTTTTTGCG
Source organism: Candidatus Enterococcus moelleringii (assembly GCF_017377575.1). Taxonomy (GTDB): domain Bacteria; phylum Bacillota; class Bacilli; order Lactobacillales; family Enterococcaceae; genus Enterococcus_A; species Enterococcus_A moelleringii. The sequence goes on from NZ_JAFREM010000007.1 coordinate 4,514, forward strand.
CTGCCGCCAAAGCTTCGGATTGTGTTTGTTCGGTTTGGTTCAGCTGCTTAGTACTTTGATCCAACTGATCCATCAACAGTTGAATTTGTTTATCTTTTTCAGCCTGCAAATCCTGCAGCTGTTGATCTTTTTCGGTTAATGTCGTTGCCATGGTGGTCAGCTCTGTTTGCTTCACTTCCAGCTGATGCTTCAACTGGGTTACCGTTTCACTTAGACGGTCTACCTCTTGTTGCAGCGGTGATTCTTTCTCACCACGAGGTTCTTCTCTTGAAGCAGCCGATTCTTCAAAGTCGGCGTCTGAATAGTTGTCAGTGCGAGCACGTGATCGACGTTCTCCGCGGTCATATTCGCTGCGATTTTCTGTTGGTCGGTTGTAGCCATCCTCGGCATATCCCTCATATCCATAATCGTCGTCGTACCCTTCAGCATCGTACTCATCGTAGAAATAATCCTCTTGTGGCTGTTCTTTATATGTATCCTTCTTCTGTTTGCCAAATCCAAACATGCAGACTCCTCCTCCAATACAATCCCATTTACTTTTTCACTTAATTTTCTTTTCTTAATGAACGAGTCATTGCATGACTCAAAACCCTATTGAGTGCTATAATTTTAGGTAACGGCTAGGGCACGGTTTTTCTTGGTCTTACAAAGACTAAGAAAGACTAATAAAAACTGAAAATATCCCAAGAATGGCTTAAGGACGCAGAAAAATAAGCCCCCGGGTTGACGGCGGCTGACGGCTTACGATATTCACTTAGATACCTGAAATTTCTTGAATTTAATAACATCCCAAAAATCAGCAAAAATTGCCCTGTAAATCTCCCAATTACCTCTTGAGGCATCTTTTATCAAAAATCAGCCTTTTTCCAAAAAAAAGCAAAAAAAACCACCCCAAAATTCCAGTGGAAATTTTTAAAAACGCTTTTATCCTATTGCTTGCTCCATTTTATCGACGATTAGGACGCGTTGCTCCATTGTAGAGCCTGCATATGTGTCCAAAGTCATCTTAGCAGAGCTGTGGCCCATCAAAGCACTGACGCTCATGATGTCTCCATCATTTTCCAAGCAGCGCGTCGCAAAGGTATGACGCGATTGATGGAAATGAACCTCCGGCAGATCCGCTGCTTGGCGAATCTGATGGAAATGATACGTCAACAAACGTGGTTCCATCGGTTGATCCTTGTTGGATGCCACATACTCACCTGTCGCTTGTTCCTTTTGCTGCAACAAAAGTTTTCTCAAACCTTTGCTCATTGGAATCGAGCGAACAGAGGTAGCTGTCTTAGAAGTGGTGTAAATCAATTCAGTTTTTTGCTTCTCCAATACACTGAATACCCGTTGATAGGTTGCTTTTACGTGGATCAAATTGTTATTAAAATCAACATCCTTCCAGGTCAAAGCGGCGATTTCGCCAATTCGCAAGCCCGCATGAAGCCCTAGTAAAGTCGGTACCCCTCTTCCCTTTTCAGCTGATAATGCCGCTGTTTCCAGGCGTTTTTGCTCTGGCTTAGTCAATGCTTGGTCCTTTGCTTTCACTATTTTGGGTAGTTTAATCAATGAAAATGGATTTTCTTTGATCAATTTTTTCCGTATAGCTAGATTGATGCACTGTTTTGTTATACGAAAAACGGCTTGGATCATTGAAGGAGCAAACCCTCGTTTTTTTAGGCTTTCTAATAATTTTTCTCCAGCAATTTCGTCTAATTCATTCAAACTATATTCTCCAATTTCTGAAAGAACATATTGCACTAATTTATATTCATAGTTGGTGTAAGTTGACTGTTTAATTCCAGCTTTCACCTCTTGAAGCCACTGATAGCCCCATTCGTAGAAGGAAATCGTGACCTCCCCTTGGTCCCTCAAAATAATCTGATATTTCACCTTAAGAGGATAAAGTTTCTCTCGTACTTCTTGTAAAGTTTTACCATATACCGAACGATATTTGGTCTTCCCATTAGCCTTTTTTCCAACCACATAACGACCCTCCCAACGACGGTCCTTGCGATAATAAATGTTTTCTCCGCGGCGCATATGCCCACTTCCTTTCAGTTTTTTGACGGTCTGTTTGACGGTCTAAAGAATCTTCTGTTTCGCAGACTTTTCTATCTGTTATTCTATTCAGAGGGCTAGTAAAACAGAGTCATTTTTTCATTTCAATTATTTTTTTGAAACTTATTGCTTAATTATTTGACATATCCTATAATAAAACTACCGGATAACTACAAAAAATAAAAAAAACGAAGACATTACACTCTGAGTTCACTAGTATTTACCTGAATACCTTGGTTTTTGTAAGACCAAGAAAGTATTTCCTCCAAAAATAACACCGGTTATTCAGACCTATTTTTCCAACGGTACATAAAAAAGCTTCCCCTAAGCATCCGTTAATATCATTATAAAACAAAAATTACATAATAGTTGATAAACTCTAAGATTAGACGCCTTAAAGAGCCTTTTTAAATGAGAAAATCATCTTTATCAATCTTTTACACTATGAATCTACAAGCGTTTTTTTTAAAAATGACTTTAAACTGGCCTCAAGATACTGTAGAATTGCATTTGTACCGCTACTTCAGCGGTGCGAAAGTAAGTTTGCTAGCGTTGTGAGTTGTATGTTCATGACGGGAATTATCTGTAGAAAAGGTTTTGACGAGACGCTGCTATCAATCATTTTCGGGCCCTGAAAGTGATGATCAAATGACCGATACTCCATTTTTGGATGTTTTTGAGGTGCTGGTTAAAGCTGTTGACTGCTAGAAGTTTTTCAAGTACTCGAGTTGAAAAAGCTCTTCGTCAGTGAATGAACAGAATAGTTCCACAATGACTGTAATCCCCACAGATCTAGCAATATGAAAAGTGAGGAATAGTTCAATTATGTGCAAAACAGACGAGATAAATGTATTTGTAGATCTTAATGAGTGGTCTTCCCAGTGGGAAATGTTGCTTAAACAGTCCCAGCCTTATTATCCACAAGATATTCCATTAGCCGTTTCCACCGTATTGCCTCTTCCTGAACGTAACGAAACACTAACCTTTTACAAGGGTGGTTCTTGTCACAAAAGGATGAAAACGCTATCCACATTACTTCATGAAGAAGAGATCTTAATGATGTACAACTATTCGTTAACTACACAGGTGATTCAGCGAAGTAACTGCTTTATGAAACAAAAACTTCCACTGTTGCATCCGACGTATGTCCTTTTTCCATTGGATGCGCCCCATCATTCGACTTGGCTGAATCCTTTGAATATTATTGATGTTTGGGAGAATGAAGGTCGTACCTATGTCAAAATGGCCACCGGTCCTGGATTGATCGTAAAATTAAGTAAACGGACCATCATGAAATATGCGGCGAATGCCCTGTTAATCTGGGCTTGCTTCACGCGTGATTTGCCATTGCTAGGAAAGAATTTGTGCACTCGACCATTGGATGTCCTGCCTGTACCAGATACCAAATTCATGGAGCAGCTGAGCAAGCATGTGTTGCTGCAGGCTTTTCCGATTGATATTCACCAGTTCAGACACATTCTCTTGCTGGAAAGCATCCGACATGAATTCATGAACGAGCGCTTTGCCATCGATTGGGATGGATTGACCTTTCGACAGCTGACAGAAGAAATAGCCAAATTATAAATAACAAAACTAAGAGCAGCAGATGTTCATCTTTTGATGAGTATCTGCTGCTTTTTTTGTCTTTTATTCCTCCGGCTTTGAAAATTCAACTGGAATTATTAAGAAAACCTTAAGGTAATATTTGTTGATATACCAAGGTTTTTAGCACTTTTGGGTCATTTGGGGTAAAAAAAGTGCTCATGAATTCACCTGCGACTTGTGCACCTTTTTTCGGGTCAAAATTTTCAAAATCCCGTTAAATCAAGGTTTCTCAAAATTTGGAGGTGCACAAGTCGGGTGTCACCTTCCTAAGTCGTCTATGGAGTTTTGGAGAAAAATATTTTATTGTTTAGTCACCGGCCGGGGCAACACCACAGCAACAAAAAATAAAACTTAAAATCCCAAAATAGAAAACGGAGGAAACCCAGATGTTACAAAAACTAGGAACAAAACTACAAGTATTAATCGAGCAGGAAGGCGAAGACAAACAGAAGAAAGTCAATTTCCAAAATGTGATTGATAACCCACCCGAAGCAGAGGTCGTTCGATTAGGAGAAATTATGGCGGAGCTGTCCAAAGCTGGCAGCAGCTTTGACAGTGTGATCATGACTGTGCAATCACGCATCACCAAAGATCTTAATGAGGGGGCTGAATAAGTATGATGACCAGCATGAAGAAATTAGTCGTGAACTTTAGAAACGCCATGGGCAAGAGTCAGACAATCAGCTTTAAAGATGTGGATACTACCAAAACACCGTCACAAATCAAAACCTTGTTAACTGATTTTATCGGACTGAATCTGTTTCAAAAAGACGGCGTCCGTTCCTATGAAACTCTTGTTAGTGCAAAATTTGTAGAAACCATTGAAACACCAATCTTTGATGTAGAAGCAGAAACCTTGGCTGCCTATAAACGTCGTTAGGAGTTAAGTGTATAGGATAAGGATATCCAGCCGACTCCCGTTGTTACTAGTTCGTGCGCACAACGATGGGAGTTGGGGGATCGCCTTCTATTGCAGCTTGTGTAAGTATCTATAAACTCAAAACAAAGAAAAGAGGAGAAATGATTATGCCAGAGCAACCTTTCACACCCAACCAGATTTTTAATTTGTCATTGAGTACCATCGAGCAGCGCATTACGGAATATTATCAGGAGTCCCAAAACAGCTCCACGGTCGTCCAACTTTTGTTAGCCTTACGTGTTCGTTACCAGTTGGGTGCGGAGGAGTTTGCTTTGGTATTAAAGGATTTAGTGAAGTATTTGTTTATGCGAACCAAGGCGACCAAAACGATGAAACGATTTATTTTTTACTTTCAGGATTACTTCGAGTCGGCCGAGTGGCGGCAAGTGCACTTGAGAGTGTTCCCTGTGCGGAATTTTATTGAGAAAGCCAAGTCTATGATCTTGTCACCTATTGCCAAATTGTTCTCACTTGAAGCAACAACCACCTGAACCGATTGATGCTACTGCCCTGTCACCTACGCTAAAAAATTTTGAAAGGAGAAAACGAAATGATTAAACTCGTCAGTGCTTTTCTAAACAGTGCCGGCAAGAAGCATACCTTCAGTGTGAAAGATCCCAATACTGACCTGAGCCCGGCCGAAATCAAACAGTCGCTGGAGCTGTTAACGTCCTTGACCATTTTTGAAAAAGACGGCGTTGCTTTGTTCCAGGAAGTCGTTAGTGCCAAGTTTGTCGAAACAATTGAGACCCCTGTTTTTACCGGCGATGAGTTTTTCGGTGCATCCGATGAACCGATCGTCATGAACCAACCGATGTTAAATTTCCATCCGACTGTCCCTGAGTTGGATGTTCAGATAGATGAAGTACCTGTTAAAGAAGCAGATCCAAGCAAACTAGAAGAATTAAAGGCGCAAAGCAGCTATCGCGCACTGCCAGCAGTACCCCAAGTCTCTCTTACGATGCCAAAAGAAACCGAAACAACTGAAGTATTGGAGGAAACACCGGAACCATCCTTGAAACAGAAAGCCAGCACTAGCTTCAGCCTTGCAGAAATGCTGCAGCGGCGGAAAAAACGACGGAAAGCGAAGGAAAAACAGAAGAAAAATCCCGACTAAGCCGCCCACAGGCTAGACGCTGGTTTAATCATTCCCTAGCGTAGGAATACATCCTAGTTGTCTGGATCATGATCCTCCTTGAAAGGAGGTGGTGATGTGTATTTCGTTTTGCAATATATCATTGCGCCAATCATTGTTGGCTTGGTTACCGCCTGGTTCAAGCATTGGTTAGATGATCATGATCCATGACGCTGACACCTGCGAAGGTTGGGCACTTCGCAGGTGGTCAATTCGATCTTTGACAATTACATAATTTTAGAGAGTGTAACGCTCTTAGGCTGTATAGGAGCTTATTTGTTATTGAGTTAGGGCACGAATAGCCAAAACAAAAAAACTTCATCACTCATCTATAGCGGATGGGCGATGAAGGCCTGATGGATAATTCAAGGTACAAAAAAACCGGCAAAGATTTTTTGTTCTTCGTAGGTGGTCTAGTTCAGCTTTTTTAAACCTAATGAGGTCAGAAAAGAAGAAAAATCATCAATGGACTTTAGCTATTTTTGTTGAAGTTACCTATCTATTCCCTCTTTGAAGATATAGTCAATAACTTGATCAATTTTCGCTAGGTCTTGGATTGGCAGACGCTCAACCAGTTTAATCTTACGTTCAGTAAAATCAAGAGATTTCAACTGTGAAATAAGGACTTGTCCTTGCAATTCTAGTTCTTCTGGAAGCGTATATCGTGTAGGATTATTCCTGACAGTAGAAGTGATTGGACAAACTACGGCAAACATTGTCCGCCGATTGAACTCATATCTAGAAACAATTAGGCCTGGTCTTCTTTTCCGAATTTCCTTGCCAGCAGAAGGATCAAAATCAATCCAAACAAGATCTCCCTTTTTGGGAATGTACCTTTTTTCTTCTTTCATTACCAAACTTCTCTCCCTCTGGGTGATAAATCCGACCATTCATCAGGTTCATAAAAATCGCCTTCTTCGCCGCCGGCAAACGGATCGTCGATTTTTGGAACTAATGTAATCGTTCCGTCATCTGAATACACAACAATGTATTCTTTGTTGGCAGAAGGTTTAACTCCATTAGTAGAAGGTAGTGTAATAACTACAGAACTTCCTTGCAGTCTAGATTTTGCAGTAAGCATCTCATCACTCCTCTCTCTTTACTGTATTATACAATATATTATGTAGTAACGCTAATGTAACTAAGTAACGCTTCAGATCTTTTAAAATTCATGGTGGCTACTCGTTTGAAGAAGATTAAGAAAACTGCTGCTCAGAGGATTGGTAATGAGCCGTTTGTCGGAAAAGCAGCCGCTCCTGCCAGACACCCTAGCATTATTTCAAAGGAATTGAAATAATGCAGCTTTCTTCGAGCAAATTCGCTTTTTTTACGTACCTTGTATTAGAAGCAAATTTTGATAGAGAATGTGGTGCCGTGGTATACTAATGGTGAAAAATTCTCTATCTGCAGAAAGTAGAGGAGAATTAGATGAAAAACGTACCGAAGATAACTCCAACTAACGATTTATTGTTCCGCAAGTTAATGACCAGTCAGGATTCTGGACACATTCTAAAGGCTTTTGTCCGAGATATTTTAGGCAAAGAGTTTAAGACCCTAAAGCCACGAGAGACGTATCATATTGATAGTTACAAGAAGTCTTTGAAAAAAACGAAGCTGCTGCGTACGGAAGTCGATGTTCTGGCTGTAGCCGAAGATGGCACTCAGGTGACGATCGAGATGCTGGTACACCCTCATTATTTCTTTGAAGAACGGGCGGTTTTCTATTTGTCGAAAGTTTACGCTTCCCCTTACGGAGACAAAAAGGCCAAGACTTATATTAAGAAGAATAATTATTCAGCCTTGTGTCCAGTTTATGGGATCAATATCCTTGGTTTTGATTTATTTGAAGTAGACGATGATGCCATTCAGACCTTTAGTTTGCGGAACGACAAGACTTACAAACCTTTTTTGAACAAGCGGAAGCAGAGAATCTTGACGCTTTGTTTTTTCAGTTTGACGAATGTGAACATTGAACAATCCAGCGCTGCTTATCATTGGCAACGATTTTTCAATACTGGTGAAGTCAGTGTTGAGGCCCCCGATTATTTGAAAGATGCACAACGGATAACAGATTATCACTCAATGGAAAGGGATGAACAAGCGATGACTATGAGAGTTGACAAAGCACAAGCGATTAAGGATGCTGAAATTGCTTATGCATGGGAAGATGGACTTGAAGAAGGCGCTGATAGGAAAACGGTAGAGATTGCTTTGAATATGTTGGAAAAAGGGTTGCCGCTGGATGTTATCACTGATGTTACTGGATTAACTGTTGATCAAGTTTCAGAGTTAAAAAAAGTTTAAGCTGAACATTGCGATGTTTTGTTGCTATAAATTTCAAGATTAGCGATAGCAGGAGGAGCGAACGATGATCATGAAGATTAACAAAGCACTATCAATTAAGGATGCTGAGATTGCTTATGCTTGGGAAGATGGACTTGAAGAAGGCGCTGATAGGAAAGCGGTAGAGATCGCTTTGAATATGTTGGAAAAAGGATTGCCACTGGATGTTATCACTGATGTTACTGGACTGACTGTTGCAAGATTACAAGATCTACAAAAAAGTTAAGTGTAAGAAAAATCTAGCTGAACAAAAAGATCAGTACTTAGTTTGCATCAAATGCATCAAACTAAGTACTGATTTTATAATTTGCTAGAGTAAATGCATATCAAATATTGCCAATTTTAAAACCGTTGCGTTTCTTTTCGAATTTTTTGAGCAGTTCAGCTTCTTCGGGATTGCGGGGTTTTTTCTCCATATTTTTGAATTTGCAGGCCATAAGTATGCCTGCGGTACTGATCTTTTGGTCTTTTTCAGATACAGCACGAACTTTTTCTTTATTTATTTTCATAATGTCTCACTCTCCATATTTTCGAAGACTTCAGTAATTGTTTGGAAAGGTTCTCCATATTTGTTGGATGAATTAACTAACATTTCACCAGCTGTCACAGCATCAACTGGTTCAAATGTCTCTTCATCTACATTATACATCAGTACAGCCAGGTATGTCTTAAGCAGCAATCCAATATACGGACCGAGTTCATCCTTAGCAGGACCATTTAAAGGAAACGCTAAATAATAAAGTTCCTCCTCTTCAAACTCTGAGTATACAATGTTCCGAGAATCCAACAACTTTTTAGCATAATATCGTTTACTATAAAAAGATGATCTGTCTTGAATTGTTTGGATATACTCTTCTAGAACTTTGAGCTCTTCTGCTTCAAGGTTTTCTATTAAGTATGGGACATCTAATTCTTGTTTATAGCTTTCAATTAGTTCCAAAACCCACTCATTGTAGTCTTTGTAGTTCCACTGAACAAGACCCTTTATTCGATCAATCAAAATATCATTCACGTCTACAATATTGATCTTGTAGCCATCCTCAGTTGTGTAAATTAGCGGCGTTTTGTAGATGCCATCAAAAGGTGTAGTTGCTACCATCTCCAGGATTATTTCCAGCTTTTCGTGTTCCCAAGATTCGGAGTAAAGTGATCTATTTAAGTGAAAGACCTGCTCTAAACCAAAAAAAGACCATCCCTCCTCAGAAGGATGATCCAATCTCATTTTAAATCACATGCTCAGTCCGTTCGATAATGTCGTCTTGTGTGGCTTTCGACAGGACATTAAAGAAGGCGGAGTAGCCGGCAACCCGGACGATTAGGTCGCGGTGTTTTTCGGGATGCTTTTGGGCATCGATTAGTGTTTCCCGTGAAACGACGTTGTATTGAATGTGGTAGCCGTGGAGCTTGTTGAAGAAGGCCCGCAGCAGCATGATCAATTTTTGTTTGTCTTCTTCTTTGGCTAAGGTTTGCGGGTTTACCTTTTGATTCAGCAGCACTCCGCCGATGATTTCATCGGTTCTTAGCTTGGAGACAGTTTTCAGTACGGCAGTTGGGCCGTTTTTGTCCATGTTATGAGACGGTGAACAGCCTTCTGCTAACGGAACCCAGGCGTTACGGCCATCCGGTGTTGCCATAGTGCCGCGGCCTTGTCCGACATTGGCGGAAATGGACGACGTACCTGAGTAGCGGGTGCCGCCGATGGGTCCGCGACCGAAACGAGTATTGGGATACTTTTTGACTTCTTCAATATAGCTGTCGTAAGCATCCGTCACCAAATGATCGGTATAATCGTTGTCGTTGCCGTATTTTGGTACTTCATTTAGGATCATTTCTTGAATTTCTTTGCTGCGCTGGCTGCCGTAGTCGGTCATCAAAGCTTCCCACAGTTCGTCTTGGGTGACGCGTTTTTCTTCATAAACCAACTGCTTGATGGCTGCTAGTGAATCGGCCAGGTTGGCGATCCCTACTTGCAGGCCGGAAATGAAATCGTACACGGCGCCGCCTTCTTTCAAGGTTTTACCCCGTCCGATACAGTCTTCCGTCAAGGCTGAACACAGAATATCTGGTACTTCCTGCTCTAATCCTAGGTCGATAGCATTTTCCACGATGACACTCATGCGAGTCAACTCGCGGACGGTTTTGTCCCAAGCGGCCTGCAGCTCTTCATAGGAATGCATATCCTTGAAATGGCCGTAGCCTTTGACAAAGCGTTTGCCGGACACCGGATCGATGCCGTCGTTCATGGCGATCATCAAAATTTTCGGGAAGTTCATGTAGCTCATCCCGGTACAACGATAACCCCACTTGCCAGGCACCGCGGTCTCGACACAGCCGATGGCGCTGTAATCGTAGGCATCCTCTTCGGTAACCCCGATCTTCTTGAAGGATGGAATAATGATCTCGTCATTGTTAAAGGCCGGCATCCCAAAGCCCAGCTTCATCACTTCGATACATTCATTCATGAAACGGGCATCCAAGCCAGAATGATAACGGACAGTCAAGTTCGGCTGCGGTAATTTCGTTTGGGCAACACTGCGCAAGACTAGGTAAGACAGGTCATTTACCACATCTTTTTTATCGCGAGTTTGGCCGCCAACGGTGACATTTTGGTACAGCGGACTGCCGGCACTGCTGAAGGTATGGGCTTGGCTGCGGACTTTATTGACTGTCAGTGTCTTGATCCACAGGTTGGTTAACAGCTCCACCATTTCCGCTTCGGTGCTGCGGCCGCTTTCCAGGTCCGCCTTCATATAAGGGTACATGTATTGGTCGAAACGGCCATATGATAGCGAGTGACCATTGGATTCGATTTGTAAAATTAATTGGATAAACCACACAGCTTGGATCGCTTCTTGGAAGGTTTCCGCTGGTTCATAAGGAACCTTGGCGCAAATACGGCTGATTTCCAACAGCTCTGCTTGGCGTTTTGGCTCAGCCGTGGCCGCTTGTTCTTTGGCTAAAGCTGAAAAACGCTCAGCATAAGTCTTCACCGCATCCAGCACGATGACCACTGAATTGTAGAAATGGTATTTTTTGATGCTTTCCGGCTGAGTTAGATCCAAGGCGGCTTTTTCCTTCAGCGCCCGTTCTTTGTAGCCCTTCAAGCCGACTTTCAGCATCTCTTGATAGTTCACCGCCAAATGGGCATCGCCGGAATTCATTTTCCCTTCCATCCCGAAGAAGCCGGTCTCCATGAAGACAGATACTTCGTCAGGCAATAAGGCCCCCGCTTTGGCCCGAAGGTTATTATTTTCCCAAAATGGGGCAATCGAACGCAAATCCTCTTTGGTCTGCTCAGTAATATAGAAGACATCGCCATCTCGCTGATCGAACAAATCCAGCTCATTCATGACAAATTCCAGCGTGTACTCAGGGAAGATCGGCGCATCCTTGTTGGAAGCCGCCTGGTTGCCGACGATCAAGGTCTCATCTTCAATGTAGATGGACATCTTTTCCAAAATGTTCTTCAGCATCAGGGCCCGTTTCATGTCGTTTGGCTGATTTTGGTATTCTTGGTAGGCTTCTGTGGCTAACAATGCCCGTTCGGCACAGATGTACGGCTTCTTGGTGAGGACCGACTCCCGATACTCATTCATCCGATCGGTTAAACGGCCAAAATACGGTTGCTGCTCTTCAGTTCTTTCCTTTACTTGGGTAGTCATCGCGCTTCCTCCTATTTACGTTCGAAATAAATAATAACTTCTTTCGTAACTATAATATCATGTGAAGGCTTGCACGGTCAATCGAAATCCGAGAGAATCGTTTCTTTTATAAAAACTGCACAAGTGTGCAGTTTTCGGATGATTTAGTCCTTTACGCTGGTGAAGCCTACTCAGCTGCAGAATAGTGAATAGATCAAAAAAATCCGGCAGCAAACAATGGTTTACTACCGGACTGTGCTTCTATTCTTGAATGAAATGACCCTCGCCTACTTTTATACGGCAGAGACTTCGATTTGTTTTTCTTTTAGGAAGGCTGCGCTGTCTTCGGGAATGCCACTGTCGGTGAAGACTTTGCTGACTTCATCAAAGCCAAACTCTGAGATCACACCGTTTTGGGTAAACTTGCTGGAGTCAGTCAGGACGATGGTTTGTTTCGCTGCAGTCGCCAAGGTTCTGGTGGTATCGCAACGGGTAATGTCGCTGCCAGTGAAGCCCCGCTTTTCATCAAAGCCGTCGATTCCCACAAACAGCTTATCTACGTAAAATTCGCTGACGACTTTTTTCACCAGGGGACCAACGTTGACTTGCGATTCCTTCTGGTATTCCCCACCTAGTAAAATCACCTTCACTGATTCGGCTTTTCTTATATAGGAAGCAATGAAGCAGGAATTGGTAATAATCGTGATCTCGTTGCGGTTGAAGGCCAGCTCCTCGGCCAATAAAGCACAGGTGGAGCCAGACTCGATCATCACAATCTCGCCATCATCCACAATCTTGGCGGCTTCCAAAGCAATCTTGCGCTTCAGGTCGTAGTTGTGGGCCAGACGGTAATTTATATCATCAGAATTATTCAGCAGCGCATAGCCATGCTGGCGGTGAATAATTCCGCGGGCTTCTAGCTTGTCCAGGTCTTTTCGAACCGTCACTTTAGAAACATTCAACAGCTCAGACAGCTGATTGACTTCGATTTTCTTCTTTTGACTTACGATCGAAATAATATCTTCTTCTCTTGACATAGAATCCTCCTTTGTTTTGAATTTAGTGTACCATATTCTGGTTTCTGTCACAATTAGAGGTTAGTTTTTCAGTTTCGTTCGTAACTAATTGTATTTACGTAACGATATTTTTCTGCTAAACTGTAGGTGACAAGAAGGGAGTTTCTTTTAAATGGAGAAAGCATGCATCTTCAATATCCAAAAATTCAGCCTCCACGACGGCCCCGGCATCCGCACGGTGGTCTTCTTTAAGGGCTGCCCCCTGCGCTGCTTCTGGTGCTCCAACCCAGAATCGCAAAACGGCAAGCCAGAACAAATGTGGGACAATCAAAAAAAGGCGTATACCACTGTGGGGGAATACAAAAGCATCGAGGAGATCATCGCTGAAGTGATGCAGGATGAACCTTTTTACGAAGAATCCGGTGGCGGCGTGACTCTTTCTGGCGGTGAAGTGCTGTATCAGGCGGACTTTGCGACAGAGCTGCTGCGGCAATTAAAAGAGAAAGGAATTCATACCGCTAGCGAAACGACGGCTTTTGCTCGGCGCGAGGTCTTTGAACGCTACATTGAACAAGTAGATATGCTGTTTTTGGATGTGAAGCACTACGATGAGGAGAAGCACAAAGCTGGTGTTGGTACATCATTGCGACCGGTGCTAGATAATTTGGCGTTGGCGTTGAAAAAGGATCTGGAGCTGATTGTGCGAGTGCCGGTGATTCCGATGTTTAATGATCAGCTGGAGGATGCGGCTGGTTTTGCCCGGTTGTTTAATCAGATGGGCATTCAGAAGGTGGAGCTGCTGCCGTTTCATCAGTTTGGCGAGCAGAAGTATACCTACTTGGATCGCGACTATGCCTTGAAGGATATTCCGCAGCTGCATACTGAGGATTTGGATGAGTACAAAGCGGTGATTGAAGAGTTTGGGATTGAGTGTCGGGTGCAATAAAAAGAGGAGCGTCCGTTACGACGACTCCTACTCTTCAAATAAATTTACCCGCATGAAGCCCCATTGTGTCGGCAAATAATAGCCCTCCACCACTTCATTTTTTAAACGGCTGGAAATCAGCGAACCCTTAATCTGATACAACGCCGGTTTGTCTTGATCGATCGGCCCAAGTTTCTCCAACAATTCTTCCAAGTCATGCTTAGTCATCATGAAATAGTCGAAGCTGACATTTTTCAAGTCCTCATGAGTGATCGCACCCTCGAAGGTCATCTTCTTCTTAATTTCCTCAGAACTCAGCGTGACCGATACCGGCAACATCTCCAACTCTCGAAAGGTAAAGCCCTCCGTCATTTTTTCTCCCCCTATCAACTGCTTATGGGTACATTTTATCATAGTTGAGGCGGCGATAGCGGGTGATTTGATGGTTATTCTAGGAGAAAGATGACCGGAATTTTTAAACACACTATACGTCATGATCGTCATTTAGCTAATAAAAATAAGATTTACTCCCACGCCCCATTTTTTACATCCTTTATAAATGATACAATGTAAGAAACAAATGGAAGCAGGGATATAATGAAAAAGTTACTAAAATTAGGATTGGTATTAAGCTGCAGCTTGTTATTAGGTGCATGTGATGGGGACAATGAAGGGACTAAAGATAGCTCAACCGACGCAACCGAGACCAGCCAGGTAAAAGAAGAAGATCTGCTGGTGAACCACGAAAAATACAGCAAGCTGGCGACTAATAATGGCGCGAAAGAAGCCGAGGTAGTTGCCCAAAAGGACTATCCAGTTTCCTGGTCGGACAATACCTGGTCCGGTGTGACTGTCAGCATCGACGAAGTGTCCGTACTCAAGCTTGATAATTACGAAAACTTCTCAGGAAAGAAATTTCCCGGCTTCATCGTGGCACACTATACCATCAATAACGCCGAAAGAGACCTAAGCCTTTTCCCAGAGCTGGGGACTATTGAAACCAATACGGAAGTGAAAGAAAGCGGACTATACGAATTCGATCATTTCGCCGACAACCTAACCCCCGGCAGCCAAGTGGAAGGCTACGCAGCTTACCCGCTTACCGAATTAGATTCCGTTAAAGACATCAATCAGGTAAGAATAAGATTCAGCGGGAAGTATACAACCGAAGACACCAGCGATACTAATGCAAACCATATTTATGATTTGACGTTGGAGTTGAAATAGAAAAATTCACAGACATTCGCAGCCGCTTATCACGGCAGGCACACTAAAAGGTTAAGCCGCAATGGCTTAACCTTTTTCAAATTGCCTTTTTAATTTCATGCACAACCCATAGCCAGCCATGCAACCAGCAAAGTTCGTCAAAATATCCCAGATGTCGAAGGTTCCCAGGTAGAAAACATACTGCAGCGTCTCGATCCCCAAGATCGTCACCAACGCCAACACGACCGCTTCCCACAACTTCGCACGCATCCCATACAAGATCCCCAGCGGAATAAAGTAGCCAATGTTCAATACAAACTCAATCACTGCCGCCTGCGACTGCAATGGTACTTGTCGAATATCCAAATTCAACGCATGATACTGCTCCGCCTTCGTGAACAGCACGATGAACATCAGCAGCGCATACACACTATAAAACAAATACACATACACCGACCAAAGCTCCCGCCGCTCCCACTGAATATAGAACAACCACAAACTCAAAAACAAGAACGCCCAAAGCGCCTCATCCGTATAAACAAAACGATGCATCATCCCCGCCAAGCGCGGATAATGCATCAATGTCGGCATAACCAAATAGTATATAATGCCATAGCTGGCAATCAATGATAGAATTCCTGCGATGATTTTTTTCATGTTGGAGGCCTTTCAGGTTTTTGGTTACTATAGCAGAAAAAGAAGGAGCTGGTCTTAAAAAATAAAAGAACTACCCATATATAGAATTATACCAACTTTTAGCCGCATTAAAGCCTTTCTTTCAACTTTAAACGCTAAATTGAAGAGAATTGGTTGTAAGAGTCAGATAGTAGAGTTTATCCTGCTTAGTTGAGATTACTCTGTATGATAAATTACATCTCTATTCCTACAAAATAATTTGTAAATTATAAATCATTCAAATAATCCAAGTAACTCCACAGCATACAAATATAAGTTAAACCTATAGGAAAAAAAATCAAGTTATGAAAATTGGCTAGAATTACAAGACCAATTACTACTAAGTATAAATGATTATATATCCTCTTAAAAAAAAATGTACCACCTATTATCATTACAATTCCAAGATCATGGAGTATCGCCAGAAAATCAAAATGAGGCGGAAATTTTATACCTATCATTGAAATAGTAAGATTATATGCTGTTCCAGTACCATTTCCAAAAAACCAAGATACTGGATGATTCCGCAAATTCGTTAGAATAGCTTCATATAAGAGTAACCTAGTACTTGTACTAGCGTAACCATCAGTTCTCTGGTTTACCAACTGTAATACAAAGGAATATGAAAAAGGTATTATCAAAAGAAAAAGGGCTATTACGAGAATTCTTAATCCTTTACTTTCACTTCTATATGCCTGTCTGACTAATTTGTAAAACAAATACAGAACGAAAAACAGTAATACACTCCTAGTTTCTGAAGCATATATGAGATATAATGACACTAAACAGAAAAATAGAACACTTTCAAAAGATTGATTAGTATGTTTCATACTCTCTATTATTATCACTATTGATATTAGAATAATTAGTGAAAAATTTGTCGGTGTTGTAAGAAAAAAACCTGTAGCTCTTTCACCAATAAATGATGTTGGAAACAAATAATGGCACACAAGGCCGTCAATGATAATAATTTTAGCTAAAGTAGGCAAAGAAGAAAAATGAAATTTAGAACTCAAAAATATAATACTTAAGTTAATTAAGTATCGGGCTGTTTCCTCGATATAACCATTTTTCACAACACCATTAAGCGTAATTAAAGATACGATCAAGATAAATAAGATTATTTCTTGTAACGAGAAAACTGTTTTACAAAAAAAGCAACCTAATAATAATGCAAGAACAATTATCATTGATACATATGAATTGTATATGCCAGAGTGTTCACCGTAACTGAGGTATAATCTCTCATTAAGTAGAAACAAGAATATTAAAAAAACTATAAAAGTATAAATAGAAACTATATTACTCTTTATAATCATTGGCCAGTTCCCTATCTAAAAATATTTTTAAACATACGCGTATGTGATTATAGCTTGGATCATCAAAAAAATCAGAACATACATTCATTTTCACTTTACTAGGAACAGAAAAAATCCCACTCGATGCAATACTAACAACCTTAGAAAATTCATAGTTTACCATCTCAAGTATTTCCGAGGGAATAAATTTATTTATTTGTGAAACATTCTCTTCGAAGGGATAATTCGAACTATCTAGAGGATGCTTTTTTAAAAAAACTTGGTATCCTTTCCTTTCATAAAATACTACTATATCATTGAAAATACTCTTCTTCTCATTTTCAGTAATATACTTATTTTCGGATAATGGTTGAGTCATTATTAGTACACTTTCGTTATTTTGGTTATCAAAGTTAAAATCAAAATCAAACAATTCAAAAATTTTGGTTTTCGAGTCCTCTTTTAAGTTTGAAATCAATTTAGAAAAATCTAGCAACTCTGACTTCCTTTGAATATTAATTGGAAATTTTTCAGGATGAGAAACAAGAATTTTTTCAACTTTATCTTCAGAAGTGAAATCGTAATTTATTCTGTATACGTATTTTCTTAATATTTTTTTTATTTTTTTATTTTCAGGGTATTTGTACATTAGTTCAGCATCTTCGATAAATACTACTTTCTTTGCCTTTTTAAAAAGGTAATTCGAAGAAAAGAAGAGACTGTACGGATTCCAAGCAAATGAAAACAACTTGTATTTTGATTTAATATAAATTGTCTGGTAAAATCTATCAATTAGAAAGCTGATCCCAAGATGATCCCAAACTCTTCTTCTCTTTCTTACAATAACGCTCTCCACATTTTCAATCTCAAGTATTTTATTTTTAAGTCGTTCAAAATAATGAATCATATCGGCAGAAGGAGAGACCAAATAAATTACAGAAGTTTTTCCGTTTGTAGCAATGTTTACTAAAGTGATTAAAAGATGTAGGGGCGTTGCACAAAGATACACATCTCTCATTGTTATAATGACTTCCTCCTCCACCTGTACTTACAAATCAATAATGCATATTTTGTATTACCTAAAAAATATCTTTTAAAAAGTCTTTTTGGCTCCTGAAAAAACCTGTACAACCATTCCAAACCACATTTCTGCATCCAAAATGGTGCTCTTTTTACATTTCCTGCATAGTAGTCAAATAGTCCCCCGCAAGATAGAATGTTTTTTACATTTAATTTTTCAAAATTTCGTTCTATCCATTTCTCCTGCAACGGACATCCTAATCCTACAAACAAATAGTCTATACCTAAAGAATTTATATCTTCAATTATTTCCTCTGAATGATCCAGATCGAATGAATAACCATCATTATATCCAGCAATAATTGGATATTTGTATTGTCTAGAGAAATTTTCATACACTCGATTAACAGTTTCTTTTTTTCCACCTAATAAATAAATCTTTTTACCTTTAATCTTGTGTTCGTCAATAAATTCAAAAAGTTTTGGAAACATATCCGTAGTAGCAATTCTTTCTTCCGCAACTGAATCTTTTAAAATTTTTTGTCCAAAAATTATGCCCATGCCATCAATGTATACTACTGCATTCTTACTCTGAAGTATAGTTTTATATGTTTTATCTCTTAAAGCAATAAGATAGCAATCAGTATTCATGCCGAAATACTTTTTTTTATCTTTATTATTAACTAATTCTCGCAAAAAATTATCCATTGACCCTAAATAAAGATTCGTTGTCTTTAACATTGAATATCTACTCCAAATTTTTAATATGCACCATTAGGACGAACCATCACCTTAATAGTTCTCCAAATAATCTTAATATCATTCACTAAAGTTTGCTCTCTAATATACTGTATATCCAACTCTACCATTTCTGCAAAGTTAACTTCATTTCGACCACTAATTTGCCAAGGGCCAGAACAGCCTGGTTTGACTAACAATCGTTGCCTATCATATCTACTGTACTCTTTAACCTCTCTTGGCAAAGGAGGACGAGGGCCAATAAGGCTCATATCTCCTTTAAGAACATTAAGCAGCTGTGGTAATTCATCGATACTATTTCGACGAATAGCTTTACCAATTTTCGTTACTCTCGGATCTTCTTTCATTTTAAACATAGCGCCTTTGATTTCATTTTTAGCCAATAATTGTTCCAGCTTCTCTTCTGCATCAATACACATTGAACGAAATTTATACATAGTGAATTCTTTCCCATTTTTCCCAACTCGTACTTGTTTGAAAAAGATTGGTCCACTTGGCTCTTCCTTTTTCATCAAAAGAGTCACAATGATAAACACGGGTATCAGACAGACTAATCCCAATGCGCTCAAAACGATATCTATAATTCGTTTCACAAACCGCAAGCCAACTCGACTATTAATTTCATCTTCGTCCAACCAATTAGTTTTCACTTTAACTACAGGCGGAACCTCATCTTTCGCTACATGCTTATCCATTTTCCCCGCTCCTTCACAATAACTCCTGATAATTAAAAGGTGCTACTGGATCGCCGTTCACAATATCGCGACACATCTGATCCATTTGTTCCCAACGTTTTTCCCCGAAATGTTTTACTATGTACTCTGAAGCTTCCTTCAAATAGAAGTCCCGCTGCTTCAAGCGATGTGCATCTGAGGCCACCATCTGCACTAGTCCGCTCTCGACTAACCGATGACTTAATTTTTGCACTGGCTTTCCAAATACACCAACAATACTTGGGGCCGTTAATTGTGCCAAACATCCCATATTCAAAAAATTCAATAACTGATTTGGCTCTTCTTGAAACCCAAGATTCCGTTCTGGATGAACAATGATTGGGACTTTCCCCATTTGACAAAGTTCATAAAGCACAGTCTCTGCATAATGAGGAATTTCTGCAGTAGGAAATTCAATTAGTAGATACTGATCTGTTACATCTACAAAAAGAATGCGTTCCTGTTCTATTTCTTGAATCAACTGATCATGGATTCGTACTTCTTGACCTTCAAAGAGAGTCAAAGGAATTCCTTTGTCATCTAATACAGCTTGCAGCTCTTCAACCGCAGGTATGATTTCTGCCGCGGGATTTTGGTAATGTCTATTATGATGGGGAGTACAAAGGATGTGGGTGATGCCTTGCTTCACGGCTTTTTTAGCCATTTTGATACTGTCGTCAATCGTCTGAGCACCGTCATCGACTCCCGGCAAAATATGACAATGTAAATCCAACATCCTTGTTCCTCCTAGCCGTAATAATAATACCCAGCGGAATCGCCTTTTTTCTTACCGTTATAAATTACACCTAAGATATTGGCCTGCGCACGGGTTAATAGATCTTTTGCTTTAATTACATCTTGTTTCTTTGTTTTGCGTTCACGAACCACTAAAAGTGTGCCATCTGTATGAGCAGCTAAAATTTGTGCATCCGTAACCGTCGCTACTGGCGGCATATCGAAGATGATTACATCGAACTCTTCTTTCATGACCTCCATAATGTCCAGCATACGTTGAGAGCCTAAAAGCTCTGACGGGTTTGGCGGCTTCGGTCCACTAGTCATGACAAACATATTGTCCACAGGACCTGGTTGATAATAGCGATCGATGGTTGCTTCACGATTGGTTAACAAATTACTTAACCCCGTCGCATTTGGCAACCGAAAACTTATCGCTACACTCGGTTTGCGTAAGTCAGCATCTACTAGTAAAACCTTGCTACCTGCACTAGCAAACACAATTGCCAAGTTCGCCGAAGTAGTTGATTTCCCTTCAGAAGGTCCCGAAGAGGTAATCACCATCGTCTTGATATCCTTATCCGCTGATGAAAAGCTGATATTTGTTCGAATGGTCCGATACTGCTCAGTCGTAGTTGAAAAATTATCGGTCGCTGCTACTAGCGCTACTGGTTGTATTTCAGTTTTTTTCTTCGCCATAACGTCCTCCTACACTCGCTTCCGTGATTGTCTTCTGCCAGCTGCTGGTTTGGCTGGTGTTTTATGGGTAGTCGTTTGCGGAGCTGAAGCATTTCGGCTATAGCTTAATTCTTTTTTACCCATTTCGGTCACTTGTCCTAAGATTGGCAAGTTCAGTGTTTCTGCCACAAAGCGTTCGTCCTTGACAGTTTTGTCTAAAAGCTCCAGTAAAAAGGCTACTCCTATACCTATCATAATTCCTAAAGCTGCACCAATGGCTAGGTTCAGCTTGTTGTTAGGAGAAACTGGTTTCGTAGGAGTCTGAGCATTTGAAGTAATCGTTACTTTGCTAACACCTAATACCTCTTGGGCTTTATCTTGAAAAATTTGAGAGACTTTATTAGCAATCACTGCTGCTTCTTGTGGATGATTGGCGGTGGCAATCACTTGAAACATTTGCGAATTTTGTGATTGTTCGACTTCGATCATCCCTCTTAAATCTTCACTAGTTAAGTTATAGTTGTTTTCGACCTGCAGCTGATCACGCGCTGTATCAATTACTAAATCCCCAGTGATCATATCCTTATATGTATTGATCAGCAGGACATTGCCGTTAATATCGTTTTGTAGATTGGTGTTCGGATTTTCAGCCACCGTGGACTGAGCAATCATCTGGGTTGACGCACTGTATCTAGGGGTGATGATGAAAAAAGTAACAGCACCCGCTATTAAGATACCTGTTAGTAGACTAACAAGTACCAAGCCGATGCGTTTCTTCAAGATGTCAAAAATTTCCCCTAAGCTAATTGTTTCTTCCATTCTAATCTCCCTTTACCCGACTAACATTTTTGCGACGCAAGACTTCACTAACTAACACGAGGATTATGGCAATTACCAAGCTGATGACTCCAGCCTTGACAAAGGTTAAGTCGAAAGCCTTCAAATAATTGGTAATAAAATGATACATCCCTTCAGACATGATCCCTAACCGATCAATCACTCCACTGAAGTAAACATATAACGGCAAGACCGTCAACATTAAGCCGGCACCACCGATAACAGCTCCAGAAAAGCGTAGGCGTCGGTGCATCCAGCGAGTAGTAATCATTAAACCGACAAAAACAAGTAAAAAGGCCACTCCAACAATGATCATTAACAGCGTCAATGTTTGATTGTAAGCCATCACTTTTTGTCCGTATTCTAATAGGTAAGGAATTGCGATATAAGATTCGAAGGCCCCGGCAGCTGTTTCGTTTAATTGATCGATATTAGTCTGAGTTGCCTCGTCAATTTCAATCCCTTGTTGGGCTGCGTAGCGTTCGACAGCTGTCTGAATGTTCTCAGCAAGCTCATCTTGTCCGACTACATTAAAAGGAACCCCTGTGTAAATGCCTCGGATGTAGTTGTCGATATTCTCTTCCACTACTTCTCTTGGCACCACATCGGCAAGCTCATCTGCCGGGATGTTACTTCCCCGACCGTAGTCTTGAATGCGTTGGGTAACGTCTTCGTGTACTCTAGTTACATAATCTGCTTGATGAATTTGATCCACCATGAATTCTTGATTAAACAGGGTAGTCTTTACACAAGTCAGGGCCAGTAACGAGAAAAGCAACAGAGAACTGATGAAGGCTAATAGCCAACGTGCAAATTTTTTTGATTTGTTCATCTTTCTCCCCTATTCGTTCTCATTAATAAGTGGACCTGATGTGTAATCTGCGGTAATGAATAACCGTTCATCAGTCATCCCTAAGCTATCGATAGGATAGCAGGTATATAGTAGCGCCACACGTCTATCTCGTTGATAGATCAGATCGTTGAGCACTTTATCTTCTTTGTTTGCGACTTCTTTATTGGAAACAGTAAATACATAATTGCCATAGGTTGTCTGGATTTGGATCTCATCACCGACATTGATCATCGCTAATTTGCCAAAGCCGTCGACGTTATGCCCGCCAATTAAGCTTGTCCCCTGTTCGCCAGGATAGACGGAGCCCATAAATTGTCCGGCACCTAATCGTAATAAATCATCGGTATCTCCAAAATACAACGGAACATCCAATCCGATTGGTGAAACAAGTACTCTACCATATTGTTGTCCGCCAACTGGGTATTCCAGTTCGCTGGAGGGAAGCTCATTGTTTTCATTGACTTTTGCTTGAACTTCTTCTTCTTTAACTGCCGTAAAATCTTCAGCTGCTTGCGCATCAAAGGTCGGCGCATCTGTTAGTAGGAATAATTGTATAGTTGATGTCACGAATTGAATGACAGGTTTTCCGATTACGTACATGAGTGAGTATCCGATCACTAAAAAAACAACTGGGGCAACAAGCGCCGCCCCAAGTCTCTTTAGCCAAGAAGTTTTCTTAGGCAACACGCTTTTTAGATACGTAAAACGCACCTGCTGCGGCTACTAATAAACTTCCGAATGATGCAAAACTAACAGCGTAATTAGCGCCAGTTTGTTTTACTGCACTACCAGAAGCATAAACAGTATTTGTTTTTGCTTTAGTAGTAGTTGTAGAACCATTGTTTCCAGCTGGCTCAGTAATTGTTACGCTACCAGGGCTGAAAGTAACAGACAAGCCCAACACGTGTGCTGCTGAAGTTACAATGTTCTTTAATTGATTGATTACATCGCGTGGGAACGCTTTGATCAATTCAGGTAAAGAATTAATGTTTGCAACATTCACATTTTGTGCTGCAGCAATTGAGCGTGCTTGTTGGATATAACCAACAACCGCATCAACATTAGCAGTAGAGACATCGTGTTGTTTCAAGTAGTTTTCTGCTTGAGCACGATCTGAAGCTGCAAAACCAAAGTTTTTGCCGCTTACTGTAACGCCTTTGTCCATCTCTGTTAAAATACGTTGCTCGTCTGCTGTGATCGCGCCATCCGCGTTTGCAGAAGGGACAGCTAATAACAATACCGCCATTACTGCTAAAACAACACTAACAAGTTTTTTCATTCGACAGACCTCCTTTTTTATTTTTTATTTGGAAAAGAGTTTGAAAACTCTGTATCCCGTAATTCGGTTAGCAACTAATCAAAAAATAACCATGCGCCTGATTTCATTACAGGTCACAGTGAGCCATTCTAATTAATCACTGTTCACATTATACTTTCATCTCGTAAAAATTACAACAAAAGTATTATAACTTTCAGATTAAAAAACACCGACATCTTTTGCGCGGCTCTATTTTATTCTGTTGTATTTATAAAGAATTTAGCCGTTTACCCAAAATTACTATTTTTATTGTGGAAAATTGATCCTACAGAAAGGGTTTATTCCATTTAACAGCGTTTGAAAATAGAAAACAACAAC
Source organism: Candidatus Enterococcus moelleringii (assembly GCF_017377575.1). GTDB lineage: Bacteria > Bacillota > Bacilli > Lactobacillales > Enterococcaceae > Enterococcus_A > Enterococcus_A moelleringii. Next base: position 28,557 of record NZ_JAFREM010000007.1, read on the forward strand.
AAATTCAATTGCTTTTGCTTCTTTTATTTTCCGGATATTTTTCAAGATATTTCCATAAAAAAACAAAAACCTTCCGTCTGTCCATCTTTGATCAAGGAATATTACACCTTTATTACAGGCTATCTCTCTAATGAATCTCTTACTTTTAGATAGTTATTCTAAACTGCTTTAGTGAAAATAAACAGAATTGGTTATTTGCGGCCGGCTATATAAAAAGCAAAAAGAGGCTGTGACATAAGTCGATGAAAAACCAGTGAAATGACGAGAAAATCGCCCATTTCACTGGTTTTTTGGGTAAAATAAAAGAGTACAGGCTGGACCCCAATGTCATTAACTTAAGAAACTTGACAGTTTGAAGAAGTAGCTATCGGGAATTTCCCGATAGCTGCTTCTTTTCTTTTTATTTCAAGCTATACTTAAGTTAGAAGGTGCCTGATTTCCAAGGAGGGATTGAGAATGAAGATACAAGGTGATTTTCAAGGATTTATACAAGAAGCACAGGTTATCTATTTAGAAGATATTCGTGAAGGGAACCCACAAGCATTTACTCGAAAAAGAAAAACGACTCCTCTTAAACTAATGCTTCAAATGTTCTCGCAAAGAGGCCACTCACAGTTTTCTGAGTTGCTTAACTTTTATGGTGATCAAGATAAGCCATTAGATATCTCGACCGTTGCTTTTTATAATGCACGGATGAAGTACAATCCCAAAGCGATTCATCTAATGATGGCTGACTATCTATCCATGGTTTATGAAAAATACGATGATCAGTTGGCCAAGCTAAATGGCTACATTATTACTGCGATTGATGGTTCTGATATTATCCTTCCCTCAACAGATGAAAATGCAGAAAAATATGGCGTTCATGCAACTTCAAGTTCTGTCGGTCCTGTCATGGCGAAGGTCTCTTTACTTTACGACTGTGTAAATAAGATTGCACTGGATACGTGTATTGAACCTTACAATACGAGTGAGCGCGATTGTGCGGCGAAACACCTAGATCAACTGAAAACGATTCTCCGGCAGCCCACTATTACCACTTTTGATCGTGGATATTATTCGATGAAACTTGTGGATCAACTAATTGAGAATGATCAAAAATTTGTCATGCGAATGAAAAGAAATGATCTTAAGCGATATACGGAGCACTTGGATTCAGGGGACGATCAAACGTTCACTGCCACTTTTGATCGGTTTCAAACCAATCATTATCGGAAAGAACGCGCCTTTCGGACGAAACTGATGAATACCACTTACTCCTTAAGATTCGTCAAGATTCCATTAATCAATTCGACTACTGGCAAAACCTCTGAAGAACTGCTTATGACGAATTTAACACAAGCAGAGTTTTCATTAGAAGGGCTCAAAGAGCTCTATCGACTACGTTGGGAGATCGAAACGGTCTATAATATCATTAAAAATCGAATGAAGTTAGAAGAATTTAGCGGGATACGCGAGCGTCTGATTTTACAGGATATCTATTGTTGTGTCTGGTTTTATAACTTAGTGATGCTTTATATCATCGAAATCAACGAAGAGAACAAAATTGCACAAGAACAATACAAATACGAGATGAGGCGAAATATTGGTATTTCCATCGGCATCATGAAAACCTACTTTCTCCAATCCGTCATAGGTGAAACAGAAGAAAAACGAAATCAATGCATTGAAGAAATGGGAAAGTTGATTATCAAACACTTGGTACCTATCCGACCAAATCGAACCTCCAAGAGACAAACCCCTGTAAACAAATCCAGACGATCTTACCGATACACTTACTGAATTAAAAAACTTAGATAGAGGGCTTATTTAGTCATGCCAAGAACCGAAAAAATAAGCTAGGAATAGTCAAAGGAGAAGAACCCTCGAACTATTCCTAGCTTTTATTTGTCAATACGCTTAAGTTAATGACATTGGGCTGGACCCTGTACTCTAA
>NZ_JAFREM010000008.1:0-185987 GCF_017377575.1 Candidatus Enterococcus moelleringii
GATAGATCTTTTACTATTTAAACGGAAACCTTTTTTACGGGTATTAGCACCTCAAAAACTTGATCCTCCGGTAACTCAGAAGTGGCTTCGTCCTGCCAAAGCAGTTCCCAAATATCGCCATCTAAAACTAACTTATGCTCCTTCAAGTAACTCTGGAATCGATTATTGAAGGTGTTAATATGATGGATTTCATCCTTCATAAAACCTGAGACATAATAGCCGGCAGGGCGTGTAACGATTTTTTGTAATTGATATAAATGGAGGCGATCATCCGGAATTTTCACCAAGGCACGATAAGGTGCTGTGTGAAAGTTTTCTTTATAAAAAGCAGCTCCATCCACTAGAAAGCCTATGGGGTAACCGCTAAAAAGATCTTTGCTGTCAACAGAAGAATAGAATCGACCGTAAATTTGCACGGAATCCATCGTGTCGCCGCTTTCGATAATGTCTGAAATGACAAAGGATTCTGTTTCTCGATAGCTGTAGGTAATAGATTCTAGATCGAAGTCTTTTAAGGTTTCATAACGTTCTATGAAACTATCCAAGGAAGTGCGAATGTCTTTCAATTGTTCTATTTGCTGGTCAACTTTACTTCTCTGGCGATAGAACTCCTGGAGAGCGTAGTCTACATTCCGATTTTTTAAAAAGACTTGAATTTCTTCTAAGGGCATTCCGATATTTTTTAACAGCAAAATGACATCTAGTTCAAAGTACTGATCAATTCCGTAATAGCGATAGCCGTTATCGCCCACCTTCACGGGTTTAAACAAGTCGATCTGATCATAATAGATTAAGGTTCGACGGCTAATACCGGCATATTGAGCCATTTCACTGATGGAGAGATATTTTTTCATAAGAATTTTCTCCTTTTGCTTGACTGTAACGTTACGTTACAGTTTATTCTACCATTTGAGAAGGAGGAATAGAAGATGAAATTATTTAAAATCTTTTTCAAGGATTATCGCAAGATGTTCTTGGCAACCTTCATTTTAATGATCTTGCAAGCTGTTGGAACGTTAATGATTCCTTACTATGTTGCTGAAATTATTGATGAAGGTATTTTAATTCAGGATCAAGGAGCAATTTGGCGCAACGGCGGCTTTATGCTGGGTGTAGCCGTACTAACAGGGATTGTATCAATTATTGCCAGTTATTATTCAGCTATTTTAGCCGGTCGTTTCGGCTATTTTTTACGGAAACGTTTAGTCGAAAAGACGCAAAGTTTGTCGCTAGCTGAAATGGAAGAGTTTGGTACTCCGACGCTGTTGGCACGTACAACTAGTGATATTACCAACATTCAGCAAATTTTGATGATGGTATTTCAAATGATTATTCCTGCTCCATTAATCTGTATTGCTTCTATTGTATTAACTGGGGCTATTTCGTGGCGGTTTGTTTGGATTCCGACTCTATCTATCGTGTTGTTCTCGGTTGTGTCATTAGTCGTTATCAAAAAAGCTATTCCATTGGCTGATGTTATGCAGCAAAGAATGGATAAAATGATGCAGGTTTTACGTGAGTTCTACACGGGTGTACGAGTGATTCGGGCTTTTGACAAGACAAAGTTTGAGAAGAAACGTACCGATAATACATTCAGTACTTACGCAGATGTCATGATCCGTGTAAACAAGCTGTTTGCTGTCTTAAATCCGACTGTCAATTTGGTGATGGGGCTTGGGATGACGGCCGTGCTAGCTTTTGGTGGTGTCCTTGTTCTGCAAGGCAATGTGCCAATCGGTAGTTTGACTGCAATTAGTGAGTATACGATTTTGAGTTTATGGTTCTTAACGATGGCCGCAATGGTTATCGTTATGATTCCTAAAGCTTTGGCCTCTTTGGAGCGTATCGGTGAAGTATTAAATAAAGAAGAGGAAATTGTCGATGGATCGAAGGAAAGCTTTGAAGCTGCGCCTGAAGGACCTATTGCTGTTTTTGATCATGTGGATTTTGCCTATAGCGGAGCAGAAGAATCTGTTTTATCAAATATCTCTTTTGACATCCCCAAAGGAATCACGGCCATAGTTGGTGGTACTGGTTCTGGTAAGAGCACAATCGCCAAGGCGATGCTGCGTTTCCGTGACACTTCAAAAGGTGAGATACGTTTTCGAGGGGAACCTATTCGAAATGTTTCGCAAAATGCGCTGCGGGATCGGATTAGCTATGTTCCGCAAAAAGCCTTTTTATTTAGTGGGACGATTGAGGATAATTTCCTCTTCGGTAATCCTGAAGCAACTAGCGAAGAGATGCAAAATGTTGCTAAAATTGCTCAGGCCGAAGAGTTTATTAATGGTTTAGATGGTCAGTATCAAGCGACTGTTGCTCAAAAAGGGAATAATTTTTCTGGCGGGCAAAAGCAACGATTGAGTATTGCACGTGCTTTGATCAAACCAGCTGACTTGTATTTCTTTGATGATAGTTTTTCGGCATTGGATTATCAAACCGATGCGAAATTGCGTCTGGCTTTGAAAAGCTATTTAAAAGATGCCGCGATTGTGATTGTGGCTCAGCGTCTTTCTACTATTAAGGATGCGGATCAAATTATTGTTTTAGAAGAAGGTAAAATTGTAGGTAAAGGGACCCATGAGGAACTGTTAGCTACCTGCAGTGTTTATCAAGAGTTTGCTAAATCTCAAGGGATGGAGGAGAAGAAGCATGAGCATGAAGCAAGTTGATGAAACAATTGATACAGAAATGCCTAAAGACATGAAAAAAACCGGCTTAAGACTATTTAAACTGTTGGCAGAGCAAAAAAGCCGCTTTTTGATTATTATTACCTCTGCGATCTTTTTCGCCGCTCTAATGGCAGTTACGCCGTTGATTTTGGGCTGGGGATTAGATGCTATCATCGCACTGTTCCAAAACAACCAATTTTCGTTGGAGGCGTTAGTCACTGCTCTAACCTGGCCGGTTATCTTCTTGTTTTTAACCTGGATTGGAGTTTCGCTGTTTTCATTACTGCAAGAGTACACTATGGCTAGTGTGGCTGAAACGCTGACCTTGCGACTGCGAAAAACATTGACCGAAAAATTAAACCGTCTGCCGATGAACTTTTTTGATCAGTACAAGACCGGGGATATTTTAACTAGAGCAACGTTGGACTTGGATAAAGTCTCTGAAGTATTGCAAGTAGGCTTGATGCAGTTAATCTCAGCAGTCCTCTCAATTGTGATTGGTTTAGGTCTAATGATCTATTTGAGTCCATTGCTAACTATCGGGATTGTCGTCATTCTTTTGATTAGTTTGTTCTTGACCAATTACTTAGCTAATAAAAACCAAGAATATTTCTCTGAGAACCAGGTGGCTCTTGGGGCTGTGGGAACTAAGGCAGAAGAAAATTATTCTGGCAACTTGGTAATTAAGGCTTACAATCGCCAAAAGGAAACGTTAGAAGAGTTGGATGAATTGAACGAAGCCCAGTTCCAAGCCTTTAAAAAAGCTCAATTTGTTAGCTTTGCTATTAATCCACTAATTCGTTTAATTAACCAGCTAGGATTTGTAACCAGCGCGGTTGTCGGCGGGATTATGGTAATTAACGGTCAACTATCGATCGGGTTGGTGCAAGCTTATTTACAATATGTTAACCAGGTTTCTGAACCGATCACACAAGTTTCTTATGTGATTAACAGCTTGCAAAGTGCCTTTGCTGCTTTGGAAAGAATATTCGAGATTCTAGACTTGGAAGAAGAAAGTGAAGAGCCGCTGACTTTATCTGTTCCTGAAAAAGTTCGCGGTGAGGTGGCCTTCAAGCATGTAGCTTTTGGCTATCAGCCGGAACATTTATTAATGGAGGATGTAAATTTCAAGGTTAAGCCGAAACAGACGGTAGCAATTGTTGGTCCAACTGGTGCCGGTAAAACGACAATGATCAACCTATTGATGCGCTTTTATGATCTGAATGGCGGACAAATTGAAATTGATGGCAAGAACGTCAAACATTTTTCGCGCGCAGCTATTCGCCGCAAGTTCGGAATGGTTCTGCAGGATACTTGGATGTTTGAAGGAACAGTAGCAGATAACATTGCTTATGGAAATCCTGAGGCTACTCGTCAGGAGGTCATACAAGCGGCTAAGGCGGCTCAATGTGATCACTTTATTCGTACGTTGCCGAATGGGTACGATACGATTATATCGTCTGAGGATGGCCAAATTTCCCAAGGTCAGCAGCAGCTCTTAACAATTGCCCGAGCAATTTTAGCTGATCCGCAGATCTTGATCTTAGATGAAGCAACTTCTAGTGTGGATACACGGACTGAGGAAATGATCCAGCAGGCAATGGACCGCTTAACTAGTGAACGAACCAGTTTTGTCATTGCTCACCGTTTGTCTACGATTAAAAACGCTGATTTAATTTTGGTTATGCAAAATGGCTCGATTATAGAGCAAGGGAGTCACCGAACCTTAATGGAAAAAGGCGACTTCTATGCCAATTTGTACAACAGCCAATTTGCCTCAGCATAATCGCAGAAAGCTCGACAAAAATGTCGGGCTTTTTTTGCTTGCAAAAAGGGAAAAAGTTTGTGAAAAACGTTTCATAATGAAAGTATTCAACGGGATTTTCTCGAGTATAAAAAATCTTCTGAAAACTCATTGACTTTTAATTTTGTTCGCGTTATAGTTAATGAAATTAATGAGAGAACCATTAGACTAGAATGAAGACAAGGAGCCGTTCACATGCGCAAGTATACTCAAATGAATCAAATCGTCTTATTAATTATTGAGTACAGGACTTAGAACACCGGAGGAATGTTTATCCGAATGTTTGAGTCCTATTTGCGTTAAGGAATGGGATTCTTGCAAAAGCATCCCACTTTATTGTTGGGATGCTTTTTTAAATGGAATGGGAGATGGAACGTATGAGAAGTGATCAGATTAAAAAAGGAATCGATGCAGCACCCGCCCGGAGCTTGCTTTATGCGACGGGGCAAGTAAAAAATATTGAAGATATGAACAAACCGTTTATTGCGATTTGCAATTCGTACATTGATATAGTACCTGGACACGTTCATTTGAGAGAATTAGCAGATGTAGCAAAGGAAGCGATTCGTGAAGCTGGCGGTATTCCTTTTGAATTTAATACGATTGGTGTCGACGACGGGATTGCTATGGGGCACATTGGGATGCGTTATTCCTTGCCCAGCCGTGAGTTGATCGCTGATTCAGCTGAAACTGTAATCAATGCTCACTGGTTTGATGGAGTTTTCTACATTCCAAATTGCGACAAGATCACACCTGGCATGATCATGGCAGCTATGCGGACCAATGTACCGGCAATTTTTTGCTCTGGTGGCCCGATGAAGGCGGGGATTGATCCAACTGGTCACCAAACGACATTATCTTCTATGTTTGAAGCAGTAGGCGCCTTTAAGGAAGGTCAAATGTCAGAAAAAGACTTTACCTTTATGGAACAAAATGCTTGTCCAACTTGTGGATCATGTGCAGGGATGTTTACTGCTAACTCTATGAACTGTTTATTGGAAATGTTAGGACTGGCTCTTCCAGGAAACGGCACAATCTTGGCAGTATCTGACGAACGTCGAGAACTAGTTAAAAAGTCAGCAGTTCAATTGATGGACTTAGTGAAAAAGCAAATTAAACCACGAGATATCGTGACTAAAGAAGCCATTGACGATGCTTTTGCTTTAGACATGGCGATGGGTGGTTCAACAAATACAGTCTTGCATACATTGGCAATTGCTAATGAAGCAGAAATCGACTACAACCAAGAAGACATCAATGAAATTGCTAAGAGGGTTCCATACTTATCTAAAATAGCACCTTCATCAGCTTATTCAATGCATGATGTACATGAAGCTGGCGGGGTTCCTGCAATTATTAATGAATTAGTTTCGATCGATGGAGCGATTCATCCCGATCGGATCACAGTTACAGGTAAGACCTTACGCGAGAGTGTCAAAGACTGGACTATCAAAAATGAAGAAGTGATTCATCCGAAAGAGAATCCTTACAGCCCAGTTGGCGGCTTGTCTATTCTATACGGCAACATTGCTCCTGAGGGCAGTGTCATTAAGGTCGGGGGTGTAGATCCAAGTATTAAAGTATTCAAGGGTAAAGCTATCTGTTTCAGCTCTCATGACGAAGCGGTTGAAGCAATTGATAACCATACGGTCGGCAAAGGACATGTAGTAGTTATTCGTTATGAAGGTCCTAAGGGCGGACCAGGGATGCCTGAAATGCTGGCTCCTACCTCAAGTATTGTTGGTCGCGGCTTAGGAAAAGATGTCGCTTTAATTACCGATGGTCGTTTCTCAGGTGCCACTCGTGGGATAGCAGTCGGACACGTTTCTCCTGAAGCAGCAGCGGGTGGTCCATTAGCTTTAGTACAAGATGGTGATACGATTACGATTGATTTAACCAACCGTACCTTAAATGCTGAAATTTCAGAAGAAGAAATGATGAAACGCAAAGATCAACTTGTGAAATTTGAACCAAAAGTGAAGAAAGGCTGGTTGGCCCGCTATTCTGCACTTGTAACTTCGGCACACACCGGCGGTATTATGAAACTACCAGAAGATTAGGAGGAATCGTTATGGAAAAAGTAGAGACCAAAGCGCAGCAGCGGGAAAAGATGTCAGGGGCAAAACTGCTCTTAGATTGTTTGCACAAACAAGGCGTAGAAATTATCTTCGGTTACCCTGGAGGATCTGTTCTGCCTTTATATGACGCACTTTATGATGAAACTACGATTCCCAATATCCTGACTCGCCATGAGCAAGGAGCGGTTCACGCTGCAGAAGGCTACGCTAAAGCTACAGGAAAACCAGGCGTTGTTATTGTGACCAGTGGACCAGGAGCTACCAACGCTGTGACAGGAATTGCTGACGCAATGAGTGACTCGGTTCCGTTGATAGTAATTACCGGACAAGTAACGACACCAGGTATTGGTAAAGATGCATTTCAGGAAGCAGATGTTCTAGGAATTACCTTACCAATCACTAAAAATAATTATCAGGTTCGCGATATTGAAGAGCTGCCGAAGATTGTGCATGAAGCTTTCCATATTGCCACAACTGGCCGCAAGGGTCCCGTGGTAATTGATTTGCCTAAGGATATGACTGTCCTGGAAGCTTATGCGGAATGTGATAATGTAGTACACCTTGAAAGTTATCAGCCCAACACAGTCCCTTCAAAGATGCAGATTGAGCGGCTGATGAAGCAGTTTTCTAAAGCGAAAAAGCCAGTTATTCTAGCTGGTGGTGGAGTAGTAGCAGCTGATGGCAGCGAAGAATTTCGTGAGTTAATCGAGCGTTATCAAGTTCCAGTTGTTTCTAGTTTGCTTGGATTGGGCGTCTTCCCTCATGAACATGAGCTGTTCTTGGGAATGGGAGGTATGCATGGCACGTTCGCGGCTAACATGGCAATGATGGAAACTGATTTTCTGCTTAGCATCGGATGCCGTTTTGACGATCGGATTGCTACCAATCCAGAAGCTTTTGCTAAAGATGCTGTAATTGCGCATATCGATATTGATCCAGTCGAAATCGGGAAAATTATTCCGACAGACATTCCGATTGTGGGAGATGCTAAAATTGCTTTGCAGCAAATGCTGGACAAAAAAGTGGAAAAACCTGAATGCAGTGAGTGGCTAGCGCTTTGTGCTGAAAGAAAAGCAAAATATCCATTGCAATATACCGACAGTAATGAGACGATTAAACCACAGAAAGTTATTGAGATTGTCGCAGATATTACGGAAGGCGAGTCATTTGTGGTTACGGATGTTGGTCAGCATCAAATGTGGGTGGCTCAATTTTATCCCTTCCGCTTCCCTAAACAACTAATCACCAGCGGGGGACTAGGCACGATGGGTTATGGTATTCCGGCAGGGATTGGTGCTAAGTTTGGTGAGAAGGATCGTTCGGTAGTGGTTTTTGTGGGCGATGGTGGTTTCCAAATGACCAATCAGGAATTGGCTATTTTAAATATTTACAACTTGGACATTAAGTTTGTCTTGATGAACAATCATTCGCTAGGCATGGTTCGGCAGTGGCAAGAGCGCTTCTTCAATGAACGTCGCTCTCAATCTGTAATGGATGACCAACCGGACTTTATGAAACTGGCTGAAGCTTATGGGATATCAGGCATGAAGATCTCTGAGCCTGGTAAGTTGGATGAACAACTGCGGGAAGCCTTCGCAACAGAAGGTCCGATGTTGATTGAAGTAATCGTGGACAATCGGGAACAGGTTCTGCCAATGATTCCGGCAGGCCAACCAAACGATCACATGTTGGGGGTGGAATAAGATGCGCAGAATGATTACAGCTAAAGTGCACAACCAATCAGGAACATTGAGTCGAATCACCAGTATCTTGAACCGCAGACAGGTAAACATTGAAAATATTTCAGTGGGAACCACTGAGGTGGAAGGCGTTTCACGTCTGACGATGATGATCCAAGCCGATACTTTAGCGGAAGTAGAACAGGTAACTAAACAGCTGAACAAACAAATTGCGGTAGTGAAAGTTTCTGACATTACCGATGAACCCCATTTGGAACGTGAGCTGGCCTTAATTAAGGTGAATGCTCCAGCCCCAATTCGTTCAGAGATTCAAGCAATGATCGATCCGTTTCGGGCTGACATTGTTGATGTATCATTGAAATCAATCGTGGTGCAAGTAGCCGGATCAACTGACAAAGTGAACGCCTGCATTGATGTATTAAAACCCTATGGAATCAAACAAATGGCACGTACCGGTGTTACCGGATTTACCAGAGGTTAATCGCAAATTTTGCTTTTAATAGATAGTTTAAAAACGGAGGAGAATAAATTTATGGTTAAAGTTTATTATGACGATTCAGTAGCAAAAGATGTATTAGAAGGAAAAACAATTACAATAGTTGGTTATGGTTCTCAAGGCCATGCCCACGCTCAAAATTTGCGTGATACAGGTCATGAAGTAATTATCGGCGCTCGTGAAGGTAAATCAGCTGACGCAGCCCGCGAAGACGGCTTTGAAGTATTACCTGTAAATGAAGCAACTAAAAAAGCTGAAGTTGTGATGATTTTAGCACCAGACGAAATCCAAGGTGATTTGTACGAAAATGAAATCAAACCTAACTTAGTGGCTGGCAATGCATTGGCTTTTGCTCATGGCTTCAATATCCACTTTGATGTAATTGAACCACCAAAAGACGTGGATGTTTTCTTAGTAGCACCAAAAGGACCAGGACATTTAGTTCGTCGTACCTTTACTGAAGGTTTTGCGGTACCCGCTTTATTCGCTGTCTACCAAGACGCAACAGGAAATGCTCAAGAAGTTGCATTGTCTTATGCTAAAGGCATCGGCGCAACTCGGGTAGGTGTTTTGGAAACAACCTTTAAAGAAGAAACTGAAACTGATTTATTCGGTGAGCAAGCAGTATTGTGCGGCGGCTTAACCAGCATGATCGAAGCAGGCTTTGAAACATTAGTTGAAGCAGGCTACCAACCTGAATTGGCTTACTTTGAAGTTTGTCATGAAATGAAATTGATCATCGACTTGATTTACGAAGGCGGCTTCGGAAAAATGCGCGATTCAATCTCTAATACTGCTGAATACGGCGATTATGTATCAGGACCTCGCGTAATCACTGAACAAGCAAAAGCAAACATGAAAGAAGTTTTAACCGATATCCAAAACGGCAACTTTGCTAACGGATTTATCGAAGACAATAAAAAAGGCTTCCCTGAATTCAAGAAAATGCGTGAAGAAAGTGCCGGACATCAAATTGAAAAAGTTGGCGCTGAATTACGTAAAATGATGCCATTTGTATCTCGTAAAGACTAATTAGATAGGGAGTGTGGAAGATGGAAATCGTCAAAGATAGTGATGTGCGAACTGCCTATCAGCTGTTGAAAAACGCAGTCACACATACCCCGCTCCAGTATGATCGTTACCTGTCGGAAAAATATCAAGCTAACGTATTGTTTAAGCGTGAGGACTTGCAAAAAGTCCGCTCGTTTAAACTGCGGGGCGCTTATTATGCCATCAAGAAATTACCGGCTGCTGAATTGCAAAAAGGCGTTGTTTGTGCCAGTGCAGGAAATCATGCACAAGGCGTGGCCTACACGTGTAAGGAGTTAAACTCGCATGCTGCGATTTTTATGCCTAGCACAACTCCGCAGCAAAAGGTTTCCCAGGTTCAGTTTTTCGGTGGCGACAATGTTGAAATCTTCTTAATTGGTGATACCTTTGACGCTTCGGCAACGGCAGCCCGTAAATACTGCGAAGAAAACAACATGACCTTTATTGACCCTTTTAACGATCCAAATATCATTGCTGGTCAAGGAACCTTGGCTTTAGAGATGATGACGGATGCGGAAAGAGAAGGCTTCAAACCAGATTATGTCTTAGCAGCGATTGGCGGCGGCGGTTTAATCAGCGGGGTTTCTTCTTATGTGAAGAATACTTCACCGACAACTAAAGTAATCGGCGTTGAACCAGCTGGAGCTCCTTCGATGCAAGCAGCTTTTGATAATGAAGGACCAATTGAATTGAATGAAATCGACAAATTCGTTGATGGTGCGGCTGTCAAAAAAGTTGGCGAGATTACTTATACCCACGCCAACAAATATGTGGATGGTTTAGTTACAGTAGACGAAGGTTTAGTTTGTTCAACCATTTTAGAGATGTATGGCAAGCAGGCGATTATTGCTGAACCGGCTGGTGCATTGAGTGTGGCAGCTTTGGAACCGTTGAAAGACGAGATCAAAGGGAAAACGGTCATTTGCATTATCAGCGGAGGCAACAATGATATCAATCGTATGGCTGAAATCGAAGAACGTTCGCTGATGTATGAAGGCTTGAAACATTATTTTGTGGTTAGCTTTCCACAGCGTCCGGGCGCGTTGAAGGAATTTGTTACTGAGGTATTAGGACCAGATGATGATATTACGCGATTTGAGTACACAAAAAAAGTCAATCGTGGAGCTGGACCGGTAATCTTAGGTATTTTGCTGAAACGTAAAGAAGATCTGCCAGCGTTGTTGAAGAACATTGAACAATTTGATCCGAATTACATTGATTTGAGTGAAAACCAGACATTGTATGGTTTATTAGTATAAAAATAGAGGCTCTTGATCCTTAGCAAAAGGGATCGAGAAGCCTCTTTTTTTAGTCGATCAACTGATACTGATCGTTGAAATAGTTTTTGTAGGCACTATAGCCGCCGATAATTGCTCCTAGGCTAGTAGCCGACAATAGCATAAAAGTCACCATGATTTGATATTTGATGGCATGAACCGGGTCCAAACCAGCAAAAATCAAACCTGACATCATTCCTGGTAAACTAACCAGCCCCACCGTTTTAGCTGAATCAATTGTTGGCTGCATTGCCGTTTTAATACTGCGTTGTAGAATTGGTTGAGCGGCTAATTTTACTGAAGCCCCTAACGCTAATTTTTCCAAAACTTGCTGCCGTTGATCGTGAAACTGAGTATTTAAGTTCCGGTAACATAAGCCGATCGCTACCATGGAGTTGCTGGCAATCATGCCAGTAATTGGGACAATTTGTGACGGAATAAATTGAATAGCTCCGGAAAGAATCAATACCCCCAAGGTTACATAGGTGCTGATTAAGATAGCTGCCAATGAGTGGATGTATTTTTTGTGCTGGCTGGAATTTCGTTTGTGAGCGTTCCAAGCAGCATTAAATACGATGAATAAACTCATGGCTGTGGTAAGTATATTATTGTCGACTTGGAATATATACTTTAAGACATAACCTACGATTACCAGTTGAATGACTGCCCGCAGGATGCTGAAAAAGATATCTTTAGATAGATCTAGTTTTTCCTTATAACTAATTGCCACAGCGATTAGGACTAAACCAAAGGAAAGTACCAGCGATAAATTATTGACGGATAGGTTCATGGTCTAATTTCCCTCCTTTAATCCAAATAATCTTTTCAGCAGCTTGTATCTCAGCTTCGTCGTGAGTAACCTGCAAAATCGTGACTTGCTTTTGATGGATATGGGCAATTAATTGCTGAATGATGGCTTTATTTTGTTCATCTAAACCTACTGTGACTTCATCTAGCAATAAAATTTTCGGCAAGAATAGAATATTGCGAATTAAGGCTACCCGCTGTCTTTCACCGCCAGAAAGCTGAGTGATAGGTTTATCAAGGTAATCCTGAGGCAAATCCACCATTTCTAAATGCTGCAGCATGGTTTGCTGGTCTGGATTTTTTTCTCTTATTAAATAGGGAAAGTCCAGGTTATCACGAACGGTATCACCAAATAAAGTCGGCTGCTGGAAACAATAAGAAACCAGTTGACGGTATTCGGTATACAGATATTCGTTCTGTTTCTTTCCATTAAAGATAATGTCGCCTGAGGTAGGTGTTGCCAACGAAGCGATCAGACGCAGCAGGGTACTTTTTCCACCGCCGGATGGTCCGGAAATAGTGAGAAAATCAGATTCTTTAACGTCTAAATTAATGTGATCAATAATTAACTGCTGTTGCGGTTGATAACAAATGTTTTTTAATTCTAACAAAGACATGGCTAAAATCCTTTCTGTTTAACGGGGAACGATAACGAACAGCTCGGGATGATTTTCCACTACCAGCTGTTTTACATGATAATTAGGATGATCAATAAAATGGCTAGTCGCCTGATATCGGTTTAGAAAATATTCTTGGATTTGCTCTTCTGTCCACTGACGGGCTGGGAAATGCCAGAATTTCGTCCCATTTTCCATTACGAAGACAAAACTAGAGCTCCAAGCATTTTTGATTTCCTCGGGAATGTGTGAGAGTTGTTGTTCAAAAACTTGCATAGCGATTCCTCCTAAAGCGTTAGTTTATTGAGAGACTTGTTGTCCCATTTTTGATTTATTTGAAATTAAGCGTGAACGTCCTTCAGTTTTGACTAAAGTCTTTAATTCCTTCAAGGCATCTTTGGCTATCCATTGTTTCGCTTTTGAAGAATCCACCTGAAGTTCTTCGGCCATTTCAATACATAGCGATTTGCTTTCTAGGCTGACTTTCCCTAATTCCCGCAAAGCCCAAGAAGCGGCTTTTTTCACTAAGAGACGCTCATCATCGGCATACTGCTGAATCAGTTGCAGATAACTGCTAATTTCATTAATCGAAAGTTTGGCATGGGTAGAAGTGTTGGCAATCAGAGTAAAAGCGGCTCTTTTCTGATAAAGCTGATCCGAAGTAATCCACTGGCGAATGTATTCGTCAAAATTCTTCTTGATGACAATGGTCTTGCACAAGAGGTCGCAGAGATCCCAAGAATGCACACCATTCATTAAAGCAATAATGTCTTCATTTGTACAATCTTTCGGTTTTAAAGCAAGAATCGTCAGCATCTTGCATTCATGATAACCCGTTTCCCATAATTGCAGCAGAAAGTCTTTGTCTTTTGGCAGCTGTTTGGCGAACTTTCTAAGCGCTGGAGTAGCCACGCCAATCGCATCCTCAGCGGGGATCCCCAGTTTAATGACATTTTGTTTGTATTTATCTGAAGCATTCTCTTGCAGGTACTGAATAATTTCCTCGATTGTCACAGCACACCTCGTTTTATTTTCTATTATCCCTCACTCTGGATTTTTCGTCTATTGAAAGTTCAAGACAAATCATTTTGAGTTTGACCAATTTTGATGTATGATGTGTTCACGGTTACTTACAGATAGTAACAAGTGTAAATCTTTTCATTTTTTCACGAAAAGCTATATACTATAACCGTGAGTTCAAAAGAGCTCAATTCATCTAGGAGGTTTGTATTATTATGGGAAAAGAACATTATGATAGAAGTAAACCACACGTTAATATTGGTACCATCGGACACGTCGACCATGGGAAAACCACATTAACAGCAGCAATTACAACGGTACTAGGCAAAAAAGGTCTTGCAAACCCTCAGGACTATGCAAGTATCGATGCTGCACCTGAAGAACGTGAACGCGGAATCACTATCAATACTGCCCACGTTGAATATGAAACTGAAAAACGCCACTATGCGCATATCGATGCTCCAGGACACGCGGACTACGTGAAGAACATGATCACTGGTGCTGCTCAAATGGACGGAGCAATCTTGGTTGTTTCAGCAACTGATGGCCCTATGCCGCAAACTCGTGAACACATTCTATTATCCCGTCAAGTTGGGGTTAAATATTTGATCGTCTTCTTAAACAAAGTTGATCTAGTTGATGATGAAGAATTAATCGACTTGGTTGAAATGGAAGTTCGTGAATTGTTAACTGAATATGGTTTCCCAGGTGATGATATTCCTGTCTTGAAGGGATCTGCTTTGAAAGCTTTAGAAGGCGATGCTGAACAAGAACAAGTAATCTTGGACCTAATGGATACTGTTGATGAATATATTCCAACACCAGAACGTGACAACGACAAACCATTATTGTTGCCAGTGGAAGATGTCTTCTCAATTACTGGACGTGGTACTGTTGCATCTGGACGTATCGACCGTGGTAAAGTAAATGTCGGCGATGAAATTGAAATCGTTGGGATTAAACCTGAAACTCAAAAAGCGGTTGTTACTGGACTAGAAATGTTCCGTAAGACATTGGATTACGGTGAAGCTGGAGACAACGTTGGTATTCTATTACGTGGGATCACCCGTGATCAAATCGAACGTGGTCAAGTTATTGCTAAACCTGGTTCAATTACACCACATACTAAGTTCAAGGCTGAAGTATATGTGTTGTCGAAAGAAGAAGGTGGCCGTCATACGCCATTCTTTAACAACTATCGTCCACAATTCTACTTCCGTACAACAGACGTTACCGGTAACATTGTTTTACCAGAGGATACTGAAATGGTTATGCCTGGGGACAATGTGACAATCGAAGTTGATTTGATTCACCCAATCGCAGTAGAAAAAGGGACAACTTTCTCTATTCGTGAAGGTGGACGGACTGTTGGTTCAGGTATCGTAACTGAAATTGACGACTAATTACTGAGAAAGCACCGCAGCCGCGGTGCTTTTTTTCTTTCTTTCCCGCATCAAGTAAGCTATGATTAAAAGAAAAGGTGAGGGATTAGATGGAAAAAATTTTTGTAAGTCCGGGTATGTATTTGCAAGGTGAGAATATTTTAGCTTCGCGGTTTGATGAATTGCTACAGTTTGGAAAAAAAGGTTTAGTTGTTACGGATACATTTGTCTATCAATTGATTGGTGAAGATTTAATTTATCGTTTAACTCAATCCGGGTGTCAAATAACTGTTTGGCTAGTGGACATGGGAGATGAAGCTAGTTTGCCAGCAGAAACAGAGTTTGTTTTGGCACTTGGCGGGGGAAGAGCAATTGACCTTGGGAAATCGTTAGCCTTGCGGGAGAAATTAGCTTGTATTGTAGTACCGACATCAGCGGCTACCGACGCTCCGGTTTCTCGTATTTCTGTGGCTTATGACATGGAGGGCTATTTCCAAAAATATCGCTATTTTTCCAAGGGACCTGATTTAGTTTTTGTCGATACAGCTATTTTGGTGAATAGCCCGGTTCATTTTTTGACCTCGGGAATTGCTGACGGACTATCTACTTATGTTGAAGCACGAACGGTTTGGGAGAATGATGGAATCAATACGCTTGGTGGACGCCCGACATTAGCCGCCCAAGCATTGGCTGAAAAGTGTCGAGAGGTTTTGTTAGCAGAAGGACTTGCTGCCGCAGCGGATAATAAGGAGAAAAAAGTGACGCCGTCATTTGAAGCAGTGGTAGAAGCGAATACTTTGTTAAGCGGTTTAGGTTTTGAATCTGGCGGACTTAGTATAGCTCATGCGTTGCACAATGCATTAACTAGTTGTTATGGGAAAGAGCTAAAGGCTAGTCACGGACAAATTATTGCTGTAACTACCTTGATTCATTTAAAAGTTGAAGGGTGTCCTGAATTATCTGAATACCTAGACTTCTTCAAAGGATTGTCTTTACCAACGACAATTACTGAATTAGGCCTGCAGTTGGATGAACCTGAAATTATCAAAGTAGTGGACTTAGCTTTCGATGAAAATGATGGAATTGTTCGCAGTGGAGTAAATGTGACGAAAGAGGAAGTAATCGCAGGG
This sequence comes from Candidatus Enterococcus moelleringii, assembly GCF_017377575.1. Lineage (GTDB taxonomy): Bacteria > Bacillota > Bacilli > Lactobacillales > Enterococcaceae > Enterococcus_A > Enterococcus_A moelleringii. Next base: position 16,034 of record NZ_JAFREM010000008.1, read on the forward strand.
ATCCAAGCATTTATATAAAAAAGAAGTGACCGCAGGTAAATTCCAGCGGTCACTTCTTTTTTTAGATATTTAAAACCTTGTCTAAGAAATCTTTGGTTCGTGGATTATGCGGGTTGTTAAAGATCTGTTCAGGTGTACCATCTTCTAAGATTTTCCCACCATCGGTGAACATCACGCGATCGGCTACTTCTTTGGCAAAGCCCATTTCGTGGGTAACGATAACCATCGTCATCCCTTGATGTGCTAAATCCTTCATAACGTTTAGTACATCGCCAACCATTTCTGGATCTAGGGCAGAAGTTGGTTCATCGAAAAGCATCACATCTGGATTCATTGCCAGCGCACGAGCAATCGCCACCCGCTGCTTTTGTCCACCAGATAAACTATCAGGATAAACATCTTTTTTCTCAGCCAAACCAACTCGTTCCAAAAGTTCAACTGCTCGTTCTTCGGCTTTTTCCTTTGGTTCACCTTTCAAATCTAAAGGAGCCAAAGTGATATTTTGCAACACAGTTAAATGTGGGAATAGGTTAAAGTGCTGGAACACCATTCCAATGTGTTGACGAACTAAGTTGATGTCGGTATTTTTATCAGTTAAATCTTGGCCATCAATAATGATCTGACCTTCTGTTGGATCCTCTAAGCGATTCATGCAACGCAGGAAGGTGGATTTACCAGAGCCGGAGGGTCCGATAACACAAACCACTTCGCCTTCTTTAATCGTAACGTTCAGATCATTCAAGACCGTGTTATCGCCAAATTTCTTCACTAAATGATTAATTACAATTTTTTCACTCATCTTAATTCACCTTCTTATCTAAGCGATTCGCTAATTTAGTTAACAGCGTAATCAAGACCAAATACATTACAGCAATAATTAAGTAAACATAAGAACTTTGTGTTGTCCGAGCTACAATGATTTTACCCGTTTGCAGTAATTCAACTACACCGATAGCTGAGATAATAGTAGTATCTTTCAAACTAATAACGAACTGGTTGATGAAAGATGGAATCATTATTTTAACAGCTTGCGGCAACACAATTTTTTGCATGGTTTTATTGTAGGAAAGTCCTAAACTTCGTGAGGCCTCCATTTGACCAATCGGTACGGCATTAATCCCGCCGCGGACAATTTCAGCAATATACGCACTAGCATTTAAAGTTAAGGTGATAATACCGGCAGCAAAGTCAGGAATTATAATTCCTGTCATACCTGGTAATCCAAAGAAAATGAAGAAGGCCAATACCATCATTGGAATTCCGCGAATCACATCAATATAAAGACCAGCAAATATTCGAAGTCCTCTAACTGGCGAAACCCGGAACAATCCGAAGATAACCCCTAATACAATTGCCAGTGCAAAGGAAACAAGTGCCAGAACAATGGTTTTCCACAATCCTTCTAATAGGGCAGGGTAGTTGTTTTTCAACAAACCGCCAATAGTGGATTCATCTACGCCATCGTCACTAGCCGAAATACTGTCATCTCCAATGTGCGTACTTAGGATTTGATCATATTCACCGGTGCGGCGCATCTCTTTCAAGCCTTCGTTGAACATTTCAACCAGCTCAGCGCTTTCGCCTTTCTTAACAGCAAAACCGTATTCGCCGCCAGATTCACGTTCAATCGGGGTTTTCAAATCTTGTCCTTGTTGAACAGCGTAACCAATAACTGGATAATCATCCATCATGGCATCAATCGAGCCAACCTTTAACGCATCATATAATTGATCAGCTGCATCAAAGTTTTTGATGGAGTAGCCATATTCGTCTTCGTGAGCTTTTAAGAAATCGGCACTTTCGGTTCCAACTTTTGCGCCGACTGTTTTGCCATCTAAATCTTCATAAGAAGTAATGTCATCATTGTCTTTGGCGACAGCTAATTGAATTCCGCTTTGGAAATAAGGCTCACTAAAGTCATAATTTTCTTTTCGTTCATCAGTGATTGTCATACCCGCAATCATGCCATCAGCCTGACCAGACTCTAGAGCCTGCATAGCTGAGGAGAAGCCGATAAATTTGAACTCAAGATTAAAACCTTGCAGTTCTGCAGCCCGGTTCAACAGGTCTACATCAATCCCTTTATATTCGCCATCACTGTCTTGATATTCAAAAGGTGCAAAGGCAGAGTCGCTAGCAATAACGTAAGTATCCTTTTTCGGTTCAACCTTTTTCATCTCGCCAGTAGGAGCCATGTCGCCAGTAGCGATGTATTCGCTGACGATCTCGTCATAAGTTCCGTCTGCTTTTAAATCTTTCAAGCCTTGATTGAATTTCTCCAACAACTCTTTATTTTCACCTTTTTTTACAGCAAAGCCGTAAGAACTGCCGACTTCATAATCGCCAACCATTTTGAAAGGCTGCCCATTGTTTACTGCATATCCTAAAACCGGATAGTCATCGAAAATTGCTTGGACATTGTCATTGGATAAGGCATTATACAATGCATCCGCTGCTTCGTACTGCTTAATACTATAGCCATACTTATCTTTGTTGTCCGCTAAAAAAGTTGCACTTTCAGTTCCGATTTTGGCAGCAACTGTTTTACCCTTAAGATCTTCGTAGCTTGTGATGTCCTTGTTATCTTTGTGAACAGCCATCTGAATCCCGCTGTCGAAGTAAGGATCCGAGAAATCAAATGTTTTTTTACGATCTTCGGTAATGCTCATTCCGGCAATCATTCCATCCAACTGATCAGACTGCACACCTTGAATAGACGGGTCAAAACCTAAAGGTCTAAGATCAACCTCAAAACCTTGATCTTCCGCTATTTTATTGATTAAATCCACATCAATTCCGATATAATTGCCATCTGAATCTTGGAACTCAAACGGTGCGAAAGTTAAGTCAGTTCCTATCTTGTAGGTCGTCGCAGCATGACTTTTTTCACTGAAGCCAAGTGTTATAATACTTGCCACCATCAGTATCAAGATTGATAAAAGTCTTCGTTTTTTCATAACAAACCTCCTATAGTGTTATCGTTGGTCTTATTATATGTTAGAACGGCAAAAGAAAACAAGAGGTACACGCGTTCGCACGAAAAAAAACAAAAAAATCCTGACATGATATGTCACGAAAGTTAACATGGAGTGTTTTAAGGAAAATGTAAGATACCATGAAAGATAAGGATAAAAAATAGCGAAAATATGTTCGGTATGCTATAATTTATCACTGAGAATTCTTCTCTTATTATATAGAAGAAAAAAGGAGGACGTTTGTGTGATAGAAAGAGAAACAGGGAATATTTTTGACCTTCATTCCAAATATGAACCCGCAGGAGATCAGCCGGTGGCGATCAGCCAATTATCAGAAGGGCTCGTAAATGGAAAAAAAGCACAAATTCTCTTGGGAGCAACTGGAACGGGTAAAACCTACACCATTTCCAATGTAATCAAGGAAGTAAATAAACCGACTTTGATCATTGCTCACAATAAAACGTTAGCTGGCCAGCTGTATGGAGAGTTTAAAGAATTCTTTCCTAATAATGCTGTTGAATACTTTGTTAGTTACTATGATTATTATCAACCTGAAGCCTATGTACCCTCCAGTGACACCTATATTGAAAAAGACTCCAGTATCAATGACGAAATAGACAAATTGCGTCATTCGGCTACAAGTGCGTTGCTTGAGCGGAATGATGTTATTGTTGTAGCATCCGTCTCTTGTATTTTTGGTTTGGGGTCACCGAAAGAATACCAAGAGCAAGTCGTATCCTTGCGTGTCGGGATGGAAATGGACCGCAATCAATTGCTGCGAAAGCTGATTGATATTCAATTCGAACGCAACGATATTGATTTCCAACGGGGACGTTTCCGGGTTCGAGGAGATGTTGTAGAAATTTTTCCGGCTTCCCGTGATGAACGAGCTTTGCGGGTAGAATTTTTCGGTGATGAAATCGATCGGATTCGTGAAGTCGATGCATTAACAGGTGAAGTAATGGGTGAGACTGAGCACGTGGCGATCTTCCCAGCTACTCACTTTTTAACTAATGAGCACAATTTGGAAGTGGCCATCAACAACATTCAAAAAGAATTAGCAGATCGCTTAGCAGTATTGCGCAGTGAGAATAAATTGCTGGAGGCTCAACGGTTAGAACAGCGGACGAATTACGACATCGAGATGCTGCAGGAAATGGGCTATACTTCAGGGATTGAAAACTATTCCCGCCACATGGATGGACGTAAGGAAGGCGAACCGCCGTTTACTTTGATTGATTTCTTTCCAGATGATTTCTTGATGGTTATTGACGAATCCCACGTAACTATGCCGCAAGTTCGGGGAATGTACAATGGTGACCGGGCCAGAAAGCAAATGCTGGTAGATTATGGTTTCCGCCTGCCATCGGCTTTAGATAACCGACCATTACGTTTGGAAGAATTCGAAGAGCGGGTCAATCAAATTGTCTACGTTTCGGCGACACCAGGTCCTTATGAAGATACTCAGACCGATACAGTGGTGGAACAAATCATTCGACCAACCGGATTATTGGATCCTGTCATTGAAGTACGACCAATCATGGGACAAATTGATGATTTAGTTGGCGAAATCAATGAACGAGCCGAACGAAACGAACGGGTCTTCGTAACCACCTTGACGAAAAAAATGTCTGAAGACTTAACAGATTACTTTAAAGAGCTGGGAATCAAAGTGAAGTATCTCCACAGCGATATCAAAACTCTCGAGCGTACCGAGATCATCCGCGATTTGCGTCTAGGCAAGTTTGATGTGTTGATTGGTATCAACCTGCTAAGAGAAGGCTTGGATGTGCCTGAGGTGTCTTTAGTGGCCATTTTGGATGCCGATAAAGAAGGCTTCCTCCGCAGTGAACGTTCACTGGTCCAAACTATTGGTCGGGCAGCCCGCAACTCTGATGGTCGCGTAATCATGTATGCCGATAAGGTAACAGATTCGATGCAGCGTGCAATGGATGAAACAGCTCGTCGTCGGGAAATCCAGAATCAATACAATCTTGATCATGGAATTGAACCGAAGACGATCATTAAAGAAATTCGTGATCTGATTGCTATCAGCAAGGTTGCTGAAGAAGTTGGGGCGTATGATATTAGTTCTTATGATGATCTATCTATCGAAGAACGCAGACTGATGATTGAAAAATTAGAAGACGAAATGCGGGAGGCTGCTAAAACTCTTGACTTTGAAACCGCCGCGTCTTTACGTGATACTATCCTAGAGTTAAAAGCAGCTGAGTAAAAGAATAAACGTATTTGTGAATAGGAGAGAATTATGGCAAACGATAAAATAGTGATTCATGGTGCCCGGGCTCATAATTTGAAAAATATAGACGTGACAATTCCCCGTGACAAAATGGTTGTTGTCACGGGCTTGTCTGGATCAGGAAAAAGCTCATTGGCTTTTGATACCTTATATGCTGAAGGTCAACGGCGTTATGTAGAAAGTCTTTCAGCTTATGCCCGTCAGTTTTTGGGTCAAATGGATAAACCAGATGTCGATAGTATCGATGGCTTAAGTCCAGCAATTTCCATCGATCAAAAAACGACTAGTAAAAACCCTCGTTCGACTGTCGGAACGGTAACCGAAATTAATGATTACTTGCGCCTATTGTATGCCCGAGTTGGACATCCGATTTGTCCGAATGATCATATCGAAATTACTTCCCAATCAGTGGAACAAATGGTGGATAAAGTTTTAGAACTGCCAGATCGCACGAAAATTCAAATTTTAGCACCAGTGGTTGTGAAGAAAAAAGGCCAGCACAAAAAAGTTTTTGAAATGATCCAACGGGAAGGCTATGTCAGAATGCGGGTAGATGGAGAAGTCTATGACGTATCTGAAGCTCCAGCATTAGAAAAAAATAAAAAGCATGATATCGCCATTGTGATTGACCGGATTGTAGTTAAGGAAGGAATTCGTTCTCGCTTATTTGATTCCTTTGAAGCAGCTTTACGTCTAGCAGACGGCTATGCCTTGGTTGACGTCGTTGGACAAGAAGAAATGCTGTTTAGTGAACACTATGCTTGTCCTTACTGTGGTTTTACAGTAGGTGAATTAGAGCCGCGCCTGTTCTCCTTTAATGCTCCCTTTGGTGCTTGTCCTGAATGTGACGGTCTAGGATTGAAGCTGGAAGTCGATCAAGAACTAGTGATTCCTGATCCAACTAAGACTTTGAGAAAAGGAGCCTTAATTCCTTGGAATCCGATTAGTTCTCAGTATTATCCTCAAATGTTGGAGCAGGCTTGCTTAAGCTTTGGGATCGATATGGATACACCATTTGAAGATTTGCCTGAAGAACACCAAGAAATCATTCTTCATGGTTCAAACGGCGAGCATTTCCATTTTCATTACGAAAATGATTTTGGTGGTGTGCGGGATGTAGAAGTACCTTTTGAAGGGATTCTGCCTAACATCGATCGCCGTTACCGTGAAACCAATAGTGATTTCACTCGTGAACAAATGCGCTTGTATATGACTGAATTAAAGTGCCAAGCTTGTCATGGTTTACGTTTGAATCCTCAGGCTTTATCTGTACAAGTAAATGGAACAAACATTGGTCAAGTTAGTGAAGACTCAATTAATCAAGCTTTAGAATTCTTTGAAGGTTTGAGTTTGAGTGAACAAGAGACTATGATTGCTCGACCAATCTTAAAAGAAATTGGTGATCGTCTAACCTTCTTGCGAAATGTTGGATTGGAATACTTAACCTTAAGTCGGGCAGCTGGAACCTTATCCGGCGGTGAGGCGCAGCGAATTCGTTTGGCTACTCAAATCGGTTCGAACCTATCAGGTGTGTTGTACATTCTAGATGAACCTTCCATCGGATTGCATCAAAGAGATAACGATCGCCTAATCCATTCGTTGAAAAAAATGCGGGATCTAGGTAATACCTTAATTGTGGTGGAACACGATGAAGACACGATGCGTGCTGCGGATTATTTGATTGATGTAGGGCCTGGTGCCGGTGATCAAGGCGGCGAAATCGTAGCTGCTGGGACACCAGAAGAGGTTGCTAAAAATAATAACTCGTTGACTGGACAATATTTATCCGGCAAACGCCAAATTCCGGTTCCAAAAGAACGCCGCAAAGGAAATGGCAAAGCCGTTAAAGTTACGGGTGCCGCTGAGAACAACTTGAAGAATCTGGATGTTGAATTCCCATTAGGCAAATTTGTAGCTGTAACGGGTGTATCCGGCTCTGGCAAGTCAACGTTAGTCAACCAGATTTTGAAAAAAGCATTAGCACAAAAGCTGAACCGTAATTCAAACAAACCTGGCAAATACAAAAAAATCACCGGGTACAAAACGATTGAGAAGCTGGTGGATATCGATCAAAGTCCAATCGGACGGACACCGCGTAGTAATCCAGCAACTTACACCAGTGTCTTTGATGACATTCGTGATTTATTCGCTAAAACGAATGAAGCGAAAATTCGCGGATATAAAAAAGGTCGTTTTAGCTTTAATGTTAAAGGTGGACGTTGCGAAGCTTGTCGCGGAGACGGGATCATTAAGATCGAAATGCATTTTTTGCCTGATGTTTATGTTCCTTGCGAAGTGTGCCATGGCAAACGCTACAATTCTGAAACCTTGGAAGTGCATTACAAAGGTAAAAACATTGCAGACATTTTAGAAATGACGGTTGAAGATGCGGTTGAATTCTTTAGCCCTATCCCTAAGATTCGCCGCAAGCTGCAAACAATAGTAGATGTTGGTTTAGGTTATGTAACGATGGGACAGCCTGCAACAACCTTATCTGGTGGTGAAGCCCAACGGATGAAGCTGGCTAGCGAGCTGCACAAAAACTCTAACGGAAAAAACTTTTACATTTTGGATGAACCGACAACTGGACTGCACACAGATGATATTGCTCGTCTGTTAAAGGTCTTAGAACGGTTTGTGGACGCCGGCAATACAGTCTTAGTGATCGAGCATAATTTGGACGTAATTAAATCCGCGGACTATGTGATTGATTTAGGACCTGAAGGCGGAGATGGCGGCGGAACGATCCTTGCTACCGGTACGCCAGAAGAAATTGCGGAAGTTTCTGAGAGTTATACCGGTTATTACTTGAAAAAAGCGCTGGAAAGCGCAAAATAATTATAAAGAAAAAATGCAATTCAAAGACTTAGCTTTGATTGCATTTTTCTTTATGGTATGATAATCAAGGATTAAGACGAGAAGGTGTAGTGAAGATGAATAGACAGCAAAATTTTGTACCAATTTTATTAGGAAGCGACATCAACGTTTATGGGATGGCGCGCTCTTTTCATGAAGCATACGGTTTGGTTAGTGAAGCCTATGCTGGATTGCAATTAGCTCCGACAAAGTATTCAAAAATTGTGAACGTTCATACGATAGCAGGATTTGATAAAGATCCGGTATTTATTGAAGAAATGCGGAAGCTGGGAAAAGAAAAATACAACGACCCAAAAACCAAATACTTGTTGATTGCTTGTGGTGACGGATATGCTGAACTAGTCTCACTGCATAAGGAAGAATTATCAGAATGGTTTATTTGCCCATATATTGATTATGCGATGCTGCAACAATTAATCAGCAAAGTCAGTTTTTATGAAATCTGTGAAGAGTACCAATTGCCTTACCCTAAAACCTTGATTGTTCGTGAAGAAATGCTGGAAAACGGTCGTTTAAATCAGGAATTGCCATTTTCGTTTCCAGTAGCTTTGAAGCCGGCTAATAGTGTAGAATGGCTGTCTGTCGATTTTGAAGGTCGGAAAAAAGCCTTTATTTTTGACACCCGTGAAGAATTTGATACAATTTTAGAGCGGATTTATCAAGCAGGATACAAGAGTGAGATGATTGCTCAGGACTTCATACCGGGTGATGACTCTAATATGCGGGTATTGAACGCTTATGTGGACCAAGACCATCAAGTTAGAATGATGTGCTTAGGTCATCCGCTGTTGGAAGATCCTTCACCGGAAGCAATTGGAAACTATGTGGCGATTATGCCGGAGTACAATGAAAAAATTTATCAAACGATCAAGTCTTTCTTGGAGAAAATCGACTATACGGGATTTGCTAATTTCGATATGAAATACGACCCTCGCGACGGCGAGTACAAATTGTTTGAAATCAATTTGCGTCAAGGCCGCAGTAGTTTCTTTGTGACTTTGAATGGATTGAACTTGGCTCAATTTGTCACCGAGGATCGTGTATTCCAAGTACCATTTTCTGAAACCATCTACGGAAAAGCTCAAGCTGATACCGCTATGTTGTGGATGGGAGTTCCGAAAGAAGTATTCGTGAAATTTGCCCGCGACAACGAAGATAAGCAAAAAGCATTAGACCTTATTGAAAAGGACAAATGGGGGACAACCGTCTTTTATAAAAAAGATATGTCACCGATCCGCTGGGTACTAATGAAATATATGTTTAGTAAATATAAAGGACGATTCAATTTGTTCTTTAAAGAGAAAGAAGGGTAATGGTTGGAAAACTTCTTTAGCGTACTAGGCGGAATGGGAACGATGGCAACCGAAAGCTTTGTTCGTTTGATTAATCATCGTATTAACGCTCATAAAGATCAGGATTACTTGAATTATGTTTTATTCAATCATGCAACTGTTCCTGACCGAACCGCCTATATTTTAGATAATGAGGCAGACAGCCCGCTGCCTTATCTATTAGATGATATTGAAAAGCAAAATTTGCTGAAACCAAATTTTATTGTACTGACCTGTAATACGGCTCACTACTTTTTTGATACTATCCAAGGTGCGACGGATATTCCAGTGCTGCACATGCCTAGAGAAACTGCCCAGAAGTTGAAACAGGATAACCCTGAGGGAGGCAAAGTTGCTTTTCTAGGAACTGAAGGCAGTGTTAAGGCTGGTGTCTATCAAAAAGAATTGGAAAGACAAGGCTTCGAAGTTCTTATCCCGAATAAAGAATTGCAAACTAAGGTCAACAATTTGATTTATCGTGATGTAAAAGAAAAAGATTTTATTAACAAGGAATTATACTTGGAAATCTTATCGGATGTCTTTGACGTTTTAGGCTGTCAGCATGTTGTGCTGGGGTGCACGGAACTTTCATTGGTTCAGGAAGAAATGAAAGTCACGCCCTATCCAGTGACTGATGCGCAATCAATTTTAGCCGATCTTACAATTGAATTAGCTTTAAAAAGCAGATCTTCTGATTAAAGAAGGTCTGTTTTTTTGGAGAAAGCCCGAATTCTTAAGTGTATCAGAGTAATATGACTGATTATAAAAAAACACCGTGCTGATAAGGCTTTCATCGTTTTAACAGGAATTTAAGGAATAAATCGGTAGTAAAGACACGCCCGGAATGATACAATGTATAAGATGGAAAGGAGTGACACCAAATGACAGAAAGTTTACATTTAGTGGTCATTACTGGAATGAGCGGCGCAGGTAAGACTGTAGCCATTCAGAGTTTTGAAGATATGGGGTACTTTTGTGTTGATAATATGCCCCCAGGATTAATCCCTAAATTTTGGGAATTGATTCGTGAATCCGGAAAAGTAACAAAAATTGCTTTAGTAGTCGACTTACGCTCTCGAGCGTTTTTTGAAGAAATCCAAAATATGTTAGTGGAAATTGATAACACCGGCTTTATTGATACCAGCTTGCTTTTCTTGGACGCTTCGGATGAAGAACTGGTTTCACGCTATAAAGAAACCAGAAGAACGCATCCAATGGCGATGGATGGATTAGTAACAGAGGGAATTCGTAAAGAGCGGGCAATCTTGGAGGATTTAAAAACCCGTGCTACTTTGGTAATTGATACTACCAATTTAACTCCGCGTCAATTACGGGAGAAAATTAACCATGAATTCAAACAAACAGATGATTTAGGGTTCCATATTGAGATGCTTTCTTTCGGTTTTAAGTATGGTTTGCCTATCGATGCAGATATTGTGATGGATGTGCGTTTTTTACCTAATCCTCATTACATTGCTGAACTTCGACCTAGAACGGGACTGGACAAAGAAGTTTACGATTATGTGATGTCTTTTCCTGAAACCGACGAATTCTACAACAACTTTGTTACTTTGTTAAAAAACATCTTGCCTGGTTATGTCAAAGAAGGTAAAAGTTCGTTAACAATTGCTATTGGTTGTACTGGCGGACAGCATCGCTCAGTCGCCTTGAGTGAACGGGTAGGACATGCCTTGGAGGATTTGGATTACCGGGTAAATATCACTCATCGCGACAAGGACAAGCGGAAAGAGACGGTGAATCGTTCATGAAAATGAAAACTTACCGCATCCGCAAGCCTAAAATCGTTGTAATCGGTGGTGGAACAGGCTTGCCGGTTATTTTGAAAAGTCTCCGTAATCAAAGTGCTGATATCACGGCCGTAGTGACGGTGGCTGATGACGGCGGCAGCAGCGGTGAATTGAGAAATTCGATTGATATGGCTCCGCCGGGGGATTTAAGAAACGTGCTGGCGGCTTTGTCGGACATGCCTCGATTGTATGAAGATCTTTTTCAATATCGCTTTAAAGAAGAAGATAAGTTTTTAGCCAATCATACTATTGGCAACTTAATCATTGCGGCCCTTTCTGAAATGCGGGGCAGCACTTATGAAGCAATTCAATTGTTAGCACATATGTTGCATGTAGATGGACATGTATTTCCATCATCCGAAAAACCGTTAGTTCTTCATGCGGAATTCGAAGACGGAACAACGGTTGCTGGGGAATCCAAAATTGCTTTAGATCGTAAAATCATTAAACGGGTGTATGTTACAGGCCATGGCGATGATCAAGACATTCACGCGGCTCGAAAAGTTGTCCAAAGCATTAAAGACGCGGATATGGTAGTTTTGGGTCCTGGATCATTATTCACCAGCATCTTGCCTAATTTGGTGATTGGCGAAATTGGCGAAGCTGTTCGGACGACTGACGCAGAAGTGGTATACATTTGTAATATCATGACGCAAAAAGGGGAAACGGAGCATTTTAGTGATGCCGATCATGTACGAGTACTTAATCAGCACCTAGATGATAAATTTGTTGATACGGTGTTGGTAAATACCGAAAAAGTACCAGAAGATTATATGAATCCTGAAGTTTATGATGAATACCTTGTTCAGGTAACTCATGATTTTAATGGACTAAGAGAAGAAGGATGCCGAGTTGTCTCTACAGACTTCCTTAAATTGCGGGACGGCGGCGTTTTTCATGATGGAGATAAAGTAGTGGAAGAGTTATTTCGGATTGTTTTCGGTGCAAAAATTTAATAGGGGGCTTGAATCATGTCATTTGCGGCTGAGGTAAAAAAAGAGCTCACTGGATTGGCCGTGCAAAAAGAATTAGCTAAAGCCGAATTAGCGGCCTTGATTCGGATGAATGGATCGCTTAGTTTAAGCAATCACCAATTCGTGTTAAACGTTCAAACAGAGAATGCAGCGATTGCTCGAAGACTTTTCACGCTATTAAAGGAGCATTACGGGGTACGCAGTGAACTATTGGTGCGTCGAAAAATGAAATTAAAGAAAAACAATGTCTACATCGTGCGGTTAAAGCAAGAAACTCAGAGTATTTTAACTGATTTAGATATTATGGATGGCTCAATGTTCCAATCGCATATATCGCAAGAGTTAAAATCGGAAAATGAGAAAGTACGTGCTTATTTAAGAGGTGCGTTTCTGGCTTCTGGTTCAGTAAATAATCCAGAGACAAGCCGTTATCATTTAGAGATTTCCTCTATTTATGAGGAACACAACCAAGACATTTGCGATTTATTGAATCAGTTTGATTTAAATGCCAGAACTCTGGCACGACGAAACGGATATATCACCTATCTAAAAGGTGCTGAGAAAATCGCGGATTTTTTAATCTTGATTGGTGCAACCAACTCAATGCTGAAATTTGAGGATGTTCGGATCGTAAGAGATATGCGTAACTCGGTTAATCGTCTGGTTAATTGTGAGACAGCTAATATGAATAAGACGATTGATGCTGCTTCGAAGCAAATAGGAAATATTCGCTTTATTGAAGCGACAGTGGGTCTTCAATCATTACCGGAAAAATTACAGGAGATTGCAGAATTACGCATGCTGCATCCAGAGGTCAGTTTGAAAGAGCTTGGAGAAATGATTCCATCAGGATCTATTTCAAAATCTGGAATCAATCATCGAATTCGAAAAATCAATGAGTTTGCTGAAGAGCTGAAAAAGAAGAGTATGTAAAAAACGTTAGTGAAAAGGGAAAAATCCCCTTCACTAACGTTTTTTGGTTTTAATGATTAATTCTTCCGATGGAATTCTTGTTTCTGGAAGAGCATCAACTAGAACGATCACTTCATCTGATGACTGAACAAGTTCGAATCCTGATTGTTTTCTATGAGAAATAGTATCTTGCTCATTAGTGGAATCTGTTATAACCATTGTTTCGTTGACTGGTTCTGTCGGTGGAAGCACAACCGGCATAGGAATATCAACTTCATTAGGCATCGCAGTTCCTCCTTTTTAAAGGGACAAAAACTCCTTCAATTGATCCTGTGTAACGGATTCATCAAAAATGTGATCATCTACTAAAACGGTTGGTACAAATTTAATATTCGATTGTTCAGCTTCATTGCGAATTTCCTGCTGTAAAGCTTGATTTGGTTGCTGCTGCAAATGTAAAACTGTTTCAGCGTAATGGGCAACTTGTTCTAAACTCAATTCTTTCCACTCGTCTTGTGAAGCATAGACCTGTAGAATTTGCTGAAGGGCTTTATCAGAATCGCTGCTGATATATTCGTGCATTACATTTCCCCGTTGCAAGCTTTCCTTGTCTTTATCCAATAATTTGATGATACGCTGTACTTTTCCATCAGCAACTGCCTGACCTAAAATCTCCTGTGATTCTTCAAACCATTGTTTACAAAATGGACAACGAAGGTTCATGAATTCAATTATACGCTTTGGTGCCTGATCTGACCCGATTTTGATACCATTCAAATCGTTCACAAATTCAGGTTTAATGACTGAAATATCCATTGATTAATTCCTCCCTTTGTCTCTAGTGTACAAGAAAATCGCAGGATTACAAACAAATAAATTTTTTTACTAAAACTAAAGCAATGGAGCATTTCAAAATTCAGCCAGCTAGTTTATAATAGATCCATTGTGAGTATTTTGATAAACTATCAGCTTTATCACTTGGCAGTAAGTAAGCATCCGAACAATATCAACAAAATAGATGAAAGCTGCATAGTGGAATAATACACAAAATGATTACCGAAATAGGAGGAATCACATGCGACAAACTAAAACAATGGATGGAAATACCGCCGCAGCTCATATATCTTATGCTTTTACTGAGTTAGCAGCGATCTATCCAATTACACCAAGTTCAACCATGGCTGAGCTCGTCGATCAATGGGCGGCACAAGGAAAGAAGAATATTTTCGGTCAGCCTGTTAATATAACTGAAATGCAATCTGAAGCTGGAGCGGCCGGAGTAGTTCATGGAGCGCTAAAAACAGGTGCGTTAACAACCACTTATACTGCTTCTCAAGGATTATTACTAATGATTCCTAACATGTACAAAATTGCTGGTGAGTTACTGCCAGGAGTTTTCCACGTAGCTAGTCGAGCGATTACCACAAATGCGTTGAATATTTTTGGCGATCATGGTGATGTGATGGCTGCGCGCCAGACCGGATTTGCTATGCTCCAGGAAAGCAGCGTACAGGAAGTGATGGATCTTTCAGCGGTTGCTCATTTGGCAGCCATCGAAGCCAGCGTCCCATTTGTGAATTTCTTTGACGGTTTCAGAACTAGCCACGAGATCCAAAAAGTTGAAGTATTGGAATATGACGAACTTGCTCCTCTACTTAATCAGGAAAAATTAGCGGAATTCCGCTCACGCAGCATGAATCCTAACCATCCAACGGTTAGTGGAACGAATCAAAATCCTGATATTCACTTCCAACAAAGAGAGACGGTGAATAAGTATTACCAGGATTTACCAGCGATTGTTCAGAAATACATGCGGGCCATTAATGAGCTGCGAGGAACTGACTACGATTTAGTTACATATTATGGTGTTGAAGATGCTGAAGAGATCATCATTGCCATGGGTTCAGTGGCACAAACGATTGAACAAACGGTGGATCACCTGAATGAACAAGGCCGCAAAGTCGGTTTCTTGAATATTCATCTGTATCGTCCTTTTCCAGTAGAAACACTATTGGAGAAAATGCCAAAAACAGTTAAAAGCATTGCTGTATTGGATCGCTCCAAAGAACCTGGCGCAGACGGTGAGCCGTTGCTGTTAGATGTTCAAAGTGCAATGTATGACGCAGAAACTCGACCAATGATTATTGGCGGACGCTATGGATTAGGTTCCAAGGATGTTACGCCTGATCAGATTATTGCAGTCTACAATGAGCTGTTAAAACCAAAAGGTACCGCGAAGTCTCGATTCACTATTGGGATTGTTGATGATGTGACTCATTTGTCTTTGAAAACAGAAGGAGTGGTTGACTTAACCAACCCTGCTACGTACCAAGCGAAATTCTGGGGTTTCGGTTCTGACGGAACAGTAGGTGCAAATAAATCCGCAATCAAGATTATTGGAGATAACACAGACAAATATGTTCAAGGCTATTTCTATTATGATTCGAAAAAATCTGGCGGATTAACGGTATCCCATTTACGTTTTGGCGATACGCCTATTCGCTCGACTTACTTGGTGGAAAGTGCTGACTTCATTGCTTGTCATACACCAGCTTATATCCATAATTACGATTTGCTGAAAGGTTTAAAGCCGGGAGGGACCTTCCTCTTAAATACGACTTGGAATGATCGACAAATTGATCAATTACTGCCAGCTCGTTTGAAGCGCTATATTGCCGAAAATGATATTAAGTTTTACACTATCAATGCGGCACAATTAGCTATGGGTGCTGGTCTGGGTCAAAGAATCAATACAGTTATGCAAACAGCTTTCTTTAAATTGACAGGGATTATTCCTTTCGACGAAGCGTTGGACATTTTGAAAGCAGAGGCTGATCGCAGCTATCGGCGCAAATCGATGGAAATTGTTGAAAAAAATATTGCGGCGATGGATCGGACATTAGAGGCGTTGCACCAATACCAAGTACCAGAAGAGTGGCGTCATGCTGAAATACCGGCTAAAGTTAGACCTAAAGCAGTGTCACAGTATGTAGAGCAAATTTTAGAGCCGGTAAACGCTATGGAAGGTAACAGTCTTTCTGTAGGCACTTTAGTTAATAATGGAATGACTGATGGAACAATTCCTGTGGGTACAACAACCTACGAAAAACGGGGGGTAGCCTTGCAGGTTCCCGAATGGATCAGCGATCGTTGTACGATGTGTAATGAATGTTCCTTTGTTTGCCCTCATGCAGCTATTCGTCCCTTTTTAGCTGACGAAGATGAAATGCAAGAAGCGCCAGAAGGATATATTGTTCGCGAAATGCGCGGCGAGGATGGATTGAAATACCGTATTCAGGTATCAATCGAGGATTGTACTGGTTGCGGCTTATGTGTTGAGGCCTGCCCGGCTAAAGGCAAAGCTCTTGTAATGAAGCCTTACCAAGAGCAAAAAGAACAAGCAGTAAACTGGGCCTTTGCTATGACTTTGAAACAAAAAGCGAATCCGGCTAAACCAAATACGGTTTTAGGTAGTCAATTTAATCAACCATTATTAGAATTTTCTAGTGCTTGTGCAGGTTGCGGAGAAACACCTTATGTGAAGCTGCTGACACAAATGTTTGGAGATCGTATGATGATTGCCAATGCTACCGGCTGCTCATCTATCTGGGGAGCTGCAGCACCGGTTAGTCCATATACTACAAACGCACAGGGTCAAGGTCCAGCTTGGTCTAACTCTTTATTCGAAGACAATGCGGAGTTTGGTTACGGGATGCTGTTAGCAAGTCAAACTCGTCGACAAGAGTTGGCTTCCAAAATGTCACAGGTACTGGATATAGTATCAGCTGAACTGAAAGACTTGATGGAAGACTGGATGGATCATTTACACGACTCAGAAGGCACTCAGCAGCGAGCGGCTAAATTAGCAGCTGCTTTAGAAGGTGAAAAAGAAAAGGATATTCGCTTAGAGGACATTTACAATAGCCGTGACTTATTCGTGAAAACAAGCCAATGGATATTCGGTGGTGATGGATGGGCCTACGACATTGGTTTTGGTGGTATTGACCATGTCATAGCCAGCGGCGCTGATGTGAACATTCTCGTTATGGATAATGAAGTATATTCTAATACTGGCGGACAAACATCCAAAGCTACTCCGGCTTCAGCAATTGCTAAGTTTTCTGCTAACGGAAAATACGCTTCAAAGAAAGACTTGGGACTAATTGCGATGACCTACGGCAATGTGTATGTGGCACAAATCGCTTCCGGAGCCAACCAAATACAAACAATTAAAGCGCTGGAAGAAGCTGAGAAATTCCCTGGGCCATCATTGATTATCGCCTACACACCATGTATTACTCACGGCTTGCAAGGTGGAATGGGAAGAAGTCTGCAAGAAGCTAAAGATGCGGTTAATTCTGGTTACTGGTCGCTTTATCGTTATAATCCACAGCTTAAAGAAGTTGGAAAAAATCCGATGAAGCTAGATTTCAAACGACCTGATTTTGGTCAGATGGTCGACTTTATGAAGCAGCAAGTCCGTTTTTCTTCCTTGCAAGGTGTTCAACCTGAATTTGCTGAAAGTCTCTACCGTAAGACGGTAAATGATGCTAAGACGCGATTTTTCAATTACGCTAAAATAGCTGGACAAGAAGAAAAATTGCGGGCAAAAATTGAAGGCATTCAAGAAGTAACAACTGAAAAACCAAAACGTGAGAAGCGGGAAAGAAAAATAGATCCCGAAGCAGAAGCGCGTCGAGCAGCCAGAAGAGCAGCTCGTGCAGAAAAGCGACAAACCAACGAATAATTAATGGAGTTCTCAGGACTTTTGTTCTGAGACTTTTTTCTTCTAATGAAACAGTTAAGCAGTCTCTATTTTTTGAACCTCTTATGGTATACTTGTAGAGAAACTGTATAGAAAGAGAGGTTGCCTATGCCTAGTCGCTTGAGTGAATTATTTAATTCCGATTATTGGCTGAGCTTCTTTTCTGAGAATCTTTCAACTTGGGACATTATAGCGAATCTTTTAGATATTGTCGTTGTTTGGTTTTTGATTTATAAGCTGTTTCAGCTTGTAAGAGGGACGAAAGCCGTACAATTAATTAAAGGCGTTGCAGTATTTATTGGAATTCGTATTTTAGCTGAATATACAGGCTTGCATACTTTGTCGTGGCTGATGAATCAGGTAATCACTTATGGTGTCATTGCCGGAGTAGTTATCTTTCAGCCAGAAGTACGCAGAGGGTTGGAACACTTAGGAAGAAGTTCATTTTTTAAACCGACCAAAAAAGAGGATCATGAAGATGAGAAGATGATTTTGGCGTTTGATAAAGCGATCCAATACATGTCTCGTCGGAAAATTGGTGCTTTGATCACGATTCAACGCAATACAGGTTTGGATGAGTATATTGAGACCGGTATTCCGTTAGATGCGGATATTACCGGTGAGCTGTTGATCAATATCTTTATTCCCAATACGCCGTTGCACGATGGGGCAGTTATTGTGAAGAACGGAAAATTAGCAGTAGCTTCCGCTTATTTACCGTTATCTGACAGTATGCTGATACCTAAAGAATTTGGAACACGACATCGTGCTGCTGTAGGTATCAGTGAGGTTAGCGATGCGGTAACAATCATTGTTTCCGAGGAAACCGGTGGGGTTAGTTTAACCTTTAATACCGACTTTTTGCATGATTTAAATCAAGAAGAATATCTAGCTATTATGCGAAGAGAACTGATCTCAGATGAGAAAGAGCGCAACAAAAAAAATATGTTGCAATCCTTTATTGACGGTGTCAGCAAAGGAGGTAAATAGCAGATGATGATTAAGTTTAAAAAGTCTAATTTACCGTACCTGCTGATTTCTTTGCTTTTTAGTCTCATGCTGTTCTTTAATGTAAATAGTCAAAATGTTAGTGACTTTTTTTCGTCAAATCCGACATACCAAGAAGCACTGCAAAATGTTCCAGTCACACTGGAGTATGATTCAGACGCATATTTTGTTCATGGATACGATAACACCGTTTCGGTACGATTGAGCAGTGCCAACCGTATTCAACTAGATCGTGAACTAGATGAAGATACTCGGACGTTTAGTATTGTGGCAGACCTCACTGGGTTAGATATCGGAACCCACGAAGTGAAGCTGAAAACAGATAGTTTGATGAGTTCGATTCATCCATCGATTGAGCCGCAAACAATTTCGGTGACTATTGAAAAGAAAACAACCAAAACTTTTGATGTAACTCCAGTCATCAGTAACGGTGCCGAGGAAAACGGGGTGCAGGTGGATAGTTTAACATCTGATCCTAGCACGGTTGAAATTACTACTGGAGAGCAAACAATGGAGCAAATCAGTCAAGTAATTGCTAGTGTAGACGCTAGTCAATTAACTGGTGAGGATGATACGACAAGAACTCAAATTCTAGCCTTGAATGCTAATGGCGAAGCTTTACCAATTCAAGCAAATCCGCAAACGGTGACTGTGTCATTCAGGGCGGAGCAGGAAACGAAACAAGTCGCTCTTGAACCTAAACAAGAAGGAACAGTTCCGTCTTCGGTTCAAAGTTATGATATAGAACTGGATCAGACTGATGCCACTATTCGGGGGATTAATTCCGCGATTGAAGCGATTGATACAATTGAAGTTCCGGTAAATATCTCGAATATTACAGAACCTGTCAGTCGGAGAGTGGATATCCCTGTGGATGACGGAATAGAAGTTAATCCTGTGGGCACCACAGCAAGGATTAGACCGATCTTACGAAGTTCTGCTTCAACAACACGTTCTACTGAGACAAGTACTAGTACAAGTCAAACCACTTCAACTGTTGACAGTGGAGGAACTGCTTCCTCTTCGACAGAGCAAACAGAGGCCAGCAGCGAATCAACAACGGTATCAACAAATTAGAAGATGAAGAAGGGAAATTTTGAATCATGGGTAAATATTTTGGAACAGACGGCGTCCGCGGGATTGCCAATAAAGAGTTAACACCAGAGTTAGCATTTAAATTGGGAAGATACGGTGGCTACGTTTTAAGTCAGCATGAGGAACGTGAATCGCGCCCTCGAGTGTTAGTTGGACGGGATACACGTATTTCTGGTGAAATGTTAGAATCGGCTTTAATCGCAGGGTTATTATCTGTAGGAATTGAAGTATTTCAATTAGGGGTAATTTCAACACCAGGCGTTGCCTATTTAACAAAATTACAAAAAGCTTCAGCCGGTGTTATGATTTCAGCTTCTCACAATCCAGCAGAAGATAACGGCATCAAATTCTTTGGTTGTGATGGCTTTAAGCTGGTAGATGATCAAGAAGCAGAAATTGAAGCTTTGTTGGAAGCTGATGAAGACACGTTGCCAAGACCTTCAGCCGAAGGTTTGGGTTCATTGGATGAATTCCATGAAGGTCTTTTAAAGTATTCACAGTTTTTGGTTCAAACAATTCCAGGCGATTTATCAGGTATAACTGTCTGTATTGATGCAGCTAATGGCGCTACTTCAACTAGTGTAAATCGTTTATTCGCTGATTTAGAAACTGATTTTTATACCATGGGAACTTCTCCGAATGGATTAAATATTAATGATGGTGTCGGTTCAACTCATCCGGATAAATTAGCAGAGATGGTTGTTGAGAAAAAAGCTAATGCTGGACTTGCATTTGATGGCGATGGCGACCGTGTAATTGCTGTGGACGAATTAGGAAACATCATCGATGGGGATCAAATCATGTTCATTTGCGCTAAATATTTAGCAGAGCGTAAACGTTTAAAGAAAGATACCGTGGTAACTACAGTTATGAGTAATCTTGGTTTCCATAAAGCAATTGAAGATATCGGACTTCAAGACGTCATTACTCAAGTGGGTGACCGTTACGTAGTTGAAGAAATGCGTAAAAATGACTACAATCTTGGTGGTGAACAGTCTGGGCACGTATTGTTCTTAGATTACAATACTACCGGTGATGGCATGTTGACTGGTATTCAATTGTTGAACATCATGAAACAAACCGGCAAGAAATTATCTGAACTTGCTGGTGAGGTTACGATTTATCCGCAAAAACTAGTCAATATTCGTGTAAGCAATAAATACGGTGCAATGGATGTTCCTGCAATCAAAGCGGTTATTGATGAAGCCGAAGCTGAAATGGGGGGAGAAGGACGTATTTTAGTTCGACCTTCTGGTACGGAACCCTTGCTGCGTATCATGGCTGAAGCTCCTACTCACGAAAAAGTAGAATATTACGTTGAGAAGATTGCGGCAGTTGTGCGTGAAGAAATTGGATTAGATTAATAATAAAAAGTGAAACTGCATTCGTGAAAATTTACGAATGCAGTTTTTTGGGATATAAAAAAAGAAAGACCAGCGAACTGATCTTTCCGTCAACTATTTTATTCAACTGTAACTGATTTTGCTAAGTTACGTGGTTTATCAACATCAAAACCGCGTTCTAACGTAGCGAAGTAGGCAATCAATTGTCCAGGAATGACTGAAACCAAAGGGCGTAAGAAATGATGCACGATTGGCAAGATAATTTGGTCGCCTTCTTTACTTAACTCCTCTGAAACGATTACGAAGGTATGAGCTCCACGACTTTCCACTTCACGTAGGTTTCCACGAGTATGAGCAGCCGTAACTTCATCAGTAATGATACCAATGACTGGAGTGCCCTCTTCGACCAAAGCGATCGTCCCATGCTTCAACTCACCGGCGGCAAATCCTTCTGCTTGAACATAAGAAATTTCCTTCAATTTCAAGGCAACTTCCATAGCTACGTAGTAGTCTTCGCTTCGACCGATGTAAAAAGCGTTGCGTGTAGTACTTAGGTAATCAATCGCTAATTGGCTGATTAATTCTTTTTCACTAATCATTGCATCCATCGCATTTGCAGCGATTCCTAATTCTTTCACGAAATCAAAATCTTGGGCAGCTGCTATTTTCTTGGCTTCACCAACTGCTTTGGCTAATACAGTTAGTACCGCAATTTGCGCTGTGTAAGCTTTAGTAGAGGCTACAGCGATTTCTGGTCCAGCATGCAATAACATTGTGTAGCTTGCTTCACGAGAAAGAGTAGAGCCAGCAACGTTTGTGATTGTCAATGAAGGATAACCCATTTCATTTGTTTTAACCAATACTTGACGGCTGTCAGCAGTTTCTCCGCTTTGAGTTAAGAAGACAAAGAATGGTTTTTCTGAAAGTAATGGCATGTTGTAACCAAACTCGCTTGAAAGATGTGCTTCCACTGGAATATGCGCTAGATTTTCAAGCACTTGTTTGCTTGCTAAACCAGCATGGTAACTTGTACCGCAAGCAATAATATAAATACGGTCGCTATCCAGTAGTTTTTCTAACAAGTCGTTTTCAATTGTGACGTTTCCTGCTTGATCAGTATACTCACTGATGATTCGGCGCATAGTAGCAGGTTGTTCGTCAATTTCTTTTAACATGTAGTAAGGGTAAGTACCTTTTTCCATATCTGACAAATCAATTTTTGCTTCATAAGGAGCACGTTCAATTTGATCGCCTGCTTGGTTTTCAATTTGGATAGAATCTTTGGCAACGATAACCATTTCGCCATCGTTAATTTCAACAAATTGATTGGTTTGTTCCAGCATAGCCATCGCGTCACTGCAGACAACGTTGAATCCGTCGCCTAATCCAATTAACAATGGACTTTTGTTTTTAGCTACATAAATAATGTCGCGATTTTCTTTGTCGATTAATCCAAAAGCGTATGAACCATGGATTTCCTGCAATGCTTTGCGGAAAGCTTCTTTCGTATCCAATCCTTCTTTAGAAAAATGCTCTACCAAATGGACCGCGATTTCTGTGTCAGTTTCTCCATAGAAGGCATCATCTGATAAAAAGTTTTGTTTCAACTCATCGTAGTTCTCGATCACTCCATTGTGAACTAAAACAAAACGACCGCTTTCTGAAGTATGAGGGTGGGCATTTTGTTCGCTAGGTTCACCATGAGTTGCCCATCTTGTATGCCCGATACCGATTGATCCGTGAACGTCGTCGGTAATTTTGGCCGCTAATTCTTTGATGCGTCCTTGTGATTTTACTAAATAATCTTCTTGGGCATCCGCTACGAAGATGCCTGCCGAATCGTACCCGCGATACTCTAATTTCTCCAACCCGTTCAACAAAATCCCTGCTGCTTGCTCGTTACCTACAATTCCTACAATTCCACACATAATGACTTTTCCTACTTTCTTTTTCATTATCTGCTTCCGTACCACTTGGTTGTTTCTTTGTTTTTCCTTCACAGAAATGTTTTAAAACAACCTGTAGAGGGTGGTGCCCCTGAAGCCATCCGCCGAATATTTCGATGAGCTTCTTCCTCGTCATCTCATAGAGACCTGGCGCTATCGTTATTGGTCTAACCAATAGTGATTTTTGGTATTGCTAACGGAAACACTGATTAATATATAATAAAACGATACATAAGTCAACTGTCGTTGGAGAAAATAAAAATTGGTCTAATCGAAATGCATAAGAAACCCAGTTGTTTCAGTAATTATTCTGTTCAAAGTTTTCATATTTACGAGGAATAAGGTAGAATGATAGAAAAAAGAGGAGGACCATCATGCAGCAAGTAGAAAATTTAACAGTTGGACAATTACGAGCTTTTTTAGCTGATTTAGAAAACCAAGCCGAAGTTACAGATGATACAAAAGTCTTTTTAGATACTGGGTGGGATAGCATTCAAGAAATTGCACCGGATGCACTGAGTATTGAAGAGGCTAAAACCTTTCAAATTGAAGATCCATTGAATCACGATATTTTTGAAGGCTACTCATTGCTGGAAAAAGCTGAGAAAATGAAGGCCGCCGGACCAGCAGAAAAAGTCTTGATTATTCGCAACTTGTACTAATTTACTAAGTCAAAAAGAGGAAGTAGGAAGAAAAATGAATAAACGTCGTTGGGCAGCAGTTGGAATTGCCGTATTTTTACTAATTTTCTCAGCAGTTACGTCGACTGTTACTAGAGTTCGCGAAACAAGTGAAAGTATGAGTCAAATGAATGAGCTGCTTTATGGGAATGGTGAGCCTAGTGAAGTAATTCTTGAAGCTGGCAGCAGCAGTAAAAAAATTGCTAAACTGACAATTGAAGGCACCATTTTAAATACTGGCACTAGTGGGCTTTTTTCCAGTGCCGGCTACGATCACGAAACTTTTATGAAACAGCTGGAAACAGTAAAAAATGACACGACTATTGATGGAGTTCTTTTAGTAGTGAATACGCCAGGGGGAGCAGTATATGAGACCGCTGAAATTACTAAGGCACTAAAAGAAATTGAAGAGAATGTTCCAGTATATGTTTCTATGGAAAACCAGGCGGCTAGCGGCGGGTATTATGTTTCAGCAAATGCCGAAAAAATCTTTGCTAGTGAAGATACAGTAACTGGTTCAATTGGGGTAATTATGTCCAGCACTAATTATTCTGGATTGATGGAAAAACTGGGTGTTACTGATACAACCATTAAAAGCGGGGAATTGAAAGATATTGGATCAAGTTCAAGACCGCAAACGGAAAAAGATCGCGAAGTTCTTCAGGCCTACATTGACAGCAGCTATGCTCGTTTTGTTAAAGTAGTTGCAGAAGGCAGAGATATGCCAGAAGATAAAGTCAGAGAATTAGCAGATGGGAGAATATACGACGGCGCTCAAGCCTTAGAAAACGGATTAGTGGATGAAATTGGTTATCCAGAAGATGCGCTAGCAGCCCTAAAAGAAGAGCAAGATCTTTCTGATGCACAGGTCATCGAATATACAGATGGCAGTACTGACTTCATCAATAGCTGGTTAGGCAATCAGCTGGCAGAAATTCAAAATTTGAAGCCTTCCCAAGAACAACAGGTAGCCAACATAATTGAACAAGTAGGCACTCCTCAATCACCTAAGGCGATGTATCTATATGGAGGTGAGTAAAGATGACGGATGAACAATTAGGACGTCCAGCAGTTGCACCTTTAGTAGACAGTGAGATAAACAGATCCTTTACTCAAGGTAATTCCTCAAAAGAAAATAAGCATCGTTATCCTGATTATTTTTATGCAGGTTTTTGGATTCGATTTTTTGCTTATATAGTTGATACATTGTGTATTACAGCAATTACAGGAATTTTTATCGGTGTACCATTCAACTTGTTGGGATTGGAGAAAAGCAGTCAGACCTTCTCAGTATATGGAATTTTGTCTTTAGTCATCTATTTAGGTTACTTTATTTTGTTAACGAAACTAAACCAGGGGCAAACTATTGGCAAAATGATTTTTGGTATTCAGGTAGTTTGTTTTAGCGAAGAAAGACTAAGCTGGTCAACTGTGTTGGTACGCGAAGGAGCATGTCGTTTCATTTTGAAAAATACGATTTTTTCTTTAGGATACTTAGTATCGATTTTTACGCCAAACAAGCAGCATTTGGGTGATTTATTTACCGAAACCAGCGTGGTTACTCTTAATATGCTAAAAGCTTCAGACTGTAAAGGAGCATTGAATTATCATGAGCAACCTTGATTTTCCTGGAAATTATGATTATTATCTGCGGAGCGGTCAGAAAGCCTTGGAAGATCACCGTCCTAAAGACGGTATCGTTCAGCTGGAGGCAGCTTATCAGATAAAACAAGAACCTATTGTCAATTGGTTGATCGCTACTACTGCTTTTGAACTAGGCGATTACAAGAAAAGCTTATCTTATATAGTTGAACTCCCAGATTTTTATATGGAAGAAGAAAATCGTGCAGAACTATATTTACAAAATCTTTTAATGAGTAAACAGTATCTTTCGGCCCGGAAATTACTTTGGGAAATTCAAAAGCTGGGTAAGCTGGATAAAGACAAGGTACAATCTTTTGAACAGCTTATCGATATGCAGGAGGCCTTTTATCAGCAAACTCAAAAAAGTATGATTCTTGAAATAAAACAGGAAATGGCTGAGTTGCCTCATGCTTCTGCAGTTTATCAATTGCAAATAGTTCAAAGAGTCAAGGAGCTTCCGCAAGCTGATTTAATAGAAGTATCTAATCAGCTAATGGTGAATCCCAAAGTCTCTCCACTGGTTCGTAATTTTTTGTTTGAAGAGTTGGTGAACACGGGAACTAAAGATTTATTATCGATATTGGCGATTGATGGAAGTATTCATACGTTATCGCCTGAAAAAATCGGAATTTCTGCTTCTAATCCATTAAAGAATGATATTTTAAATGGCCTAGAAGAGATTTTAGAAAATAAAGATCCTGTTCTGTTAACTAGTTTAATGGAGGAGGCTAAGGTAGAATTGGCGCTCTTATACCCGCTCTATGAGCAATATGAAAATAGTCGATTTTGGGTGAACAGCTATCTTTCTGAGTACTTGAATCAAGAATATCCACTAAATGAAAAAGTTGAAGAGATCAGAAAGAAAATCAAGCAAGAGATAAACGGATTTTATCAAGGATAAAGTGCATAGAATCATAGCTTTATATTTACAATTGTCATCCAGTAGTGTACTATTTAGTAGTATGCAAATTGCAAGTATTTTAATATTCGGAGGGAACAAACTTGACAGCAACTTTTGAAAAAACAAGCACCAATGAAGGTGTATTAACATTCTCAATCGATCAAGCAGAAATTCAAAAAGGCTTGACAAATGCGTTTAACAAAGTAAAAAAAGATTTAACCGTACCTGGCTTCCGTAAAGGTAAAATTTCACGCCAAGTATTTAACCGTATGTACGGCGAAGAAGCACTTTACGAAGATGCATTGAATTCTGTTTTACCTGAAGCCTATGAAGCAGCTGTTAAAGAAGCAGCGATCGAACCAGTATCTCAACCTAAAATTGATGTAGATACAATGGAAAAAGGTAAAGACTGGGTGATTAAAGCAGAAATCACTGTAAAACCTGAAGTTAAATTGGGTGACTATAAAGAACTAGAAGTTCCTAAACAAACAGTTGAAGTTTCAGATGAAGATATTGCTAATCGTTTGAAACGCGACCAAGAAACACAAGCAGAGCTTGTAATTAAAGAAGACGAAGCTGCTGAAACTGGCGACACTGCAGTAATTGATTTTGAAGGCTTTATTAATGACGAAGCGTTCGAAGGCGGTAAAGGCGAAAACTATTCTCTAGAGTTAGGTTCAAGTTCATTTATTCCTGGGTTTGAAGAACAAGTAGTTGGACACAAAGCGGGCGAAAGTTTTGATGTAACAGTCACTTTCCCTGAAGAATATCAAGCTGAAGGTTTAGCTGGTAAAGAAGCAGTTTTCAAAGTAACTGTTCATGAAGTTAAAGCTAAAGAATTACCTGAGTTAGACAATGACTTTGCAAAAGACATTGATGACGAAGTAGAAACTTTAGATGAATTAAAAGAAAAATATCGTAAAGAATTATTAGAGCAACGTGAACAAGCAGCGAAGGATGCAAAAGACGAAGCGGCAATCAAGCAAGCAGTCGATAACGCTGAAATCGTAGATCTTCCTCATGTAATGGTTCATGACGAAGTACACCGTTCAATGGATGAGTTCTTAAACAACATGCAACGTCAAGGTATTTCGCCAGAAATGTATTATCAATTAACTGGTTCGTCTGAAGCAGATCTTCATACACAGTTCGAAGGCGAAGCTGAAGGCCGAGTGAAAACAAACCTTGTAATGGAAGCGATCGTTGAAGCGGAAAAAATTGAAGCATCTGATGAAGAAGTTGAAAAAGAAATTACAGAATTGGCAGAAATGTACCAAATGCCAGAAGATCAAATCCGCAAAGCACTTACAGAAGATATGCTGCAACATGACATTAAAATGAAAAAAGCTGTTGAATTAGTTACTGGAACAGCTGTTGAAAAATAATTTTTACTTGGAACTCCGTCGCTATACAGCGGCGGAGTTCTTTTACTATCGGCTGATATGTTCAATGTAAAAAATAAAAAAACGAAACTTTTGCGATACACCTTCTAATTTACGTATTTGTTTGTTAAAATAAAGAAGAAAAAAATTGTACTAAAGGAGTGAAAGAATGAAAAAACGATTGTTAGGATTGAGTTTTTTTGCAGTGTTTTGTCTGAATATAAATGCAACTGTTTACGCTGAAGACATGCCTACGACTGCTTCAAGTGAACAAATAACAACAAGTTTTACAGGAAGTGGTACAGAGGTTCAGGCCACTGACACTGCTGACACCTCAACGGTAACGGAATCCAGTTTAGAGGTTCCTGGGAATGCACAAGCTGAAGAACCTGTCCAAGAAACTACGGTATCTGAGGAAACCACGGAGCAGGCTGAAAATCCTTCTGAAATTACTACAGACGAGGGGACCTTCTATTTACCAAGTGGTCGGTCAGATGCGCCTTCTCTTTTCAGAGCAGCTAGAGCAACATTGCCGTCTGTTCCAGCAACGAATAATAATACACCGACAAAAAGCTTTATTGATGTTTCTTCTCACAATGGAACAATTTCGGTTGCTGCTTATCAAAGCATGAAAAATTATGGAGTCACCGGCGTAGTAGTAAAATTAACGCAGGGTACTTGGTATACGAATCCATATGCTGCTTCTCAAATTAATAATGCAAGAGCAGCGGGATTGAAAGTTTCAGCATATCATTATAGTGAATTTACGACTGATGCTGCAGCGATTGCAGAAGCAAATTACTTTGCGGCAAGCGCGAATTCTCTTGGTTTGGACAAGGGAACAGTTATGGTTAATGATATTGAAGAACCAAACATTGCCGGAAAAGGGGATCACACTTCAAATTCAAGAGCATTCGCAACTAGGTTAAATCAACATGGGTTTGGGAACGTTCGTCACTATGTAGGTCTTTACTGGATCACATCTGGACGAATCAATGCAGGTGCTTTAGGAAATAAAAATATTTGGGTGGCTGCCTATCCTTATAACCTTTCTCAAGAAAACTTTTACACACAGTACGGTGCTTGGCAATGGAGTTCACAGTTGCGTTTCCCTAACGTGAATAGTAACTTTGATATTTCAGCTGATTATACCGGAGCCTTCAGCAATCCTGCACCCTCAGTACCAGAAAATACTGTAGCGATGCATCGTTTGTATAATCCGAATAGTTCGGAGCATTTCTATACGCAAAACGGGATTGAAAAAGATATATTGGTATCGAAAGGTTGGCGCTATGAAGGAATTGGTTGGAATGCTCCAACATCTGGTGCACCCGTGTATCGATTATATAACCCGAACGCTGGCGATCATCATTATACGTTAGATTTCAATGAGAAAGAAAGTTTGGTAAAAGCAGGTTGGCGTTATGAAGGGATTTCCTGGTATTCGGGTGGCGGCATTACTTTACTCCGTCTATATAATCCAAATGCAAAAGCTGGTGCCCATCATTATACAATGAATGTTAATGAGAAAGACAATTTAGTTAGACTAGGCTGGCGTTATGAAGGTCTTGCGTGGTACGGTAAATAGAATCGATAGAAGTTCTCATCTGAGAGCTTCTTTTTTTCTTTAAAAAACGAATAAATTCGCTTGCTATCTTTGTGTTTTTCAGCGAATATGGTATTATATGTAAAGACTGCAATCGTGGAAACACTTGTAGGAAATGAATCAAGAGGTGAAAGCCATGTATGAGAGCACTGGCGCAGGGGATACAGTTCGCTGTTCTTTTTGCGGAAAGACCCAAGAGGAAGTCAAAAAGATAGTCGCGGGACCTGGCGTTTACATTTGTAACGAATGTATCGATCTTTGTAAAGAGATTATCGACGAGGAATTCCATGAAGAGGCAATACGTGAATTTATTGACGTTCCAAAGCCTAAAGAAATTTTGGATGTATTGAATGAATATGTAATTGGTCAAGATCGTGCCAAACGCGCACTATCTGTGGCTGTATATAATCATTACAAACGAGTAAATACTGAAGCCGAAGAGGCTGACGACATTGAATTGCAAAAGAGCAATATCTGTTTAATCGGGCCTACTGGGTCTGGTAAGACATTTCTAGCTCAAACATTGGCGCGTACCTTAAATGTACCATTCGCAATTGCGGATGCAACCAGCTTAACAGAAGCTGGATACGTTGGTGAAGACGTTGAAAACATTTTGTTAAAACTGTTGCAATCAGCTGATTACAACGTTGAACGTGCTGAAAAGGGTATAATTTATATCGATGAAATCGATAAAATCACTCGTAAAAGTGAAAATACTTCGATCACTAGAGACGTTTCTGGTGAAGGTGTACAACAAGCATTATTGAAAATTTTGGAAGGAACTGTTGCAAGTGTACCGCCCCAAGGTGGTCGCAAACATCCTCATCAAGAATTTATTCAAATAGATACAACGAATATTCTCTTTATTGTTGGTGGAGCCTTTGACGGCATCGAAACAATTGTTAAAAACCGTTTAGGTGAAAAAACAATTGGCTTCGGGACTAATAATAAAAAAATTGATGATAGTGTTAGCGTGATGCAGCAGATTATCCCAGAGGACTTGTTGAAGTTTGGTTTGATTCCTGAATTTATTGGGCGTTTACCGGTGACAACTGCCTTAGAGAAACTTACAACAGAAGATTTGGTTCGTATTTTAACTGAACCAAAAAATGCTTTAGTGAAGCAATATCAAAAACTGCTTGCTTATGATGAAACAGAATTGGATTTTGAGGAAAGTGCCTTAAAGGCAATTGCTAATAAAGCAATTTCTCGTAATACGGGAGCACGAGGGTTACGTTCTATTATTGAAGATATTATGATGGACGTAATGTTTGATATCCCTTCTGATGAAACCATTAAAAAAGTCATCGTAACTGAAGACTCTGTCGAAGGTACCGGGCAACCGGTGATTGAATACTTAGACGAGAAAAAAGCTGGATAGCAAAAGAGTGAGCCGCAATTTAATTGTGGCTCTTTTTTAAAGGAGGAAAAAAGGTGAAAGTTCATCAGGCGGACATTGTAATCAGTGCTGTTTCTCCAGCACAATATCCGGAGACGGATTTTCCGGAAATTGCATTGGCAGGTCGCTCCAATGTAGGGAAGTCTTCCTTCATTAACACGTTGATTAACCGAAAAAATCTGGCTCGTACATCTGGCAAGCCAGGAAAAACGCAAACATTGAATTTCTATTTAATCGAAAACTGTCTCCACTTTGTAGATGTTCCAGGGTATGGTTATGCGAAAGTATCGAAAACGGAGCGCGCGAAATGGGGACAAATGATTGAAACCTATATTACGTCCCGTAAGCAACTAAGAGCGGTTGTTTCGTTGGTAGATATGCGGCACGAACCTAGTAAAGAAGACGTTCAAATGTACGAATTCTTAAAATACTACAAGATTCCAGTAATTTTAGTAGCAACCAAAGCAGATAAAATTCCACGAGGCAAATGGAATAAGCATGTCAGTGTAATAAAAAAAGCGTTGGACTTTGATCCAACGGATGACTTTATTATGTTTTCTTCGGAAACCAAGATGGGAAAAGAAGAAGCGTGGCAAGCAATTGAGGCAAAAATGAAAGACGAGCGTGTCAATTAAGACTGCTCGTCTTTCTTTTTGTCTTTCGGTTTCAGGAATTTTTCGATATCTTCGTTTGGTTGAATATCTTTTTTCTTATCAGGATCAACAGCAAATTCTTCAAACAGTTTATCTAAATCATCAGAGCGTTCAAATTTTAGGCCCAATTGATTCACCTCCACCCTGATAGTTTAGCACGTTTGCATAAATTTATAAAAGGGATAAACAATTATTTATGTATTTTTACGACAGTACGGTATAATTGATTTATAGATAGGAGTGAAGGCAATGGGAGAACCGCAATTGTATAGTGTGAGTCAGCTGCATAATTTAGATGAAGCTTCAATTAAAGAAACCGTTCGTGATTGGTTAGTCATGACGCGCCTATTGCTTGAGCCGGTAGAAATGTCAATCAATGGTGAGGAAGAACCTTTTGATTTAATTAAGCTTAGTGGAGCAATTGGTGAGTTGACTTTGACAGATGATAAATGGTTTCAGGTGAAAAAAGGCGACATGGAGTCCACAGTTCATTTCTTAGGAACCACTTTATTTGAGAAAACCTTGATCAATGAATCTATTTATCAACATTGGGAGCCCGTCTATTTAGACTATTTGAGTAAACGACTGGAAAAATATGGATTTTTCGGTTATATTCGCGCGCATGATGAGTACTTGTACCACAATACGAGTGAGATCGAAAAACGTAGACGATTTGAGAGCGCCGAAAAAACGCAAGCGCTTCCTAAAATGCGCGGGATAAATGGAGAATTAGTTGTTGATTGTAACAGCTTTCCCGGATACGATGTTTTCCATACAGGGCATTGCCTCACGTCTTGTTGGCGTATGTTTTACGGTGAACCTTACAAGCAGCTGTTCCCTAAACAGTTGCTGCTGGAAATTCAACAAGTAGAACGTGTTGTGGAATTAGGTGATGGTGTAGTAATTGAGCTTTATAAGAATCCATTTCAATGGAATGAGAAAGCCAATTTAAAATTTCAACGACTGTTTAGAGATCAACTGGGAGTACCTCAGTTATCCTTTACGAATGGTGTAGGCTTGCTGAAACAGCCATATATTGAATTTGCTTTTGAGGATACAGTTGTTCAAACGGTTCAGTACCAAAATGAACAATTCCAGCCGGCTGAAAAGAGCGAAGCGTCTTATTTTGTAACTCGCACCTATGATTTTATTAATGATCAATATCGTGTGCATCGGATGAAAGGGGCGTTAAATGCGTTAGCATATTTCCCTTGGATTGATGACCGTGAAGAAAAAATGATGAATTACCATATCCTCTATCCTGAACGGACCTTAGATCAAGGATTGGCAGCATATGAGTACTATATACGTGATGCGATTGAATTAGAGTTGTCGGATAAGCGGTATTACGATTATACTGCTATATTAAAATTCTTTATTCCGGAAAGAGCACTTGAAGATTTTCCGCTGGAAGGATTGAAAGGGAAATTAACCGATATGAATATTCGGCAAATTAGTCAGGATAACAACACGATCCAGTTTTCGTTAGAAAAGGGAAAGAATCAGTTAATGGTTGTGTTTGCTGATCAACGAACAGTTTCTGGAAATGGTCAAATAAATATGCTTCAAACTTAAAGAGGAGGGGAAGCCGATGAATCAATTAATGAAGAATATTGGAGGTGCTGCACTAGTAGCTTTGTTACTAGTAGTTGTATTACCTTCTTTTGTAGCGAAAGTTTCTTTTGTTATGCTGGTGTTGGTTGCGGGTCTTGGAATATTTGCTATCCAACCAAAACCACAGCCAGTTAGAGTTAGAAAAAATGATCGCAGGAATTAAATAAATCAAAAAGACTAAATCAGTCAAAATCTGATTTAGTCTTTTTAGTTGTTTACTTTATTATGCGACTGGTTTTTTAACCAAACCGTAAATTACGCCTGAAATAATCGCACCAATAATGATGAACAATAAATACATTACTGGGTTGCTTACTAGTAGTGCTACGAAGATACCACCGTGTGGCGCCAATAATTTAATGCTGAAAGCACCAACTAAACCGCCAGCAACTGCAGAACCGACAACGAAGCTAGGAATTACGCGGATAGGGTCTGCCGCTGCAAATGGAATTGCACCCTCAGTAACGAAGGATAAGCCCATGACAATATTTGTCAAACCAGCATCTACTTGGCTCTTTTCAAATTTGTTTTTGAAGAGACGAGTTGCAACAAAGATTGCCAATGGAGGAACCATACCACCCGCCATAACTGCGGCCATTACGATTGATCCACCGGTTGCGACTGTTGTAGCTAAAGTTGCTGTACCAAATACGTAAGCGGCTTTGTTAATTGGACCACCTAAGTCAATTGCCATCATACCACCAAGCAACGCGCCTAAAAGAATAGCGTTTGATCCGCCAAGACCTGTTAAGAAACCATTCAAGCCATCATTGATTGCTTTCATTGGGATATTAATTAACAACATTAAGAATCCGGTAATCATCAATCCAAAGAATGGGTAGAATAGAATTGATTTGATACCATCTAATGATTTTGGCAGGCCGCTGAATACTTTACGCAAAAGAACAATTACATAGCCGGCTAAGAAACCACCGATTAAAGCACCTAGGAAACCAGCACCGCCAGCATTAGCTAAAGCTCCTGCTGCGAAACCTGCAATTAAGCCTGGGCGATCTGAAATACTTGAAGCGATAAAACCAGCTAAAACAGGAAGCATAAAGCCAAATGCTGCACTACCAATTTGGTTGAACATGCTGGCCGCTTGGTTGTAATTTCCTAAGTTGGCTAATTCAGAGTTTGGCACACCCATGAATTGGTCAATCATGAAGGAAAGGGCAATCATGATACCGCCGCCGATTACAAATGGCAGCATATGTGAAACACCGTTCATCAAGTCTTTGTAGATCCGTTGTCCCATAGTACCATTGTCACTAGCTTCTTCTTCAGAATTACTTGATCCATCACCATGATAAGTAGGAGCATTTCCGCTTATCGCAAGCTCGATTAATTCTTCAGTCTTTCTGATTCCGTCGCTAACTGGACGGTTCACTAATTTCTTACCATCGAAACGATTCATTTCGACTTTTTTGTCAGCTGCAATGATAACACCGTCAGCACGTTCAATTTCTTCAGCTGTTAAACGATGTTTAATTCCTTCAGAGCCATTTGTCTCTACTTTAATATCAACACCCATTTCTTTGGCTTTCTTCTTCAAAGCATCTTCTGCCATGTAAGTATGGGCGATGCCAGTAGGGCAGGCAGTAACCGCCACGATATAACGACGATTGAAGTCCTTAACTTCGGATTCTGCTTCCTCTTGTTTTTCTTCTTCTTCTTTCGCTTTTTCAGCTGAATCAAATAATTGCTGTACTTGATCCGGTGTTTTAGCTTGTTTCAGTTGAGCAACAAAGTCGGCATCTATCAATAAACGTGAAAGTGCTGCTAATGCTTGTAAGTGAGTGTCATTTGCGCCTTCTGGAGCCGCAATCATGAAAAATAGATGAGTTGGTTGACCGTCCAATGATTCGTAATCTACACCTTTATTGCTTTTAGCAAACAAAACAGTTGCTTCTTTTACTGCGCTGTTTTTTGCATGCGGCATTGCAATGCCATCGCCTAAACCAGTTGATGTTTGGGCTTCACGGGTTAAAATTCCTTCTTTATAAGTTGCGATGTCAGTGATTCGGCCTGCATCGTACATTTTTTGTACCATTTCATCGATAGCACCTTTTTTATCAGTTGCTTGCAGATCCATAATCATTGCGTCTTTAATCAATAAGTCTTTAATATGCATGTATAATTCCTCCTAAACAATTTTTGTAACTTTGACTTCAGGCAACAATTCATCAATAAACTCTTTAGTAGCTAAATCATCGGAGAAGGTGGTGGCACTGCCGCAAGCAACGCCCCACTTGAAAGCTTCAACAGGATCTTGGGTTTTAGAGAAGCAGCCAACAAAGCCAGCTATCATTGAATCTCCAGCACCAACGGAATTTTTCACCTGACGTTTTAACACATTCGATTGGTAGATACCATCTTTTGTAAATAGTAAAGCACCATCTCCTGCCATTGAAACTAAGGCATGTTGTGCACCTTCTTTTAATAATCGACGTCCATAAGGGAAGATGTCTTCGATTGAATTAAAAGTTGTATCATACAATTCAGCTAATTCATGGTTATTCGGTTTCACCAGTAATGGTTCTTTTGATAAGGCGTCCATTAGGTCTTCGCCAGTCGTATCGATGACGAAAGTTGCTCCTTTGCCGCGAATAATTTCAATCAACGTTTGATAAAAGCCAGTCGGAACACTTGCTGGCTTGCTGCCGGATAGGACAACGACATCTTCTGCTGAAATGTTGGCTAGTTTTTGCTTCAGGTGATCCATTTCTTCTTCAGAAATAGCAGGCCCTAAGCCGTTAATTTCAGTTTCTTCAACCGCCTTCAACTTGATGTTAATGCGGGTGTCATCCTTTACAGCGGTAAAATCTGTTTTTATCGCTTCATTTTTCATCCATTCTTCGATGAAATGTCCAGTAAAGCCGCCTAGAAAACCTAAAGCAGTAGAAGTATTATCGATTCTCTGTAAAATACGAGAGACGTTGATCCCTTTACCCCCAGGCAGTTTTAGATCGCTTTTCATGCGATTGATATCTCCAATTGCTAATTGATCCACATGGACAATGTAGTCAATTGAAGGGTTCAGTGTGACTGTATAAATCATACAGTGACCTCCTTAATAGTTGTCAGCTCTTTGATCTTGTCGTAAATAAGCAACGGACATTTGTCAGTGAGGATGGTTCCTGCTTCCAGTTGGGCTACTCGGGAAAAACTAACTTGATTAAATTTACTATAATCAACTAGTACGAAAGCTTCTTGGGCGTGATCCATCGCCAAGCGTTTCAGTAAAGCTTCTTCGGTATCAGGTGTTGTAAAGCCGTGTTCGACATGTACACCATTCATTCCCATAAAAGCCTTATTGAATCGGTAATTAGCTAATTGATCAGTGGCTTGAGTTCCAAGGACTGCATCCGTTGTCAATTTAATTCGGCCGCCTAAAACAATGGTGTTGATTTCTTGTTCAACTAATCGAGCAGCCAATCCAACTGAGTTTGTGACGGCTGTAATTGCTTTACCTTTAAGAAAGGGAATCATTTCCAAAGTTGTTGTTCCAGCATCCAAGTAAATCACATCACCGTCTGCTACATAATCAGCAGCTAAACGAGCAATAGCTTGTTTCTGTTGAACGTTTTTGAATGATTTTTCTGCCATACCCAGTTCTTGCTCTAAATATTGAGGTCTTTTTGCTCCGCCATGAACACGTTCCAGCAGACCAGCGTTTTCTAATTCCTGCAAATCTCTGCGAATAGTTGACTCCGAAGCATTTAATAATGATATAAGGTCTTGAGATTTAAGAATTGAATGCTGATCTAATAAAGCGATAATTTTCTTCCGTCGTTCCTCTGTAAGCATTTTCATCCCTCCTTCATCAAATATATTACCACAATAATCATCCGGTTTCAACCAAAACCTGTCAAAAACATTCAAAAACGTTTAAAATTGCCGTTTAGAGCCTTTTAGTTCGATTTTCAATCATTATCTAGTAAAATAAAAATAGAAAATGAGGTGTAAGTATGAAAAACGAAACAATTCTACAAGGATTTGAATGGTATTTGCCGGCTGACAGCCAACATTGGAATCGATTAGCTAAGAAGGCGGAAGAGTTGAAAAATTTTGGGGTCACATCAATCTGGCTGCCGCCTGCTTACAAGGGATCTTCTGGCGTGAACGATGTCGGGTATGGAACGTATGATTTATATGATCTAGGAGAATTCGATCAAAAAAACACTGTTCCCACCAAGTACGGAACTAAAGATGAATACCTGCAATGTATTCAAGCGTTGAAAGAATTTAAGATGAAGGTTTATGCGGATATTGTTTTTGATCATTTTATGGGTGCAGATGAGGAAGAGGCTGTTCAGGCAGTTGCCTACAGCTTTAATGATCGTACACAACCGATTTCCGATGAGAAGGAGATCAAAGCTTGGACGAAATTTACCTTTCCTGGTCGTAATGGAAAATACAATGACTATCAATGGCATTGGCAAAACTTTTCTGGTGTTGATTACGATGCCCGCAGCAAGGATCATGCGATCTTTAATTTAGCTGATAAGGGTTGGCAGCCGAAGGTGGATGATGAGAATGGAAATTTCGATTACTTGATGGGCTGTAATCTGGATATGGAAAATCCGGAAACTGTTGAACAATTAGATAAATGGGGAAAATGGTATCAGGAACTGACTGATGTAGATGGTTACCGTTTAGATGCAGTTAAACATATCCGTTTTGATTTATTCGTAGACTGGCTGCTCAATCGTCGCGAAGAGAAGCAGGAAGACCTTTTCGTAGTTGGCGAATATTGGACCGATGAATTAGATAAATTGCATGAGTATTTGGATTCATCTGGCAATCTAATCTCGCTTTTTGATGTTCCGTTGCATTTCAATTTGTATCAAGCCGCAAATTCGATGGGGAACTTTGATATGCGAGAAATTTTTGCTGGTACATTAATTGAAACGCGGCCAGACTGGGCAGTAACCTTTGTCGATAACCACGATACTCAAAAAGGTCAAAGCTTGGAATCGTGGGTTGAAGGCTGGTTCAAAGGCCATGCCTATGCGCTGACCTTATTGCGTAATCAAGGAACTCCGGTTGTCTTTTGGGGTGACTTGTATGGCACTGAGAATGTTGAGGCAGTAGGCACTCCGCTGACAACTATGATGAAACTAAGAGAAGAACTGAACTTCGATAATCAGGCCGATTATTTTGATGATCCTAATCTGATTGGTTGGACATGCATGGGGAATTTTGATGAAGAAAACTCAGGCATGGCTGTAATCATGACAAATGCTGGCGGTGGTGAAAAAGAAATGACGGTCAGTGCCATTCATCAAGGGGAAACTTTCGTTGATATTTTAGGAAATAACGAAGCAAAAGTTGTCTTAGATGATAATGGACAAGGTGTTTTTCCAGTGAATGATGGACAAGTATCCGTTTACGTTAATGAAAAGTTAGCCCAACAAATGAATCAATAAAAAGAACAGCTTCCGTTTTTGGAAGCTGTTTTGTTAGGTTTGAATCAGTTGCGAAGTTTGAAAGATGGTTCGCTTAACCACTTGTGCGTGAACGGCATCAGTCAAAATGACCAGCTGATCACCAGCTTTCATCACGGTATCTCCATGAGTCAATATTTCTGAAGAGCCTCGTCGAATAGAGATTAGCAGCATGTCTTTTGGCCATTGGAAATCGCGAATCATCACGCCGTCCAGTTTGCTTTCTACAGTTACCGGGTATTCAATGACTGTTTTTGTTCCGCTGATGGAAGCCGCATTGTGACCAACCAGCCGCTCCAATAGGGATTCGTAAATTGGATTGCCTCCCAGCAGGTCATTAACAATGTAAGCAGACAGTGAACAAACGGCCAAGGGCATTAAATGAGTAATGTTTCCCACCATTTCAGTTACTAAAATAATTGCCGTGAGCGGAGCTTTGCCAATTGCCGTAAAATAAGCCGCCATAGCAAAAACGACAAAATTGCGGATATAGAGACTGTCCATCCCAAGATAATTATGCAAAACCGTACCATATAATCCGCCCAGAATGGCGCCTAAAGTTAAAATCGGCAAGAAAATCCCACCTGGAAGATTGCCCCCGTAGGAAACCATCGAAAAAACATACCGCAGTAAAAATAGCCCAATTAAAAATAAAACAGAAAACTGTTCTTGATTAAAATCCAAAATCAATTGATTGCCTCCGCCCAAACAATGAGGAAAGAAAAAACCGATTGGAATGATCAATAAAAATGGAATGATGCCATATAAATGTTCGGGTAGATGAGTCAAACGATAAAATTTAGGCAGTGCAAGCAGTGTACGTTGGTAGAAGAACCCGAAAATTCCAAGCAAAATACCAAGAAGAATCAAATGGCCATAGTATTGTAAAGGCAGCTGAGCCACATTT
This sequence comes from Candidatus Enterococcus moelleringii, assembly GCF_017377575.1. Taxonomy (GTDB): domain Bacteria; phylum Bacillota; class Bacilli; order Lactobacillales; family Enterococcaceae; genus Enterococcus_A; species Enterococcus_A moelleringii. Next base: position 55,564 of record NZ_JAFREM010000008.1, read on the forward strand.
CCAAGATATAAGACTGGTTTTAAACCAAAAAAATTCAACGAAACAAAGTTCGCGGTTAAAGCAGCTGTAAGGGAAGTCAGCCAAATCAAAGGAGAAAAGGTGTGATGAATTTCTTCAATGACAAAGAGCAATCCGGCGATCGGCGCATTAAAGGCGGCAGCTAAGCCGGCAGCTGCACCGCTGGAGATAAATATTTTCTTCTCAGAAGTGCTGGCGTTAGTTTTTACTCCGAAACCTTTTCCTACCATTGCCCCCAATTGAATAGAAGGACCTTCACGCCCTAAAAACAAGCCTGAACCAACCGAAAGAACCCCACCCAAAAACTTTTTCCAAAGGACCGAAAACCAATCCTGCTGTAGTTCACCTTGCAGTTCCCCTTCAATCTGCGGAATTCCGCTACCCTTAATATCCTTATCCGAACGAACAAGCAATGAGATAATCCAGGCCAGCAGGAACATAAAAATCGCCCAGGGAACAAGTGTTAGTGGATTTGTTTGCGCGTATGTATAGAACTTTTCAGCATAATGCACCGCCTCTTCAATCAACAACCGGAAAAGACTGACAATAAATCCTGCTAGTATTCCAATGATTACTCCTTTCCCGATAAAGACTAATTTCGTGTTATCTAATCGTTTAATTTCATGTGTGTTATCCATTAAAAGCCCTCCATCATAAGTACTTAAATAATGTAGCGCTGATTCCCAGGAAAGACAAGGGAATTTACAAGAAAATTTACTGATTTTTTAATGGCTGCTAGTATCCCGAATGTTCGAGAAATGCTATAATTGACAGGATTGAAAACAGAAAGGAAGTTTTGCATGCAGAAACAGGAATTGTTGGCAGGGCTCAATCCTAAACAAAAAGAAGCAGTTTTACATACAGAAGGACCTCTTTTAATTATGGCGGGTGCGGGAAGTGGGAAAACAAGAGTATTGACACATCGTATCGCCTATATAATAGAAGAAAAAGAAGTCAATCCTTGGAATATTTTGGCCATTACCTTTACTAACAAAGCCGCCCGCGAAATGAAAGAACGGGTAAACAAAATTCTTGGTCAGGGTGGAGAAGACGTATGGGTTTCTACTTTCCACTCCATGTGTGTGCGCATCCTTCGCAGAGATGTGGATAAAATCGGCTATGACCGTAATTTTACCATCTTAGACGGCTCAGACCAATTAACCTTAATGAAGCGGATTTTAAAGGATCTCAATATTGACCCTAAGAAATATGATCCTCGATCAATTTTAGGAGCCATCAGTAATGCAAAGAATGAATTAGTGACTCCTGAACAATATAGCCAAACGCAAGGCTCTTTTTTTGAAGAAATCGTTGCTCGTTGCTATGATGCCTATCAACGAGCGTTGCGCAATAATCAAAGTATGGACTTTGACGATTTGATTATGAATGCCATTCGCTTATTCCAGGATGAACCGGATGTCCTAACCTATTATCAACATAAATTTCGCTATTTGCATGTGGACGAATATCAAGATACCAACCATGCGCAGTATACGTTAGTGAATATGCTGGCGGCTCGTTTCCGTAATTTGTGTGTCGTCGGAGATGCTGATCAAAGTATTTATGGCTGGCGTGGTGCGGATATGCAAAATATTTTAGACTTTGAGAAGGACTATCCAGATGCCTCAGTTATTCTATTAGAACAAAATTATCGGTCTACCAAGAAAATCCTGGAAGCTGCCAATCAGGTGATTCAAAACAACAGCAACCGCCGCAAAAAGGATTTATGGACAGACAATAAAGATGGCGAAAAAATCACTTATTATCGGGCGGATAGTGAACGAGATGAAGCTCAATTTGTGGTAAGTCGCATTAAAGCTGAAGTCCGAAGCAGTCAGCATACCTACAACGACTTTGCTGTCCTTTATCGGACCAATGCCCAATCTCGTACGATTGAAGATACGCTGGTGAAATCCAATATTCCCTACACAATGGTAGGAGGTCATAAGTTCTACGACCGTAAAGAAATTAAGGATATTATTGCCTATCTGAATGTGATCAACAATCCTCGTGATGGGGTAAGCTTTGAACGGATTATTAACACACCAAAGCGAGGTATTGGAGCAGCGTCGGTTGAAAAACTGCGGGCTTTTGCGCAAATGCATGATTGGTCAATGTTGGAAGCAGCGCAAAATGTTGAACTAGCGAATATTTCTGGTAAAGCTGGACGCACGATTGCGGAGTTTGGTGTCATGATGAGCCAATTTCAAGAAATGGTTGTGTATTTACCAGTGACTGAGTTAGTAGATCAAGTACTGGAACGCAGCGGCTATTTAGAGGATTTGAAAAACCAAAAAACGTTGGAAGCCGAATCACGCTTAGAAAACTTGGAAGAATTCCGTACTGTAACTCAAGAGTTCGATAAACGAGATGCAGAACAAGATGACGAAGAGGCGGAAGCTCCTGAAGACAAACTGGCGATATTCTTAAATGACTTGGCCTTGGTCTCAGATCTAGATGATTACCAAGAGGATACAGCGCAAGTTACGTTAATGACTCTTCATGCAGCGAAAGGCTTAGAGTTTCCAATTGTATTTTTAATTGGAATGGAAGAAAATCTTTTTCCGCTTTCCCGATCGTTAATGGAAGAATCTGACTTAGAAGAAGAACGCCGTTTGGCCTATGTAGGAATTACTCGAGCTGAAGAAACCTTATACTTAACTAATGCATTCTCCCGCACGCTATATGGTAAGACGCAATACAATCAGCCATCTCGGTTTGTCGCAGAAATTGATGATGCACTAGTCAATCCAGAAGGCATGCAGCCGCAAAAAGCTGCAGCATCAAATCCGTTTTCAAAAGCACGACCGTTAACAGAGGCAAAATATCAGCACGCAACTCGTGAACCAGTCAGCAGCAAAACGGCTTCAGGTGGAGAAAAAGAAAGCTGGAATCCCGGCGATAAAGTGAAGCATAAAAAATGGGGAACTGGAACAGTCGTAAAAGTTTCTGGTAATGCTAACGATGTTGAGTTAGATATTGCCTTTCCACAGCAGGGTGTAAAACGCCTGCTGGCAGCATTTGCCCCGATTGAAAAAATTTAGGAGGGATCGAAGTGGAACAACTGTCATTTCAAGAAGCGCAGCAACAAGTAGAAGCGCTGCGCACCGAATTGAATCAGTATGCCTATGAATATTATGTGAACGATCAACCTTCCGTGGAAGATTATGTTTATGATAAAAAGTATCAGGAGCTAGTCAATTTAGAAACTGAATATCCTGATTTGATCACTATTGATTCACCTACTCAGCGGGTAGGGGGAAAAGTATTGGATGGTTTTGAAAAAGTCGTTCACGATACACCTTTATATAGTTTAAATGATGTTTTTAGCAAGGAAGAGCTGATTGCTTTTGACGAACGAGTAAAAAAAGCGGTAGGTCATGCGGTTTCTTATTGTTGTGAATTAAAAATTGATGGATTATCCATTTCTCTAAAATACGAAAATGGACTGTTTGTTCAAGGTGCCACTCGTGGCGACGGCAGTGTGGGTGAAAACATCACAGAAAACCTGAAAACTGTTAAGTCCATTCCAATGCGTTTAACAGAGCCTTTATCGATCGAAGTTCGCGGAGAGTGCTACATGCCTAAAACTTCTTTTGTTAAATTAAACGAACGCCGTGAAGAAGAAGGTAAAGAAGTATTTGCCAATCCTCGCAATGCGGCAGCCGGAAGTTTACGACAATTGGATTCAAAAGTGACAGCTCACCGGAATTTGAGCACCTTTTTATATACATTGGCTGATTTTGGTCCGCTAGAAGCGACTACTCAAGATCAAGCCTTAAACGAGTTAGCACGTTTAGGTTTCCGCACGAATGACGAAAGAAAATTATGCGAAACCATTGATGAAGTTTGGGAATACATTGAAGCTTTCCACGAAAAACGCAGCCAGCTTTCCTATGATATTGATGGGATCGTAGTAAAAGTAAACGAGTTCGCCTTACAAGACGAATTAGGCTTTACCGTTAAGGCGCCTCGCTGGGCCGCTGCTTACAAGTTTCCGCCAGAAGAGGCAGAAACTGTGATTGAGGATATCGAATGGACGGTTGGTCGTACAGGAGTCATCACTCCAACTGCTATTATGAATCCAGTTCGTTTGGCCGGGACGACTGTTGGTCGAGCAAGTCTGCATAACAGCGACTACATTGAAAAGAAAGATATTCGTTTGAAGGATACTGTTTTAGTCTATAAAGCTGGCGACATTATTCCAGAAGTTGCTCAGGTAATTGTCGATAAACGTCCGGAAGATAGTACACCTTATGCGATCCCGACTCACTGCCCAATTTGTAACAGTGAGCTGGTTCATTTGGATGAAGAAGTTGCTTTGCGTTGTATTAATCCTAAATGTCCTGCTCAAATCAAAGAAGGCTTGAATCATTTTGTCTCAAGAAATGCTATGAATATCGATGGATTAGGTCCTAGAGTTTTGGCTCAGATGTATGATAAGCATTTAGTAGGTGATGTAGCGGATCTGTACGCATTGGAAAAGGAACAACTTTTGACACTGGATAAGATTAAAGACAAATCGGCCGAAAATATTCTGCAGGCAATTACAGCCAGCCGTGATAATTCAGTTGAGCGACTATTATTCGGTTTAGGTATTCGTCATGTAGGGTCTAAAGCAGCGCGGATATTAGCAGAGCACTTTGGCAGTTTGCAGGATTTAAGTCAGGCGACTAAAGAAGAAATCATTGAGCTAAATACTATGGGCGAAACAATTGCTGATAGCGTGGTTACTTACTTTGAAAACGATGAAGTCCATGATCTGATGAAAGAACTAGCTGATCGTGGCGTTAATCTAGTTTATAAAGGCTTAAGAACAAGTCAGTTAGAAGAAGTCGAGTCACCATTTAAAGGTAAAACAGTGGTGTTAACTGGGAAGCTTTTTGACTACACCCGGGAAGATGCTAAAGAGAAGATCGAAAACTTAGGCGGTAAGGTTACTGGCAGTGTTTCAAAGAAAACCGATATTGTTGTTGCAGGTGAAGATGCCGGCAGTAAACTAACCAAGGCACAATCGTTAGGAATCGATGTTTGGGATGAAACACAAATGATTCAAGCGATTGAAGCTAGTCATGTGGATGAATAAAGTGAAATCAGCAGTTGACGCGGTTCATAGAAAACGAGTATTATAAAAAGGCATGTGTCTCTATAGAAAAAAGTGGGGTAAAAAAGCGTAGTTGCGAAGAAAAAATGCTCGAAAACCCGCGCATTCTGAAAGAGATATGATAAAATGATGAAAATTGGCAAAATTGCCGATAGAAAGTAGGGATAATATGGCAATCAGTGAAGAACAAGTCAAGCACGTTGCAAAGCTTGCAAAGCTTTCTTTTTCTGATGACGAACTGACCGGTTTTACCGATCAGCTTGGGAAAATCATCGATATGGTTGAACAATTAAGTGAAGCAGATACAGAAGGAGTACCATTTACTTCTAATGTAATAGACACAGTTAACGTTATGCGTGAAGACGTAGCAACTGAAGGCTGGTCACGGGATGAACTAATGAAGAACGTACCTGAAAGTGAAGATGGCTTCATTAAAGTTCCAGCAATTATTGATAACGGAGAGGCGGGTGCATAATGGAAAGATTATACGATAAAACAATCGAAGAATTACACAGCCTGCTTGTTTCAAAAGAAATCACAGCAACTGACCTAACGCAAGATACATTCAAACGCATCAATGAAACTGAAGGTGAAATGGAAGCCTTCATTACATTAAATGAAGAAAATGCAGTAGCTGCAGCTAAAGCGATTGATGAAAAAGGTATCACTGAATCTAATCCATTAGCTGGTATTCCGATCGGGATCAAAGACAACATCGTAACTAAAGGCTTGCTGACAACAGCAGCTTCAAAAATCTTGTCTAACTTCAATCCGATTTACGATGCATCGGTTATGGAAAAAGTTTACAGTTCAGACATGATCAATGTCGGTAAGTTGAACATGGATGAATTTGCTATGGGCGGCTCAACTGAAACTTCTTACTTTAAGAAAACCAAAAACGCATGGGACCATACGAAAGTTCCGGGCGGTTCTTCAGGTGGCTCAGCTGCGGCTGTTGCTGCGGGTCAAGTGCCAGTTTCTTTAGGGAGCGATACAGGCGGAAGTATTCGTCAACCTGCTGCTTTTAACGGTGTTGTAGGGATGAAACCAACTTACGGACGGGTGTCTCGTTTTGGTTTAATCGCTTTTGCTTCTTCATTGGATCAAATTGGACCGTTCACTCGGACAGTTAAAGACAATGCTTTAGCATTAAGCGCAATTAGTGGTTATGATGCGAAAGACGGCACTTCTGCTGGAGTTGAAGTACCTGATTTTGCTGCTGGTTTGACTGGCGATATCAAAGGCATGAAAATTGCTTTGCCAAAAGAATTTCTAGGTGAAGGCGTAGATGCTGGCGTTAAAGAAGCAATTCTGAAGGCTGTTGAAACCTTCAAAGCTTTAGGTGCCACTGTAGAAGAAGTCAGCCTGCCTCATTCAAAATATGGCGTACAAGTTTACTATATTATTGCCTCTTCTGAAGCAAGTTCTAACTTGCAGCGTTTTGACGGCATCCGTTATGGCTTCCGTTCAGAAAACGTACAAAGCTTAGAAGATGTGTATGTTAATACTCGAACTGAAGGCTTCGGTGAAGAAGTAAAACGTCGGATTATGCTAGGAACGTTCTCTTTATCTGCCGGCTATTACGATGCTTACTTCAAAAAAGCTGGACAAGTTCGTACCTTAATTATGCAAGACTTCCAAAAAGTATTTGCTGATTACGACTTAATCATTGGCCCAACTTCACCAACTGTCGCTTACGGTATTGGTGAAAACATCAATGATCCAATTACTATGTATCAAAGTGATATTTTAACGATTCCAGTAAACTTAGCAGGTTTGCCAGGTATGTCTATTCCTGCAGGGTTGTCTGATGGTTTACCAGTTGGGTTACAATTAATCGGTAACCACTTCGATGAATCAACTATGTACAAAGCAGCGTATGCTTTTGAACAAGCAACCGATCATCACAAGCAAAAACCAGTGATTTTAGGGGGGAACAAGTAATGAATTTAGAAACAGTCATCGGGCTTGAGGTCCACGTGGAGCTGAAAACCAACTCTAAAATCTTTTCTCCTGCACCCGCTCACTTTGGGGCAGAGGCAAATACGAATACCAACATTATTGACTGGGGTTATCCAGGTGTTTTACCAGTCATGAATAAAGCTGCAGTGGAATTTGGTATGAAAGCAGCGTTAGCTTTAAATTGCCAAGTTTCAAAAAACATGCACTTTGACCGCAAAAACTATTTCTATCCTGATAATCCCAAAGCTTATCAAATTTCTCAATTTGATGAACCAATTGGACATGACGGCTGGATTGAAATTGATGTGAACGGCAAGAAGAAAACCATCAGAATTGAACGGGTTCATTTAGAAGAAGATGCTGGTAAAAATATGCACGGTATCGGCGGTTATTCCTATGTCGATTTAAACCGTCAAGGCACTCCTTTGATCGAAATCGTATCTGAAGCAGACATGCGTTCACCGGATGAAGCTTATGCGTACCTTGAAGCGTTGCGCTCAATTATTCAATTTACTGATGTTAGTGATGTGAAATTGGAAGAAGGCTCAATGCGTTGTGATGCCAATATTTCATTACGTCCTTATGGTCAAGAAGAATTTGGAACGAAGACAGAATTGAAAAACTTGAACTCCATGAGCTTTGTACGTAAAGGCTTGGTATATGAAGTTCAGCGCCAAACGAAAGTCCTTCTTTCTGGCGGCACAATTCAACAAGAAACGCGTCGTTATGACGAATCAACTAATAAAACCATTTTGATGCGGGTTAAGGAAGGCTCAAGTGACTACCGCTACTTCCCAGAACCAGATATTCCACGCTTTGTTATTGATGATGAGTGGATTGAAAAGGTTCGTGCGGAATTGCCTGAATTACCAGCTTCGAGAAGAGAACGTTACGTGAACGAACTAGGCTTGCCTGAGTACGATTCAATGGTATTGACGCTAAGCAAAGAAATGTCTGATTTCTTTGAAAGTACCCTAAAAGAAGGCGCCGATGCTAAACAAGCATCTAACTGGTTAATGGGTGAAGTATCAGCTTACTTGAACAGTGAAAAACTTGAGTTAGCTGAAACAAAACTAACACCAACGAACTTAGCTGGAATGATCAAATTAATCAACGACGGCACAATTAGTTCTAAAATTGCTAAGAAGGTTTTCCGTGAGTTAATTGAAAACGGCGGCGACGCTAAAGAAGTGGTTGAAGCTAAAGGATTGGTTCAATTATCTGATCCGGCACAATTGTTGCCAATGATCAACGAAATTTTAGATAATAATCAACAATCAGTTGATGATTTCAAAAATGGGAAAGAGCGGGCAGTCGGCTTCCTAGTTGGTCAAATCATGAAAGCTACTAAAGGTAAAGCCAACCCTGGCGTGGTCAATAAGTTATTGCAAGAGGAATTAGCGAAACGCTAGAAGGAGTCCTATTGTGAAAAAAGCACGATTAATCTATAATCCGGTATCCGGCAAAGAAATTATGCGCAACAATCTGGCAGATATTCTAGACGCGATTGAAAAAGCAGGGTATGAAACCAGTGCTTTTGCAACAACACCGGAACCAGATTGTGCAAAAAATGAAGCAAAACGAGCGGCTGAGGCTGGTTTTGATCTAATTGTGGCAGCTGGTGGCGATGGTACGATCAATGAAGTTGTGAATGGAATTGCACCTTTGGAAAATCGTCCGAAGATGGCAATTATTCCGGCTGGAACAACCAATGACTATGCACGAGCTTTAAAAATTCCTAGAAGCAATGTAAAAGCTGCAGCTGAAGTCATTCAAAAGCAGCAGACTGTGAAAATGGACATTGGTAAAGCTCGGGATAACTATTTCATCAATATTGCGGCTGGTGGATATTTAACTGAACTGACTTATGAAGTGCCGTCTGAATTGAAAAGCATTTTCGGCTACTTGGCTTACTTAGCTAAGGGAGCTGAAATGCTGCCACGGATTAAGCCAATTAAGATGCGATTGAAGTATGAAAATGGCGAATATGAGGGAAATGCCTCCATGTTTTTCTTAGGATTGACCAACTCTATTGGCGGTTTTGAAACAATTGCCCCGGATGCTATGTTAGATGATGGGAAATTCTCATTGATTGTTGTAAAGACAGCCAATTTATTTGAAATCGTACGTTTGATTACTTTAGTTCTGAATGGTGGCAAACATGTCAACGATCCAAAAGTATTATACGTGAAAACTAATTTCTTGGAAGCATCTACCTTAGATGAAAACAAGCAAATGATGATCAATCTCGACGGCGAGTACGGCGGCGATGCACCAATGCGTTTTGAAAACTTGCATCAGCATATTGAATTTTATGCCAACACCGACGAAATTTCGAACGATGCAATTCAAGGAATTGAATTAGAAGAAAAAGAAGCCGGAGAAGAGTTAGTTAAAGAGTACCAAAAACTGGAAGAGCAAGAGGAACAAGAATAGCGACGGAAGGTATTTCTGCTTGTTAGCGGAAATACCTTTTTAAGTTGTCATTAGAAGTATTGCTTTTTCGAGGTTTATTCTATAAACTAAGCAAAGCACTTCCTTAAGGAGGAAACTATGGAAACTATTAAAAAAAATCAAACTTACACGGTCACGATCGATGATTTGACCCACGAAGGACTTGGAGTCGCTCATATTGACCGTTTTCCAATATTTATTGAAAATGCTTTGCCAGAAGAAGAAGTTGAAATCCTGATTGTTAAAACCGGGAAGAAATTTGCGTATGGTAAAGTCACAGAACGGAAAAACGAAAGTTCTCATCGGACTCCTGTTAAGGATATGGACCTATTAAGAAGCGGAATCGCTCCAATCAGCCATATGAAGTATGAGTATCAGTTGGAGTTCAAACAAGAACAAGTGAAGCGCGTAATGAACAAAATTGCTCATATGCCAGAAGTACCGGTTTTGCCGACGTTTGGCATGGAGAAGCCTTATGCTTACCGCAATAAAGCACAAATCCCAGTTAGAAAATTAGATGATCAATTAGCAACTGGTTTTTACCGCAAAAACTCCCATGAGTTGCTGCCGATTGAAGATTACTTTATCCAAGATCCAGAAATTGATAAAGCAATTTTAGTTGTTCGGGATATTTTACAGCGTTTTAAAATCAAACCTTACAATGAAGAAGAAAATACCGGCTTTATGCGTCATATCGTCATTCGCAGAGCTCATTATTCTCACGAAATGATGGTGGTTCTAGTTACTCGCACTGCAAAATTCTTCCAAGCGCATCGAATTGCTGAAGCAATCCAAAATGAATTACCAGAAGTTGTATCTGTCGTTCAAAATGTGAACAGCGAAAAGACTAACGTTATTCTGGGCAAAGAAGATATCTTGATCGCTGGTAAAGAAAGTATACAAGACCAGTTATTAGGCAAGACTTACCGTATTTCACCTCAATCTTTCTATCAGGTGAATACACAACAGGCAGAAGTTTTGTATAAAACGGCGATTGACTTTGCACAATTAACGTCAGATGATGTAGTGATCGACGCGTATTGTGGTATTGGAACAATTGGCTTGTCCTTTGCTGATAAAGTAAAACACGTTTATGGTGTAGAGGTTGTTCCTCAAGCAATTGAAGATGCTGAATTTAATGCCAAGAGCAATGGGGCAACGAATGTAACTTATCAAACAGGCAAAGCCGAAAAAGTGATGAAGCAGTGGGCTCAGCTGGGTATTCAACCAAGTGTGATTTTTGTTGATCCGCCGAGAAAAGGCTTAGCTGAAGAATTTATTGCTGCCTCTGCTGAGTTGAATCCAGATCGGATTGTTTACATTTCATGTAACCCTGCTACTTTAGCTCGGGACTTGGAACGTTTTGGCGAGCTTGGTTATCAAGCCGAAAAAGTACAGCCAGTCGATTTGTTCCCACAAACTTACCATATCGAAGCAGTTGTACTGTTAACAAAGGCGGTGTAGAAATTGAATTCAAAAGAAAAAATGATGGAATTAATCAAGAAGAAACAAGCTGGCGGCGGCAGATCAAAACAAATGGGCGCCCCTAAAAATGATCGTAAAAACATGCGTAAAGGACCAAAAATTTACAATAAGTAGTCACATAGAAAATAGAGTTGAAGGAGAATTGGATGCAAGGAATTTGGATGCAGCGTTTACTTAAACTTTATCAAAAATATGCTCAATTTATGCGTGGGCGCTACGGCAGATGGGACACGTTAAATAAGGTGCTGGTAATTACCGGTTTGGTCGTCTCGCTTTTCAGCCGATGGATTCCTTATTACATCGGAGATCTTTTAGTCATTGCTTTAGTCGGTTTAGCATTGTATCGCTTTCTATCAAAGCGAATCTATCCACGAAGCAATGAAAACCAAAAATTTTCACAGATAATCACCAAAATCAAGCAGAGGGATTTTAAGATTGACCGTACGTATCGCCAGTTTAAATGTCCCTCTTGCAAACAAAAGATGCGGGCACCTCGCGGCAAAGGTAAGATCAAAGTGACGTGTAAAAATTGTCATACTCAATTTATCAAGAAGGTCTAGTTTGGTTTACTAGGCCTTTTCTGCTATGCTGAATGAGAGGTGATGACGTGAAATTAATACTTATTCGACACGGAGAAAGCGAAGCTAACTTTGCAAATTACTGGACAGGCTGGTTAGATGTAGACTTGACTGAAAAAGGGGTTCAACAAGCTCGCGAAGCCGGAAGACGGATAAAAAAAGCTAATCTTGCCATCGATTGTGCCTATGAATCAATGTTGAAACGTTCTATCAAAACAGCACAGCTCGTTTTGGAGGAAGCAGAAGCTAGTTTTGTTCCTGAGTTTAAAACTTGGCGGCTGAATGAACGTCATTATGGAGCTTTAGTTGGTAAAAATAAGACGGAAATGACGCAGCAGTTTGGTAAGGAACAGGTTCAAAAATGGCGTAGAGGTTTTGATGAAGTTCCGCCTTTAGCAAAAGAAAACTATTTTGATCGAAGATACGATGGATTTGACAGGCGACTTCTTCCTAAAGGTGAGAGTCTGAGGATGACTTCAGAACGAGTTTTGACTCTCTGGCAGGATCAAATTGTGCCACGGCTGAAATCAGGGCAGACTGTTCTTGTTTGTGGGCACGGTAACAGCTTGCGGGCTCTTATACAATATTTGGAACAGATTCCAGTAGATAAGGTAGATGAAATTGATGTGCCTAATGCTACACCGATCCTGTATACGTTTGATTCGTTACTTCGGATTGAACGCCGGATAGAATTATAAATTTATTATGTAAACAGAGGAAGTGATGAGTGTGTGAAAAATTTTATTTGGGATTTTGACGGAACCTTATATGATACGTATCCTGTGATGATGGATGCACTAATGCAAGCATTAAATGATTTTAGGTTTGAAACTGAACGTGAATCAATTTATCGAACAATCAAAATGGAATCGATTCGTCATTTGGTTAAAAAATTAGATTTGCCAGAAGAAGATTTCAATCGTGTGTTTCATCAGTATGAAAATCGTATCTTAACTGATTCATTTCCCTTTGAAGATACGAAAGAAACTTTATGGGAATTGAAAGAAAAGGGTGGTCAACATTTTATTTTGACGCATCGTACAGTTGACTCTACTTGGCAATTTCTGCAGCGAGACGGGGTGCAAGATACCATTACAGCCATTATCGGCAGCGATTCTGGCTACCCCCGTAAACCTGATCCAACTTCTTTGAACGCGTTAATTGATAAATACGATTTGAATAAAGAAGAGACTGTCATGATTGGTGATCGCAAATTAGATATGAAGGCAGGGAGAAACGCCCAAGTAGCTACCTGCTTTTATGATATAGACCACTTTAATCAAAAGGTAAGTGCTGATTGGACAATTCATCATTTAAAAGAAATAACCTCTCTTTTTCCCAGATAGTTTGTGTTATAATTTTTAAGGGGGTGCGAGATGGAAATATTACGCGATAAAGAGATCGTGGAAGCTTTTAACTATGGCTTGCCGCCACGAGATCAAGAGGTAAATCAAAAAATCCAAATCGGTTTCAGTCCGTTAGAATCAACGGATCCAAATTATCCAAAAGAGAATAGCATTATGGGAGTTCGTTTTGAATTTGTCCTGCCATTTGATGCGTTCATCGTTAGCGGAACGGTATCACAGGTTAACCACGTAGTTAATCGTCAAATTAGAAACCAGAGTGATATGAATGAGACGGAGGCCAATGAAATGGTGAAGCCGCTCTTTCGTTTGGTGGAACGTATGATTTACGAGATAACTGAAATTGCCTTGGATCAGCCAGGTATCAAAATTAATTTTGCTTCACCAACTGCTCAATAGAACTTTCCCATAGCGGAAGGTTCTTTTTTTCGAGCTGTTAAGAAAGACAGAAAGCACGATGTAGGTTATAATGATACAGTCACTAAAAATTTCAAGTTTCGCGCACTTATTTTTAGGGTGGGATATTGAAGAATATTCCCCGGGAACCTTTACTTCCTTTGACAGACTTGTCATTCTAAATGTTTTTTTAAGGAGGAATACAATGACAACTCTGCTCACTGTATTAGTGGTTGCGATTTTTGTTGCCATGCTTGTAGGCTTCTACCAAATGCAACGAAAACATGTGAAGTTTTCCACGCGGGTATTTACCGGCTTGGGATTAGGTATTGTTTTCGGTGGTATTTTACAATTGCTTTTGGGAAATGGAAGCCCAGTTATCACGCAAGCGATGGACTGGATCGGAATCGTTGGTAATGGTTATGTATCATTATTACAAATGTTAGTTATGCCATTAGTATTTATTTCAATTGTTGGAGCTTTCACTAAGATGAAATCCAGCAGCAAACTAGGAAAAATCAGTGCAAATGTTTTGTTTGTTTTATTAGCTACTACCGCAATTGCCGCGTTAATCGGGATTGCCGCTGTTCTGATCTTTAACTTAGATGGAGCAACCTTCACTCGAGGTGCTGCTGAATCAGCTCGGATCAGTGAATTAGCTGAAAGACAAGAAACCGTTCAGAACTTCTCAATTCCACAGCAAATTTTAGCATTTATTCCAACTAACGTGTTTGCTGACTTTGCTGGAACAAGACCAACAAGTACTATTGGTGTCGTTATCTTTGCAGCATTCGTCGGTGTCGCTTATCTTGGTGTTAAAAGAAAAGCACCAAAAGAAGCCGAATTTTTTGCTAATTTAATTGACAGCTTATACAAAATCATCATGCGTATTGTGACGCTGGTTCTGCGCTTAACTCCGTACGGGGTTCTGGCATTAATGACCAATGTACTAGCAACAAGTGATTTTGAAGCGATTGTCAATTTAGGCGTATTCATTGTTGCCTCATACGCAGCGCTGATTGCTGTTTTATTGGTTCACTCGTTGCTGTTGATTTTAGTTAAAGTCAGCCCAGTGAACTTTTTCAAAAAAGCTTTCCCAGCCTTAAGTTTTGCATTTACTTCTCGTTCAAGTGCTGGTACTTTGCCAATGAACATTGAGACGCAAACAAAAGCTTTAGGTGTTGATGAAGCAACTGCCAACTTTGCCGGAAGCTTTGGTATTTCAATTGGTCAAAACGGTTGTGCAGGTGTTTACCCAGCCATGCTTGCAACGATTGTTGCGCCGACTGTTGGTATCAATGTGTTTGATTTACAATTTATCATTATGTTGGTAGCTATCGTAACAATTAGTTCATTTGGTGTGGCTGGTGTCGGCGGCGGTGCAACCTTTGCATCATTGATCGTACTAGGTGCCATGAACTTGCCGGTAGCAATCGTTGGTTTGGTTATTTCAGTTGAACCATTGATTGATATGGCTCGTACTGCTGTCAACGTAAGCGGCAGTATGGTTGCAGGTGTTGTAACCAGTGAACGAATCCATGAATTGGATCGAGAAGTTTTACAGGATAAAAATGCATCAATCGAAACGAATTAATTAATCAAAGAATCTGAAGGCTTGGCTAGCGCGACCAAGTCTTTTTTGGTACACTTTTTTAGAGGTGAATGGAATGTTTAATAATCAAGTAAAAGTAATTTTATACGCACAAGATGTAAAAAAAGCCAGTGAATTTTGGCAAACGCTAGGTTTTGTTCTAATAAGTTTAGATGAGATTGATGGATCATTGGTTGCAGAAGTAGCAATGACTGAGACCAGTGATACTCATTTAGTCATTTATGATCGGCAATTTGTCGAAAATAATTCGGGTGAAGCTGTCGAACCTTCTCCAGCTTTAATATTCAGCAGTGATGATGTAGTCGCTCTGTATAAAGAACTAAAAGATAAGGGAATTCAAGTCGGGGAGATCGCCCAAATCGGGGAAGAATTTGTTTTCAATTTTGTTGATGCAGATGGTAATTACTTTGTAGTGTCTGGACAATAGAAGTTCTCTTTTCAGGAAGGGAGTAAGAAAATGGAGCAAGTATTTGTTATCGGGGATGTTCATGGGGAATTGGACCTGTTCAAAAAGATGTTGGAATATTTTGATCCGCAAACCCAGCAGCTGATCTTAATCGGAGATCTTAACGATCGCGGACCTAAGAGTAAAGACTGCTGGCTACTCGGTAAGCAGTTAGTTGAAGAGCAGCAGGCCATTTATCTGCGTGGAAACCATGAAGAGTACTTTTTACAGTTTTTGAAAAAGCCTGAGGATTGGTTTGAAAGCTACAAATATAATGGTGGAAAAGAAACCATTGAAAGCTTGCTGCATCCAGGGGCTTGTGAGGAATATTCACCAACTGAAATTGCAATGTTCATTCTGGGACGCTACAAAGAATTGGTGGAGTTTCTGATCGAACGTCCTTTTTATTACGAATGGCAGCACTATGTATTCGTTCATGCTGGTGTGGACTTAAATAAAGCCGATTGGCGTAAAACGGATCTACACGATTTTTTGTGGATTCGCGAACCTTTCCACACTGGAAAAAACGAGACTGGCAAGGTAATCGTTTTTGGTCACACGATCACGCCGATGCTCTATGGTGATATGGAAACAACTGCTCTATGGCAAATGGATAACAAGATAGGCATTGATGGCGGTGCGGTGTTCGGCGGTTCGCTGCATGGCGTACTTTTTGATAAGCAAGGTATCGTGGAGGATCACGAACTCCCTAATACGAAGGGGCCGTGGCAGCCAACATTTTAAGAGAGCTATAAATCTGGCAGGTGATGCCAGATTTTTTTTGCGAAAAACCTAGTGATTCCTCATTTTTTGTGGCATAGTTAATTGTTGAACATGGACTGGAGGTAGAACATGGAGAAAAATCTGCAAGGACATTTAGCGGCGATTGTTACGGTAATTATTTGGGCTTCAACCTTTATTTCTACAAAAGTGCTGCTAAACGCTTTTTTACCAATTGAGATTTTATTTATTCGTTTTCTTTTAGGGTTAGTTGTGCTTTTGGTAGTTTCGCCTAAACTGCTTCCGTTTTCCAGCTGGAAAGAAGAAGGTTATTTTGCTTTAGCAGGAATATTTGGTGTTTTTCTTTATTATTATTTAGAGAATGTGGCCTTAACGTATACTTTAGCAATGAATGTTGGCATTATTGGTTCAATTAGTCCTTTTGTGACTGCTTTACTTAGTCGCTTTGTTTTGAAGGAAGGTAAGATATACCCTCTGTTTGTATTAGGGTTTGTTTGTTCGATTATCGGAATTTGCTTCATTAGTCTAACGGGAACCTTGAACGTGAATCCAATTGGTGATGGGTTGGCTTTCTTCGCTACCTTCTTTTGGGCCGGCTATTCTCTATTTGTAAAAAAGATCGGCCAATTTGGATACTCCACCATCGCGGTTACTCAACGGATTTTTATTTATGGGCTAATTTTTATGGCACCAGTTTTCTTCTATTCGATTGACGGATTTGATATGGCTCGTTTGTTTGATTTTAAGAATTTAGCCAACTTATTGTTTTTAGGTATTGGCGCTTCTGCCTTGTGTTTTGTAACTTGGAATTTCTCGGTGAGACAGTTAGGTGCAGTCAGAGCAGCGATCTATATTTATTCGATTCCGATGCTGACAACGCTGGCTTCCGTTGTTTTACTGGGAGAACAGCTAACAGTTAAAACCTGTATCGGGATTGTATTGACTTTATTCGGCTTGTTTTTGTCGGAATGGCAAAATATCGTTGTGCAGCGAAGAATCAACCCACATTAGAAATTACGGTTCAACAAATGTAGTGGTTGTGTTAAAATAGACAAGATTTTGAAGAAACGAGGAATGATCATGAGTATCAATCAAGAAATCGTCCAATTATTAAACAAAGAACTGATTGGCTATCGGCCGCAACAGACGCAAATTGTCTTAGAGTTATTAGATGAAGGAAATACGGTTCCTTTTATTGCCCGCTATCGTAAAGAACGCACCGGCAGTTTAGATGAAGTTCAAATTCGTGAAATCGAAGAACGTTACCATTATCTTGAAGGGCTGGAAAAACGTAAACAAGAGGTTCTTCGTCTGATTGAAGAACAAGGCAAATTGACTGAAGAATTGGCCCAAGAAATTCAAGCAGCTGTCAAGATGCAAAAAGTTGAGGATTTATACCGCCCGTATAAACAAAAGCGTCGGACTAAAGCGACAATTGCCAAAGAAAATGGGTTAGAACCTTTGGCTGAATACTTATTGAGTTTTCCGGTCAGCGGTGATGTTTACGCTGAAGCGGCGAATTATATAAATGAAGAAGTTCCAAGTGCTGAAGCAGCCTTACAAGGCGCCCACGAAATTGTAGCGGAACAAGTCAGCGATCATCCTGATTTCCGTACATGGATTCGTGATTACACGAAAAATTATGGTTTGTATCAAAGCAAAGTCAAAGATGCTGAAAAAGACGAAAAAGAAGTCTATGGCATGTATTATGATTTTGTTGAGCCGATTAAAAAAATGGTTTCCCACCGCGTATTGGCTTCCAATCGTGGGGAAAAAGAAGAAGTATTAAAAGTTGAAATCATAGTGGATGAAGAAAAAATCTTTTCCTATTTAGAAAGAAAGCTGATCTCAAACAATCAATCTGTGACAGCTGATTTTATTCGTGAAGCATACAAGGACAGCTACAAGCGATTCATTGGTCCAGCAATTGAACGGGAGATTCGTAATGAACTAACCGAGCAAGCAGACGAACAGGCAATTGCGATTTTTGGCGAAAATTTACGAAACCTATTATTGCAGCCGCCTTTGAAGGGGAAAGTTGTCTTAGGCTTTGACCCAGCTTATCGAACGGGTTGTAAGCTGGCAGTTGTTGACGCAACTGGAAAAGTTTTAGCGATTGAGGTCATCTATCCACATAAACCTGCTTCACAAGCTAAACGTCAAGCCGCTGGACCAGCCTTGCGAGCATTAATTGAAAAGTTTGATGTGGAAATGGTTGCTATCGGAAATGGAACAGCCAGCCGTGAATCAGAATTATTTGTAGCTGAACAAATAAAACAAGTGAATAAGGAAGTCTTTTATGTAATTGTTAATGAAGCTGGAGCATCAGTTTATTCAGCTAGTACGATTGCCCGTAAAGAGTTTCCTGATTTACAAGTAGAAGAGCGTAGTGCGGTCAGCATTGCTCGTCGTTTGCAGGACCCGTTAGCTGAGCTGGTAAAAATTGACCCTAAAGCAGTAGGTGTTGGACAATATCAGCACGATGTTTCCCAAAAACGTTTATCAGAACAGTTGGATTTTGTGGTAGAAACCGCAGTTAACCAAGTGGGTGTTGATGTGAATACCGCCAGTCCTCAATTACTGCAATATGTTTCTGGTTTAAACAAAACAACGGCTCAAAATATTGTTACTTATCGGGATGAGAACGGTGGATTTACTTCACGTCCACAACTGAAGAAAGTACCACGCTTAGGACCTAAAGCTTACGAACAAGCGATTGGTTTCTTGCGAATTCCGGATGGAAAAAATGTCTTAGACAATACCTCTATTCACCCAGAAAGTTATAATAGTGCCAAAGAGATTTTGAATCAGGCAAATGTATCTTTGAAAGAATTAGGAACAGAAGCAGCAACTGAACAACTAAAAGGTCTAACAGTAAACCAACTAAGCCAAACGTTGGAAATCGGTAAAGAAACAATCAAAGATGTTCTGCAAGCTTTGTTGCAGCCCGGTCGCGACATGCGGGATGAAATGACCGCGCCGTTACTACGCCAAGACGTATTAAGTATGGAAGACTTGAAACCGGGTATGGAATTGCAAGGAACGGTTCGCAACGTGATCGATTTTGGGGCTTTCGTGGATATCGGAGTAAAACAAGATGGATTAGTTCATATATCTAAATTGAGTAATAAATTTGTGAAGCATCCTACTGATGTAGTTTCAGTTGGGGATGTGGTGACCGTTTGGGTTGAAGCCATTGATGTGAAGAAGGACCGGATCAGCTTAACTATGATTCCGATGACAGTAAATGACTAAAGAGGAATTACAGCAATTGGTTGAAAAGATATCGTTGGAATCTTTTCAACAACCTTTTGTCCATCAAGCCAGTTTTAATCGCAGGTTGAAGACCACCGGCGGTCGTTACCATTTGAATAACCATAATCTCGACTTCAATCCCTTACTTTTTGAACGTTATGGGATCGAAGAACTGATTAAAGTGATTAAACATGAGCTATGTCATTATCATCTGCATCTAGCAGGTAAAGGATATCAGCATAAGGATCGAGAATTTAAAGAATTGCTTCAACAAACTGGCGGATCACGATATGCTCCGCGGCTAGCCGCATCAACGATTCAACACTATCGTTGTCAAAACTGCGGAAAAAAGATTCAACGGCGCAGAAAGATTGATACGGAGCGTTATGTCTGTGGTAATTGTCATGGTAAACTACTATTTGTAAGGACAGAGAAAGCTTCTTCTTAAGCTGTTAATTGAGCTTTTCCTTTCCGTAAGAGAAGAAAAAATTGCTATTTTAGCGTTTTTATACGATAATGTGAATCGAACAAAACGTACCAAAGAAGAGGATAGAGGGATAAGATGAATAACAAGGATACGCTTTATCATTTTGTTGGAATCAAGGGCTCAGGAATGAGTTCACTGGCATTGGTTTTATTTGAAAAAGGCTACCAAGTGCAAGGATCAGATGTTGAGAAGTATTTCTTTACCCAACGTGATTTGGAAAAAGCTGGAATCAAGATTCTGCCTTTCGATGAAGAAAATATTCAACCAGGAATGAAAGTTATTGCAGGAAATGCTTTTCCGGACACCCATGAAGAAGTCGTTCGTGCGAAAGAATTAGGTCTAGAAATCATTCGTTACCATGATTTTATTGGACAGTTCATTCAACCATATACCAGCATTGCGGTTACCGGTTCACATGGTAAGACCAGCACGACTGGGTTATTGTCTCATGTGCTTAGCGGAATCGCACCAACTAGCTATTTAATTGGTGATGGTACCGGACATGGCGTTCCTGATGCGAAGTTCTTTTCATTTGAAGCGTGCGAATATCAGCGTCATTTTCTAGCGTATTCTCCTGATTATGCCATCATGACCAATATTGACTTTGATCATCCTGATTACTTCAAGAGTATTGACGATGTATTTGAAGCTTTCCAAACATTGACATCACAAGTGAAAAAAGGGATTTTTGCCTATGGTGATGACGATTATTTACGTAAATTAGAGTCAGATGTGCCAATTTATTTCTACGGCTTGTCGGATAATGATGATATTCAAGCTCGCAATATCGTTCGAACAACTAAAGGCTCAGCTTTTGATGTGTATCACAAAGACTGCTTTATCGGCCGTTTCTCTGTGCCATCATTTGGCAAACACAATATTTTAAATGCACTATCTGTCATAGCAGTTGCTTACTTTGAAGGTTTAGACATGGAAAAGGTAAAGGAAGAAATGATGACCTTCTCTGGAGTAAAACGTCGTTTCAGCGAAAAGAAGGTTGCTGATATGATTATTGTTGATGATTATGCTCACCATCCAGCTGAAATTACAGCAACGATTGATGCTGCTCGTCAAAAATATCCAGAAAAAGAATTAATTGCGGTTTTCCAACCACATACTTTCAGTCGCACAATTGCGTTAATTGATGAATTTGCCGAAGCTTTAGACAAAGCGGATCATGTCTATCTATTAGATATCTTTTCTTCTGCTCGCGAAACCAGTGGAGAAGTGAAGATTGAAGATCTAGGCAACAAAGTTCAAAAAGGTGGTTTGGTCATGCAAGAAGACAATATGTCTCCATTACTAGACTACGAAAACGGTGTGGTCATCTTTATGGGTGCCGGCGACGTACAACGCTTTGAACGCGCTTATGAAAACCTATTAAGCAATACAACTAGAAACGTACTATAAATTTATAAAATACTAATTGGAAGGACTGATTTAATCGCGGATTAGATCAGTCCTTTCTGTTTTTGAAAAAACATTTGAGAAATTGCCTATTTCTTACATTTATCTTGTAAGGAAATGAACCAGCTTGTGTTTTTACGGCATTCTGATAAAATATGAATAAGATTAACCAACGGAGGGAAAAGATTTGTATAATATGAAGGCGAGAAAAATTGGAAAGACGATTGATGAAATCGAAGAGGGGGACTCGTTATCCTTAACTGAATCAATCGAAGACAATCAGCTGCTCTTATATTTGGGATTAACCAATGATGCAAATCCACTATATATTCAACACGATTTTGTCAAAGACACAGAATATGAACGTCCAGTTGTACCGTCAATTATGCTGATGGGTATTATTACTAGTGCAATTTCGAAGCACTTGCCGGGCCCGGGCTCACATGTTGTGAACTTTTCAATCAATTTTATTGATCCAGTCTATCATTATGAAACCTTAACCTTTGAATTCGAAGTGATTAAAGTGGATAAAATGAAAGACGTCGTTACTATTTCAGTAGAAGCGGCGAATAGTGACGAAAAAAGAATTTTAGATGCGGTTGTTATGGTAAAACCGCCAACGTTTAAACTAGAGGAGGAAACAAATGAATAATCAACAAGCAATTACCGGATTAAATCGATTTTACGGAAAGATTTATGGGTATTTAGCCCTAGGAATCGGGATTAGTGCGATTATCTCATACCTAGCGTTAGGACCGATGGCCTATCAAGTTGGTCAATTTATTGATGGATTTCCGCTAGGCTTTTTCGGCTTATGGATCGTAGAAATTATCTTGGTCATCATGTTAGGTGCTAAGGCGCAGACAAATCCTAGTCTTGCAATTGGCGGGTTTATCGCTTATTCAATGCTGAATGGGTTGACCTTAGCGGTTACTCTGGCGATGTATGAAATTGGGACAGTAACGCAAGCTTTCGTTACAGCTTCTGTAACGTTTGTAGCGATGTCGTTAGTTGGTACATTTACTAAACGTGATTTGTCAGGTATTGGTCGAGCAGCCTTAAGTTGCTTAATCGGGATTATCATTGCAATGCTACTAAATATTTTCATTTTGCACAGTGGTGTAGTGGATCTATTTATTTCTATTTTGATGGTGGTGATTATGTCAGCAATTACTGCATATGACAATCAAATGATCCGTCGAATTTATCAACAGACAAATGGTCAAGCAGGTTCAGGAGTTGCAGTATTTATGGCCTTGCAACTGTATCTTGATTTCATCAACTTGTTTATCTCATTCTTACGTATCTTCGGCAACAATAACTAAAAGGCGAGCAATCGCCTTTTTTTGATGGTTAAGCTTCTCAAATCAGCCTTATACTCGCGTGCTGGCTTGAGAAGTCTTTTTTGTGACTTGGATGCTTTCCAATTTAGGCTATACTTTGTTAAAATAAAGCGTAAAGGAGTCGAGGAAATGGCTAAAAATAAAATATTACTAGTAGATGGAAACAGTGTCGCCTTCCGTGCATTTTTTGCTTTACATAATTCACTGGAACGGTTTAAAAATAAGAATGGACTGCACACGAATGCAATCTATGCTTTTAACAACATGTTTGAGAATGTAATGGATCGGGAAAAACCGACCCACGTTTTGGTAGCTTTTGATGCAGGAAAAACGACATTTCGAACGGAAATGTATGGGGACTACAAAGGTGGACGCTCGAAAACCCCCGGTGAGTTTCGTGAACAGATGCCTTATATTCGCGAACTACTGCAAGGCTTAGGTGTCAAACATTATGAGTTGGCTAACTATGAAGCAGATGATATTATCGGTACCTTGGCTAAGCAAGCGTCAGAGGCGGACTTTGATGTAGTTGTACTTTCTGGAGACCGAGACTTAACTCAATTAGCCAGCGATAAAGTTACCGTAGATATCACAGTGAAGGGCGTTAGTGATATTGAGTCTTACACACCTGAACATGTAGCTGAAAAATATGATGGCTTAACACCTAATCAGATCATCGATATGAAGGGTCTGGCGGGAGATGCATCAGATAATTATCCCGGTGTAACTAAAATCGGTGAAAAAACGGCCATTAAACTGCTGAAAGAATATGGCAGTGTTGAAGGTGTCTATGAGCATGTCGATGAAATGAAACAAAGCAAGATGAAGGAAAACTTGATCAACGATAAAGAGCAAGCCTTCTTGTCTAAAGAATTGGCAACCATCGTGACAGATGCTCCCGTTACGATTTCGTTGGAAGAGCTGGCGTATTTTGGCAAGGACATGGACAAGTTAGTTTCCTTCTATAAAGAAATGGACTTTAAACAGTTCTTAAGCAAGTTGAATGTAGAAGAAGAACAGGTAGAGATGGAAGATATCATTTATCAAGTAGTAAATGAATATGATTCATCAATGTTTTCGCCAGATTCAGCGCTATATGTTGAAATGTTAGAAGATAACTATCACACTGCCGATATCGTTGGTGTTGCTTGGGGGACTAAAAAGAAAGTCTATGTAACAGATGATTTAGCTATTTTTGATAATCCTGATTTCAAAGCTTGGCTGGAAACTTCCGACGGTAAAAAAGTATATGATGCTAAACGGACTTATGTTGCTTTGAATCGATATATCACAAAAACAGAAGGCATCAATTTTGACGTTTTATTGGCAGCTTACTTATTAGATACGAATGACAATAGTAACGACATCGCAGGAGTAGCGCAGCATTATGGCTACACTGAGATTCAATCAGATGAGCAGGTTTATGGGAAAGGCGCCAAAAAAGGATTGCCTGAGGACGAAGAAGTCTTCTACAATCATTTAGCTCGCAAAGTTAATGCCATTCAGTTTTTAAGTGATCACTTAGAAAAAGGTTTGGAAGAAAAGAAACAGGATGAATTGTTCTACAAAATGGAATTGCCATTGTCGCGTATTTTGGCGGAAATGGAAATCATGGGGATTACCGTGGATGCGCAACGTCTGCAAAATATGCGGGGCGAGTTTTCAGCCCGCCTGCAAGATATCGAACAAAGAATCTATGAAGAAGCTGGGGAAGAGTTCAACATCAACTCACCAAAACAACTAGGCGTTATCTTGTTTGAAAAAATGGAGCTGCCGGTTATTAAGAAAACTAAAACCGGTTATTCTACAGCAGTGGATGTTTTAGAACAGCTGCAAGAACAGGCGCCGATTGTGGCTGATATTTTGAATTATCGCCAAATTGCGAAGATTCAATCGACGTATGTTGAAGGTTTGTTGAAAGTAATTCAGTCTGACAACAAGGTGCATACGCGTTACTTGCAGACTTTGACGCAAACTGGGCGTTTAAGCTCGGTTGACCCCAATCTGCAAAATATTCCGATTCGTCTAGAAGAAGGTCGCAAGATTCGGGAAGCCTTTGTACCTAGTAAGAAAGATTGGTTGATTTATTCTTCCGATTATTCACAAATTGAATTGCGGGTATTGGCGCATATTTCTGAGGACAAGCATTTAATCGAAGCCTTTAAAGAAGGTATGGATATTCATTCCAGTACAGCCATGCGGATTTTTGGGGTAGAGAAGGATCAAGTAACACCAAATATGCGCCGGGATGCCAAAGCAGTGAACTTTGGAATTGTTTACGGGATATCTGATTACGGTCTGTCTCAAAACTTAGGCATTTCTCGTAAAGCTGCGCAAGAATATATTGATACGTACTTTGAGAATTATCCTGATGTGAAACGTTATATGGAAGAAAGTGTTCGTGAAGCTAAAGATTTAGGTTATTCAGCTACGCTTTACAATCGTCGCAGATATCTGCCGGATATTAATTCACGGAATTTCAATGTTCGTTCATTTGCGGAACGAACAGCTATCAATACCCCTATTCAAGGAAGTGCCGCTGATATTTTGAAGCTGGCAATGATAGAGTTGGAAAAACGCTTGAAATCTGAAAAACTTCAAGCTAATATGCTTTTACAAGTGCACGATGAGTTGGTGTTTGAAGTGCCTGAAACAGAGTTAGAAACTTTGGATCAGCTGGTAAAGGAAGTAATGGAGAACACGGTTCAATTGGATGTGCCGTTGATTACTGACAGCAGCTGGGGAAAAACTTGGTATGAAGCAAAATAACTAGAAGCTGGAAAATATTTTCCAGCTTTTCTTTTAGGAGTGACAAATAATGCCA
Organism: Candidatus Enterococcus moelleringii; assembly: GCF_017377575.1. Lineage (GTDB taxonomy): Bacteria > Bacillota > Bacilli > Lactobacillales > Enterococcaceae > Enterococcus_A > Enterococcus_A moelleringii. Next base: position 81,039 of record NZ_JAFREM010000008.1, read on the forward strand.
GAATTACCAGAAGTCGAAACAGTTCGTCGGGGATTAGTTTCTTTAGTTTTAGGAAAAACCATTCGCGAAGTTGATGTATTGTGGCCAAGGATCATTGAATCACCGGAAGTCGATCAATTTCGCAATGACTTGGTGGGAGAAACGATCGAGTCTGTAGGACGGCGGGGAAAGTATTTGATTTTTCATTTTACTCACTACGATATGGTTTCTCATTTGCGTATGGAAGGAAAATATGAGTATTTTCCGGAGGCAACACCGCTGGATAAGCACAGCCACGTGCGTTTTATTTTTACGGATGGCTCTGAATTGATCTACCATGATGTACGAAAATTTGGTCGTATGAGCTTGATGAAAAAGGATAGCGGCTTAGAATATAAAGGCATTCAACAGCTAGGCCCCGAACCTACTGAGGAAACCTTTGATGTCGATGAGTTTGAACGGCGTTTGAATAAAGCACATACAATGATTAAGCCATTGCTGTTGAATCAAAAAATTGTTGCCGGTTTAGGCAACATTTATGTGGATGAAGTTCTTTGGCTGGCGAAAATCCATCCTGAACAGCCGGCAAATACCTTGAGCAGAGAAGAGATTGAGGTATTGCATCAAGCAATCATTGCTGTGATTGCTAAAGCTAAAGAGGCGGGTGGTACAACAATTCGCACGTATCTGAATGCTCTCGGTGAAGCAGGGCACTTCCAACAGGAGTTGAATGTCTATGGACAAACGGGTCAGCCTTGTCCACGCTGCGGTACTCCGATCGCTAAAATGAAGGTTGCTCAACGCGGCACCCATTATTGTCCCCATTGTCAGCAATTAAAGAGGTGAGAATATGAGCTATGTGTTAGGTGTTACTGGCGGTATTGCCAGCGGTAAATCAACAGTGGTCAAAGTATTCAAAGAAGCAGGGTTTCCAATTGTTGATGGAGATGTCGTCGCTCGTCTAGTAGTCGAACCGGGTACCCCCGGACTGGCCGCTGTGACTGAAGCTTTTAGTAAAGAAATAATTACGCCTGAAGGAACCTTGAACCGCAAAAAATTAGGGAATCTAATTTTTCAAGATCCTAAAGAACGACAAAAACTCAACCATACGTTGGAACCATTTATTCGTGGGGAAATTGATCGACAAATCACCGCAGCTAAGTCAGAGAGTCCGTTAGTTATTGCAGACATACCTTTGTTGTATGAGACACATTATGAGAAACAGATGGATGCTGTCGCGGTAGTGTATGTGGACCAACCCACTCAGCTGCAAAGATTAATGAGGCGAAATGATCTAACGGAAACAGAGGCAACCAATCGTATTAAAAGCCAAATGTCGTTAGAAGAAAAAAGGAACCGAGCTGATCTGGTTTTTGATAATCGCGGAAGTGTAGAAGAAACGACAAATCAGGTGATTCAGTGGTTAAAAAAACAAGACTTCATCGAATAAAGATTTGCAAAATAGCGTAACAAAGCTTTTTTTAGCCATTATTATATGATAAACTCGTGTTACAATAAAATAATATCATCTGAGAGGTGAAAAACATGCGCTGCCCAAGATGTAATCATAATAACTCAAGAGTCATTGATAGTCGTCAAACCGATGATGGCCGGGCTATCCGGAGACGTCGTGAATGTGAAAGCTGCGGCTTCCGCTTTACAACTTTTGAACGGATCGAAGCGACTCCGCTTTTAGTCATTAAACGTAATGGAGATCGGGAAGAATTTAATCGCGATAAAATTTTGCGGGGATTAATTCGTTCTGCTGAAAAGCGCCCAGTTGCAATGGAACAAATGGAACAAATCGTGGATCATGTAGAAAATCGTGTCCGTGGTTTAGGTGAAAATGAAATTTCCACCAGTCAGATTGGTGAATATGTCATGGAAGATTTAATGAATGTTGATGAGATTGCGTATATTCGCTTTGCCAGCGTGTACCGACAGTTCAAGGACATGTCAGTTTTCTTGAAGGAATTGCAGGAGATTGTTGATAAAGCAAAATCTGTTGAAGACAAAGAATAGAGTGTTTTCGTGAAATGCACTGTAAGAATTAAAATTTTAAACAAGGATTTATTTAGGGGGCTAGTTTGTGACATCTGAATTAAAGCCAACGACGATTTATACAGTCTACGGCAGTCCTCAGCTGGATGAAAGCCGCCAGCAAGCGTTGCTTTTTCTATACCAGCCGATTATCGGCGGGGAAGCGTTGAGCCTATATTTAAATTTGTCAGGTGACATCACAGCTGAAGGCAAAAGTCCTCAGCTGATGCATGCTGATTTGTTAGCAGCGATTGATAATGGATTGGCCGCAATGGTAAAAGCTCGAGAAAGGCTTGAAGGCATCGGTCTAATGACTACTTATCAAAAAGAAGATGCTGAACTAGGGGTAGTATTGTATTATCAATTAATGAACCCATTGGCACCAGCAGCTTTTTTTCAGGATGCTCTAATGTGTTATTTGCTGATGGAAAAAATCGGTGAGCGGCGTTTTCAACGGTTAGTTGATCGCTTTCGACCAAAAGCGGTACCGACAGATGGCTTAACTAATATAACCAAACGGTTTCGTGATGTCTATCGTTTTGAAGAAGCGCGTTTTGAAGCAAATGCTGAGTTGTTTGATGACACTCACGACAAATTCATTGCGACTGAATCACCTGCTGCTACCTTTGACTGGAGCTTTTTCAAACAGCAGTTGAAAAAATTCAGTTTGACTTTAGCTGAAGGAGATCAGGAAAAAATTGATGCTTTGCATCAAATGTATGGGATTGACGAGATGGAAATGCTGGATTTTGCTGTCAAATCCAGCGAAAGAAATCAAGTTCAGCTAGGCTATTTGAGAAATTTGATCGTAAAAACAAAGCAAGCTAAGACAGCTCCAGTGGAAGCTCCATTAGAATCCTCAACGGCTACTACGATCTCAGGCGACTTTTCCAAGGCAGAGCTGGAAATTATTCGTCAAAGTGAAACCATTCCACCCATCAAGTATTTGCAGGCAATTAAACAGCAAAAGGGCGGTTACGAAACCAACCAAGAGATTCGTTTGATTGAAGATTTGTTGAGTCGGCATCTATTCCCAAATAGTGTGGTTAATATCTTAATTAATTATATTTTGGTAATCCAAAATCAAGCTGTGATAAATCAGAATTACATGAATGCTATTGCTAATGACTGGGCCCAGAGAAAAATTCAACGACCGGAAGAAGCGATCGTGCATGTGCGGCAAGCAGATCAAAAACTAGTTAAGAAAAATACGACTGGTCGACGGAGTCCTGCAGCACGCAAAAATTATGGCAGAAAAGAAACGCTGCCATCACACATAAAAGAACCGCCAAAAGAAAAACGAATCAGTCCGGAGAAAGAGGCTGAATTGAACCGCAAGCTGGCAGAATATCTGAACAAAGAGGGTGAAAGCTGATGGAAGATGTAGGAAAAGAATTGAACCGAATCATAAAATCTCGCGGTGTGGATGGACGCTATCGGGAAATGATGCAAGAGGTACTGCAGGATACCGATGTGCGCAGTTTCATCGAGTTACACAAAGCGAAGCTGACACAAGACGATATTGAAAAATCCTTTGCTAAGCTGTACGAATTCGTTCAAGAAAAGAAGAAATTTTTAACTAATGATCCTACCATGATTGCTCCTGGCTACGAACCTAAATTGGCGCTTAACTTTCATTTCATTGATGTGACTTATGTACCAACCGATGAATTATTAAAACGCAAAAAAGAAGAAGAAATTCGCAATCGCATCAATTCTGTGGATATGCCAAAAGATGTTCGTCAAGCTTCGATCCGTACTTTTGAAGTGACTTCTGGCAGAAGCGAAGCCTTAGAGGCCGCTTTGGATTTCATCAATCTTTACCATGCAGCGCCAAAGGATTTCCACAAAGCTTTGTACTTAGTAGGAGATTTTGGTGTTGGGAAAACCTATTTATTAGGTGCGATGGCTCATGAATTGGCGGTAAAAGGTCATGAAACCACATTGGTTCATTTTCCGACCTTTGCCAGCGAGATGAAGCAGGCAATTTCTACCGATAAAGTTGGACCGAAGTTAGACAATGTAAAACGGTCAGCTGTTTTAATGATTGACGACATTGGTGCGGACTCTATGAGTGCCTGGATTCGTGATGATATTTTAGGTGTTATTCTTCAATATCGGATGCAGGAACAATTACCGACTTTCTTTTCATCTAATTTTGACATGCTTCAGTTAGAAGAACATTTGTCAGTTACCCAACGCGGTGATGAAGAACCATTGAAGGCGAAACGGATCATGGAACGGATTCGTTATTTAAGCAAAGAGGTCTGGATGATCGGTGAAAATCGTCGGAATGGCTAAAAAAAGAGAATTTACTGTGAAAGAACAGAATGCCCCATTAAAAAGCGAAGTTGATTCGTCTTTTTTTGGGGTGCTTTTTTTGATGAGTGCTATAATTAAAGACAGGAAGTGACTGAATGAACGCAAATGAATTATCGCCACGCTTACAAGTAGTGGCAGATTATGTGCCGAAGGATGCTCGATTAGCAGATATTGGATCGGACCATGCTTATTTACCAGTAGCTTTAGTATTGAACAAAAAAATTCAGTATGCAATTGCTGGTGAAGTGGTTCAAGGACCTTATGAAGCGGCTCAAAGACAAGTAGCCAAAAATGGGCTGGGAGAATCAATTGAAGTTCGCTTAGCAGACGGAATGGAAGCTGTATTTTTGGAAGATCAAGTTGATGCTGTAACGATTTGCGGAATGGGCGGCGTACTGATTCGCGATATTTTAGCTCGCGGAAAAAATCTGCAACGCTTATCGGGTAGCGAAAAATTGATTCTTCAACCTAATGTAGGTGAAAAACAATTAAGAGAGTGGCTGACAGTGGAAGGTTATACGATTACTGCTGAGGAAATTCTAGAAGATCATCGCAAGGTCTATGAAGTGATTGTTGCTGAAAAATTAGAAGCAGCAGCAGAGTATACACCACAGGAATTATTGTTTGGACCATTTTTACTGCAGGAGCGTTCAGCGATATTCTTAGAAAAGTGGCAGCGTCAACTGGAAAAACTGGAAAAAGTACGCGCAAATTTGGCACGAAGCGATCAGCAGCTAGCTGAGAAAATTGCACAGGTAGAACAAGAAATCCAATGGATTCAGGAGGTCTTAGATGAAAGCAAGTAAATTTATTGAGCGTTTCAACCAGTATTGCCCCGAATGGTTAGCCGAGCCCGGTGATCCGGTGGGGTTGCATGTTGGAACCCTGAACAAAGATATTCAGCGGGTGATGATGAGCCTAGATGTGCGTCCAGCGGTAGTAGCTGAGGCCATTGAGAAAAAAATTGATTTACTAGTAGTGAAGCATCCGCCAATTTTTCGTCCGATTGATCGTTTAGTAACCGACGATGTTCAGACCAAGATGTATGCTGATTTATTAAAACATCATATTGCTGTTTACGCGGCTCATACGAATATGGATATTATTCCTAATGGACTAAATGATTGGTTTTGTGAATTATTGGGAGTGGAGGACACGACTTATTTAGTTGAAAGTCATTCGATCCCTATGAAGAAATTAGCAGTTTATGTACCAATGGATCAGGCTAAAGAAATGCGGACAGCGTTAGCGAAAGCAGGTGCTGGTAAACAGGGCAACTATGAAGCAACTTCTTATACTTTATCTGGGACAGGCCGCTTTACTCCAGTTGGAGGTGCAAATCCGACTATTGGTGAAGTGAATCAACCGGAACAGGTTCAAGAAAGTAAAATTGAAGTGATCTTCCCAGAAACAATTGAGAATCAGGTAGTGGCTGCAATGTTGGCTGCTCACCCTTATGAAGAGCCAGCTTATGATGTGTATACATTAGATAACTTACCCCTGAAATATGGAATCGGGCGAATTGGAGAGTTAGCAAAACCTGTTTCAACAGAGGAATTTGTGCAGCAGGTGAAAAAGGCTTTTGATTTAGAAGGACTGCGAGTTGTTTATCCAAAACAAGCAAAAGAAATGATCCAGAAAGTCGCAATTTGCGGCGGCAGTGCTGAGAAATTTTATAAAGATGCTGTTGGCCAAGATGCCGATGTCTATATTACTGGCGATGTTTATTATCATACCGCTCACGATATGCAGGAAACGGGTATGGTAGTGATTGATCCAGGTCACTATATCGAAACCCTGTGCAAAGAAAAAATGGTTGCACTATTTAATCAATGGAAAGACGAAGAGGATTGGAATGTGTCATTCTTTGTCTCAGAAGTCTCAACCAATCCTTTTTCTTTTAAATAAAATTACAGAGGAGAGAAGCAGTATGTACGAAAATTTATTGCCACGTTTTTTACGTTACGTGAAAACTGAAACTCGTTCGGATGCCACCAGCACGACTACTCCAACTACCCAAACTCAAGTAGCCTTTGCTCATGAGTTGATGAAGGAACTTGAAGAAATCGGGATGCAGGATATTATATACAACGAGTCAAATGGGTATGTTATTGCCACTTTGCCAAGTAATATTGATGAAAAGGTTCGTACAATTGGTTTTATTGCCCATATGGATACCGCTGATTTCAATGCTGAAGGTGTCAACCCTCAAATCATTGAAAATTATGACGGTGAATCAACGATCAAATTAGACAAAGACGGAAAATATACTTTGAATACGAAAGATTTTCCTAATTTGAAAAACTATAAAGATCAAACCTTGATTACAACCGACGGCTCAACTCTTTTAGGTGCCGATGATAAATCTGGTATTGCTGAAATTATGACCGCTATGGAATATTTGATTAAGCATCCTGAAATTAAGCATGGCGATATTCGTGTTGGCTTTGGTCCAGACGAAGAAATCGGCATTGGTGCTGATAAATTTGACGTGAAACAGTTCAATACTGATTTTGCTTACACAATGGATGGCGGACCATTAGGTGAATTGCAATTTGAAACCTTCAGTGCGGCACAAGCAACAATTACTTTGGTAGGTAAAAATGTTCATCCTGGTACGGCAAAGAATACGATGGTCAATGCATTGCAACTAGCGATTGATTTCCATAACCAATTACCAGAAGATGAAAGACCGGAAAAAACAGAAGGTCGGGAAGGCTTCTATCATTTATTAGCGATGGACGGTAATGTAGAAGAAGCGAAAATGACCTATATCATTCGGGATCATGATCGGGAAAAATTTGAAGCGCGCAAAGAACAGATTTTAGCGATTCAAAAAGAAATGAACCAACCGTTCGATACAGAACGGGTTGTTGTAGATATGTACGATCAATATTACAACATGGGTGAAGTCATTGAAAAAGATATGACCGTCATTGATTTGGCTAAAGGCGCGATGGAAGAAGTTGACGTAACACCAGTCATCGAACCAATTCGCGGTGGAACAGACGGATCAAAGATTTCCTTCTTGGGAATTCCAACACCAAATATTTTTGCTGGCGGCGAAAATATGCACGGCCGTTTTGAATTTGTTTCCTTGCAAACAATGGAAAAAGCTGTGGATGTGATTGTTAAAATTATCGAAAACAATGCAAAATAGAACAATTTAGCTAGGAAGCCTCTTGCTCGAAATCGTTGAAACGTTTTGTAGATTTTGAGTAAGAAGCTTCTTTTTTGGGTTAGTTCTTTTGCCCCAACGCCAATAGTATGATAGGCTAGAAAAAACAGAAAAATGAGGGTTTACCATGAATCTTTCCCCCAATCGAAAGCTGTTCTTAAACATCTTCTTATTTTTGGTGGTTATTGGGTTAATTATTTTCGTAATCCGTGACTCTTTAGGTGAGATTTTCGAAGAATTAACCACTACACCTTGGCCGATTTTAGCTGGTGTTACCGCTTTGGGAGTATTTAGTCAGTTGATTGAAGGTTATACAATAAAAAACATTGCTGCCGAATACAATCCATCGTTTTCAATTATGGATGGATTCTTTGCGTCTGCCTATGCTACCTTTTATCGGGTAGTGACTTTTGGAACGGGCTCAATTGTGGCTGAAGTTATTTACTATCGTAAAAAGGAATTAAAGCTTTCTCAAGGAACCGGCGTAACTGCTTTGCGAATGGTTACTTATAAAATTGCGGTGATGATCTGGGCAGTAGTTTTTTTGTTTTTAGAGTCTGATGTTCTCCAAGAAGAAGTACCCAACGGTATTATGCTGGTATTAATCGGTATGTCGGTAACTATGGCAATTGTTGCTGTACTGCTTTTATTCAGTCTAAATGTCAGTGCCCAAGTAGTCTTTGTAAAGATTTCTAATCGTATCTTTAAAAAACAGCGCTGGCGGGATCTGGTTGATCGCGCGAATTTGCAATTTTACTCGTTACGGGAGACGATTCAAACTTTCATTCAAAATAAACAGGTAGTTGTTAAAGTATTTGCTTCCAATATGGCAAAATTAGCAGTCTGGTATTTCATTCCTTACTTTATTTTGAGCCAGAGCTATCCAGATTTATCGATGTCTTTATCCATTGCACTTATTAGTTTTACCGTTACTTTAGGAGGGGTCTTACCGGCACCGGGAGGAATTGGCGGTCTAGAATTCGTCTATGTCTTATTATTCAAGCATATCGTGGATGATGTGGATGCAGTGTCGTCATTGCTGCTGTATCGTTACGCTACCTACTTAATGCCTTTTCTTATTGGTATGGTGTATGTGCTGGTGACTAAACAAAAGGAAATAAAAACTGAATTCGATGAAGCCAAAGAAACCAAAAAGGAAGTGGACGAGTAATCGTAGCTTCCTTTTTGGTTTCTTGATGTTGCTAAATGTTAATAGCGAATCACCAATTTGCCAATCATCTGGTTTGTTTCGACCTTTTGATGAGCGTTATAAATGACCTCAGGTGAAAAGCCGTCTATTGTTTCGGTTAAGGTAGATTGAATTTTTTCTTTGGACAAAAGTTGGGTCAGCAGGGTAAGCGCTTGTCCTTGAGATTCGATGTGATAGTCATAATCAGTTTTTGCAAACATGTACTCCCAGACAAAGCTGCCGGATTTTTCTTTTAGTTTTGCCAGATCGTGGTCTTTGGCAGTAGTCACTGTAGAACCTAAGTAGCCAAAAGGACTTAAAAGTTCGGACATTTCATCATAGTATCGGTCGGCAGAATGCAGCACGGCTATGTATGGTAGTGAATCAAACCCTAGTTTGTCTAATTGTTTCGTTAAGTTTTTACGATGGTTGATGACATAATCAGCACCTAAGTTCTCACACCATTGGATGGTTTCAGGTCGTGAAGCTGTAGCGATAACTGTTAATCCAGCCCATTTGGCCAATTGAATCATAACGGATCCGACTCCGCCAGCACCGTTAATAATTAACAGGGCGCCGGTGTTGCTATTTTCTTTGGCACTCAAATCCATTTTTTCAAATAATAATTCATAAGCAGTCAAAAAGGTTAGAGGCATGGCTGCTGCTTTTTCTGCGGAAAGATTTTCTGGTAATTTGGCGGCAATGCGAGAATCGACAATTTGTTTCTCACTGTAGCTGCCATAACGATTGGTCGTACCGGAAAAGATCACTCGGTCACCGGCCACTAGATCAGGGACCTGTTCGCCAACCTGTGTAACAATTCCAACACTGTCAAAGCCTAAAATATGCGGTGCTTTGGTTCCTTTTCCTGACTGACGCAGCTTAGTATCTATAGGATTTATTGAAATCGCAATGTTTTGAACCATCACGTCATGCTCAGTTAATTTGGGCAGCATAATTTCGAAAGTCTCAAAAAAATTTCCATCTGCAAGTTCGAACCCTTTTTCAAAGCCAATTGCTCTAGAAATCATCTACTCAGCTCCTTACTAATAATAATGTATTCTTTGTTACCAATAAATTGTCAAATTTCTTGAATAGCTATTACATCTATACCTTTAAATCGATAATTGACCTTAATCAACTACCTGTATTTTTATCTGGCTAGCAGATAAAAGTAGACCAGTTTTCCTCTCTAATAAAATTGTAGCATTTTCCTTAAAACTCTACGAAAGTTATGCTTTTTATATAGAAAATTTTTGACCAATTTTGACCAAAGGAGTATAATTCTATGTGTGAGGGAAACCTCAAAGGACAAAGGAGGTAATTAAATGAATATTGAAAAAATGACCACCACCTTGCAGGAAGCAATCGCTGAAGCGCAGCAGATCGCGGTAACACGCCAACATCAAGAGATTGATATTGCTCATTTGTGGAAGATATTTTTGCAGCCTAATCATTTTGGACGTAATTTTTACACTGATGCCGGATTAGATGTCGATGCCTTTGAAGCAGAAGTTGATCGAGCGTTGGATGAGTATCCATCTGTTGCTGGTGGAAATGTGCGTTATGGACAAAACCTTAGTCAGAACTTGTTTTCGCTATTAAGTGAAGCAGACAAATTACGTGAGCAATTTCAAGACGAGTACCTGTCGACTGAGATTGTCTTACTTGCCTTAATGAATTTGAAAAACTACCGTTTGACGAAATACTTAAATCAGGTAGGATTAAATAAAAAAGAAGTCCAAAAGAACATAGAAGAAATCAGGGGAGGGGATCGTGTGACTTCTCAAAATCAAGAAGAAACCTATAAAGCACTAGAAAAATACGGGGTTGATTTGGTTCAACAAGTCAAAAACGGCAAGCAAGATCCAATTATTGGCCGGGATGAAGAAATTCGCGATGTGATTCGGATTTTGTCCCGGAAAACAAAAAACAATCCAGTGTTAATCGGCGAACCAGGTGTTGGTAAAACAGCCATCGTCGAAGGTCTGGCTCAACGAATTGTTCGTAAAGATGTGCCAGAAAATCTAAAAGACAAAACTATTTTTTCTTTAGATATGGGATCATTGATTGCCGGTGCAAAATTCCGGGGTGAATTTGAAGAACGGCTAAAATCGGTTCTAAAAGAAGTGAAAAAATCAGATGGGCAAATTTTGTTGTTCATCGACGAAATTCATAACATTGTCGGAGCCGGTAAGACGGAAGGCAGCATGGATGCCGGCAATTTACTGAAGCCGATGCTGGCTCGTGGCGAGCTTCATCTAATCGGAGCAACAACATTAGATGAATACCGCCAATACATGGAAAAAGATAAGGCGTTAGAACGTCGTTTCCAAAAAGTGCTGGTAAAGGAACCAAATGTGCAAGATACGATTAGTATTTTGCGAGGTCTAAAAGAACGGTTTGAAATTCACCACAGTGTAAATATTCACGACAATGCACTGGTAGCTGCGGCTACTTTGTCGGATCGTTATATTACGGATCGTTTCTTACCAGATAAGGCGATTGATTTAGTGGATGAAGCCAGTGCCAGTATTCGGGTGGAAATGAACTCAATGCCTACAGAGCTGGATCAAGTGACTCGCCGTTTAATGCAGCTGGAAATTGAAGAAGCAGCCTTGAAAAAGGAAACGGATGATGCCAGCAAAAAACGGCTAAGCAATTTGCAAGAAGAGCTAGCAGATCTGCGGGAAGAAACCAATGCCATGAAGCTGCAATGGGAAACTGAAAAAGAAGAAGTGAATGTCGTATCTAACAAGCGGGCTGAAATCGATCAAGCCAAGCATGAATTAGAGGATGCGGAAAATAACTATGACTTGGAAAGAGCAGCCGTTTTGCGTCATGGCACGATTCCACAATTAGAAAAAGAATTGGCGGAATTGGAAGCTAAGAATGAAGCCAACGATATCCGCATGGTACAGGAATCGGTAACTGAAAATGAAATCGCCCAAGTAGTCGCTCGTTTAACCGGAATTCCAGTAACAAAACTGGTAGAAGGGGAAAGAGAAAAACTATTGAGCTTGAACAGTACATTGCACCAACGAGTGATTGGACAGGATGAAGCAGTTGATGCTGTCAGCGATGCGGTTTTACGGTCACGAGCGGGATTACAAGATCCAAATCGTCCGTTAGGTTCCTTCTTATTCTTAGGACCGACAGGTGTCGGCAAAACCGAGCTGGCCAAAGCGTTAGCGGAAAACTTATTTGATTCTGAAGATCATATGGTCCGAATCGACATGAGTGAGTACATGGAGAAACATGCAGTGTCACGTTTAGTGGGGGCACCTCCAGGCTATGTTGGTTACGAAGAAGGCGGGCAATTGACGGAAGCGGTACGCCGCAATCCTTATACCATTATCTTACTGGACGAAATCGAAAAAGCTCATCCAGATGTTTTCAATATTTTGCTGCAAGTATTAGATGATGGTCGCCTAACTGATTCCAAGGGTCGAGTGGTTGATTTCAAAAACACAGTGATGATCATGACCAGCAACATCGGTTCACAGTTGCTGTTAGACGGTGTAACCGCCGATGGTGAGATCCCTGAACCGATTCAAGAGCAAGTGATGAACCTGCTGAGAGGACACTTCAAGCCGGAATTCTTGAACCGGATTGACGATACGATTCTGTTCACGCCATTGAGCTTAGAAAACGTCAAAGGGATTGTTGAAAAATTAGTGGCACAGCTTTCGCAGCGTCTAGAAGACCAAGAAATTCAATTAGTGATTACAGATCACGCCAAAGCTTGGATTGCCGAAAATGCTTATGAGCCGCAATACGGAGCAAGACCGTTGAAACGCTTCATTACCCGTGAAGTAGAAACGCCGCTGGCAAAAGAAATCATTGCCGGTCGGGTATTACCGAAAACCAAGGTAACGATTGAGTTGTTGGCCGATCAATTGGCTTTCCAAAACGAACCGATCGAAGACTAGAACATTAGCAAGGCAAGTGAGAATGGTGAATTTGTGATGAAAGTTTTCATGAATGACCATTTTTACTTGCTTTTTTCTTTCAAAATGTGGATAATCTTACTATATTTTTATGCTTATATATCGTCATGATAGGGATGACAGTTTCTACCTTGTGCCGTAAACGCAAGACTATAAGCAAAAATCGTACGTTTGGCGTACCTTTTTTGCTTTTTCGCAGAATGGGTGCGTCTTTTGTTTAAACAAAAGACCACAGAGAGGGAGAGAATCATGAAAGAATTAACAGATCGCATTAAGAAGAATGGACGAGTATTGGCGGAGGGTGTACTGAAAGTGGATGAGTTCGTTACTCACCAAGTAGACCCAGTGTTGATGGAAGCTACTGGCAAACGGTTTGCGGAAGTTTTTGCTGATCAAAAGATTACTAAGGTTGTCACTATCGAAGCATCCGGCATTGCTCCGGCTGTCTACGCTGCGCAAGCATTAGGAGTACCAATGATTTTTGCCCGCAAGTCTAAAAGCTTAACCATGAATGAAGAGCTGTTGACGGCTTCAGTCTATTCATTTACGAAACAAGTAACCAGTACTATTTCAATTTCTCGTAAATTCTTGTCCGACGATGATCGCGTCCTGTTAATTGATGATTTCTTGGCAAACGGCCAAGCAGCGAAAGGCTTAATTGAATTGTGCCAGCAAGCCGGGGCTGAAGTAGCCGGTATTGGTATTCTGATTGAAAAATCTTTCCAAGATGGTCGTCAATTATTAGAAGACATGGGCATCTCTGTGGTTTCCCTGGCTAGAATTGCATCCCTAAATGACGGAAAAGTAGCATTTTTAGAGGAGGATGCATAATTTTGTCAACGCAAGATGGAAATGGAAAGGCCGCTGTCCTAGGGCTGCAACACTTATTGGCGATGTATGCCGGAGCGGTAGCTGTTCCTTTATTGATCGGAACAGGTTTAGGATTTAATGAATCACAAATGACGTATTTGATTTCCATTGATATTTTTATGTGCGGAATTGCTACATTATTGCAGCTGACCGTCAATAAGTTTTTCGGAATCGGACTACCAGTGGTTCTCGGCTGTGCCATTCAAGCAGTAGCTCCATTAATTTTAATCGGTCAAAATAAAGGTATCGGGGCAATTTACGGTTCAATTATTGCAGCCGGAGTCTTCATCGTATTGATTGCTGGCTTTTTCTCTAAGGTGGAAAAATTATTTCCACCAGTTGTAACGGGAACAGTCATTACCACGATTGGCTTAACCTTGATTCCAGTGGCGATTACTAAAATGGGCGGCGGCGATGCAGCGGCAGCTAATTTTGGCAATCCGACCTTGCTAATGCTGGCCTTTGTTACCATTGTACTAATTTTAGTCGTTCAGATTTTTGGTAAAGGCTTCGTACGTTCGATTGCTGTTTTAGTTGGTTTAGTGGGCGGAACACTACTAGCCATGGCATTAGGATTGGTTGATTTTTCGACAATCGGTCACGCTCCCTTAATACATGTGCCACAACCATTTTACTTTGGAACACCTACCTTTGATGTTTCGTCAATTTTGTTAATGATTATTATCTCAATTGTCAGCATGGTGGAATCGACAGGTGTGTACTTTGCATTAGGCGATATTACAGGCCAAAAGGTACAAGAAGATGATTTAAAACGCGGTTACCGAGCTGAAGGCTTGGCAGTTGTGTTAGGTGGAATTTTCAATACATTCCCATATACTGGTTTTTCACAAAATGTCGGCCTAGTTCAGCTATCGGGAATCAAAACCCGGCGACCAATTTACTTCTCAGCCATTTTCTTGATTATTCTAGGGCTGTTTCCGAAAATCGGTGCACTGGCGCAAATTATTCCTGAACCAGTTTTGGGCGGCGGAATGCTGGTAATGTTCGGCATGGTAGCTGTTCAAGGGATGAAGATGCTGTCCAGTGTTGATTTCCATGATGAAAAGAATTTGTTGATCATTGCCATTTCTATCGGCTTTGGCCTTGGCTTTAATGCGATGCCAACTCTATTTAATCAATTGCCAGCGACGGTGCAAATGTTTACCGGTAATGGAATAGTCATGAGCAGCCTTTCGGCAATTGTTTTGAATTTGGTTTTCCATGGGTATCCTCGCAAACTAAAAGCTGTCGCAGAACCAACTAAAGCAACACATTCTCATACGTAAATTTTAGACATGGGTCGAATGCGGCTCATGTTTTTATTTTGATTGGTACTAGTTTAGTACGTGAGACTTAAGTAATTTGTAAGAGGTTAGTGTTAAACACGAACGATAAATGTAAAAATTCATTTATCATTCGAATATTGTTTTGACTTCATTTTGATTGCTTGTTAGAATGTGAATGACAAATGAAAGGAGCAACTTATGAAGCCAGAAGTAGCGATTATCATGGGAAGTACCTCAGATTGGGAAACAATGAAGCACGCTTGCGACAGTTTGGATGAACTTGAGATTTCTTACGAAAAACAGGTAGTATCAGCACATCGTACCCCCGACTTAATGTTCGAATTTGCTGAAAAAGCTCGCGGTAGAGGAATCAAGGTTATTATCGCAGGAGCCGGTGGAGCAGCTCACTTGCCGGGGATGGTTGCGGCTAAAACTACTTTGCCGGTAATCGGAGTGCCAGTTCAATCAAAAGCTCTAAACGGCTTGGATTCTCTTTTATCAATTGTTCAAATGCCTGGCGGTGTTCCGGTAGCCACCACAGCGATTGGAAAAGCTGGTGCAACTAACGCAGGACTACTTGCGGCACAGATGCTTTCAATGTATGATGAAAACATAGCTGAACGTTTAGAAAACAAACGTCAGAAAATGAAAGATACTGTATTGGAAAGTAGTGAACAACTTGGTTAAACCATTACAACCGGGCGCTGCGATTGGAATCGTTGGCGGCGGTCAATTAGGTCGAATGATGGCGATCAGTGCAAAGGAAATGGGTTTTCGGACTGGGATTATTGATCCTACGGAAGACTGCCCGGCTGCTCAAGTATCTGATTGGCATATTGTTGCGCCTTACGATGATCAGGCGGCATTAGAAGAGATGGCACGGCGTACACAAGTAATTACCTATGAATTTGAGAATGTTGACGTGGATACGTTGAATCAGATCATCGATCGTGCCAATATTCCTCAAGGCACCGATTTATTAGCAATTACCCAAGATCGCTTAATGGAAAAAGCATTTCTGGAAGGCAATAATATTGTCATTGCGCCTTATGCGACAATTATTAGTCCCACCGATATTCAAGATGCCATCGATGGCATCGGCTATCCTTGTGTTTTAAAAACCACACGGGGCGGCTATGATGGACATGGGCAATATGTGCTGAAGGGTACTTCTGACTTAGCACCTTCCATGAATTTGCTGCGCTCAGGAACTTGTGTGCTGGAAGCGTGGATACCTTTTGAAAAAGAATTGTCAGTGCTGGTGGCTGGAAACAGCTATGGCGAGTATGTGACATTTCCAGTGGTGGAAAATATCCATCGCAACAATATTTTGCATGAAACGATTGCTCCGGCGCAAATCGACCCAGCAGTGGCCGAAGAAGCAAAACGGATCGCTGAAGTGATTGCTGAGGGTGTAGAACTAGTAGGCACGTTATGTGTCGAAATGTTTTTAACCAAAGCAGGTGCTTTGTATGTAAATGAAATGGCTCCTCGTCCTCATAACTCAGGACACTATACGATTGAAGCTTGTTCCATGAGCCAATTTGATGCTCACATCCGGGGTATTTGCGGTTGGCCGCTGGCTCAGCCAAGATTGCTGTCAGATGCAGTAATGGTCAACGTTTTAGGTGAAAATCTCTTAGGTACTTATGAGATTATTGACGAAAAACCGGACTGGCATTTTCATTATTATGGTAAAGCGATGGCGAAGAGAGGCCGTAAAATGGGGCATATTACCCTGTTGACGGAAGATTTAGATCGAACACTTAAAGAAATTAAAAATACTGAAATCTGGGATTAAAAGGAGAACAACATGATACCTCGTTATACACGACCTGAAATGGGTGAAATTTGGAGCGATGAAAATCGTTACCGTGCTTGGCTGGAAGTTGAAATTTTAGCGGATGAAGCATGGGCTGAACTAGGCGACATTCCAAAAGAAGATGTAAAAAAAATCCGGGAAAATGCTGATTTTGATATTGACCGTATTTTAGAAATTGAACAATCAACAAGACATGATGTGGTGGCTTTCACACGTGCTGTGTCAGAAACATTAGGTGAAGAACGCAAATGGGTTCATTATGGTTTAACTAGTACCGATGTAGTGGATACTGCTTATGGTTATCTTTACAAGCAAGCCAATGATATTTTGCGTAAAGATTTAGCTGACTTTTTAACCATCGTTGGTGAAAAAGCCAAAGAACACAAATATACCGTCATGATGGGACGTACTCACGGTGTACATGCAGAGCCAACGACTTTTGGCTTGAAATTAGCGACTTGGTATTCTGAAATGAAGCGTAACATCGAACGTTTTGATCGCGCAGCAAAAGGGGTCGAAGCTGGGAAAATTTCTGGAGCTGTCGGCACCTTTGCCAATATCCCGCCGTTTGTTGAAGAATATGTTTGCGAACATTTAGGTATTCGCCCACAAGAAATTTCAACACAAGTATTGCCAAGAGATTTACATGCTGAATATTTTTCTGCATTGGCACTGATCGCAACTTCTGTTGAACGCTTTGCCACAGAAATTCGCGGCCTGCAAAAATCAGAAACACGTGAAGTGGAAGAGTTCTTTGCCAAAGGACAAAAAGGTTCATCGGCAATGCCTCATAAACGCAATCCAATCGGCTCAGAAAATATGACTGGTTTGGCGCGCGTAGTTCGTGGGCACATGGTAACAGCCTATGAAGATGTTGCTTTATGGCACGAACGAGACATTTCCCATTCATCAGCTGAGCGAATTATCGTTCCTGACACGACTATTTTAGTGGATTACATGCTGCATCGTTTTGGTAATATCGTTAAGAATCTAACGGTCTTCCCTGAAAACATGAAGCGCAATATGGATGCAACCTATGGCTTGATTTACAGCCAACGAGTATTGTTGAAGCTGATTGACAACGGGATGACTCGTGAAGAAGCTTATGACTTGGTTCAACCGAAAACAGCATACGCTTGGGACAACCAAACAGCTTTCCGTCCATTACTGGAAGCTGACGAAAAAATCACCAGCGTCCTATCTGAAAGTGATTTAAACGATGCTTTTGACTACAACTATCATTTGAAGAACGTTGATCAAGTATTCGAACGGATTGGGATTAAATAGAACAAAAAAGCCCGCATGTTTTTAAACATGCGGGTTTTACTATGCGTAGGATTCCATTTCGATGAAGTAGGTTTGTTTTAAAGAATCTAATAGTGAAGAAATCAACGAATAATCGTAGGAATGATTATTGTACAGGATTTCGATCCGGTAAGAGTTCTTTAAAAATGAATGATCCTTCAATTGGGTTATTACTAATTCATCTTGATGATTGTTTTTAAAATGCAACGATTGCATACATTCTGAACGTTTGGGATTCCAAATTTTCTTCAAGTTGCGATAGGAATAAAAGCTGACATTGCAATTGCACGAATGGGTTTCATTTAAGCCTAATAGTGAATTAAGTAGTAATTGTTGATCGTGCTCAGATAGTGTGGCAATAAATTCTTGAGCAGCAGACTGTGGATCTAACATAATCATTCCCCCGATATCATTCTCTCAAGTAAAATATATCATCCTTACAATCAATTGTAAACGTTCTCTCGTTTAAATTTGTTTTCTCACAAGATCAAGTTAGGTAAAACACGAACGATGACAAGAAAGTTTGGTTACAATATACGATAAAGCGTTGACCCGGAAAATTTACCTTGTTAAACTATAAATGAAAGCAAAACGAACAATTTATGTCAATTTTCAGAGATTGTTCACAAAAAAGGAGCGTTTACGTGTGAAAAAAGAGGCATTGCTCTATGAAGGCAAAGCGAAACAGTTGTTCAAAACCGATGATCCAAAAGTTGTTTGGGTAGAATACTTGAATCAAGCGACTGCTTTAAACGGAGCAAAGAAAGATCAAATTGCTGGTAAAGGCGAACTTAACAATCAGATTACAAGTTTAATTTTTTCTTATCTTCACGAAGTGGGCATTGATAACCATTTTATCAAACAGCTGTCAGAAACAGAACAATTAATCCGTTCTGTTGAAATCATCCCTCTTGAAGTTGTGGTACGCAATGTTGCGGCTGGCAGCTTTGCAAAACGCCTTGCAATTACTGAAGGAACCCCGCTAAAATTTCCAATCGTTGAATTTTACTTCAAAAACGATGCCTTGGACGACCCAATGATCACTGAAGATCACATTAAAGTGCTGGATATCGCAACCGCTGAAGAAATCGAAACGCTGCGTCAAATGGCACTGGACGTCAATGAAGCACTAAAAAAACTGTTTACTGAAATCAAAATAAAACTGGTCGACTTTAAATTAGAATTTGGTCGTACTGAAACTGGTGAAATCCTGTTGGCCGATGAAGTGTCGCCGGATACTTGCCGTTTATGGGACTTAACTACCAACGACCACTTAGATAAAGATATTTACCGCCGTGATTTAGGGGATATCATTCCCGTTTATCAAGAAGTATACAACCGATTAAACCAACGAAAAGGAGCTTAACCCATGTATTTTGTAAAAGTTTATGTCACGTATAAAGAGTCAGTTCTAGATCCTCAAGGAGAAGCCGTAAAAGGAGCCGTTCACCGTTTAGGTTACGAAGAAATCGAAGAAATCCGTATCGGAAAATACTTCGAGATGAAAGTTGCTAAAAGTGATCGTTCAGTGGAAGAAATGATTGAAGAAGTTTGTGACAAGTTATTAGCAAATGTCAACATGGAAACGTATCGTTTTGAGATCCTTGAGATGGAGGAAGTTTAGCATGAAATTTGCTGTCATTGTATTTCCTGGTTCCAACTGCGACATGGATATGTATTGGGCAATGAAAGAGATCATGGGAGCCGATTGCGAATACGTGCGCTATGATGCCGACAGCTTAGAAGACTTCGATGGCGTATTATTGCCGGGAGGGTTTTCTTACGGCGACTATTTACGTTGCGGCGCGATTGCTCGTTTTGCCAACATTATGAATGAAGTCGTTCGTTTTGCTGAAGAAGGCAAGCCTGTCTTTGGTACCTGTAATGGATTCCAAATTTTAACGGAAGCTGGTCTGCTGCCAGGGGCATTGCGCAGAAATGATTCGTTGAAATTTATCAGTAAAATTACGCCATTAAAAGTTGTGAATACCCAAACAAAATTCACTAGTGAATATGCACAAGACGAAGTGATTCAAATTCCAGTGGCTCATGGAGAAGGCAATTACTATTGTGACGAAGAAACCTTGGCGGAATTGAAAGCCAACAATCAAATCGTCTTTACCTATGAAGGAGACAACATCAACGGCAGTATCGAAAACATCGCCGGTATTATTAATAAAGAAGGCAATGTCCTAGGTATGATGCCCCATCCAGAACGGGCAATGGAAGAATTGTTGGGCTCAGAGGATGGCAAAAAATTCTTTGCTTCTATTTTAAACAACTTCGGAAAGGTGACCGCTAACTAATGATAAACGTAGAACCGACACCACAACAGATTAAAGATCAGCGTATTTATGCTGAATGGGGCTTAACCGATGAAGAATACCGCTTAATTTCAGAAGACATTATCGGCCGGATGCCTAACTATACAGAAACAGGTTTGTTTTCTGTAATGTGGAGCGAGCATTGTTCTTACAAAAACTCAAAACCAGTTTTGCGAAAATTCCCAACCGATGGAGAGCAAGTATTGCAAGGACCAGGTGAAGGTGCTGGGATTGTTGATATTGGCGATGGTCAGGCGGTTGTGTTTAAGGCGGAAAGTCATAATCACCCATCTGCGGTAGAGCCTTATGAAGGAGCAGCAACTGGCGTAGGCGGAATTATTCGCGACATCTTCAGTATGGGTGCTCGTCCGATTGCTTGTTTGGATTCCCTGCGTTTTGGTGAATTAGACAATGAACGAACGAAGTATTTATTAGAAGAAGTAGTAGCTGGAATCAGCGGCTACGGCAACTGTATTGGGATTCCAACTGTCGGAGGAGAAGTAGCTTTTGATCCTTGTTATGATGGTAATCCGCTAGTTAATGCGATGTGTGTCGGCTTGATCGACCATAAAGATATTCAAAAAGGCCAGGCTAAGGGCGTGGGCAACTCAATTATGTATGTTGGCGCTAAAACAGGCCGCGATGGTATCCACGGGGCAACTTTTGCTTCAGAAGAATTTGTTGAAGGGGAAGAGCAACAACGTTCAGCTGTTCAAGTGGGCGATCCTTTCATGGAAAAACTATTGCTGGAAGCTTGTCTGGAATTGATTTTGGACCATGCAGATATTTTAGTTGGGATTCAGGACATGGGTGCGGCTGGTTTAGTTTCATCTAGTGCTGAAATGGCTTCAAAAGCTGGATCAGGGTTGAAATTGTACTTGGATGATGTGCCTCAACGGGAAACCAACATGACACCATACGAAATGATGCTGTCTGAATCACAAGAACGGATGCTGATTTGTGTCGAACAAGGACATGAAGAAGAAGTCGTTGAATTGTTTAAAAAATATGAATTAGATGCAGTTACGATCGGTGAAGTAACTGATGATGGTTTGTATCGTTTGTACCATCATGATGTAGAAGTAGCGAATTTGCCAGTTGATGCGCTAGCTGAGGATGCGCCGGTTTATGAAAATGAACGGACTGAACCAGCACGGATTAAAGAATTTGCGACAATGGCTGACTTTGTACCTGAAGTAAGTGATGCAACGGAAACCTTATTAAAATTATTGAAGCAGCCAACGATTGCTTCAAAACGTTCGATTTATGAAACCTACGACTCACAAGTACGTACTAATACTGTGGTTCGTCCGGGAAGCGACGCAGCCGTATTACGGGTGCGCGGTACAAATAAAGCATTGGCTATGACGACGGACTGTAATGCTCGTTTCTTGTATCTAAACCCAGAAATCGGCGGACAAATTGCGGTGGCAGAAGCGGCTCGGAATATCGTAGCTTCAGGTGGACAACCTTTAGCAATTACTGACTGCTTGAACTACGGTTCGCCCGAAAAACCAGAAGTGTTCTGGGAACTATGGACTTCGGCTGACGGTATTTCTGAAGCTTGTCGTGAATTAAACACGCCAGTCATTTCTGGAAATGTTTCTCTTTATAATGAAACAAACGGAAAAGCGATCTATCCAACGCCGATGATCGGTATGGTTGGTTTAATTGAAGACTTGAAGCATATTACCACTCAAGAATTTAAACAAGCTGGCGATTTGGTGTATGTTGTGGGTGAAACTAAAGCAGACTTCAACGGCAGTGAAATTCAAAAAATGCAAATCGGCCGTATTGAAGGTAAAATCATGGACTTTGATTTAGCAGCTGAAAAAGCCAATCAAGAAGCGATGTTAAAAGCGATTAAAGCTGGTTTAGTAGCTAGTTGTCATGATTGCGCTGAAGGCGGCGTAGCTGTGGCAGTTGCCGAGGCAACCTTCAAGAATGAGCTTGGCGTAACTGCCAAATTGAACATGCCAAAAGAAAATCTGTTTGCTGAGACTCAATCACGCTTTGTGGTTTCTGTTTCCAAAGAAAACCAAGCGGCCTTTGAAGAAGCAATGGGAGATAAAGCCCGATTAGTCGGTGAAGTAACCGACAATGGCGAACTAGCAATCCAAGTGGAAGATGCAAAAATTCAAGTGGCAACGAAGCAAGCGGCAGATTTATGGGAGGAAGCTATTCCATGTCTTATGAAGTAAGAAGTTTAAATGAAGAATGTGGCGTATTCGGCATCTGGGGTCACCCAGATGCTTCCCGCGTCACTTATTTTGGTTTGCATAGTCTTCAGCATCGTGGGCAAGAAGGTGCCGGGATTGTTGCAAACGATCAAGGCAAACTGACAGGCTATCGCGGGTTAGGACTATTATCCGAAGTGTTTAAAGATGACGCTCAGCTGTCTAGCTTAACTGGACAAGCAGCGATTGGACACGTCCGCTATGCGACTGCAGGCAATGGCAGTGTAGATAACATTCAACCGTTTTTATTCAAATTTTATGACGGCGACGTAGCTTTAGCCCATAACGGGAATTTGACTAACGCGAAAAGCCTACGAACAGAATTGGAAAAAGATGGAGCGATTCTTCATTCCAACTCTGATACAGAAATTTTAATGCACTTGATTCGCCGGAGTAACAAGGAAACATTCCTTGATCAGTTAAAGGAATCTTTAAACGCTGTAAAAGGCGGCTTTGCCTACTTAATGATGACTGAAGATTCAATGGTTGCTGCTCTAGATGCTAACGGTTTCCGTCCGTTGTCAATTGGTCGCATGGTCAACGGCGCCTATGTGGTTGCTTCAGAGACCTGTGCCTTAGAAGTTGTCGGCGCGGAGTTCATTCAAGATGTGAATCCTGGTGAAATTATCATTATTAATGATGAAGGTCTAACCGTGGATCGTTTTACAGAAGATACCCAGCATGCGATTTGTTCAATGGAATATATTTACTTTGCTCGTCCGGATTCTAATATCGCCGGCGTGAATGTTCATAGTGCCAGAAAGAAAATGGGGAAAACCTTAGCGATGGAAGCACCTATTGATGCCGATATGGTAGTGGGGGTTCCTAACTCTTCCTTATCTGCAGCTAGCGGGTACGCTGAAGCATCAGGGATTCCTTACGAAATGGGCTTGGTGAAAAATCAATATGTCGCTCGGACCTTTATCCAACCGACACAAGAACTTCGGGAACAAGGTGTCCGCATGAAGCTTTCAGCCGTAAGCGGTGTCGTTGAAGGCAAAAAGGTGATTATGGTAGATGATTCCATCGTTCGTGGAACCACTAGCCGCCGGATTGTTAATTTATTGAAGGAAGCAGGAGCCAAAGAGGTACACGTACGAATTGCTTCTCCTCCGTTGCGCTACCCATGTTTTTACGGGATTGATATTCAGACCCGGAAAGAATTAATTGCAGCCAATCATACGGTTGACGAAATTCGCGACTGTATTGAAGCTGATTCTTTAGCCTTTTTAAGTGAAGAAGGCTTGATTCAATCCATCGGCTTGAACTTTGATGCTCCTTATTCTGGTTTGTGTATGGCTTATTTTAACGGCGATTTCCCAACCCCATTGTATGATTATGAAGATCAGTATCAAGCATCACTAAAAGAAAAAACATCTTTCTTTCTAAAATAGAACTAAGCAAGAGGACTAACTTTTAATTAAAAAGGGGCGAATGAAGTGGCAAACGCGTATGCAAAAGCCGGTGTGGATGTAGAAGCTGGTTATGAAGTAGTAGAACGCATCAAAAAGCATGTAAAACGAACAGAACGAATGGGTGTTATGGGAGCCATAGGTGGATTTGGCGGTTGTTTTGATTTGAGTCAATTTGATGTGAAAGAACCAGTTTTGGTTTCTGGTACCGATGGTGTCGGGACTAAATTGATGGTAGCTATTCAAGCGGATCAGCATGATCAAATCGGGATTGATTGTGTGGCCATGTGCGTGAACGATATCGTGGCGCAAGGCGCTGAACCTTTATACTTTTTAGATTATATTGCTACCGGCAAAAATGTTCCAGCTCGTTTGGAACAGGTAGTCGCTGGCGTAGCTGAGGGCTGTGTTCAAGCTGGAGCGGCCTTAATCGGCGGCGAAACGGCTGAAATGCCTGGTATGTATGGTGAAGATGATTATGATTTAGCTGGATTTACCGTGGGTATTGCGGAAAAGAGTCAAATGATTACCGGCGAAAAGATCAAAGCCGGCGATGTATTAATCGGCTTACCTTCTTCCGGTATTCACTCAAATGGCTATTCGTTAGTTCGTAAAATATTCTTTGAGCAAAAAGGTCTAACTGTGGATGCAAAGATTCCAGAATTAAATGATAAAAAGCTGGCTGACGAATTACTGACGCCAACTAGAATCTATGTTTCTGCTGTGTTGCCGTTAGTAAAAAAAGAATTAGTTAACGGGATTGCTCACGTAACGGGTGGCGGTTTTGTGGAAAATATTCCTCGCATGCTGCCGGATAACTTGGCTTGTGAGATTAACTTAGGTTCATGGCCGGTATTGCCGATTTTTGATGTAATGGAAAAATACGGCGAAATCCCAGCTATGGAAATGTATGAAATTTTCAACATGGGTATTGGCATGGTCTTAGCTGTTTCTCCGGAAAAAGCAGCCCAAGTAGAGGAAACTTTGAAAGTGCTAAAAGAAGATTACTATACCATCGGTCAGGTAACTGAACGTCAGGATGAAGCCATCAGCTTTAAAGGAGCCAACTAATGAGATTAGCAGTATTAGCCTCTGGCAATGGGTCAAACTTCGAAGCGATCGCTCAAGCCGTCAAAGCTGGAGATATATCAGCTGAGATCGTGCTGTTGTTTTCCGATCATCGGGATGCTTATGTATTGGAACGGGCAAAAAACAACAATATCCCAGCAGAGGCCTTTGAATTAAAAGAGTTTGAAAACAAAAAGGCTTATGAAGCTGCTTTGCTGGAATTGCTGGCGGAGCATCAAGTGGATTTGATTGTTTTGGCTGGCTATATGCGGATTATCGGGGAAGGCTTATTGGAAGCTTATCCGAATCGGATCGTGAATATTCATCCAGCGTTGCTGCCGAATTTCCCTGGACTGCATGGGATTAAGGATGCTTTCGAAGCGAAGGTCACTGAAACTGGGGTGACGGTTCATTACATCGATAGCGGTGTGGATACTGGTCCGATCATCGCGCAAGAAGCGGTAGCGGTGGATTCAGAGGAAACATTGGAACAATTAGAAGAAAAAATACATCAAGTGGAGCATCAGCTGTATCCACGAGTAATTGCTGAAATTGTAAAGGAGACGTCAAAATGAAACGAGCACTAATCAGTGTATCAGATAAAACAGGAATCGTAGAGTTTACAAAAGGTTTAGTCCAACAAGGAATCGAAATCATTTCTACCGGGGGAACTAAAAAAGCTTTAGACGAAGCTGGAATTGCTACCTTGGCAATTGATGAAGTGACAGGCTTTCCAGAAATGATGGACGGCCGCGTGAAAACTTTGCATCCGAAAATTCATGGCGGTTTGTTAGGTCGCAGAGATTTAGCCAGCCATATGGATGCCATGAAAGAGCACGATATTCAACCGATTGATTTTGTCTGCGTGAATTTGTATCCTTTTAAAGAAACCATCAGCAAAGACGGTGTGACCGAAGAAGAAGCGATTGAAAATATTGACATCGGCGGACCAAGCATGCTGCGTTCAGCTGCTAAAAACTTTGGCGCAGTAACAGTTGTAGTTGATCCAAAAGATTACGAAGTCGTTTTGGGTGAATTGAAGGAAAATAAAGAAACCACTTTAGAAACACGTAAACGTCTGGCAGCTAAGGTGTTCCGTCATACAGCAGCCTACGATGCGTTGATCGCTGATTACTTAACGAAAGCAGTCGATGAAGCTGAACCAGAAAAGTTAACACTGACTTATGATCTGAAGCAGTCATTACGTTATGGTGAAAACAGTCATCAAAAGGCTTCTTTCTATCAATCAGCCTTACCAGTTCCTTTCTCAATTGCCAGCGCTAAGCAATTACACGGCAAAGAATTGTCGTACAACAATATTAAAGATGCGGATGCGGCATTACGGATTGTTCGTGAATTTGAAGAACCGACAGTGGTTGCCTTGAAGCACATGAATCCTTGTGGTATCGGCAGCGGCAAAACTATTGCTGAAGCGTATCAATTTGCTTATGAAGCAGATCCAAAATCAATTTTCGGGGGTATTTTGATCGCGAATCGTCCAATCGATTTACAAACAGCCGAAGAAATGCATAAGCTGTTCTTGGAAATTATCGTAGCTCCTGCCTTTGATCAAGAAGCTTTTGATTTGTTGGCAACCAAGAAAAATCTGCGTCTGATGCAATTAGACTTTGATCAAATGAAAGCAGATCATTCACCAGAAACGGTTTCGGTCTTAGGTGGATTATTGGTACAAGATCAAGACTTAGTGACTGAAGCTAGCGATAGCTGGGAAGTGGTCACTGACCGCACACCGACAGAAGAAGAGCTGAAAGCTTTAAGCTTTGCTTGGAAAGCTGTAAAACACGTAAAATCTAACGCGATTGTGGTAGCAAACGAACGACAAACTGTGGGTATCGGTGCTGGACAAATGAACCGAGTTGGTTCCGTAGAAATTGCTTTAGAACAAGCCAAGGATAAAATGGATGGTGCTGTTTTAGCCAGCGATGCCTATTTCCCAATGGATGATAGTGTGGAATATGCAGCGAATCATGGAATCAAAGCGATCGTTCAACCTGGCGGCAGTATTCGCGACAAAGATTCAATTGCAATGGCCAATAAATACGGCGTGGCAATGGTCTTCACTGGCGGCCGTCACTTCAGACATTAATTAGGAGGAAACAAATGAAGGTATTAATTATCGGCAGCGGTGGACGAGAACACGCAATTGCCAAGAAAATTCTTGCCAGTCCCAAGGTTAGCGATGTTTACTGTGCTATGGGGAATCCCGGGATGGAAAAAGACGGAATTCAAACAGTTGCCATCAAAGAAGATGACCATGCCGAATTGATTAAGTTTGCTAAAGAGCAGCAGATCGCTTGGACATTTGTTGGACCGGAAGTTCCTTTGTTAAATGGTATCGTGGATGATTTTCAAGCGGCTGGCCTGAAGGCATTTGGTCCTAACAAAAAAGCAGCGATGATCGAAGGGTCGAAAGAGTTCGCTAAAGAGATCATGGTGAACAACCAGATTCCAACGGCTGATTACCAAGCTTTTACTGATTATGACGAAGCGGTTGCTTACGTAAATGAAAAAGGTGCACCTATTGTCATTAAAGCTGACGGACTTGCTGCCGGCAAAGGTGTCACTGTAGCCATGACTTTAGATGAAGCTTTGGATGCCTTAAAGGAAATGATGACGGATCTAAAATTTGGAGAAAGCGGCGCTAAAGTCGTAATCGAAGAATTTCTAGAAGGGGAAGAGTTCTCCTTATTGGCTTTTGTTCGTGAGGAAGAAGTCTATCCAATGGTGATTGCGCAAGACCACAAACGAGCGTACGATCAGGACAAAGGTCCCAACACTGGCGGCATGGGTGCTTACTCACCCGTTCCTCAGATTTCTGAAGAGATGGTGCAGCAGGCGATCGACGGCGTTCTCCAGCCAGCAGCCAGCGGCATGATGAAAAATGAGACACCATTTACTGGCATTCTGTATGCGGGGTTAATCGCAACGACAGCTGGTCCTAAGGTGATTGAATTCAACGCTCGCTTTGGTGATCCAGAAACACAGGTCGTTTTGCCGCGAATGGAAAGTGACCTAGCAGAAGTGATTGATGACTTGGTCAACGGCAAAAAGCCGGTATTGACTTGGAAAGATGATGCTGCAGTGGGTGTGGTAGTAGCGGCAGAGGGTTATCCGGCTTCTTATAAGAAAGGTATGCCAATTCCAAGCTTTGAAGGCGACGTTACGGTTTATTATGCTGGAGCGGCTGGTGAAAAAGATCAGCTGACAGCTTCCGGCGGTCGGGTATTCTTAGTAGAGGCTGAAGCTGCTACAATTCAAGAAGCGCAGGATAAAGTTTATCAAGCGCTGAAAAAAGTTGACACTACTGACTTTTTCTATCGTAATGATATTGGTGATAAAAGTAAAAAATAGCTAGTCAAGGCAGGTACTCTGAAAAGAGTATCTGTTTTTTTGTTCCTTGTTTTCTTAAATTATATGAAATAAATTAGCAATTGATGCTTTACAGATCGTCGAATAAGAGCGATAATATTGAAGGTTTGACAGAGAAACTCATTAAATGAAACCTTGATGGGTTTTTAATGGGAATGTTTGGTACATAATAGTGTTGATGTGAAAGCGCTCTTTACCAATTCTTTGCAATTTCGAAAGGATATTGCATTTAAAATGACAGAACCCAAATTAAGTGTTAAACTTATTATGATAAAACGATTAGAAAAATAAAAGGGGATTAGTACATGCGAAAAATCAAATTTGGTTCGACTGACTTAGACGTTTCAGCCGTTATTTTGGGCTGTATGCGAATGAATAAAGCAGAAGACCCTGTTCGTGTCATCGAAACAGCTTACGAGCATGGTATCAATTTCTTTGATCATGCCGATATTTATAGTAAAGGGGAATGCGAAGAAGTCTTTCGCGACGCCTTGAAGAAGACCAGCATCAAACGGGAAGACCTAATTATTCAAAGTAAATGCGGCATTGTTCCTGGTGTCATGTTTGACTTTTCAAAGGAACACATCATTGAAGCTGTCGAAGGCAGTTTGCAGCGTTTAGGAACGGATTATCTGGATGCTATGCTGCTGCACCGTCCTGATGCTCTAGTGGAGCCGGAAGAAGTAGCAGAAGCTTTTTCTAAATTAGAAAAAGAAGGAAAAGTTCGTCATTTTGGTGTAAGCAACCAAAATCCAAGCCAAATCGAATTATTGAAGACGGCAGTGAAACAACCGTTAGTTGCCAATCAATTGCAATTTGGCATTATGCATACCGGTATGATCGATCAAGGTATTCATGTGAATATGACGGATGACCGCAGTGTCGATCATGATGGTGGTTTGATCGAGTATTCTCGCATTAACCAAATGACCATCCAAGCATGGTCACCGTATCAATACGGCTTCTTTGAAGGAGTCTTTATTGATAACCCGAAATTCCCAGAACTAAACGAAAAACTAAAAGAGCTGGCAGCACGTTATGGTACAACGCCAACAGGTTTAGCAAGTGCCTGGATTTTACGTCATCCAGCCAATATGCAAGTCATTGCCGGAACAATGAACGAACAACGCATCAAAGAAATTGCGGAAGCAGCCGAAATCGTATTATCGAGAGAAGATTGGTACAGCATCTATCTCGCTGCGGGGAATGACTTACCTTAGTAATGAAGGAGGCGAGTGATATGGGAAACAAGTGGCAAACATCGCAAATGGAAGCAGCCAAGCCTGATTTAGACCAGTTTATGGACTTTTTACCGAATGCCCATTACTTAAAAATTTTACTTGCGCAGTTGAATCGTCATTACGACCCTGAAATCAAGATTATGTTTCAGAAACGATTTGGCTGGTATATCGAGGTAGTTCAATATGGCGGCATTTTGAGTCGAATTATTATTCACGACGATTACTTTTCTGTGGTGACACCTTTTCCGGAGTTCAGCACAAGCTATTTAAATCCGATGCTGCAGGTGATGTCAGATGAATTCAAGGAACAATACGCTCATGTGACAAAAGATACAAAGCAGTTTGAAATGAATGTGACAACGGAAGCTGAGATGGAGGATGTCATCTATTTAGTCAGTCTTCAGGCGAAAAAATTAAGAGAAACGCAAAAAGTTTGATGGAACGTTCGTGTTTTGCGAACATTAATCAAAAAAAGCTTGCTTTTTATTTTGAATTGTTGTAAATTACATAGGGCTGGAAAGCCCTATGTTTTTTTATGTCATTCAAATTATGGAGGAAACTCATGAAAGTTTTTGATTATGAAGATATCCAATTAATTCCCAATAAGTGTATTGTCAACAGTCGATCAGAGTGTGATACAAGTGTGACTTTAGGCAAGCATACCTTCAAAATGCCGGTGGTTCCTGCCAATATGCAGACAATCGTTGATGAAGAGATCGCTGAATTCTTGGCATCAAACGGCTATTTCTATATTATGCATCGTTTTTATGAAGATCAACGCATTCCTTTTATTAAAAAAATGCGTAATCGCGGCCTTATTAGCTCTATTAGTGTGGGTGTTAAGCATTATGAATACGACTTCGTAAAAGAACTGGCAGAAAAAGGCTTAGCGCCAGACTACATTACGATTGATATTGCTCATGGCCATTCAGAGCCTGTGATTCGCATGATTAAATATATTAAAGAATTGTTGCCGGAAACCTTTGTGATTGCTGGCAATGTTGGTACACCGGAAGCAGTCAGAGAACTGGAGAATGCTGGAGCAGATGCAACTAAAGTCGGCATCGGACCAGGTAAGGTTTGTATCACGAAGATTAAAACTGGATTTGGGACTGGCGGCTGGCAATTAGCGGCCTTATCTTGGTGTGCCAAGGCAGCTCGTAAGCCAATTATCGCAGACGGTGGGATCAGAACTCACGGCGATATCGCCAAATCGGTTCGTTTCGGGGCTTCAATGGTGATGATTGGTTCATTGTTTGCCGGACACGAAGAATCACCTGGTGAAACCATGGTACAAGATGGCGTTGTCTACAAAGAATACTTCGGCAGTGCGTCAGAATTTCAAAAAGGCGAAAAGAAAAACGTCGAAGGCAAGAAAATTTGGATTCCTTACAAAGGCCGCTTGCAGGATACGTTAGTAGAAATGCAGCAGGATTTGCAATCTGCTATTTCTTACGCTGGCGGAAATGATCTAGAAGCGATTCGTACAGTGGATTATGTGGTTGTGAAGAACTCAATTTTTAATGGCGATACGATTTAAGAACTGCTCACTTGAGTGGTTCTTTTTTATTAAAGATTACTTGTCTCTTTATTTCTTTATCGAATTGAAAAAAGTTCGCAGATCAATTATAATTTATACTGAGGTGAAGATCATGAGCATGTACGAAGTTTTAGAGGAAAAACTGTTGGATGATTTTGGTTACAACGAACCAATTATTGTGAAGGAAATCGATTCAGAAAACAATTACCGAATCGACAAAAAATTATTTCGAAAATATCTTTCTAGATTATATGAGAATGATAAATTGCAAAGATACGAAAATGGGGTATATTACTTTCCTGCATTCAATAAGTATTACAATGATTACTCTAAATTAAGTGAAGAAAAGGTAATTGAAAAGAAATTTATCAGCTACTGTGGAGAAGTTTTTGGCTATAAGACGGGCTACAGTTTTGCGAGTTTTTTAGGTTTAACCTTACAAGTTCCTCAAGTTACTGAGATTGCAACAGAAAATATTTCGAAATCGACAGTAGAAGATTTGGGTAAAAAGTATATTATTAAGAAGGCACGTGTAGATGTCACAAAAGAAAACTATAAAATCCTTCAAGTGCTAGATATCCTGACAGATTATTATGATCTAATAGAAGGTGACAAAAGTACGACAAAGAAGAAGCTTGCTGATTATCTGTCAACTACTGAAATAGATGGAGAGTACTTTAAATTATTAATGGGAAAATATCCGGCAAAAACCTCTAAAATTCTATTATCAAAAGGGTACTTAGATATTTTTCACCAAGAGGACAATGCAAATGTACCTGTATGAGAATGAATTGATATTTAGGGATTTTATTGTTGACGCCGCCGAGAGATTTCAACTAAATGAAGAAATTGTTGAGAAAGATTATTTTGTATCGTTGATATTGAAGGTGCTTGCCCATAAGAATTCCAATATTGTCTTTAAGGGCGGGACTTCTTTATCGAAAGCTTATCAGATTATAGAGAGGTTCTCTGAGGATATAGATTTGTCTTATTATGTTGATTCGCATGGTGCTCCAGGTAATAGCAAGAAGAAGCTTCTAAAAAATCAGATTATTGATGCCCTTGTTGAATTAGGATTTGCACTTGAAAATGAAGCTGAAATTCGGTCAAGGCGGTCTTTTAACAGTTATTACTTAAATTATTCTGCTTTATATAATAGCGGCACTGTTTTAAAACCTATGTTGGTCATCGAAACATATTGCCATAATTGTCCATTTCCTGTAGATGAAAAAGAAGTCAGCAACTACATCTATCAATTTTTAAAGGAGAAGAATCTGACAACAGCAATCGATGATTTTCCTGAACTACTGCCATTTAAAATGAGCGTACAAGCTCTTGAAAGAACTTTTGTTGATAAACTATTCGCTATTTGTGATAAGTATTTGCAGAATACTCCTAACAAATACTCAAGGCACTTATACGACTTGGTCTATTTAAGTAAAAGAAACTTATTGGATTTTGCTGTAATCGAGAGTACGTTTAAAGAAGTTCGCAAGTTGCTTAGCAAGGATCCTAAACACAATCCTTCCAGTGGAGATGTACACAACATTCAGCAGCTAGTTATCGACTCACTTGAAGCTGATTTCTTTAAGGAAGACTATGAAAAAAATACTCGATACCTTGCTGCTGAAATTCCGCTATATGAAGACGTAAAATCATCTTTGCTCATTACAATGGATCAATTAACTTTCTTGAAATACTAATTAATAAGCTCTCAATGCCAATTGGCATTGAGAGCTTAAAAACCTTTAGACAGTCACATCAATACCAAAATCACTTAAATACTCCTTCAATGCAGCTAGGTCTTTACGAAAGACAAAGCTTTCCATACCGACTGCTCGGGCACCAGCTACATTCACTGGCAGATCATCCAGGAAGATGCATTGAGCCGGGACTAGCTGGAAATGATGACAAAAAGCGCGATAAACTTCTGCTTCAGGCTTGATGATCTTCCAGTCTGCGGTCACGAAAACACCATCCATATACTTCAAGACAGGAATATCTTCTTCGTATTCATAATAATCCACCGGAGCATTTGAAAGAACATAAAGATGATAACCTTGTTTCTTCAGTTGTTTTACAAAGGCTTCCATTTCCGGTATAGGGATAATCTCTTCATACCAAGTAGCTAAAATATGTTGAATAGTTTCTTCCAATCCAGCAGGGGATTTTTTTAGAACACGCCGGGCAATTTCATCTTTAGTAATCGTTCCCCGATCAAAATCAATCCATTCAGCCGACAAAAAGATGTTTTCCAGTAAAAACTTTTGGTGTTGAGGATTATTGGTAAATTTAGTGATGAACTTTGCCGGTTCATAATTTACCAAAACATTCCCTAAGTCAAAGACAATATTCTTAATCATTTCCATTCCTCGCTTCTATAGGTTCTTCTGTCTATTGTAAAAAAATCACAACAGGATGATCGAAGCTTGCTTCGATTGCAGATAATGTGAATGGACTGAACTCAATTTTTAGGCTTAGTAATCGCTGAATCAAATCCGATGACGCCATCTACTGGAATAGACAAGACGATACCTTGCGCTTCGCTCATCAGGCCGCATTGGTTGCCGATCGCTTTCATGATATCTCGCTTTTTATCTTGGTCCACTAATAAGAAGATCATTTCTTTTTCAGGTTGGACGCTGATGCCCCATTTTTTCATAGTTTCTTTAGAATCCAGTCTGCGGGCATGAAGTACGGTGCCCCCGGCGGACCCAGCTGCGGTAGCTGCTTCCATCACTTCTTCACTATACCCTTGATTGATGGTAACCATTATTAGGCTATGTTTTGCTTCGTTGATCATTCGTTTTTCCTCCTGATGAATATGTTGGTGAAGTTCTTCTTCTAATTCCGAATTAAGTATTTTCAAGATATAGGAGCTGGCTCCGGTAATAGGAAAGGTGAAGGCACAGCCTCTGTTTGGTTTGTGGAGGCACAATTTCTCGCTGAGTTCATCAAAAAGCTCCTGTACGCAATCTTTTAAAACGGGACAGAAAAAGACAGCCTTATCGGTTATTCCTAAACCTAAGAGATCCATAAGCTCACTTCTGGCAGTTCCTTCGCCAGCGCACAAGTACTGAACCGGGGAATAATGGGTTTCCAGAATAGTGTGGGCCTTCTTTAAGTCCTTTTGACCAACAATTAATACCAGCATGCGAACAGCAGGTTTGTGTGTTCCCTTAGTTATCATCTTCAGTATCCTCCAAATCCTCTATTTCGTTGAGCTCTTCAAATGCCAATTCGGCAATCTTAGCTTCTTTGTGTTCCTTCCATTGATACACCACACCCATAACTTGGACGGCGATCAGAGGCGTCATCGCTACTAGCGCTACCACCCCAAAGGCATCCGTCATAATATTTCCACCTAAAGCTTCACAAACACCGATACTAAGAGGCAGCAGGAATGTGCTGGTCATCGGTCCGCTGGCTACACCGCCTGAGTCAAAGGCTATTCCGACAAAGATCTTAGGGACAAATTTTGTAAGAAGCAAGGCAATTAGATAACCTGGTAAAACAATCCAGTAAATACTTATGCCGGTAATCGAACGCATCATCGCCAATCCCACACTGACTGAAACCCCCAATGAAAGAGACAAATTCATAGCTGATGCTGAAATCGAACCACCAGTGACATTTTCCACTTGGCGATTTAATACTTGAATGGCCGGTTCAGCTTTGACGATAAAATAGCCGATCAGCATGCCGATTGGAATCAGCAACCATTTGTATTGACTTGCGGCCAGATCGCCGCCCAGCAGACTGCCTACTGGCGCAAAACCAACACTTACTCCAGCTAAGAACAAGACTAGTCCTATGTAAGTATAAATGAGTCCCACTACCATCCGCATGAATTGTCTATGGTGGTACCGATGACTAATTAATTGAAGTGCTAAAAACATAAAGGCAATCGGCAGGATAGAAACAGTTACTTCTTTAGCATAGTGAGGAAGCACCAGCATAAATTCTCGTGCGACATCTTGGGTAGTAACCACACCTAAAATCTCAGTCTTAGTATAGGCAGCGCCATCTGGTTGAAAAAAGATACCCATCAACATTACTGCTAAAATGGGGCCAACACTGGAAATAGCCACTAATCCAAAGCTGTCATCGCTGGCGTGTGCGTCACTTCTGACAGAGGCTAGTCCGACTCCCAAGGCAAGGATGAAGGGGACTGTGATGGGACCAGTTGTCGCTCCACCAGAATCAAAGGCTAAGGCTAAAAAATTATCAGGAGTAAAGAAGCTGACGACAATGACGATCCCGTAAAGAATCATCAAAATGATTGATAGATTGACACGAAATAAGATTCTCAATACAGCAATCATCAAGCAGATACCCACGCCTGCGGCAATCGTCCAAACTAGGATACTGCTGGGGATGGCTGGGACCTGGTCAGCTAAGACTTGCAAGTCCGGCTCGGCAATCGTGATGATCACACCAATTGCGAAAATAGTTACTGCGAGAAAGGTGGTTTTTTGAATTTTTGATAATTGAACACCGATCCCTTCACCTAGTGGAGTCATCGCCATTTCTGCTCCTAATTGAAAAAAGCCCATACCAATAATTAACATCGCGGCACCGGTAAGGAACATGGCAATGGTTCCAATCTCCATTGGAACCAGAAAAACACTAATGACTAAAACAATCGCTGTGATAGGAACAACAGCTGACAAGGATTCTAAAATCTTTTCTTTTAATTTTTGATTCATAGGGTCATTCCTTTCCTTTTATAGTATAGGGGAATCTTGTTGTAAAAGATGAATCTGATACGCCAAATCAAGTAATTGAACAAAATAAGAAATGGCGGTTGATTGAATTGAGCGGTTCGCGAGTATAAATTCAGCAGTAGTTTTTATAGAAGTTCGGGAAATGTTTATTGGATCAATGTGAAAAAATTTTGTTAGTGGTTAGACAAGTGCATGGGTGTTTTGGTGAGAGTTTTCACTGGGAAGTCTTCTATTTTTTGAAGACACACTCTCAACTGTCTTAACTTAAGCCTATGGGTTAAATCAGCCACTGTCAATAGCTGTCAGTTAATTAATAAAAGTTTCACATGCTAGTTAGACATAATAATGAAGTGAATCAGCTGCCCCACATTGACAGTTGGGTAAAATTGGTTTAGCGTTAAGTCATCCAATAAAAAGATGAGGAAAACGTATGTGGGAATTAGATGAAACAAAAAATATTCCAGTCTACCAGCAGATTATGGAACAAGTAATTGAATATATTCAAACGGGACAGTTAAATCCTGGAGATCGACTGCCTTCTGAGCGGAAGCTGGCCGCCAGCTATCAGGTGAACCGTTCCACTGTTGTCCATGCTTTAGAAGAGCTGGTCAGCTTAGGCTGGATTATCCGCCAGCAGGGCAGCGGCACTTTAGTCAACGAAGGTAGATGGGGGCGCAGCGCCACGCCGCGGATGAACTGGCGTCAATTGCTCAGCCGAGAAACACCACGGACGGAGCCTTATTTGGCTGAGCTTCATGGATTGCTTAAAGATCCTGAGGCTTTAGATTTATATACTGGGGAATTGCCGCTGGACCTGATTCCCGATTTTCGCTTGCCTTCCTATACTTGGGAAGAATTATTAGTAGAGGAGAAAAAGCAGAAGGCCTTAGGTTATCCGCCGCTGCAAAAAGTGATTTGTGAGCGCCTAGCTCGGGAACAAGAGTTGAGGGTGGGAACCAATGAAGTCTTGATTACTTCTGGTGCCCAACAAGCCCTTTTTTTATTGCTGCAGGTGATGCTGGAAGCCGGTGATAGTGTGGCGATTGAAGATCCGTCATTCCTGTATTCACTGCCGATTTTTGATACGGCAGGTGTCCGGTTGTATGGTGTGCCTATGGATGAAGAAGGGATGCGGATTGATGCTTTAGAGCAGCTGATTTTAGCTAAAAAGGTGAAGCTGATCATCGTCAATCCAACCTTCCAGAATCCGACCGGAAACACCATGACCTTAATACGTCGCGAAGAATTGATTGCTTTGAGTCAAAAATATCAACTGCCGATTGTCGAAGATGATGTGTTTAGTGAATTGAACTTTGAGCAGCTGCCGCCTTCTTTGAAAGCTTTGGAGCGGCATCAGGTGATCCATCTCGGTTCCTTATCGAAGGTTTTTGGTTCCTCTATCAAAATCGGCTGGATTATTGCTGATCAAAATCTGATTCAACGACTGGCTGAAGCTAAACAAATGATGGACTTTTCCCTCAGTGTATTTCCACAAGTTGTCGCCTATACGGCACTAACGGATCAGAATTTTTCCGCCAATCGCCAACAGTTAATCGCTACCTTGAAGCAAAAAAGAGACTGCTTTTATAAATATGCTGAAACAGTCAGGGACGATTGGGAGTTTGAACCAATTGCTGGCGGGCTGTATGTCTGGCTACGTTGGCGTCATCAAAAGCTGACTCGCAAAGATTGGTCACATTTTTTACAAGAAAAACTCTTGGTAGCCCCCTCATTTCTCTTCAGTAATGATACAATGGCTATGCGGGTAAATTACACGCGGATGACGGAAGAGGAGTGTCGAGCCTTTTTCGCCAAACTGAAAAAATTATCGGGAATAATAGGAGGAAGTAAGCATGAATGAAGCAATTGAAGTAATGAATAACCATCGCACATACCGTGACTTTGATGAAAACTATCAATTATCTGACGAGGAGCTGCAGCAGATTTTAACTGCCAGCCGTCAAGCACCAACCTGGATGAATGGACAAATGTACAGCATTATCGTGATCAAAGATCAAGACATCCGCAAAAAATTCGTGGAAATGAATCCTGGCAACCCTCACATGTTGAAAAGCTCAGTATTCATCTTGTTTGCGGCCGACTTAAAACGGACCCAAAAAGTTGCAGAACACTATCAAGTCGATTATCCAATCGCTGAAGGACTTGATCCTTTAATTACTGCCGTAACAGATACTGCTTTGGCAATGGAAAACGCCGTTATCGCTACTGAAGCTTTAGGTTTAGGCAGTGTTGTAGTGGGAAGTATTCGCAAAGATATCAAAGAAATCAGTGAAATTTTGAATTTACCAGACTACGTTTTGCCGATTGCGGGTCTAAGTATCGGTAAACCAACTGTGGAAATGCGTACCAAAC
The DNA here is from genome assembly GCF_017377575.1 of Candidatus Enterococcus moelleringii. Lineage (GTDB taxonomy): Bacteria > Bacillota > Bacilli > Lactobacillales > Enterococcaceae > Enterococcus_A > Enterococcus_A moelleringii. The sequence continues at coordinate 119,292 of NZ_JAFREM010000008.1, forward strand.
CTCGTTTGCCAGAAAAAACAGTGATTCATTATGATGGCTATCAAGACTACGATTATCAAGAAATCGAAGAGTACGATAAAACCATGGAAATTTTTGCTGAAGCACGAGAAACAAAACTTTGGAGCAAGAAATTCGCGGATTATTTCAGCAATAAACCAAATGCAGCTGTGGATGCATTCGTAAAAGAGCAAAAATTTTTGAAAGACTAATAACAGCAGCCTTCCTTGACATTTTTCGTTAAAGGAAGGCTTTTTTTGTAGTTTTATAATAGATTCATTCTGGTGCACACATTTGTAACTCGATTAAGCCATTGTCTAACAGCTGAATGAAGGGCTAGTGAACTAGCCTGTGTTGCTGAGTGGACTGGTATCTAGGTGCGAGTTTTTTGTTGTGTCAAAAAATCGGTGAGAATTTGCTGGAATTTCTGAATTGCCGTATTGCTGTTTTTGTAACAGAAATAAATAGCTGAAGCAGAGGATGCTGGCAACTGGTCGGCATCTAGCAGCAGGAGCGTCCCTTTTTTTACTTCCTCGCGCACGGAACTGTAGGGAAGAAACGCAAAACCTAAGCCATTTAAAAGAAAACTCTTGATTACGTCTACTTGAGTCAAATTCATCGTTGTAAGATTAGGATACAATTCTCGAAGATAAGGAATAATTTCTTCTATATAATATGGATGTTCGTTCACCAACATGGGATACGTTGCCACCAGTTGCTGAAAGTCCAACTGTACAAAACCCTCATGATTTGGAATCACTAATACAATTTTATCTTCCAATACTTTTTGATAGGCTACATTTTTATTTTGTGGTTCTATCCGGGATAAACCGAAATCCACCTTATTCGTTAAAATGTCAGCTTCTATATCCATTGATTTCACTACCTCGATCTGCAAATCAATCTCAGGGTGTTGCGATAGTAAATGCTGATAAAACTTGGGCATGATAGTGCTGGCGATAAATGGGGCTGTGGCACAAGAAAAAGTTTGTTGGAAGCCGTTCTCGAATCGATTGATCTCTTCTAAGCCTTGCTCAAATTCCTCCAGCATTGCCTGAGCAGTGGGTAAGAAGATACGACCGACTTTGGTCAGCTCTACATTTCGGCCGTTTTTTTCAAACAGCTTGCTGTCTAGTGATTTTTCCAAATTACGAATATGCTGACTGACGGTGGGTTGAGCTAAGTAAAGCTTTTCCGCTGCTTTACTATAATTGGCGTACTTTGCAGCGGTCACAAAAGTTTGCAGCCATTTAAGGGCCATTTTTTTCACCTCGTTTAATTGATTACGAATCGTAATTAATAATTGCTTCATTCATTATTAGATATGATGTTTCAGCTATTATACACTGAGTATCAGAAGAACACGAGAGGAAGACGAAAATGAGGAAAAAAATTCTAGCCCCATCTAAAGCGAACTATCAATTAGCAAGTCAGTGTATTCAGGACGGCGGGGTCATTGTAGCGCCCAGCGATACAAATCTGGCATTGACGCTTGATCCATGGAATGAGGAAGCCATCGAACGAGCCTTCGCTATCAAAAATCGGCCAGCAGATTCAGCGTTGACGCTTTTTTTCTTGGAACCCTCTGGTTGGCAAAAATATGCCCTAACGTCAAACAAAACCCTAGTCGAGAAGCTAGTGACGACTTTTTGGCCTGGACCCTTGAATATTATCTTAGAGGCAAAGGACAATGTGCCGAAGAAAATGCTTTGCGGCGGCGATACGGTCTCAATGAGCTGTCTTAGTAATCCTGTATGGCGAGGTTTTATGGAGACATATCAGCAGCCAGTCACTATGACTTCGGCCAATCTTTCCGGTCAGGCCGATGGAGTTTTAGTGGATATGGAAATGGTATTAGCGCAGGTTAGCGAGGCAGTCGATTATATTTTGGCAGGAGAAGCCCAAGGGACTACCACTTCTAGTACCATCATCGATTTGACAGCAGAACCGCCAATTATCGTGCGTTTGGGAGATATTACGGCTGAAGACATTGAAGCAGTACTAGGTGTTCTGCCGCAAGTTAGAGAAGGGAAGTAATTAAAGTGAGAATAGAAACAGAGTTCACAAATGGAATTATCCCAGCAAGGTTTGGAAAGAATGCTGACAAGGAAGATATCAGAGCTGGAAATCCTGTTAGATCGTTTCCATTTTCTATTAAAAGTGTTCCAGTAGGGACCAAAACCTTTGCTTTAAGCTTGATCGATTACGATGCTGTACCGATTTGCTCTTTTCCATGGATTCACTGGCTTGCGGCTAATATTCCAGCCGAATTAGTAAAAATACCAGAAAACTTCAGCTTGACGTATAGGGAACCGACTATTCAGGGGAAGAACAGCTTTTCCAGTCAATTATCGGAAAATGATTTTTCTGAAATTGAAAATTTGTTTGTCGGGCCAACTCCGCCGGACCAAGACCATTGCTACACCTTGACTGTCTATGCCTTGCCTAGTGAGTTGGATTTGCAGCCGGGCTATTGCTTGAATGAATTTTTTAAAGAAAGTGAAGCATCAAGCGCTAGCAACAGCTGAAATTGAATTAATTGGCAAAGTATAGTGTTGTTCCATCAATTCTCATACCATTCTAATTGCCTATTGGTTGACACTTGGATGTATCTTTACTATAGTGAGGATAGAAATTAAATTAATTGTTAGGTGAGGCTCCTATATGGACATAAGCTGCTGCCGCGAAAGAATCGAGAGAGTCTTAGCTGGTATAACAGGGATTTATCGTGAAGGTAATCCATAACGCAGCTGACAGGTTACCCTGTCTACGCCCTATAGTGCTAAAGCTCGACGATGACCATGATTGCTTTCGCGCGTGCTCATTTTCGAGTGCGCGCTTTTTGTGTGCCCTAAAAAAGAAGGAAGGTGAGGATCAATGGATCATCCAGACAGTAGTCGACCGAGAAAAAATGAAATCGTAGGGGAGACGAAGGTTTTCTCTGCACGGAGGAGGAAATACAATGATGAACAAAAAGAGCCTCATCACCCGCAAAGTAAGTAAAGACCAAGAGTTGAAAAAACTCGCGCAATTATCAGATCGTGATTTATTCCTAGATTTGCGTACCTCTTTAAAAGGATTATCAGAAGAGGATGCCAAAGCACGTTTGGAAGAATATGGTCCCAATGAAGTATCCGCGCAAAAACCAACACCAGCAATCATGTTATTCTTTCAAGCCTTTAATGATCTATTTGTATATGTATTAGCACTATTAATGGTGGTTTCGCTTCTAACTGCTGATTATGAAGCCGGAATCGTTATGGGTATTATGATTTTGGCCAGCGTACTAATTACCTTTATTCAAGAATATCGTTCTCAAAAAGCCAGCATCGCGCTGCGGGAAATGATTGAAAATACGGCTGCGATTACCCGAGAAGGCCAAACCAAAGAAATTCCGATGGACGAAGTGGTACCAGGAGACATTTTAACCTTGGCAACAGGGGATATGATCCCAGCCGATGCGGTATTGATTTGGACCAAGGATTTATTTGTGAACCAATCTTCATTGACTGGGGAATCGATGCCAGTGGAAAAATCTTCGACTGTAGATGCTGATGATGAAAGCAATGCGTTAGATATGCCCAACCTAGTGTTCATGGGCACCGACGTACTGAGCGGTCAAGGCCGGGCAATCATTTTAAAAACCGGGCAACAAACCTTTTTTGGCGATATTGCGAAAAATGCTACAACCAAACGGGGCAAAACTTCCTTTGATGTGGGCTTAGCCCGGGTAAGCAAAGTGTTGCTGCGCTTGATTATGGTGCTTTTCCCGCTGGTATTCTTGATTAATGGCATCACAAAAGGCGACTGGGGCAATGCTTTCTTCTTTGCCATTGCCGTAGCAGTCGGTTTGACACCGGAAATGCTGCCGATGATTGTCAGCTCCAACTTAGCTAAAGGGGCTTTGACTTTGTCCAAGCATAAAGTGATCGTAAAAGAATTGCCTTCGATTCAAAATCTGGGCAGCATGGACGTACTTTGTACCGATAAGACTGGCACGATCACCGAAGATCGCGTAGTGCTAGTGCAGCACTTAGATCCATTAGGTAAAGAAAATACCCAAGTGTTAGATTTAGCCTTCTTGAACTCTAATTATCAAACGGGTTGGAAAAACTTGATGGATATCGCTGTGATTAATTATTATGAAGAAGAAAAACGTCAATTGCCTTTTACGGAAATTCAAAAGATCGACGAAATTCCCTTCGACTTTTCACGCCGCCGCTTAACAGTCGTGGTAAAAGCTGATGAGCACCAATGGATGATTACCAAAGGTGCCGTGGAAGAAATGGCGTCGATTTGTAAATATGTCGAAATCGACGGTGAAGTTCTAGAATTCACCGAAGAATTGCATCAACAATTAAAAGAAGTTAACGAACGAATGAACCGCCAAGGGATGCGGGTGATTACTGTGGCTGTGAAGCGGGATGCTCACGACGAAGCGGTTTACAGCACGGAAGATGAAAAAGATATGACCTTGATTGGCTTCATGGGTTTCTTGGACCCAGCCAAAGAATCAGCGATCACTGCGATTGCTTCCTTGCATGAACATGGTGTTGCTGTGAAAGTATTAACCGGAGACAATGCCATCGTCGCGCAAAAAGTCTGCCAAGATGTCGGAATCGACGCGGAACGATTCGTGTTAGGTAACCAAGTTGATCAAATGAGTGATGAAGAATTGCAGCAAGCAGCCAATCAAACCCATTTGTTCGCAAAATTGAATCCAATGCAAAAAGCCCGCATTATTGAAGCTTTGCAAACCACTGGCCACACCGTCGGCTTCATGGGTGACGGAATTAACGATGCACCGGCCTTGCGCAAAGCGGATGTGGGAATCTCAGTTGATACCGCGGCCGACATTACCAAAGATGCCAGCTCAATTATCTTGTTGGAAAAAAGCTTGAACGTGCTGGAAAGCGGCGTAATCGAAGGTCGCCGGGTATTCAGTAATATGATGAAATATATTAAGATTACCATCAGCTCCAATTTTGGGAATGTCTTCTCAATCTTGATTGCCAGTGCCTTCTTGCCGTTTCTGCCAATGCTTTCTCTGCAATTGCTGCTGCAAAATCTAATCTATGATATTGCTCAGTTGACGATTCCTTGGGATAACGTAGATGATGAGGAGTTAGTCACTCCGACCAAGTGGGAAACCAAAGGCTTAATGAAGTTCACGGTTTGCATCGGTCCGGTCAGCTCGATTTTTGATGTGATTACCTTCTTAGTGATGTGGTTTGTCTTTGGCGCTAATACGGTAGCTAATCAAAGTCTATTCCAAACGGGTTGGTTCATGGTGGGACTTGCTACTCAAGCACTGGTCGTCTTAATGGTAAGAACTAGAAAAATCCCGTTCCTTGAAAGTCGTCCTGCTTGGCCAGTTTTTGCAAGTATTATGGCGGCAGTGGTTATCGGGATGTTGATTGTTCTGACACCGTTTAGAGAACAGTTCGAGTTTGTCCAATTACCTGCCAGCTATTGGATTTGGTTTGTGGGAATTGTACTTGCCTACATGGTTGCCGTGCAATTGGCAAAATATCTCTACATCAAAATTGCAAAAGAGTGGATATAATTGTAACAGAGTGACGAATTTCGTTGCTCTGTTTCTTTTTTTGTGTTTAGAAGAATAATTGCTAGATTGTATTGTTTCTAATTTCACATGTTTCTTATTTAACCCTCGCTTTCAAAAAAACGTTGATGCAGTGATCCTTTAGGCATAAGGATCGATGGAACGTTTTCAGACTTTCACAATAAGACAGAGCAAAATGAGAGGAGATTGTTTTTTTAATCACAATTCACTCATGAAAATCGCTTCATTTTCTTCAAAATACCACAGCATATTGGTTGTGTTTCGTTAATAAAAATGTTACTTTAGATATGTAAGCAACAGAACAATGATACAGATTTGAAGTCTGTATCACTTTCTAAAGACTTAAAGAGAGGATTGTGTTACAACATGGCAAAGAAAAAGAATGCAATTGATTTTGAAGCCCTGCTGGAAAAAACAAACGCAGATTTCCCAGTATACCAGGCACTTGATCAAGAGGGGAAAGTCGTAAATAAAGATTTGGTTCCCGATTTAACCGACGAAGAATTAGTAGAATTAATGACTAGAATGGTTTGGTCTCGTGTATTGGATCAACGTTCAACCGCGTTGAACCGTCAAGGACGCCTTGGCTTCTACGCACCAACTGCAGGACAAGAAGCAAGTCAGCTGGCTAGCCATTTCGCTTTTGAAAAAGAAGATGTTTTACTTCCAGGTTATCGTGACGTGCCTCAGCTTGTTCAACACGGACTTCCATTGTCTGAAGCATTTTTATGGTCTCGCGGTCATGTTGCCGGCAACCTTTATGCAGATGACTTGAATGCACTACCGCCGCAAATTATCATTGGCGCACAATACGTACAAGCAGCTGGCGTAGCCTTAGCTATGAAGAAACGTAAGAAAAAGAACGTAGTCTTCACTTATACTGGTGATGGCGGATCTTCTCAAGGTGACTTCTATGAAGCAATCAACTTCGCAGGCGCATATCATGCAAATGCTGTTTTCTATATTCAAAATAATGGTTTTGCGATTTCAACTCCTCGTGAGAAACAAACCGCAGCCGCAACACTAGCACAAAAAGCAGTAGCAGCTGGAATCCCAGGCCTTCAAGTAGACGGCATGGACCCTCTAGCAATGTACACTGTTTCAAAAATGGCTCGTGAATGGGCAGCCAACGGAAACGGCCCAGTGTTAATTGAAGCCTTAACCTATCGTTATGGTCCACATACACTATCAGGGGACGATCCAACTCGCTACCGTACAAAAGATATGGATAACGAGTGGCAACAAAAAGATCCATTGGTTCGCTTCCGCAAATACTTAACGGAAAAAGGACTATGGTCTGAAGCAAAAGAAGAAGAAATTATCGAAAAAACCAAAGAAGAAATCAAGCAAGCAATTGCCGATGCTGACCGGGCACCAAAACAAAAAGTATCTGATTTCTTGAAGAACATGTATGAAGTACAACCACAAAACATCAAAGAACAAATTGAATTTTACGAAGCGAAGGAGTCGAAATAAACATGGCACAAAAAACAATGATCCAAGCAATTACAGATGCCTTAGCTCTGATGCTTGAAAAAGATGAAGATGTCCTAGTTTTTGGTGAAGACGTTGGTAAAAACGGCGGGGTATTCCGGGCAACAGAAGGATTACAAGAAAAATTCGGCGAAGATAAAGTCTTTGATACACCTCTTGCTGAATCAGGTATAGGCGGTTTAGCTTTTGGTTTAGCACTTGAAGGCTTCCGTCCAGTCCCAGAAATCCAATTCTTTGGCTTCGTGTTTGAAACCATGGATGAAATTGTCGGCCAAATGGCACGTACTCGTTACCGTATGGGCAACACCCGTAACTTGCCAGTGACTATCCGTTCACCATTTGGTGGTGGCGTGCATACACCTGAGCTTCACTCAGATAACTTAGAAGGCTTGATGGCTCAATCACCTGGTTTACGTGTGGTTATCCCATCAAACCCATATGATGCAAAAGGTTTATTGATTGCTTCAATCCGCAACAATGACCCAGTTGTTTTCTTAGAACACATGAAGCTTTACCGTTCTTTCCGTGAGGAAGTTCCAGAAGGCATCTACGAAGTACCATTAGATAAAGCCGCTGTAACAAGAGAAGGAACTGACGTATCCATCATCACTTACGGTGCGATGGTTCGTGAAGCAATTAAAGCTGCTGACAACTTAGCAAAAGAAAATATCAACGCTGAAATCATTGACTTGCGTACAGTTGCTCCACTAGATGTAGAAACAATCATCAAATCAGTAGAAAAAACAGGTCGCGTAGTCGTGGTACAAGAAGCGCAAAAACAAGCAGGCGTCTCAGCACAAGTAATCTCTGAAATTTCCGAACGGGCTATTCTTTCATTAGAAGCACCAATTGGACGTGTTTCTGCTCCAGATACGATTTTCCCATTTGGACAAGCAGAAGGCATCTGGCTTCCTAATGCAGCAGATATCGAAGCAAAAGTGAAAGAAATCGTAGAGTTTTAAGAAAAGGAGCGAATACAAACATGGCTTTCAAATTTAAGCTGCCAGACATTGGCGAAGGTATCGCAGAAGGCGAAATTGTTAAGTGGTTCGTAAAACCAGGCGACAAAATCGAAGAAGACGATACATTATTAGAAGTTCAAAATGATAAATCTGTGGAAGAAATTCCCTCTCCTGTAACAGGAACAGTTAAAAATATTCTAGTTGAAGAAGGTACTGTGGCAAACGTTGGCGACGTTTTGGTCGAAATCGATGCACCAGGACATGAAGATGACGAAGAAGAAGCGTCTCCTGCACCAGCAGAAGCGCAAACACCGGCTCATCCTGCAGCTGAACCAACCGAAGCTGCCAGCAACGACGGCGGTGGTGTTTTCCAATTCAAATTACCAGATATCGGTGAAGGAATTGCGGAAGGCGAAATCGTTAAATGGTTTGTTAAAGACGGCGACAAGATCGAAGAAGACGATACCTTGTTAGAAGTCCAAAACGACAAATCAGTGGAAGAAATCCCTTCTCCAGTTACCGGAACAGTCAAGAAGATTGTCGTATCTGAAGGAACAGTAGCAAACGTTGGCGACGTTCTAGTGGAAATCGATGCACCGGGACACAATAGCGATACAGCAACAAGCGCACCGGCTGAAGCAAGCAAACCAACCGAAGCAGTGGAAACATCTGCTGAAACAGGGACGGTGGTAGCTGCTGCTGATCCAAATAAACGTGTGTTGGCAATGCCATCAGTTCGTCAATACGCTCGTGAAAAAGACGTAGACATTAGTCAAGTGAACCCTACTGGCAAAGGTGGACGAGTAACAAAAGAAGATATTGATACCTTTGTATCTGGCGGTGGACAAGCAGCAGCTAAACCAGCTGAAAGCACGGAAGCAGCACAAGAAACAACTGCTCAAGCTTCTACAGCAACTGAGTCTGCAAAACCAGCAGCACCAGCGAAACCTTACACTTCAGATATGGGTGAAATGGAAACGCGTGAAAAACTTACACCAATGCGTAAAGCAATCTCTAAAGCAATGGTTAACAGTAAACACACAGCGCCACACGTAACCTTGCATGATGAAGTAGAAGTTTCAAAACTTTGGGATCACCGCAAGAAATTCAAACAAGTGGCTGCCGACAATGGCACAAAACTTACTTTCTTGCCATATGTTGTTAAAGCATTAACAGCTACAGCGAAGAAATTCCCAGTCTTGAATGCATCAATTGATGACGCAGCTCAAGAAATTGTGTACAAAAACTACTACAATATCGGTATCGCAACAGATACGGATGCTGGATTATATGTACCAAATATTAAAAATGCTAACATGAAGGGCATGTTTGAAATCGCTGATGAAATCAACGAAAAAGCAGCCTTGGCTCATGACGGCAAACTTTCTGCTGACGATATGCGTAACGGAACAATTACAATTTCAAATATCGGTTCAGTTGGCGGAGGTTTCTTTACTCCAGTGATCAACTATCCAGAAGTAGCGATCCTAGGCGTAGGTACAATTGCGCAACAACCAATTGTAAATGCTGAAGGCGAACTAGCTGTTGGACGAGTAATGAAACTATCCCTAAGCTTTGACCACCGCATTGTCGATGGGGCAACTGCACAACAAGCCATGAACAACATCAAACGTCTATTGGCTGAACCAGAATTATTACTAATGGAAGGATGATAGAAACATGGTAGTTGGAGATTTTGCTATAGAATTAGATACAGTCGTTATCGGTTCCGGACCTGGCGGGTATGTTGCCGCCATCCGGGCTGCTGAATTAGGCCAAACCGTGGCCATCATCGAACGGGAATTTATTGGAGGCGTATGTCTGAATGTCGGATGTATCCCTTCCAAAGCCCTAATCTCAGCTGGACACCATTACCAAGAAGCGTTAGATTCTTCTACTTTTGGTGTGACCGCTGAAAACGTAAAACTAGACTTTGAAAAAACACAAGAATGGAAACAAAACGGAGTCGTTAACAAATTGACTTCTGGTGTGAAATTCTTGTTGAAAAAACACAAAGTTGAAATTATCGAAGGAGAAGCCTTCTTCGTAGATGAGCAGACGTTGCGAGTGATCCATCCGGATTCAGCTCAAACCTACTCATTTAACAATGCCATTGTAGCAACCGGTTCTCGCCCAATCGAAATCCCAGGATTCAAATTTGGCGGACGGGTGCTAGATTCAACTGGCGGCTTGTCATTAAAAGAAGTACCGAAGAAATTCGTCATCATCGGTGGCGGCGTAATCGGTGCCGAACTAGGTGCTGCTTATGCTAACCTGGGTTCAGAAGTAACGATTATTGAAGGAACACCACAAATTTTACCTACCTATGAAAAAGACATGGTGAAAATTGTTGAAGACGACTTCAAGCAAAAAGGTGTTAAGATCATCACTTCAGCGATGGCCCGCGAAGCTGTGGACAACGGCGACAGCGTAAGCGTACGTTATGAAGTAGACGGCAAAGAAGAAACCATTGAAGCAGACTACGTAATGGTAACTGTTGGCCGCCGACCAAACACTAACGACATGGGACTAGAACAAGCAGGCGTGGAAATGAACGAACGCGGCTTGATCCAAGTCGACAACCAAGGTCGTACCAATATTCCAAATATCTATGCAATTGGTGATGTTGTACCAGGGGCTGCTTTAGCTCATAAAGCCAGCTACGAAGCAAAAATCGCTGCCGAAGCCATTTCTGGCAAAAAAGTAGCCGTGGATTACAAAGCAATGCCAGCCGTTGCCTTTACTGATCCAGAATTAGCTTCAGTTGGTATGACGATTAAAGAAGCCAAAGAAGCTGGACTTGAAGCGAAAGCTTTCAAATTCCCATTCTCTGGTAACGGACGTGCGTTGTCACTTGCTAAAACGGAAGGGTTTATGCGCCTAGTTACTACTGTTGAAGACAACGTGATCATTGGTGCGCAAATCGCTGGTGTCGGTGCTAGTGATATGGTTTCAGAACTAGCCTTAGCGATCGAATCAGGCATGAACGCTGAAGATATCGCCTTGACCATTCACCCACACCCATCATTAGGGGAAATCGTGATGGACGCTTCCGAGTTAGCGCTGGGAATGCCAATTCATATTTAATAGAAGATTTAGTGAAGCAGGAGATGCCGGTTGGTGTCTTCTGTTTTTTTATTCTAATTGTGGGAATATCAAAACCGCTTCCTCTACAAAATTCTCAACGACTTTTGATTGCTGGTTGGCCTGCCAAGCAAGAAATAGCTTGTACCGATTCTTAATTACTCCTTTTAAAGGAACATAGCAGAGATCGTCACGAATGTTCCTAGCCGATTCAGGGATCAGGGCAATTCCCATTCCGCTGGCGACAAAAGCCAAGATCGGTTGCATTTTATCAGCGGTCAGAACAATATTTGGACTAAAGCCGTTATCCATGCAGGTTTGAATAAACTGATCAAAATAGAAGGCACCAGATTCTCGACGAATTGCAATAAACCGTTCCTCAGCTAAATCTTCAACCGCTGCTTGTTTTTCATTTGCCAAAGGATGCCAGGAAGGCAATGCTAAGAGCCACTCTTCCTCACGAATTAGCTGGTAGTTAACACCAAGAAGTGGGACCTTTTTTCCTACAATTCCAATTTGAAGCTTTTGCTGTTTTAAGGCCTCTATCTGAGTGATTGTGTTCATTTGATGAGGGACAAGTTCAACTTTGGGATACTTCTGGTTAAAGGAGCGCATTAATTGGGGTGCGATATCCCAAAGTGCAGCTTCGACAAAACCGATAGTTAGTCTACCAGAGTAACCGTTTGCAGCTAGAGTAATGGAATCTTCCGCGTGTTGAACCCCATTTAAAATACTTTTTGCATGCTTTAAAAATACGAATCCCGTCTCGGTCAAGGCTACTTTATGGGTATTTCTTGTAAAGAGTGGACTTCCCAATTCCTCTTCCAGCTTCTGAATTTGCTGACTCAGTGCAGATTGAGCAATACAAATACGTTTTGCAGCTCGTCCAAAATGTAATTCTTCTGCCAAGACAACAAAATATCGAATCTGTCGCAACTCCATGATGACTCCTCCTTGTAATCTATTTTGCAGATAACTATAAACGTTTTTTTCTATTTTACCTATCGTTAAATCCAGTTTACAATGAAGTAAAGGGACAAACAATGCCAATCTTTCTTGTAAACGTTGCTAGCTGTGCAAGATAGGAGTGAGGAAAATGCACTTTAAAAACAAAGTAGCCATTATTACTGGAAGCGGACGCGGCCTTGGAGCAGCTTATGCAGAGGGACTTGCCAAAAGAGGTGTTAAAGTACTTATCCAGGACGTTGGTGTTAGCCTAGATGGGACCGGGAATGATCCGACAGTTGCTGAAAAACAAGCGGAAAAAATAATCAAAAAAGGTGGACAGGCTGTTGCATCTACCACTAGCATTGATGATCGCGAAGGCTGTCATGCATTAATCCAAGAAGCAATCGAGGTATTTGGTCGCGCGGATATTCTTATCCACAATGCAGGGTGGGTTGGGTATCAGACAATTATGGAATTGACGCCAGAATTTCTGCATCGTGCCATGGCTATTCAAATGGAAGCACCCATCTGGTTGGCGCAAGCTGTTTGGCCTCACATGGTTAAGCAGAACTATGGACGGATAGTTTTTACAACCTCTTGTCGAGCAATCTATACAGAATATGCTTCCGCCGGATTGACCGCTTATGCAGCAACAAAAATGAGTCAAATCGGTCTAATGAATGTACTAGCTACTGAAAGTAATGGAACTGGAATTGAAGTCAATGCGGTGTCACCAGTCGCGCGCACTAGAATGTGGGGTGTCAACCGGGAGCCGTTGGATCTCAAGCCGGAAAGCATCGTACCAGGAGTAGTTTATCTTGCTTCATCAGACTGTCAAGAATCTGCATGGATACTGCGAACAAGCAATGGACAATTTCACGGAATTCGTTGGCAAGAAGCAGACGGTGTAGACTATCCGCTGGATATTCGAGGTCAGATGTGCAGGACAGCAGAAGAAGTATTTGAGAAATGGGAGAAGATTGCAGTGTCTGTTGGGGAGTTTCGGTGAAGAAGCTGAGAATAAACGAATAGTTGAGCTGATAGTTTGAGTGAAGCAGGAGATGCCAGGGGGTGTCTTCTGCTTTTTTGTGAGGTGGAGTTTGTGGTGATATAGTATAATTAATTTAGTTAGGATTTTAAGATATTTCATATTATTAAATATCAGAATATTCTAGGAGGAACCAAATTGAAATTAAATGAGTTTATCCAACTTGGAGAAGAAAATGCAATTAAGTATGATTTTTTCAATGAGTCAACGATTCCTGACAGTTCTCGATTGATAAAAGAAATTTATGTTGCACTATTTCCGTGGTATAAAGAAGAACCAAGCTACTATTCTGGTGATGTAATAAATACATATAAAAGGGCAATTTTTCGTGAAGAAGGTGCACATTATATAAACTTACCTGAAATAGACCAATTACGCTATTTAGAAATTATAAAAAATCATACTAAGTCTTTAAGTAATCATGTGTTTGGTTTAGAAACCTTCAAGATATTATCAGATGGGATGAACAAAGAGATATTTACATCTGAAATCTGTAATAATCACCAATTAGGAAATTTCTGGTGTTTGCCGCTAGAGAAATATCAAGGCAGTACATTGAACACGATGAAAAATTCGAAATGCACTGACTACATGGATCTCGCCATTAAACAGTTTAAAGACTATTTGAATGAAAAAACTATGAACGACTTTGGATTGATACTATCCCAGGCCAGTTATTATACCGATCATTTTGACGATTTTGATTCCTTTATTGAAAAGAATTATTTATCAGACTATATAAAACAGGAAGAAATAGTGAATTTGAGTGAGCTAACTTTTGAAGAATATGTGGTTATTGTAAATAGATTGGTAGAATTAAGAGGAAGGACCATGTTTCGGAAACTGATGAGTGAACTAAAATAAATTATTCTGGATTTTAAAAATAAAACGTTCGTGAGAAGGGTGGAGGAGTAATGGAAATGTTAGGGAAAAAGATTTTAGTTTTGGGAATCGCTTTGCTTGGATTAGGATTAGTCGGGTGTAAAAATCAAGAATCAAAAACTGAAGAAACGAATGCAACACAGCAGTCTGCTAAAGGGAATTACGACGAATATATCAAGACGGCGAAAAAATACATTGAAGAAGAAAAATACGATCGAGCAATAGTCTCTTTAGAAATGGCAAAAGAGGAAAAAGATACAAAAGAAGTAAATGAGTACATTGAAGCCCTTGATGTGTTGCTTGCGATTACGACCTTGATGGATCAAGAAGATTACCAAGGTGTAATTAACAATGTACATGAATCTAAAGTGTTAGATAAAGATTCCAGTCTTGTTGGAAAACAAGTAAAAAGCAATATACGACGAAGCTATCGAAAAAGAAAAGAACAGCACCTATTCAGCTGAAACTTGGCAGGGAATTTTTTTAGAACTGAAAGGTGACGTTGATGCTGAACAAGAAGCCCAGGCTCGCAATTATATCAACAGTGAAATTGATTTGGCTCGGTGCAATGAAGAACAAAAAGCGGCAGTTACAGAATGGACACAGCAATTAGATCATCTAGACATGGTGAATGAAAAAGTAGCACTTGGAGAATATGAAAGAGCGAAAGGAATTATGGGTACCGGACATTACAATGACACCTATCGGTACAATAGTGATAACAGTATTATCTTTGACCGTTTAGCAATAATTATGGATATATGTAATGAAGGAGTAAAAGATTCGGTGTCAATTGCGAATTTTGAAGATGCTGTGAGTTATTTATTAGATAATAAATCTTCGTGGACATATGGTCCTGATAAGAATGAAAACACAACTGCTATTCATGAGATTAATCGGCAAAATCAGGAATTAAGATCCGACGCTACAGGCGAATTTTATAGTATTCCGATTATGACTGACGATGGTGAAAATGATGGCAGTATTACACAGGGGGGGAAACAGTTCAGGGTTTATACAAACGGGAAAATCGATCAGCGAGCGGGCATGCATGAATTTTTTGAGATAGTACCTGCTAAATAAAATTAGTTTCCAGTAATGTTGAAAGGACTGATTCAATGTCTAAGCAAAGAAATATTGTTGCTTACCCAGCTATTTTTGAACCAAGCGATGTGACAAAAGATCGTTTCACTATTACGTTTCCCGACGTTCCTGATGCAATTTCTCAAGGAGATGGTTTTACTCAGAGTCTAGCTATGGCGGCTGAGGTGCTTGAATTATCTTTATACGATGTGGATGAACTGCCAGAAGTCAGTCCTTTAGTAGATATCGAGAAACCATCTGATTCCAGCATAATCCTTTGTATTTCGATTGATTTAGAGCGTGCAGCAGAAGACGTGTTAGTTCCATGATTTCCTTACCCTAATCATATTTATTGACAGTCCAATAACCTGAACGTTTATAATTAAAAGAGATAAACGAAAAAAGTAAGGTGATTAGGGAAAAGGAGTTCTATTGTTATGGCAGTTTTGGAAGAAAATTTGATGAATTTGTTGGTGGTTATCGGTTTTGTGGTAATCCATTTGGGTTCTAGATACTTTTTGTTGGATAAAATAAACGCAGAATTTATGATGTCTTTTGCGGCAGGAGTAGGTGTGTCTTATGCCATCATTCATTTGCTGCCGCAGCTGGCTTATTCGCAATCGGTATTGGTTGATGAATTCGGTTGGGATTCGGGAGTTCATTACACACATACGATCTATGCGATTGTTTTGTTGGGATTAGTTATTTCATATGTAATGTACAAATTGGAAGAACACAACTTTTCTATCGTGGAGAAGCGTGATCTCACTAGTGCTGAAATTGCCTACTTTTGGTCAGATATTTCCTTTTATGCAGTCTACAACGTGATGATTGGTTACTTGGTAATTGCAAATACCTTTTCAGGTCGCTTTCATATGCTGACTTATTTTGTAGCTTTTGGCCTGCACTTTTTGATGAACGATTGGTCGTTAAGTCATCATCATGGAGAAATGTATTACAAACGTGGCCGCTACGTACTTTCATTAAGTATTGTCGTCGGTGCCGCGTTGTCACTTTTAATCCAACTGCCTTATTATGTTATTCTGTCGATTGAGGCGTTTATCACCGGGGCGATGCTGATGAACATTATTAAGTTCGAGCTGCCGGATGGAAATCAGGGGAGTATTAAGTCCTTTTTGATTGGGACAATTTGTTCCAGCGTCTTATTTATTTTTGTGTAAGTTTATAAATTGTATTGAGATAGGGATCAGGGCAGGTAAGCTGATCCCTTTTTTTGGTTTGGACTTTGAAAAGTTTGAAATAATCATCAGTCTAGTTGTTCCTTTCAAACACTGCTTTTACTTTAACTAGCAGTTCATTAAGAAGAGATTCATTTGCTTTTTCTAAAAATTTGCACTCTCTAGCCTCGTAGTCAATTGTTAATAGTTGATCCAGCATTACTTTTCCTTTTGTTTTCATTTCATGCTCTGGTTTGATTTCAATATAAAGAGGATAGTTCCTGAGCGTAGTCGAGATGGGGGCAACGATCACAATTTTTGAGTATTCGGCAATAACTTTGTGACTTAAAACAATATAAAGTCTACTGCCGGTTTGTTCATGTCCGGCATGTGGAGCTGTATTTAATAACAGAATATCACCTTGCATGGGAGTTCTTACCATTTTTCGTTACCTACTGATTCGCCTAAGTCTTGCAATTCGGTGCGAATCCCCTCCGCATTATAGTCTGCAAATAGCTCATTGATGGAAATTTCTTCAGGGGTATTTTCCTTTAAAGCTTCAATGATAAGTCTTTTTTTACCGTCCGTTTCCTCGGTTACTACTGACAAGGTATCATTCGTTTTGATATCCAAAAACATCATCAAACTTTTTGATAAACGAACACCATTGCTGTTCCCCCATTTTTTAACGTTTAACCGTTCTTCCATGCTAATTTCTCCTCTCGTGTTTATACTATGTATAAACTTATTGTATCGTTTTTGTATAATTATGTATATACATTTGCCAGGATTCGATGATGAATTAATTCCTGCAAATGAATCACAGGTAGTCATCCTCATCTCTATATGCCATCCTTGTATAAGTTTACTTTACTTTAGTATAGAAATACTTTATAGTGAAGGTGTGAGGTGAGGACGAGTGAAGAAACAGTTGAATGACTCTATTACAAATAAAGTCTATGAGTATAGAGTGCTTGCGAGACTTTCTCAGCGGGAACTTGCTGAGCAGGTCGGGGTTTCAAAGCAAACGATTTTTGTGATGGAAAAGGGAAATTATGTACCTTCATTGATTTTAGCGTATCGCATCGCCAAATTTTTCAACGTTGATATTGATGAAATATTTCAGTATGTAGAGGATGGAGGAACAAATAATGAAGAATCTTGATCAATTGATTAACAGCAGTCCTGGATTATCAAATACTCTGCTTGTTTTTATGTGTTTGGCTGCTGCAGTAATAGTTCTCAGCGTTTTTCTGATTTTCTTTAAAATGGGTGACGACGAACGATCCGATTTATTGGCTTACAAGACCGCCGCGATAGTTCTCTTGATCAATTGTGGGTTAAACAGCGGATTGTTGTTTTATACGGTTAATAATTGGAAACTATTCTTATGTGCCAATTTTGTGATTGCTGCGTTAATTGGATTGTTCTTCGCAAGTGCTAAATATTTAAAGTTTGTGAGGTAGCAAATGGCTGAATATGAGAAAGACTTCGTCATGAGACAAGCAAAGGATCTAGCTAAAGGACTGAGCCAATTTCTGGAACAAGATGCTATAGATCAAATACTTGATGTCGATCAAGAAAGTACTCAAAAACAGCAACTAGACAAATTTATTGAAAATGAACTTGAACAGGCTAAGAAAGATGAAGTGAAAAATCATGATGAAGTTGAAGATTAACTACCCCAAATAATCGACACAGCTCAAATTCCATTTACATTCCAAATACAATGATATATTCTTAATACAAAGTATTATAATAAGGAGCTTTCATGAAAAAAATCATTGTATGGAATATCAGGCAGATAATACAAACGCTTTTCATCCTGGCTTTTTTGGTATATTGGTGTACTTACGCTTACGAATATGGTTACGCAGAACGCATAAGTTTTTGGTTGTTCTTCCCGCTATCAATCGTATTTTTTTGTTGGGTTTTAATTGGACAGATTACAATAATCAAAGTTGAAAGAAATCGACTTGAAGTGCTGACATTTTTCGGTTTACGAAAGAAAGACTTCGATATGCGTCACATCACAGTAAGATTTGGCAAAAGAGTGAAGCCGCACTACAAAGCAGTCACGATGTATCCCATCGATATTATCGACAACCATACATCTAAAAGCACGAGGATCAACTGTGATTGGGGGAGGTCTGAATCTTTTAAGGAATTTTGGGAAGAGCTGTAAACAGAAGGACTAATCTGTTTTTCGGATAATTTCCCTAGTGTGTTAAAGTATTTATATCCATCTTGGAAATAATGATAAGAAGTGATCATGTGAATATTAAATTCAGAGCTCCGATTGAAAAAGATATAGATGACATTATGGCGATTGAAAATGCTGGCTTTTCTCCAGAGGAAGCTGGCACAAGAGAAGCTATGCTTGAACGGATTCGGATGATAGGGGATAGCTTCATCGTAGCGGTAAAAGAGGAGGATGATTTGTTGGGCTACGCCGTTGGTCCAGTCATACCAGAAAGATATCTGTACGATGAATTGTTTGAAAAGACCATTCCAAATCCTAAGACTGGTGGGTATCAGTCTGTTCTTAGTCTTGCGGTTGCTCCCAATTACCGGAAATTTAGGATTGGCAGCATGCTGCTGGAGGAGTTGGCAAAAGTCTCTAAAGAACAGGATAGAACAGGAATAACTTTGACTTGTTTAGAAAACTTGATTCCTTTTTATGAAAAAAACGGGTATAAAACAGAAGGTATATCAGATTCTCAGCATGCAGGGGAAATTTGGTACAATATGGTGTTAGATTTATAGAGCTGGCTGATTAGTCAGTTTTTTTGTGTTGTTGACTTTAGACAGGTAGACTAGATGTATAAAATAGCTCGTCTTAACATTGCTTTTCTTGTATAATAAACGTAATTAACATGAAAGAGGACGAATCAATGAATAAAAAAGATAAATTGGAAATAGATCGCAAGCGCAAGCTACGTTATGTCGATGTGTACGAAAAACTGTATGAATTGATCAAGGACGGAACCTACCCTGTTAACTCACAATTACCTCCGGAAAATGATCTTTCTGAAAAAATGGGTGTTTCCCGAATGACTTTAAGGCAGGCACTGCAATTTCTGCAAGACGACGGTGTACTGAAAATCATCAAAGGAAAAGGTAATTTTGTTATCAGCAATTCTTCTAAATGGACTTCTGGATTGGAAACGATTACTAATCCTGTTCATAATTGTTTGGATGTAGAAATAGATGAAGTAGAACTGGATTTTCATATTGAACCTTCTACCGATTATACTGACAAGATACTACAAAAGAAGGTAGCAGTGGTTATATTTATTGATCGCTGGTATAAATCTAGAGGGAAAGCCGTTGCCTATACTTTTTCAACTATGCCAGTGGAGGTTTTGACTGAAGAAAGTATTGATCTCAAAAAACCAGAAATGTTCCAATCATTCATTGAAGAGACAATCTATCAAAATTCGCGACATTCTAAGATTCATGTTCAATATTCTGAGGTAGGAAATATTTCTGCTGTACGCTATAAGATATCGGAGAAAGACCAGTTTTATTTAATTCAAGAGGAGCTATATCTCAATGAAGATACTCCTGCCTTGCATAATAAACATTATTTGCCGATTGATATCAGTCATATTGAAGTCAATGGAAAATCATAAAAATAGAAAAATCGGGATCAGACCTCTGATTCCGATTTTTTATTTTGGTAAAAAGGCTGTTATCATCAACAAAATAACCCTGCTAGCTGCTTAAGATTTCGTGCTTTTTCTACTGTCAATAATGACTTATTGTAAGACAATCTAAAAAAGATTGTCTTTTTTCTGTTGACAATGCTAAGAAAACGTTTTATTATACATGTATAGAAAAGATATACATGTATATATTTCTTAGAAGGAGGATGAGTATAGGAAAGATTTGTGTATTAGGAAGTCTGAACATTGATTTAGTGATTACAACGGAAAAACTTCCTAATATTGGGGAAACGATCCACGGAATTGATGCCGACTATTTATTGGGCGGAAAAGGGGCAAACCAAGCTGTAGCTGCTTCTAGAATGGGCGACGCAACTACTTTAATTGGTTGTATTGGAAGCGATACCTTTGGGAAAAAATTACTGAATACCTGCAAAAGGAAAAAATGCTGGAGATTGATACTATTGAGAAAATGAACACGTTTACGGGGATTGCTACAGTTTTTAATTTACCTAAGGATAATGCCATCGTTGTCATACCTGGAGCGAACAGTCTTTGCAGTCAGGAAATCGTCGAAAAAAATCGTGAGAAAATTGAAAATAGTTCAGTCTTACTTTGCCAGTTGGAAATTCCTTTAGAAACTGTTTACTATGCATTTGATATGGCAAAAAAGAAACAGGTGACTACGATTTTAAATCCAGCACCTTTTGCAGCCTTGCCTGAAGAGCTGTTGGAAAAAGTGGATTACATTACACCAAACGACTCGGAATTTGAAGGACTTTTTGGAAAGAAATTATCTGATGAAGCAAGTTTAGAGCAGGCGATGTTAGTTTGGGAAGAAAAGCACCGTACAAAATTGATTGTTACAAGAGGAAGTAAAGGCTGCTCGTACATTATGGATAATCAGGTAATTACGTTGCCGACTATCGATGTAGAAGTTACGGATACGACTGGAGCGGGAGATACGTTTAATGGGATTTTGGCTTATGGTTTGTCCAATCAGCTGCCGATCGAAGAAGCAATTCGAATGGCAAGTATTGGTGCCTCGTTGTCGATCAGAAAACTGGGTGCACAGACAGGTATGCCGACATTAACTGAAATAAAAAATATAAACATAAAATAGCGAGGGAGCGATTAAAATGAAAAAAATGATTCTAGATATTGATACAGGTGTTGACGATGCAATGGCATTGGCCTATGCGGCTGGAACAAAAGAAGCGGAATTAATCGGTGTGGTTGGAACTTATGGAAATGTTTATACAGAGCAAGGTGTGGAAAATGTTTTAAACATCCTGGAAATGCTTGGAAAAACTTCAGTGCCAGTTTATTTAGGTGCCAAGCATGGAATGGAGAAGGATAGCTTTGATCGTTTGGAAGTTAGCGCGAAGATTCATGGTCAAAACGGTGTTGGCGAAGTAGACCTGACACCTGCAAAACGAGTAAAAGAAACGCAACATGGTGTGGATTATATCATTGAAGCGGTCAAACAATATGGCAAAGACTTGGTGATTGTAGCAACTGGTCCGATGACTAATTTAGGAATGGCCCTTAAAAAATATCCTGAGATGGCAAAAGAAGTTGGGCAGATTGTTATTATGGGTGGAGCGTTGACGGTACCAGGAAACGTAAGTCCATTCACGGAAGCCAATATTTCTCAAGATCCAGAAGCAGCAAAACTGCTTTTTGAAAGCGGTACACCAGTAATCATGGTTGGTTTGGATGTGACTATGCGGTCTGTGCTGCGATTATCTGATACCGATCGCTGGCGTAAAAAAGGTACTATTGCGGGAGAAAAATACGCAGATATTGTGGATTATTATATTAATATTCATGATGAAATTGCACCTTATCTCCACGGATGTCCGTTACATGATCCTTCAGCAGTTGCTGCTGCGATTCACCCAGAATTTTTCACTATGCTGCCGTTGTTTATGACGGTTGAAACAGAAGGGCCTTCGGTTGGACGTACGATTGGAATTGCTGACAAAATTCGTGAGGAAAATCCTAACGTGAAGGTTTGTATCAACGTTGATACAAATAAAGTAGTCAATGATATGTGCCAAACGCTAGAAGCGTTATTCACGGATTCTAAATAGGGGGAAGTTTGTTATGGAGAAAAGAAGTGTAATGTATGATCAGGTTGATAGTGACGTGAAGAAGCTGATGCCATGTCTGTTAGTCTTGTTTGTTCTGGCGAATTTGATGGTGCAAGCCTTTGTAACGGTTTCTCCCTTAATTGCGACAAACTTTAATATTTCGGCCAGCACGGCTAGTATTCAAGCGACCATCACTACGATTACATTAGGGGTTTGCAGTGTGGTATATGGTGCTTTATCTGATTACATTCCAGTGAAAAAGCTGTTAGTTTTCGGTATTTCTGTTTTGAGTATCGGGTCAATTTTAGGTTTCGCATTTCAAGGAAGTTATGGGATGATCGTTCTAGCCAGAGCAATCCAGACGATGGGACAGGCGGCGATTAGTTCTTTATACTTAGTTATTGCCTCGCGTTATCTTGAAGGGAGTACAAAAATTAAGTACTTTGCCTATTTTACAGCTTGTTTCCAACTGGCACAAGCTGCCGGTGTTTTAGTGGGAGGGATCATCACTACGTATATTTCTTGGCAGCTACTGTTATTGATTCCGTTGTTTTCGATCTTGTTTATCCCGGCGGTGATGAAGTACACGCCATTAGAAGAACAAAGGGAAAAGAAAAAAGTGGATATTATCGGGTTAGTACTGTTTAGTGGAATGATTGTTTTCCTAACACTTTTTGTGGATGGTTTAAGGATGCAGTTCTTGCTAATTATGCTTGCGTTATTAGTAATCTTCATGGTCTATATTAATCGGAACAAAGAAGCATTCATCACACCAACATTTTTCAGAGAAAACAAACGTTATATTCGTGCCCTGTCTATTGTTATTGGGATCTATTTAGTCCAATTTTCATTCTCTTTCGTCTATACATTCGTAATTACTGACGGGTATCAAGAAGCGCTATCACTAGTTTCATATATCTTGCTGCCAGCATATATTGCGGCAACAATTGTCGGAGGTGTTGGAGATAAAATCACTAATCGATTGGGTCGTTTCAATACTATTCTGTTAGGAATGCTAATGATTACATTAGGTCTTTTTGTGGCAGGATTATTTATCAGTCAGGGAAGAGTTTTGCTAGCCTTTGCAGGTATTCTGTTCTTTGTTGGATTCAACACGCTTTATTCACCATTACTAGATACCGTGACAGGTACTCTGCCAATGGATGAAATTGGTCGAGGAATCGGTCTGAATGATTTATCAATTAATATTAGCGGTTCTTTGGGAGTCGCTATCTGTGGCAAGCTGATTGCTAGCCGAGTGACTGAAGGAGTCAACATTTTTTCTATCAACTCTCATTTAGTAACTTATCAAAATATCTTTTTCATCTTAGGGATTATAGCTCTTGCAGCAATTTTATCCTTTCAGCTTAGCAAAAAGAAACTTGTAAACGGATAATTGAAGGATGAAAAGCACTGAATTCCAACAACGTATTACTGTAATTTTAGTAATACGTTGTTTTTTTATCCAATAGTTACTCAGCTTTCTGCTGTGCATAATGAATATCTACCTCTCGATAGCGTTTGCCAAGCGAACCCCACCAATTAGCTGCAAAATAAACCACTAGAAGACCGACTGTTATCTGAATGACCCCACCAACATAGTTGTACAGCAAATAATTCAATAGAATAATTCCGATCTGTGAAATACACAGTAGGGACAACAAAGAAATCTGATTCTGTCGTGAAAAAGATTGAACAATCAAGTAAACAGCAATAATTGAAGCTGTTGCTATGGCTAATAAAACTAAAGACGAAAATAGAGTCCAATTGCGAAATACGTTCGTTCCGATGGACATAACTGCAAATACGGAAGTACTCATGGCTAATAGCAGCCAGGTTGGGATCTTTTTATTCATTAAAATGTTCTCCTTATCATTCAACAATAGTTTAGTTGCTTTATGGAATGAAATTTTTAGAACATGAGTATAGCATATTCAGGTTTTGTGAAAAAGTCTTACCTTACTAAAGGTTGACTGTAGCTTAACCACTTCAAACTAATGCTCTCCCAATTTTTCTGCCCAATGAAACAGCTTGCTTGAATGATAAAATTTCAGCAACAATTTTCCTTCATTCACATCGCCAATCAACTCTCCAATATGCTTGAGTTTTTGTTGCATTGTATTTCGATGAATATATAAGCGCTCAGCAGATTTCCGGATATTGCAGCTATTTTCAAGATAAGCGACGAGCACTTCTTCAAAATTTGTCTGATGAATCGTGTCATATTCTCGAATAATCTTAAATTCCTGACATAAGTATAAATCGTACTTGATGTCTTTAGGCAGTTTGTAAAGCAGTGTGCCCACTAGAAAATCATTCACATTAATCAAACCGGATTCTTTGCTCTTTAAGATGTTAAATACATGAAAAGTGTCTACTGCCTGATGATAATAAATAGGCAAGTCATACAAGTCTGTAAATAAGGGAGAGCATATTCCAGCAAGATTGTTCTTTATAAGCAAGGTACTGATTTTATTCTTAGCTCCTTCAAGCTCTCGTTCATTGTCTGAATTAATAACTAAGATAACATTCTCATTGTAAATCACGCTCTTGCTGATAGAGACCGTTTCATCTATCTTTCGTTGCAGATACTGATCATAATAGACGCTACTGTCATCTTTCTTTAATGGAACGAAGATTAAATGAAAAAGCTTTTTAGTATGCCAGTTAGCAGCAGTAAGGCGTTCCTGGAACACTTCATTCCGAGGAATCCTAGACTCCAGCAGTTGCAGCATAATACTTTCATGAATATGATTACTTAAGCTTAGATCTTCATAACGAGAGGCTGCAAATGCGACCTCTAAAATCTTACATAAAATCTCAACTAAAATAATATCTTCTTCCGAAATTTGTTTGTTTGCTTGGAATAGGCCAAAGTAAGCAATGATTTTATTGTCCCCCTTCAACTTTTGAATAATTCGTGGGACCTCTTTACCGACACTATAATCGATAAACACTGGCTGATCATTCTCGTGAACGGAAGAAGTTACCCCGTCTCTTCGGAACAAGCGAATAGACTCGGCACTACAGTATCCATATTTTTCAGCATCATTCCAAACTAAATCATCAAAAGGCTGGCCAGTTGGGTTACTCATATGAATCACACGATAACTAGAACTTGTCAAAATAATTGGGTTTTCAAAAAGAGTTGCAGCAGTATGTAATAAATCGATCATATCTCTTGAATTGTGAAAAGAATCATAAAGTCTCAACTTGCTATCTTCAATGAATTGCGTGTCCATAGTCGTCCTCCTAAGTGCTTTTTGACTATTATAGTATCACAGATATGTTATCCTGCACATTGTTTGCGAGAAAAACAGATGCTAGAATTTAATCATGTTAATAATTTAACAAGGGGGAATGGAGTATGAAGACGAATTATCCGAATCTATTTTCACGAGGACAAATTGGGACACTGAAGCTGAAAAATCGCATGGTAATGGCACCGATGGGGACCTTCTCAGAAAATCGTGATGGTACACCATCAAAGGCACAGCTGGATTATTATGAAGCACGTGCTAAAGGCGGCTTAGGAATGATCATCACAGAGGTACAGTACGTTACTAATAAGACTGATCCGTGGATCGATTACATTACGAGCGCTGGCACCGATGAGCAAATGAAAGGTTGGGCTTTACTAACCGAGGCGATACATGCCCATCAGTGTAAAGTTTGTATTCAATTGGGTTGTGGTTTAGGAAGAAATGCCTTCCCATTTTCAGATGATCAAATGGTTAGTGCTTCTGAAGTGCCATCTTTCTATTTTCCTGATCAATTATGTCGCGCATTTACGATTGAAGAAATTAAAGATATCATTGAAAGCTTTAGAATAGCTGCAAAGAATGCCATCGTGGCAGAAGCAGATGCTGTGGAAATTCATGCCCACAGCGGCTATATTCTAGACCAGTTTATGACCCCAGCCTGGAACAAGCGGACGGATGAATACGGTGGAAGCTTTGAAAACAGAATGAGAATTGTAAGAGAAATTTATCAAGTGATTCGGGAAGAAGTTGGACCAGATTTTCCAGTCTTATTGAGAATGGCTGCTTACCATGATTTTGATGGTGGAAGAACGTTAGAAGAAAGTATTGAAATTGCTAAATATGTAGAAGATTTAGGCGTGGATGCATTAGATATCGACTTAGGTTGTTACGAAAGAAAACAATGGGTGGTGCCAGCCATTTACGCAGGAGATTCATGCATGGCTGAAGCTGCTTATGAGATTAAAAAGGTAGTAGATATTCCAGTCTTGAATGCTGGAAGTCATACACCGGAATCAGCAGAGCAATTAATTGCCGATGGAAAAATCGATTTTGCCATGTTTGGCCGTCAAGTCATTGCTGATCCTGATATGCCTGATAAACTAAAAAACAATCAGCGAGAAGATGTCAGACCGTGTCTATTATGTAACGAAGTCTGTGTAAGACGCTTGTATCAAAACCGTGTGATTTCTTGTGCCATTAATCCGCAAGCAGTCTTTGAAGCCAACTATCCATTAACTCCGGCAGAGCATACACGAACTGTAGCAATCATCGGAGGCGGACCTGGTGGAATGGAAGCCGCTCGCGTCGCCGCAATCAAAGGGCACACGGTAACTATCTATGAAAAAAGTGATCGGTTAGGCGGTCAATTGATCGCTGCCTATACGCCACCGTTTAAATCCAGATTACGAGCATTTGTTGAATGGCAAAAACGTCAATTGAAAAATCTAGGGGTTACAGTTGTCTACAATAAAGAAATGACTGAAGCCTCACCGGAGCTGGCTGAAGCTGATGAAGTGATCATTGCTGTAGGAGCTGTTTCGATTAAACCGAATATTCCAGGAATTGACCTGCCAAATGTCGTTGATGTGATGGAAGCACATTTAAATGGAGATAAAATTAAAGGTGAAAAGGTAATCGTAGCTGGCGGCGGTCTTTCCGGCTGTGATAGTGCCCTTGAGTTGGTTATGGATGGAAAACAAGTAGCAATCGTTGAGATGTTGGATGAGATTGCACCAAATGCCTTGCTAGATAATCGCAACCCGTTGCTCTTCAAACTAGAAGATTACAAAGTAGAGCTTAAAACCGGGCATAAGATCACTGAATTCAAAGAAGGCAGCATCGTTGTGGAACACGATAATGTGACTGAAGAATTAGCTGCGGATACCGTGATTACCTCCTTCGGAACAAAAAGTTTAAGCGCGTTGGCAAATAAAATCGCGGATGCATATCCAAGTGCAACAATTATTGGCGACTGCGATGAAATTGGACAAGTTGCTGAAGCAGTTCGTGGTGGATTCTTTGCAGGTTGGGCAATTAGGTAATTCATTTTAATAAACGATGATAGTGTATGAAATGACGAGAAAGTGTTCATTTCATACACTTTTTTGCAATATACCTTCTAAGCTTAGGAAAAATCAATAGACGCTCTCTTTTATTGCTTTCCTGTATGCGATAGAATTAATGTAAAGAATGAGCCGAAAATCTCAGTTAACTCTCTAGCAACTCTTATTCCCCCAAAAAAACCAAAGGTGCACCTCAACCATGGCGCCAGAACCTTTCCGTAAAAACTCCAATCGTGCAAAGCCAAGCACTGCTAAGTTTGTGACAGAACTAATATGTTTAATAATCGCCACCTTCTTTATATTCAAAGAGATGAACGAATCAATCGACCCATCGATGAGAAATCTTGTACTGTTTTTTGATCTTCTGCTGGCACTGATCTTTATCTCAGTTTTTGCATTTTTGATCCATGATTACATTGTTTTTCTAAAAAGCAAAAGGGGCTGATCGAATGAAGAAAATTTTGAGAGTCGCTTGGTATTTCATTGCTATTACTTTTCTTTGCTTACCAATAGCTTGGGTGAGAGCTGAGAACTCAACTGAGAAGAAGAGCTAAGGAGAGCCAAAAAAGCATCGAGCCAAAAAAGCGCTCGATGCTGCAGCAATACGAATTGCCCCTGCCAAGGTATTAGTAGTATAGCATATGGCAGAATTTGCGGCTAGGACTTCAAAGATTTTTTGAATTTCCTCGTTTTCTTCAAGGCCCACTCATAGTGGCTGGAGGTTGCGGAGACAAAGTAGCTGCATAACGTGCTTCCTCCCACCCAAGTAAATGCTCCTTTAGAGAACAATTCGTCGTTTGACAATTGTTCAGCCAGCTTGATGACTGTTGCGTGGCTTTCTTTCAATAAAGTCAGCGCATCTTCATAAGAAGTGTCCTGGTGCTTTTCCCAAAACTCAATATTCATTCCGCCGTAAGTTTTCCAATTGTAGCCTTCCTTCAAAAACTGTTTTTCTTCACCAGCAAGATTGGCATTCACCCAGTCAATCAGTAACTGGTGCCATTCATATAAATGTACTAGAACGTCCCGGAGATTTTTGTCTCTTTCCCAGTGAGCACCTTTTTCCTTAGATACATCAAAAGTGAACGTACCTTCCAGTTGGTCAGCGGGTAGGGAATCCAGCAGGTCGATTAATTTTTGGAATGAGTCATTTCCTGTTTGGATTAGATCGGTTTTAGTTGTAGGTTTGGCCATTGATTATTCCTCCTTGAGTTTCCTAATAAGTGTATACGAAGACGAAATTCGATCCATCTTCCTTCTATATATACTTACTATAAGCCAACACGTAACGTGTGGGTCAAGAGAAAATTCGGCTTTTTATAGCGAACAGTTCAATGGCTGGATAAGTGGAAATTCTTCTCGTGAATAGCCGCGTTCGCTTAATCCATTGATTAATGGAAAACGACAGTGATACTAATTATTGGAATTTTTTTTTCAAA
Organism: Candidatus Enterococcus moelleringii; assembly: GCF_017377575.1. Lineage (GTDB taxonomy): Bacteria > Bacillota > Bacilli > Lactobacillales > Enterococcaceae > Enterococcus_A > Enterococcus_A moelleringii. The sequence goes on from NZ_JAFREM010000008.1 coordinate 148,081, forward strand.
ACATATGGAGTTGCTGGACAAAAAATGGTATACTTTTCTTAGTTTCAAACCTTTTAAGTTTTTTGACGGTCGAGTGCAGGGGTGGTATCCTGCACTCATTTTTTTTGCCTAAAACAGCGAAACCAAACTTCTGATATCCTTCTTACCTAGTTGGTAAACTTTCCATCAGACGATAGAAATAATCAGCTTCGCCTGTACTAAAATAGTTATACCAGGCTTCTAATGTGTCTTCTTGAAAGACATCTAAATACTCAATAATCTGTTTTGCCCAGAGCAATCCACCTGTCGAACTGGCAGTGATTAGATTGTTATCTGCTACCGCTGGCTGAACTACATAAAAAGGTTGTCCTTTGTAACCAGGAGAGACCATTTCAAGAAATCCTGGACCATTACTAGTATGGGGACGCGCGTCCAACAGCCCAAAGTTGGACAGGGCCGAAGTAGCTCCGCAAATAGCACCCACCATTGCGCCTAAATCTAGAAATTCAGCAGCTTTTTCAATAATAGCAGCGTGCTCAGAATCATTCCAGGTATCAGCACCAGGCAACAGCAGCGAATTTGTTTCATTCACCACCATATCATCTATTAAACAATCAGGCACGATAGTCAGTCCGCCCATCGTTTTGACAGGCTCTTTAGAACTTCCAACCATTTTGATGGAAACCTGCGGCGCATTATTTTTGAAAAAGCGCTCCGAATTCAACTCCGCAATCAGATACCCCCATTCCCAATCAGCTAAACCATCAAGTACATAAAGATAAATTGTTGACATAATATTCCTCCATTTTCTGTTTCTAAATTCAGTATACCTAGCAATTGTTGACACCTGTATGGCAACAATCTAAACTAAGAAAAAGAACTTCCGAAAGGCGGCCACAAAATGAAGGTCAACAGACTTGTCAGCATCATTATGATTCTTCTGGATAAAAAGCGAATCAGTGCACAGGAATTGGCTGAGATGTTTGAAGTATCGCTCCGTACGATTTATCGAGACATTGACGCGATTAACCTAGCAGGTATTCCGATTCGTTCAACCTCCGGTGTAGGCGGCGGGTTTGAAATCATGGAGAACTATAAAATGGATCGCAAGGTTTTTTCAACGGCGGATCTTTCTGCTCTCTTAATGGGGCTGTCTAGTCTTTCCGATGTGATGCGAGGCGACGAGCTGGTGAACGCACTTGCGAAGGTCAAGAGCTTTATTCCCGCGGACAATGCAAAAGATATCGAGTTGAAAGCCAATCAACTATCGATCGACCTGAGTCCCTGGATGGGCAATCGGAACATCCAAGCCGACATTGAAACCATCAAAATCGCTTTGCAGAAAAACCAACTACTGTGCTTTGAGTATGCCGACAATCATGGCAATAAAACCGTACGAACAGTCGAACCCTATCAGCTGGTGCTGAAAAACAGTCATTGGTATTTCCAAGGATATTGCCTGATTAGAAACGATTATCGCCTGTTCAAGCTAACTCGGATATCCAACCTGCAGCTGCAGCAGGAATACTTCACTCCAAGAGAGTATCAAAAACCGCAGTTAGATATTACGGATATGATGACCACGATGCAAACAACCATCAAAATTCGGATTCATCAATCAGTGATGGACGGGGTGCTTGAGTATTGCCCGTTGGAAGACTTTACACCAGATGGTGACGAGCATTACATTGTGAATTTTCCTTTTATCGAAAATGATTACTACTATAATAATCTGTTCAGCTTCGGCGACAAATGCGAGTGTTTGGGACCGCCACATGTTCGGGCAGAAATGAAGCGCAAGGCCCAGGCGATAGCTGCGTTGTATGAAAAATAAGATAGAAGTGCTTTTGCTATTCCGCAACACTCAGCCTCCACCCAAGGAGAAATCAACCATATGGTTGATTCATCATTGGGTGTTTTTTCGTACGATGAATGTATCGAAGGAGGCAACATTTATGAAACCATTAATCGAAGTTACGCAATTAACCAAAGCCTATGATAAAAAAGAAGTCCTGCATGGCATCACTTTTGAAATCAAACAAGGGGAGATTCTGTGCTTGCTAGGTCCAAACGGCGCGGCAAAAAGTACCACCATCAACATGCTATGTGGTTCACTGAGTTTTGACCAAGGGAAAATTCTCTACAAAGGTCAATCCATCCAGCAGCAAAAGAAGGCTTTTAAAGCCGAGCTCGGGATGGTGCCGCAGGATTTGGCGATTTATGAAGACTTAAGCGCTGAGCAGAATGTCCGTTTTTTTGCTTCATTATATGGACTGAAGGGGGAAGCCTTGAAAGAAGGCATTAACTTTGCTTTAGAATCCGTGGGTCTATTGGAACACCGCAAAGAAAAGGCTCGGACATTTTCCGGCGGGATGAAGCGGCGCTTGAATATTGCCTGTGCGATCGCCCATCATCCGACGCTCTTGATCATGGATGAGCCAACAGTCGGCATCGATCCTCAATCCCGCAATCATATCTTGCAATCAATTCGAAAGATGCAGACTGCTGGTATGACGATCCTCTACACGACTCACTATATGGAGGAGGTAGAAGAAATCTCCACCCGGATTATTATCATGGACCATGGTTCTATTATCGCAGAAGGGACCAAAGAGGAGTTGAAGGGCAAAAATCAAGAACGAAAAATTCTGGTTGAATTGGAAAATCCCCATGCTCAGACCTTTGATGACTTTTATCAAATTGAAGGGATCAAAGACATCTCCCTTTCCCAAAATAATTTGACCATTACGGCCATTAAAGGAATCGAAAATTTGGATCATATTATTCAGTCCTTGCTGCAACGCAAAGAAAAAATCCAAAATATTGCGATCCAAACCGACAATTTAGAGACCGTCTTTCTTGATTTGACAGGACGCTCGCTAAGAGACTAGGAAGGAGGAAAAAGAATGTACCGTTTTGGAAAAATGCTGCAACGAGACTTTATGAATCTATTAATGAATCCAACCTGGCTGATGTTTTGCCTAGGATTTCCTTTTTTGCTGGTGACGATCATCGGCTTCATGACCAATGGGTTATATGGCGCTAGCTTCACTAGCTACGATTATTATGGAGTCACGTTGATGTTCTACTCAGCCTTGTACACTGGCACGTTTTCGGCGAATAGCTTCATGGAGGAACGGATCAAACAAGCCAATCTCCGCAGCCTTTATACACCCATTAGCCAGTGGGAAATCCCGTTAGCTAAGACACTGGCAACCTTTTTATATACGTTGATTTTCTATACCTTCATTGGCGGGATATTGATGATTTTATTCCAAGTAAATTACGGAACAGAAATCTTCAAACTGTGGCTGCTATTTGCCGGTATCAATTTTGCCAGCAGCAGTCTAGGTGTATTAATGTGCTGCATCTTCAAAAGTGAGGGCGTAGCCAATCAGATTCTGAGTATTATTACTAACGTGATCGCCATTACTGCAGGTCTGCTATTCCCTGCGGCCGCTCTAGGCGAAACATTTTCAAAAATCAGCCAGGCATTGCCTTTATCCAAGGTGATTCAAGTTGCTTTCCAGCTGATTTATGACAACAACAGCCAGAACTTTTTGCTTACCCTAGCTGGAATCGCTGCCCTATCACTGATTCTGGTTTTCGCTTCACAAATGACGTTTAAAGGAGAGGCTTATTTATGAGAGAACTGCTGAGAAATCATTTATTAAGAGCTCAGGAAAAAAGTGCCCGCCTGCTAATGATGGTGGGGCTAATCGTAGTGGCCTTTGTGTTGGCCTTGTTTCTAAACAAGCATACCCAAGCTACCTTGAACATAGCTGTTGTGGGAGATAATCCAATCACTGTTCAATCTGATTCAGTAAAAATCACGGAACTAAAAACGGCTCCGCCAAAATCTGAGCTGATAGCAGGAAGCTATGATGCGGTAGTCGATTTTTCCAAAGGGACACCTAAAATTACTACGTTGAAAAATCAAGAATTTAAAGATCAACTCCAAACGATGCTTTCAGGTGGCAGCGAGAACATGACTTCAACCACCAAAAAACTAAGCAAAGCATCCCGGATTTTAGGCTATATTTTGATGTTCTTATTGATGGCAGGAGTAACGAATACGTTTGTTTTTACTGAGGACAAAGAACAGCACCTGATGGAACGGATGATTGCCAGCGGACTTTCACAAGGCAAGCTGTTTATATCTTATGTCGTTTTTCTATTTAGTTTACTATTTATCCCGACCTTTCTGATCTTTATTCTGGCCGACACCGTGTTCTCCGTTAACCTAGGCATGTCCCTAGCAAATTATGGACTTTTGATTGGAATAATTTGTCTGATTGGCACCAGCTTTGCTTTATGCAACGCGGCCTTTTTCAAAGACGGGGACCAGGCCAGCATGATTGGCTCAATGATATTAGTAATCACCAGTTTGGTTTCTGGAAGTTTCTTTTCCTTAAGTAATGAAGAAACTTGGTGGAATGGTATAATCAAGGTGCTACCGCAAAAACAATTTTTGCAACTGGTCGAGTACGTCAGCGGCGGCGAAAGCTTCCGCAGCAACTATCTGGTAATTGTTTACCTGCTGGTGCTGAGCGGCATCTTCTTATTGATCGCCATCACAAAAAATCGCCGAACGTACTTACGATAGCTAAAAAATGAGAAACTACTGAAAGGACCACTCTATGGATAAATTAGTCAGCAGCCGCATCACGTCTCCTGTGTTAAAAAAGAACAGCATCACTAGAGCTGGTTTGATCAGAAAAATCGAAAAAGGCTTTGATAAAAAAGTGCTGGTGTTAGAAGCCGGAGCCGGTCATGGCAAAACCTCAGCCTTAAGAAAAGCCTTGAACAGCTTGGCGGAAAATCAGTGGTGCTGGTTAAGCTTAGCCGATGACAGCAACGTTCCCACTACTTTTTGGAGCTATGTGCTGGAAAGCATCAGCCCTTATTTGGCTACAGAAAAGGCTGCGGCTTATGATTACTTCCAGCAGTGTCTGCAGGAAGACAGCTTTACCGATTTTGCGCTGTTCTTACTAGACTTAATACAACCGGATCAGGAGCTGTATCTTGTCTTGGATGATTTCCATTTTGTGACTGCCCAGCCGGTGGTGGATTCGCTGGATGCCTTTATTGCAGCAATGCCGAAGAATCTGCATCTGGTTTTGATCACTCGCTATAAACCGGCTGTCTATTTGGGACAATTAATGCTGGAGCAAGATCTGTACTACCTCACGGAAAAAGATTTTCTGTTGTCAGATTTGGAGGCCAATGAGCTGATCACCTTGAACGGCCTTGGCAATCTGTCTTTAGAAATGCGCCAAGGCTTGGTTGCAAAAGCCGATGGTTGGTTAGGCGGCCTGCAGCTGTTATTGCTGTCCAGTGACTTTTCTAACCAGCAGGGCAGCGGACAGGCCAAACGAATCATTTCGGATTATTTAGCCAAAGAAATCTTAGACAAGCTGCCAGAGAAGGAACGTAATTTCCTGGTTCAAACGGCGTATTACCCTTTTGTTTTTGCTGAGCTAAGCCAGGCCTTTTTCCCGGAGATTGTTTATTCAGAGATGCTGCGGAAATTGCAGGAGCAGAACTTGATGCTGACGGTGTTAAGCGGAGAAAAGGAACGCTTCACCTATCATCCATTGTTGAGAGAAGCCTTTGTGGAACGCTTCTTGCAGCAGCCGCAATCGGAAATTAATGCCCAGTTAACGATTAGCGCGGCGGTTTTTCAAGAAGCCGGCTATTTAGATGATTGTTTAGGCTTGCTATTGGAGCTGAAGGAATACCCCAAATTAATGGAAATCCTTCTGAACCAGCCGCAAAATCTGCGTACGACTTTTTATATCCAGCAGGTGCCAGATGCGATTGCGATTAAAAACATCGATTTCGCTATACAGAAATTATTCTATTATTACATCCGCTTGGATTACCAAAAGCTGGAAGAAATACTGGGCGAATTGGAGAAAAATTATCCCGATCTGCAAGAAATGGGTGCTTTTGACGGCATGTGGCTGCTCTTAGGAACGGAATTTTATAAGGGGCAAAGTACCATGATTGCCAAAGGAGATATTATTTCTTTACCGGTAAATAACGTGTCAAAGGCTTTTTTGTGTTTGAAGTGCGCCATGGTATTTTACTATGACAATGACTTCCGCCAAGCGCTGGATTATGTGGAGGAAAGCCGCACCTTAAATCGCAACAGCGGCAATTTCTTTATCAGCTATATGAATCAGACCTTTCTGGCGCAAATTTATGAAGAGATCGGAGACTTTGAACAAAGCCTTCGCTTGTTGTCTGGCACCTATGATCAGCTGGATCATTTCAGTGACGATGCCAAAGAAACCGTCAACTATCACTTAAGCTTTGAGTTGACGATCACCGGTATCTATTTGAAAAAAATGGCGCTCACTGAAGCCGAAGCAGCGCTAGAAAAATTAGCACGACAAAAGCATCCTCATATGCGGGCTTCCTATCTCTACAATTATGCAGAATTGATGTATTTAAAGGATGAACAGAAAGCGGCTTTAGAAGCGGTTCAGCAGCTGCTTATGACGGACTATTATAAAAATCCGAGGCTAACCTCTGGACTATATCGCTACGTGCTGAAAAATGATCAGTTGTCTGCTGAAAAACAAGAGAATTATATTGCCGATTACCAGCAAGAAAAAAAGCTGTCTATCAGCAATACCTTATTTTACGGCATGCTGCTGTCGGCCAGAGATCAAAATCAGCAAGCCATGGAAGTCACGAATCACTTGTTGGAAATCAGCCGCAAGGAGCGGATCTATCTACGGATCATCGGCGCTGATTTACTGAAAATCGAGCTGCTTCTAAAGGCACAGTCCCTAAACAAACGGATGATTCGCGATTTATACCACGAAGCCATCCATTATGGTAACGAGTACGAAATCCTAAACGAGTTTTTCATTTATCGTAAAGAGATAGACCGGTTGATCAAAGAGATGGGGAATGAGTTGATGGAAAACTTTGACACAGAAGAACGCCATTTCCATCAGAAAATTCTCAGACTCCTGGAGCTGGATGAAGTAACAATACTAAGTCACCGGGAAATGGATGTCTTAAACGAGCTGGCGCTAGGACTAACTAATAAAGAGATTTCCGCTAAGCTCTATATTTCTGTAGCAACTACTAAGACGCATATATTGAATATCTATCGCAAGCTGGAGGTTAATTCTCGGGTGCAGGCGATAGAAGAGGCGCGGCGGATTGGGATATTGGATTGATGAGCCCTTGGTGGAATTTCAAGATTAAATGAAAGACTAAAATGAACTAAAAGCTAGGAGTTGATAACTTGAAGTACTTTATCGCGGACACTCACTTCTATCACGAAGCCATCATCGAATTCAGCCATCGGCCTTTTCGTGATGTGGGGGAGATGAACAAGCAGCTGATCAAAAATTGGAATAGTGTTGTGAAGTCTCCCAAGGATGAAGTCTACATTTTAGGCGATTTTCTTTATCAAGGGGATGGAGAGCAGGCTAATGCAATCCTAAAACAGTTGCGTGGGAGAAAATACTTAATTAAAGGCAATCACGAGCAGTATTTGAATGACGAAAACTTTGACCATTCCTTGTATGAATGGGTGAAGGACTACTATTCCTTCAAATACAACAAACGAAAATTTGTCTTATTTCACTATCCGATGCTGGAATGGGACGGTTATTACAATCGCGCAATCCACCTGTACGGCCATGTCCACCATACAAGAACCGATTTTTTCAATGGAACACTAGGCCCAAACGCTATGAATGTCGGTGTAGATATGATCGACTATAAACCAATCAGCATTGACGAAGTAGTGACTATTGTAAACGAAAGAGAAATGTCTTGGTAATTACCAAACTCTACACCTGCGAGTGCTCAATTTCGCAGGTGTTTTTTACAATCCCCCCACAACTTCCTATTCAATCCTCATTTCAACTCTTCCAGTAAACCCCTCGCCTTCAATCCCAAAGTAATTACCACCGTCGGGAAGGGTAAGTTCTTCTATATAAGTACCGCTACCTTCCATCAATACGATCGGTTCATTACTTCCAGAAAGCCAAAAGACTTTTGCCGTGCCGTCAGTCACCGTTAAAGTACAGGTGATAGTTATATCTTTACCGGCTGCTCTTTCAATAGCGGTACCGCCGAAAATATACTCGGTGGTAGAGGCATCTTCGTAATTGGCGGTGTAAGTTCCTGTGTAATCATCAATACCTGTTTCACGTTGTCCTGTTAGCTGATAGTTTTTGGTTAATTCGGTGGAGCCTGCGAGTTGGATCGCCTGATTATAATGACCCAGGATCTGGTCTTTACTGCAGCCATTCAAGGCAAGACAGCCGAAAATCATCAAGGGTAATACTAGACTTTTTTTCATCACCTCATCACCAGCCTTTCTTAGGCGCAGCCTGCTTCACGCGTTTCTTAGCAGTCGCTTTAGGCTCTTTATTTTTCCCGACAGCAATCATTAATGCTGCTACTCCGACTACTAGCAGGAGACTTAAGGCACACAGCCCGCTATTCCAATGAACGGTCGGATCGTAGCTGCGGTAGCCGATCAAACCCAGGCTGGCGGTAATCGGATAGAGATTGGCTATAGTCATGTTACCGGCTGCAAACATCCCGCCATACCCATAGACAAAGGCAACAATCACCCCGATCAGCATGCTCCCGGACCTTCTGCTGGTCAGCACAATAATCGGCAGCACCGCTAAATACAAAAGGAAATTGCTTAAAGTCATCTGAATCAGTGATTGAAATGCCAAGCCTACAGTAAATCCTGGAAATCCGGCAAAGAATTCCGCCGCAATCGTGAACAACGCACAGACCACCCCTAAGAAAATCGACAGAGCGCCGCACAAAATCAGCTTTCCCACCAGTAATCGCTTGAAAGAAATCGGGATCACCTGAATGTTCTTCAAGGTATCATCCTTTTGCTCCCGGGAAATGATATAGCCGGCAATCAGCGTAATGCACATGGGAAAGATCGTGGACATATTATTTTTGATAACCTGTTCGGACAAGTAAGCATAATCCCAGAAGGAACCGTCATTGGCCATCGAAGTAAATAAGGTCAGCAATACAGAAAGCAGCATCAGGGCAACGCCTGCCCACAGGATATGGTATCTTTTCAACTTTAGGAACTCTGTTTTCACGATAACGATCATGATTATTCTCCTCTCCGTTTGTAAAGCTGGGCGATGACAACTACCGATAGCAGACCCATGATACCTAGGGTGAAAACAACTTGAAAAGTGGAGGGGATTAGTCCCTTCATTTGTACCAAGTCCATCGTAATCCCGTGGACATCCATATCGCCAGCGCTCCAAAAAGTGGTTAACGGCGTAGGCAGCAGCCATAAAACAGCCTTTGGCAGCGCATCAAACAATGAGGTGGCACTCAGATTTAAGACACTGTAAAAGACACATAAAAGAATCGAAAAAATGTAGGTTTTGCTGAAGAACACGACTAGGACCACTAGTGGCAAGGTTCCGGCGGTAATAAACATACCTGTTTCCACCGCCAACCATAGTTTGTAAGCCAGCCCGTTTACCTCTAAGGTCACAGTTCCGCAAAGAACCGTAGCGATGGTTGATGCGAAGCAAAAGAGGATGCCAAAAAGAAATAACACCAAGATTTTTGCGATGACCATTTTTGTGCTGGTAACGGGAATCGTGCGAATGTTTTTGAAGGTATCGTTGTCTCTTTCCATGAAGAACAGCAGCGCGGCAATCACGCCTAGGATGCAGGGGAGGAGAAATTGAATCCCGTAGCCTAAGACCATATTAAAAAGTCCATCGAAAGCCTCCGACTTGTCCAGATAGCGTTCCAGCATAGCCGGAGTGGTCATTAAGTAGGTTAACGGAATAGGAAACATTAAGGCTGCCAGCACCACTAGCAGAATGAATTTTCTACGCTTCAATTTCCACCATTCACAGCGAATCAGTTTAAGCAAGTCCTTCACCCCCGGTCACTCGCTTGAAGTAATCTTCAAGGGTATCCACGCACAAGTGAGCTTCAGAAACCTCCAAGCCGTTTTGGATAAAGGCCCGATTAAGCAGGCCGACAGGCAGATTTGCACCCAGCAGCTTAAGGTTGTGGTGATCACAAATTTCAAAATTGTTAGTGTGCAAGACGCCCGCTGCGATTTGCGCCGCTTTTGAACTATCCGAGACTTCAAAATGAACATAGCGGTGGTTTTTTTGTTCCAACTCAGCCAGACTTCCTTCTTCCAACAAAACGCCATTATGGATGATCCCAATATCATCTGCCAGCAGGGCAATTTCTGATAAAATATGGCTGGAAATCAAAATGGTTTTTCCTTGAATATCACAAAGTTCGCGGATAAACGAACGGATCTCGGCTATGCCGATCGGGTCAAGTCCGTTGATCGGTTCATCTAGAATCAGCAGGTCAGGATTATGCATGACCGCCAAAGCAATCGCTAAACGCTGCTTCATCCCCAATGAATACTGGGAAAATAGTTTTTTGTCCCGATAGGGCAGTCCTACAAGCGCCAACGCTTCTTGAATACAGCGGCGGTTTTTGATTCCTCTCAGCTCAGCAAAAATACGCAAATTCTCGGTAGCAGTGAGGTTAGGATAAAAACCTGGCGACTCGATCAAGCTGCCGATTTGGGGCAAAATATTCTCACTGTTTTTCTGCATATCTTTTCCCAAAATCCGCACCTTACCAGAGGTCGGTGTAGTCAGTCTCAGCAGCATTTTCATCGTGGTTGTTTTACCGGCGCCGTTTCTTCCCAACAAGCCATAGATGCGGCCTTTTTTCACGTGCATATCCACCTCAGAAACACTGGCCTGGCTTCCGTATCGCTTCGTTAGTTTCGTTGTCTCAATCACATACTCACTCATGGTGGGCCTCCTTCTTTCTTGGTACCTTTATTGTAGAGCACCCACCTTGAGGGAACTTGCAGCCTGCCTTGAGATTACCTTGAGATTGCAGGAGGAAACAGATACAACACCCAAAATCAGTTGTATAATTATAGTAAAGATTAATGTGAAAGAAGGTGGCCGAAATGAACAGCAAATCAATTTTAATCGTTGATGATGAGCTGGATCTATTAGTCATGCTTAAATCCATCTTTGAGCGAGCCGGATATACGCAAATTACGACCGTTTCTTCTGCCAAAGAAGCCCTCTACGTGTTAACGAAAAAAATGCCGGATATGATTATTTTGGATGTGATGATGCCTGAAATGGACGGCTTTGAGTTGCTTCAGGAAATCCGCGCCATCAGTAAAGTCCCTGTTCTGATGCTGACAGCCAAGGGGGAAGCCGAAGATCGTTTTGCTGGCTTTGAACTTGGTGCCGATGATTATCTGGTCAAACCGTTTCTGCCGAAGGAACTGCTATTAAGGGTAGCCGCTATTTTAAAACGTTCGTACCCAGAAAGCAATCGGTTAATCGCCTTGGAGGGTGCCACTGTTGATTTGGATAAAGCTGAGGTTTTAAAAGGAGAGATGAGCATTCCCTTGACCGCCAAAGAGTATGCCATCTTCTTAAAGCTGGCCGAAAATGCCGGCCGGATTGTCACGATTGGGGCCTTATGTCAGACGGCCTGCGGTGACGTGTGGCAAGGATACGAAACGACATTGATGACTCACATTCGACACATCCGCGAGAAAATAGAAGCGAATCCCTCTGCGCCGGTGTCCCTGCAAACCGTTAGAGGACTGGGCTACAAATTGATCGTAAAGGGGGAGACGTGATGGCTGCCGCAAAACGTTTTTTCCGAAAATATCTTTTCTCCAGTTTTTTGATCCTGATTTCTTTTTTACTAATCAACGCTGCATTGCTCTTGGCAGTACTGCTATTTTCCTGGCATTCTTCCACTGATCCCGATATACCGGTTGCACAAATTGCCGACCACATTCATACAAATCAGCAAGGAACTGTGTCTGCCGACGAAAAGACTTCCGAACTTTTAAAGGAAAACGCAGCCTGGGGGATGGTCTTGAACGACGAAGGGACGGTTGTGTGGGAAGAGGCCATGCCCAGCAATTTACCCCGCCAGTATTCTGCCACAGAAGTCGCCCAATTCAGCCGCTGGTATTTAGATAACTATCCTGTATTAGTTCAGGAAACTGCCAGCGGATTATTGGTGATTGGCTGCCCGCCCAACAGTATCGTCAAATACAATTTTGTCACCGATACCGCCTATGTCCGTTCAGCCCTAACCGGCCTACTGACTGTCGTTGTTTGCAATGTCACCTTGATGCTACTGCTTTTCTGGTACAACACTAGAAAGGTGGAAAAAGCAGTTACTCCAATTTTGAACGGGATCGAAACTATCTCTCGTGGAAAAGCAGTTGCACTGGCTGAAAAAGGTGAACTAGCCGCTATTAATGCTGAAGTCAACCGGGCTGGAAACTATATCTTGAAGAAGGATCAAGCTCGAACCGAATGGATTGCCGGTATATCTCATGATATCAGGACGCCTCTTTCCATTATGCTGGGCTATGCCGGCGAAATTGAGGATGATGATGCATTACCAACAGAAACTAGAACCCAGGCCACGCTCATTCGGCAAAAGGGTGAAAAACTCCGCCAGCTGATTACCGACTTAAATTTGACCTCGAAGCTGGAGTATGCGATGCAGCCCTTTCACCTGGAAACCATTTATCCAGTCGAGCTGGCTCGACAAGTGATTACCGAATACCTCAATAATGGCGTGGACCAAAATTATTCATTTGAACTACAGGCTGATGAAAAGGCTCATGCAATATTTTTCCAAGGAGATGCTGCTTTACTGACAAGATTACTGGACAATCTGATTGGCAATGCGATGAACCACAACCCAAACGGCTGTCATATTCTAGTGAGTGTCACTAAGCAAGAAAACGCCTGCTGCCTAAGTGTGATTGACGATGGGGTGGGAATGTCACAAGCGCAAATTGACACGCTGAACGATGGGATTTTTCCTAAACAGTTCAACACTCAAGACAGCGAAGGTGCTCACGGACTAGGTTTGCGATTGTCCAGTCAAATCGTTCAAGCCCATCATGGGGAAATCATCTTTGAGCCTCAATCTCCCAACGGGCTTGCTGTTAGCGTCCTTATTCCTGTGTCAGCAAATAATTAGTCAATAAATCACCAGATAATGGGGTGATGATTTTCTAAGCAAAACTAGGTTTAGTGGATAAAGTGCTTCTTGTCAGAGCTTTTGCTGAATACCACGCGTTTAAATTATTCGCTAATGACACTAAGTTCGAAAATAAATCAATCAGTTATATATCACGCGATAACCCACCTAAACCACCTGCGAATATGCTACCTTAGCAGGTGGTTTTTAGAGTCTATAAACCAAAGTACAAACTCTCACAATCATCAAGCATATTATGACCAATTTCTCGTAACCCAACATCCAAAACTAACCTATTTCAAGAAATCAAAAGCATATCAATCTTGTGAAACATTTCTTGTTCTGCTCGCTTTTCGTGAAATATCTTCTTGACAATCCACAAGTCTGAATGCTAATCTTTTTGATAGTGGAAAGCGCTTTACTTTAATTAGAAAGCGCTGATAAAAAAATTATAAAGAGATGAGGTGAGAAAATGATCTTGTGCGTTGATTTCAACAAAACCATTCGTTATTACTGAACGACGACTAAAATCTTAGCGTGTTCTAAGTCAGTATGTAAAGAAACATTTTCTCATCCTATTCTATCAAATAAATAAACTGCATTTTACGGAATTTCTGTGCCCACTTTTTAGGGGAACTTCCCGTGAGTGCTGCCTTTTTTGGCGTGTCCGCAGACTGATTCTTTTGAAAAGGATTCAGTCCGCTAAGTATTTATTTAGAATATATGAGAAAGCATGCTGTTGATTCGGTATGCTTTTTTGGCGTTTTTAATTGCTTTTCGAATCAATAATATTTGCTTCAGTCAGCGTTGTTTGTTGGAATCACCAGGACATTTTGTTTTGCTTAACTAAAAAGGAATTAGAAAAATCAGAGGAGTTGTTCGTGTTGAGAAAGTCAGTATTGAAATATTTAGTTGCACCAGTATGTATGCTTTTATTATTAGCAGGATGTGGAGGTTCTGGAGACGAGACCGGGGAGAGCGGCAATACTGAAGCGTCTAACAAAAAAGATGAACTTCGCATTGCCATTTCAGCGAATCCACCGTCGCTAGATGCCCAGATCGCTAACTCAAATATCACTGCCCAAATCGGCTATCATATTTTTGAGCCGCTATTTGCGATGGATGAGAACTTTGAACCCCAGCCGGTACTTGCTGAATCTTATGACGTAAGTGATGACGGCAAGGAATACACGATCCACCTGTTGGAAGGGGTTAAATTCCATAACGGAGAAGAGATGACTGCCGACGACGTGGTGGCATCACTGACACGTTGGGTGAAAGACTCCCAAAAAGCCAGCACATTAATCGGTGGCTCTACGTTCGAAAAAGTCGATGACTACACAGTGAAGATGACTGCCAATGAAGCGGCATCAGATATTATCACAGTTCTTGCCAATCCGATTATGTTTGCAGCGATTTATCCTGAAGAAATCGTAGAGGGCGCTGGTGAAAAAGGCGTCAGTGAATACATTGGAACAGGCCCTTACAAATTAGGAGAATGGAAACAGGATCAATTTATCCAATTGGAAAAATTCGATGATTATGAAGTGCGAGAAAACGCGACGACTGGTTTGGCAAGTGCGAAAACAGCAGCTACAAGCACACTAGTTTTTGACATTGTCACCGACGCGTCCACTCGAATTGCCGGAGCTAAGAACGGCCAGTACGACATCGTCGAAGAAGTTCCTCAAGATAATTATGAAGAATTGTCTAAAGAGCCTAACTTGAAGCTAGATGTTACCAAAGGTGGAACACTGAATCTGTTCCTTAATACGACTGTCGGAATCATGGAAAAGCCGGAGATGAGACAAGCTGTATTGGCAGCACTTAATATGGATGATATTTTGCTGGCAAGTTATGGAAACAAAGAGCTTTATGAAGTAAATCCAGGCTGGTTCAGTTCAGAGGATGCGCAATGGGGCAGCGAAGCGGGGAAAGAATACTATAACCAAAATGATCCTGATAAGGCTAAAGAGTTGTTAGAAGAAGCTGGATACAATGATGAGAAGCTAGTCCTAGTAACGACTCAAGATTATCCAGAAATGTACAATGCAACCTTGGTGGTACAAGAACAGTTGAAGAAAGTCGGAATCAATGCCGAAGTTGAAACCTATGACTTCAGTACCTTTATGGAGCATCGAGCAGACCCTAACCAAAACAGTATGTTCATCACCAGCAACAGCTACAATGTTCTTCCAATTCAATTAACAGTCCTAGACAAGACTTGGGCTGGAATGGACAGACCAGAAGTAACCGATGGCATCAAAGCGATGCGCTTGGCTGATTCCCAAGAGGATGCCCAAGCAGCCTGGGATGATCTGCAAGGATTCATCTATGAATACGGCGGCGCAACTGTCCTGGGTCATTTTACCGGGGTGAACGCCATCAGTAATGATGTAGAAGGCTACGAGTATATGAGATTCCCGATCTTCTGGAATGCTACAGTCTCAGAATAAATGATAGACGCGGTGAGCTGCTACGGCGGCTCGCCGTTTTCAGGTAAAGAAAGTACAAAGCTTATCATATAAAGGTTGATGGTATCCGACTTCATAATGCCAAACATGGTTGTGAAGCCTGTCATACCGAAGAAGGAGTACGTTATGTTGTCTTATATAGTCAAACGAATACTATCATTGATTCCGGTCTTATTTATCGTATCAATTATAACCTTCCTAATCGTTTATCTAATTCCTGGCGGGCCGGCTACTGCCATTCTTGGCATGGAAGCGACTCCTGAACAGATTCATCAAATGAACGCACAGCTGGGCTTTGATCGGCCATTTTTTGTTCAATACGTGGATTGGTTAGGCGGAATTGTACGAGGAAATTGGGGCGAATCGTTCTTTTTGCGGCAATCGGTGCTTTCAGCGATTGGCGAATATTTTGGTCCAACCCTTAGTTTGGCGATTATATCGCAAATTTTTGCCGTGATCATTGCGATGCCCTTAGGAATATTAGCTGCTTATAAACGAGGAACGGCCATCGATTTGGTGGCAGTATCGGTGTCATTACTAGGCTCAGCGCTGCCAGGATTTTTGCTGAGTATGTTTTTGATGCTGGCATTTAGCGTCTATAATCAGTGGTTTCCAGTAGCGGGCTATGCCAGTATTTCGGCCGGTATTGGCGAGCATTTTAAATACTTATTTCTTCCTGCGCTGTCATTAGGGGTCGTGCAGGCAGCTTATCTGACTCGGATGATCCGATCCTCCTTATTAGAAGTCCTGCATAAGAGCTTCATCCAGACCGCTCGTGCAAAAGGACTGAAGGAAAAGCGTGTCATCTTAACTTATGGGCTAAAGAATGCGGCACCGGTCATTTTGACAGCTATCGGTCAATCCTTTGGCAGCCTAATCACTGGCACAATCGTTACCGAAACACTTTTTAACATTCCAGGACTAGGCATGTTAACGATGTCAGCTATCAATCGCCGGGATGTTTTAGTGATCCAAGGAGTCGTTTTATTTGTGACCTTATTATATGTGTTAGTTAATCTGATCGTAGATGTGTTGTATGGATTTGTCGACCCAAGGCTTCAGCCAGGGCGTAAGTAGGAGGTGAGCGCATGTATTTAACTAGAAAAAGTATGTCCGAAGCCGGCGTAGCCATTGTCAAAGAACAAAAACAGCTTCGTAAAGAGCGATTGCTCTCAAATCCGGCGCTCATCATTGGATTGATTGGTTTCGTGGCAATCTTTGCGGCAGCTATTATTATCCCGATAATCAATTCCACCGATCCCAACGCAATGGCGGTTACCGAACGCTTTAATGCTCCAAGTAGTCTTCATAAATTCGGTACCGATGAATTTGGCAGAGATATTTTGATCCGCTTAATGTATGGCGCCAGAGTCTCGCTATGGGTCGGCGGTTGTGTCGCACTATTTTCTTGTGTGTTAGGGACGATCATAGGGATATATGCCAGCTATTTTAAGCTGCTGGATCATATTCTGATGCGGATTTGCGATGCATTGATTGCGATTCCCGGGATTCTATTAGCCATCTCTTTGATAACAACCTTCGGCACATCCAGCTGGAATGTCGTCTGGGCCCTGACCATCGTCTATACACCAAGTGTAGCCCGCACCGTTCGAGCTAGCGCAATGGTGATTAAGGAACAGCCCTATATCGAGGCGGCGAAAGTCCAAGGCTTCAGCAGTGCCAAAATTCTATGGAAACTCATTTTGCCAGGAGTTATTTCTCCGCTGACGGTCCAAGCCTCCTTCATTTTTGCCCAAGCGATTATTGCTGAAGCCTCACTAAGTTTCTTAGGAGCAGGCATTCCGGCACCGGCCGCAAGCTGGGGAAATATGCTGCAGGACAGTAAGATGGTATTCTCCAAAGCGCCATGGACAATGCTTGCACCAGGGTTGGCCGTAATCATTTGTGTGTTGAGCCTGAACCTTTTGGGTGATGGAATTAGAGATTACCTTGATCCAAGAGTCAAAGGAGGGAACCAAAAATAGTGAATAAACCAGCTGTTGAAACGAAAAAAATACTAGAAATCAATCGTCTCAAGGTGAAGTTTCCGATTCACAAGAAGTGGCTTCCAGCCGTCGACGAAGTGGACCTAACGATTCATGCCGGTGAGATTATCGGGATTGTCGGAGAATCAGGTTCAGGAAAAAGCGTGATGTCGCAATCGATTTTACGGCTGCGGGATCATGATACAGCCGTCAAATATGAAGGCGAAATCCTATTTGAAGGGGAAGATCTGCTAAATAGTTCACCGTCACAGATCAGGAACATTCGCGGAAATGATATCTCGATTATCTTCCAAGATCCTTTGAATTCATTAAGTCCAGTCCATACAGTGGAAAAACAGCTTAGTGAAGTAATGATGCTTCACAAGCAAATATCCAAGGATGAAGCCAAAAAACATAGTATGGAAATGCTGCAATTGACTGGTATTCCTGATCCAGCAGCTTGCCTTAAAAAATATCCTTTTGAACTGTCCGGCGGGATGCAGCAGAGGGTCATGATTGCGATGGCACTGGCCTGCGAACCAAAGCTATTGATTGCCGATGAACCGACCACGGCATTAGATGTCACGATTCAAGAACAGATTCTGCGTCTGATTAAAAGTTTGAACGAAACGATCGGGATGTCCGTCCTGTTTATTACCCACGACATGGGGGCTGTTTCCAAACTTTGCCACCGGATTAAAGTCATGTATCTAGGACAGATTGTCGAGGATGCCGAGACTGAACAGCTATTTGAGCACCCGTTACATCCTTATACCGAAGGCCTAATCTCGTGTATTCCCCATTTGGAAACGGAACGGGGCAAGCCGCTTCCCACGATACCGGGAACTGTTCCGTCACTTTCCGAGATTCCGAAAGGCTGCCATTTCTGTACCCGCTGTAAATATGCGGATGAACGCTGCTTCCAAGAACAACCGCCGATGGTGGAAGCTCAGCCGGATCATTTTGTTAAGTGCTGGAAATACGTCGAATCAGAAACTATCAGGGAGGATTAGCGATGGCCAATAATTTAGTAGAAATTAGAAACCTTCAAAAATCATTTCCTCTGGCAAGACAAACCTTGAACCCTTTTGGTCCCAAAGAACAAATGCTGGCGGTAGATAACTTATCCTTCACGATCAAAGAAGGGGAAACCTATGGACTAGTAGGAGAATCAGGCTGCGGCAAGTCAACCACTGGCCGGATGATTGTCGGCTTAGAGAAGCCCAGTAGCGGGTCGATTATTTATCAAGGCAAAGACCTAGGTAAACTAAATGATCGCGAGTTTTTCCCACTGAGAAAAGATTTGCAGATGGTTTTTCAAAACACACTGTCGGCATTGAATCCGAGACAACGAATTGGCAGTATTCTGGAAGATATACTAAAAGTCCATGGCGTATCGGATGCCCAGGAACGTCGTGATCAAGTAGTCGAAGTGTTAGAAAAAGTCGGCTTGTCTGAATATCACTATTTCCGCTACCCTCATGAGCTGTCAGGGGGACAGGTACAAAGACTGGGAATTGCCAGTTCATTGGTGATTAAGCCAAAATTAATTATTTGTGATGAGCCGGTATCCGCGCTGGATGTGTCGATTCAGGCGCAAGTCTTGAATACCTTGATGGAGCTGCAGAAGGATCTGCGCTTGAGCTTACTCTTTATTTCCCATGATATTGGCGTGATTCGCTATATCTCTGATCGAATCGGGGTAATGTATCTTGGTACTTTAGTTGAAGAAGCGGAGACCGATGAGCTTTTCAAAAATCCGCTTCACCCGTATACCAAGGGCCTATTTGCTTCCGTACCAGACCCTTATATTCGCAATGAGGAAACGCCTGAATTCAGTGGAGAGCAGCCTGTCAGAACCAGTGATTTTAAAGGCTGTGCCTTTTGTAACAGATGTCCTCAAGCCATGGATAAATGTAAAGAAGAGACGCCGGAGTTTTTGGAAATATCTCCCGGACATAAAGTGGCTTGTCATCTCTATGGACAATAAATCAAGTATAAAAATCAAGAGACAAGTCGGCGTATAGGATCGCCTGCTTGTCTCTTTTCGTTATGCTCTATGAAGTTGATTAGCAGAATATCGGACTGAAATACTGAATTACAGTCTAAATTCCTTTGCATAGGTCACAGGACCACTTATTGCTTTAGCGTCTTCCTGTAATTTGATGGCCATAAAATTTTCGGATTGGATATCTTCCGGCACCTCAATTCCTAGCTGTTCCGCTGGTATATGGCCAGCTTTTGGATAATACAATTCACTTCCCAGTACTAGTGAATACTGATAGCCTAATTCTTTTGCAATGCGATGTCCCTCAGCTATTAGTGCCGTGCCTACCCCTTGTTTTTGACAGTTTGGGGTGACTGAAAGTGGCGCTAAAACAACCACTTCATCAATACCTACCATCGCTTTCGTAAATAAAATATGTCCAGCCAATTCACCATCAATTTTTGCTACCAATGATAGCTCAGGTATAAATCCGTCACCCTTCCTCAAATCTACTACCAGATATTGTTCATTGCCATCGGCGTGTTCGGTCGTCGCAAATGCTTCGGCAATAAGTTTATAGACTTCATCGTAATCGTTTTGTGTTTCTTGTCTAATGACTATCATTCAAAATCCTCCCAATTCGTTAACAATATATTCATTTTCGTAATTAATTGGTTTACTGATAAAACCTTAACGTTGCAGGATCGAAAAAAGACCATTAAATAACGATTGATATTACATTATAATATCATTGTATTTTGAAAACATATTAATTAACTATTGCCGTCGAAAATAGACTTTTCAAAAACTATTGCGGATAAAATTAAAATATTTAAGCATTTATTTGCAATAAACACTCCAAATCGGTCGTTAAATATGGTTTAATGGTAGTGATAATAAAATATCGAGAAACAGGATTTTTAGGATTCCACGGTTTGATGATCATGAATTGTTTGTAAAAAAAACAGAAGTGACTACCTTAAAATTACAGATCATCGAATAGAGTGACCAGCAGAAGACCCTCGCGATCTCCTTAAAGTCGCCCAAGATCTTTTTAGCCAAGAGATAAACACGTAAGCAGCTGCAATGACCAAAGGGAGATCGCGGGGGAGGGTCATTGAGCCAGCAGCTGCCTCAGCAAGCTCGGTGATCAATTGTATCTGCCAGTGAGACGCCGAAACAACCGAAGTGCCCAAGACCAGAACTCGCAGGAAGAATGAGCGGTGAAAACAGTGAAACGGCCTACATAAGAAACGATGATCCAATCCAGCTTTAGATTTCCGACAGCGAGCCGTGTCAGTCAATCCGTCATTCGATCACCAAAATCGGGCGTCCTTTGAGCCGAAAAGGTGAAAAAGGAAAACGTAGCACAGCTGGCCCGTTAGTTTGTCGAAATTTTCTTACTATCAAACAAGTTTGCGCAGCCGTCAGGCCAGCAAGTATTTACCACAAGGAGTTGAGTATGATTAAGAAGCCATTAGTATCGATTATTGTTCCCATCCACAACGATTTTCCCTTCGCTAGGAACTGTCTCTATTCATTAGTGGACCAAAGCTACAACAATATTGAAATTTTGCTGGTGGATGACGGCAGTACCGATCTTCCGCCCGTCGCCTTTATGGAGGAAGTCAATCAGGATTTCCGCATTCATTTTTTTCAAAGGGACCACTGGGGACCTGGTGCGGCCCGCAATTACGGCATCCAGCAGGCGAATGGGGAATACCTGCTGTTTGTGGACAGTGACGACTCCTTAGATCCTCAGGCGGTTGAAACCTTGGTCAGCGCTGCTGATTTCAATGCGGATGGGCCGCGGCCGGATTTCATTTTGTTCGGGTGTCATTTTTACGAAAAAGGCAGCTACAAAAGAGATCGTATGCCAACTTCGTTTAAAGGAAGTCAAATAGATTTTCTGAGAAAGCCGTTTTATGTCTGTTATCGTCAAGGGCTGATCAGCGCGCCAGGGAATAAATTTATTCGGCGGAGCTTTTTGCTGGAGAACAATCTTCGTTTTTCGGAGCATTTGTTAGTCTTGGAGGATTTGTTATTCACGGTGCAAGTCATTGCTGAGGCGGAGCAGGTGATGGCCTTGGATCAAGCCTTCTACCACTATCATCGGTTAAGGAAGGGGGCGCTGATGTCCAGGTTCAATGTGGGCAAGGAGCAAACACAGCTGCGCATTTGCCAACAGATGCTGGAGATGACGCCGGCGCATCCTAAGTACCATGAGTTCTATTGTAAAGATACGGCGTTGAAGGTCTTTTCGCAGCTAATCGCCATCCAAAAGCAAACCTTTTCGCCGTTAAGGAAAGCGCGTTTGACCAAAAAATTGTTGCGCAATCCGGAGCTGCGCCAAGTCGTCCGAGCCGCCCACGGTAGAAATTTGCGGGAAAAACAGAAGCTGCTTTTGTTAAGGGCATTAATCAAGCTGTCAGGCAAAAGCTGCGAAATGCCCCGTCAAGTAAATGCTTAAGGAAGTAGGGTTCGGTCATAGCTGATGATGCCCCCGCAGTTAGCTGCTGGCAAAGGAATCCGGCTTATCCTATAGAAACAGCAAATAGCCTCCCAGATATCCGACTCGTCTGAGGGGCTGTTTGCCACTTATATTCAGTTGAAGCTGCTGCTTTCACCCACACGGAATAATCTTGCGGAACGGCTAGGCCGCCTGTCCCTCCGTGGGTGCTCATTCTAAATCAATCGATGGCTGCAATTAACACGCATGCTAGGCTCTGTATAAACGCTCAAAGTCAGCCCCTTGCCAAGAGCTTCCCGCAGATACCCGATCCAGTTTTCACCAGCGGCTGATCTGCGAAAGTGATTGTTTTGCAGTTGCCAAATAAAGCAGGCTATAAAGCCGCAAAGAAAAACCATTTTTTCAGGCTGATATTCTTACTAGCTGTTCGCAAGCGGTGGTCCTCATCTTTTCGACAGGCTTCGCAAATCAGCACACCGGCTACTTGTCTGGAATACGGATTATCCGTTGCGACCGGCTTCAGCCGATGATTCCCGCAACGCGGACAAAAAGCAAAGCCGTCCGAATGAATAAACGCCTCTGTTTCTTGCAGCAATAACCGTTCCATTTCAGAATTCGTTAACATCTCTAACTCCCCCAACTACGTCCTTTTTATTATAGTACCAATTAAACTCCCGCAAATCAAAAAAAGAATCAGAAAAGGCCTATTTACCTTCAAATATAGTGAAAAAGCTGCGCCTCATCCTGTTTCACGTAGTCAATAAAGCGTCGAACCGCCGGCGTTTTAAAACGGGTGGGATTGGTGGCCAGGCAAATCTTCTGGGTTAAAAAAGGCTCGTTGATGGTAATTTCCTTTACATCAAATTTGTTCAAAATACTCGACCGGGGGAAAATACCGATCCCTAAGTTCTCACTGGCCATACTGATTAAGGTCAAATCATCCGCCACTTCGTAAGTGATTCTTGGCGCCAGCTTCTTATCGGCAAAATAGCGGTTAATCAGGGGACGAATCGTGCTCTGCTCAGGAAAAGCAATAAAGTCGTAAGCCAAGAGCTCCTCGATTCCATAAACCTTTTCGCTAGACAGGGGATGATCCTGACCAACAATAAAAATAATCGGCTGCTGGTACAGCGGAAGAATTTCCAGTTCCGGAAAATTCTCGTTTTCGGTACAAAAAACCACGTCACAGCTGCCATCCTGCAGCTGCGTCAGCAGATTCTTGGTATTATTTTGGGTCCCGCGAATTTTGATCTGATTGTTTTTGGTAAAATCAGCGATCAGCGAGGGAACAAATTTCGCCCCCAGCGAATAAACAAAGCCTAAATCAATCCGCCCAGTCCGATCGTTGATGGTATCCTCGATTTCCGCTTTCCCCAAATCCAATTCAGTCAGAGCACGGCGAACTCTGCGTTCAAACAAATGCCCGTATTTATTCAGACGAATCCCGCGGCCGATCCGATCGAACAACGCCACATTCAGTTCGTTTTCTAAATTATGGATCGCTTTGCTTAAGGCTGGTTGGCTGATGAATAAATCTTCGGCGGTTTGCTGCATATTCTCGCTGTCAGCCAGATGAAGAAAATAGCGTAATTGCTGGAGGTTCACCTTTTTCACCCCTTTTTTACAAATTATACCCCAGATCGATAACCAAAAGTAATCAAAAACAGAAAAATGGATATTGGAATAGATGAAAGCGATCTCTTATGATGAAGGGGAAGAGGAGGGGACAAATTGAGTAAAGACAAGCAATCCAAGATTATTTCAGCAACAGAGGCCATCCGCTTAGTAAAGGATGGAGATGTCGTGGGCTTTTGCGGTGCTGGTGGTGGAATTACCGAACCCACCCAGCTGATTACCGCATTGGCGAAACAGTTTGAAGAAGAAGCGCAGCCTAAAGATATCACGATCATCCATACCACCGGCTTAGGTGACCGTAATGATCGCGGTCTTTCGCCCTTAGCAAAAAAAGGCCTGATCAAACGAATTATCGGTGGGCACTGGGCACAATCGCCGCGGCTTTCAGAAATGGCAGAGCGGAATGAAATCGAGGCTTACAATTTTCCTCAAGGGGTCATTTGCCAATTGACTAGAGCGGCAGCTTCCAAACAGCCGGGGATTCTGACTCACGTAGGTCTAGGAACCTTTATTGATCCAGACCAAAGCGGTGGCCGGCTTAACGAGAAAACCCAAGAAGAATTGGTCTCAAAGCAGCAGATTGACGGCAAAGATTATCTCTATTACCAGGCGACACCGATTGATGTTGCGATTATTCGCGGAACGACGGCGGATGCTGATGGCTATATTTCGATGGAGGATGAAATTGTCTACCTGGATGCGCTGATCTTAGCTCAGGCTGCCCACAACAACGGCGGTAAAGTCATCGTCCAGGTCCAAAAGGTGGTCAAAGCTGGTACCCTCCATCCAAGACAGGTGAAAATTCCTGGTTTCTATGTGGATGCGATTGTGGTGGATGAAAACCAATCACAGCTCTATGTGGGAGGCGTCAATCGGTTCCTTTCCGGTGATTATACCGCCTGCGTGGATTCCACTGAATTGATTGCCCTAGATCAGCGAAAAGTTGTCGGGCGACGTGCACTCTTTGAAATCTCTTCGGGGAATGTCGGTAATGTTGGTGTCGGAATCGCTGATGGTATCGGAATTATTGCTCGGGAAGAAGGACTGCAGGACGAATTCACCTTAACCGTAGAAACCGGAGCGGTGGGGGGAGAATCGGCCCAAGGAATTTTCTTCGGCGCCACGTTAAACAGTCGTGCGTTGATGGATATGCCAACTCAATTTGATTTTTACGATGGCGGCGGCTTAGATGTCTGCTTCTTAAGCTTTGCGGAAGTCGATCAGATGGGAAATGTCAACGTCCATCGCTTCAACGGGAAAATCGTCGGAACTGGCGGGTTTATCGACATTTGCCAAAACACCAAGAAAGTCGTCTTTTGCGGCACACTGACAGCTGGTGGCTTAAAAACAGCGATTGACCAGCAGCAGCTGAAGGTTCAGCAGGAAGGCAAGTTTAAGAAGTTCATCGAGACCGTTCCTGAGATCACCTTTAATGGTCGCGACGCGATTGCTAGAGAACAACAGGTCTTCTACGTAACAGAACGGGCCGTTTTCCAACTAACGGAGGAAGGCGTGGAGCTGATCGAAATCGCACCAGGTGTTGATTTGGAGAAAGATATCCTGCAGCAAATGGCCTTCAGACCGAAAATCTCAAGTGACCTTAGAACCATGGATGCTCGCCTGTTCCAACCAGAGGTAATGGGCATTAAAGAAGAATGGCTAAATAATCAATTAAGCGCGACAAACTAACCAATAGGAGGAACCAACAATGATAAAAGAATTACCTTTGAAAGTCGATGATACCTACTCTTACACCAAAACCATCAGTGAATCAGATGTCTATCAGTATGCCGGAATTACCGGGGACTTCAGTCAAATGCACATGAATGCCGAATTTATGAAAACGACCCCTTATAAAGAGCGGATCGTTCACGGCGTCCTGACTTTCTCCTTCGGCTGTACAGCTTCTACCATGATCCAGCAGCAGGCCAAAGCGGAGATCCCAAGTGTTTCCTACGGCTATGACAAATTACGCTTCATCAAACCCGTTTTCTTCGGCGATACGGTGACCGCCAAATATACCGTGAAAAAAGTTGATTTAGAAGAAATGAAAACCTATGCTGATGTGGAAATCTTCAATCAGCACGGTGAAATTTGTGTCTTTGCTATCCATATCTTGAAATTTATTCCTGAGGAGGAAATGGACCGATGAAAATCTGCTTTTTAGGCGCCGGTGCGTTAGGCAGCTCAATTGGCGGCACCTTGGCCCAAAACGGCAAAGAAGTTTATCTAGTCGATCAATGGCAGGAGCATGTGGATCAGATCAATCAAAACGGTTTGATTTTTGTGGAAGATGGCATGGAAACGGCGATTCCCATTCAGGCCACCAGCGATCCTGCCACGCTTGGCAAGATGGACTTGGTTATCGTATTAGTCAAATCTTTCGCCACTGAGATCGCCATCAAAAATGCGGCACCGTTAATCGGGGAAGAGACCCTAGTCTTGTCGCTGCAAAATGGGTTAGGTAACGAAGAAATTCTGGAGCAGCAGCTGAGCCCGCAACAAATCATCGGCGGTAAAGCCTATGTCGGCGGCGTCCTGGTCGCACCGGGGAAAGTCATTCCGGGGATTAAAGGAAAGGAAGTTTGTATTGGCGAAATGGATGGCCAGCAGACTCCACGTATTCAAAAAGTCGCTGACGAACTGAACGAAGGCGGCATTACCACCAAAATCAGCAGCAACATTAAAGGCATGATCTGGGACAAGCTGATGATCAACGTGGCTACCGGTGCTTTAGCAGGCATTACCGGCTTACCTTACGGCGATCTTTATCAACTGCCGGAGGTGGAAGCAACGGCTTTTGCGGCGGTTGAAGAGGCGATTGCCGTGGCTAAGGCACATCAAATCGTTCTTTCGGAAGAATCTCCGAAAGCCATTTGGCAAAAAGCTTCCGCTGGGCTGCCTTACGGATTTAAAACCTCGATTCTGCAAAGCTTAGAAAAGCAGCAACGCTCAGAAATCGATTTTATCAATGGAGCAGTGGTCAGATGGGGAGAAAAGGTCAATCTGCCAACGCCAGTCAACCAAACATTAACCGCCTGCGTGAAGGGGATCGAGGTCAAAAATGGCCTAGGTGGCGCCCATGACTAAAGCCTATATTGAACACACGGCCGTCTTCGTTACCGATGTGGAGTGGTACGTGGAATTTTTCCACCAGACTTTAGGTTTCACGGAGCGCTTAAGAAAAGAAGAACCCGGCCAACCGAAGCAGGTTTGGTTGTATGGCGGGATTCAATTAATTGAAGGCACCGAAAATCAAGACAGCGGCAAATTGGGTCATCTAGGAATTATGGTGGATGACCAGCAGGCCGTTTTGAAAAAAATCAACCGCTATCCCGTCAAGCCGCTGCCGCAAGGAGAAAACTGGCTGCAGCTGCCGGATGGCCTATGTATCGAAATTTTACAAGCCGCACCAGGCTCGATTGAGGAAGTCTTACAAGCAAAGCCTTGGTAAAAGAAAGGAAATTGACAATGACAACTATTTTAATGCTCCACGGAGTAAACCACAACATGTTCGGACACCGTAACCCTAAACACTATGGTACGGTCACACTGGATGAAATCAATGCAAACATGGCGAAATTAGCCGATGAATTAGGTGTGGAGGTAACTCATTTCCAAACCAACGACGAAGGGAAAATGGTGGAACGAATTCATCAAGGCTACAAGGATAAAGTAGGTGCGGTCATCATTAATGCTGGCGCTTGGACTCACTATAGCTACGCCATCCGCGACGCTCTGGAAATCCTGGAGGTGCCGTTTATCGAGATGCACATGTCCAACGTTCACGCCCGGGAAGAATTCCGCCATCATTCGGTTTTGGCCGAGAAAGCAGCCGGTATCATGTGCGGCTTCGGCTTTGAAACCTATCAGCTGGCACTGCGGGCAGCCGTTTCAATGGTAGGAAATTAGAACTAGTTCACAGAAATTAAGGCAGGGGTATCCTCTGTCTTTTTTTGTTGGCAAATAAATGGATACCCGCAGCACTAGGGTTCATCTGTATCCTCCAAATCCTTCCGCAACTCTTCACTGCTGCTGGCCGTCTTGAAGTCGCCACGTTCAAACTCCCCAGCTGATTTTGCATAATCATTCTGAGGCACGGACAAAGCAAAAGGGATTGCTTGTTCTCTGACTACCTTCTTCAGATAAATTTCGATCCCCGTTGAAAGATCCATGCCGATTTCTTCAAAGAATTTTGCGGCTTCTTCCATCAATTTATCATCTATTCTTAGATTTAGTTGAGCCATAGTATTCACTTCCTTTTTATTTCATTATACACATATTAAAAAATACCTGAACCAGGTGAAAGAATTGCTGCTTATCGGCACAATCGATAAATTTATTTCCTCATCAGAAAAAATCTCCCTCTTTTTGCGTATATATATAGTGAGAGCCAAAAACTACTATTATAAACTTGAAAGGACGAGACCGATGATGAGTGAAAAGAAACCGATGACCAGAAGAGAGAAACTGATTTTTGCCACGTACTATCCAGAGGTGCGAAAAGCGATTCAAAGAAGGGGAATCGAAAAATTTGCGCTGGCTGTAGTCAGTATCGGCATTTATTTGTGGCTGCGGGAGGTGGTCCCGGTTGCGGAGCGTTTGATGGAATTCACGATTTTGCTGTTCCTGTTTCAAACGCTGAAGACCTTCGTCAATATTGTCAAGATGGACCGGGTGTACAAACGCACCAAGGCCGAGCTGAAGGAGTTTTTCTGATGCTCATGGCTGAAGTTGATTAGAAGCCCCCGACAGCTGGCTGAATGCTCAGTCTAGCTGTCGGGGTCTTTGCTTTCGCTTCATTGTCAAAATACCGTAAATCATCAGTCCCTCACAACACTTCCGCAATTTCCTCATCCACTACCAAATCGGTAATAAAGCCCATCTTCAGCAACGCCTTGACACTCTCAGCTTTTTCTTTGCCAGTGGCGGCGATTAGAACCCGCGAGATAGCGAAAGTCTTCAGCAGGTCGAATTCAACTAAGTGTTATTTTAAATTCGCCGAAAGTTTGAAAATGCTTTGAACATATGGTAATCAATAGGCGAAAAGTTTCACATTTGTCCCTTAGAAAAGCCCTGTTAAAGCGTTGACAATCCCTTCTCTGGTGCTATACTAATAAGTGAATAACATATGTCACGGCAATTAACATATGTTACAAAAAGAGGAGGAGTTATACATGACGTTATATGGAAAACTTTTGGAAAGAGAAGCAAACAATCAACCAATTAAAGTAGGAGTCATCGGAGCCGGTCAAATGGGGTTCGGCATGATCGCCCAGATTTCGACGATCCCTGGTATGGCGGTAACCGGAATCAGCGACATTAACAAGGACGCTGCCCAACGCGGCGCCGATGCTTACAATGCCAGCGCAGAGAAAAAGGTTGATATCCTAGTCAGCTCAGATTTCAAAGAAATTATCCATTCCGACAAAGTAGAAGTCATCGTTGACGCAACAGGCGTACCAGAAGTCGGCGCGCAAATCTCCCTTGAAACCTTATTAGCCAAAAAACACATCGTCCTGTTGAATGTCGAAGTCGACATCACCATTGGACCTTTAATGAAGAAAATGTACGATTCAGCCAACCTAATTTACACTGGTTCCGACGGCGATGAGCCCGCAGCAACCACTGAATTGTTCGAATTCGCCAAAAGCATGGGGATGGAAGTCTTAGTTGCTGGTAAGGGCAAGAACAACAAATTAAAAGTCGGCGCAAATCCTGATACCGCTCAAGCCGAAGCGGACTCCAAACAAATGTCCAGCCATATGTTAGCAGCCTTCCAAGACGGCACTAAAACGATGGCCGAGATGAACCTGTTGTCCAACGCCATCGGCTTTATTCCTGACAAGGTAGGGATGCACGGCATCAGCGGCGATGTAGATTCAGTCATCAAAGATCTAGACCTGAAAGAAAATGGTGGCGTGCTAGACAAATACGGTGTCGTTGAATACGTAGACGGCTTAGCACCAGGTGTGTTCGTGATCGTCAAAGGCCAAAACGAAGGCGTGCGCCACGAATTAAGCTACCTGATGAAGACTGGCGATCGTGATCACCATATCTTGTACCGTCCGTACCACTTAGCCAGCTTAGAAACACCAATCACCATCGCCAAAGCCGTGTTGAACCACGACCACGCGATTGTACCATTAGGCGCACCGATTTCAGAAACCGTTGCGGTTGCCAAAAAAGACATCAAGCAAGGGGAAAAAATCGATGGCATCGGCGGCTACTGCGTGCGGGGTGTCCTAGAAACTCATGCCGACTTAGAAGCCAACAACCATGTGCCAATCGGTTTAGTTGGGGGCTCCTCAGTGGCTAAACATGATATCAAAGACGGGACCTTCTTGACCTATGACGATATCGAAATCGACGAATCAACTACTGTTTACCGCCTAAGAAAACTGCAAGATTCCACCTTTGCGAAATAAGCAGCAGAGATAGGTAACAGGCAAATAGATAGACAATCGAAGACTCCCAGGCAGCTAGCCAGATGTTTCATCCAGCTGCTTGGGGGTCTTTTTTATGCGGATTGAGTCAATAGATTCGGAAAAAAACAGATTGTAATCGTTTTATCGATGTTCTATAAAGGAGACAAATAATCTGCATGGCGGTGAGACGATGAAAACTGTACGTCAAGGCAATGACATCCTGCTGACTGTTCCGGCTAAGTTTGGCATCCCAGAGAACGTAGAATACATGGCTTCAAAGGGGCGGAATGACTCCATCACCTTCATTAAGCAAAGTACCAACATTTTCAAGGATACTATTAGAAGATGAGAAGTCCTCGACGCTGCGCCAGGCTTTCCAGAGGACGAACCAATAGGCAGAGAAATGATTTGATCCCAAAACCAGTGCTGGGACATCAAGAAAAGCCGAGCTCCGGAAGCAACAGGAACAACCGCTAGGCACAAGCCAACATTAAAGTGGCAGTCACTTCCCACAGCCGTTTAGACAAACAGCTGTGGGGGTGGCTATTTTTAATTAAGACCGAAAGACCAAATAGAAACCTTGCAAAAAGTATTATTGAAGTAATAATATCGCATACGAAATTATTGGTCGCCAAACAAAAACTAGCAACAGCCATCAGTCAAATCACCACTATCTTGTTCGTCGCACCGATAAGAAAGAGAATACTACTCACACGTCTGTCGATTAATTGCCAAGAGGCGACAACCCCATCACCTCAATCCGTGAACCTAACAGTCAAACCCAAATCCACCCACAAGATAACTATGTACCCACCGCGAAGGGCGCCTTCTTCGCTGGTGGTTCTTTGTGCGGGGTGTCTGGTTGAAACCGCGAGTACACTTACGAGACTGTACTCGACTAACTAACTTCCAACTTACCAATATTCAGTTTTCAATGAGCGAATGATCCACCTGCGAAGTGCCCAACCTTCACAGGTGGCAGAGGTCATGGATCATGATCGTCCAACCAGTGCTTAAACAAAGCCAGCACCAGTCCAACAATAATCGGTGCGAAAATATCCTGCACAATGGGATGCACATTATCACCCCCCTTCAGTGACGATCACGATCCAGACCTATTCAATTGTAAATCTACGCTAAATAGTCAGCGCTAGCTTGCGGGCAGGTTATTGGGGGTTTTTCTTCTGTTCTTCCTGCGCTTTCCTCCGATTTCGCCTTTTCCGCAGTATTTCCGATAGGCGGTAGTTAGAGCTTGGTTGTAATTCATTCGATTCTTCTGTTTTTTCCTCCAATTCTTCCGTTGTTTCTGGTATTGCTTTGACATCTTCTTCTGGCTTGTTAAGAGAGACTTGGGGTACTGCTGGCAATGCTTGGTAACGACTGTGCTGCTTAAGTTCTGCTAGTTTATTCGGATCGATTTCTTCCACAGTTTCCGCTTTAACAACTGGTTCAACCAGCACAGGGGTTGCTGGCGGGACAGTTAGCTGCGG
This sequence comes from Candidatus Enterococcus moelleringii, assembly GCF_017377575.1. Taxonomy (GTDB): domain Bacteria; phylum Bacillota; class Bacilli; order Lactobacillales; family Enterococcaceae; genus Enterococcus_A; species Enterococcus_A moelleringii. Next base: position 179,588 of record NZ_JAFREM010000008.1, read on the forward strand.
CTGCTTTAAGACAAGCGGCTGACCTGGTTTGCCAAACAATTCTTCACCTTTGAAGATTGGCGTTTCCACGGTTTCGACATATTTGGCCTCAATCGGCTTTTTGAACAGCTGCACGCCGTCTTTTTCAAAAATATCCAAAGATGCAAGCAGCTCCAGCGATTGCTTGATTTCGGCGGCACTTAAATCAGTGTTAGGATCTTTCATGCTGAAGGTATTTTTGCCGCCGACACTGTTCAGGAAGCCGCTGACGAGTTTAATCATGACACCTACTCCTTTCGTGAAAGTTTTGCTTCAGGGACAGACAAAAAAATAATCGGTCAAGTAGTCAAGACTTCAGATAGCAAGAATTTGGTTAAAAGGGACTGGACAAAGGACTTGGTTTTCTCCACAAAATTCCGCAGCGGGAAGACTCGCAAACGCAGTCGTTCCCATTCCGGTGCGTCAAAATAATCCTGGAAATAGTAGAAAAACCGCTTCATGGTACGTGTCGCTCGGGTGCGGGTAAATAAGTAACGAACCAATTCTTTTAAAACCAGAGCAAACTCTTCTGCACCCAGCTGATAGCGGACCCGTAAGGTGAGTAAAAGTTTGATGGTCATGGTGCCGTTTTGCGTCTCCTGATAATATTCCATGATGCGTTCCTCTAGCGTCTCAAGTTTCAAGTTAAACATCTGATTGGGTGAGAAGGGTAGCTCTGGCATGTCAAATCGCTCCTTTATTGTTTTTTTGCTGGTTCTGATACCTGGATGGTTGAACCAGTATCCTTCTTCAGTAGTCAAGCCGCCGATTATTTCATAAGACGGCTCTGGTCATAAATTGCTTCTAAGTATTCTCAAAAGACACCCACCAGCTCCCACAGTTACGGGCCCGTTCTAGTCGCCGTGAGAGCAGGGGGATCTCCTTAATGATTATGCGGCTGCTTCTTCGTCATTATTAAAGATCGGTGTTTCAATGGTTTCCACAAATTTGGCACTGACCACACTATCGTAGGATTTAACGCCGTCTTTTTTGAACAGATTCAAACCCACGAATTCCGCTAGTAAAGCCTTGAGTTGCGAAGGGGTCTTTGTCATATCCGGATCTTTGAAGCTCAAGGTCTGGCTCTTGCCCATGGCATTGCGGAAGTTCACCACTAATTTTTTCATAGTAATCACCATAATTATTCAGCCCCCTCGTTCAGATCTTTGGTAATACGAGATTGCATCGTCATAATCACACTGTCAAAGGAGCTGCCAGCTTTCGACAGTTCTGCCATGATTTCTCCCAAGCGGACCACGTCAGCTTCAGGTGGATTGTCGATCACATTTTGAAAGTTGACTTTCTTTTGTTTGTCTTCGCCTTCCTGTTCAATCAATACCTGTAATTTCGTTCCTAGTTTTTGCATCATTGTTCTTTCCTCCAATTTCCTGTTTTGTTTTCCTATTTATTTTTTGGTGTGTGTTTTGTTCCCGGCCGGTGACTAAAAGATAAATAATTTTCCGGGAAAAAGCCATACTCTCTTATAGGACTTTTTACCCCCTTCTAGACACATTTGGAAAATGAAAACCTTGATTTAATGGGATTCTTGGTTTCTAAAAATAGGGAGAATTACCTAAAAGGGAGTAAAAAACAAATTTGCGGCGAGATGTTGAAAAAGGTCTTTGAAAGCGCTGGAAACGTTGATATATCAAGGCTATTTGCTAAATTGAATCGTTTGAGGAAAAGTTAGCAGCTCTGTTGGATTTTCGTGAGGGAAGGGGATTTGGCGCGAAAAAAGAGCCTGCATCCGAAGATACAAGCTCGTAAAAGGTGTTATTCAAAGTCGTCAATAAAATCGTGCATCGTATGGTGATTCACAGAAGATTCGTCCAGACGGTCATACGCCTTCAGCATTCTGTGGTTGTTTCTTTGTGTATAAAATCGCTCACGATAGACACCTTCCTCAATCGGGAAAGCCCTCATGTCGCTGCTTTTACATATTTCCTGGATATAAGGTGTATCAATAAGGTCGAGGTAGTTCAAAGGATTGTGGTTGCGGTAAGTTCCCGCCGTTGGATCGATGTCTCTGATTGAGCAGGCTAGAGCCATTAATGCGTTGGTGGCATACCTGTCTACCGTGCGCTTTCGGGCCTCAATAATGATCCCGGGACCACTAGCCATTTTGACGTAGGTTTCAGTCGGCTCTTCCCAGACTTCTTCAATCGACAGCGGATTGATCCAGATAGAATCAGCCGGACGGGCCAAGGGAAACAACACATGAGGCTGATTGATCATTGGGTGCCGCTGCTTTTGGAAGAAAGGCAGACGCTTCAATGTACGGCCGGTAGCCGGATAATCGATGATCATGTCAGAATTGTCATGATATAAGGTGGTGCGGGTGGTATGGCTGGAGTAGCAATACATTTCTTGATCGTATATTACCAAGGTTCCTTTCATATCAGGGATCGGCAAGACGAGATGGATCGGCCAAGGCCCCGTTCGCGGCGTGCAGGTAGGCAGCTTCGACATCACCTCAGCCCACTCTGGCGTCCAGCATCGGGTATCCAGATATTTACCGCTTACATAGTTTTCATTGCTTGATTTTTCTTTTCTTTTCATTCGTTTCCACTCCTTCTTTAGAAGTTTATTTATAGCTGCTCTTAGCAAACAACTACTTCAAATAAATATTCTACTCATACCTATTTAGGTGTCAATAGGCAATAACAGATAACGAACGTTATAAAATATTGATAAAATAGATTTTTTTGTAACATTTCATTAATGTGTAGAAAGTGTGATAGTCATTAAGATACAATGAGTTTAATGTTTGAATTTTAATATTGAATGTTGTTAGGTGTTTTTGGGGGAGGGAGCGTTGAATTTAATGTTGAAATTAGAGAAAAAATTATCGTAGTCTACAATAGACTACGAAGACTATGGCGTAAAGCTACGTTTCTTTTATTTATTGTTCTTTCTTCAATTAATTATAGAATAAGGAAGCGGGAAGTGCAATATATTTTATAAAAAATAATGAATGTAGAATGTTTTGTTGATTCTATAGCTGAGCCAGTCCATGAAAAACGCGAAACAATAGGCTTTTTCTTTGAGCCGTCAAAAGAACCGTCACTCAGAAAGGAAGAATTTCAGATGCGAAGAGGAGAAAATATTTACTTTAGGAAGAATGATAAGAGATGGGAGGGTAGGGTAATTATCGGAAGAAAATCCAATGGAAAACCGCGGTACAAATCGGTATATGGAAAAAATATACTAGAAGTCAAGCTTAAGCTCTATCCATTAAAGTTGAAATATCAACTGTTAAGAGAAGAACACGGCGACAGCTGCATGAGCTTTCAAGACTGGGGAATCGAATGGCTGCGCTTGGTACAAGCAGACATAAAGGAATCGACTTTTTCCAATTATGAACACAAATTGAGCTTCTATGCTTTGTCAGCGATTGGTATGTATTCGTTAAACGAACTAGATGAAGCAGTCGGATTAGAACTATTGGATTCTTTGCTGGAGCGGGAATTACAGCCTTCAACGATCCAAGTAATCTTTCGCATTGTTAAACAATGCGTGAATCGCGCCATCGAAAAAAAGCTGATCAAGGTCAATCCTTTCAATGATATCAAACTGCCTAAAGTAATGAAAAAGACAGACCAAGCCCTATCTAAAAAGGAACAAAAGCAACTAGAAAAGGCAGCCTTATCAGCGGAAAAAGGCTACGGCTTACCGACGTTACTAGCCCTTCATGCAGGGCTTAGAATTGGTGAAGCAGCCGCGCTGCCATGGGAAAACGTTGACTTTGAACGCAACACAATCCGGGTAGATGCAACGTATCAACGAGTCCTAACAGCGATGAATGACACCAAAACAGAGCTGGTTTACACAAGCTCTAAAACAGCGTCTTCTATTCGTGAAATTCCAATGAGCAAAACCTTGAAAAATGCTTTATTGGAGCACAAAAAACAGGCAACTGGCGAGTTCGTTTTCTCAAATAAAGCGAACCCATCAGAGCCAAGACTGCTAACTTATCATTTTCATCAAATCCGAAAGAAAGCGAATTTGGAACACGTTCATTTCCATCAGCTGCGCCATACCTTTGCGACCCGCTGTGTCGAAAGCCGGGGAGACATTGTGAGCGTCAGCGTACTAATGGGTCATAGCTCACCGAAGATGACCCTAGATAGGTATGCTGGTTCTATGATGGAACAACGCATTCAAGTCGTTAATCAAATGGAGGAAGCTATCGGCTAATCTACTTACAAAAAGTAAGAAATTAAGCTTATGGGCTCCCTTTTTTTGCATTTTCCAATGAAAACGTTTACTGAAAATCAAAATATTTTCGTTGGGTTTTCAAGCCAAATCGAGAGCCAAACGACTCTCAGCGGCTATTACTTTTGCGAATTTTTTTTAGAAAAAATTAAAAATTTGAATTGTTCGACCGTCAAGAACCGTCATTGGGTCGATTTATCCGCGTCACTAAGCGATTCCTATAGTCTGCCGTAGTCTATTGTAGACTACGATAAAATTTATCGGCTTTTTACCAGTATCACCCCTTAATTATAGCACGCCTATATGTGAATAGACTTTTATATATTCATGAAATTATTGAAGAAAATGGAAAAAGTAAATAAGAAAGCGACTGAAGTTGGTCAAAAGGAGGAGCCTGCATGTTTGGATTTGGCAAACAGAAAAAGGAAGCATATCAAAAAGCGCCTGAAGAGGAGTATTTCTACGACGAGTACGATGCAGAAGGATACGACGATGATTATGGGTACGAAACGTATCCAGCGGAAGGGTACGAACGCCCCGCAGAATACGATCGGGGAGACCGTCGCAATCGATCTCGCAAGGATGATTATAGAGAAGAATCCTTTGAAGAAGGAACCAATCAACGGACAGACAATCGACCTCGTCCAGAGGAGCAACTGGAGCAAGAAGTTGAGCGTCTGACAGAAACGGTTTCTCAATTAAAGCAGCAGCTTGATAGCAAACATACAGAGCTGACCACCATGGCAGCCGCTCTCACTGAGAAGGAGCAGCAAATCCAAGATCTAAAGACAGAGAAGGATCAACAGCTTGAACAACTAAGAACGCAAAAAGATAAACAAATTGACCGATTAGAAAATCAATTAGAAGAAAGACAAAGTAAAGAATCCACCGAGTTAGATGAGGCGAAGAAACAAATCGTCGAGTTGAAAAAAGCCCAAGCTGCCAGCGAAGGAATGAAAGATGAACTGGCAAATATCTTAGTGGAATCCAAGAAGCAAGAAAAACAAATCCTAGAACGGGCGGAATATGAAGCCAACGGCATTCGTAATCAAGCCCAGCAGGATGCGGATCAAATGCTTCATGATTCAGCACTGGAGTTACGCGTAATGAAACAAGAAATTAAGAACTATCGCAAGCGCCTGCGGGTAGTTCAAGAAGAAACTGCACAATTCTTCGTCAAACTATTAGCGAACAGCGACACTTTGCTAGATGAAGAGTAACAGAAGGGATGAACAGCAGTGAAAGCATTCAATAGTCAAATTACACTGTATCCCACACCAGCACCGAAAATGAGTAACGAACTAGCGAGTACCGAATTGTTAGCCGCCATTGAAAAATCCTGCGAATACTTATATGCACCAGAAGGAAGTTTGAGTGAAGGTCAGCGAGAGAAGATCCGCAGTCACTTCCAGCAGCTTTTCCAATGGATGGATGGCAGCTATCACTTGGAGCTGTTATTAGAACCAGGCGAGTTCGATTGGCCTAGCTTTTACCAGTCAATGAAACAGTTCTTTCCCCAGTTTGCTTGGCTGAAGGCCCAAACTGAGGAGCCAAAGTACGGCAAGCAAGTCTATCGTTTTGATTTCGTACCACTTGTTTTTCGCAAAAGAGGATTTCCCTTTGCGGTTCATTTAGAAGAAAGCTTGGCGCAACAGTTCGCACTAACCAATGAAGAAGCTCTGAAGCACGGGGAACAGCTGATTCAAGAATTGGCCGAGCAGAATTTTTCTACTACTAAGAAAAGTGAGCAATCAAACACGCCAACAAGTAAAGCTGAGGAAAAAGCCCAAGCAGTTGAAAGTTCGATGGACTTAGTCCAACAAGAAGAAGTCAAACAAGAAACACAAAGCAAAGCCCGCTTGCGAGCCGTGAACCAGAAGCTGGAAATGGTGATCGAAAAATTAGAACTGTCTATGTTTTACAGTGGCATTCAATACTTCGATCAAGAACACAAAGAAGAAGGCGACTGGGATAAACGAATCAAGATCAGTCTTCGGGAATACACCTATTTGTTGCAGAAGGGGAAATTTCTAGAACAGATGTGGAACTTGAACGGCGAGTTGGTCAATAAAACCGAAAAAATGACGGTGACAGGAAACAAGCTCGTGTATGAAAGAGATCAAGTGAAGGAAATCAAAGCGAATCTTTCTGCACGAGATATTCACTT
>NZ_JAFREM010000008.1:186087-189059 GCF_017377575.1 Candidatus Enterococcus moelleringii
GTAAGGCTGCCTATTTTGACTTGCTTCAAGGGGAGAGTTCCTTGCTGGAAAAGATGGTTAGAGAACAAAAGGACGCACCAGCTAAAAATGCTGAGGAGGTTGGCTGAGGTAGACGATTCAAATCTTTCTATCAATGGCCGGTTCCGGCAAAAGCGATTTCTCTATTCATTATTTTCTATTTCGTTTTTTCTGGTGTTTTCCGCGCCTATCACTGGGCATATCCGAAATATTTTGTCAGTGGCGAATCGATGTTTCCAACCTATAAAGAAGAGGAAGTGATCCAAATTATCTCACATGGCAAACCGAAACGATTCGATGTGGTGGTCTTACGACCTCCAGAAAACCCAAAAGGACGCTACCTTAAACGAGTGATTGGCCTTCCTGGTGAACGAATCAATTATCGAGGCGGCAAATTATTTGTCAACGAACAAGTAGTAAACGATCCATTTGGTAAGGAAACAGAAGATTTCAATTGGGGAGAATTTTCCATCGATCCGATTCCAGAAGGCTATTACTTCATCTTGGGAGACAATCGCTCCGTTTCACAGGACAGCCGCCACTTCGGATTAATTACACGGCGACAAATTTTAGGCATCGTCCAAGAGGGGATTATCAAGTAAATGAAGTCATTACAAGAAAAAATCGAATGGTACACCTTTTGGTATTGGGTCTACTGGCTCTTTTCTTTAGTTGTTCTGCTAGGTGTGTTGGTGTTAGGTATTTTCTTCTACTTCACGGATTTTCAAGAAGTGGTGACGGTCAGCCAATTGTTCTTATTGATGTTGTTAATGTTGTTGGCAATTTATTTACGAATGACCGCCCTGCATTATCACACGATCTTGATGGACTTGAAGAAAATGGCTGCTAGACCCAGAAGACCTAGACCGCGACCGCAAGAGAGGCGGCCGAGTGATGAAAGTTAAAAGAATTCTTCTATTAATAGTATCAAATATTGCTCTACTTACTGGTTGTCAATCGCAGATGAAGCATGAAGTAAAAGCTGAGACAAGAGAATCTAGTTCACTGCAACAGGAAACGAACCAAAGTGAACCGGTTCAAGCGTCATCAGTAGTAAATAGCGAGTCGGAAGAATCAGATGCGCTGCGAGTTTCTTCTATTAAAGAAGAACAGAGGAAAAGTTCAGAAAGTTCTGAAATAAAATCTAGTAGTTCTGAACAACCTATCGAAGTAACAGCAGAATCAAAGGAACCAGCAGTAGCAATTATTCAACCACCAATTACCAAAGAAAAGGTCGAAGAGAACTATCAGTTTTCAGTGGTGAAGAATCAAACGACGGATGAATTTATTCAAACGATTGGAAAAGATGCCCAGCAGATTGCATGGGATAACGGACTGTATGCTTCGGTGATGATTGCGCAAGCGATTCTGGAAACAGGATCAGGTAATAGCCAACTGGCAAGACCTCCGCATCACAATTTATTTGGGATTAAAGGGAGTTATCAAGGGAAACAAGTCAGTTTTAATACTCAAGAAGATAAAGGGAATGGCCAACTGTATACGATCAACTCGGCGTTTCGCCAATATCCCGGCTATAAAGAATCCTTAGCAGATTATGCGTCACTACTAAAAAACGGGATATCTGGCAATCCAAGTTTTTATCAAGGAACTTGGAAAGAACATGCAGCTAGTTATCAGGAAGCAGCTAAGTCGTTAACAGGTAAATATGCGACAGATACTTCTTATGACAAGAAGTTGACTGCCTTAATCGAAACCTATGAGTTAACGAGCTTTGATCAGGAACCCAATAAAGAAGTTGAGACTTTAAATGATTCCAACGAATCGATAAATACGCAGCCATCCACTAAAGAATCAACGAGTTCCAATGATTCTTCCAGTGGAGAGGAACAGTCAATAGTGAGTGAAACAAGACAGGAAGCGGTGGTAATTTCACCAATCACGCAACGACCAGCCAAACAAGTAGCAGGCAACCAAATTGTGGAATGAAAGAAGGGGCAGGATGACTAGACCAAGAGACGATCGCAGACGAGATTACCGGGAACCACCTTCTCGTTACCGAGATGATCCAGAATTCCAACGACCACCTTCCAATCAACGACCAGCAAGACGGTATCGAGAAGAAGACGATTATTACTATGACGATCGAGATCGTTATAACGAGCCAAGGCGAGAATATCCGCCACCGCGACGGCCGCAACCTAGACCGCAGGATCGTTATGACCCAAGAGATCGGCCGCCAAGGAATCCAAATCCTCGGCCGTACAATGCTCGACCGACGGGTGATCCAAGAAATCAACGGCCAATGCCACTAAGACCCAGACCGTATCCGAATCCACGAGATCAAGGATATGAAGAGCAGTACTCACTGGAACAGGCAAAGAAATCAACCAGTCGCAAGGTCTTCTTGTTTATCTATAACTTGTTTTTCTACATCTTGACGATTGGCATTATTTTGAGCGCGGTGATGTTCTCCTTTAGCGAGAAATCCGATGCAGCTATCTTAGGGCATCGCTTCTATCAAGTCTTAACCGATTCGATGGCACCGCAAGAGGATTCGCCAAGTGGCGGTTTTTATTCAGGTGACATCGTGATCGTCAAGCTGATGAACGGCAGTGATGTGAAAGAAGGCGACATTGTCACTTTCCAAGTGGGAGAAGAGGATCGCTATCTGACCCACAGAATGGTGGAGCGACTAGATGAATTAAACGGGGAAGAAGGAGACTACATTATCACCAAAGGGGATGCCAATGCGACACCTGATCCACCGATAGCGGCAGATCGCGTATTTGGCAAAGTGACCTTCGTCATTCCCAAAATGGGCAGTGTCTTGAACTTTATCCAAGAGAATCTGTGGCTGTGCATCGTCTGTGTATTGTCCACCTTTGGCTTCTTTTTAGTGTTGAAGGCCTACTTCTTACAACCAGAAAAACGAGCAAGACCAACGAAATATCCAAAAGGGGTATAACCATTTGCGTTCGTCAAATGATTATATA
>NZ_JAFREM010000009.1 GCF_017377575.1 Candidatus Enterococcus moelleringii
ACAAATACCCCTATCTAGGATTTATTTATTTCTTTGTCCTAGATAGGGGTAGCATAGCACTTGTAAGCGCACTCTTTTATAAATATACTAACAGTAGAAGAGAAAGGGAGGATCGTATGTTTTTATTGAAGGCGGCTAAGGTCATTATTGGTGACGGGCAAACGGTGATCGAAGATGGCGGTGTAGTGTTTCAAGAGGATCGGATTTTGGATGTTGGTGTGGCGTCAGAGCTGCAGGGGAAATATCCGGAGGCAGAGATTCAGGATTACGGGGCGGCGACGATTTTGCCGGGCTTGATGGATGCTCATATTCACTTGGGCTATTATTGGACGCAACCGGATTTGCATCGCTACAATGATTTTATGATTGCTTATTATGCGCAAAAGCAGGCGCAGACGTGTTTGGAAAAGGGTGTGACTACGATTCGCGATTGCTGCGGGCCGCGTTTTCTGTTGGAGACGCTGCGCTTGGCGGCGGAAAAGGGGTTTGTTAAAGCGCCGCGGATTTTGCATACGGATCGGGGTATTTGTATTACCGGCGGTCATGGGCATGAGGATGGTATTGAAGAAGTGGATGGGGCGGAAAATATTCGCCACACGATTCGGCGGCAAAAGCGGGACGGGGCTGACTGGATCAAGCTGCTGACTACCAATCGGGATGACATTTGCGAGTTTACCCAGGAGGAGCTGGATGCCGGGGTGGCAGAAGCTCATCGTTTGGGAATGAAATGTGTGGTTCACTCGGGAACGCAACCAGGCATTCAGATGTGTATTGATGCTGGCTTTGATACGATTGAGCATGGCAATTTTTTGACGGTGGAGCAAGGGAAACAAATGGCCGCCAATCAACAGTCGTGGACACCGACGATGTTTGCTTATCATTTCCTGGCTGACTACAACAAAAAAGTGCAGGAGGTGGGGGTGGATCATTCCAACCAATCCACCGAAACGTATTCCCATCATTTGGATTTCTTTGAAGCGTCGGTTGCGGCTTATGCTGAAAACTTCAAGCAAATTTATGATGAAGGGGTGACCATTCTGGCGGGGACTGACATGGTAATGCTGGAGGCGCCAAGTGTGCCGATTGTGGAAGAGCTGGAGCTGATGGTTCGTTATGGGTTGACACCAGTTGAAGCCATTCAGACCGCGACGCAGAATCCGGCACGGGTGTTTGATTTAGAAGATGTGACCGGGCAGCTTCAAGCTGGCTTGCAGGCGGATATTTTGGTGGTTTCCGGCGATGCGACGGCGGATATTGAGCAGCTGCGGCAGGTGGAGCAGGTCTTTTTGGCAGGGGAAAAGGTATAATCGACAGCTAATCGCGCCACAAAAGAGGAGCCAGACTCTTTTGTGGCGTTTTTGTATATTTTAAAAAAGAGAAGTTGACTTCTCTTTTGGCTTGGTGTAACATTAAATGTGTAGTTAACTTCACATTTTTGAGGAGAGCATATGATAATCGTTAATAAGGTTCAGCAATTTCGCAAGGCAAAAAAGCTGACGCAGGAGGAATTTGCTAAAAGAATCGGGGTGTCCCGTAAAACTATCGTTTCCTTAGAAAAAGGCAACTATACGCCGTCATTGTTGTTAGCCTTTCAGATTGCTAGGGAATTGGAATTGGACATCAATGAGGTTTTCCAATTGGATGAAGTGTCAGAGGGAGAAAACAAAAAAATGAAGCAACAGTAGGAGGTCATCATGAGAAAGGTTATTTTTGAGCAAGTTGGGAATACAGTCTTGGCTATTTTATTAACGATAGCTGCCTGCCAAACAGCCGCTTCAGCGAAGTATCAGTTTAACGCTGAAAATTTTGAATTTGAATTCGTATTTAGCAGTACCTGGTTTATGCTGATTGTCGGGGTGATTTTATTTTCGTTGGCTAGATATTTCTATGCAAAGAAGCTGGGAAGTCAGGACGGCTACAATGAAAAAGATGCCGAGTTGAGTGCCGAAGATGAACGGGAAAAGACCGTCGGACTGAGGGCAGCCACCACTACTTATCGTGTCTTGATTTATTTTCTAGGAATTGCTTTAGTGCTGTTTCTCTTCTTCAATGTTTTTCTGACGTCGATCACTTTGCTGCGGGTAGTAAGCATTCTAATTTTGGGGAGCAGTATGGTCATAGCCTTCGTAACCTACTTGGTTGCGTGGATTGTTTTGGACAATAAACTATAAAGATCAAGTTAAGTATTAACCTTCAAAGCGTAAGGGAATTCTAGGGAAAACGTACGTTTCAAATGTTCTGAGAGTTCATCTTTCGTTTTGAAGTTTTTTTGTTTTGAAATAATACCGCTTTTTTCTATAATTCTCTCCATTTTTTTAAAATTTCCCCGTGGCAAAATGGTATAATAGCTAAAATTGGATAAAAGGAGATAATGACATCATGGCTTACTATTACACGACACCTTCTAGAACCTTCAGCGAATATCTTTTAGTTCCCGGTTATTCTTCCAAGGACTGCACCCCCGACAACGTGCTTTTGGAAACTCCGTTAGTGCGCTTCAAAAAGGGCGAGCAGCCTGAATTAACCATGAATATTCCGTTGGTGAGTGCGGTGATGCAGTCGGTTTCCGGCAGTGATTTGGCAGTGGCTTTAGCAAAAGAAGGCGGCGTTTCCTTCATTTTTTGTTCCCAAACGATTGAAGAACAGGTAGCGATGGTGCGCAAAGTGAAGCAAACCAAGGCTGGCTTTGTACCGAGTGATACCAACCTTCACATGGATGGAACTTTGCAGGATGTGCTGGATTTGAAAGAGCGCACAGGACACGGCACAATGGCAGTCACTGAAGACGGCACCTTGAACGGCAAAATCGTCGGGTTGGTAACCAACCGTGATTACCGGATTTCTCGGATGTCTGTGGACACACCGATTAAAGAATTTATGACACCTTTTGACAAGCTGATTTACGGCAAAGATGGGATTACCTTGTCTGAGGCTAACGATATGTTGTGGGATAATAAGCTGAATGCCTTACCAATCATCGATGAGGATCAGCGCTTGAAGTATTTTGTTTTCCGTAAGGATTATGATTCCCATAAAGACAATCCGTTGGAGCTGTTGGATGCGAAGAAACGCTACTTTGTAGGGGCTGGGATTAACACTCGCGACTACAAAGAAAGAATTCCAGCGTTGATTGAAGCTGGCGCGGACATTTTGTGTATCGATTCTAGCGAAGGCTTCAGCGAATGGCAAAAAATGACGATTGAGTGGGTACGTCAGGAATACGGCGATACTGTTAAAATCGGTGCTGGTAACGTGGTGGATCGCGAAGGCTTCCGTTTCTTAGCGGATGCAGGCGCGGACTTTATCAAGGTTGGTATCGGCGGCGGCAGTATTTGTATCACTCGGGAGCAAAAAGGAATCGGTCGTGGACAAGCGACGTCAGTTCAAGACGTGGCAGCTGCTCGGGAAGAGTATTTTGAAGAAACTGGGATTTATGTGCCAATCTGCAGTGACGGCGGGATTGTTCATGATTACCACATGACTTTAGCGTTGGCGATGGGTTCAGATTTCATCATGTTAGGACGTTATTTCTCTCGTTTTGAAGAATCTCCAACCGAAAAAGTCAGCATCAACGGCTCTTACATGAAGGAATACTGGGGCGAAGGCAGTGCCCGTGCCCGCAACTGGCAACGCTATGACACTGGCGGTAAAGAAGGTCTGTCCTTTGTGGAAGGCGTGGATTCATATGTGCCTTATGCTGGTTCATTGAAGGACAACTTGGCGGTTTCCTTAAGCAAAGTTCGCCACACCATGTGCAACTGTGGTTCGTTATCGATTCGCGAGCTGCAAAAAAGTGCCAAAATCACGCTGGTTTCTTCAACTAGTATCGTTGAAGGCGGCGCCCATGATGTAATGGTGAAAGACAGCAACATGAGCAGTGAAAACTAGATAGCAGACAAACACCCCGCTAACGCTAACGTTGGCGGGGTGTTTTTATGTCTTCAAATAAGTGTAAAAGGTCTTCCATCAGCTGAGGATCGTCTTGACCTTCAGCCTGTTGACCATAAATCAGGGCTTCGTAGTCAGCAGTTAAGGCAATAAATTTGCCAGCAAACTGTGGCTGATCCGTCTCAAAACGTTGGGCATAATCCGACAACGGTTCCGAGGCTTTCCGCGGCAGGACTTTTTCCGCCTGCTTCAAAAAGATCGAATAGTTGCGACGCAAGGGCTGTTTGCTGCTGGTTTGCCAGAAACGAACCTGCAGGCGAAGCCAGTATTTTCTTAACCAGAAACCGGCGATAACTACCGCAACTGCGACGATTAATTGCAGTATTAGACGTAAATTTTGGCGCCAGTTGTTGTTCGTTAAGGTACTAATCTCTTCATCTTCTTCAGAAGGTGCTGTCTCCGATGAAGAAGAACTGCTAGAAGAGTTACTTGTTTCACTGGAATCCGCTGTCGCTTCTGATGAAGATGCCGCGGTTTCTTCAGCTGGTCGATCTGGATTGGCGAAGCTGGGGGTTGGCTCAAAGGGCAGCCAGCCGTAGCCTTCAAAATAAACTTCAACCCACGAATGGGCGTGCGAATTACGCACTGTATACACCGTAGTGTCGCCGCTAGTTTGACGGGCATCGCCTGGCGCAAAGCCTTTGGTCCAGCGGGCGGGAATGCCCAAGGTCCGCAGCATCACCACCATGGAAGAAGAGAAGTTATCGCAATAGCCCACCTGGGAATCAAAAAGAAAATGATCGACATAATCTTGATTTTCCTCCGGTACCACCGCGTCCACCTTGGAATAGCGGAAGGTACCGGAATTTTTCAAGTATTCCTCTACTGCAGTGACTTGGCCGATCACGCTAGTTTGTCCCTGCGTGACTTCCGCGGCTAAGGCAGCTACTCGATCCGGTAAATTCGGCGGCAGCTGAAAATAATCTACGACAGTATCGGTGGGCTGAGTGACCGGAATGTTTTGCAGATCCTCCACTTGATAGTCCGGCTGGGCCCAACGGTTGCGGAGTTCCTTTTCGCCATTGTTGGAATCGACAAAATTCAGGCGACCGTTTTCCGGCAGCTGAACAAAACCGGTAGAGCCTTCGGTAATGGTCAAGGCATTTGAACCATAAGGCAGCGGTACATAAATACCATGATTAAAAAAATGAACCTGAGAGGTTTCCGGCGAAGCGTAGCTTAACTGCGGGGCATCCTCAGTCGCAACAGTAAAGCGTCGCGAACGCATGACGGATTGCCCGACATCACTGTTTTCCCAGCCTTTCCCTGTGTAATAATCCTTACTTTCCACCCGCCAATAGCTGCGGGAATTCTGGGTGGCTTCAAATAAAATCGTGTCATCATCCAAAAGCGGTCCGCCCAGGTTTTGATCATTTTCACTAAAACCGGTGCGGGAAATCGCGGAAGTGGTCATTTCCTGAATTGCCCGATACAAGCCTCGGCGATTTAAATAATCCCGTACTGGCGAAGTTACCGCCGTCAGCTGGTTTCGCATCACTGTTTGCGGCAGGAAATATGCGGCCATGCTGGCTAAAACCGTCAAACTCGTCAATAACAGCAGCAGTTCCTTGGGCAATTTTCGAATAGCAAATAAGGAAGACAGCAGGGCACAGGCAAAGACGATGGTAATTTGCAGGCTGAGATTGATGGTGTTAAAGACTGTCAGCATCAACAAATAGCTGATCATCAGTACATAACTCAACAAAAAGCGTTCAAACTGTACCATCAAAACCGCCAGCAGCATCAACAGAGCCAATAGCAGCGGCAAAGCCACCATTTCAGAAACGACGGCTGCTGATCCGGCCCGCATTTGTTGGAATTGGAAGACAAATTGCTGCAAAAAGCTGGTTAACCAATTTAGTGAAAGCGGCTGATTCAAGGGCATAAAATGATACAAGCCTAAAAAATAAAGCAAGCTGCAAAGAATGATTTTAAACCAATTTTCTTGAAAATAGCCGATGATGGCACAAATTAATGCAATCAAAACTACCGGAACCCAAGAAATCGGCAAGTAATAAACCGACAAAAATTGCAGAAAAACCACACTGATGCTGATGGCGCTAAGCAGAACTAAGGGTGTTTTTTTCTCTAAAGGGGCCATCGGCATCACCTGCTTCCTTTCGTTTCTCTGAACCAGCCGGCCAAGGTGTCATAATCGTAGACCGTCACCTGGTTGTCCTTGCTAAGTCGAGCTCTTACCTCAGCTGTTTCCGGGGTTTGTTCCGGTGTGAACAGGAAAATACTCTTATCTTTGAAATCAGGTAAAACCGGTACCGTTGTTAAGGGCTGAATCTGAGCAAAGGCTAGCGCGTCGATTTTGGCAGGATCATCCAGCTGGTCGCCGAAAAGGTATTGCTCCATCGGCTCCTGAGCCACGGTTTGCAATGAATAATAATAGCTCAGCATCGCTTCGAAATGTTCAGAAGGTGTGCTAATAAACAACCAAACCGTTTGGGCCAGCTGCTCGGTCTCCAGCTCGCGATAAATCAATGTAGATTGCTTGCTGGAAAGCTTCCAGTCAATATTTTTCGGCGCATCGCCGCTGCGGTAAGGACGATAATTTTTCACCGCGAAGGTTGGTTCACCAAAGGCCTGATTTTTCATGGTTTCCTGCAAGCGCAAAATATTTCTGGCCGGCTGCAGCTGAGGCAGCACCAGCATTTCTTTGGCTATTTCGACTTTTCGGCTTTTAGTAAACAGTTGGAAAAAGTCGCTGCTTTGATAGCGCAGAGTCATGCTTTGGTAAAGTCCCCGCTGCGTAGGCTGCCAGATGAAGTCGTGCTGCTCCTCCCGCCAAAACAAATAAGTCGTTTCTGATGTTTCCACCAAGGGGTCGACAACCGAAATCGTCAGCTGGGCCAAGGGCAATAAAGCTTGCTCGCGGCGGAGGACTATCGGCAGCGTCGCTTCTTTATTCAGATGCGCTACCACTGTATCAGCTGACTCAGCGGTAATGCTCCCTAACGGAATTGCCAGCTGTACCAAGCTAAAAAGCAGGACGAGGCTCATAAATATAAACAGCGTCCAGCCGATGTCATTGTTGAAGACGGCGCTGTAGAAAAAGGCCGCCAGATAAATGAAGGCCAGTACTAGTCGTCTAAAAATTCCTAACCACAAATCCATCAGCTCCTTATCGGCACAGGCACCTGATCGATGATCTGATGCATCGTTTCATCCACCGACAAGCCGCCCCGCAAAATCAAGCGATGGGCAAAGACGGCCGGCAGCAGCCGTTGCAAATCTCCTGGTGTTACAAAAGTGCGATTTTCTGTCAGCGCATAAGCTTTGGCACTTTTCAAAAAGGCAATCGCTCCCCGCGGACTAACTCCCAGCTCCACTGCCGGATGATTTCGCGACGCCTCCACCAGCGCCAAGGCGTAACGAGCCACCTCTTCATCCACAAATACTTGGTCCACCTGTTTTTTCAATTCTTCTATTTCTGATAAAGTAATCACCGGCTGAATCAGCTCCAAGGATTGTTCCCGTTGCCCGGTCAACAGCCGCAGCTCATCCTCAAAGGCCGGATAGCCGATGTGGAGACGGAATAAAAAGCGATCCAGTTGAGCTTCCGGTAATGGATACGTCCCGGCATAGCTGACGGGATTTTGCGTGGCCAAGACAAAAAAGTGGGGATTCAAGGTATAGGTGTGATTGTCAATGGTCACATGGCCTTCTGACATAGCTTCCAGTAACGCCGCCTGGGTACGGGGCGTAGTCCGGTTGATTTCATCAGCTAATAAAATCGTGGTAAATACCGGTCCTGGTCGGAATTCAAACTGGTTGGTCTGGGAATCGAAAATCGAAACCCCTAAAATATCGCTGGGTAAAAGATCCGGCGTGAACTGTACTCGGGAAAAATCGCTGTGAATCGCTTTAGCTAAGGATTTCACCATCACCGTTTTCCCCACACCGGGAATATCTTCAAACAAAACATGGCCCCCAGCTAAAAATGCGGTCACCGTCAATTGGATGACTTCCCGTTTCCCCAACACGACTTTTTCAATTTCATCTATTAAAGTTTTTATTTTTTCACGTTCATTAGGCATTCTCTTCGCCCCTTTATGGCATAGTTTCCTTTAATTGTAAACGAAAAAAAAGATTTCGCAATCGGTTGGCCGTCATTTGTTCTCACATGTTGCAGAATTTACAAAACCCTCACAAAACGCAAATACAACCAACACAGGAATTTTGGTAAAAAAGCACGGTTATTTGCGAGTAAAGCCTGCTATCTCAACAAATCTGGGGGTTCCCTAAGCCTGGATGAGGCTATAAAGAATCCCCTTGACTTAAAGTTCAGATTAAGGTGTATGGTTGTTTTAGTTAAAGGAACAAGATAAAAAATCTTCGCGCTATTCCCATGTAAAGGAAAGGAGAGTTTAGATGAAAAAAACACTGCTATTTTTAGGAATCATCGGCTGCATTTTTTTAACAGCCTGTACCCAGGAACCCGATAGCGAATCGACAGGAGGTTCCACCGCTGAAGTCAGTACCACCGCTGCTGGCAATACCTTAATCGCCTATTTTTCTTATTACGAAAATGTTGGCGACAATCAAACGACGGATGCGGACACTTCAGCCAGTGTGGTGGTAGACCAAGGGGAACCGTCTGGCGCCACTACCTATGTGGCACAAAGGATTCAGGAAAAAGTCGGCGGCGATCTTCATTCCATTCAAGTAGTAGAACCCTATTCGACGGATTTTGATGAGACCCGCGATCGCAATCATGAGGAAGCCGAGGAAGAGGCGCTGCCTGAGCTGGTGTCTAGTGATTTGGATTTGGCGGCTTACGCCACCATTTTTATCGGTTATCCCGTGTGGGGCACCGACGCGCCACGGGCAATTTTCTCTTTCTTGGAGCAATACGATCTGGCCGGCAAAACGGTCATTCCATTTTGTACCCATGATGGTTACGGCAGCAGTTATTCCGAAATCTTCGATGCGACCGACGCTGGGACTGAAGGGGAAGGTTTAGCTCTGGAAAGTGATGCGCTTCTTGATTCAGAACTGGCGATTGATCAATGGCTGGCGGATTTGGATTTGGCGCCAACAACAACGCAAAACACTACGCCAATCCAGTTGACCATCGACGGTCAAGCAGTCGAAGCAGTTTTCTACGACAGTCAGCTGGCCCAGGAAATCATGACCCAGTTTCCGTTAACCGTAGAGATGTCTAATTTTGGTGGACGGGAAATTTATGGCGGGATGGATGATTTCACCCCGGAAAATATTCCGGCAGGACAGACTACTTTTGAAAATGGTGATATTACTTATTGTGAACAAAACAACAGCCTGGCGGTCTTTTACGCCCAGACGGATCGGCCGAATTTATCGATGGAAGTAGTACCGATTGGGAAGGTCACTTCTGATTTGTCAATGTTTGCGGATTTGCCAGGTTCGATGGATGTAACGTTTGAACCATAATAAAGGGGGATACTATGAGGAAAAAACTAATTATGCTGCTGGGCGCGCTGCTATTTTTAGGTGCCTGCAGCAATCAAGCAAATTTAGAGTCAGAAAGCTCTGCTGCAGCACCACCGGAAAATCGGGAAGAGGCGCGGGTACTGGTTGCCTATTTCACTTGGGGCGAAAACGTAGGTGAGTTGGATGAAAGCTCGATTGATGTAGATGCCACCACGTCAGCCAGCTTAGCTCTGCCAGGCAATGTGGGGAAAATGGCGCAAGAAATTGGCGGCCAAATCGAAGCTGATCAATTTTCGATTCAAACCGTGGAACCTTATTCCAGCGACTATGACGATTGCTTAGATCGGGCCTCCGAGGAAAAAGGGGAAGATGCCCGACCGGCATTAACGGCGCAGGTGGAGGATATCGATCAATACGATGTCGTCTTTTTAGGCTATCCCGATTGGTGGGCTACCGCCCCGATGGCGTTGTTTACCTTTATCGAAGAAAATGATTTGTCGGATAAAGAGGTCATTTTGTTTTCTTCCCACGGCACCAGCGGCTTAGGCAGCAGTGTGCAGGATATCCAAGAACAGCTGCCGGAAAGTGCTCGTTTAAATGAAAATGTTTTAGGCGTTGCCCGAGAAGACAGTGACCAGTCGGAAGCGGCGGTTACTGAATGGCTGGAAGCCCTAGGATTTTAAAAATGGAGGAAAAAGTATGAAAAAATTACGCGGATTTTTATTAATGGGATTATTAGTAGCTTTAACCGCCTGCAGCTCCAACGTTGAACCGCAGGATAGTCAATCTAGTCAATCAGAGAATGCCGATGAGACTACCGAATCATCATCCACACCAGCAGCTTCATCAGACAACCCAGCTGGCAGCAGTCTGGTAGCCTACTTTTCTTATTCCGGTAACACCCAACAGATTGCCGAAAGCATTGCTGAAAAAACCGGTAGTGAAGTTTTTGAAATTACTACGGCTGAAGGCTACCCAGAGGATTACGACAGTGTGGTGGACCTTGCTCAGGAAGAACGCAATGATCAGGCCCGGCCGGAGTTAGGCAGTGAGTTGACCAATTTGGAAGAATATGACACGATTTATTTAGGTTATCCGATTTGGTGGAGCGATATGCCGATGGCGGTGTATTCTTTCTTGGATGACTACGATTTAGCCGGCAAGCGGATTGTTCCCTTCTGCACCCACGGCGGCAGCGGCTTGTCCAGCACGGATACGGCTATCGCCGACGAAGAACCGGAGGCAACCGTTTTAGAAGGACTGGCTTTGTGGGATTCCGCCATTGACGATGCCGACGCTGAGATCGATGAGTGGCTGGCAGCTGTTAATCAATAAAACAAATAGGAGCGCTTATTTATGCAAACAAGAAAATTAGGCAACACAGGATTCGTCACTTCGGCCATCGGCTTTGGCTGTATGGGCCTTAACCATCATCGGGGCCCGGCCAAGACAGAAGCGGAAATTATCAAAGTGGTGCACGGCGCCATTGATGCCGGCATCACCATGTTTGATACCGCCGAAGTTTATGGTCCTTATACCAATGAAGAATTAGTGGGTAAAGCCATTAAAGGCAAACGCGACGGCCTGCAAATTGCAACTAAAGGCGGCTTTCACATTACCCCAGAGGGCAATGAACCCGACAGCAGCCGTGAGAACTTGATCCAAGAAGTGGAAGGCTCACTAAAACGCCTGCAAACCGACGTGATCGATTTGTACTACATTCATCGGATTGATCCTACCCGACCGATTGAAGAAGTGGCGGAAACGATTCAAGGCTTAATCAAAGCCGGGAAAATCAAACACTGGGGCTTATCAGAAGCCAGTGCTGAAACCATTCGTCGCGCTCACGCGGTGGAACCATTGGCCGCGGTGGAAAGCGAATATTCCGTTTGGTGGCGGGAGCCGGAGGAGCAAATCTTCCCGATGTTGGAGGAATTAGGCATTGGCTTGGTGGCCTACAGTCCTCTTGGACGTGGCTATTTGACTGGCAAGCTGGATACGAATGCTTCTTTTGCTGTCAACGACAATCGAGCTGAGCTGCCCCGCTTTACCAAAGAAGCCTTAGCTGCCAATCAGGTGGTGCTGGATTTGCTGCAGAAAATTGCGGAAGAGAAACAAGCCACCATGGCTCAAGTGTCGATTGCTTGGATTTTGGCTCAGAAGGACTGGATTGTGCCGATTCCAGGAACTACTAAAATTGAACGCATCCAGGAAAATAGTGGAGCGGCAGCGATTCAATTTACACCAGCCGAACTGCAATCCATGAATCAAGCCATCGCTCAATTGGAAATTGTCGGCGATCGCTATCCTCAATCGGAGAAGGAACGGACAGGAAGATAAAAAGTTTTAAGGCTGCTGGAGGGTTCTTTAGGGAACTCTTCAGCAGTCTTTTTGATTTGTTGAAAATTTCCCCTTGACTTAAAGTAAAGGTTAAGACGTATACTAGACCCTGTAATCAAGTAGAACTATATAATAGTAGAAATAGGAATATGTATAACCAAGGACAAGGAGAGCAACGATGTCAATATTTAGAAAATTAAAATGGTTTTTTATCGAAGAAAAGCGCCGTTACACCATCGGAGTAGCAGGCTTAATCATAGTGGCGATTTTTCAAGTTTTTCCGCCGCGCATTATCGGGATCGTGATTGATGAGATTGACACGGCTGGCTTTAGTCTGCAGCGGATCTTTTTCTGGACGGCGATGCTAGTGCTGACGGGGATCGGGCAATACACCTTCCGCTACATTTGGCGCACCAATATTTGGGGTGGCGCAGCGCGGCTGGAAAAATTGCTGCGGCAGCGTTTGTTTAATCATTTCACCAAAATGGACGCGGTCTTTTATCAGGAGCACCGTACCGGAGATTTGATGGCCCATGCCACCAACGACTTAACGGCGATTCAAAATGTGGCAGGTTCAGGAATTTTGACCTTTGCCGATTCCTTTATTACTGGCGGGGCAACGATTATTGCGATGATTTTGTTCGTGGATTGGCGCTTGACCTTGCTGGCGTTGCTACCGCTGCCATTATTGGCGTGGGGCTCCAAGGTGCTAGGGCAAAAGCTACATGATGCGTTTCGAGCATCCCAGGAAGCATTTTCTTCTATTAATGACAAAACCCAGGAAAGTATCACTGGCATGAAGGTAATTAAAACCTTTGGGCAGGAAAAAGAGGATATAGAAGATTTTAGTCAGAAGATCGATCAAGCGATTGTGAAAAATCGGCGGGTGAATTTTTTGGATGCGATGTTTGATCCGTTGATTACCGTGATCGTTGGTATTTCCTATGTGATCGCTATTGCGGTGGGAGGTACCTTCATTTTGCGCCAAACGATTACGATCGGGCAATTGGTTTCTTTTATCAGCTACATCGGCATGCTGATTTGGCCGATGTTTGCGATTGGCCGTTTGTTTAATGTGCTGGAGCGAGGCAATGCCAGCTATGATCGGGTGTCGGAATTGTTAGCCAAGGAAACCAATATTGTGGAGCATCACAACCCCATTAAGCTTCCGGCCCGTGGGGAGCTGGTCTACGATTTGCAGGAATTCAAATATCCCAGCGATGACAAAACAGCGTTGGCGGATATTCATTTTCGAGTGAAGGATGGCGGCACCTTAGGGATTGTCGGCAAAACTGGCGCTGGAAAAACCACGCTGCTGAAGCTGTTGCTGCGGGAGCAGGATGCCTATCAAGGTCAGATCTTGTTTGGCGGCTACGATATTAAAGAATATACTTTGAGCGCATTGCTGGATTCGATTGGTTATGTGCCGCAGGATCATTTTCTCTTTTCCATGTCAATTCGGGAAAATATTCGCTTTGCTGATCCCACGTTTTCTCAGGAAAAGGTGGAGCAGGCAGCGGACTTGGCGGCGATTCATGAAGACATCCAGCAATTACCGAAAGGATACGATACGCTGGTGGGTGAACGGGGTGTCTCCTTATCAGGGGGACAGAAGCAGCGGATTTCGATTGCTCGTGCTTTGATTGTTCAGCCGGAGCTGTTAATTTTAGACGATGCCCTTTCGGCAGTGGATGCCAAAACTGAAGAACAAATTTTAGCCAACATCAAAACCTATCGCCAGCAAAAAAGCACCATCATTGCGGCTCATCGCTTGAGCAGTGTGATGCATGCTGACGAAATTATTGTCTTGGATGAAGGCCGGATTGCCGAACGGGGAACCCATGAGGAGCTGTTGGCAAACGACGGCTGGTATCGGCAAATGTGGATCAAACAACAATTGGAAGCCAAAATCGAAGGAGGGGAAGCCTAATGGAAAAAACAAAAACAGCGGAAACCTCAATGCCCTTAAAGGAGCAGGTGGGGATCATCAAACGATTATTTGTTTTCGCCAAACCCTTTCGCCGCACCTTCTTTCTAGCCATCGGCTTTGCTTTGCTGCTGGCAGTAATCAACGTACTGCTGCCGCGGATTATCCAAGTGTTCATTGATAATCATCTAAGCCGGCAATCGGCTACCACCGGAACGATTCTCTTTTTTGCCGGATTGTATTTCTTGGGAACGATGATTAAAGCGGTAGTCTGGTTTTATCAAGGCTTTCTTTACAACTATGCTTCCTTGCAAACCTATCAACACATTCGGGTGCATTTGTTTGAAAAGCTCCATACTTTAGGAATGCGTTACTTTGATCGCGTTCCGGCGGGCTCGATTGTTTCCCGAGTGACTAACGATACTGAAACCTTGTTTGAATTTTGGCAGGTGTTTTTGATGGTGTTGACGGGGATTTTTGCGGTGGTGTCATCTTTACTGGCGATGTTCCAGATTGATCAGACGATTGCCTTAGTAAATTTGGTGTTTCTGCCGATTTTGCTGTTTGTGATTGCCTATTATCAAAAATTCAGCTCGCGAGTTTACCGTACCATGCGGGAACGGCTGAGCCAGCTGAATACTAAAATCAACGAATCAATTTCCGGCATGTCGATTATTCAGCAGTTTAAGCAGGAGGCTCGCTTGAGTCAGGAATTCGCCGACATCAATGAAGAGTATTTGGAAACTCGCCAAGCGATGATTAAAATCAACTCGCTGCTGTTGGCGCCGATTATTAATCTGCTGTATATTTTGGCAGTGGCTCTGTCTTTAACCTTGTTTGGCATGCGGGCCGAAATAACCCCGATTGAAGTGGGACTGATTTATGCCTTTACCAGCTACGTGCAGGCTTTCTTCCGGCCGATGACTCAGATGATGGACTTTTTGAGTACCTTCACCGACGGATTGGTGGCCGGCAGTCGGGTGCTGACGGTTTTGGACAATCAGGAAATTACCCCGGCACAAAATCCCGAGGCAGCAGAAAAAATCACCGCCGGGAAAATCGAATTCCGGGATGTCTCTTTTTCTTATGATGGCGAAAATAAAGTGCTGAACAACATTTCCTTCACTGTTAATCCTGGCGAGACGGTGGCCTTAGTGGGGCACACCGGCAGCGGGAAAAGCTCGATTATAAATGTGCTGCTGCGCTTTTACGAATTTTACGAAGGCCAAATTTTGATTGACGGTCACGACATTCGTGAATTTCCTATGACGGAGCTGCGGGAGAAAATGGGTCTGGTGCTTCAGGATGCTTTTATGTTTTACGGCAATATCGAAGACAACATTCGTCTGTTCAATCGCAGCATTACCGACGATCAAGTAGAAGCAGCGGCGAAATTCGTTCAGGCTGATCCTTTTATCCGCCAGCTGCCGGGTAATTATCAAGCTAAAGTAGTGGAGCATGGTGCCAGCTTCTCCAGCGGACAAAAACAGCTGTTGTCCTTTGCCCGCACCATGGTCACTGAACCGAAAATATTGGTGCTGGATGAAGCCACTGCCAATATTGATTCCGAAACCGAAGGCCTGATTCAGGAAGCTCTGGCTAATATGCAGCAGGGCCGCACCACAGTGGCGATTGCCCACCGTTTGTCTACCATCAAAAATGCCGATTTGATCTTAGTCTTAGACAAGGGTCACATTGTGGAGCGGGGCAATCACGAAGCCCTGCTGCAGCAAGACGGATTGTATGCCGATATGTATCGCCTGCAATCGATGAACCAAAGCTAAATCAGTCTAACGTCGATAAATCCAGCTAACTAGTGGATTTATCGATTTTTTGCTGTAGATTTCTCCATAACTTAGCCGCAGACTAACGCTTTTTCTTCTTGCCCCTTTTCTTTTTCCCTAGTTTCTTGCGAGCCTTCTGATCTAGTTCCTTTTCTTTCCGTTGTCTTTCTATCTCTTCTTTAGACATGTAGCCCTTCCGCTCTTTGTTTCTTCGTTTGGACTTTTTCTTTTTGTCCTTTGGCGGGTCTTGGGGCGAATTATCAGCAGCTTCAGAGGATTCTCCCGAAGCTTTCTGGTTTTTACGATCAGAGGTTGCTGAGGTATCTTTTAATTTTAGGCCGTCAACTAAAGCTGAAAGGATCCTGTTTTGGAGTTCCTGGGGATCGTCTGCCGGTGAATGGCTATACCCATCAAACATGTGTGCGGCTATTTCGTCCGCGCTCTTGCCGGCATAAACATTTCTTTGCAGGAAGCTGGGCGACTCCATCAATAGAACGGAACCCGACTTGTCATCAGCTTTGACTAGAGCCAAAGCTGCCAGGGCTTTCTCCAACTGCGGTTGAAGCGGATGGGCTGCGAAAGATGCTGTTTTCTCCAGCTTTTCTTCGACTTTTCCCCCAATCTGTTCTTCTGTCTTTTCTTCTTGTGCTTCCGCATCGTAAACCGGAGTCGTCGAATGATAAATATAGCGAACCAGTTCCGTAAAGCGCCGCACGCCGTCTTTTTCAAAGATTGTCAGCGTTGTCAAAATAGATAAGAGTTCAGTGGTTTCTTCAGTAGTGTAACAAGGATCGACATCCTTAAAGGTAAAGCGGTGTTTTTTGCCGTTGGCGTCTTTGAAGACAGTGGCGATGTTCATCAGCTCTTTAGGCTGACGCTTGCCACAGTGGAGCATATTATGTAAGTGATCAGCTGTTTTTTGGGTAGAGGCGGTAACTGCTAAAAACTCCTTTTGGTTCTTGAATAGACGGGCAATGACCTTCGCCCAATCTGCTTCAGAAAAATAATGCTCAAAGTAGACGCAAAAATGGCGTACAGGGGCCAAAGCTTTGACGTCACCCTCCAACAATAGTTTGCAAATCACATCTTTTGCCATGTTGGAATAATCAAGGGGAGAAAGAGCATTTTTCACTAGAACCATCACCGCACATTGCAGCAAATAGGCCACGTCCTGAACCTCTTCAAAGTGATTTTGAAAGCGTTTGGACATTCCAGCTGGTTTTAGAGAAGTAAGTTGAGTGAATTTAAGGGTAGATACTTTTGTTTTTGTTGACGGTTTCATTTTAGCAGCTCCTTGTCTGTCTATGTAATTATAAGAACATGATAGACGAATTGTGAAGAAAAGGCAATAACAAAATTAAAAAAATATGAGGGTGGGAGATGGAAAGGGCTGTCTGCTTATCAAATGATAGCCAAGGACATTATTGTATCCGTCATTTTGTTATTTAATGAGGAGAGAGGCGGAGAGGAACAAAAGTTGCTTTTCTAACTTTTTTATTAAAGTAATTAAACTTTTTTTGTTTCAGATTAACGTTTTTAGTTTAATGACTTAGGATCGAAATATGGGAGGAGCAGCCCTGATGGACCAAATGGAAGGTGAGAGAGCCAATAAAGTTATCATTATGACCAGCTCTGGAAATTAAAGAGGGCTTTCAGAAAAGGAAAGGGCTGCTTGAGGTTTTAACGGGTCGCAATCTTGGACGATTCTATTTCAATTAGGCTGTAACATTAGTAGTTTCTTCTGTTTCGTTAGACAATTAGCCTATTTTGTTCGCGGTTAAAAAACGAATGCTTGTTCACTATCAGGGATAAAATTACTAAAATCGAAATTCTGACAGTTATATATACACTTTGATAGCTAAAAGGAGGTATTGTTCGTTGTGTTTAAAAGGCTTCCGCTGTAGAGATCGTAAATAATAAAAATGTTAGTTTGGGGAACAGATTTATAGATTTTAAACTAGACGTAATTAGTTTAGTATATGTTTTTTTTGTTATTATTTCCCGGATTAAAATTTGCAGTTGAATGAGACGCTTAACTTATAAAACTGACAAATACTGGATTGTTAGAGAGGGAGCTTACGAAACTATATAATTATAAGTGCTGAAAATAATGCTTAGCTGGATCAGGCTTTCCATATTGTAAAATACTATTCGGAATTGAAATCAGTGAGTTTGCATACATCACAAAAAAAGCCCCCGAAGCATTCAGCTCCGGGGGTTGCTTACGTATACAATTTCGCGCTTTGAATCAAATCATTACTTGGCAAATTAGGGGAAATGACAGCTATTTGTTTGGTTTCCCGTAATTTCTCCTTGTACTTGATGATCTCTTCAGCACCGGTGCTGTCCCAAATACGCAGCTCCGACAAATCAAGGGTCAGCTGCTCTTCTGTCAGCTCCAAAGCACTTAATTTACTCTTCATTTTAGTTGTGGTTGCGAAAAATAGCTCGCCAGAAATTTTGATGATGGAATTGTCTTTCTTCACCTTTAAAATCGAAATCCCACGAACAAATAATACCGCGCTAATCAAGACGCCTACCAGCACGCCAATCGCTAGATTTCCAGTGGCGACAATTGAAAGGGTCGTTACTAAGAAAATCAGCACGTCTTTTTTCGGTGCTTCCTTAACGTAACGAATCGTCGCCCAGTCAAAGGTGTTGAAAGCCACTACTGTCATAATCGCAACTAAAGCCGCAATCGGAACTAGCAGTAATAACGGCCGCAAAGCAAAAATCAGAATCATCATAAAGGCCCCGGCCACCACCGTAGACAATCGGCCGCGACCTTTTGAGTCCAAGTTGATAATCGTTTGTCCGATCATGGCACAACCTGCGACACCAGCAAAAATGCCGCTGATTAAGTTGGCACTGCCTTGGGCCAACAGCTCTTGGCGTTTCGGACTTTCTGTATTCGTCCGTTCATCCACGATTTCTGCGGTCAGTAAGCTTTCCAGCATCCCAACAAAGGCCAAGGCCAGCGAAGTAGGGAAAATAATCTTCAGTGTGTCAAAATTCCAAGGAATCATTGGTATATGAAAGGCCGAAAAACGCGGCGTAATAGCTCCCAAATCACCAATCGTCGATACCGGAAGTTGGCCGAACACAGCTACTGCCGTCAACACACCAATAACAATTAAACCCGCCGGAATAAAACTGATGATTTTCGGCGCAAAGACCATTAACAAAATCCCGCCAATCACCAAAGCATACATAAAGATCGAAGCATGTTGGAAATGTTCAAACTGCGCCATAAAAATCAA
This sequence comes from Candidatus Enterococcus moelleringii, assembly GCF_017377575.1. GTDB lineage: Bacteria > Bacillota > Bacilli > Lactobacillales > Enterococcaceae > Enterococcus_A > Enterococcus_A moelleringii. The sequence goes on from NZ_JAFREM010000009.1 coordinate 18,681, forward strand.
AATCGCCAACGCATCGACAAAGCCCAGCATCACCGGCTTGGGAATCCAGCTCATCAGCTTTTGCGCCTGGAACAAGCCCAACAGCAGCTGAATCAAGCCAGTTAAAATCGTCGCTGCAAACATATATTCCAGCCCGTAATTTTTCACCAAATGAACCATCACCAGCGCCATAGAACCCGCCGCTGCCGACACCATTCCCGGGCGTCCACCTAGAAACGAAACAATAATAGCAATAAAAAACGATGAAACCAAACCGATCATAGGGTCAATCCCCTCAATGATCGTAAAACCAATTACTTCAGGAATCAGTGCAAAAGACACGACAATTCCCGCCAACACTTCCTTAATTGGATTTTCCTTCCAACTTTGTAAATACATAGCCAACCTCATTTTCTTTCTATTTTATATCCTTGTTTTGAGACACCAAGATTCAATTATAGCGGGAAGAATGGTTCAAGTCAAAGTAGATCCTAATTATTTTCTCATTAAGCGCTTACTAAACCAGGCAGGTGATATTGACTTAATTCTATGATTTTTGTTTGCGCAATCATTTATAAATACTTATAAATGATTGCAAATGCTTAATGAAGAACTTATACTATTCTTGAGGAGGCGAAGACATGTACCAAAAGGAACGGATTCAAAAAATTCAACAGCTTTTATTGGAAAAGACCAGTCTAACCAAAAACGAAATCATGGAAACCTTTGAGATTTCCTCCGACACTGCGCGGCGGGATATTCTAGAAGTCACCAAAAGCGGTTTAGCCACCCGCACCCATGGGGGCATTATTTTGGCCGATACTGGCAATAAGGTCTTGGATTTCTTTGAACGATCGACTCTGCTGTTGCCGGAAAAAGAACGGATGGCGCAAAAAGTGGTAGAGTATTTGCCTGAAAATGCGACTTGCTTTTTAGACGTCTCAACAACGTTAACCATCGCAGCGCAGCAGCTGAAAAAAAGCTGCAAGATTTACACCCATTCCTTGGACAATGCCTTTGCCTTAGGGATGAACAGCGGCCTGACCACCCATGTTTTCGGCGGTGAACTGGATACCGACAATCGCTTTTTCTTCGGGACCCAAACCTTGCAGGAAATCCAGCAGTTGAAATTTGATCTGGCTTTCATTGGTGCGGCCAGCATTGAAGAGGATGGGATCTATTATAAGGAAGAAACCAATGCTTGCTTGAAGCAGGCGGTGGTCTCCCGCAGCCGCAAAATCGTTTTAGTCAGTGAGGCGCAAAAATTTCAAAAATCAGCCCCTTATAAAGGAGCCGAGCTAAGTCAAATTGACGTGGTGATTAGCGACCAAGCTCTATCGCCGAAAGAAAAGAGCTATTTTAAAGCGGATTGCGAATTTATTTATTAGGAGGAAACAAGCATGCAGGAAATTTCTTTAATCTTAACCGATATTGATGGGACCTTATTGGATTCTCAACACCAGGTCAGCCCAGAAAGCCAAGCGCTGATCGCTGATTTAGCTAAAAAAGCCATCCCAGTTGTTTTAGCATCTGCCCGTTCACCACGGGGAATGCTGCCGATTGCGGAGAAGATTCAATCAACCACGCCGCTAGTATGTTTCAACGGCGCCTTAATCACCCAGTATGAAGAGGGTGAATTTCATCATTTAGCCAGTTTGACCTTGGAGCGGCTGGATGCACTGGTGGTCTATCAATTGATTGCTTCCAAATTTCCTAACATCAGCATCAATGTGTACTCGGAGGACCGATGGCTGGTGGAAGCAGAAGATGATTGGGTCAAGCAGGAGGAGGAAATTACCGAAATCCGAGCTGAAGTTGTTTCGCTAAAGGATTTTTTAAACGGAAATCATCCGATTCATAAAATCCTGTGCATGGGTTCCCCCGAGGAAATCAAAGCTCTTGAAACAGAACTGGCTAAGGCTAAAATTCCCAGTATTGATTTCCAACGCTCTAAAGACAGTTACCTGGAGATCGTCAACAACCAAGTATCGAAGTTAAGTGCGCTGAAGACCTTAGCTGATCACTATCAGGTCGCCATCGAAAATACCTTAGCCATCGGTGATAACTATAACGATGTGCCGATGATTCAGCATGCCGGGGTGGGAATTGCTATGGGCAATGCACCTTTGCCAGTGCAACAGGCAGCGGATTTTGTGACTAAGACTAATGACGAGAATGGCTTTTATAACGCATTAGTTGATTGTTTGGGAATTTCTAACGCCTAATACCCGGAATTTCCTCACTGATTTTCATGCAAAAAAAGGAGTGTCAGCTTCAGACACTCCTAGTTCTGTTCTTAATGGGGAAAAATTCCTTTCCGCTCCAAATCCATCCCCAAATAATGATAAATCCGCAGCCGAGGATTTTCCGGAACGGTTTTTAAGCGAAAGTAAAAAATGTGATCCTTGTGATCAACTGTCCGATCACCATGTATTTTAAAACGGGTGCTGCTTCTCTTGTTCATCAAGTAAAGCAGCTGATCCTGTAAGGCGAAAAAAGGAACCTCAGTTACCACAAAGTCCATAAAATCTCTCATTAATTCTTCAACGTTTTCAGTATAATTGTCAAATTCAGCTCCTTCGACATTCAAGGTCACTGCAGCTCACTCCATTTAACCGGATCAAGCAGACTGATGTGGTTGATGGCATCACCAGGAATGACTTGAACGCCGGTCTCAGGATGGGACACAAAAATACTAGTCGTTTTAAAGCCTTCGATTACACCGACAATGTCTTCATAGGCATAGCCATCAGGATTCAGTTCACTTAACTGGATTTCAATTGGACAGCGGGTCGTGTAAGCTTTTTCCAACGTATCGGAGATGTCCAATTCACTCATTTGCGGTTTTCTAAGCCACAATGTCTCCCGTTCCTTTTTCTCCAACGCCATTTCCGCTGTATGTTCACTTAAGTAAAATCCCATCCATTTGGCCATGCCGCGATCTTCGTAGTCGCGAATCAGCGGGTCAGAGTGATAGGACATAAATGCTTCACCCATAATTTCGTACCTCCACTAATAATTGCCAGAAAGTGAAGGGGTCAAGTGACCGTTCATCAATTCCTGCAGTTTAATTTGTCTAAAAAAAGGGATGTCCAAATAACCAACGTTATTTACAGTGCGCCGTGGACACTTCCTTTGCGCAGCTTTTGGTCCGTTTCCCCTGTAGTGATGGGAAGTGGTGTGAAAGCTGCATAGGTACTTTTGAATAATTGTTCCTTTTCTACTAATAAAATGTACAGTATATTTCGTATCGCTGCTTTTTTTTGCAAAAAGTAATTGATCCATAGGTTCGTGCTCTTTCTAGTTAGGTAGATTTAGTTTTATAATCCGTCCAGACCACCTGCGCCGCCGGCATGACCGCCCACTAAATTGGCGCGATCCAAGCTGCGGGCGTGCTCTAAGGTAGAACTGGCCCGGACAATTGAAACAAAGCCGTATTTCCCGCGAATCTTGTCCATGATTTGATCCAGCTTCTCATTTTTGATTTGTTCCTCCGGTTCTTCAAACAGGTTCAACTGACTACCGGCATGATAAATCAGCCGCGAATAGGAGACGCTAATGTTCCGAACCAAGCTTCCGTCATAAAATTTATCAAATAAGTGCAGCAAGTGTCCGGTTAATTGGTCGGTATTATCAGTGGGCGTAATTTTTAACTGACGGCTGAAGCCTTTTTCCAACTCATTTTTTGAATACCCGATGGACAAGGAGACGGTTGCGGTTTTGGCCTGTTTGCGCCGCAGTCGAATCGCCACCTGTTCTGCCATTTCGCGAATGACTAAGGGCATTTCTTCACCGCGATAATCCCGCGGCAGAATTTGGCTGTTTCCCAAATTTTCAGATTTGGGAACGTAGCGTTCCTGAATTTTTGTCCGATCAATCCCGTTGGCGTGATGATACAGTTGCAAACCGATCACACCGAAGCGTTCCTTTAAACGGTAAGGCGCGGCATGGGCCAACTGATAGATGGAGTGAATTCCCATCTCCTGCAGATTTTCTTTCATCCGATGACCAATACCCCAAAAATCGCTGATCTCTGGCATGCCCCATACCTTGGTTGCAACATCGGAATAGTTCCAGGAAGCCCGCATATTTGGATCATGCTTGGCTTCGTTATCTAGGGCCAGCTTAGCCAGCAGCGGGTTGCTGTTGGACATCCCGATGGTGGAATAAATTCCGGTGGTATTCAAAATGTCCTTTTGAATCATTTGACTCACCAGGTTCAGCTTCTTCTTGCGGGACAGCTCTTTATGAGGGACGAAATAATTCAAGCTGTGGGTCAAATCCACCACCCCTTCATCAATGGAGTACCACATAATATCCTCATCCGCCGCGTACTTGCGGATGACCTTTTGAATTTTCAAATTTTCCGCAATATAATAGCGCATGCGAGGAGGGGCGACGATCAAATCCTTTACCATCGGATTTTCCTCCACCGTCGGCAGGTCCCAAATGCGGGTGACATTACTGATGCCCAGCATTTTCTTTGCCATCGGGCTGCTGGCCAAAACCAAACCGGAAGTGTTGTCGGCATGGCTCATCACCACTAGCAAATCCTTCAGCGGATGGCGGTTGCGAGCCACCAACTCACAGCTGGCATAAAAGGATTTCATATCAATAAAGGCATAATCACCTGTAGGTTCTAATTCGTAGTTGAAATTCATGAAATCACCTTATCTAATTCGAAATAAAAAGAGAACAGAAACCATAGCTCTAGCAAGAAGTTGAGCATATTCTAATCGTTAGCAAACGTATGTTCGTATTTATAATACTCCGATTTATTAGGAGAAGTCAAGGATTTCTCACTTTTTTTCCTTCAAAGTCCTCAAATAATTTTGCGAAAAATCTAACACAAAGCTTTTTGTGGAAGGCAGTGGAAATTTACCATTAGCTCATTCTGTCCTTTACATAAGAACGTATGTTCTGTATAATGTGAAGGACAGGATAGAGGCAAGAAGGTGTGTAGCAGCTGCGGGGAAACAGCCAAAAATAGTTAGCAACGGTTACGCAGCCTTCTTACCTCTGATTTTAAATTGACAGGAAAAAAGCAAAGGATAAAAGCTTTGCTGGATAAAGAGCCGGTAAAGTTAAAATACTTAAAACACGATTAGGAGATAAACCATTGATGAAACGCGCGATCTTTTTTCTGTTGGAGGAATATGCCGACTGGCAAATAGCTTATTTAGCCAGTCAATTGAATCAACAGAAAAATTGGACTATCAAAACGGCTTCCCTAACCAAACAAGTGACTTCCATGGGCGGCTTCAAAACGGAAGTGGATTACACAATTGAAAAAATACCGAAAAAAATGGACTTGCTAGTGTTAGTAGAAGGCAGCTCGTGGGAATTCAAAAATTCTTTACTGAAAAAAACCATCGCCCAGGCTTTAAGCAATGGAATAGTGGTGGGGGCAATTTGTGGCGCAGTGGATTTTTTAGCCCAAAATGGACTGCTAAGCGATTATCATCACACCGGCAATCCTCAAATTTCTTGGCAAGAAGCTTCTCAGTACATAAATCCTCAGCAATTCCACTCGCGACAAGTCGTACAGGATCGCAATTTAGTAACTGCTAACGGAACCGCAGCTCTAGAGTTTACCGAAGCTTTACTAAAGGCCGTCGATTTCACAGATCAGCAGACCATCGAAAAAACGATGGACCTGCAGCGGATGGGTTATTACGCCTATAGTCAAGAGTACGGCGATCCGTATTAATAGCATAGATAATACATTGAGGCTGTGACATAAGTCG